>JADCFA010000009.1 GCA_020249775.1 Roseomonas sp. | reverse complement strand
TGTTCTTAATCGAGCGGTCGAAGAGTGGAGGCGACCGCCGCGCGAGTGGTGCGAGGCCAAAACCCAATTCGCCATCCTATTCGGCGATAGGTTCGTGGTCTGATGATCGAAAACGACCCCGCGCACAAAATTACTGATAGGCCCATGACGTAGCGGGAGAAATCATCCAGCACGGTGCAAAGATAACACCAGCCCCAGCCGATCACCTTCAGACAGGTGACATCTGTCCGGCTTCAGCACCTAAGAGATCAAACAGACGAATTGAGCTACGGAGGAGTTTTGGTGGACTTTGAGCGTATCACGCGCAGTACGACCCAGCAGCTCCGCCAGATGCATCACCAAAACGCAGCCTAACCTCAACCACAAAAGCGCGTTATAATCCGCGAGCCAACGTGCCAAGTGACTCCAAACGATCTGGCGACAGACATCAGAATTCATGCTACCGACTTGATCTGTTTTATGCGCTCGAGCTCAGTGGCTAATTTCTCCACTCCTTCCTGGGTCTCCTTCTTAAAATCGTAATGTTCATAGGCTGAAGCACCGTCTCTCGGTAGGGCATGTCCGGTGATTCGTGCGCGAACTTCCCTAGGAATCCCTAGGCGCTGCATAATGGTAATTGAAGTCCGGCGGCAATCATGTCCTGCCCAACCTGTCGTCTCTGTCAGGCGGCGCACCTCTTCAATTCCATTGCTTCTACCATTGTAAGGGCGCTCGCCTCTACTTCCAACACCAAACACGTAAGGTCCCCATGTCTCGCCATTTTGTTCCAGCTGCAATTTGATGATTTTTCGTGCTGCGTTGGATAATGGCACCGCATGTGGTTTGCCTTGCTTCATCGTGGCTCGAGGCACATTCCATACACCGCGCCGCAAATCCAGCTCCTCCAGGCGCATCTTGCAGACCTCACCGCCTCTCATGCCGGTCAATAGAATGAATTGGAGCATCGTACCCCAAGCACTCCCTTGAAGGTTCATAACAGCAGCCAATTCATCATCAGTCAGCACGCGATCACGCGGCTCAACCGGCTTGGGGGGCCTAATCTGTCGACACACATTGTCTTGAACCAGGTCGCGGTCTTGGCACCAGCTCAAAAAATGGGAGAGATATGAAAACAATTTGCGCCGCGCCGCGCGCTTATCATTATATGCGTCCATCAATCGGGCGATATCTGATCTTGTGATGCGTCTCACGGGACGTTTGGCTAAATCACGCAATGCCAGCGTTAGGGTGGCCCGCTTGTCGCTAATCGTCCGAGGGCGGTTTTCAGGGAGTGATTCCAGATATTGCTCCACGAGCGGTCCCAGCAGCTTTTGATCTTCCGCCGCACGGGCTTCTCTCACCACCCTAGGATCTATTCCCGCGTCGCATAGGCGCCTTTTCTCCCTGCCCAGCTCGCGTG
The DNA here is from genome assembly GCA_020249775.1 of Roseomonas sp. Classification (GTDB taxonomy): domain Bacteria; phylum Pseudomonadota; class Alphaproteobacteria; order Acetobacterales; family Acetobacteraceae; genus Neoroseomonas. Next base: position 264,807 of record JADCFA010000009.1, on the reverse strand, counting down.
CCTCTGCCAGCTTGAGTTTGGGATATCGGCCAAGACTGATCGCCACACGCCGCCCGGATCCGCGGATGCGCCCGACGTAGCGGACGCTCGCTTGCCCTTTGGCGAAGAACCGAAACTCAAGCCCTGCCTCGCGCTGAATGTCGCCCTGGTTCGCGTTTTTGAGAATGATATCGGTTAGAGTCATTAGGTCCCAAAGGCTGAATCCGTGGTGCCACTATGGTGCCAGATTGCCTGCGCTTAGGAAAGATGGGGTGAGACGACGTTAGACAAGAAATAAGAAAAAACAATATGTTAAGAAGGCTCATGAGACGCTGTGAAACGCCGTAAAACTGGTATTTCACTGATTCGTAATCAGTAGGTCCGGGGTTCGATTCCCCGAGTCGGCACCAGTAATTTCAATGATTTAGAGCGTTTTTGGTGTTTCCCCCGCAGATTGAAGGGCGTTAGACGAACCCTGAGGGCCTAAATTGGTCGAATCTCGCATAAACGCTCTGCCAGGACTGCAGCCTAGCCCGATTGCCGAGACCCCCTTCCGACTTGCTGGTGCGTAACGAGGGGCTTGGCGATTATGGTTTGCGTGAGGCGCTTTCATGGTTAAAGCCCGCAAAGCCGCCCGAGAGCCTGGTGACGATGCTCGGATTAATGGCGACGCCGGAATGGGTCGCTTACGTGATAACTGGGCACGCAGCGGTGGGGCTCACCAAGGCGCTGGCCATGGAATTGGCGCCGCGTGGCATTCGCGTGAATGCGGTCGCCCCCGGTGTGATCCGCACGCCGATGACGGAACGCTATTTCCAGGATGCGGATGTTGCTCGAAAGATTCAGGAACTGCACGCCATGGGGCGCTCCGGCGAAACCCATGAAGTGGCCAATGCCATGATGTTCCTGGCGAGTGAGGAAAGCTCCTTCACCACGGGTGCGGTGCTGACGGTGGATGGTGGCTGGACACTGGGGAAGAACATGACGTGAGGTTTGGGTGCTTATTTCACCAATAAGCGCCGCGCCGCCCAGCCACCCACGCCGCAAAGCGCAATCACCAGCGCCATCGGCATTGCTGTCCCGTTTTGCAGCGCGCCTAGCGCCACACCGGCCAAGGCGCCTGCACCGAATTGCAGCGTGCCCATCAGTGCCGAGGCATTGCCGGCAATCGCGCCATGCGGCGCCATGGCGCGCGCGGCGGTCAGCGGCATGACCGCGCCGATCATGGAAACATAAGCAAAGAGCGCAATAATAAGCGCAGCAAAGCCACCAAAGCCGGCGATGATGACAGCAAGCAGCGCCGACCCCGCCACCGCGCTGATGGAAAGCGCAATGGTCAGCATCCGCGCCGGCGGTACACGATCAACGAACCGCGCGGTGATTTGCCCAACCAGCATGATGCCAATGGCATTGGCGCCGAAATAGAAGCCGTAATCCTCGGCCCGCACACCGTATAATTCCATGAAAACAAAAGGCGAGCCTGCGATATAGGCAAACATCCCCCCGATCACGAGGCCACCCGCCAGCGCATGGCCCATGAAATAGCCATCGCCCAGCAGGCGCCGCCAAACGCCAAAGACATGGCGCAAGCCATCGCGTCGGCGGCGTTCGACTGGCAAGGTCTCCGGTTGGAAAAGCGCAATCACCAACAGCAAAATCGCACCATAGGCCGCGAGACACAGGAATATCCCGCGCCAGCCAATCACACCCAGCAGCGCGCCGCCAATGATAGGCGCGATGATCGGCGCGACACCCATCACCAGCATCAGCCGCGCCATGAGGCGAATCGCGCCGCGCTCATCGGCAACATCGCGCACCACGGCCCGCGCAATCACCATGCCCGCGCAACCACCAAGTGCCTGCATCAGCCGCGCCGCAATCAGGCTTTCAATATTGGGCGCAAGCGCGCAGATCAGTGATGCGGCGGTGTAGACGCCAAGCCCGATGAATAGCGGCAGGCGCCTTCCATAGCGATCAGCGATTGGCCCATAAAAGATTTGCCCCAGCGCCATGCCGAGGAAAAACACCGCAAGGCTTGCCTGCGCCGCCCCCGCCGTGGTGCCGAGCGATTGGCCCAGCATCGGCAGCGCCGGCAGATACATGTCAATCGAAAACGGCCCAATGGCCGCCATCGCGCCCAGGATGAAGGGCAGGCGCTTTTGCGGAATGCTGAAGCCCTCAGATTTCGGGCGCGGCGGCGAAAGCCTCCGCCGCCAGCTTGAGCGCCGCTTCGACTGCGACGCGCCCTTCGGGTGACAGGGGCGCTTGCGGCAGGATGGGATCACCCACGGCAAAACCCTGGATTTGCAGGGCACCCTTGATGCAGGCAGCCAACGAATGCGCGGCGAATAATTCATTCACCCGCCACAGCGCGCGTTGCAACGCCATGGCCGCATCCCAACGCCCGGCGCGGCAAAGCTCATAAAGCCGCACGCTTTCGCGCGGAATGGCGCAAGCCGGTCCTGCCATCCAGCCCTTGCCGCCAATCAGCATGACGGCGGCCGGAATATGCGCCGAAGCCGCAAAAACCCCGAGCCGCCCTTGCGTGCGGTTGATGATGGACAGCAAGCGCCCGGTATTGGTGGAGGCATCCTTGATCAGACAAATACGCGGATGATGCGAAAGCTTTTCAATCGCCGGCAGGGAAAGATCGGAACGCTGGAAATTCGGATTGGTGTAAAGCACCGTCGGCAATTCAGTGGCATCCGCAATGGCGGTGAAATAGGAAACCACCGCAGCATCATTCAACGGAAAATAGGCTTCCAGAATGGCGAGGATACCATCCGCCCCAATCGCCGCGTAATCGCGCGCCTGGCGTTCAGCATCGGCAATCGTGGTCGCTGCAACACCGGCTACCACGGGCACGCGGCCCGCAGTTTGGGAGACGACAATTTCCACAATCCGCCGCCGTTGCGCTATATCGAGATAGGCAAACTCACCCGTACTGCCCAAGGGTGTCAGCCCATGCACGCCGGAGGCGATCAGATGGTCCACCAGCCGGCGCAATTCGCCTTCCAGCACCGTGCCATCGGGGGCGACGGGCGAGACAAGATAGGGGAAAACCCCATGAAATTCCTGCATGATCGGCGGGTTCCTACTGCGCCCGCGCCTCAGCGCGCAGCACATGCTTCTGGATTTTCCCGGTGGAGGTCTTGGGCAATTCCGCGAATACAATATGGCGCGGCAGCTTGAAGGCTGCCAAATGCTGGCGCGCGAAATTGATCAGTTCCTCAGGCGTTGCCGCCATGCCCGGCTTCAATTCCACAAAGGCGCAGGGTGTCTCACCCCATTTCTCATCGGGCTTCGCCACCACCGCCACCACGGCAACGGATGGGTGCTTATAGAGCGCATCTTCCACTTCGATGCTGCTGATGTTTTCTCCTCCCGAAATGATGATATCCTTCGACCGATCCTTGAGCTGAATATACCCATCCGGATATTTCACCGCGAGATCACCGGTATGAAACCACCCGCCGGCGAAGGCGGATTGCGTGGCGGCGGCATCCTTCAAATAGCCTTTCATCACAACATTGCCGCGCATCATCACCTCACCCATTGTCGCACCATCCGCGGGGACGGGCGCCATGGTCTCAGGGTCCATCACATCAAGCCCTTCAAGCGCCAGATAGCGCACGCCCTGGCGCGCCATTAGCGCGGCCTGTTCCGGCGCGGGTTTCTCATCCCATTCGTCATGCCATTCATTCACCACCGCCGGCCCATAAACCTCGGTCAGGCCATAGACATGGCAGACAGCGAAGCCCGCTTCCTTCATGGCGGCGAGTACGGCCTCAGGTGGCGGCGCACCGGCCACCACGAATTGCACTTGATAAATCAGGCTGCGTTTCTCGGCAGCAGGGGTCGCGAGCAAGGTCGCCATCACAATTGGCGCACCGCACATATGGCTGACCGCATGTTCCGCCATCAGGCGCCACATATCGGGGCCACGCACGGCGCGCAGGCATACATGCAAGCCCGCCTGCGCTGTCACGGTCCAGGGAAAACACCAGCCATTGCAATGAAACATCGGCAGCGTCCACAAATACGCTGGATGCTTGCCCATGCCGGCGGAAAGCACATTGCCGGTCGCCAAAAGGCAGGCGCCGCGATGATGATAGACAACACCTTTCGGCTTGCCCGTGGTACCCGACGTATAATTCAGCGTAATCGCATCCCATTCATCGCCTGGCATCGGCCAAGCGAAAGCGGCGCTGCCTTCAGCGATGAAGCTTTCATATTCCTGCCCGCCCAGGCTTTCGCCATGCACCGCTTCCGGTGCCAGCGCATCATGCACTTCAATGATGATCGGCTTCGTCGTGCATTCGGCAAGTGCGGCGCGCAGCACCGGCATGAATTCACGGTCCACCACCACGGCCTTGGCTTCGCCATGATCCAGAATATAGGCCACCGTTGGCGCATCAAGCCGCGTATTGATGGTGTTCAACACGGCACCCGCCATCGGCACGCCGTAATGGCATTCCAGCATTTCGGGGATATTCGGCAGAATCGCTGCCACCGTATCGCCGCGCCCAATGCCGCGCTTGGTCAACGCATGCGCCAATTGCACGCAACGATTGCGCAGGCTGGCGTAATCACGCTTCACCGCACCATGCACCACGGCGGGGTAATCCGGATAAACCTGCGCGGCGCGTTCCAGAAACAGAAGCGGCGTCAGCGGTTGATGATTGGCCGCATTCTGCTCAAGCCCGTTTTCGTACTTGTTCAAGGCCATCGTTCTCACCTGTCTTCCCAATGCGGATGGCGCTTTTCCAGGAAGGCGCCAATGCCTTCCACCGCATCCCGCGCCATCAGATTCTCCGTCATCACTGAAGCCGCTTCGCAGTAAGCCTCTGCCAGCGGCAATTCGATTTGGCGGTTGAAGCCGCGCTTGCCCAGGCGCACCGTGATCGCCGAATGGGCAGCGATGCGCCCGGCCAGGCCCAGCGCGGTTTCCATCAAAGCCTCACGCGGCGCCAGGCGGTTCACCAGGCCAAGGCGCTGGGCTTCGTCAGCCGGCACCATCTCACCCAACAGCAGCATTTCCATCGCGGCCTTGCGCGGCACGGCACGCGCCAAGGCCACCGCCGGTGTGGAGCAGAATAGCCCGATATCCACCCCCGGCGTGCAGAAGCGCGCATCGTCAGCCGCCACCGCCAGATCACAGCTTGCGACCAATTGGCAGCCGGCAGCGGTCGCCACCCCTTGCACCGCCGCAATCACTGGCTGAGGCAGGCCCACAATCCCCTGCATCACCCGCGCGCAGGCCGCCATGGAATCCGCGTAAAAGCCGCGCCCGCCATCCGCATCGGCGCGATGCGCGGTGATTTCGCGCAAATCATGCCCGGCGCAAAACACAGTGCCAGCGCCGGCCAGCACCACCACGCGGCAGGTGCTATCGGCGGCGATCTCCGCCAGCATCTCCTCCAGCGCCTGCAATAGCGCGCGGGAGAGGCTATTGCGGGCGGCGGGCCGGTTCAGCGTGATCACGCAAATCCCGCCCGGGCGATCCTCCCGCAGCAGGATGGGGGTATTTTGCAGCTCTGTCTTGGACATGGCGGAATATTCCTGCCCCGGGCGGGGGATTACAAGGGCTTGGAAGCGGTATAGCCTGACCCGAGGATGAAACACCAAGAGGAAAACGCTTCCGCCGAGACCACGGCCGCGCTGGAAGCAAGGCTCGCCGCGGTCAAGGCCAAGCGCGGCTATTTGCTGCCGCATCACGGGCTGCTGGCATTGGCCTTCCCCCGCCTGCTGGAAGGCTATGACGCTGCCTATTCCGCCATGGCTTTGGATGATCGTGTGCTTTCGCATCACGACCGCGAATTCATCTGGCTGGCCGTGCTGGCCGCGACCGATGAGGCTTTGGCCACGCACCACATCGCCAAATTCCGCGCCGCCGGCGGGGATGAAGCGCTGATCGGCGCGGCCTTCAGCGCCGCCGCACTCGCCATCGGGGCCGAGGCGTTTGATTTCGCCGCCCATCGCTGGGGCGCGCAATTGGCGCCCTTTGATGCCCGCGCAGCCTATCTGGATGCTGTTGCGCGCATCGCGCCCGCTGCACCGCGCCGGCTTGTCCATTTGGCGCAATGCGCCGTGCAGGTCTGCCGCGCGCGGTGGCGGGTGCTGGAATGGCAGATCGAAGCGGCCTATGCGGATCGCGTGCCGGAAGATGAGATCGCCGAGGCCATCACGCTCGCGATGTTCCCCGGTTCCATCCCGCGCTTCGTTGAAGCCTGCGGCGTTTGGCGCGGCATGATTGCGGCGGGGCGTGTTGCGGCATCAGAGCGCTACCGCGCCTGGGCGGCACTGACCGGCCAGGGCGGCTTTGATGAGGTGCTCGCGAAAACTTCCAAGGATAAATGAGGAAAGCAATGGCCTGGACAGCAAAATACATCATCCAGAACGGCAAGAAAATCGCTTTCGATGAAGCGCGCGTGCATCCGTTCTCGGTTGGGCACGCCTATGGCGGCACGGTGTTTGAAGGCATTCGCGCCTATATGAATTACAGCACCGGCAAGCTTGCGGTGTTTCGGCTGGAAGAACATCTGGTGCGGTTGGATCAGGGCATGAAATTCATGCGCTTCGACAATCCGCCATCGCGCGATGAAATGCGCCAGGCTGTGCTGGATGCGGTGCGCGCCAATGAACCGGATGATGACGCCTATATCCGCATCCAGGTGCATATCGAAAGCCTGGGTTCCATGGCTTCCACCGGCAGCGTCGGCTGGGCTTGCGGTGCCATGCCGCGCGAACGCAATGCCAAACGCAGCAGCGGGCTTTCGGTGCATGTTTCATCCTGGACGCGCATCACGGATACCACCATGCCGCCGCGCATCAAGGCGACAGCGAATTATCACGCCGGGCGCATCGCCATGTTGCAGGCCAAGGCGGATGGCTATGATAATGCGCTGCTGATGACCCGTGCCGGCAAGATCAGCGAAGGCACCGGCGCCTGCCTGTTCATGGTGCGCGATGGCAAGTTGATTACGCCATCACGCGAAAACGACATTCTGGAAAGCGTCACGCGCGATACTGTCATTCACCTCGCCGCCGAACATGGGCTGAGCGTGGAACAAGGTATGATTGACCGCACTGAGCTTTACATCGCCGATGAGCTATTTTTCTGCGGCACGGGCCAGGAATTGCTGCCGATAACAAGCGTTGACAGGCTCCCGGTCGGTGATGGCAAGCCGGGTGCGATCACCATGCGCTTGCAGGAAGCCTATGAAAGCGTCGTGCGCGGCACTACCAATGCGCATGCGGAATGGCGCACGCCGGTTTAATCTCTGCCTTCGTCGGGGATGGCAAGCCTTGTCCCACAAGCCTTGCAATGCACCGCATCCGGATCATGGCGTTGCAGCCCGCAGCTTGGGCAGGGAAAGCGCAGCTTGCGCGGGCGAAACAGCGCCTGCGCCAGGCGCAGAAACAGCGTCACACCGCAAATCATGATGAAGACGGAAAGCATTTTGCCGAATTTGCCTTCCAGCGTAATGTCGCCAAACCCGGTCGTGGTCAGGGCTGTCACGGTGAAATAAAGCGCATCAGCGTAATCGGCGATTTTCGCATTGATGCCGCGCTGGCTTTCATAAACGATCGCGGTCATGACGAAGACAAATACCGCCAGATGCACGCCGGCGATCAGCGCTTCCTCATGCCGGCGAAAGAAGGGCATATCCTGGCGGAGTTCCATCAGCGTCCGATAGGTATGCAAAAGCCGAAGCGTGCGCAAAACGCGGAGGAAGCCAAACCCCTCCCCCGTCAGGGGCGCGAGGAAAGAAAGCACCGCCACAAGATCAATCAGGCTTGAGAATGTCAGCGCCTGACGCCCCGGTGCGCGATGCGCCGCCAGATGCGCGGCATATTCAGCGGCCAGGATCAGCCCGATCACCACATCCACCACGCCAATCCAGGGTTCGCGCTGCATGAAGGATGTGCCGATCACGAAGAACAGTGTCAGCAGGTCAAAGAAAATGATCCCGTAGCGAAAGCGCCGCGCGGTGGCGGAACTGCCAGAGTAAAGCTCCCGCAGCGTGAGGCGCCAGCCCTCAAAGCGCGTCACCCCCGGCATGGGAAAACCGCGTCAGCGTGTCGGCGTGGGCGGCGTGGTGCTGTAATCATAGAAGCCGCGGCCGGATTTCCGCCCATACCAGCCGGCTTCGACATATTTCGCGAGCAGGGGCGAAGGCCGATACTTGGAATCGCCCAAGCCTTCATGCAGCACTTTCATGACCGAATAGAGCGTATCGAGCCCGACGAAATCCGCGAGCTCCAGCGGCCCCATCGGGTGATTGGCGCCAAGCTTCATGCCGGCATCAATCGCCGCCACATCGCCAACACCTTCCATCAGCGCCTGAATCGCCTCATTGATCATGGGGCAAAGGATGCGGTTGACGACAAAGCCCGGCCAATCCTGCGCCATGACCGGCGCCTTGCCCATGCGCTTCGCGAGCGCTTCCACCGCCTGATAGGTCGCATCTTCCGTGGCCAGGCCGCGAATGATTTCCACCAGCTTCATCATCGGCACGGGGTTGAAGAAATGCATGCCAATGAAGCGGCCTGGCCGATCGGTTGCCGCAGCCAGCCGCGTGATCGGGATGGAAGATGTATTGGAAGCGAGCAAGGCATCCGGCTTCAGGATCGGGCAAAGGGCGGCGAAGATCTTCTTCTTGATCTCCTCATTCTCGGTCGCGGCTTCGATCACCATGTCGCAATCCGCGAAGGCGCTATTGTCGGTCGCCGTCACAATGCGCGCGAGTGCAGCATCGCGGTCAGCACTACTGACACTCCCCTTGCTGACCTGCCGATCCATATTCTTCGCCATGGTCGCCAGCGCGCGATCCAGCGCCTGCTGCTGCACATCCATCAGCACCACCGGAATGCCGGAAAGCGCGGCCACATGGGCAATGCCATTGCCCATCAGCCCCGCGCCAATCACGCCGAGTTTATTGATTGCCGCCATGATGGATGCTCCTGTTGCTGCAATACTCGGGGCACGCCCCGAGCACGCAAATCACTTCTTGTCGAGTTCGGCTTCCAATTCCGGCATGGCCTTGAACAGGTCAGCCACCAGCCCGTAATCGGCCACCTGGAAAATCGGCGCTTCTTCATCCTTGTTGATGGCGACGATCACCTTGCTGTCCTTCATGCCGGCCAGATGCTGGATGGCACCCGAAATGCCGACCGCGACATAAAGCTCCGGCGCGACAATCTTACCGGTCTGGCCAACCTGATGATCATTCGGCGCATAGCCCGCATCCACCGCGGCGCGCGAAGCACCAATGGCGGCGCCAAGCTTATCGGCAACCTTTTCGACAATCACGAAATTCTCCGCCGAGCCCATGGCGCGCCCGCCGGAAACCACAATCCGCGCCGCCGTCAATTCCGGGCGTTCGCTTTTGACAATCTCGGCGCCCAGGAAGCGCGAAAGCCCCGGATCGGCTGCGGTCGCCGCCGCTTCAATCGGCGCCGAGCCACCTTCGGCGGGGACGGGATCAAAGGACGCGGCGCGCACCGTGATCACCTTCTTCGCATCGGCGGATTTCACGGTGGCCAGGGCATTGCCGGCATAGATCGGGCGCACGAAGGTATCGGCATCCACCACACCGGAAATGTCAGAGAGAATCTGCACATCAAGCAAAGCGGCAGCGCGTGGCATGACATTCTTGCCCCCGGCGGAAGCCGGCGCCAGCAAATGCGAATAGCCAGGTGCCAGCGCCACCAATAAGGCGGCCATGGGCTCAGCCAGGCCATGGGCATAGATATCAGCCTCGGCGGTCAGCACCTTGGCGACCGATGGCAGCTTGGCAGCAGCCGCGGCGGCGGGGCCGGTGGCGCCACCCGCGACAAGCACATGCACATCGCCAAGCTTGGCCGCGGCGGCGACCGTGCTGCGGGTTGGCTGGGTCAGCGCGCCGTCCTGATGATCGGCAAGAACAAGCACCGCCATGGTCAAATCACCTTCGCTTCATTGCGCAGTTTTTCAACAAGTTCCTGCACGGAACCCACCTTCTTGCCGGCTTGGCGCTTGGGCGGTTCTTCCACCTTCAGCACAGTGAGCCGCGGCGCGGGATCAACACCCAGATCGGCGGGCTTCACGGTTTCAATCGGCTTCTTGCGCGCCTTCATGATGTTGGGCAGCGACGCATAGCGCGGTTCATTCAGACGCAGATCGGTGGTGATGATCGCCGGCAGCTTCAGCGCCAGCTTTTCCAAACCGCCATCCACTTCGCGCGTGATGTTCAGCGCGCCATCGGCGACTTCAACCTTGGACGCGAAGGTGCCTTGTGGCCAACCCATCAGCGCCGCCAGCATCTGCCCGGTGGCGTTCATGTCATCATCAATCGCCTGCTTGCCCAGGATCACGAGGTCAGGCGCTTCCTTGGCGATGATCGCCTTCAGGATTTTAGCGACCGCAAGCGGTTCCAGCACGCCATCATGCTCTACCAAAATGCCGCGATCAGCCCCCATGGCGAGTGCCGTGCGAATCTGTTCCTGCGCCACGGCAGGGCCGGCGGATACCGCGATGATTTCGGTGGCCACACCCTTTTCCTTCAACCGCACGGCTTCTTCCACCGCGATTTCGTCAAAGGGGTTCATGGACATTTTGACATTGGCTGTTTCAACGCCCGTGCCATCCGCCTTCACGCGGACCTTGACGTTGTAATCCACCACCCGCTTGACGGGGACCAGAAGCTTCATGATGCAACCATAGCCTTCAGGAAATGGGGGGACGATTGGCGCCGGAATGCCGGATGCGGAGGTTCTTCCGCCCCCTCACCCGACCCTTGGCCTAATAATGCTCCAAGCGGGGCGGGGCAAGGCAGAGTCAGCCGCGCAGCAGCAAAAGCAGAATAACGAAAAGCGCGACCGCGATGAATTGAAAGATGATGCGCCAGCGCATCAGCCAATTGGCGGTGCGCGGATTGGCCTTGCCGCCCGCCATGCCCAGAATACCGGCAAAAAGCACGCCGACTGTGGCCAGCATGGCAAGCCCGACCAGAATGGTGAGGATCGTCGTCATGAAGCATCTCTACAGGCTTTTACGGGCGGGAGACAGCCCCGCCTCGCACGGACCAGGCGAGCCCCGCACCGATCAAGGCGGTGATGACGCAAAGCGCGAAGCCGGCGGCATAGCCGCCCGTCAGGTCCACCAGCAGGGAAAAGAAAGGGGGCGCGACCAACATGGAAAGGCCAAAGACAAAGCCCGCCGCCGCCGTGGTGCCGCCCACCTGCCCTGCCGGCGCCAGCCGCGCCATTTCGGCCAAAAACACGCCATTCCAGCCAATGGCAGTGGCGCCCATCAGCATCCCGGCCAGGATAATGACCAGCCCCGGCCAGCCCGGACCGGCCAGCAGAAGAGCCAGCCCCGCCACTGCCGCGCCAATGCCAAGCGCAGTGAAAACCGGCGCCGCGCCGGTGCGGTCCGCCACCATGCCCCACAAGACGCGTCCCGCCACCCCGGCGGCCTGGGCAAGCGCCAGCCTCATGCCCGCCTCGGTCAGCGAGGCACCAAGGCTTGCCACCTGAAACACCACGAAAAAGGTCGAAAAACAGAATTGGGAAACGCCATAAAGCGCGGACATGATGGTCATGCGCCGCAAGACCGGGAATTGGCGCAGCAATCCAAGGCTGGCCGCCGCCGCCGCCCATATCTGGCCGAGGCCCCGAATCGCCGCCTTGGGGTCACGCTCCGCATCCAAGGCAGCGCGGAGCGGTTGCAGGCAAAGCGCTGAAATCAGCAGGAAAATCACCACGGCCAGCACGCCCTGGCGCCAACCCGCCGCCACCGCAATGGGCGGCACGGCGGCGGCAATCAGCATCGCACCCGCCGGCACGCCGCATTGCTTCAGGCTGAAAATCAAGCCCCGCCGCCGCGCGGGGGTGCGAGCTGCCAGCAAATGGCTGCCCGCCGGCGTCACCGGCCCATGGCCAAGCCCGGCAATGATGGCCGAGGCAAAAAGCGCAGCCGGATGCCCGATTGCCGCCAGGGAAATGCCAAAGGCGGAAATCAGCATCCCCATTTGCAAAACCCGAATGCCGCCAAAGCGATGGATGAAAGCCCCGGCCAAAGGCCCCGACACCATGGCCCCCAGATAGACCAGCGCGGTATGCACCCCGGCCAGCGACGCCGCGATGCCAAGTTCTGCCGCAATGGCGGGGGCGAGCACCGGCACGGTCAGAAAAACGCCCATCCCCGCCAGATGCGTCCCCAAAAGGGCGATCATGACGGTCCAGACAGAGGGGGAGGCGAGCATGCGGGCGGTGTAACGGCGCCGCTTGCCGGGGGCAATTGGCTCGCGGAGAAGACTTGACCCACGCCCGGCAATGGGCTCGGAAGCGGGGCATGAGCCTTTTCCTGGATTTCCGCCGATTCATTGCGCTGGTTTTTGGCCTTCTCCTGCTGGCTTCCCCGCTGCACGCCCAGCCGGAACCGGGCAACCCCATTCCGCAGGCGCCCGCCGCAGAGGCAATGCCCAGAAGCGGCGCTGCCTCGCCAGAAGTGGAAGCGCTGCTCAAGATTTTGCAGGATGACGCGCGCCGGGCCGAATTGATCCGCGCGCTCCGCGCTGCCGCATCAGAAGCGGAAGGTGCCGCGCCCGCTGCACCGGCCAGTACGGAACCGGCGCTGCTCGCGCCGAATACGCTCGGCGCGCAATTATTGCAGGGGGCATCGCAACGCCTGGCGGGGGCTTCGGATCAGCTTGTCGCCGCTGTGCGCACCATTGCCGATCTGCCGGCGGTGCTGAGTTGGCTCAGTTCGATCGTGCGGGACCCCATCACGCAAAGCCGCGTGCTGGATGCTTCCTGGAAGGTCATTCTGGTGCTTGGGCTCGGCCTTGTGGCCGAATGGGTCGCCGCGCATTTCCTGCGCCGTTTCCGTGATCAGTTGGATGCCCATGCGCCGGCCGAGGCTGCGGGCTGGACAAGGTTGAAGCGCGTGCCGCTGGTGCTGGGGCGGCTTGGGCTTGATCTTGTGCCCATTGCGGCCTTTGCCCTTGTTTCCTACGGGCTGATTAGCGCAGTGCATCCGCTGCCAAGCACGCAGCTTGTGATGCTGACGGCAAACAACGCCTATATCGCTTCCTGCATCATCATGGCGGCAGCGCGGATGCTGCTTTCCCCCGCTTCGACACATTTACGGCTACTGCCGGTCACGGATGAAACCGCGGCTTATGCGACCGTTTGGCTCAGGCGCATTGTGGTTGTGCTGGTCACCAGCTATGCCGCCGCCGAAGCGGGGCTGCAATTTGGCCTGCCCTGGTCAGCCTATGATTCCACCCTGCGCATCGCGCTGCTTTTGGTTACGTTATTCCTGGTGATTATCATCCTGCAGAACCGGCAGGCGGTTTCGGATTTGTTGCGCGCGCCTGAACTGGCCGAGGGTGATGAGCCCACGCGTTCACGGGCGTTCTTGCGGGGGTTACGGGATCGCGTTGCGGATATCTGGCATTTGGTGGCCATTGCCTGGTTGATTGCGCATTGGGGTGTCTGGGCGCTGGAAATTCATCAGGGCTTTTGGCGCCTGACGCGTGTTTCGGTCAGTACCATACTGATCCTGACCTTTGCCAAGCTTGCGGATTTGGCGCTGCGCCGGGTCATCGCCCGCGCCTTCAGAATCACGCCGGAACTTTCTTCGCGTTATCCGGGGCTGGAAGCGCGGGCCAATCGCTACCTGCCGGTGCTGAAAGGCAGTGCCAGCCTTTTCATCGGGGGTATCGCGCTGCTGTTCCTGCTGGAAAGCTGGGGCATTGAGGCCTTTAGCTGGTTTGGCCATGGCAAGCTTGGCAGTCGGCTGATTTCTTCCATCATTTCCATTACGCTCACCATCACCTTGGCGCTGGTGATCTGGGAAGGCATCAACGCAGCGATCCAGCGCCATTTGGAACGGCTGTCACGCGATGCGAAGGCTGCACAAGGTGCGCGGGTGCGCACCCTTCTGCCCATGCTGCGGACAGCGCTTTTGGCGATTATCCTGATCTTTGTTGTGCTCTCCATCCTGACAGAAATCGGCGTGAATGTCGCCCCCTTGATTGCCGGTGCCGGGGTTGTCGGTATTGCGGTTGGCTTTGGCAGCCAGCGCTTGGTGCAGGATGTCATCACTGGAATTTTCCTGCTGTTTGAAGATGCGGTCGCGGTTGGTGATGTGGTGCAATTGGGCGGGCTGAATGGCGTGGTGGAACATCTTTCCATCCGATCCATCAAGCTGCGGGCCGTGGATGGCAGCCTGCACATCATCCCCTTCAGCGCTGTCACCAGCGTAACCAACCAAACGCGCGACTTCGCCTTTGCCGTGATTGATGTGAATGTGGATTATCGCGAGGATACGGATAAGGTTGCAGAAACCCTGCGCCAGATCGCCGGCGAAATGCGCGAAGACCCGCGTTGGCGGCCAGTGATCCGCGATGATCTGGATGTCATGGGCGTGGATAGGCTTGGCGAATCTGGCGTGGTGATGCGCGTGCGGCTGAAGACGGAACCATCGCAGCGCTGGGCTGTCGCGCGGGAGATGAACCGGCGCATCAAGCGGCGCTTTGATGAGCTTGGGATTGAGATTCCCTATCCGCATCAGAAGCTGGTGCTGGAAGAAAAGCACCCGGCGCAAACGGGCGGCAATGCTCCCGAGCCGCCGGCAATCGCAAGGTAGAGGATTTTCGAGCCAAGCGGAGTCACTCGGCTCGAAAATGCTCTCGTGGCGCGAATGCTGCTGGTTTTTCCCGCCCGCGGAATTTTACCGCGCATCACCAGCTACATGTTTGGGGTGGTAAATCATGCTGCTGCCGGAAACCGGCGGCAGCGATCAGACCACGAGGAGCTACAGCATGTTGCGTTCACGTGGGTTCACGCAACACGCTCTACGCCGTTGTTTTTCGAGCATCTTCATACGTTCAGATGATTCCATCTGAACGTGATCTGCTCTAGAGCAAGTTGCGTTCACATGGGTTCACGCAACCCGCTCTAAATTGTTGTTTTTCGAGCATCTTCACACGTTCAGATGATTCCATCTGAACGTGATCTGCTCTAGGTCTCAGCGCTCCAGGCACATGGCCACACCCATGCCGCCGCCAATGCAAAGCGTCGCCAGCGCCTTCTTGGCACCGCGCTTTTGCATCTCAAACAACAGGGTGGTCAGCACGCGCGCACCGGAAGCGCCAATCGGGTGGCCAATGGCAATCGCGCCGCCATTCACATTCACCTTGCTGGTATCCCAGCCAAGATCCTTGTTCACGGCGATAGCCTGCGCGGCGAAAGCCTCATTCGCTTCGATCAGGTCAAGATCATCAATCTTCCAGCCAGCCTTGGCCAAGGCCTTGCGCGATGCCGGGATGGGGCCCGTGCCCATGATGGAAGGATCAACACCCGCCGTTGCCCAGGACACGATGCGCGCCAGCGGCGTGATACCGCGCTTGGCGGCTTCCGCCGCGGTCATCACCACCACCGCCGCCGCGCCATCATTGATGCCGGAAGCATTGCCGGCAGTGACCGACCCATCCTTGGCAAAGGCCGGGCGGAGCTTGCCCAGGATTTCCATTGTTGTCTCCGGCTTCGGGTATTCATCGCTGGAAACAACCACATCGCCCTTGCGGCCCTTCACCGTGACGGGCGTGATTTCATCGGCGAAACGGCCGGCCGCCATCGCCTCACCCGCCTTGCGCTGCGAATGATAGGCAAATTGATCCTGTTCATCGCGCGTGATCTGGAAGGCGCGGGCGACATTTTCCGCCGTATTGCCCATGTGATAGCCATGAAAGGCATCCAGCAGCCCATCGCGCAGCATGGTATCCATCAGGGAAAGATCACCCATCTTCTGCCCGGCACGCAGCTGCTGCGCATGCGGCGCCTGGGTCATGCTTTCCTGACCGCCCGCCACGACAATGCGCGCATCGCCGGTTGCGATCTGCTGCGCCGCCAAGGCAACCGCGCGCAGGCCTGAACCGCAAAGCTGATTGATGCCAAAGGCCGTATGTTCCACCGGAATGCCGGCATTCACGGAAGCCTGACGCGCCGGGTTCTGCCCCGCACCGGCGGCCAGGATCTGGCCCAGAATCACCTCATCCACCTCGGCCCCTTCAATGCGCGCGCGTTCCATGGCGGCCTTGATGGCAACCGTGCCCAGCGCATGCGCGGGCAGAGAGGCGAAAGCCCCGTTGAAGGCGCCAACCGGCGTGCGGGCGGCAGAAGCGATGACGATTTCAGTCATTGGGGGGATATCCTTCCTCAAGAATGGGCCATTGCGGTTTTTCTATCACAAAGCGCGCAACCAGTCGCGCAAGGGCTGCCACAGCGCGGTTTCGGCCGCAATGCCGGCGACCATGCCAATATGCCCCGCCGGCGCCATATGCAGTTTGACCTGACGCAAGCGCTCGGTCAGCGCCAGGGCAGACGCAGGCGGCACAATGCGGTCCCGATGCGGAATGGCGGCGAAGGCCGGGCCCTGCCAAAGGGCCGGGTCCACCACCTGCCCTGCAACACGCCAGGCAAGGCTTGCGGGTTCATTGCGGCCATACCAGCCTCCAATGCATTGCCGCGCCACCGGGGCGGCCAGCGGCACGCCATCATTCAGCCAATCCTCCAGCGCGACGAAGCGCCGCGCGGCGGGCGATGCCAGGTCAAGCCGGCCAAAGCCACGGAATTTCTCGGCAACGCCAAAGGGGTCAAGGCTGGCAAACAGGGTTTGCAACACATCCACCGGCAGCGCGCCGGTGGGCGCCATCAGCGCTTCCAGCCCCGGCAGGGCAGCAGCCGCGGCGCGAGCGCGTGCCTCGCCATCCGGCCCCGCGTGGAAATCCCAAGGGGTCGCCAGCAGCGCCAGGCCGCGCACCAAATCCGGCCGACGCAAAGCGAGTGCGAGGCCAAGCAAGCCCCCCATGCAATAGCCGGCCAGGATCACCGGGCCAGGGGCCGCCATCAGCGCCCGTTCCAGCCGCCCGGCAATGTAATCGGTCAGGGTGAAGTGGCGCTCAGCCTCTCCCGGCCAGCCCCAATCCAACAGCAGGGTGCGAAACCCCTGCCCCGGCAGCCAGCGCAGCAGCGACGCTTCGGGAATGAGATCAAGCACATAGGCACGGTTCACCAGGGAAGGCACAAAGACCACGCATGGCCCCTGCCCGCCATAATCCAGCAATTTGCTGTCTTCCTCGGCCCAAATCGCCGGCACTGGCGGGGCCTTACGTTCAAAAGGATGGCGCCGATAGGCCGCCAGCCCCGCCACCAGGGCACGATCCGCCCGCAGCAGCCGATTCAGAACCGCGCCGCGAAACGCCTCAGGCGCGTGGCCGGCGCTGGCGAGGGCGGCGCTGATGCGCGCTGCCTCCGCCTGCCCCGCCTTCGAGATCGGCCAGGCGGCGTTCCAGGGTGGCGATCCGCTCGGCCATGGCATCCCGGGCAGCGCCCCCGCTGCCACCATGGCCCGGATCCCCGCCAGCCCCAGATGGAGCGGCAGCGGGCGCGGGCCGCGGCGGCGGAACGGCGCTGTCATGCGGCGGGGCCGCTGGCGTGAAGGGCTTGGAGAATTGCGCCGCGGCGCGGAACCAGGCTGCCCCAAGCGCGGCAAAAGCTGCCCATTTTTCCGCCAATTCCGGATCGGCGGCGAGCCCGGCTATCTCGCTCTGCCAAAGCGCGATCCAGTCTTCCGCAAGCTTTTCGAGATCCTCGGGCTGAGCCATGGGGCAGGTGTATAGCGGCAACAGACCCCGCCGGATAAGACCCCGAAGGCGTGTTTTTGCGCCGCAACAGGCTTTCGCCTTGCGGCATGAACCATGCTAGGCTCCGCATAGAACGAAATAGGCTGAGGCAAGGTAGCATGTCGGGTCGTCCATCCCCCCAAGCCGGTGAGCAGAAGGCGCTGCCCCCGATTGTTGTCAAGAAATACGCGAATCGGCGGCTCTACAACACTGAAACCTCATCCTATGTCACTTTGGATGATCTGGCCGCCATGGTCCGGGATGGGCGGGATTTCGTGGTCTATGACGCCAAAACGGGTGAGGACATCACGCGAAGCGTGCTGACCCAGATCATCGTGGAACAGGAAGGCAAGGGGCAAAACCTGCTGCCCACCACCGTGCTGAGGCAATTGATCGGGCTTTATGGCGATAATCTGCAATCGCTCGTGCCGCGGTATTTGGAAGCGGCCATGGCGTCCTTCTCGCAGCAACAGGAACAGATGCGCGATACGCTAAGCAAGACCATGGGCGGCTTCATGCCCTTTCCGGGTGCCGTGCCTGACCTGCAGGAAATGGGCAAGCAGAATATCGCCATGATGGAACGCGCGATGAGCCTATTTACACCTTTCGCGCGACGCGAGGAAAACGCCCCTGGCGATGAAACCGAGGCGTTAAAAAAAGAAATTGAATCACTGCGCAGCGAATTGGCGTCGCTAAAATCACGCGCCAAAGCCTGACTGCGTTGAATTTTTGAGCTACTTGTTCACCGCTTGATCACCAATGCCACGCATAATCCGTCCTCAGTGAGGGGCATGATGCCCCGCTGAGGAATCGGGTTGATGGACAGCATCGTCGAAATTGCAGAACCCTTCCGCCAGGCGGAAGGCGGAATCGCCGAGGTGGTTTCCACCCAAAGGGCCAATGCCGCCGATAAGCATGTTGGCGCGCGCATTCGCGAAAGGCGCACCATGCTCGGCCTGTCGCAGCAGCAACTGGCGAAGATGATCGGCGTTACCTATCAGCAGGCGCATAAATATGAACGCGGGCTGAATCGTATTTCCGCCGGCCGGCTTTACGGCATTGCCCAGGTGCTCGGCGTGCCGATTGCCTGGTTCTTTGAAGGGCTGAAATCCGAAACCGTTGATCCTTCCATGTCGCAGCGCCAGCGCATGTGCCTGGAACTTGCGCGCAATTTCGCACTGATTGACAATGACAAGCACCAGGAAGCACTGAGCCAAATGGCCCGCGCCCTGGCCGCCCAGGCCCAAGCCGTGGCGCGGAGTGGTGTGGCGGGGGAATAACCCGCCTTTCGTGTCTGGGGGCTGATTTCATCGCCCCCCGATCCCGGCTAGGCTTGGCCGATGGACGAATCCCGGCCGAATAACATTCCCGAATATGGCGTTGCCGATCTTGCCGGCGCCATTCGCCGCACGCTGGAAGGCGCTTTCGGGCGGCTGCGCCTGCGCGGTGAAATCACCGAAATGAAGCGCTATCCTTCCGGGCATATCTACCTCTCGCTCAAGGATCAGGACGCCAAGATCGAAGCTGTCATCTGGAAGGGCTCGGTGCGGAATATCGGCACCATGCCGGAAAACGGCGTGGAGATGATCGCGACAGGGCGGATTTCCACCTATGCGGATCGGTCAAAATACCAGCTTGTGATTGAAAGGCTGGAATATGCCGGCGAAGGCGCCTTGCTGGCGCGCATCGAAGCGCTACGCAAACGCCTTTTGGAAGAAGGGCTGTTTGATGAGGGCCGCAAGCGCCCCTTGCCGCTATTGCCGCGCGTGATTGGCGTAATCACCAGCGAAAAAGGCGCCGTCATTCAGGATATTCGCACCACCATCGCGCGGCGCTTTCCGCGCCATATCCTGTTATGGCCGGTCGCGGTGCAGGGCCAGGGCGCGGCGGAACAGATTGCCGCTGCCATCAGGGGTTTTTCCGCGCTGCCAGTGGGTGGCGTGGTGCCGCGCCCCGATGTGCTGATTGTGGCGCGCGGCGGTGGCAGCCTGGAAGACCTTATGGCCTTCAATGAGGAAATCGTCATTCGTGCCGCCGCCGAAAGCACGATTCCGCTGATTTCCGCGGTTGGGCATGAAACCGATACCACGCTGATAGATTACGCCTCTGACCGCCGCGCGCCGACGCCGACTGCCGCCGCTGAATTGGCCGTACCGGCGCGGGCGGAGCTTTCCGCCGCGCTGATGCAAACCGGCGCGCGGCTGGGGCAGGCGGCGTCAGGCCTGGTGAATGGCGCGCGGCTTCGGCTGCTGCGGGCTGAACGCGGCCTGCCGGATGTGCCGGCGCGCCTCCTCCAATCACGCCAGCGGCTGGATGATTGGGGCGAAAGGCTGCCGCGCGCGGTTTCGGCTGCCCTGTCCGCGCGCGCGCAACGGCTTGGCGCGATTCGCATCCCCCATCCGCGCGAGGGCATTTTGGCGCGCCGCGCCGCGGTAGAAGCGCTGAGTCTGAGGCTTGGTAGCGCCTGGGCGCGCAAGCGCGATGGCTTCGGCGCCGCCCCTATGCTGGCGCGGCTTTCCCCCGCCCCGGTGCTGGCCATGCTGCGCCAGCGCCATGCAGTGCTGGAGGGTCTTTCCGCGCGGCTCGAAAGTGCTTCCTATACTTCGGTATTGGCGCGCGGCTTCGCCCTGGTGCGCGATGCGAAGGGCGCACCCGTAATGGCGGCGGGCGCTGTTTCCCCCGGTCAGCCCTTGCGCCTGACCTTCGCCGATGGCGAGGTGGGGGTGAGTGCCGATGGCACACGCCAAGGACGGCTTTTGTGATGCCCCCCCTGCCGCGCCGGCTGCTTTTCGGCGCGCCCGCCTTGCTGCTGGCGGCACCCGCCCGCGCCCTTTCCTTGAATGAGGCCGCGCTGACCCAGGGCGGGTTTGTGCTGGGCCGTGCCACCTCAGGCAGCAGGCTCACCTTGGATGGCCGCGCGGTCAGGGTCTCGCCAGCCGGGGATTTCGCCTTTGGCTTTGGGCGCGACCATGCCGCGCAGGCGCGGCTGGTGATCACGGCCCCCTCTGGTGCTGCGGAAACCCGCGTGTTGCACATTGCCAAGCGAGCCTGGCCAACCGAGAGCATTTCCGGCCTGCCGCCCGCGCAGGTGACGCCGGATGCCGAAACCCTGGCCCGCATCGCCCGCGAAAGGGAAAAACTGGCGGCGATCCGAGCCATTGAAACCAACCTGACCGGCTTTGCCGAGGGCTTTATCCGCCCCGCCCCTGGGCGGATTTCGGGCGTTTTTGGCAGCCAAAGGATCCTGAACGGCCAGCCGCGCCAGCCCCATTACGGGCTGGATTTCGCCGCCCCAATCGGCACGCCAGTACTGGCCAGCGCGGCCGGGCGGGTAACCCTGGCCGATGAGTTCCATTTCTTCGGCAAATTGATCATGCTGGATCACGGCCATGGGGTGAATTCGCTCTATGCCCATCTTTCGGAGATCTCAGTGCGGGAGGGTGAGGGTATCGCCAAGGGCCAAAGGATCGGCGCCATCGGCATGACCGGGCGCGTGACGGGCCCGCATTTGCATTTCAGCCTTTCCTGGTTCCTGCAATGGCTGGACCCGCAGCCGGTGGTGCTGCCAGCCTGACACGCGGCGTGACTTGGTTGCACCCGGCAGGGCTGATCGGCATATTGCGGGGTATCTCTCTTTAGTCTCAAGGTTTTCAAGCATGCAGGGCCTGCCGCAAATCATCAGCCTGGTGCCGCAGACCGGCCTGCAATTCATTGACATTCGCTTCAACCTTGATCGCCTGCCGCGCGCGCCGCGTTCCTTCTGGGAACAGCCGCTACCGCCCGGCGCCGATCCGGCGAGCATGGGCCTGGTTAATCTCCGGCGCCTGACCGAAAGCGGCGAAGGCGCGCTGCTGGACCCGATCAGTGGCCGCAGCCCGCCCGATGAGGAAATCTATCAGGTGGGGCGCGGCCAGGCGCTGGAATTCATGCTGGGGCGCTGGATACCGCTGCCCTATTTTCGCGTGGCCGCCGTGGGTGCCTCGGGCCAGGAAGTCTATGACAAGGGGCCGACCAATTGGGCGCGTATTCGCGTCTCGGCGCTTTCGGCACCCGATGAGGAAGGCCATACGCATCACGCCGTGCTGGCCTTTGATACGGCGCTGCGCGCGCGCGAACAAGGCCGACCCTATACCGCGATTTCGCCGACCGATAGCGAACGCGCCGGGGAATTCACCTTTGTTTCTGATCGGGAACAGACAAGCTGGTTCATGAATGAACCCTGGCTGATCCAGTGGCTTGAGGAAGTCTTGCAGGAAATGCGCGCCGCAAGCGGCCGTCGCCCGCGCCCTGAGGATGATCAACGCGCCTGCGAACATTGGGCGCGCTACATCACGCTTCTGGAATTGCTTGCCGAAGCACGCATCCTGCCGCGCGTGAAGCTGGTTGATGTGGTATCCACCAGCCGTTCCTATGAACCGATCAATGTTGATCTGGTGCTGGATATCGGCAATGCGCGCACCTGCGGCATTCTGGTGGAAGATGAACGCGACAGCCGGCTTAACCTGAACAACAGCTATCCCTTGAAGCTGCGCGATTTAAGCGCGCCGGAACAGGCCTATGCCCTGCCCTTCGAAAGCCGTGTGGAATTCGCGCGCGCAAGCTTCGGCAAGGACGCCCTTAGCAGGCGTTCCGGGCGCGGCAATGCCTTTCAATGGCTGAGCCCGGTGCGCATCGGGCCGGAGGCTGTGCGGCTTTCCGCCGCCGCGCGCGGCAATGAAGGGGCAACAGGGATTTCTTCACCCAAGCGCTATCTTTGGGATGAAAGGCCCACCACCCAGGTTTGGCGCTTCAATGGCATGGCCGCTGATGGGGTCACCACAGAACCACCTGTGAGTGGTAGTTTCATGGCCTGGGTCACGGAAGATGGCGAGGTGCTGCGCGCCAAGCCGCGCGGCCGCGGTGGCGCACCACGCCAGCCGGCCGTGCGTGCGCGCTTCAGCCGTTCATCACTGATGAGCTTTCTGCTCGCGGAAATCCTGTTGCAGGCGCTATCGCAAATCAATTCGGTCGAAACCCGCTACGCGCGGAGCTTCCCCGATGTGCCGCGCCGGCTGCGCCGCATCTTGCTGACCATGCCGCCGGCCATGGCACTCGCGGAACAGCGCATTTTCCGCCATCGCGCCGAAGCCGCGGTGCGGCTTGCCTGGGATATGATGGGCTGGGGCAATCCAGCGCCTGGCGCCGCCGCACCGCCGGCCGAACCACGCATCATCGCCAACCTTGATGAGGCGACAGCGACGCAATTGGTTTTCCTTTATACGGAAGCAAGCCAGCGCTTGCGGGGCGATCCCGCGAGCTTCTTCGCACTTACCGGGCGCGCACGCGACGGCTATGGCAAGGCGCCTTCGCTTCGTGTGGCGAGCATTGATATTGGCGGCGGTACCACGGATTTGATGATCTGCACCTATGCCGCCGAAGCCGGGCAGGAAATTGAACCGCATCAGAATTTCCGTGAGGGCTTTCGCCTTGCGGGCGATGAGGTGCTGCAGGAGGTTATCCAAAGCATTGTTCTGCCGCAACTTGAAGAAAGCCTGCGCCAGGCCGGCGCGCGTGACCCGAAGGCGCTGCTGCGTGAAGTGCTGGGCGGGGATCGCGGCGCGCAAAGCGAATTGGAACGCCATTTGCGCCGGCAATTCGTGGCGCAAGTGCTGGAACCGACAGGGCTTGCGATCCTGCATGCCTATGAAAAGATAGATGAACGCGCATCGGGCGAATTCCTGCGCGAAAAGCTCAACACCCTTCTGCAAGGGCGCGATGTGGCCGCGGCCTTGCGCTATTTTGAACAGCAAGCGGCGCGCGCCGGTGCTGCCGGGTATCATTTGCTGGATACCGAAATGGCAGCAGCGGCGGGCAGTGTGGATGCCATTGTGCAGGCCGCCCTTGGCCAGGTAATCGCTGATTTATGCGAAGTGGTCTATGCTTTTGATTGCGATTGGCTGCTGCTGTCTGGCAGGCCATCCAGGTTGCGCGCGATATTCAACATGGTGCTGGCCAAAATGCCGGTGCCGCCGCATCGCATTGTCGGCATGCATCGCTATCGTGCCGGAAGCTGGTATCCCTTCCGCGATTCCGCCGGGCGCGTGGATGATCCGAAAACCACGGCGGCGGTGGGTGCCATGCTCTGCGCGGTCGCGGAAGGACGCTTGGAAAGCTTCCTGATGCGCACCAGCCGGCTTGCCATGCGCTCAACCGCGAAATACCTCGGGCGGATGGAAATCTCGGGGCAAATCCTTCGGCAGAATGTGCTGCTGCAGGACCCGGATGCGGCGCTACCAAAAACACCTGGCGCGTCGCAGGATGTGAAATTCTCCATGGAATTCCGCGCCCCGGTCTTTCTCGGCTTTCGCCAATTGGATCTGGAACGCTGGACCGCGAGCCGGCTTTACATTCTGGAATATGCCAATCCCGATAACGTGCCGCGGCTGAAGCTGCCGCTCAAGCTTTCCATCCAGCGCGCGGAAATAGACCCCGAAAGCGCGGATGCCGAGGAATTGCGAGAGGATTTCACCATAGACGAAATCCTGGATGCCGAGGGCGATCCCCAGCATCGCGGTATTGTGCGCCTGCGCCTGCAAACCGAACGCAGCGAAGCGGGTTACTGGCGCGATACCGGCGCGCTTTCGGTGCCGTGAGGATCAGGCAATGACAACACCGAATGCCGAAAACGAAACCCTGGCGCAGCGCTGCGATGCGGTGGCGGATGCCGCCCAAGCTGCGATTGAATGGATTGCTGGTGCCGGCGATGTGGTGCGGGAAGAAGGGCCAGCACTCGCGCGGGATTTTCGGCGCGAAGGCTTGCGGGCGCGCAAGCTTGCGAATGCGGCGCGGCGGCCGATGTGCGTTTCCGTCTTTGGGCCAAGCCAGCAGGGGAAAAGCTATCTGATCGCGTCCTTGGCGCGCAAGGAAGGCAAACCCACCATGATCCGCTTTGGGGAAGAGCTGCGCGGTTTCAATCGCGACATCAACCCCGCAGGCGGCAAGGAATCAACCGGGCTGGTGACGCGCTTCACCACGCGCCCGGTGACTGGCCTGCCCGGCATGCCCGTGGTCTGCCGCATGCTGTCCGAAACGGATATCGTGAAAATCATGGCCAATGCCTTCATGGAGGATTTTGACCGTGACACGGTGGTGCCGCTTGACGCTGCGGTGATTGAAGCGAGCATTGCCACCGCCCGCACCAAGGCTTCGCGCGAGCCGGTAGGACGCTTGAATGAGGATGATGTCTACGATCTGTTTGAGTATTTTGAACGCTATTTCCTGAACCATCCAACGCATCTGGCGCTGAAGCCCGGCGCTTGGCGCGAGATGGAAAACGTGATCCCGCGCCTTGCCATTGCCGATCGGGTGGCGCTGTATGGGCTGCTTTGGAACAATACGCCAACCATGACGGCAACGGCGCTGAAGCTTATCCAAGCACTGGCAGCGCTCGATTTTCCCGAAGAAGCCTGCTGCCCCATGCTGGCCGTGGAGCCCAAGGCAGAGAGCATTATTGATGTTGAGACCATGTCCCATCTCGGCAAGGGCGATGGTGATCCCGTGCCAGTCGCAACCCGCGCCGGGCGCCGCGCGGAATTGCCGCGCGCGGTATTGACCGCGGTGGTGGCCGAATTGCAGCTGCAATTGCAAGACAAGCCCTTCGATTTTTTCGACTATACCGATCTTTTGGATTTCCCCGGTGCGCGCGCGCGCGAGAAATATAACGCTGCCAAGGCCGAGGAAGTGGCGCAGAGCGATCTTTTCATGCTGCTGCGCCGCGGCAAGGTGGCTTATCTTTATCAGCGCTATTTGGCGGAACAGGAACTGACTTCCATGCTGCTCTGCCTGAAGCACAGCAACCAGGAAGTGCGCACTGTGCCCGCCATGGTACGGAATTGGATTGACAGCACCCATGGCGCCACACCAGAGGCCCGAAAGGGCCAGGATGTCGCCTTGTTTCTGGTGCTGACTATGTTTGACATGGAATTCGAAATCAAAGGCGGCGCGGAAGATAATGTGGAACGCTGGTCCACTCGGCTGAAGACAACAATTTTCGAATTCCTGGGTCTTGGTCATGATTGGCCCGCCGAATGGGTGCCGGGGCAGCCCTTCAACAATACTTTCTGGCTGCGCAACCCCGAAGTGCTGAATAAGGGGCTTTTGGATTATGATGATGCAGGCCGTGAAACCGGCTTTCGCGATGCGCAACGCCTGGCCTTGCTGAAAGAGAATTTCCTCGCCAATCCTGATGTGCAGAAGCACTTCGCCGATCCCAAGCGCGCCTGGGATGCCGGCATGGCCTTGAATGATGGCGGCATTGGCTATCTTTCGGAAAAGCTCCGCCCGGTTTGCAACCCGGCCCTGAAGCGACATCAGGTGCAGGGACAGCTTGGTGATCTTGCCAAGCGCATGGCGGGAAGGCTGGAAGGCTATCATGTCTCCGGCGATCTGGACGCTGAATTGGCCAAACGCCGCGCTGAGGCACGGATGGTTGGGCGGCAATTGCTCGCCTGCGCGGAAGCCCAGGCTTTTGGGTTATTGCTGCGCGAATTGCAGGTGCAGGGCGAAATCCTGGCGGAGCTGTTCCGCCGGCAGCAATTGGCAGCGGCTGAGACACCTTCCGCTGTGAGTGCGCCTGTTGGGCGGACGACAACGGCGCGCGAATTGCGGAGCGAATTCGAAGCGCTTTTCGATGATGATCCGGCGCCCGCAACACCGGCTGATGAAGCCGATGAAGGCCCGCGCGATCAGGCGGATCTTTTTGCCGAAGCGGCGGTCGCGGAATGGTTGCAAAATATGCATCGCTTCGCCGCACGCACTGACAGCACGGAATTGTTCCGCATGGATCGGGACGCCATCGCTGCCCTGGTCGCGCAGCTTGCCGCCGGCGCGCGGCGCCTGAAGCTGCGCGAAACTATTGCCGCGCGCACGCGAAGTGAAGCGGCCTATAATGAATCCATGGCCAATCGTTTGCTGAAGCCGGTGATGATTGCCGAACGCGCGATCAATGATTTCGTCACTTGGATGGGCTTTGAAAAGCTGCCGATTGAAACGCGCCCCAAGGCAGGACGCGAAGGGCGCAGTATTTTTGTCCGTCCGTTAGCCCCTGCCGATGACATGCCGCGGCTTTCCGAAACCCCAATGGCCTATGACGCTGCCTTTTATGTGGATTGGGCCGTCGCCTTTGTGCGGCTGGTGGAAGATAATGTGCGCGGTGCAGGTGGCGCGATGATTGACGAAAAATCCAATGCCCGGCTCGGCAACCTCTTGAGCGGCCTCCGCAAGGCCGCAGGCTGAGACATGCACCGCAAAGGCCCCGCCCCATGATGCTGCGTGCTGAAAATGATCGGCGCTTTTCGCTCGGCCATGCGCGCATCATCATTACGGGGCTTCAGGCGCCGAGTGATGGCGTATTCCGTATTGTTCGGGAAGGTTATGCCGCAGCCAATCTCGGGCGCCGCGGATGGCAGGTGCAGGAAGAAAAGCTGAGCCCGGTTGAAATCCGCCAGGAAGGGGCTGATACCATCCTGGTCATTGGGCCAAGGCTGACGCGGCATTTGGAACCGGGCCCCTTGGTGTTTCTGCTGCCGGCGGCGGATTTGGAAGCAAGTCTGTTTTGGCCAGATGATATTGATGTGTTCGATGGCGAATTGCCGCCAGAACCCATGCTCCCGCGCGAGCCTGATGTGGCGCCGAAGCCGCCAGCGCCTGCGGCGGCGCCTATCCCGCAAGCGCCCATGCCGGCGCCTGCTGAAGTGCCGTCCCTGCCTGCCTCGGCTGAAAACTCATCGCGCGTGCCATTCCTGGTGGGTATCGGGCTACTGCTGCTTGTTGCCATTGCTGGCGCTGTCTGGTGGTTCAGCGCGGCAGCGCCACCCGCACCAACGCCCGCACCCATTGCAACGCCAGCGCCGCCAGCTCCCGCCGAACGTCCCTGGCTTGAACGCAGCGATGGGATGAACCTGCGTGACCTGGTGCAATCCGCACCCGATGTTGCCGCCATTCATGCCGCCGCGCTGAGGCGCCAGGCCGCCGGGCGGCATGATGACGCGTTGGTCCTTTTCGAAGAAGCCGGCGAACGCGGCCATGGGCCAGCGCTGACCGCTGTCGCGCGGCTTTATGACCCGATTGGTTTTGTCGCGGGCCGCCCCTTCCGTGCGCCTGACCCGCGTGCGGCGGCGCGTTATTATCGCGAGGCGGCGCAGAAGGGCGATGCGACCGCGCAAGCACCGCGCGCCGCGCTGAAGACCTGGCTTGAGGAACAAGCGCGCGCGGGCAATGGCACTGCCGAAACTGCTCTGAGGGAGTTCTGGCCGTGATGCTGCGCCGCATCTTCTTCCTGCTGACCGCCGCCTTGCTTTGCGGCCTTCCTGCCGCGCAAGGCAGCGCGCAACAGGCCGCGCGGCAACCCTTACTGATGGAAGGGCGCACCACGCTGTTTCAGCGCGTGATCCTGCGCCCCGGCGCGCGCCTTGCCGAACGGCCAGATGCGAATGCCCCTGCACAGCCAACGCCCGGCTTTGGCGTATTCTACGTCTATGCGCGCCAGGGCAGCGGTGCGGATGCCTGGCTTGAAATTGGGGCGGGGCAGGATGGCCGCACGCAAGGCTGGGTGCGCGCCGAACGCGCCATGGATTGGAAGCAGACCATGGTGCTGGCATTCAATAACCCCGCCGGCCGAGACCGCGCCATGTTCTTCCGGGACGCCGAAACACCGCGCGCCCTTTGGCTCAATACAAATGGTGGCGCGGCAGAAGCTGCGCGGTTGCGCGAAGCGGCGCGGGGCAACGCCGAAGGGCCAGTGATTGCGCTGGAGCCTGAGAACTTCATTGACATTACAAGGCAATTTTATCTGCTACCCATTCTTTCCGCGCAGCGTGTGGAAAATGAAAGAGCCCATGAAGCACGTTTGCTGGAAGTGGTTTCCGCCCCCGCGCAGCAGGCCCCTGCACCGCCCGCTGACCCGGATGCGCTGCGCAATTATCGTGGTGCCGTGGTGTTTGTGGTGGATACCACCATCAGCATGGGGCCATACATTGACCGCACGCGAGAAGCGCTGAAGCGCGTGGTGGATCGCATTCGTGACACCGCGGTGCGTGACAATTTCCGCTTCGGCATGGTGGCCTTTCGCGACCATATGGGCGGCAATCCCAGGCTTGAATATGTCACGCGCATGGTCTCCCTGCCTGATTTGGCGGAAACTTCAGATGCGATCCTGCCGCGGCTTTCGCAATTGGCCGAAGCGCGCGAAAGCAATGAAGGCTTTGATGAGGATTCACTCGCTGGCATCAAGCTCGCCTTGGATGAGGTGCCTTGGCAGCAATATGGCGGGCGCTTTGTCATCCTGATCACGGATGCCGGCGCACGCGATGCCAAGGACCCGCGCGGACAAACCCAGATGGGCCCGGAAGAAATGCGCCAATTGGCGCAATCGGAAGCGAAGCAGGTCGCGATCTACGCCATCCATCTGAAAACGCCGGAAGGGCGCAACAATCACGCGCGGGCGGAACGGCAATACCGCGAACTCACGCGCTTCGGCGCGGCGGGAGAGCTTTATTACCCGATCAATGAGGGCAATCTGGCCCAATTCGGCCAGACAGTGGATGCGATGACAGATGCGCTGCTTGCACAGGTGGCAGCAGCGGTTGGGCGGCCCGTTGCGGGAATCAGCGCGCCACAAAGCGCGGCCGAACGGCGCATCGCGGAACAGGCTGAAATTGTCGGCACCGCCATGCGGCTTGCCTATCTTGGGCGTGAAAGGCAGCAAGCGGCGCCTGATGTGGTGCGGAGCTTCGTGCTGGATCAGGAACTCAACCCAGCTGAACCCAGACCGGAAAGGCGGCCTTTGGATGTGCGCGTGCTGCTGACGCGCAATCAGCTTTCCGATCTGGCCAATACGCTACGCAGCATCATCCAGGCGCAAGCAGCGGCGCGGCTTTCCCCGGAAAGTTTTTTTGAGCGCGTGCGCGCCGCCGCTGCTGCCACCGCACGCGACCCGCGCCGCATGGCGGAATTCCAGCGCCTGGGCGGGGCCTTTGGCGAATTCCTGCAAGACCTGCCCTATCAGAGCCAGATCATGGAATTCACCCAGGAAGAATGGAACAGCATGGGTGCCGGGCGACGCGCCGAAATTGTCAATGCGCTGGAAGCGAAGCTCCGCCTTTATGAGGAATTCAATCGCCAGCCATCGCTCTGGGTCAGTTTCGATGGTGGGCGCAATCCCGGTGAGGCGATGTATCCCGTGCCCCTGGACGCGCTGCCCTGAGGGCGCGCATGAACCAATCCGCGCCGACCCTGTTGCTGCAAGACGTCATCATCCGCCATCAGGCGCCAGGCGGCGCGCCTGGATTTGAACTTGTTATCGAGGAATTCAGCATCGCGCGCGGTGAGGCCTTGGCGCTGGCCGGACCTTCCGGTGCCGGCAAATCCACCTTGCTTGATCTGTTGGCACTGGCGCGCCGCCCATCAAAAGCGCGGCATTTCTTGCTGACACCATTCGCGGGCAAGGTGATAGACCTTGGCGCTGTTTGGCAGGCAGGCGATGACAATAGCCTGACCGCCATTCGCGCTCTCCATTTCGGCTATATCCTGCAAACGGGTGGATTGCTGCCGTTTCTTTCCATCCGGCGCAATATCGCACTCAGCCAGGCCGTGCTTGGCCAGTCTGATCCAGCGCATATCGAAGCCTTGGCAGCGCGACTTGAGATTTCGCATCTGCTCGAGAGAATGCCGGCGACCTTATCCGTTGGGCAAAGACAACGTGTGGCGATTGCCCGCGCCTTGGCGCATCGCCCAGCGATCCTGCTGGCGGATGAACCAACCGCCAGCGTTCACCCGGCCTTGGCTGACACGATATTGGCGCTATTGATTGAACAGGCACGCGAACAGGACACGGCGCTGGTCCTGGCGACGCATGATCCGGACCGCGCCGCGCGCCATGGCTTCACCATCCTGCCACTTCGCACGGAAGCGGGCGCTGCGGGTGCAGGTCGTTCATGGCTGAATCGAGCTTGGGCACCGGCATGAGGAAAAATTCGCCCCATGGCGGATTGCTTGCAGGGCTTTCGCTGCGTGACCTTTTGCATGAACGCACGCTGGCGCTTTGCTCATTGATTGGCCTTGCGGCGGTGCTGGCGCCGCTGATTGTGCTGTTCGGCTTGAAGCAGGGTGTGATTGATGGGCTGCGTGCTGAGCTGATTGATAATCCACGTAGCCGCATGGTGGTGAATGCGGCCAATCGCGATTTTGACATGGCGTTTCTGGCGCGCCTTGCCGCGCGGCCTGATATCGCCTTCGTCATTCCGCGCACGCGCAGCCTGAATACTGAAGCACGCTTCGAAAACCCGGCGCGCCCCGGCACGGTGCTGCGCGCGGAATTATTGGCCACCGCCGTGGGCGATCCCTTGCTGATTGGCCTGCCCGGCATTGCGCCAAACCAAATCATCCCAAGCGCTTCCTTCGCCGCGCGGCTGGATTTGCAACCGGGCATGAATATCACGCTACGCGCCCTTCGCGGTGATGCCGGTGCAAGAGAGGTGTTGAATTTTCCTGTGACCGTCGCTGCCATCGCACCGCCCGGTGCTTTTGGGCGCGATGGCGTTTTCATTGATCTCAAGACGCTGCTGCTGGTGGATCGCTTCACCGATGGCGCATTGCCGGCCACCGCGACGCCCGCCGATATCTTGGATGATCCCACCCGCATCTATGCCGGGTTTCGCGCCCATGCGCGGCGCCTGGAAGATGTGACGCGCATTGACCATGATCTGCGGCGCGATGGGGTGGAGGTTGAAACCCTTGCTGAACAGGTTGAAGGCTTGCTCAGCCTTGATCGCAGCCTCACGCTGCTTTTTGTCTTGCTCGCGGGCTTGGGTGGCGTTGGATATCTCGTCTCACTTGGCGTCGGGCTCTATGCCAATGTGGAGCGCAAGCAACGCGATTTGTCGCTTTTGCGCCTGATCGGGCTTTTGCGACGCGACCTGGTGGTGTTTCCGCTGATTCAGGCGCTGATCATTGCGGGCACGGGGGCGGCCCTCGCAAGCCTGCTGGCCTTGGCGGTGGCGGGCCTGGTGAATCGCCTGCCGCTTGCGGGCGCCAATGGCGTGCCGGCGCGCGCCATTTGTGTCATTGAAGCGCAGCACCTTTTGCTTGCATTGTTGGTGAGCCTTTTGGGCGCGGCATTATCCGCGGCATTTGCCGGCTATCGTGCCGCTCGGATCGAACCTGCGGAGGGGCTTCGCGATGCGTAAGCTGTTCATCGCCTTGATGGCTGCGGCGGCGTTATTCTCCCTGCCAGTGCAGGCGCAGCAAAGATGGCCAGCGGAATTCTGGAACCCGAAGCCGCTTGCGGATGATTTAATCCTGCCCATGCCCTGCGGTGGCGCCATGGTGTTTCGCCCTGTGCCAACACCGCTTGGTCAAGGGCTACTCGCTGATCGCCCTGCCATGTTGGGTCAGGCGGATGCGGCAACGAATTACAGCGAATTTCTGCGCCAAAGTTTCATCGCCGGCCCATTTGCCGGCGCCGATGCCGCAGCACCGCCGCGCTATTACATCGGCAAATATGAGGTGACGCGCGATCAATACGCCGCGACAACTACTGAGACCTGCCCAACACCGACCGCAGCGGGGCGCCTGCCCCAGGCCGATATCGCCTGGCATGAGGGGATTGCCTTCAGCATGCGCTATTCCGCTTGGCTTGCGCGCAATGCGCGTGACGCCCTGCCCATGCGCGATGATGCGCGCGCCTTTGTGCGCCTGCCAACGGAAGAGGAATGGGAATTCGCCGCGCGCGGTGGTGCGGCAGTTTCAGAAGCGGATTTCAGCGCGCGTGTCTTTCCAATGTCCGAGGGCATGCAGCGTTATGTCTGGTTTCAGGGCACACGATCCTCTGGCGGGCGGGTGCGTCCGATCGGCATGCTGGAACCGAATCCGCTCGGCATTTTTGATATACTTGGCAATGTCGCGGAATGGGTGCTGGAACCCTATCGGCTCAATCGCGTTGGGCGGCCCCATGGTCAGGCGGGCGGCATGGTGGCGCGCGGTGGCGATTTCCTGACGCCGGAGGATCAGATCCGTTCAAGCCTGCGCGTTGAATTGCCGCCCCTTGATCGCAATGGCGAAGCGCTTCGGCTGCGCAGCCTTGGGTTTCGCCCGGTACTTGCCTTGGTCGCCACCAGCAGTGATCAGCGACCGGCGCAATTGCGCGCAGCGTTTGAGGCGGAGGCACAATCGCGCGGCAGCGCCAGCGAAGACCCGGCGCGGCTTTTGGAAGTGCTGAAAAATGACACGCCAGACCCGGCGCTGCGCCAGGGGATTGATCGTGTGGGGGCGGCGCTACGGACCGCTCAACGCGAACGCAATGATCAGGAAATGCAGGCCATCCAGAGTCAAATCGCCGCTGCCGCGCAGATTGGTCGGCAAATTCTGCTGGCGGAAGGTTTCGGCGAATTGCTGGGCGCCTTTGCCCGCGTTCAGGCGGAAACCGTGCAGGCGCAGCGCACGCTGGCCGAAGATCAGGGGCGCATCGCGGCCGTGACGCAGGCAGAAGTGCAGGCAGCACTTCGCCGGCAACAGGAAAGAACCCAGCAAATCACCAATACCATGGCGCGCATCGAAGCAGCCTTGCGCAGCCAGGCAGAAGGCCAACCCGCACGCGCCCAGGAATTGGCCGCGAGCTACATGCGCACAGTGCTTTCTGTTGGTCGTAGTGCGGATCGGCTACGCATCGCCGATGCCGGCAATGTGGTGCAGCAGGAATTACAGGCGCAGAATGTACAATATCTACCGGAACTCGCGCGCATCGCGGCGCGACATATGGTGGCAGTCAGCAATGGCAATCCACCAAGCCGCGAACAGGCGGTCGCGGACCTTACGGCCGTGCTGCGGCCCGCCGCGCCCCAACAGCCATCACGGCAGTAGCTACATGAACTTTAAAGACGCCTTAAAGCAGCTTCCGGCGCCAACCAAGCAAGCTGCCCTTGCGCGAATACCGCCATGGGGGCGCGGCGGTGCTGATCCACCAGCACCACATCGCCACGCAGCCCCGATTCAAGCCGGCCACGATCATGCAAGCCGCAAGCCTCAGCAGGGTTGGCGGAAACCAGCGCCCAGGCGCGCGCCAAATCCAGCACGCCGCGACCGGCCATGATGAAGGCCGCTTCCAACATGGCCGGCCAGAAATAATCGGAAGCCAGCACATTGACCAATCCACGCTCAGCCAATGGCGCGGCCGAGGCCCAGCCCAAATGACTGCCACCACGCACCACATTGGGCGCACCCATGACCACCGCTTCGCCAGCGGCGCGCGCATCTGCCGCGACTTCTTCCTTCATCGGAAATTCGCAAATCCGCGCACCATGCGCACGAAACAAGGCGCGGCGTTCGACACTGTCATCATCATGGCTAAGCATGGGAATGCCTGCATTGGCCGCGGCTTCCGCCAGGCGCGCGCGCGCCGCCGGCACTTCATCACGCCGCGCATAAACGGCTTTTGCCAGCGCCGTGAAGGCATCCGCCTTCATGCCGGCGCGCCCCGCATATTTCGCGACCTCAATCGGGTGATCGAGCTTTTTGACAATGCTCGGCGTATGGTCATTGAAGCCAAGCAGATGCACATCCCCCGCTGCGATATCGGCCAGCGCATCATCCAGGGCATCCAGATTATCCGCTTCAAAGCGCAAATGAACGCGAAGCTCTGCGGCGCTGCTGGTCTTCATTTCCCGCAACGCAGCCTTCATGCCGCGCCAGGCATCCAGTGAACGCAGCCCCGGCTCCCAGGAAAGTGTCACACCAAGATAGGCGGTGGTAATGCCGCAGGAAATCAATTGCGCCGCCGAATCCCGCAAGGCGAGCGGGGCGGGAAAGCCAATGCCGGGGCGCGGCTGGAATTGCCGTTCATGCGCATCGCCATGGATATCCACCAGGCCGGGCATGACCAGGAGATCAGAAGCATCGAAGCGTCTTGCAGCGCGCGTGGGATTTTCGGTGATGACGCCATCCGCAAGGCAGAGATCATCTTTCGCCAATGCCGTATCGCGCAGCACCTGGCCGCCTTGAATGATCCAGGCCATGCTCAACTCTCCATCACCAATTGCACGCGCGCGGCGGCGTAACTGACAAGGGTCCAATCCACGGGCGTGCCTTCCGGATCGGTATTCAAGGCCTCCGCCACAATCACGGGGCGGGAACGCGATTGCATCAGATGCTTTGCCTCTTCGGGGCTTGGCAGACGCGCCGTGATGCGCGTGGAATGGCGCCGGTAATCGGGCACGCCGCAGGCCGCGAGAGCCACGGTGATAGAAGCCTGCTGCGCGAGTGATTGCGCCGCGGCCGCAAAGCGCGGCAGGGGAAAGTGGTGCAGCCCAAGCGCCACGGGCCGGCCATTGGCCAGACAAAGCCGAGCCACGCGCAGCACTATTTTGCCCCGCCTGATGCGTAAGCCTGCCGCCACTTGTGCTTCTACCGGGATTTCCGCAATCTGCAAAATGCGTCCGGCCGCTTCTCGATTTTGCCGGCGAATAATCTCAGAAAACCGCGTGCGCGGCCCAAGCGGATAATCCAGCACATCTTCTGCCACAAAGGCACCGCGCCCCTGTTCCACGCGAATAATGCCGTGGGCTTCCAATTCTTCCAAGGCACGCCTGACAGTATGGCGATTGACCGCGAAACGCTCGGTCAACATCGCTTCCGTCGGCAGCCTTTCCCCCGGCTGGCGCTTGCCCGCGGAGATATCCGCTTCCAGCGCCAAGGCGATCTGGCGCCAAAGCGCCACACCCGACCCGCGCGCCAGGGCCGGGTTTGTCATCAAAGTTTCAACCATGACCGCGCAAATCCATGACATATCCGTATTGCACGGTACCGGCATTTCTGTCTATAGGTCTAGACAAGTCACATGACCCAGACAGACACCCCCTCTTCCCATGCTGCGCGGCAAAAATGGATGTCCATTCTGGCGCGCGCCTCGGCCGAGGAGCTCTCCGCAGCGCTTGCCGCGCTGCCGCACCTGCCGGAGGCGGAAATACTGCGCGCGCCGGAAACCGGGCTTGTCATGGTGCGCGGTCGCGCCGGCGGGGATGGCGATGCCTTCAACCTTGGCGAAATGACCGTGACGCGCTGCGCACTGCGTCTTGGGGCGCATATTGGCCATGCCTATGTTGCGGGGCGTGATCATGCCAAGGCGCGTCTGGCGGCGCTGCTGGACGCTGCCTTGCAGGATAGCGCGCTATATCCGGCCTGCATGCAAGCGGTGATCGAACCTCTCGCCGCTGCGCAGCAGGAAGCGCGCGCTGCCGAGGCGCGCAAAGCCGCCGCCACGCGCGTTGATTTCTTCACCATGGCGACCATGCGATGACCCAGTTGAGCCCTGGCTTCGCCGACCCTGTATTGGATGCGCAGGCGAGCTTCCGCGCGATTCTGGACGCCATGAGCCGCCCTGGCCGCATCCAGCGCATTGCAGCGCGCATCACCCCGCCCGCGCCGCTTTGCACCGCTGCTGGCGCGGCATTATTGAGCCTGGCTGATGCCGATACGCCGCTTTGGCTGGATGCGGGTGCGGGCGTTGCCGAATGGCTACGCTTTCACTGCGGCGCGCCCATAACGGGTGATATCGGTTCAGCACGGTTTGCTCTTGCTTGCGGCGCAGCACCATCGCTTGAAGCACTTGATGTCGGCACGGATGAAGACCCGCAACTGGGCGCGACGCTCATCCTCCAAGTGGCAGGCTTGGTGGCGGGCGTTGGCTGGTGCCTGACGGGGCCAGGGATTCAGAACGAACATCGCCTGCGCGTGCTTGGCGCGCCCGCAGATTTTATCACCGCCTGGGCGCAGAACCACGCGCTGTTTCCGCGCGGCGTGGATGTGCTGCTTTGTGCCGGTGACAGCATCGCGGCCCTGCCGCGCAGTGTTACGATTGCGGAGGGCTGATCATGTATGTCGCAGTCAAAGGCGGCGAAAAGGCGATCAGCGCCGCCCATGCCTGGCTGGATGAGACGCGGCGCGGCGATACCACCCTGCCGGAACTGAGTGTGGCGCAGATTGAACAGCAAATGGCGCTCGCGGTTGATCGCGTGATGGCGGAAGGTTCCTGTCATGATCGCTTTCTTGCGGCGCTGGCCATCAAGCAGGCGAAGGGTGATCTGATTGAAGCGGCGTTTCTGCTCCGCGCCTACCGCACCACCTTGCCGCGCTTTGGTGCCTCAGCGCCGCTTGAAACCAGCCGCATGCGGCTGCGCCGGCGGATCAGCGCCACCTATAAGGATTTGCCGGGCGGGCAGGTCTTGGGGCCGACTTTTGATTACACGCATCGCCTGCTTGATTTTGCGCTGGCCGCCGAGGGGCGTGAAATGCCGGCTGCGCCGCAAGCGCCAGCGGATATGGGCGATGTGCCACGAGTGACAGAAATTCTGGCGCGTGAAGGTCTGATGCAGCGGGAGCCCATGACCAAAGGCGAACCAGGCGACCTGACACGCGAACCGCTTTCATTCCCCGCGTCACGCCCGGTGCGGCTACAAAACCTCGCCCGCGGCGATGAGGGATTTTTGCTTGCACTTGGCTATTCCACGCAGCGCGGCTATGGCAATGCGCATCCCTTTGTGGGTGAAATTCGCGTGGGCCATATTGGCGTTGAAATCACGCCGCCTGAATTGGGTTTTGCCATTGATATTGGCGATATCGGCATCACCGAATGTCAGATGGTCAATCAATTCAAGGGCAGCCGGACCGAGCCCGCGCAATTCACCCGCGGCTATGGCTTGGTTTTTGGCCATGGGGAGCGTCGCGCCATGGCCATGGCGCTGGTGGATCGGGGCTTGCGCGCGCGCGAATTGGGCGAGGAAGCAGATGCGCCAGCGCAGCAGGAAGAATTTGTGCTGTATCATTCCGACAATATCGAAGCGACCGGTTTTGTGGAGCATCTAAAGCTGCCGCATTACGTGGATTTCCAAAGCGAATTGGAAAACCTGCGCACCATTCGCAGCACCGCCCAGGGCGAACAGCATGAGGCCGCGGAATGACCGAAGCCGGCTATAATTTCGCCTATCTGGATGAGGCGACAAAACGCATGATCCGCCGCGCCATCCTGAAGGCCGTTGCGATCCCTGGACACCAAATTCCCTTTGGCGCGCGCGAAATGCCCCTGCCCTATGGTTGGGGGACGGGCGGCATTCAGGTGACAGCCGCGCTCCTCGGGCCGCAGGATGTGCTGAAAGTGATTGACCAGGGCGCGGATGATACAACCAATGCGGTTTCCATCCGCCGCTTCTTCACCCGCGTGGCTGGCATTGCCACAACCGAATCAACGGGTGAGGCCAGCATCATCCAAACACGCCATCGCATTCCGGAAAAGCCGCTCGCGGAAAACCAGATCCTGGTCTATCAAGTTCCGCAGCCGGAACCACTTTTCAAGCTGGAACCGCGCCGGGCAGAAACGCGCAGGCTGCATGCGCTGGCCGATTACGGGCTGATGCATGTGCGGCTTTATGAAGATATCGCGCGGCTTGGCCATATCGCGAAAGCCTATGATTATCCGGTGATGGTGAATGAACGATACCTCATGTCACCATCACCCATTCCCGCTTTTGACAATCCGAAACTGCACCAGATGGCGGCCTTGCAGCTTTTTGGTGCTGGGCGCGAAAAGCGCATCTATGCCGTGCCGCCCTATACGCCGGTGCGGAGCCTCGATTTCGAGGATCACCCCTTCCGCCCCATTCGCGCGCCACATGCCTGCGCGATTTGCGGAAGCACGACCAGCTATTTGGATGAGCTGGTGACAGATGATGCGGGCGGACGCGCCTTCATCTGCTCCGACACCGATTACTGTCAGGAACGGCAGGAAACACCAAAGGTGGCCGCGCAATGAACCTGCTTCTTGAAGCCAAGGGGCTGCAGCTGAAATTCGGCGCCATCGCCGCTTTGGATGATGTGGAGCTTGATGTCACAGCCGGAGAAGTCGTCGCCATTGTCGGTGAAAGCGGTTCTGGCAAGACGACATTGCTGCGTGTGCTGGCCGGTCAAATGGCGCCAGATTCCGGGGCGGTGCATTATCTTGGCCGTGATGTGCTTGCCATGACAGAAGCGGAACGGCGCCGATTGATGCGGCGCGATTGGGGCTTTGTGCATCAAAACCCGCGCGATGGGCTGCGCATGGGCGTATCCGCTGGCGGGAATGTCGGCGAAAGGCTGATGGCGCTCGGCGCACGGCATTACGGCAATATCCGGGATGAGGCGAAGGCCTGGCTGCAACGCGTGGAAATTGACGCGG
This sequence comes from Roseomonas sp., assembly GCA_020249775.1. Lineage (GTDB taxonomy): Bacteria > Pseudomonadota > Alphaproteobacteria > Acetobacterales > Acetobacteraceae > Neoroseomonas. Next base: position 225,915 of record JADCFA010000009.1, on the reverse strand, counting down.
CGCGGATTGACGATCTGCCGCGGCATTTCTCGGGCGGCATGCAACAGCGCCTGCAAATCGCGCGCACCTTGGTGACCCGCCCGAAGCTGGTGTTCATGGATGAACCAACGGGCGGGCTTGATGTTTCCGTCCAGGCGCGATTGTTGGATTTAATCCGCGCGCTGGTGCGTGAATTGGGGCTTTCCGTGCTGATTGTAACGCATGACATTGCTGCCGCGCGGCTGCTTGCAGATCGTATTCTGGTGATGCGGCGCGGCCAGGTGGTGGAACAGGGCCTTACGGATCGTGTGCTGGATGATCCGCAGCATCCTTATACACAGCTTTTGGTGTCATCGGTGCTAGCGGCATGAATATACTTCTACGCGCAGAAGGCTTGTGCAAAAGCTTCACGCTACATTTGCAGGGCGGCACCCGTATTCCTGTGCTTGCCGGCGTTGATCTTGCGGTGCGGGCCGGCGAATGCGTCGCGCTTTCCGGACCATCTGGCGCGGGCAAGTCCACCTTGATGCGTTGCCTTTACGGCAATTACGGCGCCGGCGCGGGTCGGATACTGCTCGCGCATCGCGGGGTGGAACTCGATCTTGCCAGCGCCGATCCACGCGCGGTGATTGAGGCGCGGCGGGAGAGCATTGGCTATGTCTCCCAATTCCTGCGCGTCATTCCCCGCATCAATACGCGCGATATTGTGGCCGAACCCATGGTGGCGCGCGGCATGACGCGAGTGGATGCTGTTGCCCGGGCCTCGGCCCTGCTTGATCGCTTGAACCTGCCGGAACGCCTGCACACCCTGCCGCCTGCGACTTTTTCTGGGGGCGAACAGCAGCGCGTGAACCTCGCGCGCGGCTTTGGGCCGGGTTATCCGGTATTGCTGCTTGATGAACCCACGGCCAGCCTGGATGCTGCCAATCGCGCCATTGTCATTGGCCTGATCCATGAGGCGAAGCAGGCCGGAACTGCCATTGTCGGTATTTTTCACGATGCCGAGGTGCGTGAAGCCGTAGCGGATCGCGTTTTGACCGTTGAACCCATGCAGGATGCCGCATGAGCACTGAGATTATTTTGACCAATGCGCGGCTTGTCCTGCCGGATGCGGAACTGACCGGCACGCTGGTGCTGCGCGATGGATCGATTGCGGATATCCAGCCCGGCCGCAGTCAGGCGCTCAGCGCGCTTGATCTGCAAGGTGATCATCTGATTCCAGGTATTGTTGATGTGCACACAGATAATCTGGAACGCCAGGTGCTGCCACGCGCCAATGCGCGCTGGCCATCACGTTCCGCCATGATTGCGCATGATGCGCAATGTGTCGCCGCTGGTGTCACCACCATTCTGGATGCGCTGTGCCTCGGTGATCTTGGCTTTGATACGGAACGCGGCCAGACCTTCCTGGATGGCGTGCGAGACCTTGATGCGCTTGCCGATATGGGTGCGCTGAAGGGCGAGCATTTTCTCCATCTGCGCTGCGAATTACCCGCGCGAGACATGCCGCCCGCGCTTGACCCCGTGGCGGATCATCCGCGCGTGGTGATGGTCAGCCTGATGGATCACTCGCCAGGCGTTGGGCAATATCGCGATATTCCGCGCTATGCCGCCATGCGCAAGCGCCAGACACAATGGAATGACGCAGAGGTGCAGGCGCGGATTGAAAGCCTGCTCGCGCAACGCGCGGAACTCCGCGAAAAGCAGCGCGCCTGGCTGCTGGAACGCATCCGGCATCGTAACCTGCCGCTTGCGTCGCATGATGATGATACGCCGGCGGAAATGGCGCGTAACCTTGCTGATGGTATAACCATTTCGGAGTTTCCCGTGACCATGGAGGCAGCCCGTGCCGCGCGGGATTTGCAGGTAGAGGTGATTGCCGGCGCGCCCAATATCGTGCGCGGTGGCAGCCATTCCGGCAATGTCGCCGCGGCTGATCTGGTGCGCGAAGGCTTGGCGCATGCTTTCGCTTCGGATTATGTGCCCGCTTCCATGCTGGAAGCCGCCTGGCGCGCGGTGGAGGCCGGCGGGATCACACTGCCGCAAGCGATTGCCATGGTGACGGATACGCCGGCGCGGATGGCACGGCTTTCTGATCGCGGGCGGATCGCGCCTGGCCTGAAGGCCGATCTGGTACGTGTGCGCAGCATTGGCGATATGCCGCTGGTGCGCAGCGTTTGGCGCGCGGGGGAACGGATTGCGTGACGCCCTATCGCATTGCGATCTACTACGCGCCTGGAACGGATGATCCCTTGCATGAACGCGCCTCGGCCTGGCTGGGGCGCGACGCGTTCACCGGGTCAATTCTACCGCAAAAACCTGTTGCTGGTGTTGATATTGCGGAAGTCACCGCCGATGCGCGCGGCTATGGCTTTCACGCCACGCTGAAGCCACCCTTTCGCGTTCAAGGAAACATGAAGGCAGCGCTACAAACGGCGCAGGATTTCGCCGCGCGCACTGCGCCCTTCGCGCTGCCACCGCTCACGATCACCGATCTGGATGGTTTCCTGGCAATACGCGAATCCGCCCCCTGCCCTGCCCTGCAAGCATTTGCGGATGGATGCGTCTCAGCGCTTGATGCACATCGCGCGCCCCCGACCGAGGCCGAGATCGCGCGCCGCAAACCTGAAGACCTCAGCCCTCGGCAACGCGAATACTTACAAGCCTGGGGGTATCCTTACGTCTTTGCCGAATGGCGCTTTCACATGACGCTGACGCGGCGCCTGACGCCTGCAGAGAAAACCATCATCCTGCCAGCGGTGACCCAAGCGCTTGGCAATACGCCGGCCGCAGCGCGTGCGGTGACGGATATCTGCATCTTCGCGCAAGACGCGCCGGGCGCACCGTTCATGATCCTTGAGCGTCTGAAGCTGCGCGGTTAAGCACGGCCAAAACACGCGCGACACCTTCCGCCACATCGGCATCATTGATCACGCGCTCAATATCAAGCCCATCCGGTAGCGCGACCTCACGCGCCAGACGCGCGGCGATATCAGCAGCGCTTTCGCGGCCACGCATGGCAAGGCGCGCGGCCAGAACCTCGATCGGGGCAGTGATGTTCAGCACGCGCAGACGATACCGCGCGCCGGCTTCCGGCAATGCCGCGCGGGAGAGATTGGCAATCACCACGCGCCGCGTGGCCATATCTGCTTCAATATCGCGTGGGATGCCGTAATACAGCCCATGCGCGTTCCAGTGCAGCGCGAAGCCACCGGCATCACGGCGCAAGGCAAAATCGGCATCGCTGAGCGCTTCATGATCCTCACCGCCGGCCTCAGCGGGGCGCGTGATGGCTCGGCGTACGAAGCGAAACCGGGTATCCTGCGCAAACGCGGCGCGCGCACCGGCCATCAGCGTATCCTTGCCCGCACCGGAAGGTCCTACTACTGCGATGAGCATGCTCTCATTCCGCCCCTAGCCAGCCTTGACGCGGGTGATGGTATCGCAAGCATTGGCAAAAAGCAGCTGCGCCGCAAAATCATAGAATAGGCATTAGCGCTGACGCGCAATTCTGTCCCGCCGCCAAAGTGCGCAAGGCGCCACGTGCCAAGTAAACGATGCGGGCTGATGTGCGGATTTGGCTGGTTGGGCAGCGCTTTGCTGCTAACCATGGCGAGCGTCAGGTGGTGGCGGGGGAGACAGGGTTGCTGGTGCCGCCCAGGACTATTGCGCCCCTGGGCAAGGTGCTTTCGGCGCTTGCCAGCGATGGGGCTCACCGCTGCCTCCAATAGCGAAATTCTCTGTGTGAAAACTTCTTGGGGGGGCGAATCAATTTTCACTCCCTTATCGCCCCTGAAGGAATAGACACTCTATGCCAGTTTAGTCGTATCGTGGTAATCATCAGGACGTAAATTTCAGTCCAAAGGCCCGAGCATGTTTCCTGAATTTATTTCTTACATTCACCAAAAAATGAAGGTCCTGTCCACCGGCTCCGGGTCGTCTAGTGATCTGCCTCTGCATGTGCAAACACCATCTTTGGCTTCACCACAAAGTAGCGAAAAAGAAGTTGCCCTAGCCGGCGACCCTGAATGGACGGCTAATATGCAGCTGATTGACATACTTCCAGATGAGGAGCTTGAACGTCTCAATCGCCTATTACCTTGGGGGGCTTTTTTGGTCGACAGTAAGGGGCGTCGATTCGGGCGGGCCTGGTCCGGCAGTAAGCGTGCGGAAGCACAGGCTTTACCTGACCCACGTATCCTAGAGCTAGATCGACGTATACCGCTACGCGACCGATCGGTTTTAGAGATCGGCTGCTTCGAAGGCATCCATACGGCTGCGCTTGCAGCGCGAGCTGCCCGGGTGCTGGCTTGCGATGGTCGCATAGAAAATGTCGTCAAGACAATTGTACGTTGCGGAATGCTACAGATGACACCATTTGTCTTTCGGTGGAATGTGGAAGAATGCCTGCCGGAGACAATTGATATCACAAGCGATGTTCTTCACCATGTGGGAGTCCTCTACCATTTGACGGATCCTGTGTCGCATCTGAACTTTCTTGCTCATCGCGTAAATGATACCATCATGCTCGATACGCATGTAGCCCCAGAAAATGCCGTGCTTCAGGAATTTCAGTCCTGCGGGCGGACTTGGAAGTATTTCCGGTATAAGGAGGGGGGACGGGAAGACCCATTTTCCGGTATGGACAGCCATGCCAAATGGCTGGAAGTCCGTTCTATCATTCAAGTACTGGAAGATGCGGGCTTTTCCAAGATTGACGTTGTGCGGATACGACAGGAGCGAAACGGCCCACGCTTGTTGCTTTTTGCAAGGCGATAGAAGAACGGCTGCGCAGATGACGCCCATTTCTAGTGTGGCTCATCAGCATTACCATCTGATGCGCGCCGATCGATAATGTTCTCATGATCGCAATTTTGACCCTTGGTTCTCGAAAATATTGATTGAAGGATGCGTGGAATTGCATCGCCCGACAACGCACTTCTGTCCCTGAAGGCCAGGCTCCGAGAAATTATTTCGTTCTTCCCTGTTTCGCATGATGCAATAAACTCGTTCCAATCCTTGACGTTCTGCAGAAGCGGCAATGGTGAGTAGGTAGGTAAGCTCAAGCCATAAGCAGCTACGGCGACCGGCTTCCCCGCAAGGGCCGCGTCAAGCGCCACTGTGGAAGGTGTGGTGATCGCGCCATCCACAATTTGAAGGATGGCGCTAGCGGTAAAGGGTTCCCACAGCGGATCGGTTGGACTTGCGAGCACTAGATTAGGCGGAGACGCTTTTAGTGCAGCCAGGTGTTCCGATGTCCATCTTCCCGCGTGATGCGGTTTTATCAGGAAGAGTACATCGCGATGCGCCGTTACGGCGGCAAATAAATCTTTCAAAAAAAGCTCAGTATAAGCGGATGAATAACGCTGCCAATGCAAATTTTCAAAAACACCAACGACTATTCTATACATGTCTCTCATGGGTAAGCTTGGCAAGACCAATGGCGCGGAAATTGGGCGCCCAACAGCCACACAGCGCGCACGAATATCCGGTGCAACCTGAGCTGGCAGGTCTTCCGCTTTACCCCAAATAAAAATGTGCGACGATGCGAATTGCACCCCATCCGGGCCTTCCGGATGCGCTGCAAAATAGGTTAGTCCAATGTTCTCCAGGCCGTGCTGAAAAGTGAAGCATTTTTGTCCAAGTGCTTCAGCCCGCTTTGTGAGGGAGAATGAGACGCGGTGGGCCGGATTGTTGCTTTCCACCGCCGTCAAGACAGCATCGAAACACAAATGCGGCGCGGCTCCCTTTAATACGTCCTCTTGATTGACGAGGATCGGGACGATTCCATTCGATGTAAGCTGCTGAAGCACCCGCGGCGATTCAGAAACAAGCCATTCCGTTACGCAAACTTTCAAGTCAAAGCGAGGATCGCGCATCAAACCCTGCATCACGGGCATTAGAACATCAAGGTCTTGCACCAGATCCATGAAGGCAAGCACGCGTACGGCTTCAGTCGTCTGGACAACGCGATCATGGCGCTTTTCCAGACCGGAAAGCACCCTTTCCCAGGCGGCACCCATGACAGAAGGGCCAAAATGCTTCAGCACATATTCCTGACCGGCCAGCGCATCCTGCTTGGCCCGTGCCTCGTCAGTAAGGTAGTTGAGGATACCCTTTTCCCAGTCATCAAAAACCATGAACTCCTTCAGTGCCTGCGCTGCTGGAATACTGGTCGCAACTACCGGAATACCCCGGCTGAGGGCGAGGGCGTGGCGATTGGCGGATTTGGCAAGGCTGAACGGATCCCTCGAATTCGGAATCACACAGAGATCAGCCTGATCCAATTCACGAAAAATCGTCTTGCGTGACCATGGCCGGTAGATACAGGGAAAGGGCCAGGCTTTGGTGATTCTTTCAAATTCGGTGCGATTGTTGCTTACAACAATCAGTTCCAGGGGTATCACCGCAGCGACCCTTGCGAGGGGCTCCTTGATCAGGTTGAGGTTGGGCAAGCCGAAATCACCATGCCCGGCCCCCGCATTGCCAAACCAGATGATACGCTTGCGTGACCGCCCCAACGGCAGCCCTGCGGCGGGAGGCAAATGCAGGTCCTGATCCAGCTGGGCACGGGATTTGTCCAACGCTTGATCGGCTACGACTGTTGGTTTGAAAAATACTTGTTCCGATAGAAATTTTGGCGGCTGCCTTGTGACTAAGGTATGCCTAGCGTGCCAGCCATACTGAAGGATGATGCGGACTTTAGGTAGCGTCCGTCTAATCACCTGGGGTAGCGCACTGATCAAGAATTTCTTCAGGGAGGAGATATAGCGTCGGCATTTCCCAAAAATGCGACGTAGTTCGGCGCGTCGAAGCGTTGCCCTAAACGAGCGACGGATGGCGGCATTTTCAGACTCACTCTCGACGGGGTCGGGGATTTCTACCACGGGTACATTGTGGTGGACCATCTTCCGGACCTTGGCAGCGAGTATTGGCCCCGTGGTGACGGCAACCGACGCGATGTTCAGAACCGCCGTGCATATCGCTCGTTCCACGCCACGGCCCCGACCGTATGATGGAACAAAGATATCATCGCAGAGGTCAACAATGACTGGTGTGCCAGCCTCATGTGCCAGAAATGCTACCTTAAGGTCTGTAAGGTTGGTTGGCTTGACAATAATCAGCGCGTCAAGCGAGGCAATCAACGCAGGTGATGGAGTATTTTCGAATACCCGAACATCATGGCCGTCTCGGCTAAGCTGAAGCGCAGGGTAAAAAGCTCTGTACCAGACATTACCGATGCTCTCTGAATGGCGCTGCACCTTGAAGCCAAGTACCGTGCTACATCGCAACTGAGGTTCAGGCATCGAAGAGGTTATCACGTGACATCTCCAAGGAAGACATGAGGGGAAAATGAAACGGGAGTTCTCCTAATGCCACAAACATCGATCATGTTCGGGATCTATTCAGGCCAAGATATCGCCTCAACTTCCTCATCTACGCTTGCGATTTCGGGAGGCTTCTCATCTCACAGACAATTTCGTCCGAAAACGCCTCAAAGCGTTCCAGCCTCCACTGGGCCATTAATAATGGCAGCCAAAAATCAGCCCCTTCAACTATCAGATGTGCGTTTCGACCATCAGGCAAATTCTTGTTCGCTCTCCTTGTCGATATACTCAGGAAAACGCCGCGTTGAGCAAGGCTTTCCATGTGTGAAAGTACATCGTCGAGACAGTCTGGTTCTATGTGCTCCAATACATCACAACAAACCAGGAAATCAGCCGGTCGCGGCGCAGCACTTAAGTCGGGTACACACGGATCATATGACTCGACTTTCTTGAACCAAAACATTTTCTCGACATGACGTCGCGTGCCACTTCCATAATCCAATATATTTTTTGCATCCAAGCGCCTTGCCATTGCTTTTATCTTACGAGCATAACGGGGCGCAGTAACCCCATAATGCGTGGTTTGGTGCAAAATCTCATTTTGCTGTCTATAGTTATCAGAAATGAGTTTGAATGACATGATCAAGGTCCTCATCCTAGGCAAGTGCATATGCACGATTGAAACGATTTCTCCGATCAAGGTCGATAGATTGGCGGATCTCCTTGACTCGCATTCTCACCCCCCTGAAATCGTCCGTCTGACCTTGCCGCCAACACGTCGGGCAAGCCTCAACATCGAATTCGCTAAGCTGCGGCTTTTCAGGCCCATTCTCAATTCGTACTCCTCGACTTCCTTTTGTCGCCGCGCCGCCATTTCATTTACAGCACGATGCGGCCTGAAACCGGCAGATTTGTCAATCTCGCGATACTTGCGAAGCTCTGCATCGGTTGGCGCCCTGGCGCGGCCGACGCCAAAGTCTGCCATTTGCTGGATAAGGGATGGTCGAAAATATCCCAAGGATACTTCGCATTCAATTTCAGACATCGCCATGGAACCATTTTCCAACATCAGGCGAAGTTCTTCCAACCAAATCCATGCGTTGGGATTATTCGCATAAACCCAGGGCTGTGTCTGCATATCGGTGTAATGGATCAGCCCTGTCTTGCCGGGTTCAAACACCTCAAGGCTATTCCATTCAAAAGGCACAGCATAACTGATTTCATGTTCTTCAAGGATGCACATATCGTAGAGAAGCTCTTCATAGCTGTAGCGCCCATCAAGCCCTGATATGATTTCTTCCGGGTCCCAATTGAGTGCCTCACAATTTAGTAGCATAACAGAACATTGCTTCTGCCGCTTTTTGTTGGTGCCACGCGGCGCAGCACTTGAATCGGTTGGGGCGGCGGCTCCCTGAATGATGATCTTGCATTCGCCAAAAGGCAGAGACCAAAGCTCTCGAAAATCCCGCAGGACAAGCATATCCGCATCAAGATAGATCGCGCGACCAGCGTAGCCCATGAGCTTGGGAATTGCGAAGCGCGTGAATGAAAAGCCGGTTCGCTTGCCTTGCCGGGGATCCTTCGGGTCTTGCAGTTCCAGGTCATGCATTGACCGCAGTTTGATGTTTAACGTGGTTGAACGCCTTATCGAATGCTCAAGCACCTTCACGGCCAGGAGTTGCGATCGGTCGGAACCAACAAAAATATGGGCTGTATCAGCTTCGCTCGCCAAAACCTTTCTCCCTCGCGCAGCCAGATGAAGGCTTAAACTTCGGCTGCCTTACAGCCTCTGTCGGCAAAAAACAAGAAATGTCACGCGGAAGAAGGGGCTAGAGAAGTACAGAATGCCCCCCGGCGCGGCGGCTCAGCAGGCGTGCGCGCGGGTGCCGAAAACGAAAGCAAAGGCGGGAAGAAGGGATCATCATCCAGTGCCGCCCCCCATTTTTCCCGCATGGCGTCACGTTCCGCCTCCCATAAGGCGAAGCGCGCGCTCGAAAAATCGCTGCCTCGGCTGGCGCTTTCATGGTGGCGCAACCGGGCATGCGGGGTGAAAACATTGCGCAAGCCAGCCGCACCCAATTGCAGGCAAAAATCCACATCATTATAGGCAACGCGGAAGCGTTGCTCATCCAGCCCGCCGACGGCCAAATAGGCATCGCGGCGCACCGCAAGGCAGGCGCCGGTCAGGGCGGAAACCTGGCGCAACAGCAAAAGATCATCCTGCTGCCCTTCATCCTCCCCCCCGGCGAAAAGATAATCATGTCCCGCCACGCCCCGTGGCCCAAGAATAACGCCGGCATGCTGAATGCGCCCGGAAGGGAAAAACAGCTTGGCACCAACGGCCCCAATATCGGGCCGGATCGCCAGTGATGCCATTTCCCGCAACCATTCCGGGTGCAGCACTTCGGTATCATTATTCAGCAAAACCAGCACATCCCCGCGCGCCTCGGCGGCGGCCCTGTTGTTCAGCAAGGCATAATTGAACGGTCCGGGGCTTGGCAGAACACGCAGCCTCGGTTCAGAGGACCAGCGGTGCAGCAATGCATGCAGCGCGGGCTCCGTGCTGCCATTATCCACCACAATCACTTCCATGGCCGGATAATCAGTGCGGAGGAACAAGCCCTCCAGGCATACGGAAAGCAATGCGGCACGGTCGCGCGTTGGGATGATCACGCTCACCATCGGCGTCTGGGCGGGCAATGGCCAAATGATTTGAAGGGGCCTTTGAGCGGTAGCGGCAAGATGCGCACCAGGCATGGTTTGCGCCAATGCCGCGCCAAGCGCCGATGGATCGGTGGCCGCGCGCCAAGGCGCGCTTGGGGATTGCGGGTGGCGGTGCAGCAGCACGGCTGGGACATGGCGCACCGCATCGGCGCCGGCGGCGCGGGTTGCCGCCAAGGCCAGTGCATGGCCACGCAGCTTGACCAATCCATGATCGCGGATCAGCGCCACATCAAAGGCGATGGCATGACCAAGACTTGCCTGCTGCAAAAGCCGAAACGGGTCAAACGCGGCCTTGAACCAGGGCGCACAAAACGCGCCTGATGCATCGCGCATATCCTCATCAGCATAAAGCACACGCGCCGCCGGCATGCGCCGCGCCGCCAAGGCGAAGCAGGCCAAGGCATGGCGTTCAAGTGTTTCGCCTTGGTCCAATACCAACACAAAACCGCTGTCGAAAACTTTCAGCGCCGCCGCCGCGCCGGGCGCTTCCACAGCCCGCCAAGCAATAGCCACTTGATGCTGAAGGCTCGCGCGGGTGGTTTCGCCCAAGGCGCCCGCCCCCACCACAATCAGGAAGGCGGGCGGATCGTCACCCAATGCCTGAAAGATCTCGGCGTCATCCTCGGGCCTGCTAGTCTGCCAGCGGGCGAACCAGGCGGCATAGGCCGGGCCGCGCAGCCGGTTGATCGCCGGGATCAGTCGTGGAATGAGCGGCGCGACGAGCGAGAGTATCAGCCTTTCAAGCTTTGGGTGCCGCCGAAAAACGGCGCGAAGCTTGGCAATCAGGAGGCCTACCATCTGAAGCCTACCACGAGCCAGAACGAGGCACTGGGAGAGGGGCCAGCCCCCTTGGCCGTTAGCACAATGGGTCTTTCGCCTTGCCGGTTCTGTCCGGCGGGCCAATTATTTCGCGCGTTACGGTACTCGCTCGCCAAGTCATTTGAAAATCCGCTATGACGACTTTCATGTTCACCATTCTTTCAGCGGGTCTTGCAGCCTCTTTCCCAACAGTTTTGCGATGGGTTTTACCGAAGTGACGCATGTTTACCAAGTTTCTGCCCTGGCTATGCCCGATGCCGGAGGGGGGCGATGGCTCCAGAGCTTGACGACGCGCCCCCCGGCACGCTTCGCCCGCCGTGTTGCCGAAGTTCTTTGGGAGACCAGCGCTGCGGCTTTACTTGATCGCTTCACGCCACAACATGCTGAAATCTTTGAGGTATCAGAAGGCCAAGCCCCCCTCACCCGCTCCCTCGCGCTCTATCTTCACTGGTCGCCAGATGGCCGCGTCTCCCGCATGGTGCGGCGGCAATTGCGTCTTTGGCGGGAAGCGGGGTTTGGCTGCGTTTTCATCACCAACGCCTCTCCGCCTTCGGAAGATTGGTGCGCCGTCGCGGCGGATTCGGTGCTCCGCATTCGCCGCGCCAATATCGGACGGGATTTTGGCGCCTGGCGGGATGCAGCGGCCATCGCCCTAGAACGCTTCGGCACCCCGCAGGAATTGCTGCTGGCGAATGATAGCGTGCTTGGCCCCTTCCTACCCTTACCCCCAATCGTGGATGCCTGGCGCGCCGGAGGCGGTGGATTTTTTGGCCTGACAGAAAGCCTGGGCGGGGGCGCGCATCTGCAATCCTATGCGCTGCTTGGCCGCGGCGAAAAAGCGGTTGCGGAAATGCTCGGCCACCTCGTCCCCATGAAGGATGGCCGCAGCAAATGGCTATTGGTCCGGCGGGGCGAAATCGGTCTCACCCAGCGCATGCTCCGCGCCGGCGTGCCTTGCTGGGCGCTGTTCGGGCAGGAAAGGCTCGCCGAAATTGCCAATGCAGCCACCCGCGCGCGCATTGCGCCGCGTTACAGCAGCGTGGAAGCCTTCGCGCGTGTGCCCTTCAACCCCTGCCAACATTTGTGGCGGGAATTGGTGGAAGGGATGGGCTACCCGTATCTGAAAACGGAACTCATCCGCCGCAACCCGGAGAAGCTACCTGGGGTCGAAAATTGGCGCGACGTGGTGCCCGCGGCGGAATTGCCCATCATCGAAGAACACCTCAAGATTATCGGTCCGTGAACGGGGTTGGTTCAAGAGCGCACGCGGCCTGATTCAAGGGCCAGCATCTCAATTCAAGTTTGAGTTGTTGCGGCGAATATTACGGGCTTCCCGTTCAGCCTCTCATGCCCGCGCCATCGGTCCGGCCGATCCGCAGGCGTCCAAGCCTGCACGCCACGCACAGTCAGGGCACGGCCAGCCTAGTAATATCAGGGCAACTTGCCTTGTTCCACCGGGTGGCCCATGCGAAACATGATCGCCACTCTTTCATCAAGGAGCCGACGTCGTTGCCGTCGCATTCCGCCCTGCCCGCCGCCCTGGCACGCGGAGCCTTGTTCTTCGGCCTCTGGCTGGTGCTGACCGGCGCGGATGCCTTTGGTCTGCCGTTCGGCCTGCTTGCGGCGCTTTGCGCGGCCTATGCAAGCCTGCGCCTCTTGCCGCCCAGTCCTGGCAGGATAATGCTCCGCGCCTTGCCTGGCTTGGCGCTGGCCATGCTGCGCCAAAGCTTCAGCGCGGGCTGGGATGTTGCACTGCGCGCCTTCGCGCGACCGCCGCGCCTGGCGCCTGGGGTGATCGAGGTTCCACTCGACATCCCGCCCGGGCCTTCACGCGATGCCTTTCGCGCGCTGGCGAGCCTCGCGCCCGGCTCCCTTCCGCTTGAAGATTTGGCGGATGGCAGGCTCCGGCTGCATGCGCTTGACGTTGCGTTGCCCCTTACGGAGGAGACTGCGGAAATGGAAGCCGCCTTTGCCCGTAGCCTCAAAGGCGCACAGCATGGCTGAGCTGCTGACAGGCGCCGCCGCGCTGCTCATCCTGAGCGCGCTGGTCGGCCTGGCGCGGGTGTTGCGCGGGCCCACGCGCGCTGACCGGTTGCTTGCCGCGCAATTATTGAGCACGGCAGGCATTGGCGCGCTGCTGCTGCTCGCCGCCGCCGGCACGCCGGCCTTGATTGATGTCGCGCTGGTGCTTGCCTTGGTCGGTGCCTTTGCCTCGGTTGCCTTTGTCATGGCGTCCCGTGTGATTGAACGGCGATGAGCATGCTGGCTTCGCTGCTCGCGGCCGCGTGTGTGCTGGCGGGTGCCTTTTTCTTCATTGCCGGCACGCTTGGCCTGCTGCGCTTCGGCGATACGCTGAGCCGCGTGCATGCGCTGACCAAGGCGGATAATCTTGGCCTCGGGCTGATCGTTCTTGGGCTGCTGCCGCTTGTTGGTAGCCTGACCGATGCGCTCAAGCTTGTTCTGATCTGGGCGCTTGTGTTGCTTGGCGGCACAACGGCGGCGCAGCTTGTCGCCAGCGCCGTCCGCCGAGACCAAAGGCCGCCGGAATGACCGATTGGTTGCTCGACCTGCCGCTCGCGCTTGGCCTATTCGGCGCAGGGGCGGCCACGCTTGCGGCGCGGTCGCTTTTTGGTGCCGTTCTTGGCTTCATCTCCACCGGCCTCATCGCAACCCTTGCTTGGGTGCGGCTTGAGGCGCCGGATGTCGCCATGACGGAAGCTGTGATCGGCGCGGCGGCGACTTCGGTCATGATCCTTTATGTCGCAAGCCGTGTCGGCACGCGGGCAGCACCGCCGGCGCCGCCGCCAATGGTGCTGCGTATCCTTGCCGCTATCCTTTCCGCGCTGCTGGCTGGGCTTCTGGCGCTTGCGCTACTCGGCCTGCCAGAACAGGCGCCAAGCCTTGCCGCCCCGGTGCTGGACACAATCGCGCCGACTGGCCTTGGCAATCCGGTGACTGCGGTGCTGATGGCGCATCGCGCGCTTGATACGCTGCTTGAATCCGCGGTGCTGGTCTTCGCTGTTTTCGGCATCTGGTCCATGGCGCCCGATCGGCGCTGGGGCCGCGCGCCAGGGCCGGCTTTTCTGGCCGAACCCTATGGGCCGCTCGCCTTTCTTGCCAGGGTGCTGCCGCCGCTTGGGATTGTGATTGGCATTTACATCGCCTGGGTTGGCGCTGATGCGCCGGGCGGCAAATTCCAGGGGGGGGCAGTGCTTGCCGCAATGTGGGTGCTGCCGTGGATTGCCGGCCTTGCTGCGCCGCCCTGCATCAGCGATATGCGCCTTCGGCTCGCCATCGCGGCGGGGCCGCTCGTGTTCCTGATTATCGGGCTGGCGGGTTTCGCTGCGGCAGAGGGCTTCCTTGCCTATCCGCCAGGCTTCGCCAAGCCGTTGATTCTGATTATCGAAACGGCAATGACGCTTTCTGTCGCTGCGGCAATGGCCTGCATGATTGCCGGCCCGCCGGAACGGCGCGCAACGCCATGAACGCAACCGCCCCCTTTGCGCTTGCCGCCGCCAGTCTGATCGGGCTTGGGCTTTACGGGATGCTCGCCCAGTCATCAGTGCTACGGAAGGTGATTGCCTTCAACCTGCTCGGCGTTGGGGTGTTTTTGGTTTTTGGCGTGGTGGCGCGGCGCGGTGCGGCGGCCGGCCTGCTGGCTGATCCGGTGCCGCAGGCCATGGTGATCACCGGCCTGGTGGTTGCATTCGCCGCCACCGCGCTTGCCCTGGTGCTGACGCTTCGCCTGCACCAGACGACCGGCGCGGTTACTCTTGCCGAAGACCCTGAAGCAGACGCACCACCCGGCAAGCCAGGGGCAGAAACGGCATGACCGGCACATCGGGCGGGTCGCTTTTGGTTTTGGCCATCGCGCTCCCACTCGGCGGGACGCTGATTGCCTTTGTGCTGGGTGGCCAGACCGCCGCACGGATTGCGCGCGTCTCTCTTTGGCTATGGCTGGCGCTGGCGGTCGCGATTGTGGTGAAGATCATTGCGCAGGGCGAACCACTCACCTATTTGAACGGCGGTTTTACCCCACCACTGGGCATCGCTTTGGCAGCCGATGGGTTGGCTGCCGCGATGCTGCTCGCCGCAGCCATTGTGCTGGTGGCCACGGCACAATTCGGCCGCGTCGCTTACGCAACCCCTTCCTGGCATCAGGGCGGGCGCGCTGCCTTCGCCTATTGGTGCCTGCTGCCGGCGCTTGCGGCCTCGCTCGCGGTGGCCTTTCTGGCGCGTGATTTGTTCAGCCTGTTTGTGGCGCTGGAGATGCTGACCTTCACGGCACTCGCCCTCGCCTGCCTTGATGGGCGACCCTCGCAATTCAAGGCAGAGCTCCGTTATCTGCTTTTTGCGCTGCTCGGGTCGGTGCTTTATCTACTGGGATGTGCGCTGTTTTATGGCGCCTATGGCACGCTTGATATCGGGCTGCTGGCGGGCAAGACGCGCGCTGATGCGCCAACACGCCTTGCCGGCGCGCTCATGACGGTTGGGCTGCTTGCCAAGATGGCGGTGTTTCCGCTGCATCTTTGGCTGCCGCCGGCGCATGCCGGGGCGCCGCCTGCGGGTTCCGCCTTGCTATCGGGGCTTGTGGTTAAGGGCGCTTTTGTTCTGCTGGTGCGGCTTTGGTTCTGGGTGCTGCCCGGCCCGCTCGTGGCCGGGGCGGAATTGCTCGCGACGCTTGGCGCGGCGGCGATCTTGGTCGGCAGTGTCGTGGCGCTTCGGCAAGAACGACTGAAGGCGCTGATCGCTTATTCGACTGTCGCGCAAATCGGTTACCTGTTCCTCATGTTTCCCTTGCTGGTGGCGGGCGATCCTGATGCGGCGACGCGCGCCTGGATCGGGGGCATGTTGCAGGCAGTCTCTCACGCGCTTGCCAAGGCAGCGATGTTTTTGGCGGCCGGGCTGATTGTGCAGTCCATTGGAGAGGATCGCGTCGCGGGGCTTTGCGGCGCGGCGCGGGCCGCGCCCCTGGCGGTGCTGGCGATTGCGATTGGCGGGCTTTCGCTGATGGGCGTGCCACCAAGCGGCGGCTTCACTGCAAAATGGATGTTGCTGCGCGCTTCAGTGGATACCGGGCAATGGTGGTGGTCGCTGGTGATAATGGCGGGCGGGCTGCTGACGGGTGGCTATGTCTATCGCCTTGTCGCCGCTGCACTGGCACCCGCCCCGCCCGATGCAACGCCGCGCCCCGTGCCACGCTTGCAGGAAGTCTCGGTACTGGTGCTGGCGCTGCTCTCCATGGCGCTTGGGCTGCTGCCGCTTTCCATGCTTGGCCTTGCGCAGATTGGCCAGCCGGTGATGGCGCCATGAATCTGCTGCTGCCGCTTGTCCCGCTGCTGCCGCTGCTGATGCTGCTGGCGCTGGTTTGGCCGGTGACCCGCGGGCGCGTGATGGGTGCGCTTTGGCTGGCCCCGCTACCCGCGCTGCTGATCGCGCCCTTGGCGATCGGCACTTCGCTGGTGTTCTACCCGGGTGGCATCAAGATTACCTTGCTGCTGGATGCACCAGGCGCGCTGCTAATGGGCGGCGCAGCACTGCTTTGGAGTGCGGCCGGCTTTTTCGCCCGGGCGCAGATGGGCAAGGGGCCCTTGGCGAAGCGCTTCGCAGCATGGTGGCTGCTCACGCTGTCGGGCTGCCTTGGCGTATTCATCGCCGGTGATCTGTTAAGCTTCTATCTGGCTTTCGCGGTAGTAAGCCTCGCCGCCTTTGGCCTGGTTGCGCATGAAGGCACGGAAAAGGCGCGGCGCGCAGGCGGGCTTTATTTGCTGCTCGCGGTACTTGGCGAAATTGCGCTGCTGCTCGCCTTTGCACTGCTGCATGGCCGCGCGGGCACTGAGAGCATCGCCATCGCCGATGTCGCGCCAGTGCTGCATGCCACGCCTGGCGGGGCGGTCATTGCGCTGCTGCTGATACTTGGCTTTGGGATCAAGATGGGTCTCCTGCCGCTGCATGTCTGGCTGCCGGTCGCGCATCCGGCGGCACCGGCGCCGGGTTCTGCTGTGTTGAGTGGCGCCATCATAAAGGCAGGCGTGATCGGGTTGATCCGCTTTCTGCCCTTTGATGGTGCGCCGATGGCAGAAGGCTCGCTACTCGCTGCGCTTGGCTTTGCGACCGCCTATTGGGGTGTTGCGCTGGGGCTTACGCAGCGCAACCCGAAGACCATCCTTGCCTATTCCAGCGTCAGTCAAATGGGCGTGGTAGCGGCGACGCTCGGCATGGGGCTGACGCTTGGGCTGGCGGAGACGCCGCTCCATGCCGCCTTTTATGCGCTGCATCACATGTTGGCCAAGGGCGCCCTATTCCTCGGTGTCGGCCTTGCCCTGACAGTGGGTCTCGCAGGGCGGGTGCTTGTGCTGCCACTTGCCCTGCTGCTGGCGCTTGGATTTGGTGGACTGCCTCTGACGGGAGGGGCGCTGGCCAAAGCAGCGGTGAAGCCAGAACTCGGCGCGGGGCTTGCCGCGGCGGCGGCGGCACTTTCCGCCTTTGGCTCAACCGCGCTCATGCTGCATTTTGTTCATCGGCTGCGCGCGGCGATGTTCGCGGCGCCTGGTGCAGCGCCAGGCTGGCGCGTCAGCGTGCCATGGTTGCTGCTTGGGTCAGCGGCGCTGCTGCTGCCTTGGGCGCTGTATGACGCGGTGACAGGTCAGGCGCCCGGCGTTGATTGGAGCGCCGCTACCATCGCGCCGGTGGCAGCGGGGGCTGCCTTCGCTGCGCTTTGGACGCGTATCAGCCTGCATGTGCCAGAGGCGCCAGCGGGTGATTTGTTGGTATTCGCGCAGCACGGATCGCCTTGGCGCGATGCTGCCGCGCGCGCGGTCGTGGCGGTGGAGCAAGCGACGCGCGCCTGGGCGGTCGCCGGCATTGCGCTGCTGCTGCTGATCCTAACGTTTCATGCCCTGATTGGGCTGCGTGAGTGATCCGGGGTGGGGTGATAGCGAGGCGCGCTGCGGGCAAGCAAACGCGTGATGAACGGCGCTACCCTGAGAAGGCAGTCACCTGATGGACGCCCCCAAGCCGGATTGTGCCGACACTTTCGGTTCGGCGCCGAGCGTGGCCGACAGAGCTTTTGCCGTGAAAGAGCGCTGATAGGAGGCGCTTTTTTGCTTTGGGATCTGGCCGTAAACAGGCATGTAAGACGCACACGGCCCAAAGGCGTTCCGGCCAACCCATTTGACCGAAAACAGCTTTAGACCATTATTTGGTATCATTTTTCGAGCCGCCAAGTTATCCCACTTGGCTTGACAATGCTCTAGTGCGTGTTGCGTTCACATGGGTTCACGTAACACGCTCTATATCTTTTTTTTCGAGCATCTTCACACGTTCAGATGATTCCATCTGAACGTGATATGCTCTAGGCAACCCGCTGGAAGCCGACAGCTTCTGTGCTATCCCAATTGACCCTGGTGCTGAAAGGAACTGGCGCCAAATCCAAAGCAGGGATGGCCAAGCCAGCCTTCATAACCACTTTGGCTGAGTGAAAATTGGGGGAAAGATAGCTCGGCAATTCAATACCATAGACCACTGCAGCGCGATAAGCGGCTAGTTCTCTGGGGGTAGGAATGCTTACCGAAACCTCGCCAGCCGTGTCGCGGAATTCAATCACCAGGACACCCAAATCCCTGTCAACCCGAAGGCGCGGATTAGGTGGCCCAAGTTCAGGAGGTGGTGGAGGGGGAGCCGAACCTGCAACACGATCAGGACCGGCGCTCGAGGAAAGCTGCCGAGGGACATCTCGGGAGGAGACTTGGCGAACGACGGTGTCTAGACTCATTTTTTCGGACCCTCTTCGAACCCTTTATAACGTCTACGTTGATAAAAAGTCAAGAGAATTGAGATCAGTCGGGAGAAAAATTGAAAGGCGCAAAGGGGGACTACTGAGCTGTCATAAAAAAATTGAGACGATGGGTGCCACCGATCGAAAGCGAAGTAAGCGCAACTGCGTTCGGTTATCAACCATTTGTTAATACTCGATTTCTCTGATCTTGGCCCTTCATCCTATGCGCCCGGCCATTCATGCCCTGGCCCCGCCGCCCGTCTCCCCTTCCGCCTTGTGCGGCCCGTCCAGGCTTAGGATCACCCCAAAACGCGCTTCGCCACCACATCGAGCCGGGCGAGCAATTCCGGGTCGCGCTTTTCGGGCGCCGTGATCAGCGCATATTCCAAGGCGCGGTCGCAGCCAGCGGGGCAAGGGCCGCGCCGAGCGCCAAGGCTGGGCACCACATGTTGCACCAAGGCGCGCGCCTTATCGGCATTGGAAAACAGCACCTTCACCACCTGATCCACCGTTACCGCATCATGATCAGGGTGCCAGCAATCAAAATCTGTTACCATGGCAACCGTCGCGTAGCAAAGCTCAGCCTCGCGCGCGAGTTTCGCTTCCGGCATATTGGTCATGCCGATCACGCTGCAGCCCCAGGCGCGGTAAAGCTCACTTTCTGCCTTGGTGCTGAATTGCGGGCCTTCCATGACCAGATAGGTGCCGCCGCGCGTGACGGGCAGCGTCAGCTTCCGCGCTGCCGCTTCCAGCGCATCACCAAGCCTGGGGCAGACCGGATGCGCGACCGAGACATGCGCCACACATCCCGTGCCGAAGAAGGATTTCTCGCGCGCGAAGCTCCGGTCAATGAACTGGTCCACAATCACGAAATGGCCAGGCGGCAAATCTTCCCTGAGAGACCCCACAGCGGAAAGGGAAATGATTTCCGTGCAACCGATCCGCTTCAGCGCATCAATATTGGCACGGTAATTCAGTGCCGATGGCGGGATGGGATGGCCGCGCCCATGGCGGGGCAGAAAGGCACAGGGAACACCGTAAAGCCGCCCGGTCAGGATTTCATCCGAAGGATCGCCCCAAGGTGTCCGCACCTTCACCCAGCGACGATCCTCCAACCCTTCCATGTCATAAAGCCCGGAACCGCCAATCAGGCCGATCATGGGTTGGATGCTGGCTTCGGTCTGGGTCATGATGGATATTCCGTTCAAGGCTTGGATGGGCGCGCCTTTAGCCCGGATGGGGCTTTCATGCTAATCCTGGCGCATATGTTAAGGAGAGTGCGGTATGGCCCTGCGGTTTGTGATCTTCCTGGCCCTGGCGCTGGCCGCCTGCGAGAAAAGCGAAAACCAAAGCGCCTTCGGCCCGCGCGGGACGGCGCTGCCGCCGCCAGGCTATGAGGCGAGATGACTTTGGCAGGTATAGGTTACCAACGCTTTTCAGCGCCTGAGGGCGAATCGCTTGCGGTCGGCACCCTATCAAATTCCAATCACGTCTCCGCGCCGCCATTCACCTGGATCATCTGGCCATTGACGAAAGCGCCGCCTTCGGAAACCAGCATGGACACCACGGCGGCCACTTCATGCGGCTGACCAAGCCTGCCCACCGGCACGCGCGATACCATGCCGGCGATGTGGTGATGCGCGGCTTCATCATCACGCTCCCCGGCGATGGGGCCGGGTGAGACTGCATTGGTCGTAACACCCTTGGCGCCGAATTCCTTCGCCAGCGCCTTGGTGAGCCCCCAAAGCCCGTGTTTGGAAACCGAAACCGCCGCGCGGCCATTATAGCCATGGATGGCATTCATGCCGAGCAGGTTCACAATCCGCCCCCAGCCACGCTCAAGCATCCCCGGCAGGCAGGCGCGCGATAACCAAACGCTGGAATCGAGATCAACCGCAATGACGCGGCGCCAATCCGCATCACTCATTTCCAGAAAGCGGCCATCCGGGCGAAGCGCGGCGTTATTCACCAGCACATCCACTGCGCCGAAGCTGGCGATGGCGTCGCGTGCAATGCGCGCGCAATCTTCGGCCACGCCAACATCGGCCATGGCAACCAGGGCTTCCACGCCAAGGGCGCGGGCCTCGGCCGCGACCTTTTCGCAGGCGTCGCGATTGCGTGAGCCATTGACGACAACATTGAAGCCCATGCGCGCCAGATCAAGCGCGATGGCGCGGCCAATATTGCGGCCGGCGCCGGTGATCAGGGCGGTCTTGCGTTGCGAGGTCATGTTTGCATCTCTCGTAGTCGCGTTGGTTGCACTCTTCACCTTAGCAGGGATCATTGGAACAGCGCCTGATACGCATGATTGGCGAACCGAAGCGGTAGCGAATTGTCCCGCCCCCAGCTAACCGAAGCATAGTGCCAAACTGCGCGCTCCCGAAAGCGAGGCAAGGAGAGGCAACGGCCTTGAAGTTGGAGCCTCCAATAACCTGGGGGAGTGGAAAATGGCCAGGAGAGAAGGCTTAGCCAACACGGTTACTCCAAGGGCGGCGCGCGGGAGACTTGATGCGCTGGCCTTTCCGTCGCAGATGAACCCCTGAAAAGGCAGGGGCAAATCCGCCCGCCGGGACAGATAGGTGCAGCGTCATGGATGGCATGAATGACACGGTGGGCCGCTTCGGCAGCGGCCAGGCGGTGCGGCGGCTGGAAGATGGGCCGCTTCTGGCTGGTGCCGGCCGCTTCACCAATGATGAGGCGCTACCGGGCCAGGCGCATTTGGTGTTTTTGCGCTCCCCCCATGCCCATGCCCGGATCATGTCGGTTGACACCAGCGCCGCGCGCGCCATGCCCGGCGTGGTGGCGATCCTGACCGGTGAGGATGTGGCGGCGGCTGGGCTGAAATCGCTCGGCGTTGCCTTGCCCTTCAAGCGCCCGGATGGGTCGGATTTGGCCGCGCCGCCGCGCCCGATCCTGGCGCATGGCTTGGTGCGTTTTGTGGGCGAACCTGTCGCCGCCATCATCGCCGAAAGCGCCGCCGCGGCGCGTGATGCAGCCGAAGTCATTATGGTGGATTACGAAGAACTACCCGCCGTGACCACGCTGCGCGAAGCCATCGCCCCCGGCGCGCCGGAGCTTTGGCCCGCCGCCGGCAATAACATCGTCGCCGAAACCCGCTATGGCGATCAGGCGGCGGTTGAAGCGGCCTTCGCCAAGGCAGCGCATGTTGTTTCGCTCGATCTGGTGAACCAGCGCCTGGCCCCGGTTTCCATGGAACCGCGCGTGGTGCTCGCCGAATATGACGGCGCGAGTGATCGCTTCACCATCCGCATGAGCACGCAAATGCCCTCCGGCTTTCGTGATCAGCTCTGCAAGGAAGTGCTCGATATCCCGACCGATCGCGTGCGCGTGTTGGTTGGCGATGTTGGCGGTGGCTTTGGCATGAAAACCGGGCTTTATGCCGAAGACGCCGTGGTGGCTTTCGCCGCGCGGCGGCTTGGCCGCCCGGTGCGCTGGGCGGCGGAGCGGATGGAGGATTTCCTCGCCGCGCTGCATGGCCGTGATACCGATAGCAAGGCGGAATTGGCGCTGGATGAAGCGGGCAAGGTGCTCGGGCTTCGCGTGCGCACGCTGGCCAATATGGGCGGCTATACGCGCAATTCGGGTGTCGCCATCCAATTGCTGATCGGGCCTTGGGTTTCGACCAGCATTTACGACATCACGAATATTGATTTCCAATTCACTGCCGTCTTGACCAATACTGCGCCCACCGGCCCCTATCGCGGTGCCGGGCGCCCGGAAGCCATTTATATTATCGAACGTCTGATGGATGCGGCAGCGCGCAAGCTGGCGCTTGATCCGGCCGAGCTTCGCCGGCGCAACATGATCCGGCCAGAGCAAATGCCCTACAAGAACGCCATGGGCCAAAGCTATGATAGCGGCAGTTTCGAGAAAATCATGGCCCAGGCCTTGGTCGCGGCTGATTGGCAGGGCTTTGCCGCGCGCGCCGCGCAATCGGCCGAGGCGGGCAAGCTGCGTGGGCGCGGCATTGCGACCTTCCTGGAATGGACCGGCGGCAATGTGTTTGAAGAACGCGTCACCGTCGCCGTGAAGGCCAATCGCGAAATCGAAATCTACGCCACCACGCAAGCCATGGGCCAAGGTATTGCCACCAGCTATGCGCAGCTTGCCGTGGATGTTTTTGGTGTGTCGCTCGATAACATCAAAATCACCATGGGTGATTCGGATCGCGGCAGCGGCTTTGGCAGCGCGGGGTCGCGTTCGCTTTTCACTGCTGGCTCGGCTGTGAAAGTCGCTGCCGACAAGACCGTGGACAAGGCGCGCGACCTCGCTGCCGATGCTTTGGAAGTGGCGCCGGTTGATCTGGAATACCTCGCCGGTGCCTTTCAGGTGGCGGGCACGGATCGGCGCATTGGGCTTTTCGAATTGGCGGCAAAGCAGCCGGAAGGACGCATTTTCATTGATTCGACCAGCGCCGTTTCCGGCCCCACCTGGCCCAATGGCTGCCATATCGCTGAAGTGGAAATTGATCCTGACACTGGCGAAGTCGCCATTCCGCTTTATGTCTCCACCAATGATGCCGGGCGCGTGGTGAACCCTTTGATCGTCGAAGGCCAGGTGGTGGGCGGTGCGCTGCAAGGCATCGGCCAGGCCTTGTGTGAGGCGGTGATCTACGATCCCGCCACCGGCCAACCGCTGACGGCGAGTTTCATGGATTACACCCTGCCACGTGCGGATATGCTGCCAAGCGCGACCACCTTGCTTGATCAATCCATCCCCTGCCGCACCAACCCCTTGGGCGTGAAGGGCGTGGGTGAGCTTGGCACCATTGGCGCAACACCGGCGCTGGTGAATGCGGTAGCTGATGCGCTGGCGCGCAACGGGCGTGGCGCAGTGGCCGATAGCGTGCAAATGCCGCTGACGCCGCCGCGCATCTGGGCGCTTTTGCAAGGCTGAAACGCGATGGCCCTTGGCAGAAGACGCAGCCGGGAACGCCGCCAACGTGCCACGCGCTGGCTGTGGCGCCTGTCCCAGGCTGTCATGCTTTTGCTGGTGTTTTTGGGCTTCGGCGTCATTGCCTATCGTGGCGCAGAGGAAATCGCGCGCGCCGAAGTCTCGGCCCTGGAAGCGCAATTGGCCGAAGCCGCCCAGCGGGAAACTGCGCTTTCCACCGAAAGGGCTGCGCTCTCCGCTGCGCTGGAACAGGCGCGCCATGAAGCGACCAATTGGCGCGCGCGCCATGATCAGGAAGTGCCGCGCCCGCCCTTCACGGATGTGCTGGGCATTGCCGCGCAGCGCATTGCGGCTGGCGTTGCGCCCGAACGGCTGACCGAGGCACTGCGCGCCGCCGATAATCCGCGCCGCTGTGAAGGCCGGCCCAGTCTCCGCCGCTTCGCGATTCGCTTTGGTGGCGCACCAACGACGGATGAAGGCACCAGCTTCATGGATGGCTTGCTCCGCATCACCGCCGCCATGCCGGCAGGCGCGGAAGATGTGGCGCGCCTTGCCAATGTGACGGTCACCAGCGCCTGGAATGGCCGTGCGGAAAACCTGACCGGCCTGCCGCAGCGCCTGACCATTCCGCTTGGCAATCTGGAACTGGACCTTGCCATTACCGTGAGTGAGATGCGCGGCTTCGTTCAGGCGACACTTTCCACCTGCCCGCGTGGCTGAAAACCCTGGACACTTGCCGATAGTGGTGCAACGGTTTCGCCAAATTGCCGGAGGAAACCCATGAATCGCCGTAAGACACTGAAAGGCGCGCTTGCCCTTTCAAGCCTGGCTGCCCTGCCCGCCGCGGCGCAGAACCTCGATCGCCCGGTGCGGATTATCGTGCCCTTCGCCCCGGGCGGCACTTCGGACATTCTCGCGCGGCTTTTGGCGCCGGAGCTCACCAAATCCTTCGGCCAAAATGTAGTGGTGGAAAACCGCACCGGCGCCAGCGGCAATATCGGCGCTGATCATGTGGCGAAATCAGCCCCCGATGGGCATACGCTTTTGCTGATTGATGTTTCCTCCCTCACCACCGCGCCATCGCTTTATTCGCGCCTGCCCTTTGATTTGAAGCGTGATCTGGCGCCGGTGACCATGCTGATCTACGCGCCCTATATCCTGGCCGTGCATCCTTCCGTGCCGGTACGCAATGCGGCGGAATTGGTGGCCTATGCCAAGGCCAATCCTACCCGCGTGAATGTTGGCCATTCCGGCATTGGCGCCGGCAATCACCTGACCGGACTTTTGGTGACGCAACATTGGGGCGCTGATCTGACACAGGTGCCCTATCGTGGCGGCGCGGCGGCGCTTACCGCTGTGGCGGCTGGCGAAGCGCAACTGATCATCAATGGCGCCACCGCCACGGGGCCCTTCTGCAAACAGGGGCAATTGCGCGCCATCGCCGTATCCGGCCCGCGCCGCCTGCCTGATTTCCCTGATGTGCCGACTTTCCAGGAACTGGGCTGGCCCGCCGCCGAAAGCGGCACCTGGCAGGGCATTCTGGTGCAGTCCGGCACCCCGCCCGCCATGGTGGAACGCCTGTCGCGTGATCTCCGCGCCGCCATGGCCGTGCCGAGCGTTGCGGAACGCATCACCGCCATCGGCGGGGAGAACCGTGTTGAAGGCCCGGAATCCTTCCGCCGCTGGATGGACGCGGAAATCGAGGTCTGGGCCCAGGTGATCCGCGCCAATAACATCAAGCTCGACTAATGCGGGAAACGCCGGAAAACCTCCTCGCCCGCCTTGTTGCCGCGGGCATTGCCTCGGAAACGCGCCAACACGCGGCGGTCTTTACCGTGGCCGAAAGCCAGGATTTGCGCGGCACCCTGCCGGGTGGGCACACCAAAAACCTGTTCCTGAGGCCCGCCAAGGGCGATGGCCCCTTTCTGCTGGCAACGCTTGAGGAATCCCGCCAGGTTTCCATCAATGCGCTGGCCCGCATGGCGGGATCGGGCAAGATCACCATGGGCAGCGCCGAGGAATTGCTCGGCGTCCTCGGCCTCACACCCGGGTCCGTCACGCCCTTTGGGCTGGTGAATGCCGAGCCCAGCCGGATTCGCTTTGTCATGGATGCCGAGCTGATGCGCCATCCGCGGATCTGGGTGCATCCCTTGGTCAATACGGCCTCCACGGGCTTGGCACCCCAGGATTTGCTCGGCTTTCTGGCCGGGCTTGGCCATGAAACCCGGCTGCTGGACCTGGATGGCGCCTGATCCTGGCCGGGGTGGCTTGCTTCTGCGGCAATAGGGCGCATTTATGGGGCAACAAGACCAGGAATTGCGCCGATGGAAGTGATCTTCGACCCCTCTCGCCCGCCGCAGGGCGCCGCCACTGGCGCCATCAAGGATGGTGACCAGACCACCTTCATGCAGGATGTGGTGCAGGCATCCAATGAAGTGCCGGTGCTGGTGGATTTCTGGGCCACCTGGTGCGGCCCCTGCAAGCAACTGACGCCGGCGCTTGAAAAGGTGGTGAATGCCGCTGGTGGGCGCGTGCGACTGGTGAAGATTGATATTGATAAGAATCGCGGCCTTGTGCAGCAGCTCGTGCAAATGGGCCTGCCGCTGCAATCCGTGCCGACGGTGGTGGCCTTCTGGAAGGGGCAGATCCTGGATCTGTTCCAGGGCGCGCTGCCGGAATCGGAGGTGAAGCGCTTCATTGAAGGCTTGCTCAAGCAGGCTGGCGGGCAAATGCCGACGGCTGATCTGCTCGGCGAAGCCAAGGCCGCCCTGGAAGAAGGCGATGCCACCACGGCGCTGCAAATATTCGGCGCGCTGGCGCAGCAGGAACCGGAAAATGCGGATGCGCTGGCCGGCGTGGCGCGCTGCCTGATGGCGCTCGGGCAGGAAGAACAGGCCCTGCAGGTGATTGAAAGCGTGCCGGAAAAACTCCGCAGCCATGCCGAGATTGCTTCGATACGCAGCGCCTTGGAATTGGCTTCGGAAGGGCGGGCGGCGCGCGCCAAGCTGGCGGAGTTTGAAGCCCGCCTGGCGGCTGACCCCAATGACCATGCGGCGCGGATTGATCTGGCGGTCGCGCTGAACGCCATGGATGACCGCGCCGGCGCAGTGGATGCGCTGATTGAAGCCATCAAGCGCGACCGCGCCTGGAATGAGGAAGCGGCGCGCAAGCAATTGCTGAAATTCTTCGAGGCCTGGGGCTTTGGTGATGAGGCGAGTGTCGCCGGGCGGCGCAAGCTTTCTTCCGTGCTGTTCCGTTAAGACCGGCGGCACCACGCATCATGCAACCCTTTCATCCGCGTTTGGCGGATTTGCCGAGCGAGATTGCAGTCTTCCCCCTGACAGGGGCGCTGCTGCTGCCGCGCGGGCGCCTGCCGCTCAATATTTTTGAGCCGCGCTATTTGGCGATGACCATGGATGCGCTGGGCCAGGGGCGGCTTTTCGGCATGGTGCAACCCGATGCGCGGGGCAAGACGGAAGCGGTGGGGCCGGGGCTGTATCGCATCGGCTGCCTTGGGCGCATTTCATCCTTCAGCGAAACCGATGATGGGCGGCTGTTGATTACGCTGATCGGCGTGGCGCGGTTCAGGATTGTGGAAGAATTACCCTTGGCGCCGGGCGGCTATCGCCGCGTGCGCGCCGATTATGCGGATTTCGTCACCGATCTCCTGGAAGCCGATCCGCCGCCGCTTGATCGCGCGGCGCTGCTTGGCGCGCTCAAGCCCTATTTTCTGGCGCGCGGGATAGAGGCGAATTGGGATGCGGTGGAACAAACCCCCGATGCGCTGCTGGTGACAATGCTCGCCATGGTCTGCCCCTTTGATCCGCCGGAAAAACAGGCTCTGCTGGAAGCCGCCGAAGGGCCGGAACGGGCCGAGATGCTGGTCGCGCTGCTGCGCATGGGGGCGGCGGCCAATATGCCGAACCCCGGCAGCCTGAGTTGATGAAGGGAAATGCTGCATGACCGAACCGCAACCCAAGGGCGGCGCTTTGGACCCAAAGCTGCTTGAAATCCTGGTCTGCCCCGTGACCAAAAAGCCGCTGCGCTATGACCGTGACAAGGGCGAATTGATCAGTGACGCCGCTGGCCTGGCTTATCCCGTGCGTGATGGCATTCCGATCATGCTGCCCGATGAGGCGCGCAAACTGGACGCATGAGCGCCCCCACTGAAATCCGCCTGCGCAAGGCGGAAAAAATCCTCGACATTGCCTTTGCCGATGGCGCGCGGTTTGAGCTGCCTGCGGAATATCTGCGCGTGGAAAGCCCAAGTGCGGAAGTGCAAGGCCATGGGCCGGGGCAGAAGGTGATCGTGGCGGGGCGCCGGCATGTTGGCATTATCGGCCTGGAACCGGTTGGGCACTACGCGCTCCGCATCAGCTTTGATGATTTGCATGATACGGGGATTTTTACCTGGGAATACCTGCGCAGATTAGGTGAGGAACAGGAAAGCCGCTGGGCGGAATATCTGGCGGCGCTGGCGACGCGGGGCTTGAGCCGCGAACCGGCACGGCGCGCGGGCGGGGTTTGATCCTGATCATGGCGGGCTGCACGGCATCGGCCTAGGCAGTCGCCGTTTTCGTGAAGGAATGCGCCATGGATCGCGCCCGTTATGATCGCCTTGCCATCCTGTTCCATTGGGTGATGGCGGCACTGATTTTCTACGCCGCAGCCAGCATCATGATCGCCGATGATCTGCCGCGCGGCGCCTTTCGGGATTTGATCAAGACCTCGCATAATAGCGTGGGCGCTGTTGTGGTGGTTTTGCTTGTTCTGCGGGTTCTCTGGCGCATCGTCAGCACCGCGCCGGCGATGCCTTCAGCCATGACGGCGCAGCAGCAGCGCATGGCGAAGCTCGCGCATCTTGGGCTTTATGCGTTGATGGCAATAGTGCCTTTGCTTGGTCTCGCGACGCTTTTCCTGCGCGGGCGGGGGCTCGAATTCGGCGTCTTCAGCATCGCCTCACCGCTTGCGGCCAATCGCGCCCTGTCACGCAGTATCAAGGAAGTGCATGAATTGGCGGCCTATGCGCTGCTCGCGCTGGTTGCCTTTCACATCGCCGCGGCACTTTGGCACCAATTCATCAAGCGCGATGGGCTGATGGGGCGGATGAGTTTCAGGCGCCCTTCGCCAGCCGGTCAAACGCCTTGAGCCGCGCGATCAAAGCCGGCATCTCCCGCAGCGGGATCATATTCGGCCCATCGGAAGGCGCATGATCCGGGTCCGCATGGGTTTCGATAAAAACCGCGGCCACCCCCACCGCCACCGCGGCGCGCGCCAGCACGGGCGCGAATTCGCGCTGCCCGCCGCTTGAAGTCCCCTGCCCGCCCGGCTGCTGCACGGAATGCGTCGCGTCAAACACTACCGGATAGCCGGTCTCCGCCATGATCGGCAAAGCCCGCATATCGGACACCAGCGTATTATAGCCAAAGGAAACGCCGCGTTCGCAGAGCAGGACATTGTGATTGCCCGTGCTCGCGATTTTCGCCGCAACATTCTTCATATCCCAGGGGGCGAGGAACTGGCCCTTTTTCACATTGATCACGCGCCCGGTGGCACCCGCAGCCAGCAGCAGATCCGTCTGCCGGCACAAAAAGGCCGGGATTTGCAGCACATCCACCGCCTCCGCACTCGGCGCGCATTGTTCCGGCGCATGCACATCGGTCAGCACCGGCAGCCCAGACGCTTGACGCACCTCCGCCAGAATGGCCAGGCCTTCCGCCATGCCAATGCCACGCGCGGCGGAAACACTGGTGCGATTGGCTTTGTCGAAGGATGATTTATAGATCAGCGGCACACCAGCAGAGGCCGCGATTTCCTTGAGGGCGGCTGCGGTTTCCAAAGCATGGGCACGGCTTTCGATCTGGCAGGGGCCACAGATGAAGACTAGCGGCAAATCATTGCCGAAGGTCACATTGCCCGCCTTCACATGGCGCATCATACCAACCGCGCCTGACGCACCGCAGCGCCAATGAAGCCCGCAAAAAGCGGATGCGGATCAAAGGGCTTGGATTTCAATTCCGGATGGTATTGCACACCGATGAACCAGGGATGATCGGGATATTCGACAATCTCGGGCAGCACGCCATCCGGCGAAAGCCCGGAAAAGCGCAAGCCGGCTGCTTCAAGCCGATCACGATAAGCGATATTCACCTCATAACGATGGCGGTGCCGTTCCTGGATTTCGGGCTGATCGCCATAAACACAGCGCACGAGTGAGCCTTCCGCAAGATGCGCCTGATAAACCCCAAGCCGCATGGTGCCGCCCAGATCGGTGCTGGCGTCACGGCGCTCCACCTGATTGCCGCGTTGCCATTCGGTCAGCAGGCCAACCACCGGTTCGGCACATGGGCCAAATTCGGTGGAAGAAGCGCCCTTCAACCCGACAAGATTGCGCGCCGCTTCAATCACCGCCATTTGCATGCCAAAGCAAATGCCGAAAAACGGCAGCTTGCGTTCGCGCGCGAAGCGCACCGCTTCAATCTTGCCTTCCGTGCCACGTTCCCCAAAGCCGCCTGGCACCAGAATGCCATGCACATGTTCAAGCCGCGCCAGCGCTTCCGCGTCATTCTCAAATATCTGGCTATCCACCCAATCGAGCTTGACGCGCACATGATGCGCGATGCCGCCATGGATCAGCGCTTCCGACAGCGATTTATAGGCATCCAGCAGATTGGTGTATTTGCCGACAATCGCGATATTGACCTCACCTTCCGGGGCCTTGATCGCGTTCACAATCCTTTCCCAGCGCGACATATCGGGCTCGCCAAAGGCGGAAAGGCCGAAATGGCGCAGCACTTCCACATCCAGCCCTTCGGCATGATAGGCCAGGGGCACTTCGTAAATCGTGCTGGCATCAAGCGCCGGGATCACGCTTTCCGGGCGCACATTGCAGAATAGCGCGATCTTGCGCCGTTCATTTTCCGGGATCGGCTGTTCACAACGGCAGAGCAAAATCTGCGGTTGAATGCCAAGGCCCAGCAGCTCCTTCACGCTGTGCTGCGTGGGCTTGGTCTTCAATTCCCCGGCTGACCGAATAAACGGCACCAAAGTCAGATGCATGAAAATGCTGCGCTGCGGGCCAAGTTCATTGCCCATTTGCCGGATGGCTTCCAGAAAGGGCAGGCTTTCAATATCGCCGACCGTGCCGCCGATTTCGACCAAGACGAAATCATAACCATCGGTTTCGGTCTGGATCACTTCCTTGATCTTGTCGGTGATATGCGGGATCACCTGCACCGTACCGCCCAGGTAGTCGCCGCGCCGCTCAGCCGCGATCACATCCGAATAAATGCGCCCCGTGGTCCAGTTATCGGCCTTGCGCGCATGCACGCCGGTGAAGCGTTCATAATGACCAAGATCGAGATCGGTTTCCGCGCCATCATCGGTGACGAAGACTTCGCCATGCTGATAAGGGCTCATCGTCCCCGGATCTACATTGAGGTAGGGGTCAAGCTTGCGCAGCCGAACCTTGTAACCGCGCGCCTGCAACAGCGCGCCGAGCGAAGCGGAAGCGATACCCTTACCGAGTGAGGAGACCACGCCGCCGGTGATGAATACGAACCGGGTCATGGGCGACCTTGATAACCCATCCCCCGATTCGGCGCCAGCGGAAGGCGGCCCAAGGCGTGATAGCGACCACTATTAGCGGAATTTTGAGATTTGTCGGGTTTAACTCGTCTTCAGGGTGAGCTTTGCCCATGACAACAAGCAGGACCTTGCCGATGCGGATAGATACCCGGCCTGATGGCTCGCAAATCGCAATTCCAGAAGTTGGCGATCTGGTGCGCCTGACCCGGGATGAGGCGGGGCCTTTCGTGACCGCCCGTGCTGGTGAATGGGGCCGCATTATCAGGATATCCGCCCGGAATACGCTGGATATTCAGCTTGCCGGTTTTTCCCGCCCCCGCGGCGTCGCCATGGCGCTGGTAAGCGATTTTCCCGCCATTAATGTAGTGGCCTGCGATGGGCACGGCCTGCCAACGGATGGACGGCACTGGGGAAGCTGGAACGAACGCCGCGGCGGTGCCCGGGCTGGCGCGCGGTGATGGGCCCGGCTAAATTACTCCTGTCGCGTCCCACCAAGCGCTGATTCGCAAATATCCGCAGCCGACGCCAAAGCCTCCGTGGGCTAACAACCGGGCGAAGAACGCGGTTTGGCGACATACTTGGTCGAGAGGAGAGCTGCTTTGCGGCGTTCTGCGCCGGTAGCTTTCTGGCACCGCGGGCCGGCTTTTACCCAGGCCACAATCCACTGAGAACTCCCCCTCATCGAGCGTGCTGGCGCGTCAGTCTCGCTTCAGCGCCTATTATGTGATGGAATCTCGACTTTACCGAGCGAAAGGTCGGCGACCAGCTTCTCTGGAATATTTTCCGAGTCGCCAAGTGTTTCCAGCTGACCTTGAAAAGCTCCAGCTCGACGTTCTTGTCCCATCGCAGCGAATGTCATTCGCACATCCCAATCGAAAAACCAGAGCGGAAAACGTAAGCGCAAGACACTTCACTTCTGAGGGTGCCGAGCAACGCCCAAAAGAATGAAGCTCAAAGCAGAGCGAGAATTGGGCGCTTTCCCCAGTCACAACAAACAGCGTCAAACAGCCCTTGGCAGACAAAAGTCCGATGCAATCCACGCCAAAAGGATAGGGACCCTGCAACGGGGACAGGTAGTAACTTCATCTACCCGGAGAAACATCCGAACAATCGGGAGCAGACCAATCTATTCCAGCGATGCCGCCAAACCCTCCCGATAACTCGGGTAGCGCCATTCAATCCCAAGTGCTGCCTTGGTCGCTGCATTCGCGACACGGCGATTTTCCAACCAGAAGGAAAGCGCCATGGGCGACATGCTCAAGCGCGCTTCTGCAAAAGGAACCATCGGCGGTGGCGGCATACCCAAAAGCCGCGCGGCTTCGGCCATGACTGCCGCGCTATCGGCCGGTTCATCATCCACAAAATTCAGCACACGGCAGCCGGGCGGGGGCGGACTGCTGATGGCGGCCATCACCGCATGGGCAATGTCATCACGATGAATGCGGCTGAAACTATGGCCGGGCTTCACCACGCGCCGCGCCACACCCGCGCGCAATTCGGCAAAGGGCGCGCGGCCCGGCCCGTAAATCCCACCAACGCGGCATATATCTAAAGCAGCACCGGCGGGCCGCGCCGCGCGCCAGGCTTCTTCGGCTGCAAGGCGCCTTTGGCTGCGCGGCTGGCCGGGGGCAGGGGGTGTCGCCTCATCCACTGTGCCGCCGGCGCGGTCACCATAAACCCCAGTGGTGGAAAGATAACCGATCCAGCGTTGATTTCCGGAAGCCAAGGCCGCAGCGTGGCGGCGCAGCACCGGGTCTCCGCCCTCATCCGGGGGCGTGGTGATCAGCCAATGGCTGGCTGCGGCGAAGGCCGGGCCGGCTTCATCGAAGCAGATGATCTCAACCCCTGGCGGCGCCCTCACGGCCTCTGGCTGGCGCGATGTGCCAATCACGCGCCAACTGGCGGCGATGGCGGCCTCGGCCACCGCGCGGCCGGCATAGCCCAGCCCGGCAATGATCAGCAGCTTATTCTGTTCCATGGTTTTTCCGTCACGCGCCATCATAATTCGCCAAGAAGCCAAAGTATCATGCTAACATTTGGGGCGCCTTAGGCTAATCTAAGGGCGATGACGCAAAAGCCCATGAAGCTGGTCGGGGTTGCCACGGCGCTATTAGTTGTGGGCGCGGCGGGCGGCTTGTGGCTTTCGGGCGTGCTTTCCTCTGTGCAGCAGGAAGCCGCTCTGCCCGTGCCGCCGGAACCGCCACGCCTCTCTCAGGCACCGGAATATGCGCGCTGCCTGGACCTTTTGTTGGCTGATCCTGCCGGGGCGCGCGGCTTTGCGCGGGATTGGCATATGCAGGGCGGCGGCGAGGGTGCGGCGCAATGCGAAGCGCTCGCACAACTCAGCCTGGGTGAGGCAGATGCGGCGGCGGAAGCTTTGGAACGCATCGCGGCGCGCAGCGAAGCCGGGCTTGCCGCGCGCGCGGCGGTTTTTGGCCAGGCGGCGGAAGCCTGGCGCGCGGCGGGCAAGCCGCAGCGCGCCGCCGCCGCGGCAAGCCTGGCGCTTGCGCTTACACCGCAGGACCCGGATTTGCTGCTGGAACGCGCCATGGCGCGGCTTGCGCTGGGGCAGGTAGCGGGCGCCTTGGCTGATCTTGATCTGGCCGTGGTGCTGGATGCGGACCGGGCCGAGGCCTGGATCTGGCGCGCCGCCGCGCAACGCCGGTTGGAAAGGCTGCGCCCGGCGGAAGACAGCATCACCACCGCGCTGCGGCTCGCGCCGCGCAATGTTGAGGCGCTATTGGAACGCGGCATTCTGCGCCAGATGCGCGGTGAGGCTGAGGCGGCGCGGCGTGATTGGGAAAGGGTGCTGGAATTGGCCCCCGATAGCCCGACCGCCGATCTGGCAGCGCAGAATCTTGCCCTGATCGAAGCCGGGCCAAGCCAAAGGTAAGCTTGCAGCCCGCGCGGGCTCACGCCATTGTTAGGCTCTGTTTCGCCGGAACCTGCCCCATGGATAGCTTCCACCGCCGCTCCCTTTTGGCGCTGAGCGCGGCACTTGCCGCAAGCCCAGGCGCGCTTCGCGCGCAAGCCGCCTGGCCCGATCGGCCGGTGCGGATCATTTGCGCCTTTCCGGGGGGCTCGACGCCGGATCTCGCGGCGCGCGCCATTGCGCCGCATTTGCAGCAGGTATTGGGCCAGCCCGTGGTGGTGGAAAACCGCGCCGGCGGCGGCGGGCATATCGGCACGGAAGCCGTGGCGCGTGCGACCGATGGGCATACGCTGGGGGTGACGATTGGCGGGCCGGGCAGCACGGCGAAAATTCTGAACCCGGCGCTTGGTTATGATCCGGCAACCGATCTGGCGCCGATCAGCCTTTTGGCTCGGTTGCCCTTTGTGCTGGTGGTGCATCCTTCCGTGCCGGCACGCAACGCGGCCGAGTTCGTTGCCTTCGCCAAGGCCAATCCGGGCAAGATCAGCTATGCCTCCACCGGGCCTGGCACGCTTTCCCATCTGGTGATGGAAGACCTTGCGGCGTCGCAGGGTTTTGAGGCGGTGCATGTGCCCTATCGCGCGGTGGGTCAGGCGGTGCTGGATTTGGTGGCGGGGCGCATCCAGGCGTTTTTCGCAGCCACCGGCGGCGTTCTGGGCCAGGTGCGCGATGGTTCCGTGCGTGCGCTGGCGGTGACGAGTGCGGAGCGCTTCCCTGCCCTGCCCGAGGTGCCGACCATGACGGAAGCAGGTGTGCCTTCCGATCCCGCCATTGCCTGGATTGGGCTTTTCGCACCAGCAGGATTTCCGGCGGATCGCATCGCGCGGCTTTCCGAGGAAACCAGCAAGGCGCTTGCCGTGCCCGATCAGCGCCGCGCTTTGGAAACCGCAGGCTTTACCGTGGTGGGGAGTGACACGGCATCGTTTCGCACGCTGCTCGCTTCCGATATCACGCGCTGGGGCGGGCTGATCCGCAGGCTGGGGCTGAAGCCGGAAAGCTGAGTCAAAAAATTCCGGCAGCAAGCCCGGCAGCGAAAGCGGCGCCGAGTTCTTCGCAACGCGCAAGGTCTTCTGCCTTGATGATCTTGGGCGCGGCGATGGCTTCGGGCGTTTGCGCCCCCGTGATCACGATCAGCGGTTCCGCAATGGGCTTGAGCCGCCAACCCGTGGCGATGCGCGCAATCTGGCGCGCGGCACCTGTACCATCGGAACCCGCGCAGATCATGGTCGCGTAAGGACGGCCCTGGATTTGATCCAGCAGCGGATAATAGCAGCGATCAAAAAAATCCTTCATCACGCCGGCCATGCTGGCCAGATTTTCAGGTGTAGCGAAAATATAGCCATCGGCGGCCAGCAAATCCTCTGGCGCCGCTTCAGTCGCATGCAGCCCACCAACGGCGGTATAGCCTTCCGCCATGGCGCCTTCCAACGCGGCTTGCGCCATCTGCCGCGCGCCATCCGTCATGGAATGGTGAATGACGAGAAGTGTCTTCATGAACCTTCAGGGGTACTTTCAAGCTAGAGCAGATCACGTTCAGATGGAATCATCTGAACGTGTGAAGATGCTCGAAAAACAACGGCGTAGAGCGTGTTGCGTGAACCTACGTGAACGCAACATGCTCTAGGTGGGGTCATGTGGTCGGACGGAAACTAGGGTCAAATAATGATCCAATGAAGCGTGATCAATGAGTCACCGAAGCGGGTCTTGTTTTCGGTTGGCCCGTGATGGCAAATAAGGCTCAGTCCAATGATTCGATTGATGAACGGAAAGCCCGATTCGCCGCGCGCACGCAGTTTCGATTTGGCAGCGTTTTTGCGTCCCTTTCCTCAGATTTGCCACTTTCCAGCCAGATGATTCCACTTGGCTTGAAAATGCCTTAAGCTTTTCAGGGCATGACTGCGCCATGAAGGGGGGCAGCCGGCATGATCGGGCTGGATTGGGGGACCACATCTTTGCGCGCCTATCGGCTGGACCATGCCGGGGCTGTGCTGGACAAGCGCGAAAGCAAAGCGGGCATTCTATCCATAAAGCCTGGCGGCTTTCCCGATGAACTCCGTAATATCGCTGGGGATTGGCTGGAAGCCGACGAAAAACTTGTGGTGATTTCCGGCATGGCCGGCAGCAAGCAGGGCTGGGCGGAAGCGCCCTATCTGGCCTGTCCTGCCAGCATTCCCGATATTGCCCGCGCCACCCTGCCTGTGCCCTTTCCGGCGACCCGTGTGCGCCTGGTGCCGGGCTTGAAGGCGCGTGATGCCGATGGCGTGCCGGAAGTGATGCGCGGGGAGGAAACGCAAATCCTAGGCATTCTGGATCGCCTGCCGGAACAGGAGGTAACGCTCTGTCTGCCCGGCAGCCATTCCAAATGGGTGCGGGTGCGCGCCGGCCAAATCCTCGGTTTTTCTACGCAGATGACGGGCGAGGTTTTCGCCGCACTTTCCGCCCATACGATCCTGGCGCGGAGCCTCCATCGCGGCGCGGCGCATCATCCGGGCGCTTTTGCGCACGGCCTGGAGCGGGCGCGGCAGGGCGGCGGTTTGCTGCATCAGCTTTTCGGCCTGCGCAGCCTTTCACTGTTTGATGCCATGCCGCAGATGGAAGCGGCTTCCTATCTTTCGGGCCTGCTGATCGGGCATGAAGTGGCAGCCGCACTTGAAGCCGGTGTCGCGCCGCCGGTGCACATCATCGGCGCTGCCGCACTCACACAGCGATACAGCGCCGCACTGGCGGCCTTTGGTGTGCCAAGTGTAGCGGAAGAAGAAGATGCCGCCGCTGTCGGGCTTTTTCGAATTGGTGTCGTGATTGAAGCTGCTTCAATCAAGATGCGGTAATGATGCGCTTCATCTCGGCCGCTGTCTTTGACCAGGTCATGCCCGCAAGCAGCTTTGCCCCCGCCGCGCCAATCGCCGCGGCCCGCGCACGGTCCGTGTAGAGCGTCTCAAGCGCGGCGACGATTTCTTCGACATTGCTCTGGCGCCAACCCGGCAAAGCTGGGATGGGGTGTTGGTCCGTCAGCGCCAGCGCCGCGCCATCCTGCAACAGATCAAGATGACCAGTATTGGCGCTGAGGATGGTTGGGACACCGCAGGCCATTGTTTCCATCGCCACCAGATTGGTGCCGCCTTCGCAGCGGTTCGGAAAAACCGCAGCATCGGCTTCGCGCAGAATGGTCGGCATGGAGGCGTTTGGCACAAAGCCAAGATTGAGAAACTGCTCCGGCTTAATGCCATTGGCTGCTGCCCAGCCGTCCATATCCGGGATGCCATCCTTGGTCATCGGTAGCGGTGCCGTGTGTCCCAAAGCGTCAATGCCACGGCTGGTCGCCGGCCAGGGATTGTACCACGCTGTCATCAGCATGGCATCCGGGTGGCGCGCAGCGAAAATACGCCAGGCAGCCATGACATTATCCTGGCCCTTGCGCGGTTCCAGCTTGCCACCGCTGAAAACCAAGAAACGGTCAGGGAACAACCTATGCCGTGGCGCGGGGTGGAATAGGGTGGGGTCAATGCCTTGCAGCACGGTTTCAACGCGCGCGATCCCATGCGCGCGCAGTACCTCGGCATTCCAACTTGAACCAGCCACAATACACGCATAATCCGCTGCATTCTTCTGCGCCGAAGGTCCAAGATCCTCGCTTTCGAAGAACACCACGCCAAGACTTGGCGAACCGGAAAGCGCCCCCCCATGGGGGCCAGGTTCGGCGTTAAGCTGACTGTTCAGCGCCGTCAGCAGCACAGTATTGAGCTTGAAAGAATGATTGGTTTCCTTGCGCAAATGCTCCAGCACCGCTGCCGATCGAGCGAAAAAGGGTTGCAAGACCCGCCTGCGCAATGGATCAATCGAAATTACATTCTCGTTGATTTCCTTCGTCGTGGCATGTGCAATTTCGGAATTCGACGCCCAGGACAAAGCGAGATTAAGCCCATAAACCCCCCATCCATGCAGTGAGGTAACGGGCCAGTTCATCACAACCTTGAGTACCATCAGAAGACGCTATCGGCCCCGGCGTGAAACCGTCAAGGCTTCGGGCCTTGATCCGGTAGACACCAAGCCGGCTTGCCGCCTATGACGCGGCCAAAGAAAGGAAGAACGTCATGCCGAAGTCAGCCCATCTGCCGCTTTCCCGCCGCGCCCTGATCGCCGCCGGCGCTGCCCTGCCCTTCGCGGCCGGCGCCCAAGCCGCCTGGAAGCCATCCCGGCCTGTCACGCTGATCATTCCCTTCGCCGCCGGGTCGGGGACGGATTCGGTCGCCCGGCTGCTGGCGAGCCTTCTGGAGCAGGAATGGGGTTCGCAGGTGGTGGTGGATAACCGCCCCGGCGCCAATGGCGCCATCGCCGCTGTCGCCACCGCCCGCGCCGCGCCGGATGGCCATACGGTCATGATCACCACCAATAGCCCGCATGGTGCGACACCGGCGCTGATGAAGCGCCCAACCTATGACGCGATCAATGATTTCACGCCAATCGGGCGCATGGGGACCTATATTTTCGTGTTTGCGGTGAATGACCAGGTGCCGGTGCGCAATCTCCAGGAATTCCTGGCCCTGGCGCGGTCTCAGCCCGGCAAACTGACCTATGCTTCGGGCAATACAACAGGCGTTGTCGGTGGCGCCATGCTGACTTCCATCGGCAATATCCAGATGGAGCATGTGCCCTATCGTTCCACCCCGCCGGCCATGACGGATGTTATCGCGGGGCGCGTCACCGGCATTATCGTGGATGTCGCGGCGTCGCGGGGCTTCTTGCAGGAAGGCAAGCTGCGCTCCCTTGGCATTACTTCCGCCACGCGCACCCCGCTTTTGCCGAATGAGCCGACGCTCGCCGAAGCGGGCCTGCCCGGCTTTGAACTGCTATCCTGGATGGGGGCCGTTGGGCCGGCGCGTATGCCGCCCGAAATCGTCACCGCCTGGAACGCCGCCATGCGTAAGGTATGGGAAAGACAAGAAACTGCCGATCGGTTGGCGGTGCTTGGGATTGAGCGTGTTACCTCAACCCCCGAGGAATTCGGCGCCTTCATCCGCAGCCAGATCGAAACCTGGGCGCGCCAGATCAAGGCAGCGGGGATTGAGCCGGAATAGCGGGTGAAATTTTGGCCATTTGCGGCAGCGCAAGCCTTGATATCGCCATCTTTGCTTACCATTTAAGCATCAAGCGCTCCGGGGAGGGCGGCGCAAAGCGATTCGCAAAGGGGACTGACATGAGCATTTCCAGTAATGCCCTAGGGCTTGAGCGTGTGCTTTCGGATCTGGCCGATTCCTGCCCAGTTGAACGCGCCCGCCTGGACGCTGCCGCCCGCATCCTGACCGCGGCCCGCCGCGCTGCTGGATTGCACCTTCCCGCTTCTGACGCCACCCGAGCGGTCGCCGAGATTCTGCGCCATTGGGACCCCGAAGCCGTGACCGCGTTGGAATACGCCGAAACCCTGCCGGAAGCCGCGCTGGACCGCTTGCTGCGCGCCGCCCCAGCTTGGGCCACC
The DNA here is from genome assembly GCA_020249775.1 of Roseomonas sp. GTDB lineage: Bacteria > Pseudomonadota > Alphaproteobacteria > Acetobacterales > Acetobacteraceae > Neoroseomonas. The sequence continues at coordinate 186,382 of JADCFA010000009.1, read as the reverse complement.
GCTGCCAGCCGCGCGCTGACCAAGCCTGATCGGCACGCGGCCTGACCACCGCATCCTCCCCCTCTGCGGCCCGCCTGCCACCCGGTAGGCGGGCCGCTTCCGTTTTGGCCCGGTTCCCCAAAGCGGCAGCCTCGCCTATAAACATGAGCCCTTGGCCAATGGCCGGAGTTTCAGTGCCATGATGGAAAAACGAAGCAAGCCGAATGGACCGCGCCGGGTGCTGCTGCTGACAGGTGCCTCACGCGGGATTGGGCATGCCACGGTGAAGCGCTTTTCCGCCGCCGGTTGGCGCGTGATTACCGTGTCGCGCCAGCCCTTTCCGGAACAATGCCCCTGGGAAATGGGGCCTGAGGATCACATCCAACTCGATCTTGGCGACCCCGCAGCGACGGAGGCGATGATCCCGGAAATCCGCGCGCGCCTGGCGCCTGATGGCGGCATGCTGCATGCGCTGGTGAATAACGCCGCGATTTCGCCAAAGGGCGAAGGCGGGGCGCGGCTTGGCACACTCGCCATGCCGGCCGATGGCTGGCAGCGGGTATTTCAGGTGAATTTCTTTGCCCCCATCCTGCTCGCGCGCGGCTTGGTTGATGAATTGGCGCGCGCCAATGGTTCGGTGGTGAATGTTACCTCCATCGCCGGCGGGCGCGTGCATCCTTTTGCGGGCGCCGCCTATTCAACTTCAAAGGCCGCGCTGGCGGCGCTTACGCGTGAAATGGCGGCCGATTTCGCCCCGCGCGGCGTGCGGGTGAATGCGATTTCACCGGGGGAGATTGATACCTCCATCCTTTCCCCCGGCACCGAAAAGATCGTGCAGGAACAAATCCCGATGCGCCGGCTGGGCCGGCCCGAAGAAGTGGCGCAGGCGATCTATTTTCTCTGCACCGATGCGTCTTCCTATGTGAATGGGGCGGAGATCCACATCAATGGTGGCCAACACGTTTGAGATGTTCTGACGCGTGACGCCCGCCCCGCGCGCCAGCCTCGCAGCCCTGGGCCTGCTGCTGCCGCTGCTGAAGCCCTATCTGCCGCGCGTGTTGGCCGCGATTGCGGCGCTGTTGCTGGCGGCGGGGCTGACGCTCGCGCTTGGCCAGGGTCTCAAGCACCTGATTGATGACGGCTTCGCTGGCGGGCCCGGCGCCTTGGATCGTGCCGCACTGGTGATGGGCGGGTTGATCACGGCGCTGGCCATCACGACCACGACGCGCTTTTACCTGGTTTCCTGGCTGGGCGAACGCGTGGCGGCGGATTTGCGCCAGCGTTTTTTTGACCATGTCACCGGGCTTTCCGCCAGTTACTTTGAGACCGCGCGCATTGGCGATGTGATGTCGCGCCTGACGGCGGATATCGCCTTGCTGCAATCCCTGATCGGTTCCGCCATTTCCATGGGCGTACGCCAGGCCATTACCGGCGCCGGCGCCTTTGTGATGCTGGTGCTGACCAGCGCGAAACTCGCGGGCTTGATTGCGCTGATCCTGCCCTTGGTTGTGCTGCCGCTGGTGTTTTTCGGCCGGCGCGAAAGGCGCCTTTCCAAGGCCGCACAGGAAAGGATCGGCGATCTGGCCGCGCAGGCGGAAGAAACGCTGGGCGGCATTCGTGCCATTCAGGCTTTCACGCAGGAAGATCGCGCGCGGGCGCGGTTTGCGGTGGGATCGGAAGCGGCGGTGCGCGCGGCGCTCCGGCGCGTATTCTCGCGCAGCCTGCTGATCCTCGCGGTAATTCTGCTTGGCTTCGGCGCCATCACCTTCAGCCTTTGGGTGGGTGGGCGCGATGTGATTGAAGGGCGGATTTCGGGCGGCGAATTATCCGCCTTTGTCTTTTACGCCGTGCTGATGGCCTCATCCGGTGCCACGGTCAGCGAATTATGGGGGGAAATCCAACGCGCGGCGGCAGCGGCGGATCGGCTTGGCGAAGTGCTGGCGATTGAACCTGCCATTGCGCGCCCCGCGCACCCACTTCCCCTGCCGCCGGCACAAGGCCGTGTGGTGTTTGAAAATGTCGCGCTACGCTATCCGACACGCCCCGATATTGCCGCGCTCAGTGATTTCAGCCTGGTGGTGGAACCGGGTGAGGCGATTGCGCTGGTTGGCCCTTCAGGCGCGGGCAAGACTTCGGTTTTGTCGCTGCTGCTGCGCTTTTATGACCCAAGCGCCGGGCGCATTTTGCTGGACGGGGCAGAGATAACGCGGCTTGATCCGCGCGCGCTGCGGTCTCGCCTCGGGCTGGTGCCGCAGGAGCCGGTGATTTTCAGCGCGAGCGTCGCCGAAAACATCCGCCTCGGCCGGCCTGACGCCACCGATACGGAAGTGGCAGCGGCGGCGGAGGCAGCGGCGGCAGCGGAATTCATCGCGGCCCTGCCGGATGGCTACGCGACCGAGCTTGGCACGCGCGGTGTGACCCTTTCGGGCGGGCAGCGCCAAAGGATCGCCATTGCGCGCGCCATTTTGCGTGACCCTGCGGTGCTACTGTTGGATGAGGCGACCAGCGCTTTGGATGCGGAAAGCGAATTCGCGGTGCAACAGGCATTGGCGCGGCTGTGCCAAGGGCGCACGAGCATTACGGTGGCGCATCGGCTGGCCACAGTGCGGCGTGCGAACAGGATTGTGGTGATGGATCAGGGCCGCATCATCGCCGTGGGCTCGCATGAGGCGCTGCTGGCCGAAGGCGGGCTTTATGCGCGGTTGGCGGCGCTGCAGTTTATGGATGGTGAAAGGCGTGCTCAGATGCGGGGAACCTCTGATTTGACAGCACCGCCTGACAAATCGCCCTTATTCTGATTCTGCTGCTTATCGGCGAATTGAGCATTGACCTCAGTCTCCTTGTGGCAGAAGTACTTTTCCAGCATTGAATTTGATATCTATCACCAAAAGACACGGCGAGGACGCTTCCTTGGTGCAATAGGCATTGCGATCCCTTGGATGTCGCTCTACGCGCTGATTAAGCCTCATTATCTCTCGGGGAGAGAGGTCACCTGCTCATTGGTATTGAGCGGATGCTCCGGGCCTGCTTCCTCCCACTATGGCTCAATATCTGTCGCCTGCAGGCCGAGGATATCTTTACGACAGCACGGCGATATGAAAATTCGTGGGCATTGACCTTGGCAATAAGGCAGTTCCAGACGAGACGACAAAATGCTGAGATGATCGCGACTCAATTCGGCTCCCCCATCGCCGGCGCGCCGCCGCATTTTTGCATCAGCGCAAAAACTTGCTGCACGGCAGCTTCAATCGCTGCCAGATCGGTGCCCTTCGCCACCACGGCAACTCCGCCGCCACCGCCCTGGCGGTAATAGGGGTAGGAACCAAGATCCAAATCAGCATAGCGCTGTTGAATGGCGGAAAGCCCTTCCGCAATCGCGCCTTCCACCACGCCATGCGCATGCACGCTACGCGACAGGATGGGCGGGCCGCCTTGCAAACGCGGGGCAAGGGCTTCGAACATGGATTGCATGATACGCGGCACACCCGCCATCACATGCACATTGCCGATCGTATAGCCAGGCGCGATGGAAACCGAATTTTCGATCAAAATCGCGCCGCGCGGCATGGTCGCCATGCGTTGCCGCGCGGCGTTGAAATCTCCGGGCGGGTTCTGCCGCGCGTAATAGGATTCCAAAGCATGCCAGGCTTCGGGGTGCGGTTCCCAGGGAACGCCAAAGGCGCGCGCGACACATTCGCTGGTGATGTCATCATGGGTCGGGCCAATGCCGCCGGTCGTGAAAACATGATCGAATTTCGCGCGCACTTCATTGACCGTATTGATGATCACTTCCGGCACATCGGGGATCACGCGCACTTCCTTCATGGGAATGCCGATCTCACCCAGCCGTGTTGCCAGGAATTGCAGATTGGCATCGCGCGTGCGGCCCGAAAGCACCTCATTGCCGATGATCAGCAGGCAGGCGGTCGGGTTCGGCATGGGTCTCTCCTGGAGTGGCAAACTAAGCTCAAAGGAAATCGCGCAACATGGCAACCAGGGGGATATCGGCGGGCGGCATGGCGTAATCACCAAGCCGCGCCGGGCGCACCCAGGCCAGCGCCTGGCCTTCCATGGCTGTCACCTGCCCCTGCCAGCGGCGGCACAAATAAAGCGGCATCAGCAGGTGGAATTTCTCATAGGTGTGGGAGGCAAAGGTAAAGGGGCCAAGGCAGGCGGCGCTGACATCAATGCCCAATTCCTCGCGCAATTCGCGGATCAGCGCTTCTTCCGGCGTCTCACCCGGCGCCACCTTGCCGCCCGGAAACTCCCACAAGCCCGCCAATGGCTTGCCTTCCGGTCGGCGCGCCAGCAGCACGCGGCTTTCCGAATCGATCAGCGCCACCGCCGCCACCAATAACGTCGGCTTGCCAGAGGCAGGCGCGGCTTCCACCGGCGGTTGGGTTTCCACGGCGATATCCATGCGCGTGGCGCTGAACAGCCTGACGGGCATGAGGCCACCGCGCGAGATGAATTCCTGGCTGCCCGCGCCGCTTTCCTTGAAGCCAATCCGCCGCAACACGGCTGCCGAGCGTTCATTATCCACCAGCGCCGATGCCACCAGCCGATCAATCTCCAGATTAGCGAGCGCCCAATGCGCGAGCCGCCCCGCCGCTTCCGGTCCAAGCCCCTGGCCCCAATGGCGCCGGCCGATCCAATAGCCGAGCTCCGCTTCTCGCGGGTTCTTCGCATCAAGCGTCAGGCCAACACAGCCAAGCAGCGCTTCCGTGCCATTTTCCTCACGCGTCACCGCCAAATGCCAGGCGGTGCCGGCGGCGATTTGCGCGCGGGTGGAAGCTATCCATTCATCCGCCAAATCGCGCGGATAGGGGAAGGGCACACGCGCGAGGGTTTTCGCCACTTCCCAATCATTCACCAGCCGATGCAAGGCTGCCGCATCATCCGCAAGCAAGGGCCGCAGCCGCAAGCGCTCTGTCGTTAGTGGCGCAAAGCTATCTTCCATGGCAGCGCTGCGGCGCGTCAGCTCCGGTAACTGCCATTGATGTCAATATAGCCATGCGTCAGGTCACAGGTCCAAACTGTGGCTTTGCCCTTGCCAAGGCCGATATCCACGGTGATTTCCACTTCGCGCCCCTTCATATGCGCGACAACGGGCGCTTCGTCATAACCATCCACCACGCCGCCATTGCGCGCCATCCAGACGCCGCCGACATTGACCGAAAGCTTATCGCGATCAGCAGGTTCGCCCGCCTTGCCGACGGCCATGACAATGCGTCCCCAATTGGCATCTTCCCCGGCAATCGCCGTTTTCACCAAGGGCGAATTGGCGATGGACATGGCAATACGATGCGCCGAACGCGCCGTGGTGGCGCCGGTCACGTTGATCTGGATCAGCTTCTGCGCGCCTTCACCATCGCGTGCGACCATCAGCGCCAATTCCATCAGCACTTCATTCAAGGCGCGCGCGAAATCCTTCAGTACCGCGCCGCCTTCCGCCGGCACGCGCGGATGCTTGGCCGTGCCGGTCGCAAACACCATCACCGTGTCGGAAGTGGAGGTATCAGAATCCACCGTCACGCAATTGAAGGAACGATCAACACCCTTTTTCAGCAGCGCCTGCAAGGCAGCAGCGGGGATTTTCGCGTCCGTTGCCAGGAAGGACAGCATCGTCGCCATATCAGGCGCGATCATGCCGCTGCCCTTGGCGATGCCGGCGATGGTGACCTCTGTATCACCGATACGCGCCTTGCGGATGGCGCCTTTCGGGAAGGTATCCGTGGTCATGATGGCCTTGGCCGCGCCCTGCCAATCACGCTCCGCCGCCGTGTCGAAAATGCGCGGCAGGGCAGCGATCAGCTTTTCGGTCGGCAGTTTTTCGCCAATCACGCCAGTGGAAGCCAGGAAGATTTCCTTGGGCTTGCAGCCCAGAATCGCGGCGGCGGCCTTGGCGGTTTCCTCACAGGTTTGGCGCCCGGCGCGGCCGGTAAAGACGTTGGAATTGCCCGCGGTCACCACCAGGCCCCGCGCCTTGCCGCCGGGCAAAGCGCCGCGGCACCAATCCACCGGCGCGCCGGGGCAGCGATTGCGGGTGAAAACCCCCGCCACCGTGGTCCCGGCCGGAAAGGCCATCACGGTCACATCATCGCGATCCTTGTAGCGAATCGCGGCGCGCCCTGACGCCACGCGCACCCCCGGCACCGCCGGCATTGCCGGCAGCGGAAGGGCAAGCGGTGAGGTGGGGATATCATGTCCGGCCATGGTGCTTCTCTCACTTCAACGACGGGTGGGGGCGGCGGGGCGGCCCGCCGGGGCGGCTGGGGTGGGCGGTTCCGCCGCATCAATCGCGCGCGGGGTTGAGCCATCCAGGTTGAAACGCTCGATCTTCGCGGTAGCGCGCGCACGTTCCACCAGCGTGTTGATTTCAGCTTCGAACAGACGCTGACGAAGGGCTTCGCGCGCTTCTTCGAAGCTGGGCGGCGCTGAGGCACGGCGTTCATCCACGCGGATAATGTGCCAGCCAAAGGGGCTGCGCACCGGTGCGGCACTTGTCTGCCCCGCCGGCAACGCGAAGGCGGCTTCAGCGAATTCCGGCACCATATCCCCGCGCTTGAAGAAGCCAAGATCACCACCTTCCCGCGCGCCCGGCCCGGCGGAACGGCGCTGCGCCACGGCGTTGAAATCCGCCCCTGCGCGGATTTCGGCCAAGGCTTCGCGGGCTTCGGTTTCGGTTGGCACCAGAATATGCCGGGCGCGGATTTCTTCTTCCGCCGGGCGGGCGCGGATTTCGGCATCATAAGCGGCGCGGATGCGTTCTTCCGTCACACGCCCGGCCAATTCGCGGGACAGATAGGCCTGCTGCAATTCCTGTTCTTCGGCGCGGCGGATGCGGGCACGCACTGCCTCATCCTTGTCCAAACCCGCGCGACGGGCGGCGGCGGCCACGGCGCGGCCGGCGATCATTTGATCCAGCAGCAGGGGATAGAGCATTTGCGGCGGCGCGCCGCGCAATTCCTCGGGCAATTCTTGGGCGGCATTGGCAAGGTCTGAGAAGCGAATCTCCTCCCCATCCACCTTGGCCACCACGGGGTCAGTTGGCGTGGCCGCTGGGGCGGGCTGGGCCAGGCCAGGCTGGGCAAGGGTGACCCCCAGCAATAGCGCCAGGGTGGCGCGAAGGGGGGCAGAGGCGGCAGGGCCGCGCGAATGGCGCATAGGGGCTGGTCCCAAATCGGTGATCGGCCCGGAACATGACCGATGCGCCCCTTCCCCACAAGGCGCAAGCGTTGACCCGCCCCCCGGGGGAGCCTATCTCTGCCGCCAATCCGAAACATGCTTAAGGCGCCCCGGCGCCAGGAACGGGCGCGAGCCCGCCAGAGATTGACGCGCCAGATGTTTGCCCGCCTTGCAGCCGCTATTTTCGGCACCTCCAACGACCGCGCCCTGAAGCGCTATCAATCCCGCGTCCCCGCGATCAATGCGCTGGAACCGCGCATGCAGGCGCTTTCCGATGAGGCGCTGGCGGGCCAGACCGCGCTATTCCGCGAAAGACTGGCCAAGGGCGAGACCCTGGATGCGCTGCTGCCGGAAGCCTTCGCGACCGTGCGCGAAGCGTCCCGCCGCGTGCTGGGCCTGCGCCACTTCGATGTGCAGATGATCGGCGGCATGGTGCTGCATGAAGGCAAGATCGCCGAAATGAAGACCGGCGAAGGCAAGACGCTGGTCGCGACCCTGCCGGTTTACCTGAATGCGCTGCCCGCGAAGGGCGTGCATGTGGTGACGGTGAATGATTACCTCGCGAAGCGCGATGCCGAATGGATGGGGCGCATCTATGGCTTTTTGGGGCTGACTGTCGGCGTGATTGTGCATGGGCTCACGGATGACCAGCGTCAGGCGGCCTATGCCTGCGATGTCACCTACGGCACCAACAATGAATACGGCTTTGATTATCTGCGCGATAATATGAAGTATCGGCTGGAAGATATGGTCCAGCGCGATTTCGCCTATGCCATCGTGGATGAAGTTGACAGCATTCTGGTGGATGAGGCGCGCACGCCGCTGATCATCAGCGGGCCAACCGATGACACTTCCGACCTTTACCGCCGTACCGATGAGGTGATGAAGGAGCTGGTGAAGGACAAGGACACCTTTGAGAAGGACGAAAAGCAGCGCACCGTCAGCCTGACCGAATTGGGTGGCGAAAGGGTGGAAGAATTGCTGCGCCAATACGGCCTGCTCACGGAAGGCAATATGTATGACACGGAAAACGTGTCACTCGTGCACCATGTGAATCAGGCGCTGCGGGCGCACACGCTGTTTGCGCGCGATGTCGAATATATCGTCCGGCAGGACAAGATCATCATTATTGATGAATTCACCGGCCGCATGATGGAAGGAAGGCGCTATTCCGATGGCCTGCATCAGGCTTTGGAAGCCAAGGAACATGTGACGGTTCAGCCGGAGAATCAGACGCTCGCTTCCATCACCTTCCAGAATTATTTCCGGCTTTACCCCAAGCTGGCCGGTATGACTGGCACGGCAGCGACGGAAGCGGATGAATTCGCCGAAATCTATAAGCTGGATGTGGTGGAAATCCCGACCAATGTGCCCGTCGCGCGCCTTGATCAGGATGATGAGGTCTATCGCAGCGCCGAAGAAAAATATGAGGCGGTTGCGAAGCTGATCGAGGAAGCGCGCGGGCGTGGTCAGCCCTGCCTGGTGGGCACCACGAGCATTGAGAAATCTGAACTGATTTCAACGCTGCTCAAGAAGAAGAACATTCCGCATCAGGTGCTGAATGCGCGCTACCATGAACAGGAAGCGGAGATTGTGGCGCAGGCGGGCCGTGCCGGCGCGGTGACGATTGCAACCAATATGGCGGGCCGCGGCACAGACATTCAGTTGGGCGGTAATCTGGAAATGCTGGCGCGGCAGGAAGCCAATGCTTCCGAAGGGCCGGAATTTGAAACGGCCCTGGCGCGCCACAAGGCCGAGGTGGATGAGGCACGGCCCATCGTACGCGCCGCCGGCGGGCTTTTCGTGATTGGCACGGAACGCCATGAAAGCCGGCGCATTGACAATCAGCTTCGCGGCCGTTCCGGCCGCCAGGGGGACCCTGGCGCCTCACGCTTCTTCCTTTCCTTGGAAGATGATCTGATGCGCATCTTCGGGTCTGACCGCATGGGCGGCATGCTGCAAAAGCTTGGCCTGAAGGAAGGGGAGGCGATTGTCCATCCCTGGATCAACAAGGCCCTGGAACGCGCGCAGAAAAAGGTGGAAGCGCGCAACTTCGATATCCGCAAGAACCTGCTGAAATATGATGACGTGATGAATGACCAGCGCCGGGAGGTTTATGCCCAGCGCCGCGCCTTCATGATGGCGAATGAAGTAGCTGAAACCATCACGGAAATGCGTGAGGAAACCATTGCCGATATCGTCGCGCGCGCCATTCCCGAAAACGCCTATCCCGAGCAATGGGACCTGGAAAAGCTTGATCGTGACGTCAAGGAAATCCTGAACCTTGATCTGCCGGTGGCGGATTGGGCGCGCGAAGAAGGCATTGATGATGATGCGGTACGCGAACGCCTGATGCAGGCGGCGGCGCAGGCTTATGCGTCTCGTGCGGCCAATGTGGGGCCGGAGATCATGCGCCAGATCGAAAAATCCCTGCTGCTGCAGATTTTCGATCAATCCTGGAAGGAACATTTGCTGTCACTGGATCATTTGCGCCAGGGCATTGGGCTGCGTGCCTATGGCCAGCGTGACCCGCTGAATGAATACAAAAGCGAAGCCTTCCGCCTGTTCAATTCCATGCTGGAAAATCTACGCGAACGCGTGACCAGCCTGTTGCTGCGCATTGAAATCCGCCCCGATGCGCCGCCGCCCGCGCCGGAAGGCATTGGCGTGTTTGACATGCGCCATCCAGACCCGGCTTTGGCGGGGGCCGAGATGATGGAGGTGGGTGGCCCACCCGTCACCGCACCCATCGGCACGGCGTCAGCGCGTTCCCTGCCGGAAGCAGTGGACCCGAATGACCCGAGCACCTGGGGCCGCACACCGCGCAATGCGCCTTGCCCGTGTGGGAGCGGGAAGAAGTTCAAGGCTTGTCACGGGCGGGTTTGAGGCATTTGCTGGTCCAGTAACTCCATCCGGCTCATATAAAGCTTTAGGTCAGCGCTTCTGGAGCAGGGACCTCCTCATGCCGACGCGCCCTTATCGGCCTCGACCTCGGCCAGGAGCCCGTCAAGTTCCTGCCGTGCATCGGCCTTGAGAAGACGCTTGAGCGGCTTTCATGATCCCGCTACGAACTGCGCATGATCCTCGTTGGCCAGTTCGACTCTCCCTTTGCGCGGCGTGTGGCGGTGACTCTCAATCACTACCGCATGCCTTACACGCGCAATCCGATCTCGGTGTTCCGCGACATGGACGAGATGCGAAAGATTAATCCGCTGGTACGCGTGCCTTCGCTGATTCTGGAATCGGGTGAGGTGCTGATCGACTCCTCCGCCATCATCGACCACTTGGATGAGATGGCGGGACCAGCCCGCGCGCTGACGCCACCGCATGGGCCTGAGCGGCGCAAGGTGCTGCAGGCGGTAGTGCTGGCGCATGGGTTGATGGACAAGAGCGTTGCTCTGTCCTTCGAGCGGCTGTTCCACAGCGACAAGCACATCAACCGTGACTTCGAAAGGCGGATGATGCAGCAGATTTCGGCCGCGCTCGACAAACTGGAGCATGACTGCGGCGCGCCTTGGTTCTTTGACGGAAAGATGACGCAGGCCGACATCACCACCGGCTGCCTGCTCGGCTACATGAAAATACGCGTGCCCGATATGTTTCCGGCGGACAAGTATCCGAAGCTTCACCGCCTCGCGCTCCATTGTGAAAGCATGGAAGAATTCTTGAAGGCCCGGCCCTCGCCTAACGAAACGGTGCCAGACCAGACGCGGAATTAGTCGGCTGTAAGCCCGACATATCGGCGCAGGCCATGCAGGCTAAGCAATGCAAAGCCTGTCACGGGCGATTTTAGCGTATTTTAAGCCAAATAGCGGCGCCGCTACAAATACGCGTTGACAGGCTTTTAGGTGAACCACTAGCTTCTAATGCATGGACGATCCCTGCCGCCGCATCGCTAACCGACGCCGTCGCTGCTTCTCAGCGGCGGCTTCTGTAGCTGCGTGCAGACACGCCCCTCCCAAGGTGAGGTCCGCCCTGTAGCGGTCCAACCCTGAGGCGGCATCAGCCCGCATCTTTGAACCCCCGCAGCCCCTGGCTTCGGGGGTTTTTCTTTGCCCAACTCGCAGGAATATCTCATGCAGAATTGCAAGACCGACCACCCCAATCCGCCACAAATATCCAAGGATGCCGGGCAGAAAACGCTGCGGCGCGCCACCACCGCTGATGTGACGATCATCCGCTGCCTCGCCCGCGCGGCCTACGCGAAGTGGGTGCCCATCCTCGGGCGGGAGCCGCGACCGATGACCGCCGACTACGAGGCGGGAGTGCGCGACCACCTGATAGACCTGCTGCGTGTGGACGGCGAAGCCGTGGCGCTGATCGAAATGGCGCCTAAGGCTGACCACCTGCTGATCGTCAACGTCGCGGTGGTACCCACCCATCAGGGCTGTGGCCATGGCAGCGCGCTGATGGCGCATGCTGAGGAAGTCGCCCGCTCTCTCAACCTGAGCGAGATGCGGCTCTACACCAACGCGCGATTTGCCGAGAATATCCGACTCTACGACAGGCTCGGCTATCGGGTTGATCGCGAGGAAGAGCACCCGCAGTTCGGAGCGACTGTATACATGAGCAAGCGCCTCGACGCCGCAGGCAACGAGCACTCCAGCACCAGGAAACCATCATGAGCATTCGCATTGGTATTGTCGGTATCAGCGGCTTTGGCGGAGGCGAAGCGATGCGCCTAGTCGCAAACCACCCGGCGTTCGAATTGGTCTACGCCGCAGGTGAGGGCAGCGCCGGCAGCCGCTTGGGGGATCGCTTCCCCGGTGTACCAGCCAAGCTGGCCGAAATGGTGATCGAGAAATGGGACCCGGCGATGCTCCCGAAGCTCGATGTTTTGTTTGCATCACTGCCCACGGGCAGTTCCGCCGAGGCACTGGCGCGTGTCCCCAAGGGCGTGAAGATCGTCGATATCGGCGGTGACCATCGCTACGTTCAGGGTTGGACTTATGGCTTGGCTGATGTCTGGCCGGCGCAGATTACGGGTCAGACCCGTATTGCCAATCCCGGGTGTTTTCCAGCGGCAGCGCTGACAGCACTCGCGCCATTGCTGGCCAATAAGTTGATCGAACCGGGCAACATCGTGATTGATGCCAAGACCGGCATCTCCGGTGCTGGTCGGGGCGGCGGCGACACAAAGTTCGGCTTTGCCGAGATCAACGAGAATTTGGTGCCCTATGGTCTGCTGAAGCACACGCACATGCCCGAGATGGCCAAAACGATTGAGCGGCTAAGCGACAGCAGCTCGGCCGGGCTGGTATTTACGCCGCACTTGGTGCCGATGACCCGCGGCATACTCGCGACCATCTACTGCCGCGGTCGCACTACCACGGACCAATGCCTGGACGCGGCGCGGCGCTTCTACGACGGGCGGGCTTTCGTGCGCGTGACCGATAAGCCACCGCAGACCAAATGGGCGACCGGGTCGAACCTTTCGTTAGTCAGCTACGCAACAGACCCAGAGCGAAACTTGGTGATTGCGATGGGCGTGGTGGATAATCTCGGCAAGGGGGCAGCAGGCCAGGCGGTCCAGAATGCGAATCTGATCTGCGGCCTGCCGGAAACGGCTGGGCTGGAGGGCGTGCCTGTTTGGCCGTGAGCGTCGCCAAGCGCATAATCAAACCGCTCGCTGCAACGCGCGCCAAATCATGCATTTCGCGCTATAGGCAGGCAAGAAAAGTCAGAGGTCGGGCGCTGCCCGGAAATACCGCATGAAACTGGCCCGCCATGGCCTGATCGCCCTGATGCTGCTGGTGTTTGCCGCAACCGCTGACGCGGCCTGGGAATATACGCGCTGGGGCATGACGGAGGCGCAGGCGGTAACCGCATCACGCCGCGCGGTGCGCAGCCTGCCGGCGGCGGAACGGCGCATGATGGATGCGCGGGTGGAATATCGTGCGCGTGGCACCTTCAGCGTGGAGGGGCTGCGCATGAACATTGCCTTCGGCTTCGATATCAAAACCGGCGGCCTGGCCTGCGTTTCAGGCCGTGGTACTGCGGCGCAAGGCGATGTGCTGCGCCAAAGGCTGATCGCGCGCTTCGGGCCGCCGGAGTTCGATGATCAGCATCAGCGCAGTGGGGAGCAGGATATCGGCTGGACCACGCCGGACAAGATTGACCTGGTGATCACCTCGGCTGGCTTTACCCTGCTGCATTGCGCGCCGGGTTACTGAAGGGCACCCGAGCAGGCTGCTGAAAAACTGTCATGCGCGATAGTTTTTGACGTTGCAGCCCGCCATCAGCGGTGGCGCCGTCTGAAGATGGCCATTTTCAGTGATTGTTTGGCCTCAGCAGCACATTCGTAACGGACCCCAGGCGTCATGCCGCGCCGGAAGCATGGGTGGCAACAGCGCCGATGATCGGGCAGTTGCCGCTTTCCATCAGCCCATGCCCCATGAAGGCCAGTTTGGCTTCCGTGCCGCGTCCTTTGCGATAAAGCCTTGCATCGCGGTCGGTGGTTGAGGCGTGGGTCTCGTTGCTGCGCTTCTGGCCGTGGAAGTTTTGCTCCCCGTTGCTGCCAGTGCCGGGTGGCGGGCCAGAGCCGCCCTTTGGCCGGAATCTCTTGGTGCTGGCCGAGGCTTCCAGCAGCGTGTCATCAAACGAGAAATATTCGCTTGAAAGCAGAATCTTCACCTTCGGCTGCGCCAGTAATGCGGCCAGGGACTTCAAGGCTACATCGCCTGCAAATAGATGGTCGCGGTTTTTGCTGAAGGTCGCGGCATCCCACACCGGGTCCTCAAGGCAAAGGCCGACGAACCGGCGGAAAAGCAGGGCGCGGATCAGTCGCTCCGGCGGGATGGAGTCCCGACCGAATGGCGAATAGAGCGCGTCGAAGGCTGAAGAAAGATCAGTCAGCGCGCTATTTATCAGGCCGCGAATAACGCGCAGCGGATGGGCAGGGCGCACCCGCTTTTGAAGATCACCATAGCTGAACAGGGAACCAAACACCGCATCATTGCCATGCAATGCAACCTCATCCAAATGCGACGACAGCCAACCATAAATTCAGAGATAAGGGTCCGAATTTCAGCAGCCTGCTAGGCGCTCGGCAGATTTGCGACTGCATGATCGTGATGGCAGCCCTTGCTGAGGCTTTCCAATGCCTAATCTTTATTGAAAACGCTCAAGCCTGTCGAATTATTAGTCTTCAAACCTTGCCGCCGAAAACGCCGGGTCAGGCTGCTGCAAGCCCAGCACCGCATCCGCTGTGATGCGCCCGGCAATGGGCCCGAGCGTATAGCCATTGGATGTCACCGCGGCAAAGAAGCCCGGCATGCCCGGCACCTCACCCAGGATCGGCGCGCGATCAATATGCACATTCATCCCGGTCCAACTGCGGAGCACATGCAGGCCCTCGACAGCCGGCACGACATGCCCCGCGATCCAGAGATTTCCTTGAATATTGGCACGAAGATTGCGTGTGGCACCGCTGAGCGGATCATGCGCGCCAGGCCAACCGCCACCGATCAGCAAATGCCCATGCGGGCCTTGCTTCAGTGAAAGATGCCGCCCGGCATGGGCCACAAGGTGCGGAATGATCGGCGCCATGGCTTCGGTTGCGATGACCTGTTGCACCAGGCCGCCCACTGGCAGTTTCACACCCGCCAGCGCCGCGATATGGCCAGACCATGGGCCGGAAGCGACCACAACGCGCCCTGCACGAATAGGCCCCTGCGCGGTGCTGACCAGATAGCCACTGCCTTCACGCGTAATGGCCCGTACTTCCAGGCCACTTTCCACCCGTGCCCCCGCATGCCTAGCCAATTGCAAAAGGGCTGCCGTGCCACGCAAGGGATCAATCTGGCCTTCGGCGGGGCAAAACGCCGCGCCGACAAAGCGATGCGCCAGATAGGGTGCCAGATCGCGCAATTCATTCGCACCAATCACATGGTTTTCAATGCCGGCACTGCGTTCCACCGCAACCTTGCCACGCAGCCACGCCAATTCCTCCGGCGTTTCCGCGAGCATCAAGCCGCCTTCGGTCCGAATGCCGCAAGGCTCACCGGCGTCGCGCGCAATCTCTCGCCACAGCGCGATGGAGCGCGGCCCAAGTGGCAGGGTCGCCACGGCAGGTCCCGCGGTGCCAAGCGCTTCCGCCTTATCGCCGAAATCATAGGAAAGAAGCTGCACATGCAGGCTGCCGGCATTGGCGGTGCTGGCGGCAAGGCCGGGCTCTCCACGTTCTGCCACCAATACGTCCACGCCTTCGCGCGCCAGATAAAGCGCAGTGGAAAGGCCAACAACGCCACCACCAATCACCACAACATCACATTGCCGCGTGCTTTGCGGCGCAGTGGCAGCACCGGTCTGCCAGGTGATGGGCGCGGGTGCGGTGATCACCGGCGTTTCGCCCCATTCCGGCACTTCAAGCCTGAGCAGCGCCACTGGTATGGGCTTGATGGGCGCACGCGGCGCGGCGAAATCCGCTTCCTGCGCAGCAATACCCGCCATGCGCGCCAGAGTCGCGCCACACATGCGCCCCTGGCAGCGGCCCATGCCGGCGCGCGTTTCCTTCTTGATGGCGGGCAGCGATGCGGCGCCATCCTTGATGGCTGCGCGGATCTCCGCCGCGCGCACTTCCTCGCACCGGCAGACAATGGTTTGGTCAGCGATGCGTGAGGGATCGAAGGCTGGCGCGGCGTAGATGCGCCACAGCGCGCTCTGAAATGCCTCGGCCCGCGCCAGCGCATCGCGCGTGGCCGCATCATCGCCCGCGCCAAAGCCAAGATCACGCGCCGCCGCCAGGCCCGCGAGCCGCCCGCGTGCCAAGGCAATACGCGCACCACCAATCGCCGCGCCATCGCCGATTGCAAAAACCTCAGTGATATTGCTGCGCCCGACAGCATCAGTAACGGTTTCCAACCGCCCCAAGCCAGCGCCCGGCCCCTCAGTGACGAAGCGCTGCGTGCAGCCCAAGGCGCGGGCCAACCCGGTTTCCGATTGAAAGCCAAGATTGAGTGCGGCAACGCCGGCGGCAATCCGTTTTTCTCCCTGCGATGTGCTGATGCGCAGCGCCTCAAAATGCGTGCTGCCTTCACAGGCGATAATCTCGCTGCCCCAGAAAAGCGGCACGCCAGCGCGCTTCAGAATTGCCAAATAGCGCAGCCCATCCCAGGCCAGATCAGGCGCGGCACGCGCGAGCCGCAGCACATCGCGCCAGGCGCCAAGCCCAGGCGCGGGGGCCGCTTCCACCACGGCGGCAACACGCACGCCACCTGCAAGCAATTCGCAAGCGAGTTGCAGATTGAGCGGCCCGCTACCGGCAATCACGGCGCTTTCCGCAGGGCTCACGCGTTGCGCGCGCGCAAGGGTTTGCAAAGCGCCCGTGGTCATCACACCCGGCAGCGTCCAACCCGGCACCGGCACCGGGCGTTCATGCGCGCCGGGGGCCAGGATCAACCGGCGCGGGCGGAAGGTGATGGCGGCACCTTGCACAAGTGCTGCGATCTCATCTGGCGCAAAGCCGCCCCACACTGTCGCACCGTAATGGAAGCGAATCCCCGCTTCCCGCGCACGCGCAAAAAGCGCGCTACCCTGACGAAATTGCGCATCCGGCGCGGCGTGCTTGTGGCTGGGGGCGAGCGGCTTAAGATATTGCCCGCCTGATGTTTCACGTTCATCCAGCACCACCACTTGCGCGCCGGCTTCGGCGGCAACGATGGCCGCGGAAAGCCCGGCTGGGCCAGCACCCACCACCAAAATATCGCAGAATTGTTCGGCAATCTCGGCGGGGGCGCTACCAAGCGGCGCGGGTTCGGCAGGGAAGGCGCTTTCAACCGCCATGCCATCGGCCACCTTGACCATGCAGGCGCGCTGGCCGGCCTTGCCATCCACCGTCACCACGCAATCAAAACAGGCGCCCATGCCGCACCACAAGCCGCGCTGCGAGCCCTTGGCTGTTTCGCGCAACGCAAGAATGCCGGCAGCAGAAAGCGCGGCGGCAATGCTCTCACCCGGCAAGGCTTCCAACGGTCTGCCGTTGAAGCTGATCCTGATCGGGGCCGTGGCCTGGGTGATATGGGGGTGTTGCAGCCGCATGCTCTTGCCGTTTGCCCGAAAACCGGCTCCCATCATCGCATGCGGCGCGGCCGCGTCCACCCCCGGGAGCTTCCCTCATGGCCCGAGAGCCCTTTCGTGGCACCTATACGGTGCTGATCACGCCCTTTAGCACCGATGGCGCCACCGTGGATTACAAGGCGCTGGAACGCCTGGTGGAATATCAGATCACCGAAGGGGTGAAGGGCCTGATCCCGTTGGGCTCCACCGGCGAATTCCTTTCCGTCTCACGCGAAGAGCGTCAGGGCATTGTCGAGACCGTGATCCGCGCCGCGCGTGGCCGTGTGCCGGTGCTGATCGGCACCGGGGCCGAGGATACGCGCGACGTCGTGGCGCTTTCGCGCGAAGCAGAATCGCAAGGCGCCGATGGCGTCATGATCATCCCGCCCTTCTATTGCGTGCCGACGGAAGATGAGCTGTTTCACCATTACAAGACGGTTGCGGATGCGATCGGCATTCCGATCATGGTCTATAACAACCCCGCAACATCCAATGTGGATATGCTGCCCGCGACGCTCGCGCGGATTTCGACCATTCCGAATTGCCGCTATGTCAAGGAAAGCACGCTGGAAGTGACACGTGTGCGCGATATTGTGGCGCTCTGTGGTGACAGGATGGAGGTTTTTGCCGGTGTGCTTGGCTATGAAAGCGCCTGGCTTGGCGCCATTGGATGGGTTGCCGTTTGCAGCAATCTGGCGCCGCGGCTTTCTTCGGACATGTTCGATGCGGCAGCGTTTGAGGCGGATCGGCCCAAGGCGCTGGCGCTGTATCGCAAGCTGGCGCCACTGCTGCCTTGGGTGGGCGGGCCGCGTTATGTTTCCGGCACCAAGGCGGGGTTCAAGCTGATGGGCATGGATATGGGCCCACCGCGCCCGCCGCGCCTGCCATTGCCTGCACAGGATATGCCGGCCTTGGCGCAGGTATTGCAGGGCATTGGACTGATCGGCGCCGAAGCGCGCGCTGCGGAATGAGTTTCTGAACAGGGAGAAAAATGATGCTGCGATATGGAATCCTCGCCGCCATGGCGGTGCTGGTGGCAACCCCGGCGATGGCTCAGGCGCCCGCCTGCACGCCTGCGGTGCCGGATGGCGAATTGGTGAAGTCGCGCACGCTGGTGATGTCCACCAACCCAACCCTTCCGCCGCTGCAATTCGTGGATGCGCAGGGGCAATTGCGCGGCATGCGGATTGAGCTCGGCAATGAAATCGCGCGCCGACTGTGCCTGACGCCGGAATATGTGCGCATCGAATTCAGCGCCATGATCCCCGGTCTGGCGGCGCGGCGTTGGGATTTGATCAATACCGGCATTTTCTACACGGAAGAACGCGCGCGCATGATGCAAATGATTCGCTATGAAAATCAGGCGATTTCCTTCAGCGCGCCACGCGGTAATCCGCAGAATATCCGCACCACGGATGATTTGGCGGGGAAGATAGTTGGTGTTGAAATAGGTGGCTTTGAAGAACGCCGCACACGGGAATTGAGCCAATCCTTGCAGGCGAAGGGCCTGCAGCCGATGAATATCCGCACCTTCGACAATTTCGCCGTGGCCTATCAGGCGCTGCGCGCGGGCCAGGTGCAGGCGGTGACCAGTATTGATGGCGTGGCGGCGGAATATGATCAGCGCGGCGATTTTCCGCGCGTGCTGAATGGGCTTTTCCCAACCCCGGTCGCGGTTGCCACAAGGTCGCGCGTGCTGGCCGATGCGGTAGTGGGCGCGCTGGAAGCCATGAAGGCCGATGGCAGCCTGAAGGCGCTATTCGATCGCTATGGCGCTTCGATGTATACGGACAGGCTTGAAGTGGTTGGGCCGCAATAAGCGCCTGATTTTCACGCGTGCAAATCTGGTCCTGGTCTGGGTTCTTTGACTATCTTTTGAACCCATTTCTGCTGCAGGGCGCCGTCACCACGCTCTGGCTGACGGCGGCTTCGCTGTCGGCTGGGCTGCTGCTTGGCATCGGGCTGGCCGTTATGCGGCTTTCCGGCAACCCATTTCTGTCAGGCATTGCGGCGTTTTACTGCTGGGTATTTCGCGGCACGCCGCTGCTGGTGCAATTGCTGATCATCTATACTGGCTTGCCGCTATTCGGCTTGCGCTTTTCTGTGGTTCAGGCGGCGCTGCTTGGCCTTGCCTTGAATGAAGCCGCCTATTTGAGTGAGACAGTGCGTGCCGGCATTCTTGCGGTAGCGCGAGGCCAGCGCGAAGCGGCTTTGGCGCTTGGGCTCAGGCGCCTTCAGGTATTTCGGCTGGTGATCTGGCCGCAGGCGCTGCGCATTATCATCCCGCCACTGGGCAATTCGGTGAATGGTCTGCTCAAGACCACTTCGGTCGCAAGCGTGATCAGCATGGAAGAATTGCTGCGCCGCACGCAGATCCTGATCCAGGAACGCTTTCTGGTACTGGAGCTTTTCATGGTAGCGGCGCTTTATTATCTGGCAATGACAACGGCATGGGATTTCGTGCAACGGCGCCTCGAAAAACGTTATGGTCGCGGCTATGGGACAGAGGCGGCGGACCGACGCTGAAGGTCGCGTCATGGAATTTGTGATCAAGCTGACGGGAGATTGAGCAATGCGTGTGGGACGTCGTGCATTCACTGCCAGCGCATTGGCGCTGCCCGGATTGCTGAAGCTGCGCAGCGCCTCCGCGCAGGCCGCCGCCTGGCCCAATCGGCCGATACGTCTTGTGGTGCCTTACCCGCCCGGTGGCGCAAGTGATATCTCTGGGCGCTTGCAGGCCGAAGTTTTGCAAAAGGCGCTGGGCAGTCCGGTCGTTGTGGATAATCGCAGCGGTGCCGGCGGCACGGTTGGCACCGCCCATGTCGCGCAATCAGCACCTGATGGCTATACGATCATGATGGCGAGCCCATCTTCCCATCTTGGCGCACCCTTGCTGTTTCGCTCGCCCGGCTACGAAGGCGTAGATGATTTCAGCCATATCGCGACTTTTTCGATTGGAACAGCGATTGTTTGTGTTCACCCGGGCTTGCCGATACGCAATATCCAGGAACTGATCGCTTATGCGAAGGCTCATCCGGGCAGGCTGAATTACGGATCCGCCGGGGCAGGGGGCGCCAATCATATGCTTGGCGTGCTGTTCATGCTGCGCACGGGCACGGAATTGACCCATGTGCCCTATCGTGGGGCGGCGCCAGCGCTGGCTGACTTGATCGCAGGCAATATCCAGGTGGTGTTTGATAGTTTCTCTGGCGTGATCGGCGCCGTCAGGGCTGGCCAGGTGCGCGCACTTGGTATCACCAACCCAACCCGCTGGCCCTTGGCGCCCGATATGCCGACGGTGCAGGAACAGGGGGTGGCGGATTACGATCTGCCGTCATTTTCCGCCGTGATGGGGCCCGCGGGTATCCCGACAGAAATCATGCAGCGCATGAATGCCGCGATCAATGAAGGGCTGAAGGACCCGGCACTGGTGCAGCGCCTATCTGCCAATGGCAATATTCCCTTCCCCTCCTCGCCGCAGGAATTCCAAAGCTTGATGCGTTCCCAACGCGACAAATGGCGAGAATTGGTGCGGATTTCTGGCGTGCAGCCTGAGTAAGGCGCACATTCCAAGCGGCAGCGTGGTTTGAAGCAGGAGCGTATGTCATGAGCGGGTTTTCTGAGCAAATCATCGCCGCGGCCGAGGCGCGCCGGGCGGAAAGCATCGCCTTTCTGCGCAAGCTGATCGCCTTGCAGCGCCAAGGCGAAGCGGCCGTGCAGCAATGCTTCGCGGATCATCTGCGCGACGCCGGGTGCACCGTGGAAGCCCTTTCCTATGTGCCATCGGATGTGCAGATGCGCCATGAATTCGCTGAAGGTGAGGCCATGGCGCGAGAGGAACGCGCCAGCATCATCGCGCGACTTACTGGCAGCGGCGGCGGCCCCAGCCTGATTTTCTTCGGCCATCCAGATGGTGAACCACTCAGGAATACCGAAACCTGGCGGCATGATCCCTTTGCCGGGGATATCGCGGATGGTCGCATTCATGGCTGGGGTGTGGCTGATGATCTTGCCGGCATCGCCATCATGGCAGAGGCGATCAAGGTTATTCGTGCGGCAGGCGTGCAGCCCAAGGGCGATATCATTGCGACAAGCACGCCATCCAAGCGCCATGCACGCGGTGTGGCGGCGGCGATGCAGCATGGCCATGTCGCGGATGCGGCGATCTATGTGCATCCGGCGGAAAGCGGTGTCGGCATGCAGGAAATCAAGGCGATTTGCAGCGGGCAGCTTTATTTTCGCGTGACCGTAGCGGGCAAGGGACCGGATACCAAGGAACCCGGCCATACGGCTTTTGCCCATCTTGCCGTGAATGCTTTGGATAAGGCGATGCTGGTAAAGGCAGCGCTTGATGCGCTTGATCAGGCGCGCGGCGCAAGGGTGCATCACCCCGGCATTGAAGATGTTGTTGGCCGCGCCACCAATATCATGGTTTCCTACATCTCCTGCGGTGATGCCGCGCGCTTCAGCCGTATCCCGACAAGCTGCATCATGGGTGCTGCCGTTTCCTTCCCGCCGGGGGAGGTGATGGAAAAGGTGCAACAGGAAATCACCGATTGCATTGCGGCTTGCGCGCAACAGGATGCCTGGTTGAAAGATCATCCGCCCAAGCTTGAGTGGCTTTCCGGCGTGACTGGCGCGGAATTGCCTGCGGATTCACCGCTTTTTGGCGCGGTAAGCGCGGCAGTTTCGCGCGTGACCGGGCTTTCACCCTTTGTGAATGCCATGCATACCTCATCCGATATTCGCGTGCCCATGGTGCAGCGGAATATTCCAACCGTCGGCTTTGGTCCGCTTTGTGGTGACTTGACCCAGAATGGCGGGCATGACGAATGGGTTGACGTGGAAGATTATCTGCGCGCCATTAAGGTTGCCGCGGATAGCGCGCTAAGATGGTGCGGTTCGGCCTGAATAACTTTTGTGAATCTGCACCGCTTTGGATCGTAATTTATGCGCGTCAGATGCTATGAATGATGTTCGATCCGAAAAAGCCTCGCGGGGTTATCGCCGATCATGCGACGGATCTCGGCTTCGGTGAAGCCCTCGCTTTCAACCAGCACCACAAATTCGCGCAATGCTTCAACCGGCGGTGGCAGCAGGTATACACCCGCATCGCTTGAAAGGATTGCCCGATCACCGGCGGCGCGGATGCGTGGCGTGATATCCTGAATAGCACTCTGTCCTGCGATCTTGTGCTTTTCGTCATCTGCATGCGTAAGCGCGACCTGCGTCGCATGGGTCAGGCCAAAAAATGAGAACTCAGCATAAGCGCCGAGTGCCGTAATGGCAGCGATTTCCTCTGGCGCATAGCCCGCGCAATGGGTGCGCATGCGCGTCACACCCCGCCCCCGTGCTTCTTCAACAAGCGCAACAGCTTCCCGCCCGGAAACATGTCCACAATCGAAAACCACATCCTTGGTGGCGCAGAGTTCCATGATGGCGGGCACGGGGTCGGGCACTGGGCCGGCTTCGGGAATGAAGAAGGTGGTTTCCAGAAAGCTGGGACTACGACCTTCCTGCAATGCAACATGGCGCGTGTGATGGGTCGGTAGGCTAATAAAGCGCGCGCCGGTTCCTGGGCCATAGCCATAGCCGATCGCGGTGCGCGCTGCCTCCAACGTCACGCCGCCGGCCGTCGGTTGCATGATCAGGCCACCAAAGGCCTCAATACCCAGATGGCCAAGTTCATCATTGGCCAGTGCGGCCAAGCCAGATGTATTCTGGAAATTGCACATGATGCCGATGGCACGCATGCCGGCAGCAGCTGCCTGTCTGATGGCATCGAATACATTCACGGATCGCCCTGAAAGATGCGGCGCGCAATGGATGTGGCAATCAATGGCACCCTTCAACAGGTGCATCCCGTGCGGGGTGAAGGACATTGGGGCCTCCTTCTCATACAACCGATGGACCTATCGGATGACAATAACGGTAATGCGGTACACAGATCCATGATCGGTCCTTGGGCATCAATGGCGCAGGATGCGCGATGTGAATTCCTTCAAGCGTGGACTGCGCGGATGGTCGAATATTGCCGCCGGCGGACCTGTTTCGATGATGGACCCCTGATCGAGGAAGATAACCCGGCTCGCCACCTCCCGGATGAAGGCCATCTCATGACTCACGATCAGCATTGTCATACCATCGCGCTGCAGCGCGCGGATGGTATCCAGCACTTCTCCCACCAATTCGGGATCCAGCGCGGCAGTTACCTCATCCAGCAGAAGAATATCAGGCTTCAACGCCAAAGCGCGCGCGATGGCGACGCGCTGCTGTTGGCCTCCGGAAAGCTCATCCGGATAGGCATTCACCTTCTCGGCCAGGCCAACGCGGGCGAGTAGCGCGCGCGCCTCATCCTCCACCTCCTTCCTGGCGCGTTTTTTTACAAGCGTCGGCGCGATGGCGACATTGCGCAGCGCCGTCATGTTCTGGAACAGATTGTATTGCTGAAAGACGATAGCGAAGCGATCGCGTGCGCCCCGCAGGCTTGCGCGGCTTGAGTAATCCACCGGCGTGCCATCCAGCGTCACCGTGCCAGCGCGCGGCTTCAGCAGCCCAACTAGCGTGCGCAGAATGGTGGATTTGCCGGAGCCCGATGGGCCGATCAACCCGATGACCTCTCCGCGTTCCACCTCAAGCGAGACATCGCGCAGCACATCGGCCTTGCCGCCATAGGAAACTGTCAGCCCTTGAATGGAAAGGAATGCCAAACCTGATCGCCCTGGTTTTCGTCGGGCATCCATAGTCAAAGCTTTTCATCCAGCGCGTCAAGCCGATGCCACAGTTGCGCGCGGCCCGCGCTGACCTATTATCGCTTGCATGAATCTACGCATCCGCAATGTTGCGCGTTCCGCGCCTGTCAGCATCATGGTGGAAGGCGTTCCCATGATGGCCCATCCGGGGGAAAGCCTAGCGGCTGCGCTGATCGCCGCCGGCCACTGGCGCTTTGGTGAAGGTGAAGATCCCGCGCGCCCGCGCACAGCCTTCTGCTTGATGGGGGTGTGCCAGCAATGTCTGCTGCGCGTGGATGGGCGGCTGGTACAGGCCTGCCTTACGCCTATTGTGGCGGGGCAGGAGGTCTCAGCCGCATGATCTTCGATGTTGCAGTATTGGGCGGCGGCCCGGCCGGCATGGCAGCGGCAACCGAAGCCGCGCACAGCGCTGCGCGCGTTGTGCTTTTGGAGGAATCGCCCGTACCGGGCGGGCAGGTCTATCGCGCACCGCCAGTGGGCTTTGCCATGAAGCCGGATCGTGACCGGCAGGAAGGCGATGCGCTGCGTGCCGCGCTGGCCGCAAGCGGCGCCGAAATTCGTGCCGGCTGCCGTGTCTGGGGCTTGGGTGGCGGGCCGTTGGTAGCGGAAGGGGAGCCTGATGCACCCTTCAGCCTTTCGGCGCTCGGCGCGGATGGCGTGCCTTTCACGGTCGAGGCGCGCGCGCTGATTCTCTGCTGTGGCACGCATGAACGGATCATTCCCTTTCCAGGCTGGACGATGCCGGGCGTGATTGGCTTGGCTGCCGCCACCATTCTGCTGAAAGCTCAGGGCGTATTGCCAGGCCAGCGGGTGGTGGTCGCGGGTATTGGGCCGCTGCTTTATGCGGTAGCGGCGAAGCTGCTGGCGGGCGGCGGGTCCATTGCCGCTGTGATTGATGCGGCAACACCAGGCGAATGGCTGCGCGCACTGCCAGCACTGGGCGCGCGGCCCGATTTATTGGCGCGCGGTGTGGCCTGGCGCACCAAGCTGCTCGCGGGGCGCGTGCCAGTGCTGGCGGGCGCACAGGTGACGGCAGCTGAAGGCGACAAGGTTCTTTCGGCTGTGCGTGTGGGCAAACGCGTCTTTCAAGCTGATGCGCTCTGCATCGGTCATGGGCTGGTGCCGGCCACGGAAGCAAGCCGCACCTATCGCGCGCGCCATGCGCATCGGCCAGAGGATGGTGGCTGGGTGCCCGTGCTGGATGCCGCACAACGCACTAGCGTGCCTTTCTTATATGCCGCCGGTGATGGCGCGGGTGTGCGCGGTGCGGCGGCGGCGCCGGCCGCTGGGCGCCTTGCGGCGCGCACGGCCTTACAGGACCTTGGCTTCAGTTTGGCATACGCGCCGAAGGAAGACGCGGCGCTGGCGCGCGCACGCCGCACAGGTGCCGCTATGGCGCGCATGATGGCGCTGCGCCCGGCGATGATCGAAGCCATTCCTGCGGAGACAATCATCTGCCGCTGTGAAGGTATCACTCGCGACGAAATCGAAAAAGCCGCCGCGGCAGGTGCCAATACGATCAACCAGCTCAAGCACTTTACCCGTTGCGGCATGGGCCCTTGCCAGGGACGCATGTGCGGAGAGGCCGCGGGTGCGCTGCTTGCCTCTGCGCGCGGTGTGGGCTTGGCAGAGCTGGGTTTCGCCACCGGTCGCCTCCCGCTGCGGCCAGTGCCGATGGCCTCCATTCTTGGCGATTTCGACTACGCCGATATTCCAGTGCCAGCGCCCGCACCGATATGAAGACGCGCTTTGATGCGGCTGTAATTGGCGCGGGGATCATGGGCTGCGCCACGGCCCTTTTCCTCGCGCGCGGCGGCATGCGTGTTGTACTGCTCGATCGTGGTGAGATTTGCCGCGAGGCATCAGGCGTGAATGCCGGCACGCTGACGATGCAAATGACTCGCGCGGCGCTCATCCCTTATGCGCTCCGCGCGCATGAAATGTGGATGGCCATGCCCGCCTGGTGCGCTGGCGGGGATGTGCTGGCGACAGCCTGCCCGGGATTATCCGTCGCCTTCACGGATGCAGAAGCCGCGATGCTTCAGGAACGCGCGCGCATCCGCCGCGAAGCCGGCGCGCCGATTGACTTGATTGATGGCCGCGCTGCCCAAGTGATTGAACCCGGGCTTGCGGATGGAGTAAAGCTTGCCGGGCATTGCCCGATTGATGGCTTTGCCTCGGCCTATCTGACCGGGCGCGCCTTTCGCGCCGCCTTGCAGGAAGCCGGCGTGACGTTGATGGAAGCAACGCCAGTGCGCGCTATTGCTGGCCGCTTTTTGCTGAACACGTCTGCGGGTGCTGTTGCAGCGCAACGCGTGGTACTGGCGGGCGGCGTATGGCTTCAGGACATGTTGGCCTGGCTAGGCGTGACGCTGCCAATCAAGGTCCTGATCAATCAGCTTGTGGTGACTGAACGCATGCCGCAGGTGATGCGTACTGTGCTTGGTGTTGCATCCGGCCTATTGAGCCTCAAGCAATATGCCAATGGCACTGTGCTGATTGGTGGCGGATGGCAGGGCATTGGGGATCGTGCGCGGGGCGGTCTCGCTGTACGGTCAGAAAATTTTCTCGGTAATGTGCGGCTCGCGGCGCATACTGTGCCGGCGTTGCGGCAGGCGCGCGTCGTGCGGTCCTGGCTTGGGCTGGAAGCGGAAACGGCAGATGCGCTGCCCGCCATTGGCCCTATCCCCGGCATTGACGATGCCTGGATCATCGGCAGCGTGCATTCAGGCTACACAAGCGGCCCCTATATGGGCCGCATCCTGGCGCAGGCGATTTTGGGCGAGGCGCCGGAACTGCCGCTTTTCCCGATTGACCGGCTTCTTCACCAAGGGAGCAATTCCGCATGAGCAATACCCGCTTTCACGGCATCTACCCATCCACCGTATTGCCGATGCGCGCGGATTTTGCGCCGGATTGGGATGGCTATGCCGCCCATACAGCGCATTGTGTTATGCGCCCTGGCATTCGCGGTGTCCTGATCAATGGGCATGCAGGGGAAAATTACGTCATCACCCGCGCTGAAAAGCGCCGCGCTGTGGAAATAACGCGCGCAACTTTGGATGCTACGCGGCTGATCGTGGCGGGTGTGAACGCGGAAGCCTCCCTGGAAGCGGCGGAGGAAGCGCGCGAAGCTCATGCCGCAGGGGCCGATGCCATCATGGTTTTTCTGCCCAATGCCTTCGCGCTGGCGCATACTACGGCCATGGCAGTGCTGCATCATCGCATCATCGCGGATGCCGTGCCGGGCGTACCATTGTTTCTATTCCAGGCGCATCACGCCGCCGGGCGCATGGGCTTCACGCCGGAGACAATGGCTGAGCTGCTGAAGATTGAAACGATCGTCGGCATCAAGGAAGGCGGCTGGGAAGTGGATGGCTATGACGCGCTGCGCCGGCAGGTGAAACGCCTGCGCCCAGATGTCGCGGTTTGCGCCAGTGGTGATGAGCATCTATTGGCCTGCATGGTGCATGGCAGCGATGGCAGTCTTGTTTCATTGGCGGACCTGCTGCCCAATGAAATCGTTGCCCTGGACGCGGCAGTGCGCGCGAATGATCTACCCGCAGCACGCGCATTGCATGAAAAATTGGAACCTTTGGCCGAGGCGATCTATGGCGCACCGCCGGGCGGGCGCGCAACCGCGCGGCTGAAATGGTGCCTGCGAGAGATGGGTATCATCGCTGATGCAACCCTGCGCCCGCCGCAACCGCCCGTGGATGCCGCGGATGCGGCAGCACTGACCGCGGCACTCAAGGCGTCGGGATTGTAAGCGCTGGGCGGCTGGTGAGCCGCCGTTCTGCTGCGCGCGCCAAGGACGCCAAAGCCCAGGATACGCAGAAATAAAGTATCAGTGCCGTGCCATAGGTGATCATGGCGCTGAAGCCGCGCTGCGTCAGCATCTTGGCAGCGAAGGTGATTTCAATGAAGCCAATCTGAGATACCAATGAGGTTTCCTTCACCATGCTGAGCACATGAACAATCGAAGGCGGCAGGATCACGCGCCAGGATTGCGGCAGTACCACGCGGCGCAGTGCGGTCAGTGCAGTCAGGTTCATGGTCAGCGCAGCTTCCCATTGCTGCGGGCGCACGCTGTCATAGCCCGCGCGGACATTCTCAGCCGCAAGCGCGCTCATGCGGATGGCAACCGCTGTGATGGCCACCAGCCAAAGTGGCGCTTCCAGCCGCAGCGCCTGGCCCAGAAAGAAGACCAGCAGTAAAAGCACAAGAAAGGGAATGCGGCGGAAGGTTTCCACCCACAATATGGCGGCTGCGCGCATGGTGGCGAAGGGCATCACCTGCGGCAGCCGCAGCGTCGCGAGCATGAAGCCCAGCGCATAGCCAAGCGCGCAGCCAATGACCGAAGCGATCAGCGTATTCAGCAGCGCCTGCCCAAGGAAAAGCATATTCCACCACGTGAAGAAGCGCGGCGCCTCATTTGCCAAAATCTGCCAGGCGGACATGATTCAGAAAACCCTGGCTTTGACGCGAAACAGCCACCTGCCGAGCAGCCAAAGCAGTACGGAAGCAATGATGGTCAGCACAATGTAAATGCCGGCGGTGATGGAAAAGATTTCGACCGAGCGGAAGGAAATGGCATTGGCATTCAGCGCGCGGCCGGTCAGTTCCTCCACACCAAAGATTGCTGCCATGGAAGTTCCCAGCGTCATGATGATGTAGTGATTGGACAGCGCTGGATAAAGCGTGCGCACGACATGAGGCGCAATCACATACCAAACGGTTTGCGTGCGGGAAAAGCCGAGCGTTTCCGCCGCATCCAATTCTGCCAGCGGTACCGAGGCGAAGCCCGCGCGCTCAATCTCTGTCAGATAGGCGCCTGCATTCAGTGTCATGCCGATCAACACGGCCGTGATTGGCGAGAGGATGATGCCGAATTCCGGCAACGCGAAGAACAGGAAAAAGATCTGCACAAGCTGCGGCGTATAGGTGAAGAAACGCACATAACCCAGCACCAGCACGCGCATCCAAAGCGGGCCCTGCGTCAGTACCGCTGCCCCCATGAGCCCGATCAGCAGCCCGCCCGCGAAAGCCAGGGCTGCGATCCAAAGCGCCATGGCTGCGCCAAGCAGGAAATCGGGCAGATAATGCAGAACCTGCCCGTATTGCAGGGACATGTCAGAACATCGGGTTGAAGGGAATGCGTGTTGTCATCGGCACGCCGAACCACTTCTCCCAAGTCTGGTTGACGAAATTGGTCCGATGCAATTCGAACAGGACGACATTCAACACATCACGTAGCGCGGTATTGCCCTTCTGCACGCCAATGCCCACCCAGAAACTGGCCAGCACCTCATCCAGGATTTTCCACGGCACGCCCTGGAAATTGCGCATCGGGATAACGACCGATTCCGCAACATCCACCATGGCATCCGCGCGGCCCTGCGCCAGCGCACGGAAGCAATCGGGGTAATTGTCAAGCAGCGTTACCTGGGCCTGTGCCGCATTCGCCTGTAGCCAAGGCACACCCACCGTGCCGCGCACTTGGACCATACGCACCTGGCGATTATTGAGGTCCGCCGGCTTTTCGATAGGCACCGCAGTACCGGAGGACTTGGTCAGTACCACCATGGATTGCGTATGCAGAGGTTGCGTATAGTCAATCACCAGCGCGCGTTCGATTGTGCGGGTAATGGCGCCGAGCACAATATCTATGCGATCGGATTGCAGGAAGGGAATGCGGTCCGGGCTGCCGACCTGGACGATTTCAAGCTCCACATTCATACGCCGCGCAATTTCGCGCGCGATATCGGCATCGAACCCGTCAATCTGGTTGCGTTCGTTGAAAGTGCCGAAAGGCGGCAAGGTGGGGTTGATGCCCGCGCGCAGCCGGCGGGAAGACAGGATCTGATCCAGCGGCCTTGCCGCCGCCGGTAATGCTGCGCCAGCGGTCAAGGTGGCTGCAAGGGCCAAAAGCGAACGGCGGTCTGTCGTGGTCATATTATTCTCCTACCGGTTATTGCCTTTCAGCCTAATCGTCTTGGGGCAGCGGCCGCAAGGTGGGACAAAGGGAAAAATCAAACGCCATGAGGCGCGCCGATGAGACCCTTGGCAGCCTTTTGAACGCCTCGCGCCGGCCATCATTGAAAAGCTATTCGAAAGCCTTGGTCTGCTGCGGCATGAAATCGGGATGATCATTGTGGATCATCATCTGAAATTTGCGCTGGCGCTATCTGACCGGGCTGATGTTATCCGCATCGGCCATCCCGGGCGATGCATTGGCTTTCTCGGCCCAATTGGTGAGTAGCGGTGCAGGCAAGCTGACCTGGCGAAAAAGCCGGCGGCCGAGGCCGAACGCATGGCGGCGCTGCGCTGCGCACCCAGCGCCGGGCCGATTTCGGCTGGCAGCCAGAGCCCGACGGCGCCATGGAAGGCGGGTTCCTTCCCTGGATTGCTGGGGATGCGGTAGGGTGGGCGCGTGATCGCGCCATACCCTAAGGAGGAGACAAGTTCACATGAACGCCATCAAGCAAACCATCACGGCAGGCAAAACCGCAATCGGCACCACGGCGGGGCCGAATATTGATGTTTCGGTACTCGCGGATGCCGGGTTTGATTTCATCCTGTTCGATACGCAGCACTCCCCCTATGAGATCAAGCAACTTGCCCCTTCCATCCAGGCGATGCGCGGCAAAAAGGCAGCACCGTTGGTTCGGGTTGCGGCTAATCAGGCGGATCAGATCTGCTTTGCATTGGATGCCGGTGCACGCGGCATCATCGCCCCGATGATCAATACCCGCGCCGAGGCCGAGGCGATGGTGCGTTCCTGCCGCTACTACCCGCTTGGCAATCGCAGCAATGCGGGCGTGCGCGGTGAATGGGGCGAATTCCCCAAATACCGCGACTATCTGGATACGGTGAACAAGGAGCTTGTCATTGTACCCATGATTGAAACCAGGCAGGCGCTGGAAAATCTGGACGCCATCGCCTCCGTCCCCGGCGTGGATGTGCTGCTGATTGGGCCTTCCGATCTTTCCATCGAATTGGATGTGCCGCTGGATTATGCCTGCGACACGTATCAGCGTGCGCTCGACAAGATTGCGGCGACCGCGGCGAAGCATCGCATTGCCGCTGGCATGTATTTCATCCCGCCCGGCATGGAGCCGAATTTCTTCGTGGATAAGGGGTTCAAGTTCTTCACCATGCCTTGGGGCCCCTGGGCCAGCACGGGCATTCAGAACGCGATCGCCGGCATCAAGCGCTGAAAGGGGCGCGGTTTGGCGCCGCGAAACGGCGCCAGACAGGGCCGGGCCTTGGAAAGGCATTCAACGCTGCGCGGTGTGGCGCTGATGGTGGTGGCCATGGGGGTGCTGCCGCTATTGGATGTTTGCGCCAAATTCCTGGGCCAGGGCGGCATACCCATTCTGCAAATTGTCTGGGCGCGGATGTTCTTTGGCGCGGTTTTCATCCTGCCTTTTGCCTGGCGGGCCTTTGGGCCGCGCTGCCTGGTGCCGGAACGGCCTGGCTTCCATGCGGCGCGGGCGGCATTTCTGGTGGGGTCAACCGGGTTTTTCTTCGGCGCCATCAGCTTCATGCCGATTGCCGATAGCCTAGCCATTTTCTTCGTGCAGCCCTTGCTGATTACAGCACTTTCGCCGCT
The DNA here is from genome assembly GCA_020249775.1 of Roseomonas sp. Lineage (GTDB taxonomy): Bacteria > Pseudomonadota > Alphaproteobacteria > Acetobacterales > Acetobacteraceae > Neoroseomonas. Next base: position 154,792 of record JADCFA010000009.1, on the reverse strand, counting down.
TTTGCTGCAGGAGAAGGTGGGCCCTCGGCGCTGGGCGGCGGTGGCGATTGGCTTTTGCGGCACGCTGATCATCATCCGGCCCGGCTTGCAGGCATTCAACCCAGGCATGGCGCTGGCTTTTGCATCCGGCACCTGCATGGCGCTTTACATGCTGATCACGCGGCGCCTGGCGCGGGATGAAGACCCGCTGATGACGACCTTCCACACCAGCCTGGTGGGGGCTGCGATGATGAGCCTGACACTGCCCTTCTTGTGGGCCGCGCCGGATGCCGGGGAATGGGGCTTGTTGCTGCTGCTGGCCGGTATTGCGGTGGTGGGCCATTTCCTGATTGCGCGCGCCTATACCATGGCCGAGGCATCGCTGCTGGCGCCGCTGGCCTATACCGAGATGATCATGGCGACGCTGGCCGGCTGGTGGTTTTTTGACGAAATGCCGGATCGCTGGACCTTTGTGGGGGTGGCGATATTGATTGCGTGTGCGATTTATATTTCGGTGCGCGAAAGGGTGCGGCGCGTTGCGGTGGCGCGGGAGTTTGAGCAGCCTTGAGGGGGTGGCTATAGCGCGTGGGACGATGACGGAGGTGATGTGCGATGCCTAAGCGATACGGGAGCGAGGCGCTGGCGGCGGTGCATGAAGTGGCGCAAGGGCTGGCTGAGGCGGGGGCGATGGACAAGTGCCGCTTGCGCGATTTTGATGCGCTTTGCCTGACGCCGTTGGAGCCGCTTTCGCCCGAGGAAATCCGCGCGCTGCGCCTGCGGGAAAAATTCGTCCCAGGCGGTATTTGCGCTGCATTTGAATGTAACAACCGGGCTGGTGAGCCAATGGGAACGCGGCGAAAAACAGCCGAGCGGGGCTTCGTCGAAGTTGCTGACTCTGGTGGCGCGGAAGGGGTTGCAGGCGGTGGCTTGAGGGGAAGAGGTCATGACAGCACATCCCAACGCGCGATGGCTGGGGTACTACAATCATTGCTCGGCTAGCGGTAGGGCCTGGGCCTCCCTTTACGGGTATCACCGCGCCGCATCGCAACTTTCGCTACTAAGTCGAACGCGTGTGCCTGCGCGGATAAAATGGCAGGAAAGTCATAATAGATCGTGTCAAAGCTAGATTGATGCCATTTCTCTTCAAGGTAGCGCCGGAATGCGACTGTTTTCTTGTATCGGTCAGAGATCTCGAATGAGGGCGCTAAACTGCAAACCAGCTCCCGGACCGCTTCATCAAAAATTGGGGTATCGATAGACATCGCGTCAAGAAACGAGAATGATCCAACCCAGAACTTTATGTGGTAAAGGCCTATCGACGTCGCTCGGTAGTTTAAAGCTTCTGCTGACTCGCCCTCTCTTAGCTCAATCTCACGAAAGTGAGAGTGTGGAGTTTCCAAAATGCGCTTATTTGCCAGTGTCGCTAAACGCCCGATTACTTGATTTTCAATAAAGCCGAGGCGGGACAACTCCCGAATAATTGTTTCTCCTCTTACATAACCATCATTATCACGTTTCCCAAGATTGGAAGAGACGTAACCAACAATAAGGTTTGATAAAAAATGTTCCCGGCTATCGGCCTCGCTAACATCAAACATATTACATGCAAACAGCGACGATTGGGGGTTGTAGTATGAGAATTCACCCAAGAGGGCGTGTTTTGTAAACTCATGTAGTGGAACAACATAATTCCCTTTCTCGAATTCTATCTCAACAATCTTTCGTGCGTCGACATTCGGACTGCCGCAAAAACTCGTTATAAGCTCAATTACTGATCGAGTATTACCACCAGTTATATTGCCAAGGAACTGCCTTATCTCCTCGTTGCTTTTGACAGATCGCAGAGTTGCCCTTAAGAAAGACGCGATATTTTGCAGGTTAAATCGAATACCATCAAAGGATGCGGGAACCGATTTACCTTCCGCAATCCGAAGAGCAAAGGTCAATCTACGTTGGATCACCTCATCGGCAGGTGGAGGCGATATGGTGAGAAGCTTACTGTGATAGGCAGATAATGCGCCGGTCGTCTTGGACATGAAGAATGTGCTTGGGCGTAGTGCGATGAAGACGAATAAATTTCTAGTCGCGGCAAGCTCCTGCGCAATAAGAAATGCCTCTTGTTGTACTTCAAATGTCCTCTGATCGGCATTATCGAGAACCAGAATTATCCTTTTGTTCCTGCCGCGTGACAAATGCCCAAGCGACGCGTGGAGATGCAAATCACTCCTGAGTGTTTTTTCCTTTAAAAATTTGATCTTTGCCTGCTGGTAAGCGCTATGGTCGATGTCTTTTAACGCGCCCTCTACACCACGGTCGAAAGCCTGAATTTCTTTGAAGTAAATTGCATTGACGAACTCCATCGAAAAGATATCAATGCCATAAGACGTGGAAAGTACATCAGGGATGCTTTGGAGAACGTAAGTCTTGATGTCTGTCGACAACGTAGCTTTAACGCCGAGATTGATGTTTATAAAAACAGTATCATTGCTCTCAATATCAATGATGTTCAGGAATAAATTTTCAAAAAAAGAACTTTTTCCAACGCCAACATCGCCCACGACAACTATCGGACGAGAGCCGGCTCCCATTGAAAAATCTGCCGTCAAATCGGAAGCCTTGCTCATGCTGTCCGCCGATGCTGGCGAAATGCCGTCGCCTCCCACACGACGATAACGACTATCAATAATCTGCTTACTAAGCAGAAGGTGGCGGTTGTTTGCCTCAATGGGAACGTAACAATCTCGATAAAAGTTTATGCGCAATTCGGGATTATCTTCAATTTCTTCCAATAAAAGGGAGGAGAGAGTACGGAGTTCTTCCTGCAAACGATCTCTGTAGCGATATTTATTTGGTTCAGATATCGACTGTGACGCTTTAACGGGAAGCCTGGGATTCCGGTGTCTTGCTAGATTAAGATTGGCGCGGTTTTCGGTTATGCCCTCCGGAGACAGCAACGTCCATAGCGTAACAAACTCTTGAATATACTTTGAGAAACCATCAAAGAGATAGCAGTCCCCTTCGAGTGGCTTTTGACCGATTGTAATGGCCTGGAAAATCGCTAACTGTGGTCCGTTGCAAACCACTGCGATGGGCGCGCCATGCAAGGAACAGTACGGAATAACCTGGGTGACTACCTCGCTGAAGGCCTTTGACGCAGTCATCAGCGGTTTGATTTTTCTTAGAAGCCCACTATGGCCCGCGGGGATAGTATCCCAAAGCTTGGATTCTTTCTTAGCTTCGAGAACTGCCTTACATGGCATCCCTAAGAGATAATCTGCGCGGCCGCCACCGTCAATTGTCTCTTCGACCTTTAAAGCAGGCCGCTCCCACCCCAGACACTCGATAAGCAGCCGATCAATGAACTGAAAACGATTTTGAGCTTCATTCCAGTGGGCGCTATCGGAGGGACGTTCAGATAGAATTGATTTGAGCCTCTCAAGACCTTCCGTCATTTCGTATGGAGCCTGCATTTTTATGACCTTTATTCTCGCTGTCACAACAAAGCTTACGTGAAGCCGACATACATCATGAGATGACAAGAAGCTACTTTTTCAGACCTATGTTCGCCGTGCCTCCGAAGCTCTGTCTATCTTTCTAGGAGTAAGCCCGGGCGTCTTGATCGCTGGTGACCAACCCCCGGTTTCCAAAGGCCTCGGGCCTTTGGTGGGTGGGTTTCAGGGAGGGCAAAGCCCTCCCTGACCTCGCCCTGACCTCCCCCTCCCCCCACAAACCCCTTGCCTTCCCACCCCCTCCCCCCCTAAACTCCATTTATGCGTGAGGTTTCGCGTCGCTTCGGCCTGGATCATGGGGTTTCCGCCCCCCTTCCCGCCTGCGCGCTACTTGGGCTTCGACTTATCCGCCCCTGGGCGTGAAAGCCTGCCGCGCGCGGCGGGCATCGTTCAGGGGAAGCCTTTTGTCCTACCACGCAACCCATTGATTGCCCGAGGAATTCCTCATCATGGCCATAAATCACCCGTCTTTCGGCAAGCTCGCCGATAACCGCATCATCATGTTCGACACCACGCTCCGCGATGGTGAGCAGTCTCCTGGTTTTTCCATGAACCTCCAGGAAAAGCTCCGCATGGCGGAAGCGCTGGCGGAGTTGGGGATTGATGTGATGGAAGCGGGCTTCCCCATTGCCTCGCCCGGGGATTTTGAAAGTGTGCTGTCCATTGCGCAGCGTTTTGCCAAGGATGGGCCGGTGGTTTGCGGCCTGTCGCGCACGGCGCCCGCCGATATTCTGCGGGCGGCTGAGGCGGTGAAGCCGGCGGCGCGCAAGCGCATCCATACCTTTGTCTCGACCAGCCCCTTGCATATGCGGGTGAAGCTGCGGCTCGAGCCAGAACAGGTGCTGGAATTGGTGACCAGTAGTGTGGGTCTCGCCCGCCAGCATACGGATGATGTGGAATGGTCGGCGGAAGATGGCACGCGGACGGACCCGGATTTTCTCTGCCGCTGTGTGGAAGCCGCCATCAAGGCGGGGGCCACCACCATCAATATCCCCGATACGGTCGGTTATGCGCTGCCTGAGGATATGACGCGCATTTTCACCATGGTGCGCGAAAGGGTGCCGGGGGCGGATCAGGTGATCCTTTCCGCGCATAACCATAATGACCTGGGGTTGGCGGTGGCGAATACGCTGGCCGCCATTCGTGCCGGGGTGCGCCAGATTGAAGCCACCATCAATGGTATTGGCGAACGCGCGGGCAATGCGTCCATCGAAGAAGTGGTGATGGCGCTGCGCACGCGCGCCGATGCGATCCCGGTTTCGAATGGGATCATCACGCAGAATATCCTGAAGACCAGCCGGCTGCTGGCCACGATTACGGGTTTTGATGTGCAGCCCAATAAGGCGATTGTGGGCCGCAATGCCTTCGCGCATGAATCGGGCATCCATCAGGATGGCGTGCTGAAGGACAAATCCACCTATGAAATCATGACGCCGGAATCTGTCGGCTGGTCCACATCTTCGCTGGTGATGGGCAAGCATTCCGGCCGCGCTGCCTTCCGCGATAAGCTGAAGGCCATGGGGTATGAGATTGGCGACAATCAGCTGAACGACGCCTTCCGCCGCTTCAAGGACCTCGCGGACCGCAAGAAGGTGGTTTACGACGAAGACATTGTGGCGCTGGTGGATGATGAGGTGGTGCGCCAGAATGATAGGCTGAAGCTGGTGGCGCTGACCGTCGCGACGGGGATGAATACCCGCCCCACGGCCTCTATTGCGCTCGAAGTGGATGGCGAAAGGCGCGAAGGGGTGGCGGCCGGGGATGGCGCGGTGGATGCCACCTTCAATGCGCTGCGCCAGGCCTTCCCGCATGAGGTGAACCTCAAGCTCTATGCCGTGCAATCGGTCACGGGCGGCACGGATGCCCAGGCGCGGGTGACCGTGCGGTTGGAAGAAGCCGGCAAGCTGGTGGATGGCCAGGGGGCGGATACGGATACCATTGTCGCCTCGGCCCGGGCCTATGTGCATGCGCTGAACAAGCTTTTGGTCAAGCGCGAACGCACCGAACCGCCGGCGGTCCTGCGGGCCTGAAGCGCCGGGGGTCAGGCCCCCGGATGACGGCTTGAGGATCAGGGCCAGGGGGGGTAAATCCCTGGACCTTCTGGCTTGCCGGAAAGCCATTTCCGCCACCTCGGCGCCCAGGCGCCGGGGCCTATTCTGTTTGCAAAGGGTTTCAGCATGTTCGGACGCCTGTTCGGCTTCCTTTCCGCCGATATGGCCATTGACCTCGGCACCGCGAATACGCTGGTCTATGTGAAGGGCCGGGGCATCGTTTTGAATGAGCCGAGCGTGGTCGCCATTTCCGATCAGCGGGGCCGCAAGCAGGTGCTGGCGGTGGGCGAGGAGGCGAAGCTCATGCTGGGCCGCACGCCGGGGAATATCTCGGCCATTCGGCCCTTGCGCGATGGCGTGATTGCGGATTTCGAAGTGGCGGAAGAAATGATCAAGCATTTCATCCGCAAGGTGCATAACAGGCGCGGCTTTGCCTCCCCCATGATCATAGTCTGTGTGCCTTCTGGGTCCACGGCGGTGGAACGGCGCGCCATTCAGGAAAGCGCTGAAAGTGCCGGGGCGCGCAAGGTGCTGCTGATCGAGGAACCCATGGCGGCGGCGATTGGCGCTGGCCTGCCAGTGACGGAACCCTCGGGCTCCATGGTCGTGGATATTGGCGGCGGCACCACGGAAGTGGCGGTGATCAGCCTGGGCGGCATTGTCTATGCCCGCAGCGTCCGCGTGGGTGGCGACAAGCTGGATGAGGCGATCATTTCCTATATCCGCCGGCAGTTTAATTTGCTGATCGGTGAAAGCACGGCGGAGCGCATCAAGCTTGAAATCGGCGCCGCCGCCCCGCCCGAGGATGGTGAGGGTGGACCAACCGCGGAGGTGAAGGGCCGCGATCTGATGAATGGCGTCCCGCGGGAGGTGCTTATCAGCCAGCGCCAGGTGGCGGAAGCCTTGGCCGAACCCGTGGGCCAGATTGTGGATGCGGTGAAGACCGCGCTGGAAAACACCCCGCCTGAGCTTGCGGCCGATATCGTGGATAAGGGCATTGTGCTGACCGGCGGCGGGGCTTTGCTTGGTCGGCTCGATCAGGTGCTGCGCGATGCCACGGGCCTGCCTGTTGTGGCGGCGGAAGATGCACTTTCCTGTGTGGCGCTTGGCACCGGGCGCGCGCTTGAGGATATCAAGCGGCTGCGCCATGTGCTGACATCCATGTATTGATAAGGGGAGTAAAAGGTAACGCTGCGTGATCAGGCTCAGTATCCCTCTACGGCAGGCATTGGCGCGGCTTTCGCTGCCGATCATGATTGCCGTGGCCTTTGGAGTGATGCTGCTGGGCAAGGCCGATACGCTGCTCGTTGAACGGCTGCGCAATACGCTTTCGGACGCGCTGGCACCGATCTATGGCGCGATTTCCCAGCCGGTGAACGCGGTGGAAGAGGCGATTGAGGAAATCCGCCACCTAGCGACTCTCCGCAGCGACAATGCCAAGCTGCGTGAAGAGAATGAGCGTCTGCGCCGCTGGCATGCCGCGGCCTTGGGGCTTGAGGCAGAAAATGCGCTGCTCCGCCGCCAGCTTGGCTTCATGCCGGAAGGCGCGCCCAATTTTCACGCCGCAAGGGTGGTGGCCGATGGCGGCGGCACCTATGCCCGCGCGGTGCTGCTTTCCATCCCGCCGCAGCATGCCATCCGCAAGGGGCAAGTGGCGCTCGATGAACGCGGCTTTGTTGGTCGGGTCACAGAGGTAGGATCGCGCTCCGCGCGCGTGCTGCTGGCGACTGATATGAACAGCCGCGTGCCAGTGACGCTGGAAGCCAGCCGCGCGCGCGCGGTGATGGCCGGCACCAATGGCGCGCGGCCGCGTTTGGCGCATTGGCCGGAAGGCGTCATTCCGCAGGAAGGTGAACGCGTGGTGACCAGCGCCCAGGCCAATGCCTTCCCGGCCGGCCTGCCGGTTGGCGTGGTGCGGCGCAACGCGCAGGGGTCTTTGGAAGTTGAGCTTTTCGCGCGGCTTGATCATTTGGAAATGGTGCGGCTGTTTGATTTTGGGCTTTCGGGCATTCTGCCGCCGGAAGCGGTGGCGCGCCCGGAACCGCGCCCGTCGCGGCGTTGAAGCCCAGCCATGAGCCTTGCACCAAAACTCCGCGCGCCGCCCCCCGGGCGCCCGGAACCGCCACAGGATTTGGCGCGGCGGCTTGAAGCGCTGCTGCGCCTGGCGTTTCCGTTGCTGTCCACGGTGGTGGTGCTGATCCTCTCGGCGACACCCACCGGCCTGCCGGCGCTGGCCTTTGCGCTCGCCATGCCCTCTGTCGCTTTCTGGACCGTGTTTCGCCCGGCGGGCATGGCGCCGCCCATGGTGTTCACTCTGGGGTTGTTGCTGGATCTGCTAACCATGGCGCCGCTTGGCGTGCATATCATCGCGTTGCTTGCGCTGCATGGCGCTGCCATGCGGCTTCGCTTCTGGCTGGCGCGGCAAGGCTTCTTCCTGGTGTGGCTGTGCTTTTGCCTGGGCGCCTTGGGCGCGACGCTGCTTGCCTGGGGGTTCACTGCTCTTTTGTTGCTGACCTTGCCGCCCTGGCCGCCTATTTTCCAGACGCTGTTGCTGACCGCAGGGCTTTACCCGCCCATCGCCATTATCCTGTCGCGCGCGCATGAAGCCATGCGCCGGGCGGAGAATGCGCCATGAAGTTCTGGCCCGGGCGGCGCACTTCCGGCTTTGGCGCCAATACGAATATCAAGCGGGAAGAAGAACGCCGGCGCAGCATTTTTACGCGCCGCGCTGCCTTTCTTGGTGCGGTGCAATTGGGTGCGCTCGGCTTTTTGGGACATCGGCTTTATCGGCTGCAGATTGAAGAAGGGCGGCGCTATGCGACACTCGCCGAAGAAAACCGTGTCAGCGCCAGGCTTTTCGCCCCACCGCGCGGGCGTATTCTGGATCGGCGCGGTGAAGTTGTGGCGGGCAATCGGCTGAATTGGCGCGCTTTGCTGGTCGCGGAACAGACCGCCGATGTCACCGCCACCATCGAAACCTTCTCCCGCATCGTACCCTTGCAGGATCATGAAAAGGCGAGGATCGAACGCGATATTCGCCGCAATCGCCGCTTCGTACCCGTCATCCTGCGCGAATTCCTGAGCTGGGAGGAAATGGCGGCGATTGAGGTGAATGCGCCCGACCTGCCCGGCGTTTCAGTGGATATGGGCACCACGCGCATCTATCCCGAAACCGAACATCTGGCGCATGTGCTTGGCTATGTCGGCACCCCCACCGAACAGGAAGCGGGTGAAGAAGGTATCGTCAATCTGCCCGGCATGCGCGTGGGCCGCGCCGGGCTTGAACGCTTCCATGACCGTGTGCTGCGCGGCCGCGCCGGCGCAATACAAGTCGAAGTCAATGCGCTTGGCCGCGTGATCCGCGAATTGGGCCGGCGTGAGGGTATTCCCGGCCAGGATGTGCAGATTTCCGTGGATACCGGGCTGCAAAAGGCCATCCGCGACAAGATTGATGAAGGCACAACGGCTGTGCTGTTGGATGCGCGCAATGGTGAGGTTCTCGCCATGGCAACCAAGCCTTCCTTCGATCCCAATATTTTCAATTCCGGCGTGAGTGCGGCGCAATGGCGGCAATGGACCGCATCGCGTTCCACGCCGCTGATCAACAAGGCGACCAATGGGCTTTATGCGCCCGGGTCCACCTTCAAGATGGTGGTCGCTTTGGCCGCGCTGGAAGCCAAGGTTTGCCGGCCGGGCGATATTGTCCATTGCCCCGGCCATTTCGATTTCGGCGATACGCGCTTTCATTGCCACAAGCAAAGCGGCCATGGCGGGATGAATATGCGCACCGCCATTTCACTGAGCTGCGATGTCTATTTCTACGAAATGGCACGCCGCACCGGCATGGATAAGATCGCCGCCATGTCGCATCGCTTTGGGCTTGGCGTTGATCTGGACATTGAATTGCCCGGCACGCGCCGCGGCCTGGTGCCAACCCGCGCCTGGCGGCAGGCGCAGGGCCATGCGTGGAATATTGGCGATACCATCGTGCACGGCATCGGCCAGGGCTTTTATCAGCTGACGCCACTTTCCCTCGCGGTCATGACCGCGCGGCTTGCCACAGGCCGCGCCGTGCAACCGCATCTGACGCGCGCCATTGCCGGCCAACCGCTGCGCGGCGGCAAGCCCGAGGATTGGCCATCGCTCGGCATCCCGGAAGTCGATTTGCGCGTGGTGCGCGAATCAATGTGGGCGGTGGTGAATGGCGGCGGCACAGCGGGCGCAGCGCGTCTGCCCGGCCAATACGGCATTATGGCCGGCAAGACCGGCACCACGCAGGTCAGGCGCGTCACGCGCGAACAGCGCGAAAGGGGCTTCAATGTCGCCAGCCTGCCACGCGAATGGCGCCCGCATGCGTTATTCGTCGCTTACGCGCCTTATGAAAACCCGGTCTTCGCCCTTTCGGTAATTGTGGAACACGGCACCAGTGGCTCGGGCGCCGCCGCCCCCTTGGCGCGCGATATTCTGGTGGAAGCCTTCCAGCGCCTGCCCATCACGCCCGCACCGCGTGATCCGCGCGTGGCGGAGCTTGGCCGATGATTTTCGAACGCCGGCTGCTCACGGAAAGTCGCGGCGCTGGCCTGGTTTCCAAGCTCTGGCGCGTGCCCTGGCTTTTCGTGCTGTTGCTGGGCGGCATTGCCGCCATTGGCTATGTGGCGCTGTGGACCGCGGGCAGCGGCAATGCGGATGCCTATGCGCAGAAGCACGCGCTGCGTTTTGGGTTCTGTCTGGTGATCATGCTAAGCATCGCCTTCATTGATATCAGGATCATCCTGCGCTTCGCCTGGGTTGGGTATATTTTTGCACTCGGCTTGCTGGTGTTGGTGCTGTTCCATGGCAATGTCGGCAAGGGCGCGCAGCGTTGGCTCGATATCGGGCCGGTGCAATTGCAGCCATCCGAACTGATGAAAATCATGCTGGCCTTGGGCTTGGCGGCCTGGTTTCACCGCGCTTCCTGGGAACGCATGGGCAATCCGCTTTTCCTGATCCCGCCGGCCTTGATGGTGCTGGTGCCGGTCGGTTTGATCCTGAAGCAGCCCAATCTAGGCACCGCGCTGATCACCGCCATGATTGGTGCTGCCGTGTTTTGGGCCGCCGGCATGCGCTGGTGGAAATTCGCGCTGATGGCGGGGGCTGCCGCCATTGCCGCGCCCATCGCCTATGATCATTTGCGCGATTATCAGCGCGCGCGCATCACGACCTTTCTCGATCCGGAAAGCGATCCGCTGGGTGCGGGCTACAACATCATCCAATCCAAGATCGCGCTCGGTTCGGGCGGGATGTGGGGCAAGGGCTTCCTGCAAGGCACGCAGGGGCATTTGAATTTCCTGCCGGAAAAGCAGACGGATTTCATCTTCACCCTGATCGCCGAGGAATTCGGCTTTACCGGCGCCATCGCTACCCTCTTTATGCTGCTTTCCGTGGTGGTCTTCTGCTACATCGTCGCCTTCCGGTCGCGCCATCAATTCGGTCGGCTGCTCGCGATTGGGCTTGGCACCAATTTCTTCCTGTATGTCTTTGTGAATGTCGCCATGGTCACTGGCGCCATTCCGGTGGGCGGCGTGCCGCTGCCGCTGATCAGCCATGGCGGTTCGGCCATGCTGACGGTAATGATTGGCTTCGGGCTATTGCTTTCAGCCTATGTGCATCGAGACGCCGAATTGGGGCCGATGCGTGAATAGCGCGCGGCTGCTGCTGGCTTGGGTCCTGGCCGGGCTTGGCGGCGGCATAGTGCTGCATCTTTCGGGCAATACCGCCTACGCCACCATCGCCTGGGCTGCGGCTTCCCTGCCGGTGGCGCTGCATGTCGCCCTTGGCGTGCTGCGCTCGCTTCTGGGTGGGCGGCTTGGCGTGGATGTGATTGCGCTTTTCTCCATCCTTGGCGCCCTGGCCTTGGATGAAGCCGCCGCCGCTGCGGTGATCGCCCTGATGGTCGCGGGTGGCGAGGCCTTGGAATCCTGGGCCGAGGGCCGCGCGCAAGGGGCGCTGACCGATCTTCTGGCGCGCGCCCCGCGCGGTGCGGCGCGCATCAGCAATGGCGAAATCAGCGAAATCACCTTGGATGCCATCACGCCCGGTGATCTGCTGCTGGTCCGCCCAGGAGAAACCGTGCCCGCCGATGGCGCGCTGGAAGATGCCGGCGCGACGCTTGATGAAAGCATGCTGACCGGCGAACCCCTGCCCGTTGCGCTGGCCCAAGGTGCAAGGCTGCGCAGCGGTGCCGTGAATGCCGGCGGCGCCTTTCGCATGCGCGCAAGCGCGGGGGCAGCGGCCAGCACCTATGCCGCCATCATCCGGCTGACCCAGGCTGCGGCGCAATCCCGCGCGCCACTGGTGCGGCTTGCTGATCAATGGGCCATTGCCTTCATTATCCTGACCTGTTGTGTCGCCGGCGCCGCTTGGTTGATCTCCGGCGATCCGCGTCGCGCGCTGGCGGTGCTGGTGGTGGCGACCCCCTGCCCGCTTATTCTCGCCGCTCCCATTGCGCTGGTCGCAGGCATTGGTCGCGCGGCGCGGCGGGGCATTGTGGTGAAGGGCGGCGCCGCACTCGAACGGCTTGCGCGCATTCGCACCGTGATTTTTGATAAGACCGGCACCCTCACACCCGGTCGGCCTAGGCTTTCGGGGATCGAGGCCGACCCCGCCCTTGGCCGCGATGCGGCGCTCCGCCTCGGGGCCGCCTTGGCGCAGGCTTCCACCCACCCGGTTTCTGTCGCGCTGGTCGCCGCCGCCCGCGCGCGTGGCTTTGATCTGCCCGTGCCCGAAAGCGTGGAGGAAACCCCTGGCGGCGGGCTTTCCGGCCTGGTGGAGGGCAAGGCGCTGACGCTGGGCAGCGAGGGCTTTCTGATCGGCCAGGGCATGGGACCGGAAAACGGGCTTTTCGCGGCGGCCTTGGTGAGTGCCGCCGGTTCGGTCGGCTGGTTGGCGGTAGAAGGGCGCGCGGCGGCGGCCTTCATTATGGCGGATGGGCTCCGCGAAGAAGCGCCCCGTGCGGTGCGGGCGCTGCGCCAGCTTGGCGTTGCGCGCATTCTGATGGTGACCGGGGACCGCGCCGCCGCCGCAACACCCATCGCCGCTGCGCTTCGCCTGGATGCCATGCTGGCGGACCGCGACCCGGAAGGGAAGCTGATCGCGCTCAAGGCCGAGGCCGCCAATGGCCCGGTCGCCATGGTGGGCGATGGCGTGAATGACGCGCCGGTATTGGCCGCCGCTGATGTCGGCATTGCCATGGGCGCGCATGGCACCGCCGCCGCTGCCGAAGCGGGCGATGTTGTTTTGCTCGCGGATCGGCTGGACCGCGCGGCGGAAGCGATTGCCATTGCCCGCCGCGCGCGGCGCATTGCGCTGCAAGCCATTCTGCTGGGCATGGGATTGTCCTTGATTGCCATGGTCGCCGCTGCCTTTGGTTGGCTGAGCCCGCTTGCTGGTGCGCTGTTGCAGGAAGCGATTGATGTCGCGGCCATACTTTATGCACTCCGCGCCCTGCTGCCCGGCAATGATGGCGCCGCAGCGCGGCTTACGCATGAGGCCGGGCTAACGGAGCGCGTTGCCGAACATGCGGGGCTGCGCGATTTGGCCGAGGCGTTGCGCGGCGCGGGTGAGACGCTGCATGAAGGCCCCGCGCAGCTTGCCGCATTGCGCGGACTTGAACGGCGGCTCCGCGATGAATTGCTGCCGCATCAGGCCGCCGAGGAAAGCGCGCTTTACCCGGAAGCCGCCGCGCGGCTTGGTGGGCAGGACCCGCTTGGCGTCTTGCTGCGCATGCATACCGAAATCGAGGGGCTGGCGGATCGCTTTTCCACCCTGCTACCGCTTGCCGAAGCACCGGGGGGCTTTGCCGAAGTGGCACCAGCGCTCCGGCGCACCCTATTCGCCTTGGAGGCTTTGCTCGCGCTTCATCTGACGGCGGAGGAGGAAGCCTTGGCTGGCCTGACAGGGCCTGAGGCAGATGCCGCGCATTCCCCTCGCTAAACCACTCGTTTCTGCGCTAAAGCCTGTTGTGAGATGAGTACGCAGCCCCCCGAATCCGAAGCGCCAAGCCGCGACGGGCTTTGGCCCATGCCGCCAGGTCCGCCGCATGAGGAACGCCATTTCACGCAGAATGAGGTGGTGCGTGATCTGGTGATCGGCACTGCCGATGGCCTGACCGTGCCCTTCGCTTTGGCGGCCGGGCTTTCAGGCGCCATCGCGGCCAACCCTTTGATCGTCACTGCGGGCCTTGCTGAAATTGCCGCGGGCTGCATCGCCATGGGGCTTGGCGGGTATCTGGCCGCGCGCACCGATGCCGAACATTTCGCCGCCGAACGCCGGCGCGAAGAAGAAGAAACCGAAATCTACGCGGATCGCGAACGCTGGGAAGTGGCCGCCATCCTGCATCGCTATGGCGTGCGCGGTGATGCTTTGCGCATGGCGGTGGACAGCATCTGCGCCGATAAGCGCCGCTGGGTGGATTTCATGATGCGCTTCGAATTGGATTTGAAGGAACCGCAGCCTGACCGCGCGGCGCGGTCGGCAGTCACCATCGGCGGCGCCTATGTGGTGGGCGGGTTATTGCCGCTTTCGCCCTATATGCTGCTCGACAGCACGCAACAGGCCTTGGTGATTTCCGCCTGCATTACCGGCGTGGCGCTCGCGGGCTTCGGCTGGCTGAAGGCAAAAGCAACCGGCCTGCCCGCGACACGCGGCGCGGTGCAGACGCTATTCATCGGCGGGCTGGCTGCGAGTGTTGCCTATATGGTGGCGAAGCTGGTCGGCGGCTGACAGAGACGACCCGATCAGATGAAACATCTGATCGGGCATTGAATTACCGCCAATTCAAAACGAAAACGCGCGCCATGCTTCAGCCTGGGCAGCGATCCGGCCGAGACCAATGGCGCGGATACTGCGGGCCGGAGAAGCCTGGGCGACCATCAGAAATCCGTTGCAGCAAATCGCGGATTTCGCTGGTGATGGTGGCAATGCCGCGCGGCGCACGCGTACCACCATGGCCGCCCAAATCATCAACATCCACAATCTTCGCATTGGGCGCATGGCCGGCCACCGTCATCACACCGCTTTCCCCAGGCGGCAGCAATTGATCAAAGCAGTTTGGGATCAACAAAAGCCGCGCCTTGATGGAACGCGCCGCCGCGATAAGATCACCATTGAAGCCCGGAGTTTGTGCGATATCGTGGCTTTCAATGGCCCAGGTACGATAAATCCAATCCCGCGCCTGGGTGGTATTGCCGATCTGTTCGGCGGATTGGCGATAAAAGCCGCGCACCTGATCGGCGGTGGCGAACATTTCCTCAAACCCGCCGGCGCTGATGCCGAAAGCATTCTGGATCAACATGCCAATCCCGGTGCCGCGCTTCGGCGGGTCATCCGCCGGATAAGCGCCATCGCGCCATTTCGGATCCAGCATGATGGTCTGGCGCGCGGCTTCCCAGATGAAATTACCCTGCCGGTTCACATGCGCCTGAGGCACAAGCGGGATCACCGCTTCCATGAAATCGGGAAAGCTCACCGCCCATTGCATGGAAGCAATGCCGCCCATGGAAGTGCCTGTCACTGCCACCAATCTGCGGATGCCAAGACATTCCGTGAGCATCCGGTGTTCGGCCTTCACCATGTCGCGCATGGTGAAGCGCGGGAATGCCATATTCATCCCCGAACGCGTTGGCGATGTCGTGGCATTGGGATCAAGCGAAGCGACGCCCATGGTGTCGGGCTGAATGACAAAATAGCGATCCGTATCCAGCGCCCTGCCCGGCCCCGCCCAAACGGTTTGCGTATTCCGATCCCCGCGCAGCCCATGGATGGACAGAATCGCGTTGCTTTTATCCGCGTTCAGCGTGCCATGGGTGATATAGGTCATACGGAAATTCGGCACCTTGGCGCCGCTTTCCAGCGTGAATTCGCCAAGCTGACAGGTCTGCACCGGGGGTGATTGGGCGAGGCTTGGCGCGGAGACCAGTGTGGCAGCAGCAAGCAGTGCCAGCGCGGCCAGGCTCCGCCGCTGCGGCATGGGGAAGGACATGATGCGTTTCCTCATTTCCTGAGGCTGTCGCTGGGATGCTGGCAGCCAGGCGTGCTGTGACGCCCGCGCTAGCCTCCGCACCAGAGGAAGTTTGAGTCAAGTGTCCATGCCGGGCGCTGCCATCAGGCCGCGCATTGCCGTTCACTTAGGCGAAGAAAAAAGCGCCCCTCACAAGGCCCGATTGGCCCGCGCCACCACCGCTTCAAACAACACCTGACAGCCGGCCTCAGCCTCCTCCGGCATGATGCTTTCGGCTTCATTATGTGAAAGCCCATCCTTGCAGGGCGTGAAGATCATCGCGGTCGGCACAGAACGCGCGACATAAACCGCATCATGCCCCGCGCCCGAGATGATTTCGCGCGAAGGCAAGCCAAGGCGCTTGGTGGCCTGGCGCACCAGGTCAACGCAGGAAGGATCAAAAGGTTGTGCCGGGATGCGGAACAGCTCGGTCAATTCCAGCTTGCAGCCATTGGCCTCTACCAGCTTACGCGCTTCTTCCGGAAAGCTTTCGGCGAGGCCCTGGATTTGCGCATCCGATGGGTGGCGGAATTCCACGCTGAAGCGCACTTCGCCCGGCACCACATTACGGCTGGCGGGCAGCACTTGCAGAAAGCCGACAGTGCCGCGGCCATCCTCACCCCGTGCGCGCATCAGCGCATCCACACGCTCAATGACGCGCGCGGCGGCGACCAGCGCATCGCGCCGTGCGGAAGGCGGCGTGGTGCCGGCGTGGCTATCCTGCCCGATGATCACCGCGTCATACCAGACCTGCGCCTGCGCGCCGGTCACGATACCAATCTGCTTGCCCTCGCGTTCCAGGATCGGGCCCTGTTCGATATGCAATTCGAAATAGGCATCCGCCGGAAAGGGCGCGGCCTTATGCGGGCCCTTATAGCCGATGGCATCAAGCGCATCGCCAACACTCACGCCATCCACATCGCGCAGGCCATAGGCTTTTTCCTGCGTATAGATGCCGGCCCAAACGCCGCTGCCCATCAGCGAATGGCCGAAGCGGCTGCCTTCCTCATCCGTCCAATTCACCAATTCAATCGGCGCTTCGGTCACGATGTTGAGGTCATTCAGGCTCCGCATCACCTCAAGCCCGGCAATCACGCCAAGCGCGCCGTCAAACTTGCCGCCGGTGGGCTGGCTATCGAGATGGCTGCCGAGCAGCACGGGCAGGCGCTTCGGATCACGGCCTTCGCGGCGGGCGAACATATTGCCGATGGAATCAACGCGCACCGTCAGGCCAAGCGCCTCACACCAGCCGCGAAACCGATCCCGCCCGGCCTTGTCCACATCGGTGAGCGTCAGGCGCTTCACGCCGCCCTTGGGGGTGGCGCCAATCTCCGCCATCGCCATCAGAGAATCCCAAAGCCGCTTGCCATCAATGCGCTGATTTGTGCCGCTCATGTTCCGCTACTTTCCCGGGTTAGGTTCGCCCTGCCTTTGGCGCGCGAAACGCCCCCTGTCCAGGGGGTGTCAGCCCACCGCGAAGCCGGCCGCGCGGAAGCGCGCCTGCCCCTCGGGGCCTGTCAGCGCAGCCAGCAAGGCGCCCGCGCCTTCAGCATCCACCGCGCGGGTGGCGATGGCGCCCTGATAGGGCGTGACTAGCTGCGCCGTATCCGGCAGCGGCCCGACCAGCACCGCCCCCGGCACGGCGATGATTTCGCTGATCTGGGAGATGGCCAGCGCTGCGCGGCCTTCCGCTACCGCGCCCACCGCCGCCCCGCCACCCGGAAAGACCAGCACGCGCCCGCGCATGGCCTCGGCCAGGCCCAGCCTTTCGATGAGCCGCGCCGCATGGGTGCCGGCGGTGGCCCCCGCGGCAGGGTCGGAATGGGCAATGATTGGGGCCGCCAGGATCGCCAACCGCAGCGCGGCTTCCGTGCCGATATCAGGTCGCGCCGCGCCTGCGCGCACCGCAACCCCAATCAGCATACGGCCCAATTCGCGGACGCTGGCGGCTTCCACCAGCCCGGCAGCCGCGAGCGCCGCGATTTGCGCCGCACTATTCAGCACCAGATCGGCGGCCTCCCCTTCCAGCAGCCGGCGCGCGACCACGCCGGCATTGGCGGTTTGAATATCCACCACGCGCCCGGTGCGGTTAGTGAAGGATGTGACGATGTCACGGACCGATGCCGCCACCGCGCCCGTCCCCAGAACCTTCAAAGGCGAGGCTTGGGCCAAGGCAGGCGCCGGTAGGCAGAGGCTCGCTAATAGCGCGCGGCGTTGCATCTTCCTGGCCCCCATGTGCATCTTACCGCCAATCCTAACCCATGCCTGCCCCCGGGAGAAACCTCATGGCCCATGCGCTTGAACCCTCCAGCCCTGCCATTCTGCGCAATTCCGAATTGGATGCGGAAGCCGTGCGCGCCGCGCGGGTGGATCTGGCGGCCTGTTTTCGTATGGCGGCACGGCTTGGCCTGCATGAGGGGATTTGCAACCACTTCTCCTTCGTGGTGCCGGGGCGCGATGATCTGTTTCTGGTGAACCCCTATGGCTGGGCCTTTTCAGAAATCACCGCCTCTCGCCTGCTGGTCTGCGATTTCAAGGGCAATGTGGTGGCGGGCGACGGCGTGCCGGAAGCGACCGCCTTCTACATCCATGCGCGCATGCACCTGAACAAGCCTCGCGCCAAGGCAGCGTTTCACACGCATATGCCAAACGCCACCGCCCTTGCCATGCTGGAAGGCCCGCCCTTGGTCTGGGCCGGGCAAAGCGCGCTGAAGTTCTATGGCCGCACTTTGGTGGATGAAGATTACAACGGCCTCGCCTTGGATGAGAGTGAGGGGGATCGTATCGCCGCTTCCATCGGTGATGCCGATATCGTCTTCATGAAAAACCACGGCGTCATGGTGGTGGGGGCCAGCATCGCCGAAGCCTGGGATGATCTTTACTACCTGGAACGTGCGGCGGAAGCGCAGCGCCTTGCGATGGGCACGGGGCGCAAGCTGAAGCCGGTGCCGGCCGAAATGGCCGCGCGCACCTATGCGCAAATGCGCGAGGGGGATCGCGAAAGTGCCAGGCTGCATCTGGAAAGCATCAAGCGTATCCTGACGCGTGAAGAGCCGGATTTCATGCATTGAATCCTGCCGCCTACCAGCGCGGCTTGCTCCTGCTGGTGATCACGACCGTCGGCTGGGGGATGAATTGGCCGGCGATGAAGGTGCTGCTGGCGGAATTGCCGCCGCTGACAACCCGCGCGATTGGCGGCGGGCTTGGCTTTATTGTGCTATTGATTGTTGTGCTCGTGCAAAGGCAAAGCCTTGTGGTGCCGCGCGCGATTTGGGGCCGACTTACGCTGATTTCGCTGTTGAATGTCACGGCCTGGATGGGGCTCGCGAGCTTTTCGCTGCTGTGGCTGGCCGCATCGGAAGCGACCATCATCTGCTACACCATGCCTGTCTGGGCTGCGCTTTTCGCCTGGCTTATATTGGGGGAAAGACCAAGTCTGGCCCGCATTCTGGCGCTGGTGCTGGCGCTATCGGGCTTGGTTTATCTGGTGCTGGGCAAGGGGCTTGATCTTGGCTTGGCGAAGCTGCCGGGAGTCGCCTTGGGCCTGGGTTCGGCCGTGCTTTTTGCCTTGGGGACGGTGCTCACGAAGCGCATGCCGCTTGGCCTGCCGCCATCAAGTTCGGTTGCCTGGCAGGTGGGCATTGGTGTCGCACCGCTTTTCATCGCGGCGGCCATTTTTGACCCACTCGATTTCAGCCATGTTTCAACGCTGGGTGTGGCGCTGCTGATCTATGGCGGCGTTTTCGCGCTGGGGCTTTGCTATCTTTCCTGGTTCGCGGCGCTGAAGATGTTGCCGGCGTCACTTGCATCGCTTGGCACGGTCATCACGCCTGTTGTGGGCGTTCTGGGCGCGGCGCTGTTCCTGAATGAGCCCTTTGGCTTGCGCGAAATCCTGGCACTGACCTTGGTATTGTCCGGCGTGGTGCTGGCGGTGCGCGGCTGATCGCGCATTGCGGGAAGTGCCGCCGCGCGCCATGGTCTGCCCATGAATATCGCCCCGCCGCCCCTGATCCGCTTGCTCCCTGGCCGAGACCGCCGCGTGAAATCCGGCCACCCTTGGGCCTTTTCCAATGAAATCGCCATGACGCCGGTGGCAAAGGCGTTGCCGCCAGGCAGTGTGGTGCGGCTTGAAGGCGATGATGGCGTCAAGCATGGCGTTTGGCATTTCAACCCGCATTCGCTGATTGCCGCGCGCAAGTTGGACCGCAACCCCGATGCCGCTTCCGATCTTGCTTGGTTCCGGAAGCGCCTGCAGGAAGCGCTAAGCCTGCGCGACAAGCTGTTTGACCGCCCGCATTATCGCCTGATCCATGCCGAAGCCGATGGCCTGCCAGGATTGGTGATTGACCGCTACGGCGATGCAGTGACGATCCAGGCCAATTCTGCCGGCATGGAAGCCGCGACACCGCTGATCCTGGAAGCACTGCACGCCCTGATCGCACCCCGCATGGTGATTGCGCGCAATGACAGCGCCGTGCGCGCGCTGGAAGGCCTGGCCGAGGAAACCAAACTGCTACACGGCGAGGCCGGCATGATCTCGGTGGAAGAAAGCGGTCTGAGTTTTGCGGTTGATCCACTCGGCGGGCAGAAAACCGGTTGGTTCTTCGATCAGCGCGAGCACCGTGCCCGCGTTGCCCGCCTTGCCAAGGATGCCACGGTATTGGACGCCTTCTGCCACACGGGCGGCTTTGGTGTTTCCGCCGCCGTGGCAGGTGCGGCGCATGTCACGCTGCTGGACCGGAGCGAAGCGGCGCTGGCATTGGCCCGTGAAGCGGCGCAGCGCAATGGAGTCGCTGATCGGGTGGAAACACAAAAAGCCGAGGCTTTGGAAGCCTTGGAACGCATGGTCGGCGCGGGCAAGCGTTTTGGCGTGGTGATCACGGACCCGCCCGCCTTCGCCAAGGCGCGCAAGGACCAACCGGCGGCGCTGCGCGCCTATGGCAAGTTGGCGCGACTTGGCGCGAGCTTGGTGGAAAAATCAGGGTTTTTCTTCATCGCGTCCTGCAGCCACCATGTCGCGCCGGGTGAATTTGCCGATGCGGTCGCCTGGGGCGTGCAGCGCGCCGGGCGGGAGGCGCGCATCCTGCATATGGGCGGCGCAGGTCCGGATCACCCGCTGCATCCCATGTTGCCGGAAAGCGCTTACCTCAAGGGCATCCTGATGCAGCTCAGATGAAGCGAAAAGCAAGGCTTGAACGCGACTATCGCGCTTCCTGCTATTTTGCGGGCGAGCATGTCGCGCGCATCGGGCAACGCGCACCGGCTTTGGATGCGCTTCTACGATGCTGGCGCGTGCAGGAAGGTGTATTCATCGCCGCCGGCAATCCCTTCAGCCGGCGCATGCCGGCAGGCTGGAATGCGCGGCGCCATGCCGTGTTGCGTGAGCGGTTGCGGCGGTTGCCCCATGTTGAAGGCAGGGGCGGCGCCAAGCGCTGGTGGGAAGCGCATTGCTTCATCGGCATCTGTGCTGCGCGCGGCAAGCGCCTTGCGCGATTGTTTCGGCAAAACGCGATGGTCGCGCTGCGGCGCGGGGCGAAGGCGCAGCTGCTATGGGTTTTTTGAAAACCGCCGCTGCCTTTCTTGTTGCCGTGTTTATCCTGCGCGCAGCGCTCGGCGCGATGTTCCAGGCACCCGGCGCGGCTGGCCCTGCCTTGGTGGAAGCCTTCGCTTTGGATTGGGCGGGCTTTGGCACGCTGGTTGGTCTGTTCTGGCTGCCAGGGCTTTTCCTGGCTTATCCTTTGGGCTTGGTGGCGCGGCGCCTGGGCGATAGGCGCGGCGTGCTGCTGGGGATTTTGCTGCTGATCCTGGGGGCGGTCGTTTCCACCAGCGCGGATCAGGTGGCGCTGTTGGTCGCGGGGCGGTTGTTGATGGGCCTCGGCACGCTGCTGGTGATCTTGCTGCTGACGAAAATGGTGCAGGACCGTTTCATTGGCCGAGACCTTTTCCCTGCCATGGCGGTTTATGTGCTGGGCTGGCCGCTCGGCATTGCCGCGGCGCAGGCGGCGCTCCCCGGCTTTGTGCCTGATCATGGCTGGCAATTTCCCTATCAGGTCGCAGCCTTTGCCGCCGGTATTGCCTTCATCGCAGTTGCGCTGGCCCGCGGGCCGGAACCGCGCGCGCTGCCTGTCAGCGCCAGCACCAGCAGCGCGCTGACGCAGGCGGAGTTTCGCCGCATGTGCCTCGCCGGCGCCTGCTGGGCGCTGGTGAATGGCGCCTATATGGTGTTGGTGAGCTTTGCGCCGCCGATGCTGATGGCGCGCGGGCTTGGCCTGGCGGAGGCGAATTTCGCAACCTCCCTGATTTCATGGTCCAATATGCTGGCGGTACCGGCAGGCGCCTGGCTTGCACGCCGTGCGGGTGTGGCAGGGCCGATGACCATTAGCGCGAGCCTGCTTGCCATGCTGGCAGCACTCGCCCTGCCGATCGCGGATGTTTCCTGGGCGCCATTTCTCGGCCTGCTGCATGGCTTCTGCTACGCGCTACCGATCACCGTTTTTTCTGCGCTGGCCGCCGAGGCTGTGGCGCCGGAACGCCGCGCGCGCGGTTTGGGCGTGTACTTCGTCTGGTTCTATGCCGGCTGCACGGGATGTCCGGCCTTTGCTGGGTGGCTGCGTGATATGACAGGCAGCGCGACGGCGCCGGTATTTTTCGCGGTGGCTGCACTGGGCGTAGCGCTGGCGCTTTATGTCTGGTTCCGGCGGGATTTGGCGCAGCCCCGCGCTTGCTGATGGCGTTTGCCATTAAGGGGCGAAAAACGCGCAGACATAGCCGAGCGTCAGAATGCTGACACTATCTCCTTCGCTACCTCAACCGGTCGTCGCAACACAAAGATCTTGTCCCATCATCATGAGCCGGTCCGGAGACACACGACTGCAACGACCTCAAGATGACCAAATCGCCGCCTGCTGCTATCCTTTTTTCTCGAAAGAGGTTGCCGGAGAAGATCATTGGAAAGCTCATTGCTCCCGCGTTTTCCAGAGTTGCACGGGTCACCGAAATAAACGACGCTGCCGGGTGGTTTCTCAGACCAGCATAGAGAGCCATCTACAAACCCTGATCTCAAGTGAGCGCCCTGCGGAGATGGCTCGGCTGCGTAGAAATGCTAATCGCAAACGCATCTCAAGCCGCTTTTGGGTCCGTGTTCGGCAAGCGCGGCCCATTATATTGGCCCGGTTCCGTTTTGTAGCGATTCATGGGCGGCAGATTAAGAAGCAAACTGAGGTGTCTGCTTACCTCAAAAAGACGCGAATTTCGGTAATCTATTAAATGTTTGTTGCTCTACATTTTCCGAAGCGGCAAATGATCCCGCGTGCCTCAAAGCACCGCGCGCCCATCAATCCACAATGAACAGCCGGGCCCCCGTTGTGGTGCGCGACATATGCGCCTCGGCCCCATCAGCCACCTGATAGGACATGCCGGGCTTCAGCACGAAGACGCGCCCATCCGCCAGCGTGGTTTCCAATTCGCCTTCCAGCACCAGCAGCACATGGCCCTTCTGGCACCAATGATCCGCGACATAGCCTGGTGAGTATTCCACCATGCGCACGCGGATCTGGTTTTCCGCTGGGCCAACATGGCGCGTGCGCCAGAGTGCTTCTCCCGTAACGCCGGCATGGCGTGTTGGTTCAATCTTCGCCCAATCGGTGGTGTCGAAGGGAATGGCGGACATATGCATCTTGCTGCGCCCTAAGCATGCCCGGCGGCGGAAGACAGCCAGCCCGGATTGACCTTCAATTTCGCGAGCGCGGCCTGCCAGGCCGTGCTGGCATCCTCATGGAACAGCAGCGCCTCATCCGCTGGGACGCTCAACCAGGAATTGCGCTGGATTTCCTCTTCCAATTGGCCGGGTGCCCAACCCGCATAGCCAAGCGCAAGCAGGCCTTCACGCGGGCCGCCGCCGCTTGCGATGGCGCTCAGGATATCCACACTCGCGGTCAAGGCGAGGCCCGCGCCAAAGGGCAGGCTGCCTTCCGCGGACCAATCATCCGTATGCAGCACAAAGCCGCGCCCGGCTTCCACCGGGCCGCCGGACACCAGCCTTATCTGGCGCTGGGAAGGCACGGGCTTCAGCCCAAGCTGGGTCAATAATTTGTCAAAGGGCAGCCCTTCGATCGGGCGATTAACCATCAGCCCCATGGCCCCTTCAGCGGAATGGTTGCACAGGCACACCACGCTATGGGCAAAGCGCGGATCTTCCATGCCCGGCATCGCAATCAGCAAATGCCCGGTCAGATAATTGCCGCCCTTGCCGGCGGTGGATTTACCCCTTCTGGCCATGCCTGGAATGTGGCGCCGCCAGCGCCAGCCTGCAAGGCTCGCAAGGCGGGGCTTGACCGAGGGATCATTCCGGCGCATCGCGCGAAAAGCAGGCGCCGGCCCGCTTGCCGATCGCAGCCAACCACAAAACCCCATTGAGGACCCTTGCTCGCCCTTCGTGTCATTCCCTGCCTGGATGTTAAGGATGGTCGCGTCGTCAAGGGCGTGAACTTCGTGGAACTGCGCGATGCCGGGGACCCGGTGGAACAGGCGCGCAATTACGACCGCGAAGGTGCGGATGAGATCACCTTCCTCGACATCACCGCCTCAGCCGAAAACCGCGATACGATTCTGGATGTGGTTTCCCGTACGGCGGCCGAGGTTTTTATCCCTTTAACCGTTGGTGGCGGCGTGCGCAGCGTGGAAGATGCGCGCCGGCTTTTGCTCGCCGGCGCTGACAAGGTTTCCATCAATTCGGCCGCGGTTGCTGACCCTGATCTGGTGCGCCGCGCGGCCGAGGCTTTTGGCAGCCAGGCCATCGTGGTCGCGATTGATGCGCGTCGGCGCGATACCGGCGGCGGGTGGGAGGTTTTCACCCATGGCGGGCGGCGCGGCACCGGCATGGATGCGATTGCCTGGGCGAAGCAGATCGAAGCCTTGGGCGCGGGCGAAATCCTGCTGACCTCCATGGACCGCGATGGCACCAAGCAAGGCTTTGACCTTGAACTGACCGCGGCGGTGCGCGCCGCCACACGGCTGCCGATTGTTGCCTCCGGCGGTGTTGGTGAATTGCGCCATTTCGTTGAAGGCGCGCGGGCTGGCGCGACAGGCCTGCTTGCCGCCAGTGTTTTCCATTACGGGGTGTTTCGGATTGCCGAGGCCAAGGCCGCGCTCGCGGCTGCGGGTCTGCCTATCCGCCCTGTCCCTTCCGTGCAGGAGGCCGCTTGAATGGCAAAGGCGACAAAGCCCGCCAAGGTGAAGGCGGCAAGTAAGACCAAGCCCGCCGGCAAGGCGAAGAAAAAGCCGGGCGCCAAGCAGAAGCTCACCAAGGGCGGAAAGAAGAAGGCAGCGCTGCCGCTGCCCGGTGGGCTCAAGCTGAAGGGCGCCAAATTGCCCAAGCGTATCCGCAAGGTGGAAGCGCGGGTGCTTGAACCGCTCAGCCTTTCGCCAGCCGGCGCGGATGCCATGATCCTTGATCGGCTTTGGCAAACAGTGGAACAGCGCCGACTTGCGGGCGATGTCGCATCCTCTCATTCCGCCAGGCTAATGGCGCGCGGCACCGCCAAGGTTGCACAGAAATTCGGCGAAGAGGCGGTGGAATGCGTGATTGAAGCGACCATCGGCAATCGCGCCGCGACAGTGCTGGAATCAGCCGATGTGCTGTATCACCTGATGGTGGTTTGGGTGGATGCGGGTATTAGGCCGGCTGAAGTTTGGGCGGAATTGGCGCGCCGCCAGGGCATTAGCGGCATTGCCGAAAAGGCCGCACGGCCGGCTGGCATTATTCGCGCCGCCGGCACCTCCAAACTGCCGTAAGGTCGCGCATCACGCGGCACGCAAATGGCCTGGGTTGAACAAGCCGCCCGGATCCAGCGCTTCCTTCACGCGCGCGCCAATCCTGGCGAGCGGCGCGGCTTCTTCGGGCAATACCGGCACGGCCAGCCGCAAGGCTTCCGGCGCGCGGAACAGCATCGCCGCGCCGCCCTGACTGCGCGCAGCGCCGCTGATCGCGGCGTGATTGGCAATGCTGGGGCTGGCCGCAATCCAGACCAGGCCGCCGCCCCAATCCAGCATGACCCGCCCCCCCAGCGCCAAGGCCACAGCGGCGACAGGCGGCCCGGCAGAAGGGCGCACTGAAACGCGCCAGATCGCATCCTCCGCCGCGGCCTGAAGCGGTTCCACTTCCCGCACACCGCGCCAGAAGGCGTGGCTTTCGCCATCTTTCATCACGCGGTGCGCGCCAAAACCATCCAGCGTGCCGCGCAGCTTTTCAATGCGATAGCTGACTGATGCCGCGAAATCCTCAAGCCTGAGCGCCGCCATCACGTGATCCTTGTGCGGCAAGGCGGCGGCGGCCGAAACACCAAAGGGGCTACCAAGACCAGCGGAAAGCGCGGCCACCGCGCTCGTAAGATCGGGCGTTTCAATCAGCAATGTCGCGCTGGTCTCCGGCGCGGGCAGCACCTTCAGCGTCACCTCCGTGATCACGCCAAGCGTGCCGTAAGACCCCGATAGCAGCTTGCACAAATCAAGGCCGGTGACGTTCTTCAACACACGGCCACCGGAACGGATCGCCTCACCCGCGCCATTGATGAAGCAAAGCCCCATCACATGATCGCGCGTTGCCCCCCATGTGATGCGGCGCGGGCCGGACAGATTGGCCGCCACCACGCCGCCAAGGCTGGGCGGTGCACTGGTGCGAAAAACACCATTGAAATAGGGCGATTCAGCAATCAACTGCTGGCCCTTTTCCGCCAGCACGGTCTCAATTTCAGCCAATGGCGTGCCGGCGCGCGCGCTAATGATGAGTTCCGCCGGACGATAGAGCGTCACGCCGGTCAGCCCGCGCGTCGAAAGGCTGCGCGCCGCCTGGACCGGACGCAGCATGCCGCGCTTTGATCCCTGGCCTTCAATGGCCAGCGGCTCATGCGCTGCGCGCGCTGCCTGCACCGCGGCGATGATGCCGGCCTCATTCGCCGGCGCGATCATCGCCGTCATTCGGCGGCCAGCGCAGGCGCAAGCGCGCCTTCCAAGGGGAATACCTTGGCCGGGTTCAGCAGCCAGGCGGGATCAAAGGCGCTTTTGATGGCGCGCTGCTGCGCCAATTCATGCGCCCGGAACTGCACACCCATCAGATCGCGTTTTTCGACGCCAACGCCATGCTCACCGGTCAGGCAGCCGCCGACTTCAACGCAAAGCTTCAGAATATCGGCGCCAAAAGCCTCGGCGCGGCGGAAACTATCCGCGTCATTGGCGTCAAACATGATGAGCGGATGCAGATTGCCATCGCCGGCATGGAACACGTTGGCGACCTTCAGGCCGTATTGGTCGCTCATTTCCCCAATGCGCTTCAACACGCGCGGCAATTCGCTGGTCGGGATGGTGCCATCCATACAAAGATAATCGGGGCTGATGCGCCCCACGGCGCCAAAGGCGCCCTTGCGGCCCTTCCAAATGGCCAGGCTTTGTTCGGCGGTCTCCGCGACCTTCAGGCTGATCGGGTCAAAGCGCGCGCAAATATCTTTTATGCGCGCCAAAAGCGCATCCTGTTCCGCAATGCTGCCTTCAACTTCAATGATCAGCATGGCCTCGGCATCCAGCGGATAGCCGGCATGGGCGAAAGCCTCACAGGCATGGATGCAGGGCTTGTCCATGAATTCCAGCGCCACCGGAATAATGCCGCTGCCGATAATGGCATCCACCGCGGCACCCGCGATTTCAATCGAATTGAAGGCGGCCAGCATGGCGCGCGCGCCTTCTGCGCTGCGCAGGATGCGCACCGTCACTTCCGTCACAATCCCCAATTGGCCTTCACTGCCGGTGATCAGCCCAAGCCAATCATAGCCGGCCGCATCCAGATAGGTACCGCCAATATCGAGCACATCGCCTTCAATCGTCACGAATTTCACGCCGAGCAGATTATTCGCCGTCACGCCATATTTCAGGCAATGCGCGCCGCCCGAATTCATCATGACATTGCCGCCGATCATGCAGGCCAATTGGGACGAAGGATCGGGCGCATAGAAAAACCCCTCAGCCTCCACCGCTTTGGTGATGCCGATATTCGTGACCCCGGCACCCACCACCGCGTAGCGATCCGCATAATTGATCTCATGGATCGCGTTGAGCCGCATAAGGCCAACCACCACCGCATCCGCCAAAGGCAGCGCACCGCCGGAGAGGCTGGTCCCGGCGCCGCGTGGCACCACGCGAATGCCCTGTTCATGGCAATAGCGCAGCACGGCAGCGACCTGTTCGGTCGAGGAAGGCAGCACCACCGCGAGCGGCATTTGGCGATAAGCGGCCAGCCCATCCGTCTCGTAAGGTTTCAGGCGAATGCCCTCTGCGATCACGCCATCGCCGGGCACCAGGGCGCGCAGCGCGGCGATGATTTCGCCACGACGGGCAAGGATTTCAGGCTTGGGCGCGGGCAGGGCGATCACGGCGGCTTCCTTTACTGGTGGGAAGATGCGCATAAGGTGGTTATAGGGCAAGGGTTGAGGCCGAAACGGGGGCTCCGCCCCCACCCCCCGATGCGGGCACCAAATAGCGGAGCGATCAGCATGAACGCCAGCCAAACCGATAAAGCGGCCCATCGAATCGTCGTGGTGGGCGGCGGCGCGGCGGGGCTGGAACTGGTGACCAGGCTTGGCCATCGCTATGCGCGCAGCGGCGCGGCTGAGGTCACGCTGGTGGAACGCGCCCGCACCCATCTTTGGAAGCCATTGCTGCATGCCGTTGCCGCCGGCAGCCTTGATCGGGACCGCCATGAGCTGCATTACCTGAGGCAGGCGCATAACCACCACTTCACCTACCGCTTCGGCCCCATGACCGGCATTGATCGGCAAGCGCGCGAGGTTCTGGTCGGCGCCACTTTCGATGATGAAGGCCGCCAGGTCACGCCCCCCAGCCGCGTGCCCTATGATACGCTGGTGATTTGCATCGGCAGCGTCACCAATGATTTCGGTACGCCCGGTGCGGCAGAACACGCCGTGCCGCTCGAAAACGTGGCGCAAGCCAGCCGCTTTCATCGCCGCCTGGTCAATGCGTGCCTGCGCGCCAATAGCCAAGCCGAACCGGTGCGCCCGGGCCAGCTTCATGTCGCCATCATCGGCGCGGGGGCCACTGGCACGGAATTGGCCGCCGAATTGCATCGCACCTTGCGGGCGGTGGTCGCCTATGGCCTGGACAGGATTGACCCGGCGCGCGATGTCCGCATCCGATTGATTGAAGCGGCACCGCGCATCCTGCCTGCTTTGCCTGAACGCATTTCCGCCGCCACCATGAAACTGCTTGAGGATTTGGGCGTTGAAGTCCTGGCCGGCCGCCGCGTGGCTGAGGTGCGCGCCGATGGCGTAGTGCTGGCCGATGGCGATTTCATTCCGGGCGAGCTTGTGGTCTGGGCCGCTGGCGTCAAGGGCCCGCCGGTGCTGCGCAATATCGGCGGGCTGGAGACCACGCCCAATGATCAACTGGTCGTACTGCCCACGCTGCAAACCACGCGCGATCCTGATATTTTCGCGCTCGGCGATTGCGCCGCCTGCCCGCGGCCCGATGGCAAGGGTAATCTGCCACCGCGCGCGCAGGCCGCGCATCAACAGGCCAATCATCTTTATCGCCAGATTGATCGCAAACTGCGCGGCCTTGAAATTGAGCCCTTCGCCTATCGCGATTTCGGGTCGCTGGTCTCGCTCGGCAAATACTCAACCGTCGGCAGCCTGATGGGCTTCCTGGTCGGGCGCAGCATGTTCATTGAAGGCTATTTCGCGCGGATGATGTATCGGTCGCTCTATAAGATGCACCAGACCGCGCTGCATGGGCATGCGCCGGTGCTTTGGAAAACGCTGGTCGGGCTGGTGGCGGATCGCGGGCAGCCGCAGGTGAAGTTGCATTGAAGCAAGGCAAAGCCAAGCGGAACCAATTCCCGATTAAGAGAATATGAAGGAACGCTGCTATGCGTGTCCCATGAACGAAGGCGAGCGGAAAACGCCCTAAAGGGCCTGACTGACCCATTCCCCAATCGCCAGCACCTTGGCATCTTCGCCGATGCGCCCGGCAATTTGCACACCAAGCGGCAAGCCCTTCGGCCCCACCCCCGCCGGCACCGTCACGCAGGGCCCATGCAGCAGCGTCCAAAGCGAATTGAAGGAAGGATCACCGGTCCAGCCAATCCCTGCCGGCGCCTCACCCACCGCCGAGGCGGTGATCACGGCATGAAAACCTTCCATCGCTGAAGGCAGCGCCGCGCGCGCCTTGGCCTGCACCGCCTTGCAGGCATCAAGCTGCGCGGTTGGGAAACGCTTGGCCCAATCGAGTTTTTCCTTAAGCACATCGGAAAGCTGCGCCCGCGCCGCCACCAATTCCCAGCCAAGCGACTGAACGCTTTCCATATTCGTCACATATTCATGCGCCTCAAAGGCTTCGGTCATTACCTCGGGCAGGGTGATTTCCACCACCTCAGCACCGGCCTTTCTGCACGCCGCGATGGCGCGTTCCATCAGCGCAAGCGTCTCCGGCGCGGCCTTGGCGGCGGGCGGGCCGAGCGTGAAGGCAAGGCGCGGCGCGCGGGGCAGTTTGGCTTCGGGGTTGCCGTAATCACGCCCTGTCATCGCGCCCATGGAAAGCGCGCAATCGGCCACACTGCGCGCCATGACGCCGATCGTGTCATGGCTTTCGCTCATCACCTTCATGCCGCCACGATGGATGGCACCGAAACTCGGCTTGAAGCCGACTATGCCGCAAAACGCCGCCGGGCGGATGATGCTGCCGCCGGTTTGTGTGCCGAAGGCGAGCGGAAAAAACCCCGCCGCCACACCCGCCGCCGAACCGGATGAAGACCCGCCGGGCGTATGGTGCCTATTCGCCGGGTTGGTCGTCGCCCCCGGATGGCGCGTGGCGAATTCCGTCGTCACCGTCTTGCCGATGATCAGCGACCCCGCCGCCCGCGCCATGGCAACGGCGGCCGAATCACTCCGCGGCCTATGCCCCGCCCAAATCGGCGAGCCATATTGCGAAGGCATATCGGCGGTATCCAGCACATCCTTGACGCCAAAAGGAATACCCTTGAGCGGCGCGGGTGGCCCGCCCTTGTCCAAGGCCGCCGCAGCGCGCCGCACCAGCGCCGGGTCAAGCCAGGCAAAGGCGCGCACCTCGGGCTCGAGTTCTGTAATACGGGCAAGGCAGGCCTCAGCCAGGGCAGAGGCAGTCAGGGACCCCGCGGCGATGCGCCGCGCGGCTTCGGAGGCGGTCAGGTCTGCGATCTCGGTCATGGGGGAAACAGTGCCGCGCCCATGGCCGACGTCAAGCGGGGGATGCGCTTCATGTCTGGCGCGCCGCGCTCAGCCGGTCCAAAACGGGGGCGCATGACCAGCTCAATCAGGATCATCCCGACCCCGGATGGGGCGCTGACCTACGCCATCCCCTTCCCGCCCGAGGAAACGCCCGCCGTTACCGCGCGCGATCTGCTGGGCGCCTGGGAAGCGGCGCGCGGCGCGGCGGGGGCGGAGATCTGGGGCAGCCCGCGCCGCCTGGTCTTCCGCCGCCCGGATGGAGAGGCGATGGAATTGCTGCTGGCCGATGCCGATGCCGCCTGCTGGGCGGAGGCGGTGGACGCGCGCCATGGGCTGGCAACCCCTCAGGGCCTCGCGATTTGCCTCAGGCTTTTGGCGTTGATCGAAGCCATGGGGCGGATCGCCAGGCTCAAGGGGTTTTTCACGCTGCGCGCGACCGGGGCCGAATTGCACCCTGCCCTGCTCCGCGCTGCCGCCGCCCTGCCGCTTGATCCGGCAGGCCGGTTCGACGAGGCTGCACTTACCGCGCTATTATCCCGGGTGATACCGGCGGGAGCCCATTCATGATTCGCTTTTTCCCCTTGCTTCTTGTTCTGGCAGCCTGCACGCCGCATGAAGCGCCCCCTTCCCCGCGCGCTGCGGGCGCCGGCGCCACGCCGGAATTGCTGCGCATCTGCACCCAGGAAGCCGAGCGCGTCGTCAATTTTCGCGAACGTGGTCAATTGATGCGGGCCGATTCAAATTTCGGTGACAGCGACATGACGAATGATGTGCCGACTGCGCGGCTTCGCTCTGACAGCTTCCAGCAGCAGACGCTGCGCGATGAGTTGATCCGCGAATGCATCCGCAATGCCGGCACCGGTCAGGCCCCGGTTGATCCCGGAAACCAACGCCCCCAGACGCTACGTCCGCGACGCTGAGGGCGGCGCGCGCGCATGGCATCCCTTTCGGTTCTGACGCGCGCGCTTTCCCATCGTAACGCCAAGGTTTTCTTCACCGCCTCGCTGATTTCCTGGACCGGGCTTTGGATGCATCGCATCGCCATTTCCTGGTTCGCCTGGGAATTGACCGATAGCGCCTTCTGGGTCGGCATGGTGGCATTTTGCGATTTGGCGCCGGCGGTGGTGGTCAGCCCTATTGCAGGCGCGATTGCCGATCGCACGGACCGGCTGAAGCTCACTTTCTGGAGCCAGGCGATGATCGGCGTCATGGCCGCC
This sequence comes from Roseomonas sp., assembly GCA_020249775.1. GTDB lineage: Bacteria > Pseudomonadota > Alphaproteobacteria > Acetobacterales > Acetobacteraceae > Neoroseomonas. The sequence goes on along the minus strand of JADCFA010000009.1, from coordinate 122,734 downwards.
GTGATCGCGCTGCTGGTGGCATTGGGAAAGCTTGATATCTACACCTTGCTGGTGCTTGAGGTGCTGAACGGCATCGCATCATCCTTCGCGCAGCCGGCGCGGCAATCCCTCATGCCCGGGCTTGTGCCGCGCAGTGATTTGACCGCGGCGGTCGGGCTCAATTCGCTTTGCTTCAATGTGGCGCGTTTCGTGGGGCCGGCGCTGGCCGGACCATTGATCGCCGTTGCGGGGGTTTGGCCGGCTATCGCCGCCAATGCAGTGGCCTATTTTATCGCAACCGCCACTACCCCCTTGCTCAAGGTCTCCGCCGAGGAACGCCAGGGGCATGCGAAAACAAAGTCCCTTTTTGGTGAAATGCGCGATGGGCTGCGTTATGTCGCGGGGCATCCGGGGCTGGGGCCCATCCTGACCTATGCGGCGATTGTGGCGCTGCTGCTTCGCAGCCTGCCCGAAATACTGCCGCCCTATGTGGAACGGCAATTCGGCCTGGGCGCGGAAGCCCTTGCCATTCTGACAGCGGCTTTCGGCGTTGGCGCCTTGTTGTCAGGCATATTTGTCTCAGCGCGCGGCAAGATGCGCGGTACGACCAGGCTCGCGGTTTTCGCGCCGGCGGCGATTTCGCTCGCCATGGTGGGCTTCATTGCGACCAGTTGGTTCCCCTTTGGCGTGCTTTGCGCTGCCATCATGGGCGCGGCCATGTCGGTGCATGGGATTTGCGCGCAAACACTTGCGCAATCGGCTTCTGATCCCGCCATGCGGGGGCGCGTGCTGAGCCTTTGGGGTCTGATTGTGCGCGCCTTTCCAGCGCTTGGCGCGCTGTTGCTCGGCGCGGCGGGCGAGATTTTCGGCATGACCCTGCCCACCCTCGCCGCCGTGCTGCTTTCCATCATTGCGCTCGCCTGGGGTATCCGGCGCCTGCCCGCCATGGCGCGAGTGCTGGAAGGTGAAGGCGCAGGCGATCCTGCAAAGCGTTGACGCTGAATAGGCTGGCAGCCGTCCTAAAGCACCATCACCAGCGTGCGGCGGCAGGGGGCTTGGGGGGCATGCTTGGCATTTGCCTTCGCGTCTCTAGCCTGCCAGGCTTCGCGGCTGGCGAAATGCTGTTTGGATGCAGGGGGCAGATGCCAAAAGAGCCCGCAAATGCCGAGGATGTCTGAGCAATCAGCACGCGGCCCGCTTTCCGGCAGATGCACCCGTAGAGCAGCCTGCGGCGCGCTTGTCAGCCTCTTTCCGCTCCTATTGGCGGCATGCGTCGGCGCCGGCACCTCATCCGAACCGGGGGCGGCATTTCTTCTTGCCGTTGATGTCCCGCAAGAGGCGGCGGCGGGTGCGGCCTTGGTGGATGTAAGGGGGCCTACCGAACGGCGCCGCGACGGCCTTCCAAAGCATCAACATCATTGGATTCCCTTTGGCGCCGACCGCTGGATGGGTCGCATCGCCTCAGAGCAGCGTGAAAGTTTTCTCCGCGAGGTTTTGACCATTCTGGGGCCTGCGTCAGAGGCACCGCGCCTGATCATCATCTGCAGTGTGGGTGTGCGTTCAGAAGCCGCGGCCCGAATCCTTGCAGCAGCCGGATATGATGCGAGCAATCTTCAGGACGGTTGGATCGGGAATGACATGGGGCCTGGCCTGCGTAGCGTCGAACAGGATCAACGGTGATTTTGAGCGCAGCGACCGCAACGGTGCCGTGCTTAAATGCCGGGCAATCATAACGCCTGAGACGAACATCATCCGATCTCCTCCGGCCAAAATGAAATGCCCCGGGTTGCTCCGAGGCATGGCTTCCCGCCCCTAAAGCGCAAGCGTTTTCGGAGGTATTGTCGAAGGGCTTGCCAGCCATGCTGCGGGTGCTGGAAGGTGAAGTTGCGGGTGACCGTGCAAAGCGTTGAACCTGAATGAGGTATGAGAATGATTGAAGCGGCCATTGTGGGCATGGGGCGCTGGGGCCAGACCCTGGTTGATAGTGTGCAAAACCGGAATGATGCCGGCATTCGCTTCATTGCCGGCAGCACTGGCCGGCCGGAACGCGCCGCCGAATGGGCCGCGCGCCAGGGGGTGAAAATCCTGCCCGACCTCAATGCCATCCTGGCGGAGCCGCGCGTGAAGGCAGTCGTGATCGCCTCTCCGCATCAGATGCATGCCGAACAGGTGATTGCGGCGGCGCGCGCGGGCAAGCATGTTTTCGTCGAAAAACCCTTCACCATGACACAGGCGAGTGCGGAGGCCGCCGTGGCAGCCTGCCGGCAAGCCGGCGTGGTGATGGCGCTTGGCCATAACCGCCGCTTCCTGCCCGCGGTGGCCGAGATGAAAAAGCTGATCGCCGCAGGGGCGCTTGGCACTTTGTTGCATGTGGAAGGCCAGTTCAGCGGGCCGGGCGCGCTTTCCTATCAGCCGGGCATGTGGCGCACGGACCGTCATGAAAGCCCTCTTGGGGGTATGGGCGGCATGGGCATTCACATGATTGATATGATGATCAATCTGGCCGGCCCGATTGCCGAGGTGACGGTGCGCTCTCTTGCGCGGGCTTTGACCAATGGCATGGATGACACGACAGCGGGGCTGTTTGCCTTCGCGTCTGGCGCCACGGGCTGCTTCGCGACCTTGGCCTATGCACCGCGGGTTTGGCGCATCGCCCTTTACGGCACAGATGCGGCGCTGGAATTGAACGGGCATGAAAAACTGAGCTTCACCCCGCGTGAGGGCGAAGCCTGGACCAAGGATTTCCCGAAAACCGATATCGAATATGCCGAATTGGCCGCCTTTGCCGCCGCCATCACGGGTGGCCCGACCTATCCGCTGCCGCTTGAAGACGCGATCCATGGCGTTGCGGTATTTGAAGCCATGATCGGCGCGGCGGCATCGGGCAGCACCTATCGGGTGGCCTGACCGAGGCATTTCGCGCCCAGCAGTTTCTGTTCTAGTAATCGCACCAGCGCCTGGCGCTGTCCAACCCTTCTGAAAGGCCGGAAATGAGCAAGATCAATCGTCAAGGATCGAACCAGATCCTCTCCACCTCAGTTGAGTATCATAATTTCGTGTTTCTTGCGGGTCTCACCGCCGATGACCTGTCCCAGGACATCAAGGGTCAGACAGCCCAAGTGCTGGCCAAGATTGATGCCGCGCTTGAAGCCAATGGCACGGACAAGACCCGCATGCTGTCGGCGCAGATTTGGCTGAAGGACATCCGCGATCGCGGCGCGATGAATGAGCTTTGGACCGCCTGGCTGCCGGCCGGCGGCGCCCCGGCGCGCGCTTGCGTTGAAGCCAATATGGCCGATCCTCGCCATTTGGTGGAAATCATGGTCACGGCCTGCCGCTGATCCTGCGGGCCGCCCAAGCACCTGGGATAATTCCAGGCACAAAGCCGAAATTTAAGAAAGGCGCCCGGCAGATTGGCCGGGCGTTTTTTATCAGGCTCGTGCCGCAACCGCAAAAGCGGGGGTCTGGCGCGGCGGAGTCTGGTAGCCCCGCGGGCCATAGCCCGGATTGGCCACGCGCGGCAGGGCAGCGGTCGCGATGGTTTCAATCACGCGCGACTGCAAGGAAATCGCGCGCTCGAGCAATTTGCGGTTTTCGCTTCCCAGGTCTTCCAACTGGCGGGTCAAACGCTGCGCTTCTTCGCGCATGGCGCCTTCCGGACGCTCACCATGCCTGACCTGAGCAGCATAGGCCTGGGCGAAGGCGTCGGTCGCGGCCATTTTGGTTTCCGCAAGTTTGGCGGCACGCGACAGATCAAGCTTCGCCAATGCCTCATTCTCCGCACGGAGCGCTTCGGCCAGTCTTTTACCGGCAATCAACACCGCATCCATCATGGCTGGGTTCCTACTGTCTCAGGGGTTTGCGCTCCGCGGTTGCGGAGCAATTCGCGATAAACCGCATCGGCAATGCCGACACCGCCAGCCCGCACGGCAGATGCCGCGAAGGCTTCAACCAACATCGGGCGCCATTGCGCCTCAGCCGCGCCGCCACCAAACGAGGATTTGGACATATCCACCGTGGCGAACATGGGCTGCAGCAAAAAGCCAAGCGCCTGGGCTTCGAAATCACGCGCAGATTTGCGCAGGCTTGCTTCAGACCCGGCACCGGCAAGCGGGGGACGAATGGCGCGCTGCTGCGGCGCGGCAAGATTGGTAGCGTCCAGCATCAGCGCAGCTCCAGATCGGCTTGCAAGGCGCCAGCGGCCTTGATGGCTTGCAGGATGGAAATCAGGTCACGTGGGCCAACACCAAGGCTATTCAGGCCCCGCACCAATTCCTGAAGGGTCACATTTTGCGGAAGAATGCCCAGGCGACGATCCGATTGGTCTTCGATCTCAATTCCAGTGCGCGGCACCACCTGGGTCTGGCCCTGGGCGAAAGCATTGGGCTGGCTCACCTGAGGCGTTTCGGTGATACGAATAGTCAGATTGCCCTGGGCGATGGCCACGGTGGAAACCCGCACCGCATCACCCATCACAATCGTACCAGTCGCCTCATCAATCACCACACGAGCGACCATATCGGGCTCGACTCGAAGCCTCTCGATATCGGTCAGGAAGGCGACAGGATCACGCCCATTGAGGGCCACGGAGACTGTGCGCGGGTCGGTAACCGTCGCGACATTGCCGCGTGTGGCCGTATTGATCGCAGCCGCGATTCGGCGCGCCGTGGTCAGATCGGGATTACGGAGCGCCAAGCGCACACGGTCACGGTTGGAAAGCGTGAAGGGAACTTCACGTTCCACAATGGCGCCATTGGATATACGCCCCGCGGTCGGAACACCGCGCGTGACAGAAGCTGCAGCCCCGCGTGCGGCAATGGCGCCAGTTGCCAGCGCGCCTTGCGCCACAGCGTAAACTTCACCATCCGCGCCGAGCAGAGGGGTCACAAGCAAGGTGCCGCCGGTCAGGTTTGTCGCATCGCCCAGGGCCGAAACCGCCACATCAATCCGGCTGCCTGGGCGGGCAAAGGCCGGTAAATTGGCCGTGACCATCACGGCGGCAATATTTTTGGTGTCCAATTGGCGTTCGAAATCGCGCGAATTGACGCCCAAGCGTTCCAGCATCCCGACCAGGGATTGGCGGGTAAAGACCGAGCTTCTCAGGCGATCGCCCGTGCCATTGAGGCCGATCACCAGCCCGTAACCCACCAGCTGGTTGTCGCGCACGCCCTCCATATCCACTATATCCTTGATACGGATTTGGGCCGCGGCGGGCGGCGCAAGAAAACATGCCGCCAAAACCAGGGCGGTAAGGATTTTTGCGAGCGCTTGCGCTATACGAACCAAGGTCAGTCTCCGTCAGTCACCCCAAGGGCGGGCGGCATGGTGGAAGTGTATTGGCAAGGCCCATGCCAAGGTTTTTGGGCTGCTGCGCCGAGTCGTATCGGCAAAACCTGCCGGGTCCCGGTCGAGCCTGCCGGGACAGGGCAGAACAGGAGGTCAGATGGTCGTTATTCGAGGCGTCACAGGCGGCACCAATGTGCCGGGTACGCGGTCAACGCGCGGCGCCTCAGGCGGCTTTCGTGTGGGGGGCGGCGCCGATGAAGCGCGCGAAGCCAATGCCAGCACGGGGGTTTCGGCGGCCACAGCCATGGGGCTTTTGGCTGTGCAGGAATTTGCCCCGGCCGGGGAACGAAATGCGCGTGCCTTCCGCCGCGGTGAGGATATGCTGAAGGAACTGAAGGCGCTGCAATTGGAATTGCTGGAAGGCCGCGCCGACCCGACCCGGCTACAGCAATTGGCACGGCTGACCGAGGGCGAAAAACCCGCCGACCCGGGCCTGGCGGAGGCGGTAGAGGCCATTGCACTTCGGGCCAGGCTGGAATTGGCTCGGCGCGGCATCGAAAGCTGAAATCGGCTTTTTGTCAGATATTTGTCTTCAAACGCCCCTGGCGCCCCCGGACAAGCCGGTATAGAAGGCTGTCAGCCCGTCCAGACAGGTTTCAGCAAGAAACCACCTTGTCGGGTATGCAAGGCGGAGGAAGTAGAAGATATGTTGGTGACATTGCCGCCCGATTACCGACCCTCGGATTCCGAGGAGTTCATGAATGTGCTGCAACTTGAATACTTCAGACAAAAACTTCTCAGATGGCGGCAGGATCTTGTGCGCGAAGCGGGTGAGACACTTTCATCCCTTTCAGAAGGCGGCATTGCCGAGGCGGACCTCGCGGATCGCGCTTCAGTTGAAACCGACCGCGCGCTGGAATTGCGCACGCGGGACCGGGCGCGGAAACTGATCAACAAGATTGATCAGGCCCTGGACCGGATTGAATACGGCACCTATGGCTATTGCGAGGAAAGCGGGGAGCCGATTTCGCTCCGCCGGCTGGAAGCGCGGCCCATCGCCACCATGACGATCGAGGCGCAGGAGCGCCATGAACGCATGGAACGGGTGCATCGCGACGATTGAAGGTTGCGGGCACCAGTAACGTCCGCCCTATAGGAACCCCACCGGGTCCACATCCACCTGCACCCGGACATTGCCGGGCACATCCACCCGCGCGAGCCATTCGCCCAAAAGCCGCTGCACGCCAATATCGCGCCGCGCCTTCAGCAAAAGGCGCCGCCGATGCCGCCCCCTTAACAAGGCAAGCGGCGCGGGCGCGGGCCCCAGCACCTCCATCCCCTCCCCGGCTGGCGCCGCGCGGCCCAAATCCCGGGCGACTCGGTCCGCTGCCTTTTCATCCGGGGAGCTCACGATCAACGCGGCCAGCCGACCAAAGGGGGGCCAATGACCGGGCCGCCGCGCCTCAGCCTCGGCGGCCATGAAGGCTTCGTATTCGCCGGAAACCAGCGCCTGCATCACCGGATGATCCGGGGAAAAACTTTGCAGTAAAACGCGCCCCGGATGTTCCGCCCGGCCGGCGCGGCCCGCCACCTGATGCAGCAATTGCACCGTGCGTTCGGCCGCCCGCAGATCACCACCGGCCAGCCCCAGATCAGCATCCACCACGCCAACCAGCGTCAAGTAGGGAAAATGCCAGCCCTTGGCCACGATTTGCGTGCCGATGATCAGATCAACCGCGCGCTTTTCAATCGCCTCCGCCGCCGCAGCTGCCGCAGCCGGGCCAGGCAATGTGTCAGAGGCCATGACCAGCCGGCGGGCTTCGGGGAAAAGCAAAGCCGCTTCTTCCAAAACGCGCTCCACCCCAGGGCCGATCGGCACCGTGCTATGCGGCGCGGCGCAGCTTGGGCAATGGCTGGGTGGCGCTTCCACATGGCCGCAATGGTGGCATTGCAGCCGACGCGCGGCGCGATGTTCGACCAGCCAGGCCGTGCAATTCGGGCAGCGCAACCGATGACCACAGGCGCGGCAAAGCGTGAGTGGCGCATAGCCGCGCCGATTCAAAAACAGCATGGCCTGTTCGCCGCGCTTCAATGTTTCCGCCACCGCTGCCACCAGGGCGGGACTCAAGAACCGCCCGCGCGGCGGGGTTTCGCGCCGGAGATCAATCAGGCCAATTTCCGGCATGACCGCGCCGCCATGGCGCGCCGCCAAATGGCATTCGGCGTAGCGCCCAGCGCGGGCATTGGTCAGGGTTTCCAGCGAAGGCGTCGCGCTGACCAAAACGCACGCTGCATCCGATAGGCGTGCGCGCACCACGGCCATGTCGCGCGCGTGATAGATCACGCCTTCTTCCTGCTTGAAGGCTGTTTCATGTTCCTCATCCACCACGATCAAGCCAAGATCGGGAAAGGGCAGGAACAAGGCCGAACGCGCGCCCACCAGCACCGGGGCGCGACCTTCCGCCACAGCGCGCCAAGTGATGCGCCGGGTGCGGGGGGAAAGTTCGGAATGCCAAAGCGCGGGATCGGCGCCGAAGCGGGCGCGGAAGCGATCCAGCCATTGCGCGGAAAGCGCGATTTCCGGCAGCAGCACCAAGGCCTGCCGCCCGGCCTGCAAGGTCGCCGCAATAGCCTCGAAATAAACCTCGGTCTTGCCGGAGCCGGTCACACCGGAAAGCAGCGTGGTGCTATATGCCTCCCGCGCCACGGCCGAGCGCAGCAAAGCGGCGGCCTCGGCCTGGTCAGCATCCAGCATCGGGCCGGGGCGGGCGAGATCGGGCGGGCGGAATTCTTCCAGCGGGGGCAGCAGGCCCGGGATCAGCAATCCGGCATCGGCCATGCCGCGCAGCACGGCAGGCGCCACGCCGGCTTCGCGGGCCAGATCATCGGGGGCGCGCGTTTCGCCCGGCGGCAGCGCGGCCAAGACGCGCTGGCGCGCCGGGGTCAGGCGCGGCGCTTCCGGCAGCGGATCGGCACGGCACCAGCCAGCGCGATGGGGCTGCGCTTCCAAGGCGGCAGGGACACTCATCGCCATGCGCAGCACCGCGCCTCGGGGCGAAAGCGTATAGGCCGCGACCCAATCCACGAAGCGGCGGAGCTTTTGCGGCATAGGCGGGGCTTCCAGCACGGCGGCGATGGGGCGCAAACGATGCTCCGGCAGGGCCGATTCGGGCGCCTCATCCCACACCACGCCAAGCACCTGCCGCCCGCCAAGCGGCACCGCGACGAAGCTACCTGGGGGCGGTGCCTCATTTTCTGCCCGATAATCATAAGCGTCGGCGAGTGGCAGCGGCAGCAGAACTCGCAAGCGCCTGGCGGTGCTTGAAGAAATTGTTTCAGGCAAAAGGGACTGCTTTCGCGATGGGGCCGGCATGGGCTATGAAATAACCCATTCGCGAAGGGAAGGCTTGCGCTTTGCTGCGTGTGGCGCCATTCCCCGCCGAAGCCTCGTCTTTCGCCATGCAGGATTGCCATTCATGAAGTTCTTCGTTGATACCGCCGAAGTCGCCGAAATCCGCGCCCTTGCCGAATTGGGCATGGTGGATGGGGTGACCACCAATCCTTCGCTGATCGCCAAATCCGGCCGCGACATGAAGCAGGTGATTGCGGAAATCTGCGCCATCACGCCTGGCCCGGTCAGCGCCGAAGTGACCGCAACTGATGCCGCCGGCATGCTGGCCGAAGGGCGTTTCCTGCGCGCCATTGCGCCCAATGTCGCGGTGAAGGTGCCGCTGACGGAAGCCGGGTTGATCGCCTGCCGGACACTCGCCGCCGAGGGCGCCTTGGTGAATGTCACGCTTTGCTTTTCTGCCGCCCAAGCGCTGCTGGCCGCCAAGGCGGGTGCCGCCTTCATTTCCCCCTTTGTCGGGCGGCTTGATGATATCGCGACCGATGGCATGCGGCTGATTGCTGACATTGTGCAAATATACCGCAATTACCCGACAATCCGCACCGAAGTATTGGTGGCTTCCATCCGCCACCCGATCCATCTGGTGGAAAGCGCCAAGCTTGGCGCGCATGTCGCCACCTTGCCGCCCGCTGTAATCCGCCAATTGCTGAAGCACCCCCTGACCGATAAGGGGCTGGAGGCATTTCTGGCGGATTGGAAAAAGACAGGACAAAGCATCCTGTGAGCGACCCGCCCTCTGACGGGAAGGCCCCGCATGGGCCCTCGGCTGAGGAGGTGGAGGCTTTTTTGCGCGCCAATCCGGATTTCCTGGCCGCGCGCCCTGAACTTTACCGCGCATTGGCGCCACCGCGGCGCGTCCATGGCGATGGGCTGACTGACCATATGGCGGCGATGCTGGGCGCGGAACGCGAACGCGCTTCCGCCCTTGATGCTGAATTGCGCCTGGCTTTGGATGCGGAACGCGCGGGGCTTGGGCTGGTATCGCGCGTCAGGCTGGCCGTGCTGGCCTTGATGCGATCGGATGATGTGCCGGAAACCGTGGCGCAGGAATGGCCCAATCTGCTGGGGCTTGAGAGCTGCACCTTATGTGTGGAGCCGCCGGAAAACCCGGCCCAGCTTTGGATGCGCCCGGAACAGCGCCCCCTGCCGCGCGGCATGGTGGAAAGGCTGCTCGGGCGCGGGCGTGATGTGCTGGTGCGCGACAAGCCAGACGATGCGGAAACGCTGCATGGCGAAGCAGCAGGCTTGATCGCGCGCGATGCGCTGGTGCGCGTGGTGGTGGCGCAGCAGCCGCTTATGTTGCTGGCCCTTGGCGCGCGGGATGCCAATGCCCTGCCCGCCCGCCATGGCACCGAACCGCTTGTCTTCCTGGGCCGCGCCGTGGCGGCGGCGATTTCAAGGTAGCGTTGTATGGTTGCATTTTGCGAACCGCCAAGTGGTCCCATTTGGCTTGAAAATGCTCCGAAATGACCGGGCCTGAGGCCGTTGCCGCCTGGCTTGGCTGGTTTGCCCGCGAACGCCGGGCGAGTGCGCATAGCATCGAAGCCTATGGGCGCGATGTGGCGCAATTTCTTGGCTTTCTGACTGCCCATCTGGGTGCGGAGCCTGATCTGGCCAGGCTTGGCGGGCTGCGCCCGGCGGATTTGCGCGCCTTTCTGTCCGCCCGCGCCATGGCAGGCGATGTGGGCGCAACCCGCGCCCGCAAGCTTGCCGCTATACGGAGTTTTCTGCGCTATTTGCAGCGCCATCAGGGCATGGCGCCGGTCGCCCTTGCGGGGCTTCGCGCACCGCGTGCCAAAGCGGCTTTGCCGCGTGCGCTCAGTGTCAGGGAAGCGCGCGCCGCGGCGGAAGATGTGGCTGATGTCTATGCGCTGGGGCGGCATGAAAACCCGCGCCTGCAAGCGGCACGCGACCGCGCCTTGTTCACGCTGCTTTATGGTGCGGGGCTGAGGCTGGGGGAGGCTTTGGCGCTGAATATGGGCGACGCGCCGCGGCCAGGGTCTGAGGCGGCGCTGCGCGTTCTTGGCAAGGGCAATAAGGAAAGGCTGGTGCCGATCTTGCCGGTGATCCGTGATGCGATGGCGGCCTATCTGGCCGAACGCGGCGCGGGCGCGGCGGATGAGCCCTTATTCATCGGCGCGCGAGGGGCGCGGCTTGACCCTGCCGTTGCACAAAAAAGGCTGCGCGATTTCCGGAGGCTTGCCGGGCTGCCGGAACATGCGAGCCCCCATGCGCTGCGCCATTCCTTTGCCACGCATTTGCTGGGCGAGGGTGCGGATTTGCGCGCCATTCAGGAATTGCTCGGCCATGCCAGCCTTTCGACCACGCAGCGCTATACGGCGGTGGATGCGGCGGCGCTGCTGGAGACCTGGCGGAAGGCGCATCCGCGGGCGGATTGACACTGGACAGGGCCTGGGCTTGGCGCAGACAATATTTGAAATCACGGGAGAAACGCCATGAGCATTCGCATCGGTATCGCCGGCATGGCCGGGCGCATGGGCCGGTTGTTGATCGAGGAAGTTGCCGCTGCCGGCGCGGTATGTGTGGGCGGCACCTTGCGCGCCGGGGGCAAGCCCGCGCCCGCTGGTTTGCAAAGCTTTCCGGATATCACGGCACTTTTCGCCGCTTCCGATGTGGTGATTGATTTCACCCATGCGGATACCGCCGCCACCCATGCCGACGCCGCTGCCGCCTGCGGCAAGGGATTCATTCTGGGCAGTTCCGGGCTTTCGGCAGCAGCGGAAGCGGCAGTTGCGGAAGCCGGCAAGCGCGCGCCGATTGTCTATGCCGCGAATTTCGCGCCTGGGGTCAATTTGTTCCTCGCCATCGCTGAACGCATGGCCGCCGCCCTGCCCGGCGCACAATATGATGCCGAGATTGTGGAGGTGCATCACCGCCAAAAGGTGGATGCGCCATCCGGCACCGCGGTGGCCTTGGGCCGCGCGGTGGCGGCGGGGCGCGGCACCAGCATGGAAGAAGCCGGCATTGAAAGCGGGCGCGATGGCCATTGCGGCCCGCGCGGCACCGGTACCATCGGCTTCGCTGCGTTGCGCGGCGGGCAGGTGGTGGGTGAACACACGCTGCTTTTCGCCGCCGCTTCAGAACATATCAGCCTGACGCATCGGAGTTTCGATCGCCGCGTCTATGCCACCGGCGCAGTGCGTGCCGCACTTTGGGTGCATGGGCGCGCACCGGCGCTTTACGGCATGAAGCATGTGCTTGGGATGTAATCCGGGTTAGCGCTGCCAATCAAAAGGTACCGCGCGCGGCAGACCGAGATTTTCCCTGAGCGTCGTGCCGGTGAATTCCTTGCGGAAGACGCCACGGCGCTGCAATTCCGGCACGACCAGGCGCACAAATTCCTCATAAGTGCCGGGCATGTGTGTGGCGGCCAGCACGAAGCCATCACAGGCGCCCCCTTCGACCCAGGCCTGCATTTCATCGGCCACGCGCTTGGGCGTGCCGCAGAATATCGGGAATTCGCGAATGGTGCCGCGCCCGGTGATATCCACGAAATCGCGCAAGGTAGGGTTACGCTTGCCGCTGGCGGCAACCACGCGATCACGCAGCGCTTGCAGACCCTTGATGCCGGCCAATTCATCATCGGTGAAGGCATCATCCATGTCTTTTGAAGCGAAGTCGTAATTCAATGCCTCAGACAGCAGCGAAAGCCCATCCACTGGCCTCGCAAGGCCATCAATCAGCGCACGCTTTTCCTGCGCCGCCGCATCGGTTTCACCGACAATGCAATAAACGGCGGGGCAGATGCGCAGTGTGGCGGGGTCCCGGCCCGATGCGGCGACCTGTTCCTTGAAACCGCTATAGCCGCGCTTGGCGACTTCCATATTCGGATAGATCACGAAAACCAGATCGCCCCAGCGTGCGGCAAAACTTCTGCCGCGCCCGCTTTGGCCGGCCTGGATCAGAACGGGCCGCCCCTGCGGGGTGCGCGGCACGGTGAAGGGACCACGGCTTTTGAACCATTTGCCCTTGTGATCGAGGCGACGCACCTTGGTGGCATCGGCGAAGATGCCGCTCTCACGGTCCTGGATGATGGCGTCATCGCCCCAGGAATCCCAATGCGACAGCACGATTTCCATGAATTCATCCGCGCGATCATAACGCAGATCATGTTCCAGATGATCATCCGCGCCCATATTATGCGCTTCACTGTCATTCAGTGACGTCACCACATTCCAGGCCGCGCGCCCGCCCAGCATGTGATCAAGTGTGGCGAATACCCGCGCCACATGGAAGGGTTCATAATAGGTGGTGGAATAGGTGCCGCCGAGCCCAAGTTTTGACGTGGCGAGCCCCATCGCCGTCAGGATCGAAATCAAATCAAGCTTCACCACGCGTATGCCGTTGCGCACCGCCTCAGCATGGTCATGGCCAAGGATATCGGGCATGGCGAGCCGGTCATCGAAAAACGCCATATGGAAGCAACCGGCTTCCAGCGTGCGCGCGATGCGCTGGTAATATTCGGGACGCAGATAATCCTGCATGGTCGCAGGATGGCGCCAGGAGCCGACATAATTCGAGCAATTCTGCGCCTGCAGAAAGGCCACCAGCGTCATTTGCTTCATCGGCTTATTCCTTTTCCCGTGACGCATCATCGCGCAGGGCCAATGGCGCGGCAAGCCAATCAGCCTGGGCCTTGCGGCAGCCTTGCCAAATGGCTTTCCATCAGCGCGCGCGCCGAAAGCCCGAACAGGCGGATGCGGCGCGTTTCCGACATTACCAGCAAGCCAACCGCGAGCGCGAAGGCTTCCGTTGCCACTTCCTGCCCGCCAAGCGCACGCATGGGCGCCAAGGCCGCAATCAGCGCGGCATTCAAACCGGGATCAAGCCCCTGCCCCAGCCCGCGCGGTGCCAAGCCCCCGCCGCCCAGATAAAAGCCCAGCGCCAATTCCTGCGGATGCGCCGCGTAGAAATCAAACAAGGCAAGTGCGGCGCCGCGAAACCCATCCTGCGCTGCGCCCCCTTCCACCGCTGCCTTCAAGCGCGCCAAGCTATCGCGCAGCACTTCGGCATAAATCGCCTCACGCGAGGGGAAATGGAAATAAAGCGCGGCTGGCGTATAGCCAGCGCGCGCCGCGATGGCGCGAAGGCTGGCGCCTTCAAGCCCTGCTTCGGCGAAAAGCGCCTTGGCGGCGGCAAGGATATGGTCGCGCTTGGCGGCGTTTTTGTCCGGGCGGGTCATTGACGAATGAATTCTAACAGTGTTAGATTTTCGCCGTCAACCTAGTTTGGAAAACTCCGCCATGCTGATGACTGCCGCTGATTATCGGGAATCGCTCCGCGCGCTGAAGCCGCGGGTTTTTGTGGGTGGCCGCCAGGTGACGAGTGTCGCGGATGAGCCCCTGCTCGCACCCGGCATCAATGCCATTGGCGTGACCTATGATTTTGCGCATCGCGCCGATTACGCCGGGCTGATGACGGCAAAGCAGGAAGGCAGCGGGCGGCTGGCCAATCGCATGCTGCATGTGAATGGCAGTCGGGATGATCTGCTGGCGAAGCTTGAAGCCGTGCGCCTGGTTTGTCGTGAATCCGGCTGCGCGCAACGCTATTTGGCACATGATGCGCTGAATGCACTGCATCAAGGCACCAGGCTTGCCGATGCGGTGCATGGCGGGGAGAGGCATCAGCGCTTCCTGGCCTATCTGGATGATGTGCAGGCGCGCGATCTGACGCTTGGGATCGCGATGACGGATGCGAAGGGTGACCGTTCCGCGCGGCCTGGCCAGCAGGCCAACCCTGATGTGCATGTGCATATCAAGGAACGCCGCGCGGATGGCATCATCATTCGCGGAACCAAGGCGATTGTGACCGGCGCACCCTATGTCCATGAATTTCTGGTCATGGCCTGCCGCACCATGACCGCCGAAGACGCCGATTTCGCGCTGCATTGCGCCGTGCCCGCCGATGCGCCGGGCGTGATGATCGTCGCGCGCCCTGCGGGACGCCCCGGCGAAGCGGCGGCAAAATTCAGTGCCAAATATGGCCAATCCACCGGCGTTGTGGTGTTTGATGATGTCTTTGTGCCCTGGGACCGCGTGTTCATGGCGGGCGAGCATGTGGAGGCCGGCTACACGACCACCAGCTACGCCACCCATCATCGCCATTCCTGCATTGCCGCGCGCGCGGGCTTTGGTGATCTGCTGATTGGCGCCGGCGCCTTGATGATTGAAGCCAATGGCTTGGATACGGACCGCCATGCCCATATCCGCGATGCCATGGTTGATCTGATCAAGATTGTGGAAGGCTTCTTCGCATGCGGTGTCGCCGCCAGCGTCTATGGCACGCGCGCCCAATCAGGTGCGATGATGCCCGATGCGGTCTTCAGCAATATCGGTAAATTGCTGCTGGCGACACAGATTTATGACATGCATCGCCTCGCACATTATGTCTCGGGCGGATTGATCGTGGCACTGCCTGGCCCGGATGAGGATCACAATCCGGAAACCGCTGCATCTCTGGCCGCCGTGCTGGCCGGGCGGGCGGATATCCCCGCCGAAAAGCGCCTGGAAGTCGCCCGCTTCATGGAAGATTTGACCGCATCCAACCAGGGCGGTTGGTATTCGGTGATTTCGCTCCATGGTGGCGGCAGCCCTGAGGCGATGAAGCGTGAGATTTGGCGCAATTATCCGGTCGAAGAACGCTCCGCACTCGTGGAACGCTTGCTGGATCGCGGCATTCTGGATGAGGGTAAGCGCATTTCCAAACAGCCGGGCCGCTGCTGCGATACGGGGTGTGAAGCGCCGCGCGCGCCAGCCATTCCTGAACCGAACCTGTTCGGACGGGCGGCGGAATAACGCAAGCCCTGCGCTTGACGCCTGCGCGCCCACGGCATCACATCTGCCGGCCTATTGAGGAAAACGCCCATGTCTGAAGCCGCGCCGGAACCACGCGTATTGCCGCTTGAAGGGGTGCGCGTGATTGATGTTTCCACCTTCATTTCCGGACCCTTCGCCACCACGCAGCTCGCGGAATTCGGCGCCGAGGTCATCAAGCTGGAATTGCCCGTGGTGGGTGACCCTTTGCGCAAATTCGGCACCGTCACACCGAATGGCGATACGCTGCCTTGGCTTTCCGAATGTCGGAACAAGAAATCCGCAACCCTTGATTTGCGCAAGCCCGAAGGCGCGGCATTGCTGAAGCGCATGTGCGCGGATGCCGATATTCTGGTGGAAAATTTCCAACCCGGCACAATGGAAAAATGGGGCATTAGCTGGGATGTGCTGCATGCGGTGAACCCGCGCCTGATCATGGTGCGCATTTCCGGCTATGGGCAAACCGGGCCTTACAGCGGCCGGCCGGGCTTTGGGCGCATTGGCAATGCCTTTGGTGGGCTGTCCTATCTGGCGGGCTATCCCGATCGCCCACCCGTTACGCCGGGTTCGGCCACCATCCCGGATTATCTTTCCGGCATTTACGGCGCCATGGGCGCGATGCTGGCCATGGAAGCGCGCCGCAAGACAGGGCGCGGGCAGGTGGTGGATATCGGGCTTTATGAACCTGTCTTTCGCATCCTGGATGAATTGGCGCCGGCCTTTCAGCACAAGGGCTATGTGCGTGAACGCATGGGGCCGGGCACGGTCAATGTCGTGCCGCATAGCCATTACCCGACCAAGGATAATCGCTGGATTGCGATTGCCTGCACATCCGACAAGATTTTCGCAAGGCTTGCCGCTGCCATGGGCGCGCCGGAATTGGGCGATGATGGCAAATGGGGCACCATTCGTCAGCGCGAAGCCGCGCGCGCGGAAGTGGATGCCTATGTCAGCGCCTGGACCAGTCGCTTCACCCGCGCTGAATTGCTGCAAGCCTGCGAAGAAGCGCAAGTACCCTGCGGCCCGGTCTATGCGATTGATGAGATTTTCGAAGACCCGCACTACAAGGCGCGCGGCAATATCCTGACCATGCAAGACCCGCGCATTGGCGAATTGGCCATCCCAAATCTTGTGCCGCGGCTTTCCGAAACACCCGGTGAGGTGAAATGGCTTGGCCCCGCCATGGGCGAGCATAATGGCGAAATCTATCGCGACTGGCTGAAATTATCAGAAGCGGAAATGGCAGCACTTGCTGCTGCGCGGGTTATCTGAAGCAAACCCGCGCAGCAAAGCGCTAGATCAGGAAGCGAGATAGCCGCCATCCACATGCAGCTCTGACCCGGTCATGTAAGATGATTCGTCAGAGGCCAGGAATAGGATGGCGTAGGCAACCTCATCCACCTCACCGGTACGGCCCATCGGCACATGGCCCAGCATTTTCGCGCGAAACACGGGGTCAGCCGTGGCCCCGCTGGTGCGCATGGGCGGCATCAGGCCGGGATGCACCGTATTCAAGCGAATGCCGGAAGCGCCTTCCTGCACCGCGATGGATTTCGTGAGCAAGCGCACTGCCGCCTTGGAGGCGTTATAGGCGCAATGAATACGTTCCTGCCCAACCACGCCTGAGATGGAGGATAGGTTGATGATGGACCCGCCGCCTGATTTCCGCATGGCGGCAACGCCGTGCTTCACGCCCAGAAACACACCGCGTGCATTCACCGCCATGATGCGATCCCACAGCGCGGTATCATAAAGGTTGTTGGTATTGCTGCCGGAAATGCCGGCATTATTGACCAGCACATCAAGCCGCCCATGGGCAGCCAACACGGCGGCAATGGCGGCTTCCCATTGCGCTTCATCGGCCACATCAAGGCTGATATAGCTGGCGGAACCGCCGGCCTTGGCGATTTCGGCCACAACGGCGCGGCCTTCGGCTTCCAGCATATCGGCGACCACCACCTTGGCACCTTCACGCGCCAGAAGCCGCGCGGTCGCGGCCCCCATGCCGGATGCGGCGCCGGTGATCAGCGCCACCTTGTTTGCAACACGCATGATGTTTCCTTCTTTTCGATCCTGATCAGGAAGCCTTGCAAGACTATGGCCGCCCTGCAAGTCAGCCATAGGTCATGGAGGATTCCGCGCCGCGGCTCATGTCGCGCGGGATGGGCTGGCCGGTCAGGGTCAGCGCCAAGGCCTCGGCCACGCGAATGCCATCCACGCCGGCGCTGAGTATCCCACCGGCATAGCCAGCGCCCTCTCCGGCCGGGAAAAGCCCCGCCGTATTGACGCTTTGAAAATCAAAACCACGCGGGATGCGAATGGGGCTGCTGGTGCGGGTTTCAACGCCGGTCATCACCGCATCGGGCCGGGCGAAGCCGGGCAATTGCTGATCGAAAGCCAGCAGCGCTTCACGCATCGCCGTCACTGCAAAATCCGGCAGGCAAAGCGAGAGATCGGTGGGGGTTACGCCCGGCTTGTAGCTGGGCAGCACATCACCAAGCGCGGTGCTGGGGCGGCCAGCCAGGAAATCGCCCACAAGCTGCGCCGGCGCGCGGTAATCCTCGCCGCCGGCAGCAAAGGCCGCGCTTTCCCAATGGCGCTGATAGGCAATGCCGGAAAGCACATCGCCCGGATAATCCTCAGGCGATATCCCCACCACCATGCCGGCATTGGCGTTGCGTTCGGCGCGCGAATATTGGCTCATGCCATTGGTCACCACGCGGCCGGCTTCACTGGTGGCAGCAACCACTATCCCGCCCGGGCACATGCAAAAACTATAGACGCTGCGGCCATTCTTGGCGTGATGCACCAGCTTGTAATCGGCGGCCCCCAACAGCGGATTGCCAGCATTGGGGCCGAAACGCGCGCGGTCAATCATGCCTTGCGGGTGTTCAATGCGCACGCCAATGGAAAAGGGCTTGGCCTGCATGGCAATACCGCGCGCATGCAGCATTGCGAAACTGTCGCGTGCGCTGTGGCCAAGGGCGAGGATGGCGTGATCAGCCTCAATCACCTCACCATCCGCCAAAATCAAACCGCGCAAGCGGCGCGTGCCATCGGTGGCGGTTTCAATGATCAGATCATCCACCCGCGCGCCGAAGCGGTATTCTCCGCCCAAGGCTTCGATTT
The DNA here is from genome assembly GCA_020249775.1 of Roseomonas sp. GTDB lineage: Bacteria > Pseudomonadota > Alphaproteobacteria > Acetobacterales > Acetobacteraceae > Neoroseomonas. The sequence continues at coordinate 104,098 of JADCFA010000009.1, read as the reverse complement.
CGGCGCGGATATGTTCCACCATGGACACCAGGCGAAACGTGCCGATATGCGGTTTGGAGACATAGAGAATTTCTTCAGGCGCGCCGGCCTTGACGAATTCCGCCAGCACCTTGCGCCCGTAATGGCGCGGGTCGCGGATCTGGCTATAGAGCTTGCCATCGGAAAAGGTTCCTGCCCCACCTTCGCCGAATTGCACATTGCTTTCAGGGTTCAGCGTGCCACGGCGCCAGAGGCCCCAAGTATCCTTGGTGCGTTCGCGCACCACCTTGCCGCGTTCCAGGATCAGCGGGCGAAAACCCATCTGCGCCAACAAGAGCGCCGCCATGAAGCCGCAAGGCCCGGTGCCCACTACTACCGGTCGGCGCATGCCTTCCGGTGCGCGGGCGACGAAGCGATAGGCGATATCTGGCGCGCGCGAAATGCGCTGATCCCCCGCATGGCGCGCGAGCAATGCCGCCTCATCCGCCACTGCAACATCCAACGTATAGACCAGCATGATCGCCTGCGGCTTGCGCGCATCATAGCCACGGCGAAACACCTGCATCGCCTGCAGCGCCGCATCGGCAATGCCAAGCCGCGCCAGCACGGCGGCGCGCAAGGCGTCTTCCGGATGGTTGAGTGGCAGGCGCAATTCGGTCAGGCGGATCATGGGGGTTCTATAGTCCGGGTTGCGCTCTGCTTGAAATCCTCCCCGCCATCGGTCAAGCATGGGGCATGGCTGATATTCTTTGTCTTGGCGAACCCATGCTGGAATTCAACGCCCAGAAGCCGGGCGCGGATGGCAGGCGCTATTATCTGGAAGGCCATGGCGGAGATACCTCCAACGCCGCCATCGCAGCCGCACGCGCCGGGGCATCGGTTGGGATGCTGACCGCGCTTGGCCAGGATGGGCCAGGCGACAGCTTCATGACGCTATGGGCGCAGGAAGGCGTGGATACGGCGAACGTCATCCGCAACCCTTCAGCGCCCACGGGCATTTATTTCGTGACGCATGATGCGCGCGGGCATCATTTCAGCTTTTATCGGACCGGCAGCGCGGCGTCGCTCTATCGGCCGGAAGACGTGCCGGAAGCGGCCATTCGCCGCGCGAAATTCCTGCATCTGTCCGGCATCAGCCAGGCGATTTCGACCAGCGCCTGTGATGCCGGCTTCCGCGCCATGGAAATCGCCCGCGCTGCTGGCGCGCGGATTTCCTATGATACCAATCTCCGCCTCCGGCTTTGGCCTGCTGCCCGCGCTGCTGCCGTGATCCATGCCGCGATTGCCATGGCCGATATCGCGCTGCCATCGCTGGAAGACGCAACTGCGCTGACGGGCCTGGAGAACGCTGATGCCATCTGCGATTTCTATCTGCGCCTCGCCCCGCTGGTGGTGCTAAAATGCGGGGCTGAGGGTGCCATTCTCGCCACGCGTGAAGCCCGCCACCGCCTGCCCGCGCACAAGGTGGCGGCGGTGGATGCGACGGGCGCGGGGGATTGCTTTGCCGGCAATTTCCTCGCGCGCTTGCTGGCAGGCGATGCGCCGCTGGATGCCGCGCGCTACGCCAATGCGGCTGCAGCACTTTCCACCACGGGCTATAGTGCGGTGGCGCCCCTGCCCCTACCGGATGCGGTGCGCGGTTTACTCGAACGCCGCTGATTATCCCCAGGCGCGATTATCACCCGGGCGCAAGCGCAGCCCGGGACGCAGATTGGTGAAGGGCAAAATCGCCGGGTCCGCCACCACCGGGCCGGGCGCGGTTACCACAATCACCTCGGATGCAATCGGCTGGAAATGTGCGCGGAAATGCACGCTGGATTTCACGGCGACAATCGCCTGTTCCGCCGGTTCCACGCCGACCTGACGGAACAATTCCTGATCATGGCCCTGCATTTTGCGGCTGACCACCACCACACGCACGCCGGGTGCCACACGGATCAGCGCGGAAGGTCCAAGATCGGCGGGATTGCCCTTGCCCATTGGGCCGCTGAGTGTGAAGCGCCCATCGGAGAGTTTTTCGACGACAGCCTCCACCCGCAAGGGCACACCATCGCTTTTGCCACCAAGGTCGAGTGTGAGGCGCGCCCCCTCACCCGCCGCATGGCAAGCGGCAGCCGCTTCAGCATCATTCATCGGCGCCAGCACGGCACCTTGCGCATTTTGCCGGATCAATTCCGCGAGCAGCCCGGTGGTATCGCCATGGCCACCGCCGCCGGGATTATCCTGTGTGTCGGCCAGCACCACAGGCCCCTTGCCGCCACCGGCCATGGCGCGCGCCACACCTTCAGCCGCGGTTGCGACACCCAGCGCGAATTCCGGTTCCTTGCTGGCAATGAAAGCAGCGAGGGCTTCCGCCGCTGCCCCGGCTTGATCCAGCGTATCGGCATAGGCCGCGATTGCCATGCCGCAGCCGGGGAAATCGGCATAGGGAAAGCCAAAGCAGAAGCCCAATTCCCAAACGCCTGATGCAGCGCCCAGACGCGCGCGTTCCGCCATGACATCGGCCATGGGCGCAACCATGGTGCATTGGCCGGGCAAGGGCGTCCAGAAATCCAAATCACGAAACAGCTTGGCTGGTTTACGCTTTTCCGCGATCATGCGCAGCAATAGACGCGTTGCCTGCGCGCCGGCCGGCTTCATATCCACATGCGGATAGGTGCGAAACGGCACCAGCACATCGGAAAGGGCCACCATCTCCGCGGTTTTATTCGCATGTGGATCAAGGCTGACGGCGATGGGCAAATCAGGCCCCACCACGGCGCGAACACGGCGCAGCACTTCGGCTTCGGCATCATCGAAACCGACCGCCACCATGGCGCCGTGCAAATCAAGATAGACGCCATCAATCGGTCCGGCTTCCAGCGCGTCCGATAGGCTTGCCACCAATAATCCGGCGATGCGTTCAAATGCCTCAGCCGTGACAGGCCCCGCCGGATTGGCGAAGCACCAGACCAGGGGCGCCAATTCCACGCCCGCTTCTTCCGCCACCATGATCGCACCCGCGATGGGTGCGCTGGTCGGGCGCATGGCCTCAATCAAGCCGGCCGGGCGTTGCAGCGGCGGGAAGCCGCCGGGTTTGACGAATTCCTGCCAGCCGGTTGGCAGCGGCGCGAAGGAATGGCTTTCATGCAAAAAGCCGCCAATGGCGATGCGGGTCATTCTACTTCTCCTTCGCAATTCCGGCGGTGGCGAGCACCGCATCGGCCAGCACACGCAAACCGGCTTCGGCCCAGGCAGGCGTGATGCTTTCCGCTTCATTATGGCTGATGCCGCCATGGCAGGGGCAGAAAATCATCGCCGCCGGCACGCGGCGCGCGACATAAACCGCGTCATGCCCAATGCCGGTTGGCATATCCATATGCGGCAGGCCAAGGCGGGTTGCGGCATCACGCACACGCCCGACCAGCGCATCATCAAAGGGCGTCAAAGGTGATTGCCAGAAATCCGTGATGGTAATGCTCACCCCCCGCGCGGCAGATAGTTCTGCCGCTTTGGCGCGAATCTCCGCCCCCATGCGTGCGAGCAACGCGGGATCACCATGGCGCGTATCAATGCTGAACCAGATACGCGACGGCGCGATATTGCGGCTATCGGGATAGACCGTAAGGCGCCCAACCGTTGCGCGGCCTGGTTCACCGCTGGGGCTGACGGCGCGCAGCGCGATTTCCTCAATCGCGGCCATCAGAGGGGCGGCAGCCATCATGGCATCGCGCCGCCCGGCCATGGGGGAACCGCCATGGGCTTCAACACCTTCGATCGTGACCTCATACCAGGCTTGCGCCAGGGCATGCGTCACCACGCCAATATCCTTGCCGGCATTCTCCAGCAACGCGCCCTGTTCGATATGCAATTCAAAATAGGCGGCAAGATCGGTCAACGCCGCCGGATCAGCTTCACCACGCCAGCCAATGCGCGTGAGTTCCTCGCCAAACGCCTTGCCTTCAGTATCACGCAAGGCGAGCACATCCGCCTCAGCGAAAATCCCCATCGCCGCGCCGCTGCCCATCATGGGGGGTGAGAAGCGCGCGCCTTCCTCATTGGTCCAATTGATCAGTACCAAGGGCGCTTCGGTTTCAATCCCGGCCTCATGCAAAGCGCGCAGCACTTCCAGCCCGGCCAGCACACCAAGCGGGCCGTCAAATTTGCCGCCCGTGGGTTGCGTATCCAAATGGCTACCCATCGCGACCGGCTTGCGCATCGGGTCACGCCCTTCGCGACGCAGCACCATATTGCCGAGGCGATCAACCGAAAGCGTGCAGCCAATCGCCTCCCCCCAGCGGCGCAACAAATGGCGGCCTTCGGAATCGAGGTCGGTTAAGGTCTGCCGATTGCAGCCGCCCTTCGGCGTGCCGCCAATCTTGGCGAGTTCCATCAGGCTATCCCAAAGCCGGGCGCCGGAAAGGGGCAGGTTCGTGGTCATGATGCTCTCTCCACCCCGCACCATTCAGCCATGGTCAGCGCGATGGTGCGGGTAATGTCATGCATGGATTGCAGGCCAACACTTTCATCAATGCCGTGAATATTCTCCGCATCCGGGCCGAAGCAGGCCACCGGCACGCCCTGATGCAGCACGAAATGCCGCCCATCCGTGAGCCCTGCGGAGGGGTAATCGCGCAGCGCCCCGCCGGAGACATCGGTGAAATGGCGCTTGGCCATGCGCACAATCGGCGCTTGCATGTCAAAGACGCAGGGTTCGGCCATGAAACCCTTGAATTCCAGCTTGATCTTGGCACCGCGCAGCTTCTCATCCTGCGCTGCCCGCGCCACCAGGCGTTCAATATCCGCCTTCACCGCGGCAGCGCTATTGCCCATCATGACACCCACACGTAGCCCAATCCGCGCGCGCGTCGGCACGGAAGAATTCCATTCACCACCTTCAATCGTGCCGAGATTCACATTCACCGGATGGTTCACGCCATGGAAGGATGGGTGGATGTGCTCCGCCCTATTCATCTGGGCTTCGTATTCCTTGAAATGCGCGGCGATGGTGCTGGCCGCTTCAATGGCATTCACCCCGGCCTGCATATCCCGCACATGGGCGGGGCGGCCGGAAACCGTGACCCAGGCCCAAACCACACCGACTTCCGCGCTATACATGGCGGGCAGGCCGGGGCCAGGTTCGGGGATGATGACCGCATCGGTTGGCGGTAGTGCCAGCATCGCTGCCAGCGCGCCATTGCCGGTACATTCTTCTTCAATCACGGACTGCATCTGCACCTGGGCTGCCGGCTGCAAGCCAGCGCGCTTCAAGGCACGAAAGGCGGTGACGTAAGAAATAATGCCCGCCTTCATATCGCCCGCACCACGACCATACATGCGGCCATTGCGAATGCTGGGCTCATAAGGCGGCGTTTCCCACATATCCGCGGCACCCTCCGGCACTACATCCACATGGCCTTGCAGGGTCAGGCTTCTTCCCTTGGCGTCGCGCGGCGTGAAGACCGCGACGACATTATCGCGGCCTTCATAAGAAATAAGCGGTGGCGAAAAGCCGGGATGGCCTTCAAGCGCGCTCGGCACGGTTGGAATGCGCTGGGGCGTCAGACCAAACCCTTCATAAATCCGCGCCATTTCATTCAAGGCTGAGGCTTCATTGCCGATCGTGGATGGGCAGCGCACCAGGCGCGTGAGCATGGCGATGCTTTCGGCCTGCAACTCATCCACCGCGTCCAGAATGGCGCGCCGCGCGCCGGGGTCGAGAGCTTGCATATCGCTGTGGTCCTTACCGTGAAGCCGGCCGACGCTAGCCAGCCAGGCCGAGTGCAGCAAGCCGAGAGCCTTCGCAGCGGCGGCAAAACTGGTTAGCCTTTGCCCATGAAAACCTTCGCTCATCCGGATCATGCCGGGCATCAACCAGCTTTCTTCCTGATTCGCGGCCGCACGCGCGCGAATTTTGAAATCCCCACCCGTGCGGCAGCGCTGGAAGCAGCGCTGAACCGCATAGGGCTTGCGCCCAACACGCCGGAATCTGTGCCAATTGCCGCGCTGCAATCCATCCATAGCGCGGATTACCTGGCCTTTCTCGCAGAAGCCGCGCCGGATTGGGCGGCACTTGCCGATGCAGGGCCTGAGGTTGTCGCGAATATGCATCCCTCGCCGGAGATGCTGGCTGAGGGTGCCGCTTGTGGTGATGGCATCATCGCCCGCGCCGGCTGGTATATGGCCGATACCGCCTGCCCAATTGGCCCTGGCACCTGGCAAGCCATTCAAGGTGCCGCTGCCTGCGCCTTGGCCGCCGCGCGTGAAGCCGCTGCGGGGCGGAGCGCCTATGCGCTGTGTCGCCCGCCGGGCCATCACGCCTATGCCGCGCGCGCTGGTGGGCATTGCTATGTGAACAATGCAGCACTTGCCGCGCAGGCTTTGGTGGATGCGGGGGCGAAGCGCGTGGCAGTGCTGGATATTGATAGCCATCACGGCAATGGCACGCAGGGTATTTTTTGGGAACGCGGCGATGTGCTGACCATTTCCATCCATGCCGATCCTGATCGCTATTACCCGTGGTTCGTTGGCCGCACGCGCGAACGCGGCGCGGGCGCCGGCGATGGGCGCAATATGAATATGCCGCTCGCTTTCGGCACGGGCGATGAGGGCTGGTTGGATGCCATTCGCTATGCCATGGCCGCGATCCGCGACCATAAAGCGGAAGCGCTGGTGCTGCCGCTTGGCTTTGATGCCTCAGAACATGAACCGCTTGCCGCGCTGAAAGTGACAGCGGATGGTTTCGCCCGCGCGGGTGCGATGATTGGTGGGCTCAAGCTGCCCACCGCCATCACTCAGGAAGGCGGCTACAACGTAGATGTCATCGGCGATTTATTGGAAGGCTTCCTGAAAGCCTGGGGAGATGCGGCATGAGTGAGGCGATCCACGCGGCAACACTGACACTCGACACCCATGTGGATATCAGATGGCCCGACCCGCCCGATGCGACCACCGAAACCGATCGCTGCGTTGACTTCCCAAAAATGCAGCGCGGCGGGCTGAAGGCCGTTGTCTTCATTGCCTATACGCCGCAAGGCCCGCGTGATGCCGCCGGCCATCAGGCGGCCGCAGACCGGGCCGAGGCAATGCTCCGCCATATCCGCACCCGCGCTGATGGTGTGGCGCGCCGCTTTTGCGCCACTGCCGATGAATTGGAAGCAGCGCATCAGGCGGGCGCGCTTGCTGTGCTGAGCGCGGTTGAAAACGGCAATGCCATGGGCCACGATTTGGCGCGGCTGAAACTCTGGCGCGATCTGGGGGCGATTTATCTGACGCTCACGCATGATGGGCATAATGATCTGGCCGATGCTGCAAGGCCCAAGCCCGCGCTTGGCGATGGCACGGCAGAGCATGGCGGGCTTTCCGATCTGGGCCGGCAGGCGATTGCGGAGATGAATCGCATCGGCCTGATCATTGATGTCTCGCACGCCGCGAAATCTTCCATGATGCAGGCGGCCGAGCTTTCCCGCGCGCCGATTGTGGCGACGCATTCCTGTTGCCGCGCGCTATGCGATCATCCGCGCAACTTAGATGATGAGCAGTTGGATATGCTGCGGGCAAAGGGCGGGTTGGTGCAGATCACGGCACTGGATGCCTTTCTTCGCCCGCCTGGGGCGGATGGCAAATCACCCGCGACGGTTGCCGATATGGTGGATCACGTGGATTACGCGGTCAGGCGGATTGGGCTTGAATATGTTGGCCTGTCATCGGATTTTGATGGCGGCGGCGGCATTCCCGGCTGGGCCAATGCCGGGGAGACGATGAACCTAACGGCAGAATTGCACCGCCGCGGCTATGGCGGGCGAGAGATTGATTTGCTCTGGTCCGGCAATTTCCGGCGGCTGATGCGGCGGGTGCAGGGGATGGCGGGGTAGCAGGATATCCCCGCTAAAATGCCGCCTCAGGACCAAACCTTGGAATGAAAACCCTTCCATCGGAACGCATGCCCGGGTTCGGCTGAAGCCCTGCGGCGGCGCGTGTGACTTCCGCAATCAGCCGCGCCACTTCGCCTTCCAGTTCAAACAGCCGGCCTGAATCGCCTTCGCGAAACGCCGCTGTGGCGCGCACGCGCAATTCCTGGCCAGCAACGCCTGTGGAACACGCCACATGCAAGCGGCCCTGGCCCTGCAGAACAACGCGCCCTGTCACGCAACGCTGTGTCGGCGCATCTGGAATCCAAACCAGGCGCATGCGCGCTACATTGCCCGGCGCATGCGCCTGGACCGTTGCCTTGCTGGCATTAAACCCGGCGGCGACAGCCGGCGAGGCAAAACCATCCGGCAGCACCATGCCGTGATCATTCACGCCAACCGTTGCCCAAGTTGCATTGCCAGGAATAATGTAGCGCACATAAAGTTGCGTCAGACCATTGCGCGCGATGGCGCTTTCATCCGGCGGGCCTACAGCGCGCACCCAAGGACCAATGCGCAGCGGCAGCCGGGCCGCAATGGCCTGGGTTGCTTCCGAGGGCGTCGCCGGCGGGATTTCCACGCCCCCAGGCCCCGGCGGTCCGGGCAGGTTATTCGGGTAAAGCTGGGTTATCTGCACATCCGGGACGGGCGCTTGCGTGAAGGGCTGCGCTTCAGAAGCTTTTTGGAATGGGTCGATTTCTGGCGGCTCTGGCTTCAGCCCACAGCCCGGCGCCAGGCCGGCAAGCAGCAGGGCAAATACGGCGCGGCGCATCACACACGCTCACTGATTTTGATGGCGATCTTGCAGCCGGTCTTGATTGCGGCACTCAGCAGCCGATAGGCCGGCGCCTGTTCCGCCTCATGCTCCAGGCCAGTGTCGCGATGTTCCAATTCCTCGGCGCGGAAGCGGGCGATATCGGCGCGGAGTTCTGCCTCATCATCGCCAAGCGTGTCTTCCTGGGCGCGGTAATGCTCATCAATCGCTTCTTCCACCGCAACCGTGCAGGCCATGGCGCCGCGATGGCCAAGCAAAGCGGTCGCCGCACCCAGCGCAAAACCCGCAACATGCCAGAAGGGTAGCAAGGCAGTCGGGCGCACGCGGCGTTCGCCAATCAGGCGGGAGAATGTGTCCAGATGGACCTGTTCCTGCGCCTTCATATGTTCGATCAGCGGGCCGTATTTGGTGCGGCCCAGCACGGCCAATTGGCCCTCATAAATGCGCTTCGCGCCATATTCGCCGGCATGATCCACGCGGATGGTGCGTTCCACCACTTCGCGTGCTGTGGGGTCGCCGGGCAGGCGGTATTCGGCGGTCTTGCTTGTCATGCTCTTGCTCCTTGCCGGGCGAGGCGCAGCGCAAACGCCCCAAGCCCCAAACCATACACCATATTCATGGCCGCCATCGAAATGGGAAGGCCGGGGATAAGAAAAGCGGGCGCATCACAGGGCTTATTTGGGGTTGGGGCCAGGCTTTTCAGCATATCTTCGATACTCATTGCCGCCCCGGCCGTGGCGGCCTTGCAGCCCGCCAGGGGAGAAGGCCAGAAGCCTTGCTCCACCCCCAGATGAAACCCGCCCAAAACCCCGGAAGTGAGCGCGGCCAAGCCCGCCAAGCCCAACAGCACCCCAGCATGGCGCGGCAGCGCCAGCGCCAACGCCGCGAAGCCCATCGCCACCCAATAGGGCCAGCGCTGCCAAAGACAAAGCTCGCATGGCGCCAGCCCAAGCCAGCTTTCGCTACCTTGCGCCACAAGGGGTGCGGCGGCAGCCAGGGCCAGGATCATCAGGGCGCGCTTCATGGAAGACAGATTGCGCGCCAGCGCGCCGCTTGCAACTGGACCCGCCCGGCCCAGCCCTTTAGGCTGATCTCAGACAAGGGAGATCAGCCATGCGCAAGCTTTGGGGCCGGACCAGTTCCAGCAATGTGATGAAAGTGTTGTGGCTGATGGAAGAGCTCGGCCTTTCCTATGAACGCATTGATGCAGGCGGCGCCTTTGGCCGCACCAAGGAACCCGAATACCGCGCCATGAACCCGATGGGTCTGGTGCCGACCTTGCAGGAGGAAGATGGCTGGGCGCTCTGGGAGAGCAACACGATCTGCCGCTATTTGTGGAATACGGAGGCGCCAGATAGCCCGATCTATCCGCGCGATGCGCGCCGAAGGGCGGCGGTGGAGACCTGGATGGATTGGACCCTTGGGCATCTGACGGCGCCGATGGTGACGATCTTCTTCACCCATGTGCGCCTGCCGGAACCGGAACGCGATTGGAAGGCAGAAGCCAAGGCGCGCGATGAAGCGGGCGGGCTTTGGGGCATTATCGAAAAACAGCTTGAAGGGCGCCGCTTTCTTTGTGGCGATACCCTCACCCTGGCTGACCTCACGCTCGGCTGCTGGGTGCATCGCTGGCATGTGCTGCCGATTGAACGCCCAAGCCTGCCCAATCTGCGTCGCTATTATGATGCGCTGCTGACGCGGCCTGGCTTTACCCGCCATGTCGCGCTGCCGCTTGCTTGAAGGAGAGAAACGCCATGACGACCACCACGACCAGCCATGCCGAGGGTTCGGAATTCATCCGCGGGCTGCGCCCATTTTTCGAATACCGTGATCTTGGAATCAAGGGTGCGACGGATGGCGCCTTTGGCGCGCATGTCATCCGCGCCATCCCCGGCGCCCATGCCACGGGGCAATGGCATACCCATAATCTGAAATTCCAGATGTTCTTCGTGCTGAAGGGCTGGGTGCGCTTTGAATATGAGGATATTGGCGTCAAGGAATTTCGCGCCGGCGATAGCTGCTATCAGCCGCCCTTGGTGAAGCATCGTGAAGTCGCCCATTCGGAAGACCTGGAATTGATCGAAATCACGGGTCCGGCGGAATTCGAAACCAAGGACGTTTAGCACCCGCGGGCCGGGCCGCGTGAGACAGGACGAAGAAGTATGCCGCGATCTGTGATCGTTCTTGGCGCCGGCATGATCGGCGTTTCCATCGCTTTGCATTTGCAACGCCGCGGCGCGCAGGTGGTGCTGCTGGATCGTGCGCCGCCGGGTGAAGGCGCGTCCTTCGGCAATGCGGGGCTGATCCAGCGCGAAGCGGTGTATCCGCACCCTTTCCCGCGCGATATCGCGACACTTTGGCGCATGGCGCAGAACCGATCAGTGGATGCTTCCTATCATCCTTCCGCGTTGCTCGGCCTTGCCGCGCCCTTGTTCAAATATTGGTGGCATTCAGCACCTTCTCGCTATCGGCCGATTGCAGAAGCCTATGCGCGGCTGATCGTGACCTGCATTGATGAACATGTGGCGCTCACGCGCAGGACTGAGGCCGAAGCATTGCTCCGCCCCATCGGCTGGATGCGGCTTTACAATAATCAGGCAGCGTTGAATGCCGCCCTTGCGGAAGCTGAGACGCTGAAGCGCGAACAGGGCGTGAATTACGCGCTGCTCGATCAAGCCGCCATTGCGGCGGCAGAGCCGCATCTGCTGGTCAAGCGCCTTGGCGCCATTCATTGGACCGATCCGCTTTCGGTGAGTGACCCACAGGCACTGACATTGTTTTACGCGCGGCGCTTCACCGATGCCGGTGGTGAAATCCTGCGCGGCGATGCGCTCAGCCTTGAACGCCATGGTGCGGGCTGGCGCGTGCAAGCCAGCGATGGCGCGCGCGAAGCGGAACAGGTGGTGATTGCGCTTGGTTCAGCTTCCGCAAAACTCACGCGCCGTTTTGGCTATGCGCCGCCGCTTTTCGGCAAACGCGGCTATCACCGCCATTACCGCATGCAGGGCAATGCGGTGCTCAATCACGGTTTTCTGGACGCCGATAGCGGCTTTGTGCTGGTGCCGATGCGCGCTGGTGTCAGGCTGACAACGGGGGCGGAATTCGCGCCAGATGATGCGCCGAAAACCCCGGTGCAATTGGCGCGCGCCGAGCCACTGGCACGCAAGCTGCTACCCCTCGCCGAAGCTGTTGAGGACGATCCCTGGATGGGGGTGCGCCCCTGCACGCCCGATATGCTGCCGATCATCGGCCCCCTCCCCGGCCAGGCCGGCGCCTGGTGCGCCTTTGGCCATGCGCATCAGGGCTTTACGCTTGGCCCCACCACCGGGCGGCTGGTCGCGGAGATGATGATGGGCGAAGCGCCCTTCATTGACCCGAAGCCTTACGATCCGGCGCGGTATTGAAGTACTCCGTAGCACTGCTTGCCCTCGCGTCGGGGATGTCTATCTTTGCAAAAGAAAAAAGAAGGAGCGACCCGATGATCAAGAAACGCCTGTTGCTGTCGCTGCCCATTCTTGCCGCCCTGGCTGGCGGCGCCGCGGCGCAGAAAAGCATCGCTGGCCGCTATAATGTCGAGGGGCGTTCACCAGATGGCGCGTCTTATAGCGGCACGGTCGAGGTGATACCAACCGGCGACACCTTTCGCGTCACTTGGGTGATAGATGGGCAGCGTTATCTTGGCACCGGCATCGGCGATGAGGGTTTCCTCACGGTCAGTTACCGTTCTGGCAACGATACGGGGCTTGTCCTGCTCGTCAATGAAAACGGTGTCTGGTCCGGTATCTGGACCTTTGCCGGCGGGACCAGGCTTGGCCAGGAACGCTGGACCCGTCGCTGAACCGCATCTGACGCGCGTATCCACGGTTTAAGGTGCCGAGGGCCTTTCGGCGCAGCCTTTTGCCGCCTATTTCTTGCAGCGTCGGTTCAGATGAAAGTCCTTGATTATTAACCGGAATATACGATGATCGCGTTGCCCACCCCTCAGCAACTCCGCTATTTGGTGGCGCTCGCCGAATATGAGCATTTCGGCCGCGCCGCTTCGGCCTGTGGTGTCACGCAATCCACCCTTTCGGCCGGCATGATCGCCCTGGAGCGGCAATTGGATGCCGCGATATTGGAACGCAGCGGCGCCAAGAAGCCGGTCTTCACGCCACTTGGGGCGGAGCTCATTCAACGCGCGCGTGTGGCGCTTGCCGCGCTCAATAGCTGCGTGGAAACCGCAAGCGCGGCGCGCGAACCCCTTTCGGGGCCAATCCGCCTTGGCGTCATCCCAACCATCAGCCCCTTTCTGCTGCCCCGCCTCATGCCGCGGCTGCGCGCCGACTTCCCCCGCCTGCGCCCTTGGCTGCGCGAGGATTTGACCGAAAGGCTGGTGGAAGCCTTGGAATTCGGGCGGCTTGATTTGCTGCTGCTGGCGCTGCCTTGCGATTGCGGCAGCGCGGAGACGCTAAGTATCGCCGAAGACCCGTTTCTGCTGGCCTGCCCGGAAGATCACGCCTTGGCCGGGCGCGCCAGCATCGCCCCCCGTGCGCTGCTGGATGAAAAACTCTTGCTGCTGCAGGATGGTCATTGCCTGCGCGATCATGCCCTGGCCGCTTGTGGGCTTTCGGGGGCGCTGACCGCCGAGGAATTCTCGGCCACTTCGCTCCATACGCTGGTGCAAATGGCCGCCAGCGGGCTTGGTGTGACGCTGCTGCCACGCCTTGCTGTGGCGGGCGGCGTCCTGGCAGGCACTGGGCTGGTGACGCGGCCGCTGGAAAATGGCACGAGCCGTCGCATCGGCTTGGCGTGGCGCGCACGCAGCCCTAGGGCTGAGGAATTTCGCGCCTTGGCGCCGACAATTGCCGCCGTGCTGCAGGATTTGTAATTCTGCCTGCAAGGAAGGGGGGGACATGGCCGGTTTCGATCTTGGGCAGGTGATTGGCGCGGTTCTGTCCGGCGGTAGGGCGCCGCGGCGGCGCAGCCCTGCCGGTTATGCGCGGCGCGCCCCGGCTGGCAATGCGCAATTAGCGCGCGCGCTGGCGGGGCTTGCTGGTATTGCCATTGAAGCGCTGCGCCAAAGTCAAACCCTGCCCCCGCCCGCCGCGCCCCCGCAAAGACCAGCGCCGAGCGCAAAGGCTGGCGGTTTCTATTGGGCCGGGCCGTCGCGGCAAGGCAGTGCCAGCGCGCCCCCAATCAAGAAAGCGCCCGGCCGGGGTGGTTTGAAGGATTCTCCCGCAGCCCCCAGCAATCCTTGGGGCCATGCGCCGGGCGCCAGCAAACAAGCCGCCGATCCTTGGGCGCCCGTCACCCCCGCGCCGGCAGAAGCCCCCAGCGCCGAAAGCGCCGAAGCGCTTTTGATGCTGCGCACGATGATTGCCGCAGCCAAGGCCGATGGCGCGATAGATGCCGAAGAACGCGGGCGCATCGCCGCGCAATTGGATGGCGCGGGCCTCAGCCCCGCCGCGCGCGACACAGTTCTCGCTGATTTCGACAAGCCACTGGCGCCGGCGGCATTGGCGAAACTGGCGAGCGACCCGATGCTGGCCGCGCAACTCTACGCCGCCGCCGTGGTCGGCGCGGGGGAGATCGCGGCAGCGGAGCGCGCCTGGCTTGATGAATTCGCCAAGGCGCTCAAACTGGATCGCGCCGCCGCAGCGGCTATCGAAGCGCGTCTCACATAAGGTGCACATCATGGATGGCTTAACCCCTGAACAGGCAAGGCTGCGCGACCGGGCGCGCGAATTGGCGCGCGAAGCCGCCGCCCAAGCGGCCGAGACAGATCGCTCTGGCGCCTATCCCTGGCCCATGGTGCGACGCATGGCGGAAGCAGGCTTCACCGGCCTGACCGTGCCGCGCGCATGGGGCGGGCCAGGGGGCGATTACTTCGACGCTGCCCTGGTGATCGAGGAATTCGCCAAAGCCTGTGCCGTTTGTGGCCGCATCGCCGTGGAAGCCAATATGGGCGCAATTGGCGCCATCATGGCCTATGGCACAGATGCCCAAAAGCGCATCGCGGCTGATCTGGTGCTGGCCGGCGACAAGCCCGCGATTCTGATCACCGAACCCGAAGCCGGCTCGGCGGCGACAGAAATGACCACGCGCGCCGTGCGCCATGGCGATACCTGGGTGATCAATGGCCGCAAGACCTGGATCACTGGCGGCGGGGTTTCCCGGCTGCATCTGATCTTCGCGCGCGTGATTGAAGATGGGCGCGATCAGGGCATTGGCGGCTTCCTGGTGGTGCGTCGGGGTGATGGGCCTCCGCCTGGCATTAGCTTCAAGCGCATCCCCTCCCTCGGGCTTTGTGGGATGCCGGAAGCCGAGACGGAAATCGTCGGGCTGGAAGTGCCCGATAGCATGGTGCTGCGCCCGCCCGGCGGCTGGGCGCGGGGCTTTGGCCGGCTGATTGACGCCTATAATGGCCAGCGCGTGGGGGCGGCGACCGTCGCCCTGGGGTTGGCCGCCGGCGCTTATGAACATGCGCTGGACCGCGCGCAGACCCGGCGCCAATTTGGCCGACCCATTGGCGAATTCCAGGGCCTTGCCTGGATGCTGGCGGATATGTCCATTGAGGTGGAAGCCGCCCGCGCCTTGGTCTGGCGTGCGGCGAAAAGCGCGGGGCCGAATGGCTTTCCGGATCGTCTGGCTGCCGCCCAGGCCAAGGTACTGGCGGGCGAGATGGCGATCAGGGTGACCAACCAGGCTTTGCAGGTTTGGGGCGCGGCCGGCTATTCGCGCGACAACCCGATGGAGCGCTATTTGCGCGATGCGCGCATGTTCGCCATTGCCGGCGGCACAGCCCAGGTGTTGCGCACCCAGGTGGCCGAACAGATCATGGGCCGGAAACTGCCGCAGACGCGCGATGGGTTTCTGCGCATCATGGAAGAGGAGCGGCGCGCGGCTGAATAGGCTGCCCAATGGGTTGACTTGGCCCCCTGCCCCGCTTAGACACCGCGCCTTCGAAAGGTTTGACCAATGAAAATTCGTAACTCACTGAAGACCGCCAAGACCCGTGACAAGAACTGCGTTGTGGTACGCCGCCGCGGTCGTGTTTACGTGATCAATAAGAAGAATCCGCGGCTGAAGGCCCGCCAGGGGTGATGTTGCGCGGGCTTCGGCCTGCGTTACAGCGCTGCGCGTTTTGAAGGGGGCTTCGGCCCCCTTTTCGTGTTCGGGGAGGGAGCATGACGGGGGCTCCGCCCCCGACCCCGCCGGGGTAACAGTGTTACCCCGGACCCCGCCGATTTTTGGTCTTTAACAATCACTACATGGCGCCAGCATCCAAATACCGAAGGTGAACGGGAAACGCATAAGCATTCGATCATGCGGCTTGCGCGTGACCTGATTTTGGGAAGCCTGCTAACGCCCCTTGAAGATTGGCTTGCGTTTTTCCGCAAATGCGCGCTGCGCTTCGCGCGTGTCTTCCGTGCGTGACAAGGCCGCGGTTTGCGTCTGTTCGTAGCGATAGCCCTCTGACAGCGGCAGATATTCGGTCAGCGTAAAGCCGCGCTTCGCTGCCTCCACCGCAAGTGGCACCTTGGATGCGATCTCGCCGGCAATCCCCTGCGCTATTCCCAGCAATTGATCCTGCGGCACGCAAGCGGAGGCGACATTCATGCGATAAAGGTCCGGCCCGTAAAACCGCCGCGCGGTATAGAGCATCAACCGCGCATTGGATTGCCCGAAATGGCGCAGAACATGGCGCACGCCGCCGGCGAGGCCAACCTCGACCTCCGTCATGGACATGAAACTGTCTTCGGCGACGACGATGATATCGCAGACCAAGGCCAACACACAGCCCGCACCAATGGCGGCACCATTCACCGCCGCAATCACCGGCTTGCCGCATTCCATGATGCAATCAAAGCCCGCGCGCACCAGGCGGTTATGGCGGGGGAAGGCGCCGTGCCGTGTTACATCCGGCCTGTCCTTCAAATCCGCCCCGGCGGAGAAGTTTCGCCCCTCACCGGTCAGGACCACGGCACGCACTTCGGGCATTTCGTGGAAGGTATCGAAAATGCGCGTGATTTCATCGCGAAAGGCGCTGTTTTGCGCATTCACCGGCGGGCACGCAATCATCACCGTTGCGACGTGATCGGTAATACTGACCTTGAAGGCTTGCAGATCGGGAAAGGGGTTCATCAGTTACTCCAATTTGATATTACCGGCGCGGACCACCTGGCCCCAACGCGCGCTGCCTTCACGAATGGCCTGGGTGAATTCCTCCGGCGTGCTGCCAACAAGCGTGCCACCCTGTGCCGCAAAAGCCTGGCGCGTTTCAGGGTCATTGATCGCGGCCACCATGGCGTTGCGCAATAGCGTGATGCGCTCAGCCGGTGTGCCGGCAGGGGCGACAAGCCCATAGCTTGTATCGCAAATCATCTCGGGCAGGCCGGCTTCGACCAGGCTTGGCAGATCGGGCAGAATATCCAGCCGCCTGGGCGCGCTGATACCGAGTGGCCGGAGTGTGCCGGCGCGAATTTGCGAAAGAATCGCCGGCACGTCAGCCATCAAAATCTCGATACGTCCAGCCACAGCATCCGTTACCGCCGGCGCGGCACCGCGATAGGGCACATGCACCACATCAATACCGCTAAGCTGCTTCAGCAATTCCATGGACATATGCAGTGAAGACCCAATGCCGGCCGAGCCATAGGAAAGCTTGCCCGGTTCCGCCTTGGCGCGGGCGATGAATTCGCGCAAATCACGCACCGGCAGGTTTGGATTGACCGTCAGGATTTGCGGCACGGAAATCACCATGCCAATCGGCGCCAAATCGCGCAAAGCATCAAAGGGCATTTGCTGCGTCAAATGCGGCTGCACGGTTAGAACCCCGCTACTGGCAAGGCCGATGGTGAGCCCATCGGGCCGCGCGCGCGCCACCGCTTCAATACCCACCAAACCCCCGCCGCCGGAGCGATTTTCCACAATCACCGGCTTGCCGAGTTTTTCACCCATGACACGCGAAATCAGCCGCCCGATGATATCGGCGGGGCCACCGGGCGGGAATGGCACAATCAGCCTGATGGGCTGATCAGGGAATGCCTGCGCCAGCGCCGGCAAGGGCAAGGCCATGAAAAGGCCGAGCATATTTCTGCGCGAGAGTTTCATCACCTTGCCTCCGCTATTGTTTCGCAAAAACTGCCAATCATGCTGCCGGCATCGCGCATCGGGTCAATCATCCACCACGGCGGTTGCCAGGAAGGAAGGCCGGGCAATCGCCGCAGCGTGCCATGCGCTCAGCGCTGGATTTCCTTCGCGCCATTGCAGCGCGTCAAATCGGAAATCGAGGTAGGATAGCGCGCAGGCAATGGCGATATGACCAATGCCGAAATCATCCTGTGCCAGAGCCGGGGCCTCTGCTTCCAACGCCTTCAGCGTTGCGGCGTGTTTCAATTCAAAACCTTCGATCATGCCGGCGGAAGGGGCCGCGCGTTCGCGTTCATTGCGCCAGAGGATCAGCATATCAAGATAACCATTGCCAAGCGCATGGCGCCGCAGCGCCTGAAAACGCGCCAGGCCGGCAGCGGGGAAAAGCCGCGGGAGATCCGCAATACTGTCCAGATATTCGCAAATCACCAGCGAATCATAGAGGATGGTGCCATCATCCAGTAACAGAGACGGTATCTTGCCGAGAGGGTTGTCGCCCAGCAGACCTCTATTGATTTCGCTCAGCGCAACCCGCGTGCGCGTGGTTTCAATCCGATCCGCAAGGCCAAGCTCATGCGCAGCGATCATCACCTTGCGCACAAAGGGTGAGCGTGGCGACCAATGCAGACGCAGCTTGGTGGTATCGGCCATGGGGCGGTTCCCTATCATTTCCTCAGGCGAAAGCTTCCGCTCTCAGGCCCTGCCTGTCCAGCCCGGTCAGGAAATGGAAAGCCCCGTCGCGGCCACGATGCGTCGCGCGACTTCGCGGTCCTTCGCGATCACCGCCTGATAGGCAGCGGGGGAGGAAATCACCGGGTCCGCACCGGTCGCTTCCAGCCGCGCCTGAATGGAAGGGTCTTTCAGCGCGTGATGAATGGCTGCGACAAAGCGATTCTGCGCCGCTTCCGGCGTGCCGGCGGGCGCAAAACATCCCGTCCAGGACACCAGATCATAGCCGGGATAGGTTTCGGCAATCACGGGGATCTGGCGAAGGCTGGCTTGTCGTTCAGCCGCCGTGCTGGCCAGCAGAGTCGTTCCGCGTTCCACCGCGGGCCGCAGGCTGGAATAGGAGATGATGCCCGCATCCAACCGCCCGCCAGCCAATTCGCGCGCCACATCAGCGCCGCCGCGATAAGGGATATGTTCCAGCTTGATGCCGGCCATCAATTGCAGCAATTCGCCCATGAAATGGCCGATATGCGCAACACCTGGCGTGCCATAGGTGATCTCGCCCGGCCGGCGCTTGGCTTCGGCCACAAACCCGGCCAAATCACGCGCCGGAAAGCCCGCACGCACGCCAAGCATATAGGGCTGCGTCGTCACCTGCACCACGGGAATGAAGGCAGATGTATAGTCAATCGGCAGGCTCCGGCTCACCAATGGTAGCGTCGCGAAAGTCGCACCTTCAAACAAGAATGTGTGCCCATCTGCGGGGCTTTGCGCCACCGCCATGGCGCCAATCGAACCCGACGCACCGGTGCGGTTTTCGATAATGAAGGATTGGCCGAGATGTTCCGCCTCTTTCGACTGAATGATGCGGGCAATGGTATCGGCAACACCGCCCGCGCTATAGGGCACAATCATGCGCACGGGCCGATCCGGATAGCTGCCCTGTGCGCAAGCCTGCCGCGCCAGAAAAGGCGCAGCCAATCCCAAGCCTGCCAGCCCGCGCCGCGTGATCCGCGCCATCTCACCCCTCCCAGAGCTTGACCGCGCATCTTTGGCGCGGCGTGATAGGGGCAGACGGTGCGGCGCCAGCGGTGCCGCCGTCAAGCATTCAGGGGAAGCACATGGCCGCGACGCTATTCGACAAGATTTGGGACCCGCATGTGATCGCGGAGCTCGGTTCCGGCTGGTCGCTGCTGCATTGCGACCGTGTGCTGCTGCATGATCTCTCGGGCGGGCGCGCGCTGCGTGAGGTGGGGGAAGCGGGCTATGCCGTGCCGCATCCTGAGCTTGTCTTCGCGACACCGGATCATGCGGTCGCAACAACGCCGGGTCGTACCGCCGAAAGCTTCCCGAAAGGCGGTGAGTTGATTGCAGGCTTGCGCAAGCGCGCCGCCGAAACCGGTGTGCGGCTTTTTGATCTTGGGCAGGATGGCAATGGCATTGTGCATGTGATGGGGCCGGAGCTTGGGATTGTGCTGCCCGGCACCACGCTGGTCTGCGGCGATAGCCATACCTGTACCAATGGCGGGCTCGGCGCGCTGGCTTTTGGCATTGGCGCTTCGGAATTGCGCCATGTGCTGGCAACCCAAACCCTGCCGCAGAAAAAACCGAAGCGCATGCGCATTCGGTTTGAAGGCGCTGCACCCGCCGGTGTCACGCCGAAGGATATGATCCTGCATGCCATTGGCCGTTTCGGCACCGGTGCCGGCACGGGTTACGCGGTGGAATATGCCGGTTCCGCCGTGCGCGCGCTTTCGGTGGAAGGGCGGCTCACGCTGTGTAATCTTTCCATCGAAATGGGCGCCAAGATGGGCATGGTCGCCCCCGATGATGTGACTTACGAATGGCTCGCTGGCCGGCGCTTCGCACCCAAGGGCGCGGCCTGGGACGCGGCGCTTGCCCATTGGCTGAGCCTGCCGAGTGATGCCGATGCGGTCTTCGATTCCGATCTGATGATCTCCATGTCGGATATCGCGCCGCAAATCACCTGGGGCACCAGCCCCGAACAGGTATTGCCTGTCACGGGCCGCGTGCCCGATCCTGCCGCAGCGCCTGATCCCATTCGCCGCGCCGCTTATGAAGCCGCCTTGGCCTATATGGACCTCAAGCCCGGTCAGCCGATTGCAGGCACGAAGATTGATTGGGTCTTCATCGGTTCCTGCACCAATTCACGCATCGAGGATTTGCGCGCCGCCGCTGCCCTGCTGCGCGGGCGCAAGGTAGCGGCGCATGTGACCGCCTGGGTTGTGCCTGGTTCTGAGCGCGTGAAGAAGGAAGCCGAAGCCGAAGGGCTGGATGCCACCTTCACTGCTGCGGGCTTTGAATGGCGAGAACCAGGCTGCGCGCTATGTGTCGCTGCGAATGGCGAAGCTGTGCCGCCCGGTGCGCGCTGCGTTTCCACATCCAACCGCAATTTTGTCGGTCGCCAAGGGCCGGGGGCGCGGACGCATTTGGCATCGCCAGCCATGGCGGCGGCGGCGGCGCTTGCGGGCGCCATTGCTGATGTGCGGCACTTCGCAGCGTAAGAGGGCACGGCGATCATGGAAAAATTCACCAAACTTGCTGGCCCTGCCGCGCCCTTGATGCGCGCCAATGTGGATACCGATCTGATCATTCGCATCCAGCGTTTGGTTGGCACCGGGCGCACCGGGCTTGGGCCTTATGCTTTCGAGAATTTGCGCTTTCTGCCGGATGGCGCAGAAAATCCTGACTTCGTGCTGAACAAGGCGCCCTATCGCGAAGCGCCCATTCTGCTGGCGGGGGCGAATTTCGGTTGCGGATCATCGCGCGAAGGTGCCGTTTGGGCACTGATGGGTGCAGGGATTCGTTGCGTCATTGCGCCAAGCTTCGGCGATATCTTCCACAATAATTGCTTCCAGAACGGCTTGCTGCCGATTGCCCTACCCGAGGAAGTGGTGAAGCAGATCGCCGCCGAGACGGAAGCGAGCCAGGGTGCGCGCCACACCGCGATTGATCTGGTGCGTCAGGTGGTGATTACGCCGGAAGGGGCCGAGATCCCCTTCAGTATTGATGCGCGCAAGCGCGATGCGCTGTTGGAAGGGCTTGATGATATCGCGCTGACGCTGCGCTTGAAGGATCAGATTGCGGCCTGGCAAAAGGCGGATCAGGCCAAGCGTGGCTGGGTTTGGGAAAGTGTGAGGCTGTAACGGGCGCCTGCGTCACGCGCCTCAACTCCCCTCCACCGCCACTTCCAGGCGCAGCGGCGGCACATCGCGCCCGATCCATTGTTCCGAACGGATCAGCACGCGATCTGCGGCGCGGAACCAGAAGCGATTGGTGAAAAACGCGGCGCCCTCGCAAATCTCGACGCGTTCGATCACGCCGCCAATGTCGGGCTCCTCAGGCTCAATCCGGCATTGCACCACCTGGCCAAAGCGCATTTGCTCGGGCCGGCCTTCGGCGCCCGCAAAGTCGAAGCTATGGGCAAGGCGAAGCGGCCCCGGGCCAAGCGGCGCGCCGCGGCGCAGCGGATCATCGCCAATGGGCGTGCTGGCCAGCAATAGGGTCGGCAGCCCGGCGGTGGCCACCACCCGGGCACCTTCGGTCACGAAAACCACCCCCTCATCCATGCGCCAGAAGTAGCGCGGCCCTTCCTGGCGCACCGGGCGCGCCTGCCCGGCATCCTGACCAAGCTCAGCCCAAAGCGACCGTCCGGCGGGCGGGGGCATCAGGGGCGCCAGGGCTTCCGGGGGCACCAACTGGCCCTGCGGCGCCGGGCTGGTCAGCCCCACCCCGCCTAGCAAGCCACAGCCGCCCAGCATCATGGTGCAGAACAATGTCACTGCCTTCATGCATTCAATCTCGCATATTCGCCCAAGCGTTGCGAGAACCAATGCTCCATTGACCTGCGTCAAGAAAAGTTCGAGCAATTCAGGCTAGGCAAAAATAATAGTCAGGAGGAATAGCCCCATGTCCAATCTCACCGCCCGTGATTTGATGACCACCGAACTCGTTACCGTGCCGCCGCAAACCCCGGTGATTGCCATGGCGCGGCTTCTTGCCGAGCGCGGCATTTCCGCCGTGCCGGTGCTCGGGGCTGATGGTGCTTTGCTTGGCATGGTGACGGAAGCGGATTTGATCCGCCGGCTGGCTGGGGAGGAAGACAAGCCCGCTTCTTGGTTGAGTGGGCTGTTTGGCGACCCGGCGCGGGGCGCGGAGCATTACGCCCGCACCCATGGTGCCAAGGCGCGCGACATCATGACCGAAAAGCTGATCACCGTGGAACCCGATGCCAGCGCCGCGCATGTGGCGCAGGTCATGGAAAAGCATGGGATTCGCCGGGTGCTGGTGGTCTCCGAAGGGCGGCTGCGGGGCCTGATCAGCCGGGCTGATCTGCTGCACGCCCTGCTGCTGCCGCCCGAAAAAGCCGAAGGCATCCCGGATGAGCGTATCCGCGCCGCTGTGCTTGCCGCCATGCGCAAGGAACCCTGGGCGGATACCTATTACATCATGGTGGATGTGAAGGATGGCGCGGTCACCTTCCATGGCTTCTCCCGCTCAGACGCCATCAAGCGGGGCCTTAGGGTCCTGGCGGAGGGGGTGCCGGGGGTGAAATCGGTCACGGATGAAACCCAGCCCTTGCCCATGTATCTTTACGCGGCGAGCTGAGGGCATAGCGCTTTCTTGCCGGAATCTTGACCAAACCACCCTCGCCAGCCTGATGCCTCCTCGCCGCGGAAACGCGGCAATAAGGCATCAGGCAGTGAGTTGATCGCATTTTCCGAGCCGCCAAGCGGTTCCACTTGGCTTGAAAATGCTCTAGGCCACCGCCCTAGCCTATGTTAAGGCGACGCCGCCGGGCGGGGTGGGGCGCGAGTCCCAGGCCATCGGGCAGCCAGCCGCATTGTTTTGGGGAGCGCGGGCCAAGCCCCGCCAAATGGAGAGTTACGCGATGAGCGATACCGCCGAGAAGGTCAAGAAGATCGTGGTCGAGCACCTTGGCGTCGAAGAAGCGAAGGTGACCACTGAGGCATCCTTCATTGACGACCTGGGCGCGGACAGCCTTGACACCGTTGAATTGGTGATGGCGTTCGAAGAAGCCTTCGGCGTGGAAATCCCGGATGATGCCGCGGAAAAGATCACGACCGTGAAGGACGCGATCGACTATATCGAAAAGCACAAGGGCGCCTGAGCGCCCCTTCGCTGATCAAACGGGGAATTGCGCGTGTTCCACAAGGGTTTCGCGCCACGTCGCGTTGTCGTGACGGGCATGGGCATTGCCTGCCCGCTGGGTGTCGGCGTCGAGCATGTGTGGAAGCGCATGCTCGCCGGCCATTCCGGCATCGGCGCCATTCAATCCTTTGATGCGTCCGGCCTGCCGGCACGGATCGCTGGGCAAGTCCCCGCGGGCGTGAAGGCGGATGGTGGACTCGACATCAATGAGTGGATCCCTGTCAAGGATCAGAAAAAGATGGATCGCTTCATCCAATTCGCGATGGTCGCGGCGGATGAAGCGGTAACCGATTCCGGCTGGGCGCCGCAGGATGAAGATCAGCGCTGCCGCACCGGCGTGATGATCGGGTCGGGCATTGGCGGGCTTGAGACGATTCAGGAAGCCGCTTCCCTTATCCTGCAAGGCAAGGCCAAGCGCATTTCGCCCTTCTTCATCCCGTCAGCGCTGATTAATCTTGCCTCCGGCCAGGTTTCCATCCGCTATGGCTTCAAGGGGCCCAATCATTCCGTGGTCACGGCCTGCGCCACCGGCGTGCATGCGCTGGGCGATGCGGCGCGGCTGATTGCTTTGGGCGATGCCGATGTGATGGTCGCCGGCGGCGCGGAAGCGGCGGTAGGTGAGATCGGCATGGCAGGCTTCTGCGCCGCGCGCGCCCTTTCCACCGGCTTTAATGACAATCCAACCGCGGCGTCCCGCCCTTGGGATGAAGCGCGTGATGGCTTTGTCATGGGCGAAGGTGCTGGCGTTTTGGTGCTGGAAGAATTGGACCACGCCAAGGCGCGCGGCGCAAAGATTTACGGCGAGGTGATCGGCTATGGCATGAGTGGCGATGCCTATCACATCACCGCCCCGGCCGAGGGCCATGATGGCGCCTTCCGCGCCATGAAGGCGGCGCTCGCCAGCGCTGGCATCACGCCTGAGCAAATCCAATATGTGAATGCGCATGGCACCTCCACCCCGCTTGGAGATGACCTGGAACTGGAAGCGGTGGAACGCCTTTGGGGCGATGCGGCGCGTGGGCTTGCCATGTCTTCCACCAAATCCGCCGTTGGGCATTTGCTCGGCGCGGCGGGCGCGGTGGAGGGGATATTCTCCATCCTTGCCATTCGTGACCAGGTCGCCCCCGCCACGCTCAATCTGGAAAAGCCATCCCGCGAAAGCGCGATTGACCGCGTGGCGAAGGAACCGCAGCGGCGTAAGATTGATATTGCGCTGTCCAATTCCTTTGGCTTTGGCGGCACCAATGCCAGTATTATTTTCCGCGGCGCGCCCTAATTACGCATGAGTGAAACTTCCCCCGCACCGCGCAAACGCCGCGGGCGGGTGGCGCTTATCCTGCTTGGCCTGATCCTGGCTGTATTGATTGGCCTTGGCGCGGCGGCCAAATGGGCGCGCGATATCTATGAGGCACCCGGTCCGCTGGCCGCTGACACGGCATTGGTTATTCCGCGTGGCGGGACTGAGGCGATTGCCGGCGCATTGAAGGAAGCTGGCATCATCGCCGATGGGCGGCATTTCCTGATCGCGAGCCAACTCACGAAAAGCGCCGGCCCCTTGCGCGCGGCGGAATTCGCTTTCCCCGCCGCCGCTTCGCTCAAGCAGGTGCTGGAAATCCTGCGGGAGGCACGGCCCGTCCAGCGCCGCGTGACCATCCCCGAAGGCCTATCCGCACTGCAAATCCAGGCCCTGCTGGACAAGACCGAAGGGTTGGTGGGGGAGGCGGAGCCAATCGCCGAGGGTAGTATCCTGCCTGAGACCTATGCCTTTGAATGGGGCGATAGCCGCGCCGCGCTGATCCGCCGCGCCCAGGCTGCGATGAATACCACGCTGGCCGAAGCCTGGCGTGACCGCGCGCCCAATTTGCCGCTGCGCAGCGCGCGGGAAGCGCTGATTCTGGCCTCCATCATTGAACGCGAAACCGGCAAGGCGGATGAGCGCGCCTTGGTCGCTTCGGTCTTCATCAATCGCCTCAGGCGCAATATGCCGCTGCAATCGGATCCGACCGTGGTTTATGCGGCTTTAGGTGGCGCGGCTTTGGATCGGCCTATCACGCGCGCTGATCTGGACCGCGACAGCCCCTTCAATACCTATCGCAATCGCGGCCTGCCGCCGGGGCCGATCGCCAATCCGGGCCGCGACTCGCTCCGCGCCGCCACAAAGCCGGCGACGAGCAATTTTCTTTATTTTGTGGCGGATGGTTCGGGCGGGCATGCCTTCGCCGAAACCCTGGAAGCGCATAACCGGAATGTGGCGCGCTGGCGGGAGATTGAGCGGCAGCGGGGGGCAAGGCCGTAAAATAAAACCCGCGAAAGCTGCCCCCGCGGGTTAAAACCGGAATGAGGAAATGGGCCTCAGGCGGCCTTGGCGGCCTGGGCGCGTTCCAGGCGGCGCTTCAGCGCAATGGCGTCCACCGTCAGCTTGCGGTCCGGCGTGCCGAGCAGGAAGGCATCAAGCCCGCCATTATGCTCCACCGTGCGAATCCCATTGGTGGAAAGGCGCAGCTTCACCGGCGCGGCCAGGATTTCCGACC
The DNA here is from genome assembly GCA_020249775.1 of Roseomonas sp. Lineage (GTDB taxonomy): Bacteria > Pseudomonadota > Alphaproteobacteria > Acetobacterales > Acetobacteraceae > Neoroseomonas. The sequence goes on along the minus strand of JADCFA010000009.1, from coordinate 77,930 downwards.
AGAAGGAGCTTTCCTGCAAATTGGGCAGGAAGCGACGGCGGGTCTTGTTATTGGCGTGGCTGACATTGTTACCTGCCAGAACACCCTTGCCTGTAATGACGCAGCGGCGAGACATAGCGGAAATCCAAACATAAAGGCGCGCAAGCGGGGCCCGCGCGCGGGTTCAACGTGAAGGCGCGCTTTTGGCGGGAAGTCCCGCGCGCGTCAAGTATCAAGCCGGCGGAGGGGCGCGGAATTCGCCGCTTTCGACCGAGGCCAAGGCCTGTCGCAGCACCCCGGCCACGGCGCGGTCATCGAGCGTGCGGGTCAGCACCCCAAGCGCCCCACCCAGCAGGGCGGATGCGATGGAAATCGGCTGGATTTGCTGTTCCATCATATATTCGATCGCCTTGTCCACGACCGAACCGGCATGGCTCAAATCCTCGGGCGCGATGCCCTCCGGGTCCATCTGCATGGGTAGCTCCTGAATGTAACAGGCAAATAGGGAGGCTCAGGGGCCAGGGGAAGGGGGGGCTGCGTTCGGTCGCTGGCGGGGCATTTCCAAATCGGCTGCCGCCTGGGCGCGGGCGGCGGCCTCAGCCGCGGCCATCGCCTCCGATTGGCGGCGCCACATATCGGCGTAAAGCCCGCCGGCAGCGATCAGGCCGCCATGGGTGCCGCGTTCGGCGATGGTGCCATCCTGCAAGACGATGATCTCATCCGCTTCCACCACGGTGGACAGCCGATGCGCGATGACAAGTGTGGTGCGATTGCGCGCGACGTCACGCAAAGCCGCCTGGATATCCTGTTCGGTCCGTGTATCGAGCGCGCTGGTCGCCTCATCCAGGATCAGCAGGCGGGGGTCCTTCAGAATCGTGCGCGCAATGGCCACGCGCTGCTTTTCACCACCTGAAAGCTTGAGGCCACGTTCACCGACGCGCGTCGCATAGCCATCCGGCAAGCGCATGACGAAATCATGCACCTGCGCAAGCTTCGCCGCGTTTTCAATCTCGGCATCGGTGGCACCCGGCCGGCCATAGGCGATGTTGTAGCGAATCGTGTCATTGAACAGCACGGTATCCTGCGGCACCACGCCAATGGCGGCGCGCAGGCTTTGCTGCGTGATGGCGCGCACATCCTGCCCATCCACCAGAACGCGCCCGCCCGTCACATCATAAAAGCGAAACAGCAGGCGAGAGATGGTGGATTTCCCCGCCCCGGTCGGCCCGACAATGGCGAGCATCCTCCCCGGCGGCACGGTGAAGGAAACGCCTTTCAGAATCTCGCGATCGGGCCGATAGCCAAAGCGCACATCTTCAAAGCGGATTTCACCCGCGGCCACGGCCAGGGGCTTCGCATCTGGCGCATCACGCACTTCGGCGGGCACATCCAGCAGCGCGAACATCTGCTCCATATCGGTCAGCCCCTGCTTGATTTCGCGATAGGCGAAGCCAAGGATGTTCAAGGGCTGATAGAGCTGGATCAGATAGGTATTCACCATCACCAGATCGCCAATGCTCATGCTGCCATTGGCAATACTGCGGCCCGCCAAAAGCATGGTGATTGTAAGCCCAACCGCCATGATGGTGGCCTGGCCGGCATTCAGCATATTGAGCGTGGTTTCGCTTTTGACATAGGCGCTTTCATAGCGCGTCATGCTTTCATCATAGCGCCGCGATTCATGCGCTTCATTGCCGAAATACTTCACGGTCTCATAATTCAGCAGGCTGTCCACCGCCTTGGTATTCGCTTCCTCATCCGTCTGGTTCATCTGGCGGCGAAAACGCAGCCGCCAATTGGTGAAAGTCAGCGTGAAGGCGACATAAGCGATGATGGTGCCAATCATCGTCAGCGCGAAGGACGCCGCGAACATCCACCACAGAATGACGGCAACGAACAGAATTTCGACAATGGTCGGAATGATGTTGAACAGCAGAAAATTGAGCGATGTCGCGATGCCGCGCACGCCCCTTTCAATCACGCGCGAAAGCCCGCCGGTTGCGCGGTCCATGTGAAAGCGCATGGAAAGCGCGTGCAAATGGCGAAACACCTGCAAGGCCACGCGGCGCCCGGCGCGCGCCTGCACCTTGGAAAACACGGCGTTGCGTAATTCCCCGAGCGCCGATGCCATGACGCGGAGCAAACCGTAGCCCACCAGCAGGGCAATCGGCACGGCAATCACCGCGCCCGCACCCGATTGCGGCGCCAGCGCATCCACCGCGCGCGCATAGGCGATTGGCACCAGCACATTCGCCGCCTTGGCCGCGGCCAGCAGCAGCAGCGCCGCCACCACGCGCAGCCGCAGCATGGGCTCACCCACCGGCCAAAGATGCGGCGCGATGCGGCCAAGCGCCGAGAAGGGAATGCTGGCGTTGGGGCGGGGCGGGGAAGCAGGCGGGGTCATGATTGGTTCTGTCATGGGCCAGAGCGACCCTGCCCGGCAAGCCCTGGCCCCTCCTCGCCTTGCCGTGTCGCCGGGTGTTAGATGGGCGGATGGAACGCTTCGCCCGCCATATCGCCGCCTGCAACAATATCGCCTCCCCCGCCGGCTTTCTGGCTTTTCACATAGCGGGCGTGCAGGTGGGCTTCGTCACGCTGGAATTGGCCCGCGCGCTGACCTTCCGCCCGCGTGATTTCCACTTCGATCAGCATGGTGTCGCCCTGGCTGGCCGGTTGAAGACCAGCGGTGCGCGCAGCGACGCACTCGCCGCCGCCCTGCCCAGCCTGGTCGAGGGCGGGTTTCTGCGTATCAGGAACGAGGCGTTTGATGTGCGCCAAATCAGCAATGGGCCGGTGCTGGGCACACTTGACCGCGGGGCGCTGCCGGCCTTTGGGGTCATGTCTCAGGGCGTGCATATGAATGGCCTGGTGCGCCGCACCGATGGGCTGCATATCTGGGTCGGCGTCCGGTCCCGCGCCAAGGCGGTGGCACCGGGGCAGATTGATAATCTGGTCGCGGGTGGCATTCCGGCGGGGCTGACGGCGGCGGAAACCCTGGTGAAGGAAGCGGCCGAGGAAGCTTCCCTACCCCCCGAATTGGCGGCCCGCGCGCGGCCGGTTGGGCGAGTTTCCTATGTGCTGCTGAATAATGAGGGGCTCCGGCGCGATGTGCTGCATTGCTACGACCTGGACATACCCGAAGGCGTCGTGCCGCGGCCCAATGATGATGAGGTGGAGCGCTTTGAATTATGGCCCGCCCGGCGCCTGTTGGAAGCCGTTGCCGATTCGGATGACATCAAATTCAACGTGAACCTGACGCTGATTGACCTTTTCCTGCGCGAGGGGTTGCTCACGGACCCGGATGGGTCGCTGCGCGCGGGGCTGGATCAGGGGCCGGCCTGACCCCGCATCTGGACAAGCCGCATTTCCCTTTTACACATGGCATTTAAGAAGGTTGAGGATTGATAGCGTTATGGTGGACCTCACTCGGGTGTGGGATGTGCTGGTCGCGGGTGGTGGTAATGCCGCGCTTTGCGCCGCCATTACCGCGCGTCAGGCTGGCGCCAGCGTGCTGCTGGTGGAACACGCGCCACGCACAATGCGCGGCGGCAATAGCCGCCACACGCGCAATCTGCGTGCGCTGCACCCGGCGCCGACGGAAGTGCTGACCGAATCCTATCTGGAAGAGGAATATTGGGACGATCTGCTGCGCGTGACCGGCGGCAAGACGGATGAGCATCTGGCGCGCATGTGCATCCGCGCATCGCAACACGCGCCGGATTTCCTGAAATCCTGCGGCGTGGTGTTTCAGCCTTCGCTTTCCGGCACGCTTTCACTCTCACGCACCAACGCGTTTTTCCTGGGTGGCGGCAAGGCGCTGGTCAATGCGCTCTATCGCACCGCGGAACAGCTTGGCATCGGCATTCTGTATGATACCGAAGTGCAGCATATTGAGGTGAAGGATGGCTTCGCGACTGAGGCGATCATTTCCCATCACGGCTTTCCAGAGCGTGTGCGCTTCAAGGCGCTGATCGCCTCGGCCGGTGGCTTTCAGGCCAATCGCGACTGGCTGCGCAAATATTGGGGCGATGCCGCCGATAGTTTCCAGATCCGCGGCACGCCCTATGCGCAGGGGCGCGTTTTGCGCAATCTGCTTGATCAAGGCGTGCAGGAAGTGGGCGACCCCACGCAATTCCACGCCGTTGCCAATGATGCGCGCGCACCAATGGAAGATGGCGGGCTTGCCATGCGCCTGGATTGCGTACCCTTTGCCGTGGTGCTGAACCGCAATGTGGAGCGCTTCTATGATGAGGGTGAGGATGTCTGGCCCAAGCGTTACGCCATTTGGGGGCGCCTGATCGCGCAACAACCGGGGCAGGTTGCTTTCGCTGTCACCGACAGCAAGGCACTGCATAATTACCTGCCCAGCGTCTTCCCACCCTATAAGGCCAATAGCATCGCGGCACTTGCCGGCATGGCGGGCATTGATGCGGGCAAATTGGAAAAGGTGATCGCGGATTACAACGCCGCGGTGCGCCCCGGCACCTTCCAACCCATGAAGCCCGATGATTGCCGAACCGAAGGGCTCACACCCCCCAAAAGCCATTGGGCGCGGTTGATTGATACGCCGCCCTTTTACTGCCACCCGCTCAAGCCCGGCATTACCTTCACCTTTTTGGGTGTGAAGGTGAATGACCGCGCGCGCATCCTGATGGCCGATGGCAAGCCTTCGGCGAATATGTTCGCCTCCGGCGAGATCATGGCCGGCAATATCCTGGGCCAGGGCTATCTGGCGGGCTTTGGCATGACGATTGGCACCGTATTCGGCCGGCTGGCGGGTGAGGAGGCAGCACGTAATGTGCGCAATTGAACAAGGCGGGGCGCGCTGATGTTACAAGAAAACGAAACCACCGCCGAAGCCCGCCGCCACATGGCGGTATGCAATTCCTGCCGCTATTGCGAAAGCTATTGCGCGGTGTTTCCCGCCATGACCATGCGGCGGGAATTTTCCACGGGCGATCTGACGCATCTCGCCAATCTGTGTCACGGTTGCAAAGGCTGCTACCACGCCTGCCAATACGCGCCGCCGCATGAATTCGGCATCAATCTTCCCGTGACCTTTGCGGAAATCCGCGCGCAATCCTATGCGCATTACGCCTGGCCACGCGCCATGGGGACGCTGTTTGAACGCAATGGCACGGTGGTGACGCTGGCCGCTGCCCTTGGTGTGACGCTGGTGCTGCTGCTGACCATGGCCCTGGTTGATCCTTCCATCCTGTATACCGCGCAGCGCGGCGAAGGCGCCTTCTTTCGCGTGATCCCCATGTGGCTGATGGTAACATTGGCGGGTGGCACTTTCGGTTATGCGATCATCGCCATGCTGATCGGTGGCATACGCTATTGGCGCGAAGTAGGTGGCGGTGCGCCGGCGCCCGGGCCAGTGGTGGATACGGCGGTGGATATCCTGACGCTGCGCAATCTTGGCGGTGGCGGGCATGGCTGCAATGATGTGGATGACAGTTTTTCGAGCCAAAAGCGCTGGATGCATCAGGCGGCTTTCTATGGCTTCATGCTGTGCTTCGCGGCTACCACAACGGGGGCGATCTATCATCACTTCCTCGGCCTGCGGTCGCCGCATTCTTTCTGGTCCTTGCCGGTGCAATTCGGCACTTGGGGCGGCGTGTTGCTCTGCCTGGGTACCGCCGGCCTGATCCGGCTCAAGATCATCACGGACCCGGTGCCGGTTGCGAAACGCCTGGTGGGTGGTGAATACGCCATGCTGTCGCTGCTATTTCTGGTGAGTGCGACCGGGCTTTTGCTGCTGGTGGTGCGCCATACCGGGGCGATGGGCGTCATGCTCGCTTTGCATCTGGGCCTGGTTTTGGCGCTGTTTGTGGCGCTGCCCTATAGCAAGATGGTGCATGGGGTGTATCGCGGGCTGGCGCTGTGGCGCCATGCGCGGGAAAAGCGTGGTATGGTCGGGGAAGTTTGAGCCAGGATCTGCATCAACGGCTATGTCACGAGCTTCGTCGGCTCCATTACGAGCCCGTCGGAAACCCATCCTTTGGCTGGAATAATAAATCCATTGGCTCGGCGGTGAGGACCAGGAGCGGCAGTATATTCTGGGCAAAGATGTTTTCGGCGCCCAAAGAAAAGGCGTTTGGCCGAGAGTGGGAAGGCGAAAAAACCGCGTCCCATTGGCCGGTTCCGTGGAAGCCGAAGCTCCATCAGGTATACGAGTTTGGCGAAGACATCAGGACCCAGCTTATCGTCACGGATAAGCTATCCGGCGGCATCATTGGTGAGAGCCAGCACAAGATATCGCCCCATGGGGCTGTCTCAGATGAGTTTTTGATTGAATTGCGCGAAGCGCTTCGATGGTTGAGAGGCGTAAGCACAGATCGGGTCAATACGCGCTTCGACCTGGTTCGGCGGCGGGTATCTGAAAGATGGGCAATAAATCTCGATTACGCGGATTGCGTGTGGGAGACCATCCACGGGGGGTTTGCACTGGAAGAACATTGCAGGTCCGCGGCTAGAGATTATTGACTGGGAAGGCTGGGGCATTGGCCTTCAGCATCAAGATTTGGCCTTTCTCATAGCCTTTTCGAGTCTCGATCAGATTTTGGAAAGCCGTATCAGGAGGGTTTTTCTTGGCTCGGTTGTGGCCCGAAGCCTGACGATTGCCGAACTCTTTGTCACCGCGGAATTGCTGTGCATGTCCGAGAATTACGGCGACCACCCGGACCTCGTGCCGGCACTGACGGCGCTTGGGATGCGCGCTCGGGATGAATGGCTTGCCTAGGCGGTTTGCGTGCCTGGCGACTGGTAGCCTGCGGAAACTGCCATTGTTCGACGGATAAGCCCTTGTCGCACGCCCGGAGCGCGCCATTTCAGGGGCGATGAATGCCATTACCCCTGCCCTGCCCGATATCGCTATTTCCGAAATGCCCGCCTGGCTGATCGGTGAATTGCGTTCCGACCATGCTGGTGAGACCGGCGCGGTCATGATCTATCGCGGCATCCTTGCCTTCTGCCGCGACACCGCCATTCGTGAATTTGCCGAAAGGCACGGCGCGACTGAACAGGGACATCTTGATCTGTTGAACGCGCTGCTGCCGCAGGAACAGCACAGCAAGCTTTTGCCGATCTGGCGCATCGCCGGCTGGCTGACCGGCGCTATCCCCGCGATTTTCGGCCCGCGCGCCGTCTATGCCACCATTGATGCGGTCGAAAGTTTCGTGGATCACCATTACCAACAGCAATTGGATAGGCTGGAAGCCGAGGCGCTTTTCCCGCCGCTGCAAGCGCTGCTCCGCCATTGCCAGGAAGAAGAAATCCATCACCGGGATGAGGCACGTGAAGCCGGCGAAGGCCGCGCCTATGGCCCGCTGATTGGTGCCTGGGCCTGGGTGGTAGGCGCGGGCTCCAAGGCCGCGGTGGCGGCGGCAAAGCGCATCTGACGCGCGATACCCTTACCGCCTGATTTGCGTTTCCCGCCACCAGACCAGCAAGCCGCCGCCCAAAATCGCCGCTGTCCCCACCCCGGTCCAGAAATCCGGGAAGGTCTGGAATACCAGCCAGCCGACAATGGCCGCGAAGATGATTTGAATGGTGCTGAAGGGCGCCAGCATGGAAGCCGGCGCGCGCTGAAACGCCGCAATCAGCAGCATCTGGCCGCATAGATTGAGCAAACCAGCCGCGGCAAAGGCGGGCAGATGCGCCATATCCGGCATGGTCCAGACCAGCGGCACAAAGCCCGCGGCCAACAGCAATTGCGTGGCGCTGGTCCAGATCAGCGTCGTCACCGCGCCATCACGCGGCATCATGCGCGTGATCACCAGCGCAAAAGCCCAAAGCACGGCTTCCGACAATGGCCACAGCGCCGCTGGGCCGAAAACACCCATGCCTGGCCGCAGCACAATCAGCACACCAAGAAAACCAATCACCACCGCAAGCCAGCGCTGCCAATCCACTTTTTCCTTGAGTAACCAGATGGAAAACAGCACCACAATGAAGGGCGATACGTAAGCCAGCGCGGTGCAATCCGCGAGGTCAAGCAAGCTCAAGCCCTGCACGAACATCACCGTGCAAAAATAGATGCAGACACCGCGCAGGATTTGCAAACGCGGATGAGCGCTGCGTGCCACGGCAGCGCCGCGCCAGGCGATGAAAATCAGCAGCGGCAAAATCTGAAACACCGCGCGACCGAAACCGATTTCAAGGGCGTGATAGCGCTCCGTCAGCACCTTGGAGGTCGCATCCACCATGGTCAGAAGAAAAAACCCGGCGAGCAATAATACCACCGCCAAGGCGCTATTCTGCCTGGGGTGCTGATTTGGCACCACTTGCATCATGTGGCTCCGAAGAAATCGCGCGGCGCTGTGCCATCGGCAGTCATTATCATCGCGGCAAGCCGCGCCATGGCGGTATCGCCGATCACCGGCGCGGCAAAGCGTTGGCATTTCGCCATCACCGCCGCTGCATCAAGCGCAAGGCCCGGATCGCCCGCAATGGCACTGACAAACGCCTGATGGCTTTCACCATTGGCGAGTGTTGCAGTCAGCCGCGCGCCGCGCTGTTCCGCCTTGGTCAGTGCTGTATCTTCCGAAAGTTCCACCAAGGCTTCCAAACGGCGCAACGCAGGATCGGCCAGCGCCGCATCGGTATAGGCAGCAGGCCCAAGATCACCCTGCATCAACGCCGCGGCCACCGCCCAAGAAAGGCTGAATTGCGCCTGAATGGCGCGGGCTGGCGCGCGATTGGCGGCATAGCGCAAAGCCTCGGCATAGGTTTCAAGGCGGAGCGCCGCAACATCAGCCAAGCGATCAGCAATTGCCGCGCGTAATTCCAGCGCGGCGGCTGCGGCGTAATGCGCGTGGCGCACACCGGCGAAGGGTTTGATATAGGCTTGCTCGATCAGCCATTCGCCCGCTGGCGCGCGCCTCGCCGGTGTTTCATGCAACAGCGCGATGCGCCGCGCCTCCACCAGACCATCCGCGGGCGCATCCATGCCGGCCCGCGCTGCCGCCGCTGCCATGGCACCGAGTAGTACAGCATGGGCCGGGTAGCTGTTCCGCCCATCCATCCCAGCGGCAATCGGCGCGTAAAGCGCGAAGGGGATCTGGCAAGCAGCCAAGCGCACGGCGCGCGCCACTTCCGCCGCATCTCCACCCGCCAGCCTTGCCGCCGCCGCAGCGGCGCCAAGCGCATGCCAGGACCCATCCACATGCATGCCAGGGCGGATGCGCCAAATCTCACCAGCGCGGGCGGCGATTTCATAGCCAAGGGCGAAAGCGTCATGCGCGGCGCGCGCCGAAACACGCCCTGCCGCCAGGGCCGCGATGCAGAGCGGCGCGACCGCCAACCCAGGGCGACCATGGGCGCGCGCCAGCCCCTCATTCGCTTCATCCCAGCACATGGCGGCGGCCAGCGCCGCGGCAGCACCGGCTTCCGCAAGCCCGGCGCCACATCCTGGTAAGCGCACCGCGCCTGGCATGGTGATTGCCAAAGCCTCAGCAAAGGCACGCGGCGTGGTGTGGCCAAGCCCGGCGATCATGCAGCCAAGACTATCCAACAGCAGCAAGCGTGCGGATTGCGCCGCTGCCCCCGCCGGCCCATCCCAGGCAAAGGCGATCACATCATCAAAATCGCCAGCATCCTTCATGCGCCGCTGGCGTCCATTGGCACAAAGCGCATCCGCCCAATCCCTTGCAGCGCGACCATCAGGGAAGCGACATGCGCGGCTTGCACAAAGGCGCCGCTGCTGATCAAGGCAGGAATTTCCGCAAGCGCCATCAATTCCACCGCGATTTCCTCACCGGCATCCAGGCTTTGCGCGCCATCGGCATAAGCGCCCAGCGCCAGCACGATATGAATGCGATTGGTATGCGTCGCCGAATTAGGACTTAGGCTGGTGATATGGCGAAATTCCCGCGCGGCGAAACCGGTTTCTTCCCGCAATTCGCGCGCGGCGGCTTCAAGCGGGCCGACATCGGTCGCATCCATCACGCCGCCTGGCAATTCCAGATGCACGCAACCCGCACCATGGCGATATTGGTGGTTCACGACCAGCCGATCATCATCGGTTACCGCCACCACATGCACCCAATCGGCATATTCCAGCACGTAATAGGGATCCAGCACCGCGCCTTCCGGCGTGATGCAATGATCCGCGCGCAGCCTGATCCAGCGATCAGCATGGATCAGGCGGGAAGCGGCCACGCGCCAGGCACCTGGCCGGCGCATGGTTATTCCGCCGCGATCTGCTGGGCGTAGCTTTCCAGCGGCGCGCAGGTGCACACCAGATTGCGGTCGCCATAAACATTATCGACACGCTTGACCGGCGGCCAATATTTGCGCGCCTTGACGAAGGGCAGCGGGAAGGCGGCTTCTTCGCGGCTATAGGGGTGCGACCAAGTCTCGGCCATCACCTCGGCCGCGGTATGCGGCGCGTTTTTCAGCGGATTGTCGGCCTTGTCCATCCGGCCCTGTTCCACCGCGCGAATTTCGGCGCGGATCGCGATCATCGCATCAATGAAGCGATCAAGCTCTGCCTTCGGCTCGCTTTCCGTGGGTTCCACCATCAGCGTGCCGGCCACCGGCCAGGACATGGTGGGCGCATGAAAACCGTAATCCTGCAAACGCTTGGCAATATCTTCCACCAACACGCCGCCGCCTTGCTGGAAGCCGCGGCAATCGAGGATGCATTCATGCGCGACCATGCCATTCGCACCTTTGTAGAGCACCGGGAAATGCCCATCCAAGCGCTTGGCCATGTAATTGGCGGAAAGGATCGCAACCTCGGTCGCGCGACGCAACGCCTCCGGCCCCATCATGCGGATATAGGCGTAGGAAATCGGCAGGATGGAAGCGGAACCAAAGGGCGCCGCACTCACAGGGCCAAAGCCCGTCGCCGGGCCGGCTTCCGCCAGCATCGGGTGATTGGGCAAATGCGGTGCCAGATGCGCGGCGACACCAATTGGCCCCACACCAGGCCCGCCGCCGCCATGCGGAATGCAGAAGGTCTTATGCAGGTTCAAATGGCAGACATCAGCGCCAATCGCACCGGGGCTGGTGAGGCCCACCTGCGCGTTCATATTGGCGCCATCCATATAAACCTGCCCGCCCTTGGCATGCACGAGCGCGCAGATTTCCTTGATCTCGGCTTCAAAAACGCCATGGGTGCTGGGATAGGTCACCATCAGTGCGGCAAGCTTGGCGCCGTGTTGATCGAGCTTCGCCTTCAGATCGGCGATATCCACATTGCCATCGCGGTCGCAGCCCACCACCACCACCTGCATCCCCGCCATCACGGCAGAGGCAGGGTTGGTGCCATGCGCGGAAGATGGGATCAGGCAAATGGTGCGCTCCGCATCGCCGCGCGAAAGATGCCAGGCGCGAATGGCAAGCAGGCCGGCATATTCGCCCTGGCTGCCGGCATTGGGTTGCAGCGACACAGCGGCAAAACCCGTGATGCGCGCCAACCACGCTTCCAGCCGGCGGATCATGGTGATGTAGCCCTGCGCCTGATCCACCGGCGCGAAGGGGTGGATATTGCCGAAGCCCGGGAAGGTCACCGGAATCATCTCGGCCGTCGCGTTCAACTTCATGGTGCAGGATCCCAGCGGGATCATGCTGCGATTGAGCGCGACATCCTTGTCTTCCAGCGATTTCATATAGCGCAGCATGCCATGTTCGGAATGATGGCTATTGAAGACGGAAGCGGTCAGGAAGGGCGAAGACCGACGCAGGGCTTCTGGCAAATCACCAGCCAGTGTCAGCGCATCAAGCGAAGGCGCGGGCTTGCCCGCCGCATCCGCCAAGGCGCCAATCAGCCGCGCAAGATCATCGCGGGAAATCGTTTCATCCATCGCGATGGAAACACTGCCAGCATCAACGCGGCGCAGATTGAAGCCATGCTTGAGCGCCGCCGCCATTACGGCATCGGCGCGCGCGCCGGCTTCCAGCGTAATCGTGTCAAAGAAGCCTTGGTGGCGCAGAGTAAAGCCAAGCCGCGCAGCCGCATCACCCGCCAGCCGCGCCAGCAGCCGCACGCGCTTCGCAATGCGCGTCAGCCCTTCCGGCCCATGCCACACCGCATACATGCCGGCCATGACAGCCAGCAGCACCTGCGCGGTGCAGATATTGGATGTCGCCTTTTCGCGGCGGATATGCTGTTCGCGCGTTTGCAGCGCAAGCCGCATCGCGGGCGCACCCGCGGCATCCACGGAAACACCAACAAGGCGCCCCGGCATCAGGCGCTTATGCGCATCCGTCACCGCCATGAAGGCCGCATGCGGCCCGCCATAGCCCATCGGCACGCCAAAACGCTGCGCGCTGCCCACCACCACATCGGCACCCATTTCACCAGGCGGCTTCAACAACGTCAGCGAAAGCGGATCAGCCGCGACAATCGCAAGCCCGCCCGCCGCATGCACGGCGGCGATCTCGGCGGTCAGGTCGCGCACTGCGCCGGTGGTACCCGGATATTGCAGCACCAACGCGAAGGGTTTTTCCGAAGCGCAAGCCGCGGCAATGCCGGCCACTTCCGCCACCACCACGCGATAGCCAAGCGGTGCGGCGCGGGTTTCCAAAACGGCGCGGGTTTGCGGATGGAGATCAGCCGCCAGCACAATGACATTGCTCTTGCCCCGCGTTGCGGCATGGGCAAGCGCCATGGCTTCGGCCACTGCGGTGGCTTCATCCAGCAATGACGCATTGGCCACCGGCAGGCCGGTCAAATCCGTCACCATGGTCTGGAAATTCACCAGCGCTTCCAGGCGCCCTTGCGCGATTTCCGCCTGATAGGGCGTATAGGCCGTATACCAGCCTGGATTTTCCAGAATATTGCGCAGGATGACGGGCGGCGTCAGCGTGCCATGATAGCCAAGCCCGATCAGGGATTTCACATCGGCGCTGTTCTGTTCGGCCAGCGCGCGCAATTCGGCAATCGCCTGAGCCTCGCTCACGGCGGGCGGCAGGGCGGAAAGATCAGCCTCAAGAATCGCGGCCGGCACGGTACGTGCGGCAAGCTCCTCAAGGCTGCGCGCGCCAACCACCTTCAGCATTTCCGCAATCTCAGCTTCCGATGGCCCAATATGTCGCCGATCAAAAGCGTAATGCGCTTCCAGCGCGCTGAGTTCAGCGGCGCTCATGCCAGGCTATCCACGAAGGAATGATAGGCACCTTCATCCAGCAATGCGGCAATCTCGCCAGCATCGGCGGGTTCAATGCGGAAGAACCAGCCGCCTTGCGTCGGTTCGCGATTGACCAGGCCCGGATCGTCCGACAGCGCCGCATTCACTTCAATGATCTTGCCCGATATCGGCGCATAGACATCAGACGCGGCCTTCACGCTCTCCACGACCGCGCAGGCCTCACCGGCGGCGACCACGCGGCCCACTTCCGGCAAATCCACAAACACCACATCGCCGAGTGCATTCTGCGCGTGATCGGTGATGCCGACCGTCGCGCCATCGCCATCGCTGCGGACCCATTCATGATCTTTGGAAAAGCGCATGTCAGCCATGATCCATTATCCTTTCAACGAGCGTAGCGATGGGGGGCAAAGGGCATGGGCGCGACACGGGCGGGAACCGCCTTGCCGCGCACCATCAAATCCAGGGCAGTGCCGTCTTCGGCAAAGGGGCGCGCGACATAGCCCATGGCAACCGGCGCACCCACGGAAGGGCCAAACCCGCCCGAGGTCACTTCACCAATCACCGCGCCATCCGCGCCCGCAATCGGCGTATGGCCGCGCGCCGGTTGGCGGCCTTCCGGGCGAATACCAACGCGCAGCCGCTTCGGCCCATTGGCCAATTCGTCGCGCACACGCTCCGCACCTAGGAAATTCCATTCCATGCGGCGGCGCTTGCCGATGCTCCAGACCAGCCCCGCTTCAACGGCGCTGGTGCTCTCGTCAATATCGCTGCCGTAGAGGCAAAGCCCGGCTTCAAGCCGGAGAGAATCCCGCGCCCCGAGCCCCGCCGGCATCACGCCGGGAAGTGCGAGCAAGCGGCGCGCGAAGGCCTCCGCCTGGTCAGCCGGCACCGAGATTTCAACGCCATCTTCGCCGGTATAACCACTGCGGGATATGATGGCGTTGACGCCCCCGATATCGAAGCTGCCAATGCCCATAAAGGAAAACGCCGCCACACCCGGCGCCAAGGTAGCGAGTGCCGGCACCGCCCCCGGCCCTTGTAGCGCCAAAAGCGCGCGGTCTTCATGCCGATGCAGCGTGACACCGCGCGGCAGATGCGCCGCGATATGGCCGAAATCATGTTCCTTGCGGCTGGCATTCACCACCAGAAAAATCCGATCGCCCAGATTGGCGAACATGAAATCATCCAGAATGCCGCCACTTCCGGATGTCAGCAGCCCATAGCGCTGCCGGCCTGGCTTCAGCCCCGCAACATCGGCGGGCGTCAGCGCTTCCAAAGCCGCCGCAGCGCCTTCGCCGCGCAACTCGGCTTGTCCCATATGGGAGACATCGAACAACGCAGCAGCGCTCCGGCAATGCAAATGCTCCGCCATGATGCCGGCCGGGTATTGCACCGGCAGCGCATAGCCCGCGAAGCCCACCATGCGCCCGCCCAATTCGCGGTGCAGCGCGGCGAGCGGGGTTTCCGCCAGGGATTCGGTTTGGGACTCGACCACGCTGCCTCCCGCTGCTTCGCGCAGCGAAATGGGTTCAACACGTGGTCCCCCTCTGTCTGATGACCTGAGAGATTCGGCGGGGGCGTTACCTCACCTTTCTCCGTCGGTGCCATGGCCTGCGCCACGGGCTTTCCAGAGGCCCCTTCCCCGCGCGGCCCTTTTGCCTGAGCGTTTCCGGGGACCGGTTGCGCCTTCGGCGGCAGGCAGGCCTGCTCTCTCCCGCGCGGTGTCAACGGGGTATTCGGTCAATGACAGATCGGGCGGGGGCGCGCAATACGGAAAAACCGCGACCGCAACGGCGCCTATTTAAGGCTTTGGTTAATCCTTTTCATTGACTATACGCGCTCTCGCAATTCCGCCCGGAGCAGGCATGGACGGCTTCTTTCTTGGTCAATCCCGCATCGCGCACCACCCCCCGGTGGCGCGGTTCGAGCTTTGCGCCGATGCCCTGCTGGAAGCCCATGGCGGCATGGTCTATCGCGACTCGGCGCTGCGCGGGCCCTGCATGAATGGCATCAGTCTTGGCATGTTGAACGCCTTTCTGGGCGAGCCTGCGAGCATTGGCCGGCTGTTGCGCCTGGATGAAGCGCTGACGCGGCGCATCTATCGCCGCCTGATCTGGGACGAACTCGGCGCGGACCGCCTGCCGCCGGGGCTTGATCTGGCACTGATGGCCTTCACGCTGGAAGCCGGGCCGCATGCCGCCATCCTGGCACTGCAGGATGCGCTAGGGGTGGCGCGGAGCGGCGCCTTGGATGAACCGAGCCGCGCTGCCATGCAGGGGCTTGAAGCAGGGCCTGTTATTGCCCGCATCTTCGCCGCGCTTTCGGCGCATTGCCTGGCGCTCGGCCAGCTTCCAGGCCGCACCTTGGAACAATTGCGCGATGCCGCGCTTGGCATGGCGGGGTCAGGCTGAGTTATGGCACCAGGCCATCCGAGCCCACGGAGCCTGAGGATTTTCCGGTAAGACGCTCACCAAAAGCATCTTACTAACGTGCAATCTCGGGCTCGCGAAGACCTTCGTCGAGTATTTGTGCTGCATTGGCACAAAGCGGCGGTATTGATGCGATAGCTTTCTTCACCGCATCAGATCCAAATGCTTGGAGTAACTGGGCCTTGCCGATTGGATTTCGGGGTTGCAGTTCAATGTCACTAATGAAGGTAAATTAATGAGCTTGGTGGTCAATGGCATCTTCCCAACTCAGCCGATTTTGGTTCTTCCCCCCATATAGGGCTGAAGTTCTGATGGAATATTTACCGACATATCTTCGTTTTGGTAGTTCTCAATGATCGCGATCAGAGTGCGACCGCAAGCAAAAGCTGTCGCGTCATTTGTGTGAATGAACTCCATCGCCCCACTTGTTCTCCGGACACGCGTATTGAGCCGGCGCGCTTGGTAGTCTGTCATGTAATCGGCGGTGTGCGTTTCACGATATTTTCCTTGGTCAGGGAGCCACGCTTCGATATCTGAACCCTTGGCATTCGGCTTCCCGATATCAAAAGTACACTTTTGCAATTTGCGGTAGGGAATTGCCAAAAGCTGCATCAGCCGCTCTTGAATGGCGCACAAAAGGAGATGCTCATCATGTGAGGTATCACGCGTCGAGAAACTTTCCAACTCGAGCTTGTCGAATTGATGAAGTCGGATAATTCCTTCCATATCCTTGCCGGCCGCACCTGCTTCGCTGCGGAATGAGGTTGCGTAGCCGAGATAACGAATCGGCAAATCCTGTTCATTGAAAGTTTCCTCGGCATGCATCGATCCGAGGACATGTTCAGCTGATCCTTGCAGCCAAGTTTCTTGTCCCTCGATCTTGTACCGCTCTTCAACAGGTTCAAGCCGATCCATCGCGTCATAAATCGGTGTCCGAATCATATAGGGCGGCAGCACAGGTAGAAACGGCCTCGTGCTTATCGGCAACCTATGATCTTCGACGATTCGGGTAATGAAGGCTTCGTCGGTCAACCGGTCGAGTACGAAGGCGATCAGGGCGAATTGGAGCTTAACCAAATCTCCTTTGAGATAGACAAACCGGGTGCCGGTCACTTTTGCTGCGCGCTCTTTGTCAATCCAACCATGGAAAAGAGCGATCTCGGCATGGTTCCTCGGTTTGAAGCCGAAATCTCGCCGATCACCCCATTCGTGCACGACTTGGTTTTCTTCTTCCGAATGGCCGATAGGTGTATCGGCAGTCGGAATGTTCGGAACCTTCTTATAGAGTTCTATGAAAGCCTGCTTTTTTTCATCCAAGGCGACTTCCAACTTGGCCAATTCTTCGCGCAAAGCACGCGCACGGGCGATCGCTGAGGGATCAGGCTTGCCCCCTTTCATTGATGACGCAAGCCGATTGCGTTCGGCTCGCATTTCTTCCACCTCGCGTAGCAAGCTGACATGCTCCTGGTCGAGTTTGATCAACAGATCAAGATCGACGCTCGCGCTTTTGTTCCGGATTGCTGCCAGCACAATGGATGGTTGGTTGCGCAGTATGTTTAGATCAATCACTCAGATGCTCCCACTCCATTGATTTTCATTTTCCCAAAAGAAATTCGCATTGTCTATTGCGGGGGTTCCGCGTCGCCTACGTCACGGACACCTTGTATCATGGCGGGGCTGCTGGTCCAGACCGATATCTTGACATCTTTTGAAATTCTTTTGTTATCCGCTTACAAGCCAATTTTTATCATGAGTTTCGTTGTCGCTAAAGTCACCTCTGTCCAAGGCTGCGGAAGCTTATCTTATCGATTGGAGTCTGGCCGTCCAACGTCACCTGATCTGTGGTTAGAGTCGCCTCCGCTCGCAAAGTCTAATTCCGGACCGCGTCGATGAGATCGGCAGTCAGCTAATCTTCCAGCACCTGCCCCGCGC
This sequence comes from Roseomonas sp., assembly GCA_020249775.1. Taxonomy (GTDB): domain Bacteria; phylum Pseudomonadota; class Alphaproteobacteria; order Acetobacterales; family Acetobacteraceae; genus Neoroseomonas. Next base: position 60,487 of record JADCFA010000009.1, on the reverse strand, counting down.
GATGCCGGCGCAGCAGCCAAAGCCCGATCAGCACCGAAACCACGAATAGCACTGCGGCGAGGCCCATCTGCCAGGCGCCATCCACCCTTATGCCCTTGCCCAGCAGCGCGAAAATCACTGTCTGCGGCACATAGCCGAGCGCCGAGGCCGCCAGGAACGCCAAAGGCGGCACTGCCGCCATGCCAGCCAACAGATTGACCGCAAGGTTATTGCCAATCGGCAGCAGCCGTAGCGCCAGCGTGGCGCCAAAGGGGCTGGCCAATAGCACATCGCGCATTGGCCGCAGCCTATGGCCAAAACGCCCGGCCAACCGCGCCTCAGCCCAGGGGCGGCCAATGGCCCGCGCCCAGGCATAAGCTACGCCACAGCCCAGGATTTGCGCTGCCAAGGCCAGCGCCGTGCCTTCCACCGCGCCAAAGGCATAGCCGGCCAGAAAGGCGATCCCCTGGCGCGGCACGCCAGCCGCGGTCAGCGCGGCACCCCCCAGGACGAAAACCGCATCGCCGACCAAGCCCTGGCCAAGCACATATTGATCAACCCATTCCGTTCCCGGCGCGGCGCCGAGGCTTCTCAGCAAAAACCCGCCCGCCATCAGGCCAAGGGCCAGCACCAGCAGCCGGATCAGCGCCGCCCGCCGACGGGCGGAAGGCGTGGGGGGGGTCATGCCTCGGGCTCGATCACCGGGCGCTTGCCGCGCCTTTGCAGCCAGGCAACGCCAATCAGATCAAGGATACTCACCGCGAGCCGATCCAGCGTGCCGTAATTGGATTTGCCGCGCACACGCGGGCGGTGATTGACGGGTTCGCTGATCACCACACCGCCCGCGCGCAGCGTGAGTGCCGGCAGGAAGCGGTGCATATGATCAAAATGCGGCAGGCCGAGGAACAGCGCGCGGGAAAATACTTTCAGCCCGCAGCCGGTATCGGGCGTGGCATCGCGCAGCATCCAGGCGCGAAAGCGATTGGCAAACCGGCTGCTGAAGCGTTTCACCGCTGAATCGCGGCGATTGACGCGATGTCCGGCAATCAACACCGGCACGCCTTGCGCGGCCTCGGCCTCAGCGCGCGCCAGAAGGCGGGGAATATCGGCGGGGTCGTTCTGGCCATCGCCATCAAGGGTCGCAATCCATTCCCCTCGTGCCGCCTTCACCCCGGTGATCACGGCAGCCGATTGCCCGCAGGAAGTGCTGTGGCGAACAACGCGCAAGGGCGCGCCGGCTGCCCGCGCGGCGGCCAATTCCTGCGGGGTCGCATCGGTGGAACCATCATCCACATAGACAATTTCATGCGCCACACCCGCCAAGGCGGCGCGGATTTCGGCAATCAGGGGCGCGATATTGGGGGCTTCATTGCGCACCGGCACCACCACGGAAATGAGCGGCGCGGCCGAGGGCAGAGCATTATCGGAAACCATGAGAATTTCGCGGTAGCAGGGCCGCCAAGTCACGGCAAGCAGGGGTGCATCGCAATAGAACTGCCCCTATATGCGCGCCATGCCATTCGACACACGTTCCCTGCCCGCCGATATCGCCGCCGCCCAGGATCGCAGCGCAACCCGCGCCATTGCCTTTTGGCTGCTCGGCGTCGCCGGCATGGTCTGGTTCATGGTGGGGCTTGGGGGTGCCACACGGCTCACGGGGTCTGGGCTTTCCATCATGGAATGGGCGCCGATTGCGGGCACCCTGCCGCCGCTCTCACAGGCCGAATGGCAACGGCTTTACGATCTTTACCGCACCATTCCGCAATATCAGCTGGTCAATCAGGGTTTTGGGCTGGAAGGCTTCAAGGAGATTTTCTGGCTGGAATGGGGGCATCGGCTTTGGGGGCGGCTGATTGGCCTTGCTTATGTTGGTGGCCTTGCCTGTTTCTGGCTGCGCGGGCGGGTGCCGGCGGCGCTCAAACCCCGGCTTTTGCTGCTGCTGGCGCTGGGTGGGCTGCAAGGGGTGGTTGGCTGGTTCATGGTGGCGTCTGGCTTTGATGCGGACCGGACAGCGGTTTCGCCCTATCGGCTGGTGATCCATCTGGGCTTGGCTTTCATCCTGTTCGGGCTGTTGTTCTGGACCGCGCTGAACCTGCTGCGCCCGGCCCGAAGCGGCCCGGTAGATGCAGGGGCGTTGCGCGGCCTGGTGCATGCAACTGCGGGGCTTGCGGGGCTGGCCATGCTGGCGGGCGGCTTTGTGGCCGGCATTCGCGCGGGCTTCAGCTACAATACCTTCCCGCTGATGGATGGGCGGCTGGTGCCAGAGGGTTATTGGGACCTGACACCCGCGCTCAAGAATTTCACCGCCAATATCGCCGCGGTGCAATTCAACCATCGGCTTTTGGCAAGTGCTGTGCTGGTGGTGGCCTTCGTCGCCGGGGTGCTGGCTTGGCGCCGGCTTGCGCCCGGCTTTGCGCGCAATGCCGTGCTTTCGTTGGCCGGTTCGGTCGCGCTGCAATATGCGCTTGGCATCGCGACCCTTCTGGCCGTGGTGCCGGTCTGGCTTGGCACACTCCATCAAAGCATCGCGGTTTTGGTGTTGGCGAGCGCGCTTGCCGCAATTCATGGCTTGCGCCGGCCGCGCGCAACCGCTTCTCTGAACGTCTGACCTTCGAGGTAGATTGCCCATGAACGCGCTTGGCATCACGGATGAGCTTTTCTTCACGCTGCTGGACCGCGCCGGCGCCGAACGCCAATTGCGCGACGCGACGCAGGGCTGTGAGGATGGTGAGCTATTCCTGGAATACCGCGAAAGCGAGGCAATCTCGCTTGATGATGGCCGCATCCGTTCCGCAAGCTATGACGCGACACGCGGCTTTGGCCTGCGCGCCGTGGCCGGCGAAGCGGCGGGCTATGCGCATGCGGGAGAATTATCCGACGCCGCTTTGTCGCGCGCTGCCGCCGCGGTGAAGGCCGTGCGCCAGGGCCATAGCGGGGCTTTGGATATCGCGCCGCGGGCCACCAATGCGCGGCTTTACACTGATGCCAATCCGCTGACGCAGATGGATTTCGCTGCCAAGACCGCTTTGTTGCAGGAAATTGATGCCTATGCGCGGGCGCGTGATCCGCGCGTGGTGCAGGTGATGGCTTCCATCACCGGCGAATGGCAGGCGGTGCAGATCCTGCGCCCGGATGGGCAGCGCCTGGCTGATTTGCGTCCGCTCGTGCGCTTCAATGTCTCGGTCGTGGTGGCGGAAGGGGATCGGCGCGAGACCGGCAGCTTCGGCACCGGCGGGCGCTTTGCCTATGACCGCGTGCTGGGCAGTGATTCCTGGAAGCGCGGCGTGAATGAGGCCTTGCGCCAGGCGCTGGTCAATCTTGGCAGCGTGCCCGCCCCGGCGGGAGAGATGGAAGTGGTGCTTGGCCCCGGCTGGCCCGGCATTCTGCTGCATGAAGCGATCGGCCATGGGCTGGAAGGCGATTACAATCGCAAAAAGACCTCGGCCTTTGCCGGGCTGCTTGGCCAGCGCATCGCCGCACCGGGTGTGACCGTGGTGGATGATGGCACGCTGCCCGATCGTCGCGGCAGCCTTACCGTGGATGATGAAGGCACGCCAAGCGGGCGCACCACGCTGATTGAAGACGGTATTTTGGTTGGCTATTTGCAGGATCGTCAAAATGCTCGGTTGATGGGTGTGGCCCCGACCGGCAATGGCCGGCGCCAAAGCTATGCCCATAGCCCCATGCCGCGCATGACGAATACGGTGATGCTGGGCGGCGCGCATACGCCCGAAGAAGTGCTGGGCAGTGTGAAGCGCGGGCTTTATGCGGTGAATTTCGGCGGCGGTCAGGTGGATATCACCTCCGGCAAATTCGTCTTCAGCGCTTCGGAAGCCTATTTGATTGAAAACGGCAAGATCGGCGCACCGGTGAAGGGTGCGACACTGATCGGCAATGGCCCGGATGCGCTGACGAAGGTGAGCATGGTGGCCAATGACATGGCGCTTGACCCTGGCATTGGCACTTGCGGCAAGCAGGGCCAGGGCGTGCCGGTTGGCGTTGGCCAACCGACCTTGAAACTGACCGGGCTGACGGTGGGTGGGACAGCCGTATAGCCCCGAATTTCAGCTGGCCTTCGCCGCCGTCCGCATCAATTCATAAGCGCCGCGCTCACCCGTGCTTGGCACCAGGCGCGTGGTGAGCCCGAGCACAGTTTCCGCGCCACCAAGATAGACATAGCCATCCGGCTGCAATTGATTGGCGATATTGGCGAGCACCTGGGTCTTGGTCGCGGCATCGAAATAGATCAGCACATTGCGGCAGAAGATGATGTCGAAGCGCCCAAGAATGGCAGGGTTTTCCAACAGATTGAAGCATTGCCAGCGCACCATGGCGCGCAACCCATCGGTGATGCGCCAACGCCCTGCATCAGGCTTGAAGTATTTCACCAGCAATTGCACCGGCAGGCCGCGTTGCACTTCGAATTGCGAAAACAACCCATCCTGCGCGCGCGCCAATACATCGCGCGACAAATCCGTGCCCAGGATTTCCACGCGCCGGCGGCCAAGCGCCGGGCCCAATTCATTGACAATCATCGCCACCGAATAGGCTTCCTGCCCGGTGGAGGCGGCTGCGGACCAAACGCGCAGCGCCTGACCCGCCGGGCGCGTCGCGGCAAGCTTCGGCAAAATCTGGCGCAAATGCTCAAATGGACGACCATCCCGAAAGAAGGAGCTTTCATTGGTGGTGAGCGCTTCCACCACTTCGGTCGCGAGCGGCAGGGAAGGCGCATTGCGCAACCGCCCTGCCAAGGCATCCAGCGAAACAAGCCTTTCGCGCTTCATGATCGGCGCAAGCCGCGTTTCAAGCATATAGGCTTTTTCCGTGGTCAGCACGATGCCTGAGCGTGTCTTCACGAGGCCTGTGAGGAATTGGAAGGATTCAGGGGTCATGTTTTTGTACCCGGCAATTTGAAGATTTCGAGAATACGTTCAGCCAGCACTTCCGGCGGTGCTTGTGCGGTGGCAAGGCCGGCGCGCGCAACCGCCCCCGGCATGCCCCAGACCACGGAGCTTGCTTCATCCTGCGCGAAAACCGCGCCACCCTTGGCGACAAGGCTGCGGCACCCTTCCAGCCCATCCTGCCCCATGCCAGTCAGCATCACGGTGAGTACACGCCCGGAACAGACTCGCGCAGCGCTTTGGATCATCGGGTCAACGGCAGGGCGGCAGTAATTCACCGGCGGCCCAGTATCGAGCCGCGTCACCAGCGTATCTCCATTGCCGGCTTCAATGATCAGATGATGATCTCCGGGCGCCAGATAGATGCGCCCAGGCTGCATCACTTCGCCATGCTTGGCCTCGGCGCAGGGCATGACGCCAAGCTTGTCCAGATGGTCGGCCAGCATGGTGGTGAAGCCGGCTGGCATATGCTGAACAATTGCCACCGGGATCGGCAGTGGCCGAAGGTTCTTGAAAAAACTTGCCAAGGCTTGCGGCCCGCCCGTGGAACTGCCCACTGCCAATAGGCGCGGTGGAAGCATGGGCCGGGCCACGGGCCGCGAAATGGGCCGTGCTGTGACGGGGGCGGGCGGCGGCGGGCGCAAGCGCTGTTCGGGGGCACGGCGCATGCGCGCCCAGCCCTGCACCTTGGCGATCAGCTCATCGCGAAATACCGGGCTCGCCGCACCGCCGAGTGAACCCTTTGGCTTTGGCACGTAATCCACCGCCCCCGCGCGCAAGGCCGCCATGGCCGCCGCCGCGCCGCGCTGGGTCAGCGCGCTTGCCACAATAATCGCGGTGCCAGGCGCCTGCTTCAGGATCAGCGGTATCGCTGTCATGCCATCCATTACCGGCATTTCCAGATCCAGCAGCACCACTTGCGGCTTGGTCACGGCCAGCGCGGAAAGAGCCGCCTGCCCATCACCGGCGCGATGCACAATCCTGATGCCGGGATCGGACTCCAGGATGCGCGCCATGATGCCGCGCTGCACGGCGCTGTCGTCGCACAGCATGACGCGCACGGGTTCGGCTGTGGCAACGGGTGCGGGAAAGTTCACGCGGCATCCGAAAGCAGGCCCGCCTGGACGAATTTATCGTGCAGGATACCGGCATCAAAAGGCTTCATGATGTATTCCTGCGCCCCGGCGGCGAGCGCTTCCACAATGCGATCAATGCCCGCTTCGGTGGTGCAGAGCACGACAATCGGCTGCGAAGGTCCGTGTTCGGCGCGCACATGCTTGAGGAATTCCAGCCCGTCCATCACCGGCATATTCCAATCCAGCAGCACGGCTTCGGGCATTTCGGTCCGGCAGGAAACCAAGGCCTCCGCGCCATCCTTGGCTTCACGCACGGTAAAGCCGAAGCTTTCCACAATGCGTCGCGCCGCGCGGCGCACCACCTGGCTGTCATCCACGATAAGGCAGGAGCGATTTTGCATTTCTTTGTTCATCCGATGTTGAGAAGACGCTCGACATCCAGCATCACGATCAGCCGGTCTTCTTCGCGATAGACGCTGAGCGATACGTCGCGCCAAAGCGGATCAAGGGTCGGCGGATTGGGGCAAATGCCGCCAGAAGGCAGGGGTAGCACCTCACCAACCTGATCCACGATCAGGCTGTATAATTCGCCGGCCTGTTCGACCACGACGCTCATGGCCTTGTCGGCATTATCCGCCGAGGGCAGGCCCAGGCGCCGGCGCAAATCAATCGCCGTGACAATGCGCCCGCGCAAATTGAGCCCGCCCGCGACTTCGGCCGGCGCCAAGGGAATCGGCGTAATCGCTTGTGGGCCCAGCACATCGCGCACCAGCAGCACGGGAATGCTGCAGGTCTGCCCGGCCACCGTCAGGGTCAGGAAGACTTCATCTTCCCGTTCGGCCAAGGCAAGCGCGGCAATGGCAGGGCCGGAACGCTGGGTTTCACTCATGCTTTGCATAATGGCCTCCTCAGGCGGCGATCGGTGAGCTCAGGCATTCGTGCAGCGAAGACAGCAGCGCATCCCGATCATATTTCACGACGTAATCGGTAAAGCCCGCTTCCCGCCCACGCGCGACATCATCAGCTTCCGCGCGGGAAGACAGCGCCACCAGCGGCAGTCGCGTCCAGGCACCGGAAGCGCGCACATTGCGGGCAAAACTCAGCCCATCCATTTCCGGCATTTCGATGTCAGAAATCAGCGCCTCGAACTCCGCGCCGGCATCACGCAGGCGCAACGCCTCGGCCGGGCTTTCAACGGCGGTCACATCAAAGCCGGCCGCAGAAAGCGCAGGCACCACCAAATGGCGGAAGAAGGGGCTGTCATCAATCAGCAGCAAGCGAGGCTTTTGATGGGAGGCCGAGGATTTCCGATCGCCGCGGAACCAATCACCGCCCGCATGGGAAAGCCAATAGACCGTGTCAATCACATCCGTGACGCGTTCGGAAATGACGGCGCTGCCCAGATAGCCCAAGCGATCTGATCCAGGCTGGATCAGCAAGGGTTCTTCGACCACATCCAGGATTTCATCCACCATCAGCCCCATGCTGCGCTGGCCTTCGGTGAAGACCAGCACCGCCTGACGGCCCGATGCGGACGCTTCCCAATGCCCGGCAATCGGCACCATGGGCATCAATTGCCCGCGATACTGCACAACCGGCGTCCCCCCCGACATTTCAATGCGCTGCACCGGAATATCCTCAAGCCGCGCGACCAGGCCAAGCGGCACGGCCTTGGGCGTATGATCGCCAGCGCGGAACAGCAGCAGCGATGTGCTGGAATCCGAACGAATGCCGCCGGTTACGCTGATGGTCTGCTGTTCCTCGGCACGGCCTTCGGCGGAGATGCCCGCACCGCGCGCCACACCATTTGGATCAAGGATCATGATGACACTGCCATCACCCAAAATCGTATTGCCACTGAACATGGTGATATGGCGCAGAATGGGCGCCACCGGCTTCACCACAATTTCTTCCGTGTCAAATACGCGGTCCACCACAATGCCAAAGACATTGGCGCCAACCTGCATCACAACAACATAGCCTTTAAGGCCACCCACCGGTGCCTCACGCAGCCGCAACAGGGCGGAAAGCGACACCAAAGGCAATAGCCGGTCCCGCAAGCGAAGCACCGGCGCATCCTTGATCATTTCAATGCGCGTATTGCCTTCATGTTCATCGCCAACACGCACCAGCTCCACCACGCCAATCTGCGGAATGGCGAAGCGCTCACCACCCGCCTGCACGATGAGCGCAGAGACAATGGCAAGCGTCAGCGGGATCTTGATGGTAAAGGTGGTGCCGCGCCCTTCTTTTGAGCGCAATTCAATCGTGCCGCCGATGCGTTCGATATTGGTCTTCACCACATCCATGCCGACCCCGCGGCCGGAGACAGAGGTGATTTGCTGCGCCGTGGAAAAGCCCGGACGGAAGATGAAGCGCAGCACATCATGTTCGCTCATCTGCGCGAGTTCAGCTTCGGTCGCGAGCCCCTGGGCAAGCGCCTTGGCGCGGATTTTTTCCACCGGCAGGCCACGACCATCATCGCCGATTTCAATAATGATATGCCCGCCCTGATGATAGGCATTGAGCAGAATGCGCCCGGTTTCTGGCTTGCCTGCCGCGCGACGATCAGCGGGTTTTTCCAGCCCATGATCCCCGCTATTGCGCACCATATGCGTCAGCGGGTCCTTGATCAGTTCCAGAACCTGGCGGTCCAATTCGGTATCCGCGCCGCGCATTTCAAGTTCAATCTTCTTGCCCAGTTCATTGGCGAGGTCGCGCACCAGGCGGGGTAGCTTCGCCCAGGCATTGCCGATCGGCTGCATGCGCGTCTTCATCACGCCTTCCTGCAATTCGGACGTAATGTGCGAAAGCCGCTGCAAGGGCACGGAAATCTGGCTATCTGATGAAACGCGCGCCAATTGCATGAGCTGATTGCGTGTCAGCACCAATTCGCTGACAAGCGTCATCAGGTCTTCCAAGACTTCGACCGAAACGCGAATCGTCTGTTGGGCTGCGGCGGATTCGCCATGCGCGGCTTCAGCCGCCGTTTCCTGGGTGCGCGGCGCGGGTATTGGGGCGGCGTTTGGCGCGGGCGTGGCATCAAGCGGGGCTTCAGCCTTGGGCTGTGGCGCAGATGGCAGGGCGGCCGATTCGCCACGCGCCGCGGCATCCAGCGCAGCAATCACCGCCGCATCATCGCCTTCCGGTTCCTGCCCATGCTGTTCCAGCCCCAGCACAATCTGTCGAATCGCATCGGCTGCCGCGAAAATCAGCGTAATGCCTTCAGGCGTGACTTTCAGGCTGCCATCGCGGTAGAGCCCAAGCATGGTTTCAGCCGCATGCGCCACTTTTTCCAGTCGCGTGAGGCCAAGGAAGCCACAAGTGCCCTTGATGGTATGCACCTGCCGAAAAATCTCAGCGAGTGTCGGCGCGTCATCCGGCGCGCGTTCAAGGCGCAGCAGCGCCTCATCCACCGCGCTCAGGCCTTCATGGGTTTCAGTGAGAAAATCAGCGAGCAAATCGTCCATAACCATCCCCAGGGAATGTCCTATGCGGGGATTATGGGCTAGCGCTTGCGAATAAAGCGTAAAGCCCGTGACGTTTCAGCCGGGCAAAGTCATCATCAAGGCGGGCGCAGCCTCACCGGGCGGCAAGGCAAGGCTGAGCGAAACCCCGGCGGCACTGGCGCTGACGCATAGCCAAAGCGCCAGCGCGTCGCGGCTGGAGATATCGCTGGGCAGCGCGGCCCCTGCCGCATGGCGCAGCAGCACGGGACTCCAATTCGCCCCGACACCAATCGGCAGAATCGTAATTTCGCGCTGCAGATCACCAGCCAGCCGCACCAGGCCACCGCGGGGCAGCGCCTCACCACCCACCAACAGGCCAGTCAGTAGAAGGGGCACCAGGGTTTCGGAAAGCGGCGCGCCTTCGGGCATTTCGCCGATTTCAAGATGCGCGCGACCGCCGGCAATCTGGCCCTTGAGCAAGCCAAGCGCCACGCCCAGCGTGCGCGCTTCCCCGCTGCCCAGCACCGCGCGCCATAGCAATAGCCGCCGACGCAGCATATCCGCAGCCTCCCCGGCCAAATCCGCCGCTTCGGCGCCAGCATCATTCAGCATTTCCAGCGCATTGCCGATGGTGCCCGCCAAGCCCCCCAAATCATGGCAAAGCCTGAGCCCGATCAAACGGGTCAAGCGCAGATGGAGATCAGCGCCTTCAGCGCTTTCAGGCTCAGGGGTCACTTGCATCATGGGATGGGACAGTATCCTCTTAAGCCTAGCAAGTTATTAACAACGAAAGCGGATGGTGATGGCCTTGTTAGAACCCGGCATGCGTGTGCGCCACCCAACCGAACCGGATTGGGGCCTGGGCCAGGTCCAATCCGTCGCCGGGGAACGCATCACCGTCAATTTCGAGCATGCCGGGAAGGTAGTGATCAATGCCCGCCTGATTGACCTGATCATCGAAGCATCGCCCGCCAGATGACCGAGCTGTTCAACGCTGCCCTGCCAGTGCTGACCGATTGGCGCCTGCTGGCGGCAGCGCTTGCCACCGCGATTGCCGGCCTCATGCGCGGCTATGCCGGCTTTGGCACGGCGGTGATCCTGGCGCCGATCTATTCCGTGCTCTGGGGTCCCAGGGCCGGCGTGCCAATCATGCTGCTGATGGAGCTGATTGTCTCCATTCAATTGCTGCCCAGCGCCTTCAAGGATGCGGATCGGCGCGTCATCCTGCCCATTGGCGGCACGGCCGCGCTGATGACGCCCCTTGGCGCCTATATCCTGATCACCGCGGATGGAGAGGTGCTGCGCCGCGCCATTGGTGCCTTTGTGCTGGTCTTTGGCGGGCTGCTGATGTCCGGCTGGCGCTATAATGGTTCCCGCCCCTTGCCCTTGAATATGGCCGTGGGGGCGGTTTCCGGGCTGCTCAAGGGCTCCACGGGGATGTCCGGGCCGCCGGTCATCCTTTACCTGCTGGCGGGGAAGGAGGCAGCCAAGACGCATCGGGCCAATCTGATCCTGTTCTTTTCGGTGATTTCGCTGATTTCCGTCTTCCCGCCCCTTTTCCTGGGGCTGTTTGACCTGGCCGCCCTGGTGCGCGCCGCCGTGCTTTTGCCCATTCTGGTGATTTGCGCGCGCATCGGCGCCAGGCTTTTCCACGTGGTGCCGCAAAGCTGGTATCGTCCCTTTGCCTTGATTGTGCTGATTGGGGCGGGGTCTATCGCGCTTCTGGCGTGAAAGGGTCTTGCACCCGACCCCGCTTCGCCCCCAAATCCCGTCCATGAATGCTCTAACGCCGCAACCCGCGCCCCTGGTGGATCCCTTCGGGCGCCATGTGTCCTATTTGCGAGTGTCGGTCACGGATCGCTGCGATCTGCGCTGCGTCTATTGCATGGCGGAAGACATGACCTTCCTGCCCAAGGCGGAAATCCTGACGCTTGAGGAATTGGAACGCCTCTCGGCTGCCTTCATCGCGACCGGGGTGGACAAGATCAGGCTGACAGGCGGTGAGCCGCTGGTGCGCAAGAATGTGATGTCGCTGATCCGGGGCCTGGGGCAGCGCATCGGCCCCGGTGGCTTGCGCGAACTCACACTCACCACCAATGGCACGCAGCTTGTGCGCTATGCCGATGAGCTTTTCGCCGCTGGCGTGCGGCGCATCAATGTCTCACTCGATACGCTGGATGCGGATGCCTTCGCTGCCGTCACGCGCTGGGGCAAGATTGAACAGACCTTGGATGGCATTTTCGCCGCCAAGGCCGCCGGGCTTGCCATCAAAATCAATGCTGTCGCGCTGAAGGGCGTGAATGAGCATGACTATGACCGCATGATCGCCTGGTGCGGTGAGCATGGCTTTGATCTCTGTTTGATTGAGACCATGCCGATGGGCGATATTACCGGCGACCGCACAGATCAGTATTTGCCGCTGTCATTGGTGCGTTCCCGCCTCAAGCAAAACTGGACGCTGGAAGATACGGATTACTCAACGGGCGGCCCGGCACGCTATATGCGCGTGAAGGAAACCGGCCAGCGTATCGGCTTCATCACGCCCATGACGCATAATTTCTGCGAAAGCTGCAATCGCGTGCGGCTGACCTGCACGGGCACGCTTTACATGTGCCTTGGCCAGGATGATGCGGCGGAATTCCGCGCCCTGCTGCGCGACCCCAGCATTGATGACGCGGCGCTGCGCCAAGCGATCCATGACGCCATTGCGCGCAAGCCCAAGGGCCATGATTTCGTGATTGACCGCCGGCGCAATCGGCCCGCCGTTGCTCGGCACATGAGCGTCACCGGTGGCTGAGGCGCTGCAAGCCATCATTGCGGCCCTGACCTTCCCCGGCCTGCCGGGCTGGACCGGGCTGATCCTGGCGCTGCTTCTGGCGCTTCTGGTGCTGGCCTTTCTTGGTATGCCCTTCGCCGTTTATGGCGTGAAATCGCGGCTTGAGGCGCTGGAACTGCAAGTGGCGGAACTCCGCACCGAATTGCGCCGCGCTGGGCCTGCCGCCGCCCCGCGCACCCAGGTGGAGCAGGATTGGGAAGAACCCGCGGGCTTCACCCCCCGGCGGGAAGCGGAATTTGGCCCGCGGCTGAACCCGCCCGTGCCGCCGCCCGCCGCCTATAGCCCGCCCCCTTTGCGTGAACGCCGCGCCGAACCCAAGCTTGATTGGCGGCCACCGCGCACCTGAAGCCCCGCCCCCTTGCGGGCAAGCCCCCGCCCCGGCTTGATGGGGCCATCACATGATTAGGAGCAGGCGGATGCGCGTCAGCGTGATCCAGATGAACCAGGGCAGCGACAAGGCCGCCAACCTGGCGCAGGCCGAAGCGCTGATCGAAGCGGCTATTGCAGCCGACCGGCCCGGCCTGGTCAGCCTGCCCGAGACCTGGACCAATCTGGGCGGTGGGCGAGATGCCCGCATGGCGGCCGCTGAAGTGCTGCCGGCACCAGGCGCGGAAGGCGGCCCGGCCTATGAGCTGCTGCGCGGCCTCGCGCGCCGGCATGGCATTACGGTGCATGGCGGTTCGATCATCGAACATGGTGGCGAGAAGCTGTTTAACACCACATTGGTCTTCGGCCCGGATGGGGCGGAGATTGCGCGCTACCGCAAGATCCATCTGTTCGACATCACCGCGCCCGATGGCACCGGCTATCGGGAAAGCGCACTTTACGGCGGCGGGCGTGATCTTGCGTTGTTTGATGCCGGCGGCATCCGCTTTGCCTGCACCATCTGTTACGATATCCGCTTTCCGGAATTATATCTGGCGCTCCGGCAAATGGGTGCTGAAGCTATTCTGGTGCCATCCAATTTCACGCTGCAAACCGGCAAGGATCACTGGGAAGCGCTGCTGCGCGCGCGCGCGATTGATACGCAATGCTGGATCATCGCTGCCGCTTCCTTCGGCCAATATGAAGAACGCGGCGCGCAACGCAGCGTCTATGGCCATTCATTGATCGCCGATCCCTGGGGCCATGTGGTGGCCAAGGCAAGTGACGGCAAAGGCCACGCCACAGCGCGGATTGACCAGGCGCTGACCGCGCGCGTGCGGCGCGATATGCCGCTGTTGGAACATCGCGCCGCCGCGCAGGGGTGGCAGCGCGCATGAATGCCTTCGCGCCGCGCCGCGTCGCCATCCTGGCCGGGCAAAGCACCGAGGCGCAAAAGGCCCGCGCCGCGCTGGTGGCGCGTTATGGCAGCGCCACCGAAGACGATGCCGAGGTAGTGGTGGCGCTTGGCGGTGATGGCTTCATGTTGGAAACGCTGCATCGCTTTCTGCGCCGGGGCTTGCCCGTTTATGGCATGAACAGGGGCAGCGTTGGTTTTCTGATGAATGATTATCGCGAAGATGATCTGCCGGCGCGGCTTGCTGCCGCACAAACCGCCATTGTGCATCCGCTACGCATGCTGGCGCTGCGTGATGCCGCGCCATCGGTGGAAGCACTCGCGATCAATGAAGTGTCATTGCTGCGTGAAAGCCGCCAGGCGGCCAAGATACGCATCCTGGTGGATGGCAAGGCGCGGCTGCCTGAATTGATTTGCGATGGTATTTTGGTGAGCACCCCGGCTGGTAGCACTGCCTATAATCTTTCCGCCCATGGGCCGATTGTGCCGCTGAGTGCGAATCTGCTGCCACTGACACCGATTTCGGCCTTTCGGCCGCGGCGCTGGCGCGGCGCGCTGCTGCCTTCCGATGCAACAGTGGTGTTTGATATTCTGGAACCGGATAAGCGCCCTGTCGCGGCGGTGGCGGATTACACAGAAGTGCGCGATGTGACGCGGGTTGAGGTGCGCGAAGCGCGCGATGTCTCCCTCACCCTGATGTTCGATCCCGATCACGGGCTTTCCGAGCGCATCATCGCCGAGCAATTTACCGTGTGAGCGACGCGCCGCGCATTGCGCCCCGATTGTTGTTTTGGGGCACCGCGATCACGCAGCTTGTCGGCTGGGGCTGCCTTTTCACCCCCTTCCAATTGATGGTCGCGCCGATGGAGGCCGAGCTTGGCTGGTCCCGCGTGTTGATCTCGGGCGCCTTTACCTGTGGCTTGTTGATTTCCGGCCTGGTGGCGGTGCCGGCGGGGCGCTGGCAGGACCGCCACGGGCCGCGCAGCATGATGACAGGCGGTGCGTTATTGGGTGCGGCCTTGCTGGTGTGTTGGAGTTTTGTCTCTCACCCCGTCGCCTTTGTCGCGATCTGGGTTTTGCTGGGTGCGGCGCATGCCACCTGCCTTTGGGGGCCGGCCATGGCGGTGGTGGTGGCGGAAGCGCGCGATGTGACGCGCAGCATCACGGCGATTACGCTCATCACCGGTTTCACCGGCACCATCTTCATTCCGCTGGTGGAAGCGTTGATCGGGCTTTTCGGCTGGCGCGATGCGCTGTTGGTGCTGGCGGTGATCCAAACGGGTTCGGCCGTGCTGACCGGCTATATGCTGCGCCATGCCGGGCCACCGAAGCGGCTGGCGGAAAGCGCGCCAACGGTTTCTTTGCTGCGCCGCTTGCGCGATCCGGTGTTTCTGGGGCTCGCCTTCTGCTTTGCTGCGCATGCTTTCATCGGCACGGGGCTGGGCGCGCATCTGGTGCTGCTGCTGCGTGAACGCGGTTGGCCGGAAGCAACCGTCTTGTTGCTGGCCGCCGCGCATGGGCCGGGGCAGGTGGCGGCGCGGCTGGTGCTGTTCACGCTTGGCCGAGGTGTTGCCATGCGCCATGTCGGGCGCTTCGCCTTGCTGCTGCTGCCGATTGGCATGGCACTATTCGCGCTTGCGCCGAATAATCTCGCGCTAACCATCGCCTTCATCATCGCCTGGGCAGTGGCGGATGGTTTGCTCACCATTCTGCGCGCCGCAGGTGTTGCCGAGATTATGGGCCGCGATGGCTTCGGCGCGACATCTGGCGCGCTTTCCGCCTTTGCCGTGCTGCCGCGCACCGCCGCCCCCTTGGCGCTGGCGCTCGTGTGGGATGCGGCCGGCGGCTATGGCCCGGTGCCCTGGCTGCTGCTGGCAATTGCGCTGTTCGCGATGACGAGTTTCTACGCGGCGTCGCGCCCGCGTAGCCCACACCATATCCCCTTACGGTAGTCAGCTGGCACAGGCGACCGACTGAACCGGGTGCAGACCGCAAGGGTCTGCTCGCCCTGTTCGCGGTGGTCGGACTGCGTGAAAGCGGGTTTGATGGCGTTGCAGCATGCCCTTCAAAACGAAGGAAAAATCAGCACGAAGCAAGCTTTGGTTACGCGCAGCCAGCAGAACTGTCTCAACTGTCGGGCGTGCCGGCAAGATTAGGGGCTATCCCCAGTAGCACTTTAACGAAATCCGGCGTAACTTCCAGACCTTCTGTAGACCGCCATTGACTGCCATTCCAGCGATACCTGGGCCAGGCTCAACCCATTCAAGCTGCCTGTCACCCGACCAGCCAGACAAAAACTGCCAAACTCAAAGCCGTCTAAAGCCTGCTTCAAATGCGGTCACTGTCAGGGGATTATCGTAGGTGTACATGCAGGAAAGCTGGTGCCAGCGCGTGCGCTACTTCCACCTTGAACTGGAAGCGCATGGTCTGCTGCTGTCTGAGGGCCTCTGGACAGAAAGCTATCTTGATGATGGCAACCGCCACGTGTTCAACAATGCGGCGCTGACGGGCCTGTTCCTTGACTTCGAGGCAAGGCGCTCCGCCGGCCAATATGATGGCCGCGCCTGCCTGCCGGTGCTGCGTGATGGTCTGCAACTTGACCTAATCCATGGCCGGATCGCGCTCCGGGCCGAGGCATTGGCGCGGAAAAAGAAGGCGCGGGAGCGGAGGGTAAGCCTGTAGTGAACCGTTCGCTCACGCGACCGGATCTCGTTCGACGACGAAGTTCGGGGATCGAGGCGATCTGAAGCTTCCGTTAGAATCCCTCTTGGCTGGCGGAAGCGATGCCGGAGGCTGTCGGCCGAGCGTCAGCGCCAATTGCGCGGCCTAAATATGCGTTCTGCGCTTTCTCCAAAGGGACGCCGGAGCGCTTCCCCCGGTAGCACGCACTACCTCACACCGACCCCTTGCGCTCCACTACCAGAATACGCGCCGCACCAATTGGGTGGGCAACATGCTCATCACCGATATCGGCCACAAAAACATCCGTCGGTCCAAGCCGCACGGAATGTTCCTGACCATTCAGCCGATATTTCATTTCAACCGCGCCATCGAGCACGACGAAAACCTCTGCGCCATCATTGACGTGCCAGATATAGGGCTGATCGGTCCAATGGAGCCGCACCGTGGCGCCTTCAATTTCCGCGAAATCACGGGCACCCCAGGCACGGGTGGCTTTGAAGCTACGGTTATCCTGATAGATGTTGGGCATGGGTTTTTCCTACCTTCTTGGCCACGCCTATTGCCCCGCTGATTTCGCAATCGGCGCAATGAATTGCGGCTCGGTATCCCAGGGGAAAAGGATCCAGGTATCCTGGCTTACTTCCGTAATGAAGGTATCCACCATCGGCTTGCCGGCGGGCTTGGCATAGACGGTGGCGAAATGCGCCTTTGGCAGCAGGGCGCGCACCACGCGCGCGGTGGTGCCGGTATCCACCAGATCATCCAGCAGTAGCCAGCCTTCCCCATCGCCCGCCGCCTGGGGCAGCTTGGCAACGCGGGGCTCGCCCTTGGTTTCCTTATCGTATGTAAGGACCGAAACGGTTTCGATCAGCCGGCAATCCAATTCGCGCGCCACCACGGCGGCTGGGATCAAGCCACCGCGGGTGATGGCGACCACGCCGCGCCAGGGGCCGCGTTCCAGCAGCCGCCAGGCCAAGGCCTTCGCATCGCGGTGCAATTGGTCCCAGGAAACCGTGTAATATTTTTGCGCCATCAGAACATCCTTCCGCCATTCGGCACGCGTTGATCGGGGCCAAGCAGCACAACCGTGCCTGCCTCATCCGGCATTCCCAGCACCAGAACCTCACTCATGAACCCCGCAATGCGGCGCTGGGCGAAATTCACCACCGCCGCCACCTGCCGCCCAATCAGGGCTTCAGGCGTGTAATGCACGGTCAATTGCGCTGAGGATCGCTTGACACCGATCTCCGGCCCGAAATCAATACTGAGCTTGATGGCGGGCTTGCGCGCCTCCGGAAAGGGCTCAGCGGTCAGGATGGTGCCGACCCGGATATCAATCCGGTGAAATTCATCAAGGCTCGCGGTTGGTTCCATGAAAAGCGTTTAATGCAGATTCGCCCGCGGTGAAACCGCCCCTGGGGCTTTTCCCGGCGCGCCAGAGGGGGCATGAGGGGGACCACAACTGCACCTGATGGAAGCCTGACCCGATGCGTGATCTCCACCTTGCCGGCCGCAGCCCCGCCTATGGCACCCATGGCATGGCCGCTACCTCCATGCCGCAAGCCACTTTCGCCGCGCTTGAAATCCTGCGCGCGGGTGGCAATGCCATGGATGCGGCGATTGCGGCTTGCGCCGTGCAATGCGTGATTGAACCGGAATCAACCGGCATCGGCGGCGATTGCTTCTGCCTTTATGTTCCCGCCGGCAGCAGCACGGTAATTGCGCTGAATGGTTCCGGCCGCGCGCCGGGTGCTGCGACGCCTGAGGCGATCCGCGCTACAGGTGCGACCAAGATGGAAAACACCTCGGTCCATTCCGTCACGGTGCCGGGTGCGATTTCAGCCTGGGAATTGCTCAATCGCAGCCATGGCAAGCTTGGGCTGGATCGCATCCTGCAAGCGGCGATCCATTATGCCGAAGAAGGCTTTCCCATCACCCCGCGCGTGGCGGCGGATTGGGAAGGTTCGGTCGCGAAATTGCTGAAGCACCCGGCTTCCGCGCGGCGGTTCTTGAACAATGGCGCGGCGCCCAAGCTTGGCACGCGCTTTCGCCAGCCGGAACTGGCGAAGACCTTGCGCGCCATTGCGGCGCGTGGTGCGGCGGCTTTCTACCAGGGCGAAGTGGCGGCGGATATTGTGGCAACCCTGCGCGAAGCGGGCGGCCTCCATACGGAAGAAGATTTCGCCAATGGCCAGAATGTCGCGGAATTCGTCACACCCATTTCCATCCCTTGGCGTGGGATGGAGGTCTATCAATGCCCGCCCAATGGATCAGGGCTGCATGCGCTGCAAATCCTGGGCACGCTCGCCAATCTGCCCACGCCGGAAGGCGGGCCGCTTTCCGCGACGCGCCTGCATCGGCATATCGAAGCCGCGCGCATGGCCTATCGGGACCGCGATGCTTTCCTCGCGGATCCTTCCCAGGTGAATGTGCCGGTCGAAAAGCTGCTGAACGCGGATTACCTGAAGCGCCTTGCGGGCCTGATCCGTGATGATGCGGCGCTGCCGGAATTGCCCGCGGCGGGTGAGAGTGACCTGAACAAGCATAAGGACACGGTCTATCTTTGCGTGGTGGATAAGGATGGCAATGCGTGTTCCTTCATCAATTCGCTGTTTGAAGGTTTCGGCTCCGGCATCCTTGCGGAAAAATCCGGTGTCATGCTGCAAAATCGCGGCTTTGGTTTCCGCTTGCAGGAAGGCCATCCAAATTGCATCGCGCCCAATAAGCGCCCACTACATACCATCATCCCCGGCATGGTGATGAAGAATGGCCGCGCCGTCATGCCCTATGGCGTGATGGGCGGGCGCTATCAGCCGACCGGGCATAGCTACTTCCTGACCAATCACTTCGAATTCGGCCTGGATGTGCAGGAAGCGATTGATCTGCCACGCCTGATGCCGCAGGACGGCAAGGTGCAAGTGGAACGCGGCTTCAGCGGTGCGGTGATTGATCAGTTGAATCGCCTTGGTCATGTCTGCGAAGGCATAGACAAACCCCATGGTGGTGGTCAGGCAATTTTCATTGACCATGAAAAGGGCTGCCTGGTGGGTGGGTCTGACCCGCGCAAGGATGGCTGCGCGATGGGGTATTGATTCCCAACCGCGCGCTCACGTTCAAAAACCAAAGGAAACGCCCATGACCGAACCTTGTGACTTGACCGCAATTGAAGCGCGCCGCCTGATCGGGCGCCGCGCGCTTTCGCCAGTGGAATTGCTGGAAAGCTGCCTGAAGCGCATTGGTGAAGTGAACCACGCCGTAAATGCCGTGGTGGCTCTCGATGAAACGCGCGCCCGCGCCGCTGCAAAGGAAGCCGAAGCCGCCGTGATGCGTGGCGATGAACTCAGCCCGCTGCATGGCCTGCCGATCGGCATCAAGGATTTGGAGGAAACCGAAGGGCTGCACACCACCTATGGCAGCCCGATCTTTCGCGATTTCATCCCGGATGCGGATTGCGGCATGGTCGCCAATCTGCGTGCCAATGGCGCCATTATCACGGCCAAAACCAATACGCCGGAATTTGGCGCGGGGGCGAATACGCGCAACGCCGTCTATGGCGTCACGGGCAATCCCTTTGATCCGATGAAATCCGCGGCGGGTTCTTCGGGCGGTTCGGGTGTGGCGCTGGCCACCAATATGTTCCCGATCTGCTCGGGCTCCGACACTGGTGGTTCCTTGCGCAACCCGGCCGCCTTCAATGGCATTGTCGGCTATCGGCCCTCGCCTGGTTTGGTGCCTTCCGAAAAGCGCGCCCATGGTTGGTCTGGCCTGCCAGTGCTCGGCCCCATGGCGCGCAATGTGCCGGATGTCTGCCTGCTGCTTTCCGCCATGGCATCCGATGATGGGCGCGATCCGCTCGCCTATACCTTGCAGGATGGCTATGTGCGCGAAGAGCCGAGCCTTTACTTCCCTGTGCCGCGCTATGACCTTGCGAGCCTGCGTCTGGCTTTCAGCCCGGATTTTGGCCTGGCGCCGACGGAAAACCATATCCGCGACATCTTCGCCGACCGCGCCGGCGCCATCGCACCGATGTTTGGCGCGGCGGAAGCCGCACACCCGGACTGCGCCGGCGGTGATGAGGCGTTTGAGGTGCTGCGCGCAGCGGGCTTCCTGACATCGCATTTGGAGAAATGCCGCACGCGCCCGCAGGATGTCGGGCCCAATGTGCGCGCCAATGTGGAAGAAGGGCTGCGCTATAGCCTGGATGATTACGCCCGCGCGGCGGCTGCGCAGACCAAGATGTATCGCGCCTGGCAAGGGTTTTTCGCCGCGCATGATGTGTTGATCACGCCGGCCATCACCATTTCGCCGCGGCCCTGGAGGGAACTCTACCCTGCCGAGATTGATGGCAAGCCTACCCGGACCTACTTCCATTGGCTCGCTTTGGCCTATTACCCGACGCTATGCGGCCATCCGGCAATTTCCATCCCAATGGGGCTGGACCGCAACGGCATGCCCTTCGGCTTGCAGGTGGTGGGGCCACGCGGCGGCGATCGGCTGGTGCTCGGTGTTGCCGCGGCGATTGAGGAAGCCTTTGCGGGTGATCCGCTGCGCTGCCGCCCGGTGCCGGATTTGGCGAAGCTGAAGGCGGCCAAGCCGGTGAAGGAAATGCCGGGCGCTGTTGGTTGGGATTGAGCCAGGGGCCTTGCGCCCGGCGCCTTGCCTTATCCCCTGCCCCGCGCCATTTCCGCCCCGCCATGCGGCCCTTGCTGATCGGATCGGAAATCTATCGCGGTTCCACCTATGGGCCGAAGCATCCGCTCGCGATCCCGCGGGTTTCCACCACGCTTGACCTGATTCGAGCGCTTAATTGGGTTGCGCCCCAAGATTACATCGAAAGCCCGCGCGCTTCGCCCGAAGAACTGCAACGCTTCCACAGCGCCGACTATATCGCGGCCCTGATGCGCGCGGAGGAAACCCAAAGCGTCAGCGCCGAAGACCGCGTGCGGTTTCGCATCGGCGCTGATGGCAATCCGGTCTATCGCGAAGTTTTCCGTCGCCCCGCCACCAGTGCGGGCGGTGTCTTGCTGGCGGCGAGGCTCACCGCCTCGGGCGGCGTGGTGCATGTGCCGGGCGGCGGAACCCATCATGGCCGGGCGGATCGCGCGGCCGGCTTTTGTTATGTGAATGATGCGGTGCTGGGGTTGCTCGCCTGGCGCGATCAGGGGCTTTCGCCGTTGCTTTATGTGGATATTGACGCGCATCACGGCGACGGTGTGCAGGATGCCTTCCATGATGACCCGCATGTCTTCACGCTTTCGGTGCATGAGGATGGGCGCTGGCCTTTCTCCGGTGGCATTGGCGACAAGGCCGGGGGTCATGCGGCAAATATCCCAGTGCCTGCCGCTTTCAATGACAGTGAAATGGCCTGGGTGCTGCACGAAGCGATCCTGCCCATCGCGCGGCGCCTGAAGCCTGCCGCCATCATGCTGCAATGCGGCGCCGATGCGCTGGAAGAAGACCCGCTGTCGCGCCTGGCGCTTTCCAACAATGCCCATCGCGCCGTAGTCGCCGCCCTCATGGGCCTCGCGCCCCGGCTGATCGTGTTGGGTGGCGGTGGCTATAATCCCTGGAGTGTGGCGCGTTGCTGGGCAGGGGTTTGGGGCGCGCTGAATGGCCATGCCCTGCCCGAACGCCTGCCCGAAGCGGCCGAGGCCGTGCTGCGGCGCTTGAGTTACCATCGCGCTGCCGGGCGCAACCCGCCGGAGCATTGGTTCACCACACTTGCGGACCCACCCAGCCCCGGCGTGGTGCGCGCCGTGGTGCGTCGGGCGGCGGCAGCGGCGCTTGAGGCGCTTCCCGATCCCATGGCATGAAGTGCCTTATGCAACGACGCTTCCTGTTGGCGCTTGGCGCCCTGCTGCCCCTCTCTGCCCTGGCGCAACCGGGGGTGGATCGCCCTCAGCCGCGCCTGCCGACGGAACCCCTGGTGTTTGAAACCCGCGATGGCCGCCGCTTGGCCTTCACCGTGGAAATGGCGGTGCAGCCGGAACAGCAGATGATCGGCCTCATGTTCCGCCCGGAAGTGAAGCCTGACGAGGGGATGCTGTTCGATTGGGGGCAACCGCGCGAAAGTTCCATGTGGATGCGCAATACGATCACATCCCTGGATATGGTCTTCATCGCTGCTGATGGGCGTGTGCATCGGATCGCGGAGCGCACTGTGCCGCATTCACTGGCAAGTATTTCCAGCAATGGCCCCGTGCGCGCGACGCTGGAACTGGCCGCCGGCACGGCCGAAAGGCTCAATATCCGTGTCGGTGATCGTGTGCTGCACCGGATTTTTGGCACAGCCCCATAAGACAAGGCTTGCCCTGCATCGCCGCTGCCCATAGGGTGCGGCGCAATCGGGGCGTGGCGCAGCCTGGCTAGCGCGCCTGTTTTGGGTACAGGAGGTCGGAGGTTCGAATCCTCTCGCCCCGACCAAGTTTTGCGTGACGTGACCCGGTTTCCTGGATCACGTCAGGTTGTGGCCAAACCGCTTGGCTCACGCCCGCCGGATATTCCAGAACAACGGCGGCTGGCCCTTCAGCATGCCAGTCAGGTTCCGGCGATAGGCGGTGGGCTGGTAATACATGCCTGTCGGCACATAGGGCACTTCTTCAAAGGCGATGCGCTGCATTTCGCGTCCGGCAGCGGCTTCCGCCGCCGCATCGGGGGCATTGAACCAGGCATCGCGCTGCGCTTCCAGGGCGGGGATGGTCGGCCAGCCCGGCCAGGCATTTTCGCCATGACCGCGGATCGAGGCATGGCTTGCCGGATTCCAATGGTCAATCCCGGACCAGAAGGTGAAGAAGCCGGACCAGCCGCCCTGTTCCAGAGGATTGCGGCTGGCGCGGCGGGCGACCAGCGTGCCCCAATCCGTGCTCACCAGATCCACATTGAAGCCCATGCGGCGGAACAGATCAGCGCCGACAAGGGTGGCGGCATTGATGGAAGCAAGATCGGTGGCGTTCAGCAGCACCAACCGCTGGCCCATGGCGCCAGCCGCCTGCACTTCAGCGCGCGCGGCATCAATATTCTTGCGCAGGCGATCCATGCCGATATTGCTCGCCATCGGGCTTTCCGGGGCGAAATAGCCAATGCCTTCGCGGCGCAAATCAGCGCGGCCCTCAACGCCCGAGGTGCCGATCACGGCGGTCATGAAATCAATCTGGTTGATGGCGGTCAGCACGGCGCTGCGCACGGCCGGGTTGTTGAAGGGTGCAGCGGTGTGGTTCGGGCGGAAAATGCCGATCAGCCCCGTATCATTGATGATATCCACACGGATATTGCGCGCCGCCGCGCCACGTTGAAACAGCGGGAACAAATCGGCGGTCGGCTGTTCCCACCAATCAATCTCGCCCGATTGCAGCGCGGCGGAGGCCGTGCTGGCATCCGGAATGATCCGCCATTCCACGCGATCAAAATGCGTGACCTTGCCACCGGCGGTCATGGAAGGCGCTTCCTGGCGCGGCACGTAATCTGCATTGCGCGCATAGGCGAGCATGGAGCCCGGCACCCATTCATTCTGAATGAAGCGATAGGGGCCGCTGCCCACTGCCTCCGTGATATTCGTGAAGGGATCAACATTCGCGAGCCGTTCCGGCATGATGAACAGGCAGCTTGTGGTGACCTTCGCCAGGCAATCGAGCATTTTCGGGAAGGGCGCGGTCAGGCGAATTTCAAACACGCGGTCGCTGACTTCGACCATATCCGCAACCCGCGCCATCAGCACCTGACCGAAGGCATCGCGCCTTCCCCAACGCTTGATGGAGGCGATGCAATCACGCCCGCGCACTGGCGTATTGTCGTGGAACTTAAGCCCCTCACGCAGGGTAAAACGCCAGGTCTTGCCGTCATTTTCCACAACATGGCCTTCGACCATTTGCGGGCGCGGCTGGAACTTATCGTCCATGCCATAAAGCTGGTCATAGACCAGGAAGGCATGGTCGCGCGCGACAAAGGCCGTATTGGTGAAGGGGTCAATATTCGGCAGGTTCGCGTGCGGCACGTAGCGCAGCACGCGCGGTGCTTGCGCGATGGCCGGCGCGCCGATGGACGCAAAGGGAAGCGCGGCCGCGCCGCCGAGCAGGTGTCGTCTTTGAAGCATGTCATTCTCCCGTTTGCGTAAGGCGAAGCCTGTCGCCTTTGGTTCTGACGTGAAGTGTAGTTTGAAAGCCGTGGCCTATTCAATGATTTGCCAAAGTCTCGGTCTTAAAAAAACTGATTCCCCGGCCTTGGCAGCCCCAAATGCTCCCGCAGCGTGGTCCCGGCATATTCCTTGCGGAAAATCCCCCTGCGTTGCAGTTCCGGCACCACAAGGCGCACGAAATCCTCAACCCCGCCCGGGATGGTTGGGAACGTGATGTTGAAGCCATCGCAGGCATCGCTTTCCAGCCAATGTTGCATCTCATCGGCGATGGTCTTGGCGCTGCCGGTGAAGGACAACCCGCCATAGCCACCAAGCGCCACAGCCAATTGCCGCACCGTCAGGTTTTCGCGCCGCGCGCGTTCCAGCACGCGTTGGCGGCCGCTTTGGCTCTGATTGGTCTCGGGGATGTCGGGCAAGGGCGCATCAAGGTCGAAGGCCCGCGCATCCGTGCCGAGCGCGATGGAAAGCGCGCCCATGCCGCTATCGGGATGCACCAGGCTATCCAGCAGCGCGCGTTTTTCGCGGGCGGCTTCATCCGTTTCCGCCACCGTCACCAGTGCGCCTGGCAGGATCTTGATCAAGCCTGGGTCGCGCCCTGCCCTGGCCGCGCGTGATTTGATATCGGCGTAATAGGCACGCGCATCGGCAATCGGTCCGCCGGCGGCGAAGATCATCTCGGCCACCTCGGCGGCCAATTGCCTCCCGGAATCGGAAGCCCCCGCCTGCACAATCACCGGCCAGCCCTGCACCGGGCGCGCAATGTTCAAGGGCCCCGCGATGGAAAGATACTTGCCCTCGTGATCAAGCTTATGCATCCGCGCAGGGTCCCAGAAGATGCCGCTTTCCTTGTCTCGGATAAAAGCGTCTTCCGCGAAACTGTCCCAAAGCCCGGTCACCACATCATGGAATTCGCGCGCGCGGGCATAGCGTTCGGCATGGTCCATATGTTCGGTCATGCCGAAATTGCGCGCCGCATCGGGATTGGAGGTGGTGACGATATTCCACCCTGCCCGCCCGCCGCTGATGTGATCCAGCGAGGCAAAGCGCCGCGCGATATGATAGGGCGCATCATAGGTGGTGGAGGCCGTGGCGATCAGCCCAATCCTCTCTGTCACCATGGCAAGGGCGGATAACAGCGTGAAGGGCTCGAAAGACGTCACGGTGCCGCTGCGCTTCAAAGCCTCAATCGGCATATTCAGCACGGCCAGATGGTCGGCCATGAAGAAGGCATCGAATTTGCCGCGTTCCAGGGTTTGGATGCAGTGAACCAGGTGCTTGAGGCTGAAATTTGCCTCAGGCGCGGAGTCAGGATGGCGCCACCAGGCGGTATGGATGCTGACGGGGCGCATGAAGGCGCCGAGGTGCATTTGCTTCATGGGCATGATTCATCAGCCCGCCCGGCCATTCGCGCAAGCCTGCCACACAGCCAGCGCCTGAATGGTTTCCGCCACATCATGCACGCGCAGAATGGCCGCGCCGCGCGCTGCACCTGCCAAGGCCACGGCCAGGCTGCCAGCAAGCCGCGCCTCGGCCTGTTCCACCCCCGATAGCGTGCCGATGAAGCGCTTGCGCGATGCGCCCAACATGATCGGGCAGCCAATCCCCGCCAGAATGGGCAGGGCTTCGATCAAGGCAAGGTTATGCGCCATGGTCTTGCCAAAGCCGATGCCAGGATCAATCGCGATCCGCCCGCGCGCAATGCCGAGCGCTTCCAGTGTGGCCACACGGTCGCGCAGAAAGCGCGCTACCTCCAACACCACATCGGCGTAATCGGCCTGCGCCTGCATCTCGCGCGGGTCAGTGCCCGGCATATGCATCAGCACCACCGGTGTCTGCGTGCGTGTCAGCACATCCACCGCCGCCGGATCATGGCGCAGCGCAGTCACGTCATTGATGATTTCAGCGCCGGCTTCCAAGGCGGCCTGCATGGTTGCGGCATGGCGTGTGTCTATGCTGACTGGCGCGGCCTTGGCCAATTCCCGCACCACCGGGATGACGCGGGCGATTTCCGCCTCTGGTGCAACCGGTTCCGCGCCGGGCCGCGTGGATTCCCCGCCGACATCCAGAATATCCGCGCCCGCTTGCAGCATGGCATGGCCCGCTTCAATCGCCGCGCTGGGATCAAAATGCCGCCCGCCATCGGAAAAACTATCGGGCGTGACGTTCAGAATGCCCATCACCAGCGGGCGAGCGCTGACAAGCCCGGCAAAGGGCAAGGGCCGCGCGGTGATGGCCTCGATCTCATCACCCCATTCTTCCGGCAGCGCGGCAACAGGCAGGGTCACGAGCTCTCGCCCATCTTCGATCAGCCGCGCCAAGGAAAAGGCCAGATCGCCCCCCTGCAAAGGAAGCGCCTGGCCTTCACCAATCGCCCGAAACGCGGCTGGGCCTGACAACAGGCCCAGCGGATGCAGCCAACGCTCGCGCGCCACGGTTCAGGTGGCGGGTGCGGCGCCTGGGGATAGCCCACCGGGGCGCATGCTCGGCCGCCCCGCCGTCGGCACGCTGCCGCGGCCCTGATTCACCGGCTCATCCGGGCGATTGCGCACCACGGGTTCGCCATTGATCACCTGACGGATTTCATCGCCGCTCAGCGTTTCATGCTCCAGCAAACCCTTCGCCAGCAAATGGAGTTCATCCATTTTTTCGGTCAGGATTTTTGTGGCGCGCGCATAGGCACCATCAATAATGCCGCGGATTTCCGCATCAATCATGCGCGCGGTTTCTTCCGAGACATTCTTCGTTTGTGTCACGGAATGGCCGAGGAAAACCTCCTGGCTATTATCGCCATAGGCGATCATGCCAAGCTTTTCACTCATGCCCCATTCGGTCACCATCATGCGCGCCTGATTGGTCGCCATCTTGATGTCGCCGGAGGCGCCATTGCTGACCTTATCGGCACCGAAGATCAGTTCTTCCGCCACACGACCACCCATCGCCATGGCGAGTTCCGCCTTGAGCTTGGATTTGTGCTTGGAATAGCGATCCCCTTCCGGCAGGGACATCACCAAGCCAAGCGCGCGGCCACGCGGAATAATGGTGGCCTTATGCACCGGGTCACATTCCGGTTCATTCATTGCCACCAAAGCATGGCCCGCTTCATGATAAGCGGTCATGCGCTTTTCGGCTTCAGACATGACCAGGCTGCGCCGTTCCGCGCCCATCAGCACCTTGTCCTTGGCGGCTTCGAATTCCGCCATGCCAACCGTACGCCGACCCGTACGCGCCGCCAACAAGGCAGCTTCATTCACAAGGTTCGCGAGATCAGCACCCGAGAAACCCGGCGTGCCACGCGCAATCACCTTGGGGTCCACATCGGAAGCGAGCGGCACCTTGCGCATATGCACGCGCAGGATTTTCTCACGCCCATTCACATCCGGATTGGGCACCACAACCTGCCGGTCGAAACGGCCGGGGCGCAACAAAGCGGGGTCCAGCACATCCGGGCGGTTGGTCGCGGCAATCAGGATCACGCCCTCATTGCTCTCAAACCCGTCCATTTCGACAAGCATCTGATTGAGCGTCTGTTCGCGCTCATCATTGCCGCCGCCAAGCCCGGCGCCGCGATGCCGCCCGACCGCGTCAATTTCGTCAATGAAGATGATGCAAGGCGCATTCTTCTTGCCCTGTTCGAACATGTCACGCACGCGCGATGCGCCAACACCCACGAACATTTCAACGAAATCCGAACCGGAAATCGTGAAGAAGGGCACATTCGCTTCGCCAGCAATGGACCGGGCCAACAAGGTCTTCCCTGTGCCAGGCGGGCCCACCAGCAGCACACCCTTCGGGATCTTGCCGCCCAGGCGCTGGAATTTCTGCGGATCGCGCAGGAATTCGACAATTTCCTCAAGCTCCGCCTTGGCTTCGTCAATGCCGGCGACATCATCAAACGTCACGCGGCCCTGCTTTTCGGTCAGCAGCTTGGCGCGGGACTTGCCGAAACCCATGGCGCGGCCGCCGCCGCCCTGCATCTGACGCATGAAGAAAATCCACACGCCAATCAGCAGCAGCATCGGGAACCAGGAAGCGAGGTAATGCAGCAGCGGATTAACCTCGGCCTCCTCGGGCCGCGCCACCACGCGCACGCCCTTTTCCGTCAGGCGCGAAATCAGCGCCGGGTCTTCCGGCGTATAGGTGGTGAATTGGCGGCCATCGCTGAGCTGGCCGGTCAGGGTGCGGCCCTGGATGGTGACATCGCGCACATGGCCGGCCTGCACCTCATTCAAAAAGTCGGAATAGGCGACTTGAGAGGTGCCCGGGCGGCTGGAACCGCTTGGTTGAAACAGGTTGAACAGCGCCACCAGCAGCAGCGCCACGATCACCCATAAAGCCATGTTTCGGCTGAAATTATTCACCGCGACCCTTCCATCTTCAGGAGCCTGCCGGCGTTATCCGCCGCCCGCTACCAGCATACATAGTGACGCTTCACGCATCTTGAATGACCCGCGCGAAATCTTCCAGCCGTAAAAGCGTGATCAGCCCGGCGGCAGGCCGCCGCCCTTCGGGGCAAAGACCAGGCGCCAAGCTGAAGCTTCCACACCCTCAGCATAGAACAGCCCGGGCAGGACTGCCAGCTTTCCCTTTTCATCCCAAAGCGCTGGCAGGGCGCGAAGCGCGGCCAATGGCGTTTTGGTCTGGTGCCGGAAGGTGGCCGCTGCCGCGCCCAAGGCCGCGCAATGCCAGCCTTGCCGCGCCGGGCCGCTCACCGAAAACCGCCCATCCCAGAGAAAAGGGGGCGCCAAGGGCAGCGCTGGCGCAATCAGGCCGGGGTCTCGCACCACCAGAAGGCGTCCGCCCGCGCCGGGGCGCACCCAAGCGCCGGCGAGGCTGCCGCCGCCGCGCGCCAGCAGCACTGCCGTTGCGCCAAGCGGGACCGGCCAGGCTGCCCCGCCGATCAGGCCGATCAGGCGCGCCAGCGCCGCCACACCAAGCGCATCGGTGCCGAGTGCCCTGGGGTCCAGCCAGGCATAGGCTTCCGGATAGATATCGGCGGCTGTCGCCAGCCGGTCCAGTAGTGCGGCTTCCTGCCTTGCGCGGCGGCGCGCGAAAGCCGCCGATGCTGCGGCAAGGGCGCGCACCCCCTCACCCTCCCCGCCTGGATCGCCCAGGGCTTGGCGCAGGCAGATGCGGGCAAAGCGCGGATTGTCATTGGAAGGATCACGCGCCGGCGTGATCCCGGCGGCGGCGACCACCGCCTCCAGCCGAGCGGGGGCAAAGCCAAGCAAGGGGCGCAGGATCAGGCACGCGGGCGCCACACGGATCGGCGCCATGGCCGCCAGCCCTGCCGCGCCACTGCCGCGCAAGGCGCGAAAGGCCAGGGTTTCCGCCTGATCACCGCGATGATGGCCAAGCAATAGCCAGGGGCAGCCATGATGCGCCGCGGCCTCAGTCAACGCGGCCAGCCGCGCGGCGCGCGCGCGTTCCTGCAGCCTTGCGCCTGCGGGCAAGCCAAGGCGCAGGCATTCCGCCGCGATCCCGGCCTTGGCCAAAAGCCCCATGACATGATCGGCCTCAGCCCCGCTTTCGGGGCGCAGCCCATGATCCGCAACCAGCGCCAAAACGCTGCCCCCGCGCGCCGCGACCCAATCCCGCGCGAGCAAGGCAGTCGCCAGACTATGCGGCCCGCCCGAGACAGCCACCGCAAGCAAGGGCGCCGCGCCGAATGGCCCAAGCGGCGCCATGGCGGCGGCGAATTCGGCGCGGCTGACCGGCAGGCTCAGCGCAGGAAGCGGGCTATCCCCATTGGCTTATCTCACCGGCATTGCGCGCGCCGCCGGCTATCGGCCGCGCGTTCCGCCTGCGGACCCGACAGGTTAGGGAAGTTGGAGCGCAAATTATCCAAGGTCTCACAGGCTTCGCGCCGCGCGCCAAAACCCTGGAAGGCATTGGCAAGGCCGATCATCGCCTCTGGCGCACGGGCGCCCTGGCGGTTGCGGCTATAGGCCTCGTCATAGGCAAGGGCGGCGTTCTGGAAATCCCGCTTGCCCATCAGCGCATCGCCCAGCAGCAAGGACGCATCCTGGGCGCGCGCGCCCGGGCGGGCGCGGATCGCTTCCCGCGCGGCGGCTTCGGCCGCCGGGAAATCACGCCGGGCAAGTGCCGCCTGCCCATCGGCGATGGCGCGCTCAGGCGTTCTAGGGGCGTTGGAGGGTGCCGGGCTGGCCGGGGCTGGTGGGGTTTGCACCCCCGGCCCCGGCTGAGGAGGGCGCGGGGCGGCCGGCCGGCCAGCCCCTCTCTCGAGCGCTTGCAGGCGGAAATCCAAATCACCGCGCAGCTTTTCCACCTCGGCGCGCATTTGCCGATCATTATTATCGGCCACATCAAGCCGTCCGCGCAGGCGGCGGTTTTCTTCCTCAAGCTCCTGCACGCGCACGAGCAATTGCTGCACCAAATCGCCCGAAGCGGCGGGCGCGCGCGACGGCGCGCTGGGTGCCGGCAGAGCGCCGCCACCACCACGGCGCAGCGCCTCAATTTCCCGGCGCAAATCCAGGATTTGGTTTTGCAGCGCAATGCCCTCCCGCGTTTCCACCTGGGCATGCGCAGGGGCGGCAAGCGCCAAACCAAGACCCAAAACGGCCAAGCGGAAGACAAAGGCTGCGTATGACATACTGATCAAGAGGCGCCGCCGAGGCAGCGCCGCTTCCCCTTACCGCACCACCGTGACGGCGCGGCGGTTCTGGGCCCAGGCGCTTTCATCCGAACCCAACGCCGCCGGCTGATCCTTGCCGAAGGAGATGGTGGAAACTCGCGACGGATTCACGCCACCCGCCACCAGCACATCGCGCGCGGCATTGGCGCGGCGCTGACCGAGCGCCAGATTGTATTCGCGCGTGCCGCGTTCATCCGTATGGCCTTCCACCTGCACCCGCACTTCCGGGTAGCGGCCCATCCATTCCGCCTGGCGCTGCAACACCGGGCGCTGATCGGCGCGGATATTGCTGCGATCAAAATCAAAGAAGACGCGGTCGCCCACATTCGCGACCAGATCTTCCTGGCTGCCGGGGCGGATATTGCCGGCGCCCATGCCGGCCCCCGTGCTGCTGCTATTCTCGGAGCTGGAGCAGGCGGCGAGCAACGCTAGGCCTGCAATACCAAGGAATTTCAACTTCATGACCGGTTTCCTTTCAGGAAAAACGTAACTTTGTGCGCTGCGGTAAAGGCTTGATCCGCCGCGGTCAAGCCAAAACCTAATGAAAACCTTCAGGAAAGCAGGGGCGACCAGGTCGGATCGGTCGCGTCCGTTGGCGTCGGCAAGGGGCGTTCATTGAAGCCCGCAATGTCTATGGTGTGGATGCGCGCTGAAAAACCGCCGCCGCGTGCATCGGTGGCGCGGGTTTCCCGGCCAAAGACCAGCATGCGGCCATTGGGCGCAAAGCTTGGCGCTTCCATCTTCCAGCCCTCGGACAGGATACGCTCGCCCGAGCCATCGGGGCGCATCACGCCAATGGCGAAGCTGCCGCTGCCGAAGCGGGTGAAGGCAATCAAATCACCGCGCGGGGACCAGACCGGTGTGGCGTAGCGCCCGCGGCCGAAGGAAATGCGGCGCAGGCCGCCGCCATTCGCATCCATCACATAAAGCTGCTGATCGCCGCCGCGATCGGAATTGAACACAATCTGCGTGCCATCGGGCGAATAGCAGGGGCTGACATCCAAGGCGCTGCCGCTGGTGAGCTGCCTTTCGCGCCGGCTCGCCAAATCAACCGCATAGATATTTGCATCGCCGCCGCGCATGGCCGAAAGCACCACGGAACGGCCATCAGGCGCGAAACGCGGTGAAAGCGTCATGCCCGGAAAATTGCCGAGCACTTGCAGGCCGCGCGTGTTCAAATCAAACAACACAACGCGCGGCTGTTCGCGGTTTTGATAGGACATGAAGGCAACGCGATCTGCTGCCGGATGGAAACGCGGCGTCAGTGCCGCTTCGCGCCCATCGGTCAGGAAGGCATTGTTTTCACCATCCTGATCCATGATCGCGAGCCGGCGCAGCCTGCGGTCACGCGGGCCGGATTCCGCGATATAGACGATGCGTGTATCAAAATAGCCTTTCTCGCCCAGCAATCTTTCATAAATGGCGTCAGAGATCAGATGCGCGATGCGCCGCCAATTGCTGGATGGCGCGGAAAAGGCGGTTCCTACCAACTGGCTTTCCGGCAGTATATCCCAAAGGCGGAATTCGACACGCAAGTTACCGCCCTGCAAATCTGCCCGCCCCGTTGTCAGCGCCTGCGCGCCAATCACGCGCCAATCCGGAAAGCGCGGCCTCTCCGCGGCACCTTCCGGCGTTTGGATGAAGGCCTGGCGCTGCACCGGGCGGAACAGCCCGGAATTGCGCAAATTATCCTGCACCACGCGCGCAATATCGCGCCCGAAACGCTGGCCATCGCCAACCCCCGCGAAATCCGGAATGGCAATCGGGATCGGGTTGGTGCGCGCGCGGGTGATGTCAATCACCGCCCCTTGCGCAAAGGCCGTATCAGGTGCGCCCGCAAGCGCCGAGACCGTCACCGCGCCTGCGGCACTAAGCAGAAGGGAGCGTCTTGTTGTCATACTCATCATCCCGAATTCAGCGCACCAGCCCGCGCGGATTGAAGCGAAAGGTGGAAGCCATCACTGTCTGCAATTTATCGGCAGGCACCTTCAACGGATTGCATGCAGGCGACAATAAAGCACGCCGCGCCGATTCGAATACAGACCGCACGCGCGGATCGGTCGGCATATTCCCCGCCGGCACCACATTGCGAACATTGCCCTGGCCATCAAGCTGCACGCGCAATTCAACAACAATGCCTTCAAGCCCGAGCATGCCAGCATCCACATTCCAGCATTCTTCTACCTGAGCCGCGAGGCCACGGATTTCACCCTGAGTCAGCGGCGCATTACCAGTGGGCGAACCGCCCCCCTGGCGCGGCGCGCCGGAAGGATTGGGCCGCGCCGTCGGGGCACGGTCCTGCTGCTGCGCGTTGCGCAACCGCTCCAGCGTATTCTGCACCGAAGTGCTGTTTTCCTGCGGCCGTGCCACGGGCGGTGTCTGCCCCGTGCCTGCCTGACGCGATGGCTCAGGCGGCGGCGGCACCGGGGGTGGCGGCAGCGGCAAGGGCGGTTCCGGGCGCGGTGGCTGTGCCGCCTGTTGCTGCGGCGGGTTTGGCTGCTGCGCCGGGGTTTGCGGCTGCACGCGCGGCGCGGGCGAAGGCTCGGGGCTTGGCGCGGGGGCTGGCGCGGGCGGCGTGGGCCGTGCCGGGCTTGGTGGCGCGGGCGTTGGCGCAGCGGCGGGCGCCGGCGGTGGAGGCGGCGGTGGCGGGGTTGGCTGCGGCGGCGCATTGCGCGGCGGCTCGGGCGCTGGCGGTTCCGGCGTCGGCGGTGCTGGGTTGGGGGTCGAGGTCTGCGCCGGGTTCGGTGAGGGCGTGTCAGCCCGCGCCATCTGCGCCGGGCCGGGGGCCACCAACTCCACCGCGATCCCCTGTTCCTGCGGTTCGGGGATGGACCGCGCAAGCGAGAACAGGGCTCCGATGGCCAGCAGCGCGGCATGCAGCCCCGCCGAGACCATCAGCCACTTATTCAGGCGCTTATCGGGCTGGGCCCGGGGCAAGGCTCTCTCCTCCCCCGCCCTTCAGCGGGGCTGCTGGGCCGGGCGATTGGGCTGAGCGGGCGGCGCTGCCGGGCGCGCCGGCTGGGTCGCTGGCCTTCCTGCCGGCGCCGCGCCAGGGCGCGGCGCCTGCGGCTGTTCCGCCAGCAGGGCCACACGGGTAAAGCCCGCACCGGCGATGGTGCCCATCACCTCCATCACGCGGCCATAGGAAATGGCCTTGTCGCCGCGCACGAAAATCCGCCGCTCCGGCGCGCCTTGCGGCTGTTCACGCATGATCGCCTGCAGGCGCGGAACCAAGCCCTCCAAGGGCACTTCGGTTTCCTGCAAGAAAATCTTGCCCTCCGGATTGACCGTAATCGTCAGCGGCTCGGTTTCCTGATTGAGCGGCTGGGCAGTGGTTTTCGGCAAATCCACCGGCACGCCCACCGTCATCAGCGGTGCCGCGACCATGAAAATGATCAGCAGCACCAGCATCACATCCACCAGCGGCGTGACATTGATTTCCGCCATGGGCCGGTAGCGAGACCGCCCGGAAGCCCGCCCGCCTGAAAGGGATGCCGCCATGGCCTATTCCGCCGCCTGGTTCGGGCTGCGCGGCCCGCCATCATTCGCCGCCGCTTCCGTCTGGCGCGACAGGATGGCACCAAATTCGGTCGCGAAACCTTCCAACCGCGCGGCAAAGCGCGCGAGGTCCGTATTGATCTTGTTATAGGCCAGCACGGCGGGGATCGCCGCGACCAGGCCAATCGCGGTGGCAAACAGCGCTTCCGCAATCCCCGGCGCCACCACGGCCAGATTGGTGTTCTGCATCCCCGCAATGGCCGAGAAGGAATTCATGATCCCCCAGACCGTGCCGAACAACCCAACAAATGGCCCGACCGAACCGACGGACGCCAGAAACACCATCCAGCGTTCCAGCCTTTCCATCTCCCGCCCAATCGTGACGCCCATGGCGCGTTCCACGCGTTCCTTGGCACCACCCAGCACGCTTGCCCCGCCAGCGCTGCGGCGCCATTCGCGCATCGCCGCACCAAACACCGCCGCCAAGGGATGTGTCGGCTGTTCACCTTCACGTGCGTAGAGCTCATCCAGGCTGCCGCCGGACCAGAAGCGATCCTCAAACCCATCCGCCGCCTTGTTGATGCGCCGCATGGCAACGACTTTTTCAAACACCACCGCCCAGACCCAAATACTGGCCAGCAGCAGCCCGATCATCACCGCCTTGACGACCCAATCCGCCTGCAAAAACAGGCCCCATAGGGAAAGGTCATGGGCCGCCTGCCCAAGCGCCTGAGTGGTCACGCTACGATCCACGCCACATCTCCTTCGCCCTAAACAGGACGATTGCCGGCGGCCAAGGCCACCTGAAACAGAAAGCCAGGGAAAAGCGGCCTTTTCCCGGCAGAAACTTGTTCACCCCGGCGCCGCATCCGCCACCGCGCGCAGCGCCGAACGCCAGGGTTCCGGCAGGGGTACGGGCTTGGTGCCCTCCTGCCCGACCGAGGCAAGCCGCACTTCCAGCACTGCCAGCGCTTCGGCTTCCGCTTCACGCCGCACCACTTGGGTCAGCCACACCTGCACGCCCGTCACACGGCGAATATGCGTTTCCACCACCACCGATTCGTCGAGTCGCGCCGGTTTGAAATACTCCACTTCCAGCCGCCGCACCACGAGGAAGACACCATGCCGCGCGATCATCTCCTGATGCGGCAAACCCATGGCGCGCAAGGCTTCCGTCCGCGCCCGCTCCGCCCAATGCAGATAGCGCGCGTGATAGGCGACACCGCCCGCATCCGTATCCTCAAAGTAAACGCGGATCGGCCAGAGATGCGGCGCGCTCACGCTTCCTGATCCCCGAGCAAATCCAACAATGGCTGCACCCCGGCCGGTGGGCTTAAGCCCAAATGCCGCCAGCCGCGATCCCCCAGCACCCGCCCGCGCGGCGTGCGCAACACAAGCCCCTCCTGAATCAGGAAAGGCTCCACAACCTCCTCCAAAGTATCCCGGCTTTCTGCCAGCGCCGCGGCCAGCGTCTCAATCCCGACCGGGCCGCCATTATGATGCTCCGCAATGCGCGCCAAATACCGCCGGTCCATCGCATCCAAACCGAGCGCATCAACCTCGAGCCGCCTTAGCGCCGCATCAGCCATGGCGCGATCCGCAACCTTTTCTTCCATCAGCGCGAAATCACGCACCCGCCGTAGCAACCGCCCCGCAATACGCGGCGTGCCGCGCGAACGGCTCGCGATCTCCCGCGCGCCATCCTCGGACAAGTCAAACCCCAGCTTGCGCGCGCCGCGCGTCACAATACCCAGCAATTCCTCAGGCGTATAAAGCACCAAACGCAAGGGAATGCCGAAGCGATCCCGCAAAGGTGTCGCCAGCAACCCCGCCCTGGTCGTCGCCCCAATCAGCGTGAAAGGCGGCAAGTCAATCCGCACCGTGCGCGCCGCCGGGCCTTCACCAATGATCAGATCAAGCTGGAAATCCTCCATCGCGGGATAAAGCGTTTCCTCGATCGCTGGCTGCAAACGATGGATCTCATCCACGAACAAGACATCACGCGGCTGCAAATTCGTGAGTATCGCGGCCAAATCACCCGCACGCTGCAAAACAGGGCCCGAAGTCGCGCGAAACCCAACGCCCAATTCACGCGCCACAATCTGCGCCAAAGTCGTCTTCCCAAGACCTGGCGGGCCATGAAACAAAACATGATCCATCGCCTCAGCCCGCGCCCGCGCCGCGCCAATAAAAACGCGCAAATTCTCCCGCAAACCACGCTGCCCCGTAAAATCATCCAAAGTCTGCGGCCGAAGCGAAACCTCAGCGCCATCCTCCTCAAGCCGGGCGGGACTGGAAAGACGATCGGTGTCAGTCATGGGGGGGTGGCTCCGCGGGGGCGCTGCCCCCGAACCCCCGCCGGGGAGACAGTGTCTCCCCGGACCCCGCCAATACGGGGGCTTGTGGGGAGAGGGGCACAGCGCGCCCGCTTGCCCCACGCGCCCCCTGAGCCCCTCTCCCCACAAGCCCCCATGATGGAGGTCCAGGAGGATGCATTCCTCCTGGCGGGGGGTTCGGGGGGCAGAGCCCCCCGAGGCTTCCCCCCCCCCATCACCGCGCCATCTCCTTCAGCCCGTCTCGGATGAGGTCGTTGAGGCTGGCGTCTGGGCCGAGGCGTTTGGCTGCGCGGGTGATGGCGGTGGTGGCTTCCGGGCGTTTCAGGCCGAGGTTCACGAGGGCGGAGATGGCGTCTGCTTCCATGCTATTGGCGTCGGGTGGGGTGATGATGGCGCCTTCGCCGTCTTCGCTTGGCGTGATGCGTCCGACCGCCCATTTTTGCATGGCGGGTTCGTCTACGATGCGGTTGGCGGTGGCCGCACCCAGGCCCTTTACGGCGCCGAGGCGTTTGCGTTCCTTGGCGGCAATGGCGCGGGCGAGTTCCGCGGGGGTGAGGCCCGAGAGGACGAGTAGGGCTTTTTGTGGGCCGACGGTTTTCACTTCGATCAGGGCGAGGAAGGCTTCGCGTTCCTGGGCGTCGGCGAAGC
Organism: Roseomonas sp.; assembly: GCA_020249775.1. GTDB lineage: Bacteria > Pseudomonadota > Alphaproteobacteria > Acetobacterales > Acetobacteraceae > Neoroseomonas. The sequence continues at coordinate 23,020 of JADCFA010000009.1, read as the reverse complement.
CGAATAGGGTGATGGCGTCTTGCCGGAGGTGTGTTTCCACCAGCACGCGGTGTGGGGCTTCGCGGGCGGAAAGGGCATCGAGGGTTTTGCGTGAGCAGGAGAGCAGGTAGCCGACGCCGTTGACGTCCAGGATGCAGCCGCCTTCATGGGTGCTATCCAGCCGGCCGGTGAGTTTGCCGATCATGCTGTGGCGTAGCCTTTGGCTAGGTTCGCGCGGGTTTGGCGGTGATGCGCGTGGCAGATGGCGATGGCGAGTGCGTCTGCGGCGTCTGCCCGGCGGAAGGCGGCGCCGGGGAGCAGGTGGCGCACCATGGCCTGCACTTGTTCCTTGGCGGCGTGGCCATTGCCGACCACGGCGCGTTTGACTTCCATGGCGCCATATTCCGCGACGGGCAGGCCGGCCAGGCGTGGTGCGAGCATGACCACGCCGCGCGCCTGGCCGAGCTTGAGCGCGCTTTCCGGGTTGCGCGCGACATAGGTGTTTTCCACTGCCGCTTCGTCGGGTTGGAGTGAGGCGAAGGTCTCGGCCAGGCCGTGATGCAGGATTAAAAGGCGGTCGCCCAAGGCATCGCGGGCGGAGGTGGAGACAACGCCTTCGGCGATGAAGCGCAGGCGATAGCCATCGGTTTCAATCAGCCCCCAGCCGGTATGCTGAAGGCCGGGATCAAGCCCGAGGATGCGAATCGCGCGCGACGCCATAGTGGTTATGTAGCAGATCGGTCCCGGGAAGGCTTTACCGTGGCCGCGTCAGTGAGGCCCGCTATTGCGCGAGTGGCGGGCGAAGATGCGCCCAGGGGCGGGCTTCTTCGAAGGCGGCGCTGGCTTGCAGCACGCCAAGATCATCAAAGCGGCGGCCAATGATTTGCAGGCCAACGGGGAGCCCCGCCGGGGTGAAGCCGCAGGGCAGGCTGGCGGCGGGGCTGCCGGACCAGTTGAAGGGGTAGGAGAATTCCGCCCACATCAGCCAATCCCAATCATGCTGCGGCCAATGCGGCGGTTGCAGGCGATTGGCGGGAAAGGCAGCGACGCTGACGGAAGGTGTCAGCAGGAAATCATAGCCTTCCATGAAGTCATGAATCTGCTGCACGTAATCAAAGCGCCGCGTGCGCATTTGCATGAATTGCGCCGTGGTGACATTGGCGTTGGCGCGCAGCATGGCGACAAAGCCGGGATCCATGCGGTTCGCGTATTGCGGCAGATATTCGGCGCGGCCTGCGTAAACCGCGGGCCAGAAGAAGCGGATCAGCTCTGGCCCCAGCTTTCCCCAGGGGGGTGAGACTTCTTCGATGATGGCGCCCATTTCTTCAAAGGCGCGGATGGCGCGGGCGACGGCTTCGGCCACTTCAGGGTCCACGCGCGCATGGCCAAGATCGGGCGAATAGGCGATGCGCTTGCCGCGCATGGAAGCCGCCTTCAATTGCCCGGCGTAATGCTGCGGCGGTGCTTCCAGTGATGTGTAATCCCAAGGATGCGGGCCGGCCATGGCTTCTGTCATCAGCGCGGCGTCTTCCACGCTGCGCGTGAGTGGGCCGATATGGGTTGCGAGTTCGTTGTTGGACATGGGCCAGCTTGCGACACGGCCATGGGTTGCCTTGAAGCCATAAACGCCCGAAAAATGCGCCGGCATGCGGATGGACCCTGCGCCATCGCCGCCCTGATGCAGGGGGCCATAGCCGCAAGCCGCACCGACACCAGCACCAGAAGATGACGCGCCGGCATTCAGCCCATGGCCCCAGGGGTTATGGGTGATGCCGGAAATCGGCGCCTCACTGACACCTTTCCAGCCCCATTCGGCGGCGGAAGTGGTTTTGCCGAGCATCATGCCGCCGGCGGCGTAAAGCCGGCTGACGCAAGGCGCATCCACATCCGGAATGGTGCCTTGCGTGACGGCGCTGGCGAAATCCGTCTGAACGCCCTTGGTGTGTTGCAAATCCTTGATGGTGAAGGGAATGCCTTCCAGCAGGCGTGGTTTTTCGCGCTGCATGAAAACGGTTTCGGAACGCTGCGCAGCGGCGAGAGCAATTTCGGGCGTGAGCCGCATCATCGCATTCACGCGCGGTTCGATGCGTTCGATGCGCGCGAATATGGCCTTGACGACCTCAACCGGGGAAAGCTTGCGGCTGCGATAAAGCGCTGTCAGATCGCGCACACCAAGAAAGCCGATATCATCCGGGTTCATGCCGTTGCCTCCGCTTTTCAGGCTGGCTTGCCTATGGGTGAAGACTGCAACGGGGCGGCGTCTCGGGCAATGGTGATCTGCCTTGACGATGAAGGGCAGCGCGCCATAGCCTTTTTCCAAACCCTGGGGAGGGACAGAAAGATGCTCCGTCGAAATCTTTTGGCGGCCTCGGCCGCGGCTTTGGCCGCGCCGCGCCTTGGTGCAGCGCAAGGTCAGCCGGGGCGGCGCGTGCTGCGCTTTGTGCCGCAAGCAGATCTGACGCTGCTGGATCCGATCCATTCGGTCGCTTTCGTCAGCCGCAACCATGCGATGATGGTCTATGACACGCTTTATGGCTGGGATGCGGAACTGCGCGCGCGCCCGCAAATGGCCGAAGGGCATACCATCAGCAATGAAGGCCGCGAATGGCGTATTCGTTTGCGCGAAGGCTTGCGCTTTCATGATGGGGAACCGGTGCGCGCGCAGGATTGCGCTGCCTCCATCCGCCGCTGGGCCACGCGTGACGCCTTTGGCCAGGCGCTTTGGGCAGTGACGGATGAATGTGGCGCGGCCGATGATCGCACCATTCTGATTCGCCTGAAGCAGCCCTTTCCGTTGCTTGCGGATGCGCTCGCCAAGGTTGGCACGCATCTTTGCGTGATGATGCCCGAACGGCATGCGACTTTGCCATCTTCGCAGTCAGTGCCGGAGATGATTGGGTCCGGCCCCTTCCGCTTTGTGGCGAGTGAACGCCTGCCTGGCAGCCGTAATGTCTATGCCAAGAATGAGAGTTACGTGCCGCGCCAGGAACCGGCTTCCTATATGGCCGGGGGCAAGCAGGTGCATTTCGATCGCGTGGAATGGCTGACAATTCCAGATGGCGCGACCGCTTCCGCAGCCCTGCAACGCGGCGAGGTGGATTGGTGGGAATTGCCAGCGATTGATCTGGTGCCGCAGCTTCGCCGCGCGCGGGGCCTTAAGGTTGAGATCCTGGATCCGAATGGGTCAATCGGCTTCCTCAGGCCCAATCACCTCAATCCACCGCTGGACAATCCCGCAATCCGGCGCGCCATTTTGCGCGGCATTGTGCAGCGTGATTTCATGACCGCGGCGGGTAGTACGGATGAAACGCTTTGGCGCGTGCCCTATGGTTTCTTTGTGCCAAGCTCCATCATGGCGAGCGATGAAGGGATGGATGCCTTCCGCAACCCGACCAGTGTTGCCGATACGCGCCGCGCTTTGCAGGAAGCGGGCTATCGTGGAGAGAAGATCAATCTTCTCGCGGCGACGGATTTCCCCGTGATCAATGCCATGAGTGAGGTGGCGGGGGATTATCTGCGCCGTATCGGGATTAATCTTGACTATGTCGCGACTGACTGGGGCACGGTGACTACACGCATTCTCAATCAGAACCCGGTTGACCAGGGCGGCTGGAACTTCATGGTAAGCTGGACAGCGGGCAGCGCGCAGGTGAACCCGGCAGCAAATAATCTCATCCGTGGCCATGGGCGGAGTGCGATTTTCGGCTGGCCAACCGTGCCGGAATTGGAAACCCTGCGTAATGCCTGGTTCGCCGCGCCCGATGATGCGGCGCGCGCGGCCATTGGCCGGCAGATGCAGCGCGTGAGCTTTGACCAGGTGCCCTATATTCCTTTGGGGCAATTCTTCTCACCAACCGCGATGCGCGCGGATCTGAGCGGGATGCTGCAAGGGGTAGCGCTGTTCTATAATATCCGGCGCGGCTGAGGCGAAGCGCGGCGTGACCCGCAGCGTCGGGTTACGCCTTTCCTTAGGTTAACGACGTTCTCCTTGCGTCAGACGAATGGCTCCGTGAACCAGACATCAAGCTGTCTCACCAATAAGCGCCTTCTGGAAAAACGTCTCAAGGTGTTCAAGGGCAATATCGGTTTCCGAGATCACCTGCCTGATCGCTTCAGCGCTTTGCGGATGGAAAACACTGCTGTCGCGCGGCTGTAAATCCTGGAGCAGATTCAGTTGCTGGGCAAGCTTCGTCGCGCCAAGAGTACGCGCCGCCCCCAGAAGGCGATGTGCTTGCTGCGCGATTACATCGGGACGCGGAAATTCCTGGACCAATTCAGCAATGAGCAGATCGCGTATGGTCTGCATTTCAACCATGAATTCTCGGACCACCCCAGAGGCCGCACCTTTCAATTCGCTCTTGAGTAATTCCAGCACGCGCCTATCCACGGGAGCGCTATCCGGCAGTTCAATCTTATCAAGGCCGGATCCCGCCATTCGGCCACTAGTGAGCGTAGAATTCGGCAGAGCTGAAAGGGCCGTGGCGAGTGCCTCTCGGCTCAAGGGCTTGCCAATATGACCATTCATGCCGGCCTCATGCGCGGCCGCAATTTGTTCCGGCATGACGGAAGCGGTCAGCGCAAAAATCGTCACCTGACCGAGAGGGGCAGGCAAGGCCCGTATGGCGCGGGCAGTCGTAAAGCCGTCCATTTGCGGCATCTGCAGATCCATCAAGACGAGATCAAATTGATCTGCCGCCAGCTTCTCAAGCGCCTCAGCCCCGCCACCTGCAAAACTGACCTCGTGGCCCATATTCGCCAAAAGCGCGCCGGCCACATCGCGATTGACCTTGACGTCATCCACGACAAGGATGCGCAGACTTCGCTGGGTGATCGCTCCTGATAAGCCCTGGCGTGGCTTTTCTTGCGTTTTTTCCACGACTTCAGCGACCACTAGCGGTATTTCGATCCAGAAGGTAGACCCGGCGCCGGCATTGCTCTGGCAACCAATCTCCCCACCCATCTGCTTGACAAGGCGTGAAGTAATGGCAAGCCCGAGCCCGGTGCCGAGCGCTTCGCTCTGTGTCATGGATGCGATTTGCACGAAATCCTCGAAAATCAGCCGCTGGTTTTCCGGCGAAATTCCAGGGCCCGTATCCCGCACTTCAATGCGGAGCCGTTCCGGCCCCTTCCGCTTGGAATGAAAATAGATGCTACCGCCGGATGGGGTGAATTTCACCGCATTGGACAGGAGATTGAGAATGACCTGACGCAGTCTTGTCGGATCACCCATCACGGCCTTGGGCAAGCGCGGGTCGAAGTTCAAGGTGAATTCCAAGCGCTTGCGCGTGACATCCGGCGCCACAAGCGCGGCGCAGCTTTGAATGACTTCCTGCAATTGGAAAGCGCGTGAAGCAAACTCCATGCGCCCGGATTCGATCTTGGAAAGATCAAGCAGCCCATTCACCAATTCCAGCAGGTGCTTGCCGGCATTATTCAGGTTGCGGATCTTGTCGCGCTGCTCATTATCCAGCCGGTCATCCTCAAGCAGTAACTCGGAAAAGCCCAGAATGCCGTTCAGTGGTGTGCGCAATTCATGCGACATGCGCGCCAGGAATTGGCTTTTTGCCTCACCCGCCGCGCGCGCCGTATCGCGTGCGGTCGCCAAATCCTGCATGGCGCGCTTGAGCGGCGTGATATCTGTCCGAATGCCAACAACCCCGCCATCCGGCGTGCGGCGTTCCGTGATCAGCACCCAGCGACCATCGGGCAATAGCCGCTCCATCGGTGGATGATTGCCGCGGTGAAATGCCTTGCTGTCCGAGACGAATTTCTCGATATCGCCCTGCGCTTGCGGATATTGTCCCCGCAGCGCGCCTTCGCGCATGATATCATCGAACAGTGCGCCGGGCACGATGAAGGGCGCGCTGATCTTGTAAAAATCCTTGTAGCGGCTGTTGCAGGCGATCAGGCGGTCATCCGGGTCGAACATCACGAAGCCGTCCGACATGGATTCAAGCGCGTTTTCAAGCGTGCGTCGCGCTGTGGCGCGTTCATCTTCAATGCGCTCGCGTTGCCGCAAGCCGACCATGAGGGCACCAGCCACAAGCACAATCATGAGGCCAAGTGCGCCCGAGACGAGAAAGGCCCTGCCTCGATCCGCATACCAACTACCCAAGGCAGTATTCACCTCAAGCGTTACGGCGACCGTCAGTGCGGGATAAAGCGTTGGGCGAACCGCGACGAAGACTAGGTCTGATGTAAAGCGGCTTTTCATTTCCTGTGCTGTGGCGGTCCCACGCAGCAGTGCCGCCGCGGGGGGAACAAGCTTCTGTCCAATCCGCGTTTCGTCATGCGGCACAGAGGCAAGCAGGGTCCCGTCATCGCGTTCAAGCGTTACCCTGAGCCCAAGGCTTTCCCCAGCGCCCGACAAAATGCTTTGGACAACCGGCACCGGCACTTCCGCCACCGCCATGACCGGACCCAAACTCGGCAAGACGATGTTGCGCGCAAAGAACAACGTCCATTCGCCGGTATTGGCATTCAATACCGGCCCACCGATCGAAACACTGCCGCCGCGCGCGGCGACTTCGGCGAAGGAAGACGCACTCGGCAAGGGCAACCGCCGGCGGCGTGATACCGGCAAGGCCGTTGCAACCGGCAGCCCATCCGCACCAATCAACAGAATATCGCGATAGGTAAAGTTCTGATTGTTCAATTCGCGCAATACGCGATTGACCTGGGACACTTCCAAACGCCCATCGCGCTGAAACGGCGCCAGCACGGCCGGCAGTCCAGCCAGCATGGCGTCAACCTGAACAAAGGAACGGTTGATCGCCGCTTCAGTGGATCGCCCGATCTTGTTGAGTGAATCTACCGCCGCCGTAATCTGCGCTTCCTTGGCGCGGTTTACCAAAAGCGTTGTTGCCACAATCTGCGCAATCAGCAGCGCAAGTGCCGCAAACAGAACCGCGTGGCGAAGGAAGCGCGTGGAAAACACGGGCTCAGTCCGGCCGTGCCCTGATGCCGAGCACGGGCGCCAAGGTCTTGTTCCAAGCGTCCACGCATTCGATGCCGCAGCGCCTTACCCAACCGGGCAAGACATTGTCGGTCAGCAATTGAAGCCGCCGCTGTTCATCGGCTTCCGAAACCGGCACCACCACCATATTCCCGCGCCGGCCGCTCTGGCAGCTCGCCTGGCCCGAGTTGCAGGCAAGCCCTTCACCCGTTTCGCGATCCGCCGCATCCCAGATATCCGCTTCAAGCTTTGCGACCTCGGTGCGAATGGTATCGCGCGCCCATTGGGGCAACGCATGCCAGGTGCCAAGATTGGCACCAAAGATCGAAAGGCCCCAGGTGATCGCCATGCTATGCACATGGGTTGTCACTTCATGCAGGCCGATATCATTGCCAGAAAGCGTGCCCGTGACGGCGCATTCAACCACGCCGGATCTGAGCGCATTCACGATATCAGCGAAGGGAATGACAACCGGTATCGCACCCAGCGCAGTGAACATTTCAGATTGGCCTACCGAAGATGTCCTGATGCGCCGTCCATTGAGGTCCGCAAGCCTTGAAAATGGCCGCCGGCAAAACACCACCTGTGCGGGGTAGACATAGACCCCAAGCAATTCAATATCATAACGTTCACGCAAGGTTTCGGTCAGATGGCCACGAAAGGCCGCGACCGAACGGTGCAGCGCCGCAATGTCGGGATTGACCGCCGGCAGATCTATCGCGTTGAATTCCGGCTCCTCAGTGCTCACCACCGCAAGCAGCGCCGTGCCGAAGGAAACCACGCCCAGCCTGATCAGCGATAGCATTTCCTGACCGCGAATGCCGCTGCGGTCAAAGGGGGCGATTTCCGCTACGATGCGGCCATTGGTGGCCTTTGAAATACGCTCGCGCCAGAAGGGTTCCTCATAGCGGACATATTGGCTGACATCGGCAAGCCCGCCCACGATGCGCATGCGAATGGGCTCCTCCGCTGCTTGCGCTTGGTGCAAAGGGGCCTGAGACAGCAGCAAGCCCAACACCAGCAGCAAGGCGTGGCGAAGGCGCCAGCGGGCGGAAGCCCAGGGAGAAATTCCGGATGAGGTGGCTTGATCAAATATCGTCATGCGGGAAGCCTATAGGATTACTCGACCATTACGCGAGTTTTTTCTTATTACTAAACCTCGGCACGCCGCGACCGCCTGATGCTCTCCCAAGACGAACCGCCTCAACTGCCGGGGCTGGGCGCCGCAAGGCTGGCCTCAAGCGCGCGTTTCAGGGTGGGGGAGTCAGGGTCAACCCGCGCCGGGAAACCCTGCACCTGCCGCCCATCGCGTGAGACCAGATATTTGTGGAAATTCCAGCGCGGCTCCCCGCCTGCCCGCGCCGCGGCCCAGCGGTAGAACGGGTGGGCTTCCGGCCCCCGCACGCGGGAAAGCGCCGCCATGGGGAAGGTGATGCCGAATTGCGCGTCGCAAAATTCCTTGATTTTGCGCCCATCCTGACTTTCCTGATTGAAGTCATTGGAAGGCACGCCAAGCACCACGAGCCCGGCGGCTTCCTGCGCTTCATGCAGGCGTTGCAACGCGCCATATTGCCCGGTGAAGCCACAAAAGGACGCAGTATTCACGACAAGCAGGACCCGCCCACGCCAGGCGGCAAGGTCATGTTCGCCGCCTTCCAGGGCGGGGAAGCGGAATTCCCAGGCGGTTGCAGGGGCCGGGGCAGCGGCCATCAGTGGAAAGGCCAGCAGGGCACGGCGGCTTGGCTTAACCATAGCGTTCCTCAAGCCAGGGATCGCCCTGATTGTGGTAGCCGCGCACTTCCCAAAAGCCGGGGCGGTCTTCGGCCAGCAATTCGATGCGCGTCAGCCATTTAGGGCTTTTCCAGAAGTATAGGCGGGGCAGCACCAGCCGCGCCGGGCCGCCATGCTGGCGCGAAAGCGGCGCCCCTTCCCAGGAATGCGCCACCATCACATCGGCTGCCGCGAAGGCTTCCAGCGTGAGGTTCGTGGTATAGCCATCATAGGATGTCATGGACACGAAACGCGCTTCGGGGCGCGGGCGGGCCATTTCCAACAGCGTCGTGGTGCTGACGCCAGTGAAGCGATTATCGTAGCGGCTCCATTGCGTGACGCAGTGGATATCGCAGACCATCTCACTTTGCGGGAGCGCCATGAAGCCTTCCCAATCGAAGGCGAGGCGATTTTCCACGAGCCCTTCAAGCCTAAGTCGAAACTTGGCGGTGCTGACATCAGGCTGCACGCCAAGATCAAGCACCGGCCAATCCTTCGCCAGCGTCTGGCCAGGTGGCAGGCGTTCGCGCGCGGGGTCGGCGGTGGTGCCGGTGAGCAGGCGGCCTTCTTCCGCCCAGCGCTCCTTGGTGCGCACCAGCTTTTCGCGGATTTGCCCTTCCAGTGGCACGTCTTCCTGATCCAAGGCGATCACTCCTTTGAGAGGATATTGGGGCCAACCAGCATCTTTTGGCGAGACCCTGATCCCCACATAGTTTTGCCACATCGTCCCCGCAAGCGATGGTCGGAGCAGTCATACCGCGCCATTTGCGGATGGTATCAACGCTGGGCTTCCAGTAGCTAAGGTCCTCGGGGGTTCGGTCCGACACCAGATTTGCGGCCCTTTGCTTGACCGACGGAGTTATGATGGCAATCACAGCGGCTTCGCCAATGGATACCAGCGCAGTCCAAAAGGCAGCGGCGGTGGAACTCACCATCCTCATGCCATGCCTGAATGAGGCAGAAACCCTCGCAACCTGCATCCAAAAGGCGATGGGCTATTTGGCGCAGAGCGGTGTGGTGGGTGAGGTGTTGATCGCCGATAATGGCAGCAGCGATGGCAGCCAGGAAATTGCGCGCGGCCTTGGGGCGCGGGTGATTGATGTGCCTGAAAAAGGCTATGGCGCGGCGCTGATTGCGGGCATTGCCGGCGCGCGGGGCCGCTATGTCATCATGGGCGATAGCGATGATTCCTATGATTTCAGCGCGCTTGATCCCTTCATCACGAAACTCCGCGATGGCTATGATCTGGTGATGGGCAATCGCTTCAAGGGCGGCATTGCACCTGGCGCCATGCCGCCCTTGCATCGCTATTTGGGCAATCCGGTACTGTCCACCATTGGGCGGGTTTTCTTCGGCGGCCCGATCCGCGATTTTCATTGTGGGCTGCGCGGCTTTTCGCGCGCGGCAATTGCTGCGCTTGATCTGCGCGCACCGGGAATGGAATTCGCCTCGGAAATGGTGGTGAAGGCCACCATGCGCGGGCTGCGCATTACGGAAGTGCCGACCACGCTTTCACCCGATGGCCGGTCGCGCCCGCCGCATTTGCGGTCCTGGCGCGATGGCTGGCGGCATTTGCGGTTTTTGCTGATTTTCTGCCCGCGCTGGCTGTTCCTTTATCCCGGCGCGGTGCTGTTTGCGTTGGGGGCGCTCGCCATGGCGGCGCTACTGCCGGGGCCTATGCGCCTCGGCGGCATTACGCTTGATGTGCATAGCCTGCTCTATGCCTCGGGCGCGGTGGTGATGGGATTTCAGGCCATGCAGTTCTGGGTTTTTGCGCGGGCTTACGGCGCGGTGACGGGGCTTTTGCCCGAACCCCAAAGCCTGCCGCGTTTCGGGCTGGAAGCGGCGCTGGTGGTGGCTGGGGTGCTCTTGCTGCTTGGCCTTGGGCTTGGCCTTGTCGCCCTTGCGCAATGGGGCACGCAGGATTTCGGCGCGCTTTCCGGCGGCAAGGTCATGCGCCTTGCGATTGCTTCCGTGACTGCCATGCTGCTTGGCCTGCAATTGGCCTTTGGCGCGTTTTTTCTGGCGCTGCTTGGCATGATGCGCCCGGCGCCGCGCAGCTAAATACGCATTCAGCCCTTGCGCTTTTGGATGCTCGCGGCCCGGCGCCCATCCCGGCAGGCGTCGGAACAATAACGCACTTCCTCCCACACCCGTTCCCATTTCTTGCGCCAGGCAAAGGGGCGGTTACAGGCGGCGCAGAGCTTTTGCGGCAGATTGGGCTTGCGATGCGCCACGCCTATTCCCCAGTTCGAACTTCACCCACCACACGCCCGCGCGCGGGATCAAACAGCAGCACCCTTTCGCCATCGGGCCGCACCACCCATATCGCGATTGTCTTATCCGCCCCGGCTATGCCAGCAATGCGGGTGCCGGCGGGCTGACCAAGCCCCGCCGCCGTAAAGCTGCTGCCGATATTCGCCGTACGCTGGACGACCAGCACAATCAGCGTCACGGTGCCGACCACAATCAGCACCCCCATCACAATCACCAAAGCCTTGAGCAACCGCACGGAAGACCCCCTTTTGAACGCCGAACGCCACGAATTCCGCGCGCCCCAGGAAGCGGCCGGCATGCGCGCCGATCGCTTCCTTGCCGAGGCGATAGGTTCTCTCTCCCGCTCCCGCGTCAAGGCCCTGATTGTCGAGGGCCATGCCAGCCGGGATGGACAGATGCTCCGCGAACCCGCCGAGGCCATTCGCCCCGGCGCGCTTTACGCGCTGGAAATCCCGGCCGCCATCCCCGCCCTACCACAGCCGCAGGATATTCCGCTGACCATCTTGCATGAGGATGCGGACCTGATCGTGCTGGACAAGCCCGCGGGCCTAGTTGTGCATCCCGCGCCCGGCAATCAGGATGGCACTTTGGTCAATGCGCTTTTGGCCCATGCCGGGGATGATCTGCCCGGCATTGGTGGGGAAAAGCGGCCCGGCATTGTGCATCGGCTGGATAAGGACACTTCCGGCGTCATGGTCGCGGCCAAGACGGAATTGGCTTTGCGTCGCCTTTCCGAAAGCTTCGCCGAGCGCGATCTGGAACGGCATTATCTGGCGCTTTGTTGGGGCCTGCCGGCTGCCATGGAGGGCGAGATCAATGCCCCGATCGGCCGCCACCCGGCGGATCGCAAGCGCATGGCGGTGGTGGAACGGGGCAAGCCGGCCATCACGCGCTACAAGGTGCTGCGTTCCTGGGGCACGGCCTGCGCCCTGGTTTCCTGCCGGTTGCTGACCGGGCGGACCCATCAAATCCGCGTGCATATGGCTCATCTTGGCCATCCCTTGGTGGGGGATCCGGTCTATCTGCGCCGCACCCCGGCTTCCGCCCGCGCCCTGCCAACCCCAGTCCGCGATGCGCTTCTGGCCTTCCCACGCCAGGCGCTTCACGCCGCGAGCCTTGGCTTCCGCCACCCGATTAGCGGGCAGGCGCTGCAGTTTGAACGGCCGCCGCCCGAGGATATGGCCGCCCTGATAACATTACTGGACGGTAACACCGAGTAACCCGACTATTTCAGTCGGTTTTTCTTGCATTCCCCCCCCATTCCCGCTATTAACCACGTGTCGGATTCCTCAGGGCGCCAGTTGCGACCCGGCCGGCCAAGGCCCCCTCAGGGGGCAGGCGTCCAGTCAGGGCTTTGGGGGAGATGACAAAAGCTTAATGATCGGCCCAGGATGCCGCCTTCGGGGCAGAGCAGGCCGGTGCAGGAGGGTATGAAACCATGGCTTCGTCTTTGGCCATTCCGATGGCGACTGAGGGCAACCTCTCACGCTATCTTCAGGAAATCCGCAAATTCCCGATGCTCTCGGCTGAGGAAGAACTCAGCCTCGCGCGCCGCTGGCGCGACAATGCCGATGAGCCGGCGGCGCATAAGCTTGTCACCTCACACCTGCGCCTGGTTGCCAAGATTGCCATGGGCTATCGCGGCTATGGCCTGCCGGTGGGTGAGCTGATTTCCGAAGGCAATGTCGGGATGATGCAGGCGGTCAAGCGCTTCGACCCTGATCGCGGCTTCCGTTTGGCGACCTATGCCATGTGGTGGATCCGCGCGGCCATTCAGGAATACATCCTGCATTCCTGGTCGCTCGTGAAAATGGGCACCACGGCGGCGCAGAAGAAGCTGTTCTTCAATTTGCGCCGGCTGAAGGCGCAAATGTCCGCCCTGGAAGAAGGCGATTTGCAGCCCGAACAGGTGGCCAAGATCAGCCATGTGCTGCAAGTGCCGGAACAGGACGTCATTTCCATGAACCGGCGCCTTGCGGCTGCCGATAATAGTCTGAATGCCCCGCTGCGCGCGGATGGCGAAGGCGAATGGCAGGATTGGCTGGTGGATGAGAGCGATAACCAGGAACAGGAACTCGCTGAACATCAGGACATGTCAAACCGCCGCGAATTGCTGAGCGGTGCGCTGAAAACGCTGAATGAACGTGAACGGCATATCCTGATCGAACGCCGCCTGAAGGAAGAACCGACGACGTTGGAAGAACTTTCGCAGCATTACAATATCAGCCGCGAACGCGTGCGTCAGATTGAAGTGCGCGCCTTTGAAAAGCTGCAAAAATCCATGAAGCAGCAGATCATGGATCGGCGGCTGACGATTGGCTGAATAAGCCCGGCGCAATAAATAAGGCGGTGGGCTTTCCACCGCCTTTTCTTTTGCCCTGATGGCTTCAGCGCATTGGCGGCGCGTATTGCAAACCGCCCTTGCTCCAAAGGTTGTTGACACTGCGCGGAAAGCCGATTGGGGTCATGTTGCGTTCCCAAATCTCCCCGTAATTGCCAACAGCGCGGATGATGCGCGGCGCCCAATCCCGCTCAAGCCCCAGCATCTGCCCAAGATCACCGGTCTGGCCCATGAAACGCTGGATATCGGGGTTGGTGCTATTGGCGAAAGTACCGACATTGGCTTGCGTAATGCCAAGTTCTTCCGCCGTCACCAGGGCGAAATGCACCCAACGCACGACATCAAAATAACGCCAGTCACCCTTGCGCACCACGGGACCAAGCGGTTCCTTGGAAATGATTTCGGGCAGCAGCAGGAAACGATTGGCATTGGCGCCTTGCGCCGCGGCGAAGGACGCCAGGGATGAAGCATCGGTCGTATAGGCGTCGCAGCGCTTATTGATGAAGGCGCTCCGGATTTCTTCGATATTCTCGATCACCACTGGCGTGAAGCGCAGGCGATTGGTGCGGAAGAAATCGGTCATGTTGAGTTCGGTGGTGGTGCCCGGTTGCACGCAAACCGTCGCGCCATCAAGCTGCTTGGCTGAGGTCACGCCGCTATCGCGATGCACCATGAAGCCCTGGCCGTCATAGACATTGATGCCCGCGAAAACGAGGCCTAGCGAGGCTTCGCGCGCCAGGGTCCAGGTCGTGGTGCGCGACAGCAGGTCAATTTCGCCTGACTGCAGCATGGTGAAGCGCTGCTGCGTCGAAGACGGGACAATACGCACCCGATTCGGGTCGCCCAAAATGGCGGCTGCTACAGCGCGACAATAATCCACATCAAGCCCGCGCCACACGCCCTGGCTGTCTGGCAAGGAAAAGCCGACCGTGGAGGGCGAGGTGGAGCAGATAAGTTGCCCACGGGCGCGAATGGCCGCCATTGTATCGGCCGCTGGCGCTTGCGCCATGGCCGGGATGGAGGTCAGGGCCATCAGCCCCGCCAAGGCCGCGCCGGAAAGGGCGCGGGTAAATCGGATCATTCTTCTGTCTCCCATAGGTTCAGGAAGCCGGATTGCGCCAGCCACACTCCTATAACATGACCGCTGCCGGACCCAAGGCCAAGCCCTTTCTTAGCGCCCCCCGCCAAGTTTAGCCGCGCGGCCTGACCCCGCACCAATCAGCGATAAAGGTGGCAATCGTGCGCGTGCATTTGCGCAAATCCTCGATCGAGGTCCGCTCATCAAAGGCATGCGCCCCCTCCCCCTTCGGGCCATAGCAAAGCCCGGGGATATCGAAGTAAAGCCCGTAATAGCGTGTGTCATTCACCGCCGTAGTGCGCCGTTCCGGCAGGCTGCCACCATGGACCGCGGCATGGGCGGCGGCCAAAACGGCCTCGGCCTCGCTGCCTGGCTCAAGCACATAAGGGTCCGTCTGAAAGCCGGTCCAGACGATCTCGGGCGGGTTATTGGCGAGGAAGCCATTACCCTTCGCGGCGGCGCGCACGGTCGCTTCAATCCCGGCCATGGCCTGTTCGGGGGTGGTGCCGGGCACAAGGCCGATGCGACAATCCACCTCACACCAGGCGGGGGTGGAAGATGCCCAATCACCGCCGCGAATAATGCCGGGGTTGAATTTGATCGGGTCCTTGATGTCGGCATACCAGGTGCTGGACCGCGCAGCCTCGTTCAATTTGCGGGTATATTCGTATAGCGCCTGGATCAGCACATAGGCGGACATGATGGCATTGCTGCCATCCTGTGCCACCGCGACATGCACAGGAATGCCGCGCACGCGCAGCCGAAACCAGATAGTGCCGGTTTGGCTGCGGGTGATGGTGTGGCCCGTTGGTTCCGGCACCAGCGCGGCGTCAGCACGGTAACCGCGCAGCAGGGTGGAAAGCGCACCATTGCCGGTGCTTTCTTCCTCGGTCACGGTTTCCACATAGACATCGGCGGCAGGTTCAAAGCCGGCATCGCGAATGGCATCCATGGCATAGACCATGCAGGCAACACCCGATTTCATATCATGCGCGCCCCGGCCATACATCCAGCCATCGCGGATCACGGCGGCATAGGGCGGATGGGTCCACATATCGGGGGGGCCTTCCGGCACCACATCAATATGGCCTTGCAGGATCAGGCTGCGGCCAGTGGGGTTCTGCGCGCGATAGGCTGCCACCACTTGCACGCTATTGGTCGGATCACATTCCACCATCGGCGCCATTTTGGGATGTGGCGGCACATCGGCAAGCGTGTAGCGGTCCACCGCATAGCCGCGCGTGGCCATCTGGCGCGCGAACCAATCCTGCAAAGGCGCTTCGCGGCCGCGCAGGCTGGGGAAGCGCACCAGCTCCGCCAGGAATTGAACCTGCTTGTCGAAATTCGCGTCTATGGCGGCGAAGATGTGCGCCATTGCTTGGCTATCGGCCATGCTATCATTCTTTCCTGTGCGTGTTTGTCATGCCGCGTTCAGGGCGGGCTCGCCAGCAGCGCATTGGTATACCAGGAAGGCGAGGCATCATACTTCACCTTGTTCCTGAGCCCCGCCCAGGAAACCTTGAGGTAGAAAATCGGCATAACGCCGACATCTTCCATGCCGATCCGCATCGCCTCGGCGGTCAGCGCATTGCGTCGCCCGGTATCCATGGTGCGGAGCGCTTCCGCCAAGGGCGCATCCATGGCGGGGTTTGAATAATGCTGGCGGTTGAAGGGGCCGGCGCCAGTTTCGCTATTGCGCGTCATGAGAACTTGCCGAAGCGTATTGGCAGCGATGGAGGAGGTATAGGTGGTCATGAACATCGAAAACTCCCGCGCGGTCGCGCGGGTGAAAAGATTGGCGGGCGGCAGGACCTCCACCCGCGTTTCGATGCCAAGCCTGGTCCAGCCCTGAGCGATGGCCTGCGCCACATCCGTATCAGATGCGAACCAGCCATTGGGGCTATGGAGCGTGATGCGAAAGCCATCCGGATAACCCGCTTCACGCAGCAGCGCGCGCGCCTGATCCAAATCATAGCGTGGCGGCGGCATATTGGGCGCGCGATCGGCCACGGCGGGTGCGGCGAATTGTTCCGCCGGCATGCCCTGGCCCATCAGCAACCGATCAACAATGCCCTGCCGATTGATGGCAAGGGATAGCGCGCGGCGCACCCGCGCATCGCGCAAGGGGTTGCGTTCCAGAAGCCGGCCCTGCTTGTCGGTGACAAAGGGTGAAGGATCACGCGCCGCATCAGGGAAAAGATAGGCAGTGCCATTGCTGGCAACACCAAAGACCGAAAGCCGCGCATCATTTGTCAGGCGTTGCACATCCTGCACCGGGACGAAATCAATCAAATCCACATCGCCAGAAAGCAGCGTGGCAACGCGCGAACCAGCATTGCTGATGAAACGCGTCACCACCCTTTCCCATGGCTGCGCTTCGCCCCAATAGGCAGGGTTGCGAATGATCTCATGCCTTTCGCCCTGCGTGTAGCTGACATGCCGATAAGCGCCGGTGCCGATCATGGCCCGGCCCGCATTGAAATCGCCTAATGTCGCATTCGCATGCAGGCTGCGCGAAAGGATCATAATGGCGGAAAGGTCCCAATCCAAGAAGGGGTTCGGTTCCTTGGTTCTGATCAAAACGCGGCGCGGTTCCGGAATTTCGATCGCGGCGATGCTGCGCACAAAGGGTGTGAAGGGGCCGGGGCTATTCGTAATGGTCGGCACGCGCGCATAGGAAAAGGCGATATCCTCCGCCGACAAGGGTGTGCCGTCATGGAATTTCACGCCATCGCGCAGCCGGAATTCCCAGGTGAGGTCATCAATGGCGCGCCAGGATTCCGCCAGCCGCGGGATAAGCCGCCCGGATGTATCGAAATCCACCAGTGTTTCGAAAATCTGCCGCAAAATGGCGTTATTGGGATTGGAGGAATGGTAGTGCGGGTCCATGCCCGAAGGCGCTGATTGCGCGCCGATGGTCAGGTTGCGCTGCGCGTCCGAGGGCGCCGCCCATAACGCCAGCAAACCGGCCGCCAGCATCATCGTTCTGAAAGAGCCCATCGCCGCCCCCAAAAGATTTCTGAATTGATAACGTCACCCCTCATTCAGGCCAGGTCAAGCGGCAAAACCACACGGGCCGGGCTTGGTTTAACGGCCGGGCGAGTGGTTGTGTTAAGGGGCGGTTCACCCCCGCTCGAATAGACTGCAATTCCCTCCGATACAGAGCTAGTGCCCGTCGATGATCGCCGCGCCTTTTTGGTCCCAATCAATTGCCCAAATGCCACGCGCCACATCTGTGTCATCCCTAATCAAGCCTGCGCAACAGCAACCCGCTTCGAAAACGTCATGGGGAAGATGCCAAGGCCGCGGGGCTACGGCACGCCGCGCCGCTTCACTGGTCATTTTTGTTTAGTGCCTTTGGCGTAGGAAGCATGCCATGACGATTGCCTTGCCCGCACACCCGCAAGCAGCGCCCATGTCCGGTTCGGAGGGGAATGCCTGGCTTGAATGGGACACAGATAATGATCAACTGCATCTTTCGCCCGGTGCGCTAGCCCTTCTACGACTGGCACCGACGGCGGCGCCAAAAAACGAGACCGAATTCAGCGGCCTGTTCGACAAGCCCAATCGAAACAAATTGGCCATTGCCTTCGAAGATATACTGACCCAAAAACAGCAGGTCTCGCTTGAATTGCTGCGCCAGACCTCGGCTGGAACGCAGGTCATTCTTCTTCACGGCGCATTGGATCCCTCGCGCGAGGGCCGGGTGGTGGTCGTAAACCTGGAAGACGCGACCGACAGCAGTGACGGGCTTCAACAGATCGCTGCAAATCGGCGGTTTGAGACCTTCATTACGCTGATCCAAAGGGATCACGCATATTTTGATTCCGTCCCCCTTGGGCTGATGATGGTCAGTGCCGGTTTCATCACCCAGGCAAATCCCAAACTCACCGAGATCCTCGCAACCCCTGCGCCAAACCTGATCGGCGAACCTATCTTTCGGGTTCTTTCTTCCAAACAGGCCTATGATCACTACATGGAAATCGTATGGGGCGATGCGGGTGAAGGCAGCCAGGATTATGTGGAAACCGAATTTGAAAATGACGATGGCTCACTTATTTGGCTGAGTGTCAGGATTTCGCGCATCAATCAGCCGGGGGCGGAAAATGCCTGTCTTTGTATCCTTGAGGATATTACTGCGCGCAAGGCCCTTGAACAGGATGTCTGGAATGGCTTGGCGGAAACCATTTCGGCGAAGGAAGCGACCGAAAATGCAAGCCGCATAAAAAGCGATTTTCTTGCCATGGTCAGCCATGAGATACGCACACCGCTTTCAGCGGTGATCGGTATGCAAAAACTGGCCTTGCGTGATGCCGACCTCAAGGAAAAGACCCGCAAGCATCTTGAAATGGCGCAGACCAATGCGGAGTTTCTGCTCGATCTGCTCAATGATATTCTCGATTTTTCTAAAATTGAGGCTAGTAAACTTCTGCTGGAAAACGTTGATTTTTCGCTGCGGCATCTTGTCTCGGAAAGCGGCAGCCTGTTGATGGAACGCGCCGCGGCAAAGAATATTGCACTTGACATTAGCATAGATGAAGCGGTCCCCGATACGCTGATCGGTGATCCGGCACGGCTGAAGCAGATCATGCTCAACCTGATCGGCAATGGCATCAAATTCACTGACAAGGGTGGCGTTTCGCTTGGCGTCACGCTCGAACGCCAGATGGCAGATATAAATCACATTCGCTTTGACGTTAAGGATAGCGGCGTCGGCATTCAGCCAGAAGCGCAGAAGAAGCTGTTCCAGAAATTCATGCAAGTGGATGCATCCACTACCAGGCGCTTCGGTGGCACGGGCCTCGGTCTTGCCATATGCAAACAGCTTGTTGACCTTATGCAGGGGGATATCAGCCTGACGAGCGCCCCCGGACAGGGAAGCTGCTTTACTTTTGTCGTTCCCCTCGGAACCGGCACGGCGCCCGCAAATATCCTGCCCACCATCCTCACGCCGCATTCCCACCAATTGAACGTTCTTTACGCCGAGGATTTCCTGCCGAACCAAATTATCATCCAAGGCCTGGTTGAGGAAATGGGCCATCGGATAGAGATTGTGGAGAATGGTCGCAAGGCGCTGGAAGCCTTGCCGCTGCGCAGCTATGACGTCATTTTAATGGATGGACGCATGCCGGAAATGGATGGCGCAACCGCCATCCGGCTCATTCGCGCTGGTGGCGACGGCAAGTTTTACATTCCCGATCCGAAAATTCGCATCATCATGTTGACCGCCAATGCGGGTGATGAAAACAGGCAATTCTACCTGTCCTGCGGTGCGGATGATTTTCTGGCGAAACCTGTTGATGAAGGCTTGCTTCACCAGAGCCTGGCACAGGTGATTGACGCCCGCCTTGCAGCAGGGGCGGCGCTGCTTCCCTTGGTGCAGGGTGGCACAGAGGCGCTCGAGAGGCTCTTTGGTGGAACTGAACCTTCCATGGGCAGCATCGCGCCGAGCCACATTGCGCCCCGCAAAGACGGGGATGAGGAAAAGCGTCCGGATCTGCGGGAAAGGCTGCTTCAGGCCTTTCGCGCGGATCTTTCACCGCGACTGAAGGCGCTAGCGGACGCCTATGCAAGAAGGGACGCACCATCCTTGTCGAATATCTTCCATAGTTTGAAGGGCAGCGCCGGTTACATTTGGCCCGGCGGCCCATTGCAAGACATGAGCAGCAAACTGGAAAAAGCCGCCGATTGCGAAGATTGGCAAACCATTGCGAAGGAAATGCCGAGTTTCCTTGACATGCTGAACGACATAGCAAAGGGGACCGTGTGATGAGAGCGCTTGTGGTTGATGATGATGTTGTTTCGCGCATGGCCTTGGCCGATCTCATGCGGAGCTTCATCGAATTGAAGGTGGTTGAAGCGGTGGATGGCCAGGATGCCTGGGAACAGATGGAAATGGGCCCGGCACCCATGATCTGTTGCTGCGATGTCCAGATGCCACGGCTTTCGGGCATTGATTTGCTGAAGCGCGTGCGTTCTTCGCCGCGCTTCAGGGACATCCCCTTCGTATTGGTCACGGCCGCGGCTGATCTTGATACGGTGAAGCAAGCGGTGACGCTTGGCATCAGCCACTACATCATCAAGCCCTTCCATGCACGGGAAGCACGCGGTTCGCTGCAAAAAATCCTGAATACGGCTTGGGAGCGCATTGCCGAACCACCGCCCGCAACACTGAACAGGCTCAATATCGCTCCTGATCAGTTGATGACCTACCTCTATTCCCTGCGCGGACAATGCGCGGTCTTTGCGCGTGATCTGCGCCGGTCCAAGAATCTGCAAGAAGTGCAGGATATGGTTGGCCGGGTGAAGGGTTTGCATACAGGCTGCCTGACCCTTGGCCTGCACTACGCGGCCGATCTGGTCAGTCAACTCCATGATCAAGACACGGATATTGAGCGGGTTGAACAGGCCTTGATCGAAATTGAAATGGCGATTTCATCGCAGGAAGAAAGGGTCAAGGCGCGCCATAGCCTTGCCGGCGGCGTTGCCCCCATCAAGCGAAGCGCCATGGGCGGCGCCCCGGCCTGAAGGGCGCCCTTCGGCAAGCTGCCGCCGCGCTTTCCCTCTGGGGTGGCGATGTGCTTGGTTATGGGTGCAGGAGCAACCCATGCCAAATGACGAGTCGCCCGGGGCAAAGCCAAGCCGCCATACGCAAACCGCCATGCTCGCCGAAAGGGCGGCGGTTCTGCTACTGCTAGCGCTGCTGCTCTATGGCGTCATTCGCGTATTGGAACCATTTGGCCTGGCCATAGCTTTCGGGGGCTTCATCGCCATCGGCACCTGGCCGCTGCGCGATGCGATGGTGAACCGCGGCATCCCGCGCGGCATTGCCGCAACGCTTATGCTGCTGGTGCTCATCCTTTCTCTTGCTGTTCCGGCGCTGGCGCTCACACCTGAATTGGGCAGCCAAATCGCGCATGCGTCAAAAGTTGCGCGCGAACTGCTTGCCGGCCTGCCAGAGGCGCCACCGACTTGGCTTTCGGGGCTGCCGCTTATTGGCAATATGGTCAGCAATTGGTGGCCGCAATTGCTGCATGTGCAGGGTGATTTTTCGGAATTGCTCGCGCCTTATGCGGGCCGCATCACTAGCCTTTTGGTGGATATCGGTCAGGCCGCGGCGGCGAGCGTGGTGCAAATCCTGCTTGCGCTGATTGTGGCCACTGCTTTTTGGGTCAGTGGCGACAAGCTTGCGCATGAGGTGAATGATATCGCCGGGCGATTGGCCGGGGAGACGGGGCGCAATGCCGTGGCGGCCGCCGAAGGCGCCGTGCGTGGCGTGGCTTGGGGCATTGTCGGCACTGGGATCATCCAGGCGGTACTGATGGGGATCGGCCTTGCCATGGCCGGCGTGCCAGGGGTTGGCGTGATTTCCTTCCTGACGCTGATCTTTTCGATCAGTCAAGTTCTTGGGCCGCTGGTGGTGGTTTCCTGGCTTGGCGCGGCGGCTTGGCTCTACAGCGAAGGCCAGCTCGCCTGGGCGATTTTCATGGGTCTTTGGGGGCTGATCATGGTCTCGGGCAGCGACAATATCGCGCGGCCCTTGCTCATTAAACGCAGCAGTGAAATGCCGCTGTCGCTGATCATTCTTGGCGTCTTTGGCGGGCTGATTGCCTTTGGCTTTTTGGGGCTATTCATCGGCCCCGCCTTGCTCGCCGTGGCGCATGGGTTGCTGAAGGCCTGGCGCGGCGGTGACGATGTGACAAGCAATCCCTGAACAGCTGCTGGTCTGATCGCTGCCCTCGGTTTCGGACGGCGGCGTGCAGCAACCGGCCACCACAGGGGATAGGTACCTGTCTGAGAATGATGGTCGGCCGTTGCTGTCCTGATGGGTTTCACGCTGACCTGCCCCCCGAAAACTCCCTCATTCTGACGTAGAGTCTGCCCGATTTTTTGAAGGAGCAGATGCTCTGAGAAGAAGTCGATTTTCTGAGGCGCAGATCATTGGGATGCTGAAGGAGCAGGAGGCTGGGCTGGCGACGGCGGATGTCTGTCGCAAGTACGGCCTGAGCCCTGCGACGCTCTACAAGCTGAAGGCCAAGTTTGGTGGGCTTGAAGTATCTGATGCGCGCCGTTTGCGACAGCTTGAAGATGAGAACCTGAAGCTGAAGCGGCTGCTTGCGGAAGCGATGCTGGATAATACGGTTTTGAAGGATCTTTTGGGAAAACCCTGACGACACCGATGGCGCGGCGGGAGGCAGCGCTGAAGGCGGTGCGGGATCATGAACTCTCGCGCCGCCATGCCTTCCTCCTGGTCGGTGTTGATCCAAAGACGGTGCGGCGCGAATGCCTGCCGGACCATCCGGAAATCCGCCATGAGATGGATGAAATTGCCAAGCAGAGGCGCCGATTTGGCTATCGGCGCATTGGTATCATGCTAGAACGCAAGGGTATGGTGATGAACCATAAGAAGCTTTATCGCCTGTATCGGGGGGCCTATCAGTAATTTTGTGCGCGCAAGACCATCCTGCTGGAGCGGGACCGGGCCTATCAGTAATTTTGTGCCTGGGGTCATATGGATGGAATGGAAGGACCCATCGATATGGCAATCGACAAAGCGTTACTGGACCAGCTTCTGGCTGGGCGAGAGCCGCAGGACTTATTCGCCAAGGGTGGCCTGATT
>JADCFA010000008.1 GCA_020249775.1 Roseomonas sp. | reverse complement strand
GATACGCTTTCTGGCGGACTTGGCGATGATTCAATGCTGGGCGGCAACGGCGTGGATTGGGCTGATTACAGCGATGCGACAGGCGGCGTTTCGATCAGCCTTAGTGGGACCAATGGTTTCGGCGCCGCAGGCGGTGATATCCTATCTGGCATCGAAAACCTGCGCGGCGGCAATGGCAATGACTCGCTGGTGGGTGATGGCGGCACCAATATCCTGATGGGTGGTAATGGTGATGATACGCTGGCGGATGGGGACGGTGCGGATTCCGTCTTTGGGGGCGATGGTGCTGATGTCATTTCTGGCAGCAACGGCAATGACTGGCTTGATTTTGGTGCAGGGAATGATTTCTTCGAATACCTGACGACGAACGACTTCGGCAATGACACCTTGATTGGTGGCAACGGGTTTGATGTTCTCGATCTTGGGGAAGGCTGGTCGTCCTTGGTGGATAACCCGAAGGCGCCGGCGACGGGTTGGATCAACTACCAGCGCAGTGACGGCACCTTCATCTATACGCAAGGCTGGGACAGCGTGGTCTGCTTTGCGGAAGGCACGCGGATCATGACGCCCAACGGCGAAGATGTGGTGGAAAACCTGCGCGCTGGCGATATGGTGCTCGCGATGCGCAACGGCCAGGCTGGCTTTGAGCCGCTGACTTGGGTTGGTTCCATGGATATTGCTGTGCCGCGTGATGCGGCGATGGCGGCGAAGACGGCGCCGATCCTGATCAAGGCGGGTGCCTTGGCGGATGGCCTGCCGGCGCGTGATCTGCGCGTCAGCCCTGATCACGCGATTGAGGTTGATGGGTATCTGATCCCGGCCAAGCATTTGGTGAATGGTACAAGCATTGTGCAGGAAAGCTGGTGCCAGCGCGTGACCTACTTCCACCTTGAACTGCAAGCGCATGGTCTGCTGCTGTCTGAAGGCACCTGGACGGAAAGCTATCTTGATGATGGCAACCGCCAAGTGTTCAACAATGCGGCGCTGACTGGCCTGTTCCTTGACTTCGAGGCAAGGCGCTCCGCGGGGCAATATGATGGCCGCGCCTGCCTGCTGGTGCTGCGTGAGGGTCTGCAACTTGACCTGATCCATGGCCGCATCGCGCTCCGTGCCGAGGCATTGGCGCGGAAGAAGAAGGCGCGGGAGCGGAGGGTAAGCCTGTAGTGATCCGTTCGCTCACGCGACCGGATCTCGTTCGACGACGAAGCCAAGTATTTTCAAGCCAAGTGGAAGCGCTTGGCGGCACAAGCAAACGCGGCGTGAGCGCTTCCTGTCCGAGGTGGAGATTGTGGTTCCCTGGGCAGCGCTCTCTGCCCTGATCGAGCCTCATCACCACTCGGGGGAACGAGGCCGTCCGCCGATCGGGATTAAAAGGATGCTGCGCATCTACCTCCTGCAGCAATGGTTCAACTGAGGTGACTGCGGCCAATGTGCATGACAGTCAGATGGTCTCGAGCCTGCTGCATGGTGCGGAGACGAAGGTTTGGGGCGACACTGCATGTCAGGGCCAGACAGAGGCGATCCGGGCTGCGGCACCGGCGGCGCAGGGCATGACCCAACGCAGAGGATCAAGCAGGCACCCTTTGGTAGCGGAAGAGCGCGCGAAGAACGCCACCAAACCGCGCGTGCGGGCGAAGGGCGAGCATCCGCTGCTGATCATCAAGCGGATTTTTGGTTTCACCCATGTCCGCTATCGGGGCTTTTGCATGGTTGATCAGAGGTTCCTTAACCTTCAACATGGCATGCCGCAGATAGCATAATCTCCATCAAAGGTGTGCGATCAGGTGCAAAGATCGTCTTTTTCGCCCCGGGCGGCACGGTCCACTTCATGCTGCCTGCGCCAGCGTCGGCGCGCTATCGGCCACCGTTGTCCGATGCAGATCGCGCGGCTTATCGGCAGGGTAGCGGCGCGCCCGGTGCATGGTCACGCGGTTATCCCACATCACCAGATCATGCGTGCGCCAGACATGGGCATGGACGAATTCGCGCTGCGTTGCGTGTTCGGTCAGATCACGCAGCATGGCGCGGGCTTCGGGCACCGGCCAACCATGGATCTGCCCGGCATGGGCTGAAAGGAACAGCGAAAGCCGTCCGGTCTTGGGATGGCGGCGCACCAGGCGCTGCGGCACCGGCGCCCATCTTTGGCGTTCTTCTTCGGTGAAATCGGTAAAGCCCAAAATCCCGCGCGAAAAAATCTGGCTGTGATCCGTGATCAGGTCACGGATTTCCGCCTTCATCGCCGGATCCAAGGCGTCCCAGGCAGCGCGCATATCAGCGAACTCCGTATTGCCGCCCTCACCAGGGATCACGCGCGCCGACAGCAATGAATATTTCGCGGGCGTTGCCTTGAAGGATGAATCGCTGTGCCAAAGCATATTGCCCAGGCTGAACAGGCGCCGCCGATCATCACGCGCCAGCACATTGGAATTCTTGTCAAGGTTGGAGATGTCATTCACCTCCATGGCAAGGCGCCGGTCAGCGACCTTGGCGATATCGCCAGTCGCGGTCTCAAGCGGGCCGAAGTTGCGGCTGAAGGCCATTTGCTGTTCGTCATTGATGTCCTGGCCGTGAAAGACCAGCACGCCGAACTTGTCCATGCCGGCATCAATGGCCGCGGCATCGGCGGCGCTCACGGGATTTTTCAGATCAATGCCGGCAACCACGCCGACGAAATCGGGCCGCGCCGGATTGGCGGGGGTGATTGTGACACTCATCATTTCCTCCTGCGCGTGCTGATCACGCCTTTTGGGGTATCATAGCGCGGAAATCGCCGCTTTGAAGCGGTTTGTATGACGCGGCCTGTCCATGCCAGAAGGCGGCCATGTCCGATGCCCCGCAACGCCCCCGCCGCGCCGCCGGCCCGCCGCCCAATGCGGCGCGGCTGCGCGAAGCGGCGCTGGCCCATCTGGCGCGCTTTGCCGCGACCGAGGCAGGGCTTCGGCGTGTACTGGAACGCCGCATTGCCCGCTGGGCCCGCGCTGCGGAGGCTGAGGGCCAGCCGCGTGAGACCATTGCCGCCAGCGCCGCCGCGCTATCCGCCGAAATCGCCAGCATTGCACAAAGCCTAGTCGCCGCTGGCGCGGTGAATGATGCCGCCTTCGCCGAAAGCCGCGCCCGGCGCCTGGCACGTTCCGGCCATTCCCGCCGCGCCATCGCCGCGCACCTCGCCGCCAAGGGGATCGAGAGCGAGACCGCCGCCGCTGCCCTGCCGGAGGGGGAGGAAGCCGAGCTGCTGGCAGCGATTGCCTTCTGCCGCCGCCGGCGGATTGGCCCCTTTGCGCGCGTCGCCCCCGATGCGCCGGCGCGGATGAAGGCTTTGGCGGCGCTGGCGCGCGGCGGCTTTGCCCAAGGCGTTGCCCGCCGCGCCTTGGGGATGGAGCCGGATCAGGCCGAAGAAATGCTGCTCGCAGGCCGCCGCGAATGAGCGATCAGACCGAGATCAAAGGGCCGGTGGTCTTCACCCGGCATGGCGTGGCGCAGGGCATAGGCACTGCCTTGCCCCTGGTGATTGGCACCTTCCCTTTTGGGCTAGTGGTGGGGGTGATTTCCGATCAGAAGGGGCTGTCCTGGCTGGAAACGGTGCTGATGGCGGGGCTGCTCTTCGCTGGGTCCTCGCAATTATTGGCTTTGGAACTTTGGTCCGAACCGGCGCCGATCATGGCCGCGATTATTGCCGCGATTGTGGTGAATATCCGCATGGCGCCGATGGGCGCGGCCTTGGCACCCTGGTTGGACAAGCTGCGCGGCGTGAAGCTTTGGGGCACCCTGGCCTTCATGGTGGATCATGCCTTCGCCCTTTCCGCCGCCGAGCAACGGCGCGGCGGGCGCGATGCCGGGTATCTGCTCGGCATTGGTGTGACGCTGTGGTGCTTCTGGAATATTTCGGTTGGTCTTGGACATATAATGGGTTCGGCGGTGCGGTTTCCGGCGGGGCATCCGCTGTATTTCGCCGCTATCGCGACCTTTGTGGCGATCCTTGTGCCGCTGTGGCGCGGGGTGCGCCGTGATTTCTGGCCGTGGTTATTGGCGGGCATCTTGGCGGTGCTGGCCTGGAAGGCGGGGCTCGGACAGCCCCTGCCGCTGCTGATCGGCGCCTTTGGCGGTGCGGCATTGGGGGCGTGGTTGGAGCTGCGCCGCGAATGACGCTCCGCCCTGATGTGCTGCTTGCCATTATCGGCATGGCGGTGGCGACTTACCTTTGCCGCGCCGGGGGCTATGCGCTGTTTCGCGCGCTGCGCCCGCCGCGTTATGTGGAGGTAGTCTTGCAGCATCTGCCCGGGCCGATTTTCATGGCCTATGCCATGCCGGCCCTCGCGGCGCATGGCTGGAAAGGTTGGGTGGCGGCAGTGGCGGTGGTGGCGGTGCAGTATTACGCGCGCAGCCTGGCGGCGGCGATCCTGGTTGGGGTTGGCGCCATGGCGGGGCTTGGTGCATTTGAAGCCTGGTATCTTGCGCGCTGAGGCCACGCTTTCCGGCATTGGCGCACCGGGGCTTCTGGTGCTGGTCATCATCGCGATCGGCACGCTGATTGTGCCGCTGGATACCTCGGTCAATATCGCCTTTCCGGCGATTACCGCGCGGTTTGAACTTGGGCGCACCGGCATTCAATGGGTGGTGATCTGCTATGTGCTCACCTATGGCAGCCTGATGCTGGGCATTGGGCGGCTTGGCGATATTTTCGGTTACTTGCGCGTGTTTCGCTTGGGGCTTGGCTGGAGCACTCTGGCCTTCATCCTATGCGCCACGGCGGAAAACTACGCCTGGCTTTTGGCCGCACGTGTGATGCAAGGCATTGGCGCGGCGCTGGTGATTGGCTGCGGTCCTGCGCTGGCCACCAGCCATTTCACCGAAAATTTGCGCCCGCGCATTCTGGGTTTTTACGCCTTTGGCTTTGCCGCGGGTGGCGGGCTTGGGCCGCTGATTGGCGGCGTGCTGGTGGAGCATTTCGGCTGGTCTGCTGTTTATTGGTATCGCGCGCCACTGGCGGCCTTTGCGCTGGCCTTGAGTGTGTTTTTGCGCGCTCCACCCCGTGCTGAGATGCGTGAAAGCTTTGACCTGACCGGGGCCGTGTTGATCACGGGCATGATGTGCTGCCTGCTGCTTGGCATCAATCGCGCACCCGATATTGCGGCGGGTAATCCGCTCTCCTTGGCGCTGGCCTTTGGGTTTTTGGTGTTGGGCTGGTGGTATGGCCGCCATGCCGGGCGCATTGCGCGGCCAGTGATTGCGCTGCGCTATTTCCGAGACGCGGATTTCCTGTTTGCCTGTATTGCAACGGCTGTGGTGAATTTCGCCTGTTTCGCTGTGTTGCTGTTCCTGCCTTATTTGCTGCTGCATGGTGCGGCCTTGCCAGCAGGCTGGGGCGGCCTGGTGCTCGCGATTGGGCATTTGGCGGCAATGGCGGCATCGCCCTTTGCCGGGTTTTTGCTGGCGCGCATCTGCGCGGCGCGGCTGGCCTTGATTGGGTCTGTGATGACCGCGCTGGGGCTTTGGCTGATTGGTGCCATTGGCGCTGCGGGCGGCGCGATCCCGCTGCTGGTTGCGGCGCTGGCGCTGCAAGGCATTGGGCTTGGGCTGTTTCAGGTGAGTGTCACCGATCTATTGCTGGAACGCATGCCGCGTGAGGATCGTGGTGTCGCGGGCAGCCTTTCCCAGGTATCGCGCACCCTGGGCGTGGTGACCGCCGCTTCCGTGCTGAGCACGGTTTTCGCCGCGCTTGAGGTCGCCGGTGTGGCGCGCGGCCTCCCAGGCATGGAGGCGTTTCGCGCAGCCTTCGGCAGCATCTTCACCTTCGGTGCGGCGTTGGTCGCTGCGCTGGTGCTGGTGGGATTCTTCGTCAATCGCCGTGGCGTTCCCTGAAGCGTGATTGCGAAAATCAGGACCTTGCCCAGGATCAGCGGATTGTCGGCAGTGTCCCACACACCCCTTGGGGCTTCCAGAATGATTTCCGCTTATCCATCAACCGCGATCACTTTACGTTTCTGCACCTCCCTCAGGCAGAAAAGTCGAAGCAGGAAGGGCCTGCTCGGAATAGCTTGGCCTTCGGTGCGCGGGGTCCGGAATTTTTGATGTTTCGCAAGTATTTCCGCCGTCAGTCCGGGTAAAGGGGCACCGAGGGGAGAAAGGAGCCGCTTGCGCCTTCCTGCGCTAGAGGCCCATCATCCCGCTGCTGGGACCAAGCGCCCCAAGGAGGACCCAATAATGCGTGCCCGTGACCTGATGACCACCAGCCTTGTCACCATCCCGCCCGAAGCCCCGCTTGAGGCGGTGGCGCGGGTCCTGTCGGACCGCGGCGTCTCTGGCGCCCCCGTGGTGGATGGCGCGGGTAACTTCCTCGGCATGGTGACCGAAGGCGATCTGATCCGTCGGCTCGCGGCCAAGGAAGATGCGCCGAAATCCTGGGTACTTGGGCTTTTTGCCTCGGCCGCCGAACAGGCGGCGCGCTTCGCCCGCACCCATGGCCACCGGGCGCGCGATGTGATGACGACCGACATCGCCTCGGTGACGGAAGACACCTCGATCGAACATGTCGCCAAGATCATTGAGGAAAAGCAGGTCCGCCGCGTGCCCGTGCTGCGCGCTGGCAAGCTGGTGGGCGTGGTATCGCGTTCAGACCTGATCAGGGCGCTTCTGGCCGCGCCGGGCAGCCTGGCCGCGGATGCGCCGGATGAACGCATCCGCCGGGATCTCGCGATTGCCATGCGCAATGAACCCTGGGTGGATACTTATTTCATCTTCCCGGATGTGAAGGATGGTCGGGTGACCTTCCACGGCTTCTGCCGGTCTGACGCCGTGAAGCAGGGCCTTCGCGTGCTGGCCGAAAACGTGGCGGGGGTAAAGGGGGTGGCCTTCGAAACGCAGGACCCGCCGGCCTATGTCATGGGGGTCAGCTGATTGGGCGGGCCTCTCAGTAAGGAATATCCTTCAGCCAGGGATATCCAACGCGCGCCTGGGCGAAGGCGTGATCATAAAGCCTGCGCATAAAGGCTTGTTCGAAGGGTTCCTTCGCCTCATCAGGGAAATCGGGGCCGATGGCGGCCAGGTTGAAATCCACCTGGTCTTCCCGTGTGACGGTGCGAATGCGCGCCACATCATTATAGCCGCTTGAAGCGATCATGCTTGAAATGGCGCGTTCAACGATTTTGAAGGTTTGGCGTTGCGTATGGGCCGGGTTTGGCGTGATCCGCCCATTGCGAATGATGTAAGCGCGGGCGGGCTGCACGCGATCCCCGCCACGGATCATGGCGCGCCGCTCACGCGTGACGCTGCGCGGGTAGAGAAACACCTGGGTAAAGGCGCCGCCATCCACATGCATTTCCTGATAGGTTTTCCCATCCAGCGTCACCTCGATCATCACGGGCGGGAAGGCGCCAGGAATGGCGGCCGAGGCCAATAACAGGCGGCGCACCAGATCAAGCGCGCGGGGATGGCCGCTGGCTGCAATGGCACCGATATTCCAGGCAACCGGCAATTGCGCATCAATATCGGAAGTGCCGATCAGCAATAGCCTTCCCTGCTGATAGGCTTCGGCGATATCGGCCAACATCGCCTCATTCAAATGCTTGGAAATGGTGCGGAATAGCGGCGCGTTATCGGCCAGCGCATCCTCAAACAGCGCCGCATTCAGGATATTGCGCTGTTCCAAGACATCCTTTGGCGTGATGTCCGTATAAACGGCCTTAAGCGCCGCATCGTAACGCGGGCCCAGAAAGGCAAAGGGCGCGGTCAGCGCGCCGGTGGAAACGCCGGTCACCAGATTGAAGGTGGGTCGGTTCCCTGCCTCGGTCCAGCCATTGAGCAGCCCGGCACCGAAGGCGCCATTCTCCCCGCCGCCGGAAATTGCCAGCATTTCAATGGTTCTCTCCCGCCCGCGTGGGGCCGGGCCATGATGGCGCCGTGCCCTTTCCTGGGCGGCCAGCACCTCCGTGCGGAAGGCATCGCCATCCCAAGGGAAGAAGAAGCGTTCATTGGGCAGGCCAAGCACCTTGGCGTCCCGCGTGCGCGCATAGGGCACGGCGGGGCCGCGTGGCGGGCTCGCGCAGGCGGCAAGCCCCAGGCCAGCGCCCCCGAACAAGGCGGCGCGGCGGGTCATCTTCAGCACATCTTCAAGCTTATGGCCCATGTCGGCCCCTGCCTTCCTAATCCGAATTCGCAGAGTAGTGCTTAACAAAGGGGCCATTCGGCGTCGAGGCGCTGGATACCGCAAGCCCCACCTGCCCCTTTTCGCTTGACCCTTAGGCGCTTGGGGGATAAAGCGCGGGCTTCTCTGGTTCGCCCCGAACCTTGGTCCGCCCGCCTGATGCGGGTTGGCTCCGTCGCTCCGCGAAGGCTCGCGCAGCGGCGTATTCTGCTTTGGGGCGACCGCAACGCGAAAGGACTATTGGGCGCCGCCATGTTTGAGGCTCTGTCCAGCAAGCTCAACGGTGTTTTTGATCGGCTGCGCCGCCGTGGCGCGCTGAGCGAAGCCGATGTGACCGAAGCGCTGCGCGAAGTGCGCGTGGCCTTGCTGGAAGCCGATGTGGCGCTGCCCGTGGTGCGTGACTTGGTTGCCCGCGTGAAGGAACGCGCCGTGGGGCAGGAGGTGATCCGCTCCGTCTCCCCCGCGCAGCAGGTCATCAAGATCGTCAATGATGCTTTGGTGGAAGCGCTGGGTGGCGCGGAAGGGGCGCGCGGGCTTGATCTGAATGCACCCGCACCGCTCGCCATTCTGATGGTGGGCTTGCAGGGTTCGGGCAAGACGACGACCTCGGGCAAGATCGCGCTGCGCCTGAAAGGGCGTGAGAAGAAAAAGGTGCTGCTCGCCTCGCTCGATGTGCATCGCCCGGCGGCGCAGTTGCAATTGCAGCAATTGGCCGAACGCGCGGAAGTGACCAGCCTGCCGATCATCGCCGGCCAGCGCCCGCTGGAAATCGCAGCCCGCGCCATGGATGTCGCGCGGCGTGAGCTTTACGATGTGGTCGTGCTGGATACCGCCGGCCGGCTTGCGATTGATGAAGCGCTGATGGCCGAAGTGGCCGAGGTAAAGGCCGCCACCAAGCCGCATGAAACCTTGCTCGTGGTTGATGCCATGACCGGGCAGGATGCGGTGAATACCGCCAAGGCCTTCCAGGAAAAAATCGGCGTCACCGGCATTGTCATGACGCGCGTGGATGGCGATGCGCGCGGCGGTGCGGCGCTTTCCATGCGGGCCGTGACCGGCGCGCCGATCAAGCTTTTGGGCGCTGGCGAAAAGCTGGATGCGCTTGAAGATTTTCACCCTGATCGCATCGCGGGCCGTATTCTTGGCATGGGCGACATTGTCTCGCTGGTCGAGAAAGCCGCCGAGACGATTGACCAGGCGGAGGCTGAAAAACTCGCCGCGCGCATGCAAAAGGGCCAGTTCACGCTGGATGATTATGCGGCGCAGCTGAAGCAAATCGGCAAGATGGGTAGCCTGCAAGGTATTCTGGGCATGCTGCCCGGCGTGCAGAAGGTGAAGGCGCAGTTGGAAGGTGCCAATCTGGATACCGCCATTCTGAAACGTCAGGCCGCGATCATTTCCAGCATGACGCCAAAGGAACGCCGCACGCCTGATCTGCTGAAGGCATCACGCAAGCGCCGCATCGCCGCTGGGTCCGGCACCACGGTGCAGGATGTCAATCGCTTGTTGAAACAATTTGACGATATGTCCGCCATGATGAAGCGGATGAACAAGATCGGCCAGAAGGGGCTGATGCGTGGCGGGCTTGCCGCGCTGCTCCCCCAAGGCCGGAGGCCGTTCTGATGACGGCCATCACCAACCATCACGTTTCAAGTCTCTGAAGAAAGGAATACCCGGATGGGTCTCAAGATTCGCCTTGCCCGCGCTGGTGCCAAGAAGCGCCCTTATTATCACATCGTGATTGCTGATAGCCGCAGCCCGCGCGATGGCCGCTTCATCGAAAAGGTGGGGTCCTACAACCCCATGCTGCCGTCTGAACATGCGGATCGCATTCGCTTGCAGGAAGATCGCCTGAAGCATTGGCTCGGCAATGGTGCGGTGGCGACCGAACGTGTGGCGCGTTTCCTGGGCCGTGCTGGCCTGATCGCCATGCCGGCGATCCCGGCGCAAACCAAGCAGGCGCAGCCGAAGAAGAAGGCGCAGGAACGCGCCGCCGCTGCGGCCGGCTGAAGCAGGCTTTAGCGGCAGGCGGCACGGCAGATGGGTGGCAAGCGCATCATGGTCGGGGAGTTCGGCAGGCCGCATGGCGTGCGCGGGCTTTTGCGCCTGCGTGCCTTCACTGCCGATCCTGCTGCCATCACGGCCTATGGCCCGCTTTCGGATGAGGCTGGCACGCGCCACTTCCGCCTGACCCTGAAAGGGCCTGATCTGGTCGCCGTTGAAGGCATCTCGGACCGGGATGCCGCGCAGCGCCTGACCGGCACGCGCCTTTTCGTCGCGCGGGAGGCTTTGCCCCCCACCGAGGAAGAGGAATTCTACCTCGCGGACCTGATCGGCCTTCGGGTATTGACGGAAGCGGGCGTTGCGCTTGGTGTGGTTCGCGCGGTGGAAGACCATGGCGGCGGTTCCTTCCTGTTGGTCGAAGGGGCGAGCGAAATGCTGCTGCCCTTCACGCGGCAGGTGGTGCCGGTGGTGGATATCGCCGCGGGCCAGCTTGTGGTGGTGCCGCCTGCCGAAGTGCTGGTGCCCCCGCCCGAAGGGAAGGAGGAAGCGGCATGACCTGGCGCGCCGATATCCTGACGCTGTTCCCGGAAATGTTCCCAGGGCCGCTTGGGCTTTCCTTGGCAGGGCGTGGCTTGCGCGAAGGGCTTTGGTCCTTGGCCGCGCATGACATTCGCGACCACGCGAAGGACCGCCATCGCAGCGTGGATGATACGCCCTTCGGGGGAGGTGCCGGCATGGTGCTGCGCCCGGATGTGGTGGATGCGGCGGTGGGCGCGGCCTTGGCGGCAGCACCAGACCGGCCGGTGATCTATCTGACGCCGCGCGGGCGCTTGCTGGATCAGGCCCTGGTCCGGGAATTGGCAGCGGGGCCGGGGGCGGTGCTGCTTTGCGGGCGTTATGAAGGTGTGGATCAGCGCGTGATTGAAGCGCGCGGCATGCTGGAAATCTCGATCGGCGATTATGTGCTGAGCGGGGGGGAATTGGCCGCACTCACGCTGCTGGATGCTTGTGTGCGCCTGCTGCCTGGGGTCATGGGGGCGGCGGAAAGTGCTGCCGAGGAAAGCCATGGCACTGAGGGGCTATTGGAATATCCGCATTTCACGCGCCCAGCCGAATGGGCAGGGCGCACAGTGCCGGAGGTACTGCTTTCGGGCCATCACGCCGCCATTGCGGCCTGGCGCCGGGCCGAAAGCGAGACAATCACAAAGGAACGCCGCCCCGATCTTTGGGCGCGGCATGAAACAGCGCGCGGAGGCGCGGGGGCCATTGCCGGCCATCCCGCCGCCGCCTAAAGAAACCGAAGAAAGGGTATCAACATGAATATCTTGCAGCAATTCGAAGCTGATCAGCAGGCCAAGCTTGCCGCTGCCCGCGCCACGCCGGATTTCGGCCCGGGCGATACGGTGCGCGTCATGGTGAAGGTGGTGGAAGGCGAACGCATCCGCACCCAGGCCTATGAAGGCGTGGTGATCGCGCGGTCCAACAAGGGCGTGCAGAGCAATTTCACCGTCCGCAAGCTTTCCTATGGCGAAGGGGTGGAGCGCGTGTTTCCGCTCTATAGCCCGAATGTCGCGGAAATTCAGGTGGTGCGCCGTGGGCGCGTGCGTCGTGCGAAGCTCTATTATTTGCGTGGCCGCACCGGCAAATCCGCGCGCATCGCGGAAAAGCTCGGCATGAAGGCCGATGGCGCCGCCAAGGCGGCCGAAGGCTGAATGTTGCGGGCGCCGTAACGGCGGCGCCCTTCGTATATAGGGGGAAGATGAGATGTCAGCGCAAAAACCGCGTACGCTGTTCGACAAGATTTGGGACGCGCATGTTGTTGAAACCCTGCCGGATGGTACGGCGCTGCTCTATATTGATCTCCATCTGACCCATGAAGTGACCACGCCGCAGGCCTTTGATGGCCTGCGTGCCGCGGGGCGCAAGGTGCGCCGCCCGGATGCGACACTGGCCGTGGTGGACCACAACATCGCCACCGATGACAGCCGCCGCACCGGCATTGTGGACCCTGAAAGCCGCTTGCAGGTTGAAACCCTGGAAAAGAACGTCGTTGAATTCGGCGTGCCTTACATCCCGCTGCTCGATGATCGTCAGGGCATTGTGCATGTGATCGGGCCAGAGCTTGGCCGTTCACTGCCGGGCATGACGATTGTGTGCGGCGATAGCCATACCTCGACGCATGGCGCCATGGGCGCGCTGGCTTTCGGTATTGGCACATCGGAAGTGGAACATGTGCTGGCGACGCAGACGCTATTGCAAAAGCCCGCGAAGAACATGCGTGTTTCCGTGGATGGCAACCTCGCTTTTGGCTGTTCCGGCAAGGATATTGTGCTGGCCATCATCGGCAAGATCGGCACCGCCGGCGGCACCGGACATGTGATTGAATATGCCGGCGATGCGATCCGCGCTTTGGATATGGCGGGGCGCATGACGGTCTGCAACATGACCATCGAAGGCGGTGCGCGCGCCGGTATGGTGGCGCCCGATCAGACCACCTTCGATTACATCGCCAAAACGCCGAATGGCCCGAAGGGCGAGGCGTTCAAGCGCGCCTTGGAATGGTGGAAGACGCTGCCTTCTGATGCGGGCGCCCATTTCGACAAGGAATTGCGCCTGGCAGCGCATGAGATCGCGCCGCAAGTGACCTGGGGCACCAATCCGGAAGCGGTGCTGCCGATCACCGGCATTGTGCCGAACCCAGCGGATGAGGGCGATGAAGCCAAGCGCGCGCAATTGCAGCGCATGGTGGAGTATATGGGCCTCACACCCGGCCAGCGCCTGACCGATTTGAAGGTTGATGTCGTCTTCATCGGTTCCTGCACCAATAGCCGGATTGAGGATATCCGCGCCGCCGCCGCCATCGCCAAGGGCCGGCGCGTGGCGGATCATGTGCGCGCCCTGGTGGTGCCGGGTTCGGGCCTGGTGAAGAAGCAGGCGGAAGCTGAAGGGCTGGATCGCATTCTGAAGGAAGCGGGCTTTGAATGGCGTGAAGCGGGCTGTTCCATGTGCCTTGGCATGAACCCCGATAAGCTCACGCCGGGTCAGCGCAGCGCCAGCACCTCCAACCGTAATTTTGAAGGCCGCCAGGGCCCCGGCGGGCGGACCCATTTGTTGAGCCCCGCCATGGCCGCGTCGGCAGCACTCGCGGGTCGTTTGGCCGATGTGCGTGATTACCAGCCGAAGGGAGGGATCTGACATGCAAGCCTTCACCAAGCTTACCGGTATCGCAGCTCCCTTGCCCAAGGCGAATGTGGATACCGATCAGATCATCCCGGCACGCTTCCTGAAATCCATCAGCCGGCTTGGCTTCGGGAAGAATCTTTTCGCCAATTTCCGCTACAAGGAAGATGGTTCGGAAAACCCGGAATTCGTGCTGAACCAGGAACCCTATCGCAAGGCCGAAGTGCTGATTGCCTTTGAAAACTTTGGCTGCGGGTCTTCGCGTGAACACGCGCCTTGGGCCTTGCTCGATTTCGGCATTCGCTGCGTGATCGCGCCGGATTTCGCCGATATCTTCCACAATAACTGCTTCAAGAATGGCGTGCTGCCGGTGCGCCTGCCGCGCGAGATTTGCGAAAAGCTGATGGAAGACGCGAAAATGGGCGGCAATGCGCGCATCAGCGTTGATCTGGAACGCCAGGTGGTGGTGCGCCCGAATGGGGAGGAGATTCCCTTCCAGATTGATCCGCTGCGCCGGCATCTGATGCTGAATGGGCTGGATGATATCGGCCAGACAATGCAGCACGCGCCGGCCATTGATGGCTTTGAAGCCCGTCAGCGCGCTACCCAGCCTTGGCTTTATGCCTGATTGAGACAAGCCCTGGCGCGATGCCGGGGCAAAAGGGAAGACGCCATGTCATCGAATAAGAAGCTTTTGATCCTGCCAGGCGACGGGATTGGCCCCGAAGTGATGCGCGAAGTGCGCCGCGTGGTGGATTGGATGGATCGCCGCCGGCATGTTTCCTTCAATATCGAAGAAGGGCTGGTGGGCGGTGCGGCGCTGGATGCGGAAGGCACGCCCTGTTCGGATGAAACAGTGGAACGTGCGAAGGCCGCGGATGCGGTGCTGTTCGGGTCCGTCGGTGGGCCGAAATGGGATTCCATGCCCTTCGACAAGCGCCCTGAATTGGGTGTGCTGCGGCTGAGGAAGGATCTTGGCCTTTTCGCCAATCTCCGCCCCGCTGTGGTGCTGGATGCGCTGGTGGATGCTTCGTCGCTGAAGCCTGATCTGGTGCGCGGGCTTGATGTGATGATTGTGCGTGAAAGCACCGGCGGCATTTACTTCGGTGAACCGCGCGGCATCCACACTGATGCCAAGGGCAAGCGCACCGGCATTGATACGGAAGTCTATACCGAAGACGAAATCGCCCGCGTGGCGCGCATCGCCTTTGATCTGGCGCGCAAGCGTCGCAACAAGGTCACCAGCGTTGAGAAGGCGAATGTGATGCAATCCGGCCGGCTCTGGCGCGCGGTGGTGGGCGAAATCGGCAAGGCCGAATTCCCCGATGTCGAGCTTGAACACATGTATGCCGATAATTGCGCCATGCAGCTTTGCTCTCGCCCGAAGCAGTTTGATGTGATCCTGGGGTCCAATCTGTTCGGTGATGTGCTGTCTGATCTGGCTGCCGCGCTGACCGGTTCGCTCGGCATGTTGCCCTCGGCCACGCTCGGCGCCGTGGATGCCTCTGGCAGGCGCCATGCGCTTTATGAACCCGTGCATGGCTCTGCGCCTGATATTGCCGGCAAGGGCATCGCCAATCCTTGTGCGCAAATACTGTCCTTCGCCATGCTGCTGCGCTGGTCCTTCGGGATGGAGGAAGATGCGCGGCTGGTGGAAACCGCGGTGGAGAAGGTGCTGGGCGGCGGGCTTCGCACCGCTGACATCATGCAGCCCGGCATGGCGCGCGTTGGCACAAGCGTGATGGGCGAAGCGCTGGTGCGGGAATTGGATAAACTCGCCGCCTGACGGGTTACCGGCGGCTGCGGGGTTGCGCGCTGCGCGCGGCTCCGCTATCCGTCCCTGCGTTAAGGGCGCCCGTAGCTCAGCTGGATAGAGCACCAGACTACGAATCTGGGGGTCAGAGGTTCGAATCCTTTCGGGCGCGCCATTGAACAGTCGGGCTTAAAAGCCCTTTGCCTCTCTCACGGAAGATCGGGTTGTTGAGCGTGGTCCGGGCGGTTGCGCAGGGTGCCAGGATTGTCCAGCGACGCCCGCAAACTGTCCAGGTGCGGCCTTACTGCACGCGGATACCGGCATCGCGGATGATGGGTGTCCAGCGTTCAATTTCCCCTTGAATATGGGCGGTGAAGGCTTGCGGCGTTCCCCCGATGACAACTGCGCCTTGCTGTCGGCGCAAGGTATCAGCGATCTCCGCCTGTCCCAGGATGGCGTTGAAGGCACTATTGGCCTTGGCGACGATCTCCACCGGCAGACCTGCCGGGCCGACCAGCCCATACCAAAGGGAGCCAGTCACGCCCGGGACAGTTTCGCTCAGCGTCGGAATGGTCGGCAGCCCCGCAAAGCGTTCCGGCGTACTCACCGCAATTGTTTGCACGGTACCCGCTTGCAGGAAAGGCGCTGCAGAGGAGATGGAGGTGACGGTGAGATCAACTTCGCCCTTGGCGACCGCCGCCACCATATCGGCGCCGCTCCGATACACGACATGCAGCATATCCATCCCGCCGCCGGCGCGGCGTTGCAGCAATTCCATTGTCAGGTGGCTGATATGACCAGCACCAACGCTGCCGAAGCTGAAGCCACCCGGCTTTGCCCTTGCGGCCTTGAGAATTGAGGCAACGTCTTTTTCGGCCAAGGTGCTGCGCGCGACAAGAATAAGTGGCATATCCGCCAGAAAAACGATGGGAGTAAAAGCACGCCGGGGATCATAGGGCAGGTCACGATACAGCTCATGCGCCAGGGCACCAGATGCCAATTCGCCCATCAGCAAGGTGCTGCCGTCAGCGCGCGCTTGCGCCACATGCGCGGCACCGATCGTTCCTCCAGCACCTGGCCGATTATCCACGATGATGGGTTGTCCATTTCCATAGGCCGGAAAATGCGGTGCGAGAATGCGGATCAAGATATCAATCGCCCCGCCTGGGCCGAAGGGCACCACCACGCGTACGGGACGGTCTGGCCAGGCCATGGATTGGCTTCGCGCGTCAGGCCCTGCACCCAAAATGCCCAGACCGAGGGCGGCTCCTTGAACGGCTAGGGTACGGCGGCTCAGCATGTTTTTTCCTCCTCTTTCTTGGCTCTTTTTAGGTGTTTTTCTCAAGAGCATTCAGGCAACCCCTGATTTAATCTCGTCCCATTGGCCTGTCACGGATTTTCTGATTCTGTTTCGCCTCAGCCATTCAAGTGTTGAGCACGCCCACCATGCGGCGCAAAGCTTCTTAAGCCGTGGCTTTGAATGCCACCACAAGAAAACGCGGCGAGCATGTCTGATCTGCGGGCCGAGGACAGCCTTTACGGCAGCCCAGCGATGCGGATCCTTCGGCCCTAGAGCCCAGACGTCACTCCCATCGGGCAGGTTGTCGCAAAACTCAAAAAACTGCTTCGGGAAGTCACGGAACGGTCGGTCGAGGCGATGGGAGAACGTATCGGTGCGCTGCTCGATACTTTCTGGTTCCGCGACTACGCCAAATATTTCAAAAATCCAGGGTATGGTGCAAATGAAAATCATCAGAAACTAGTGGTCTGATCGCTGCTGTCGGTTCCCGAGGGCTGAGTGAGTCGGCCCACAAACATAATGCTAGTGGTGCGCGGAACCGCCCCGGGATCGGGAAAGCCAGCATGACTCGCGCCACTAGCGCGCCGGCAGCAACCCGATGATCTCCCGCGCCTGCTTCATGATGGGTTCCGCCACCGCATTGGCCCGCTCTGCCCCCAGATGCAGCGCGGCATCAAGCGCGCCGGGATCGGTCAACAGGCGGCGCATTTCGGTGGCGATGGGCGAAAGATGTGCGACAAGCGCTTCCGTCAGCGTGCCCTTGAAGGCACCAAAGCCCTGACCGGCATGCTCCCGCAGCACATTTTCCGGCAGCGTGTCGGTAATTGCTGCCATGATACCAACCAGGTTGCGCGCTTCCGGCCGGCCTTCCAGCCCGGCCATATGTTCAGGGATGGGTTCGGCATCCGTCTTGGCGCGGCGGATCTTCAGCGCAATGGCATCCGCATCATCCGTCAGGTTGATGCGCGACTGATCCGAAGGATCGGATTTCGACATTTTCTTGGTGCCATCGCGCAAGGACATGACGCGCGCCGCAACGCCCTGAATCAGCGGTTCGATATTCGGGAAGAAATCCACCCCATAATCATGGTTGAACTTTTGGGCGATATCATTGGCCAATTCCAGATGCTGCTTCTGGTCATCACCCACCGGCACCTTGGTCGCGTGATAGGCGAGAATATCGGCGGCCATCAGGTTCGGATAAACATAAAGCCCGGCCGAGGCGGCTTCGCGATCCTTCCCCGCTTTGTCCTTGAATTGCGTCATGCGATTGAGCCAGCCGATGCGCGCAACGCAATTGAAGATCCACCCAAGCTCCGCATGCGCGGGCACATGGGATTGCACGAACAAGGTGCAGCGCTTGGGATCAAGCCCGCAGGCAATCAGCGCCGCGGCCATTTCGCGGGTTTGGCGCGAAAGCTCCTTCGGGTCCTGCCAAACCGTGATGGCGTGCAAATCCACAATGCAGAAAATGCTTTCATGCGCATCCTGCATCGGCACCCAATTGCGAATGGCGCCGAGGTAATTGCCAAGGGTTGGAACACCGGAAGGCTGGATGCCGGAAAAGACGCGCGTCATGGGCTTTATCACCGTGGAAAAAACAACGTCGCGTGATCCCGCGCCATACGCGGCGCGTCAAGCTTTGCCCCAAGAGGCTCAATCAGCCGCGCACCCCGAATATGGCGCTACCGACGCGCACATGGGTGGCCCCTTCGGCAATCGCCGCCTCAAAATCGCTACTCATGCCCATGGAAAGGATCGGCAACCCATGTTTGGCGGCCAAATTGGCGAGGTAGGCGAAATGTGGCCGCGGATCGCCTTCCACGGGCGGGATGCACATCAGCCCCCTCACCGGCAGGCCGAAATCATCCCGCGCCGCGCGGATGAAGGCATCGGCTTCCGCCCGCGGGCAGCCGGATTTCTGCGCCTCATCCCCCGTATTCACCTGCACCAGCAGATCGGGCCGGCGGCCTTCCTTTACCATGGCCTCCGAAATGGCTTGGGCGAGCTTGGGCCGGTCCAGGGTTTCTATCACATCGGCGATCTTCACTGCGTCCCGCGCCTTATTGGTCTGCAAGCCGCCAATGATATGAAGCCGAAGGCTTGGATGGGCCGGGCGCAGGCCCGGGAATTTCTGCGCCGCTTCCTGGACCCGGTTTTCGCCAAACACCATCTGCCCGGCGGCAAGGGCGGCTTGCACCGCTTCAACCGGGTTGGTCTTGGAAACCGCCACCAGCGTCACGGCATTTGCCGTGCGATTGGCGCGGGCGCAGGCTTCCCCGATCAACACCCGAATGCGGGAGAGGTTTTCGGCAATGGCAGAGGCATCGGTCATGGCAGAGGCAAATGGCAGGGAATCGGGCCGGATTCCAGGGGCGAGGCCGGCATGGGGCCGATTCGCCCGCCCCACCCCTGTTGGCCTGCCCAGGCTATGGCTGTTCAGCGACCCGTTGCGCCTGCCCGACCCGCGCGCTGCCATGGCGGCCCTACCACGCGGCGCCGGGGTGGTGGCGCGCGGGCTCGCGCCTGGCTTGCTGGCGCCCGTGGCGCGACTCGCCCGGCAGCGCGGGCTCAGGCTGCTGGTGGCGGGTGATGGCCGGGCGGCGCTCGCCTTGCGGGCGGGGCTGCATGTGCCGGATCGGCGGGAAAGCGGGGGCTTGCTGCCCTTTTTGATGGCGCGCCGAGCGGCACCGGGGCAGCTCATGCTGAGCATGGCAGCCCATGGTGGCCAGCGCGGCGCGGCGCGGGCCAGGCGGCTTGGCGTGGATTGCCTGTTTCTTTCCCCGCTTTTTCCAACGCAAAGCCACCCCGGCGCACAAGCCCTTGGGGCGCCGCGTTGGGGCCTGCTGGCGCGCGGGCTACCCGCGCCGTGCTTGGCCTTGGGCGGGATTACGCCGGCCCGGCTTGGCGCCGTGCCGCGGCGCGCTGCGGGGGTTGCGGCCATTGCGGGGCTTGCGCCCCCTGTTGCGCGCTTGCCACAGTGATGTGGCCAAGTCGCGTCAGACCTTTCTGAGAGGTTGCGGCGGGCGCGCTGAAATGATCATAGTCTGGGAAGGTCTGGAGGCTACGGGCGCCCTTAATGGGTGTTTGGCGCCTCCTTCCTGCCGGGGGCAGGGGCCGAGGAACACTGCCGGATTTTCCGGCTATGAGGAGGACTTAAATGCGTAAAATTCTTCTGGGGACAACGGCTGTTGTCGGCCTCGCGCTGCTCGCGCCGGTTGCCAATGCCCAGCAGGCCCGCCCGGCTGCCCGTCCGGCCGCTGCGCCGGCTGCTCCGCCGCCGCTGCCCGCGACTTCCGTGGCGCCCGCCGGCACCGCCGCCGCCCTCTTCCAGACCCCGGTCGGCATCACCGGCGCCGGTCCGCATGGCCCTGATGGCGTGCCGAACCGTCCCGAAACCCCGACGACCAGCGGTATCGTGGTGCGCCTGGGTGGTTTCTTCGACTTCTCCGTTGGCAACATCTCTGACAGCGCTGATTCTGCAGTTGCGAGCTCTCGTGGGGCTGCGGCGGGAGTCAACAACCGGCTCGGTCGTCAGCGTAACGACTTCCGCACGGAAGCCGAACTGAACGTGTATGTTGACGGCGTTGCCGCCAACGGCATGCGGTACGGCGCCATGATGGAATTCCAAATGGATAACATGGGCGGCATGGATACAAGCACAGCCGCTGCCAATACTCCCGCGTATAACCCCCGCGGGTCCAATGGTTCGGGCACTGGGGTGGACCTGGATGAGCTTTACGGCTTCGTGAAGGGTTCTTGGGGTGAACTGCGTTTCGGTCAGGAAGACAATGCGCAGGGTCTGATGCGCGTTGCCCCGCCCGGCACGCTGTGGCTCGGCGTGAGCTCCGGCTGGGATGAATTCGTCGCACAGCCGCAATCAGGCCTTGGTGGCACCGCCCCGTACCTGATGACTGAGTTCCAGGACGGCGGTGACGCGACCAAGATCATCTACCTGTCGCCGCAATTCTTCGGCTTCGATGTCGGTTTCTCCTACGCGCCGCAGAACAACGAAGGTGAACGGGCTGACGTTCCGACCTCCAACGCGGTGTTCCA
This sequence comes from Roseomonas sp., assembly GCA_020249775.1. Taxonomy (GTDB): domain Bacteria; phylum Pseudomonadota; class Alphaproteobacteria; order Acetobacterales; family Acetobacteraceae; genus Neoroseomonas. The sequence continues at coordinate 317,821 of JADCFA010000008.1, read as the reverse complement.
GCGTGACCGCACTGGCGTGATGAACGCCATGGCGGGCATCATCCGCTATCGCGGCACCTTTGGTGATTTCGGTGTGCGCGCGAGCTTTGGTGCATTGCAAGCTGACTCTGCCCAGACTTCCGTTGGCGCATCTGCTACCGTGCCAGAGCGCTCGGCAGTTCGTACCCAGAACCTGACCATGTATAGCGCTGGCTTGCTGGTGGCTGCTTACGGCTTCCAGGTTGGCGGCGAATACGCTTGGGGTAATTATCGCGACCAGATGACCTCCACCATCAACCCTAAGCTTGATGGCAGTGATCATTGGATCCTGGGCGCTACCTACACCCTTGGTGCCTGGCAATTCGGCGGCCAGTACGGCGTCGCCAAGCAGGATAACGGCACCAACGCCTCCAATGTACCGTTCAAGGACCGCGAACAGACCTATTGGGGCATTGGCCTGCAATACACCATGGCGCCGGGTATGATCCTGTTCGCGAACTATAACCAGGTTCGGGATGACAACATTCTCACTGGTGCTCCGGCGGTGGCTGGTACGGGTGTGACGTCCTTTGGTTCGCTGGCGACCTTCAAGAACGGCAGCACCACACGTGACATCGACGTGCTGATGGCTGGCGTGCGCGTCGCCTTCTGATCTTCGGATCACTCGGCAAAACGGGCGGCAGGGGAAACCCTGCCGCCTTTTTTGTCTTGGGCTCAATCAGAGCAGTTCGAAATCCCGCCAATAGAGCGTTTCCCGTTCAATTTGGTTCATGGAAGACCATCTAAACTTTTGTTTGGTCGCCTTTTCTGGAGAGCCAAGTGATGCCATTTGGCGTGAAACCGCTCTGACTGACTTTCAATAACAAGCAATCAGCTGCGTCTGATGTATGGCCCATATGCTATGGGCAGCACGACATTCGGGTTTGGATGCAATCTTCCAGATAACCACGTGTTTCTGCCCAGCGCCGCGACATCAGCGGCGCCGAACACGGGCAAGATATTGATGCCAAAATATTCGATTTACACCCAAACCAGCGCAGAGAAATGAACTGATCTATAAGTCCAGATCAACCCATAACCCAGCGTGATCGGATGCCGCGTGTAAGGCCTGCTCCACTTCCTCAAAGCGTGGCCAAAGTGTTCCATTCTTGCCGCCCCACATGCCGCGTCGCTCGATCGCACCGGCGCGCACGACATTAAACAGCGCGGGCGACAGCAGGATATAGTCAAGCTTGGACCCGGCAGCGCAGTTCCCATGCGTTCCCGGACGCCCGCCATCATCGAAATTCGGGTGATCGGCAACATCGCGCAGCGGTGAGCTCGCCGCCAAAAGGGGCTTTAGCGGCGCGCTATCGGGCGTATCGTTGAGATCACCGATAACGGCAACAAACGCATGCCCCTCGGCCAGACGCGCTTCGACAATGTCACGCACACGCTGCGCCTGGCGCCGCCGCTTGGCGTCATTGTTGGCGCGCGTGCCATAGCCCTTACTTTTGAAGTGATTGACAAGAACCCACAGGGATTGCCCGGAAGGCAGACCAATTTCGTACTCCGCACAATCGCGGCTGAAGATGATGCCGCCGGCATCCGCATCGTAGACATGGGTTCGAATGGAACGGACGGGGTAGCCATCCTTCGTCAGCAGGCCGACATCAATGCCGCGGTCGTCATTGCCGTCAATGAGCATCACCTGCGCATAGGGCTCTGCTTCTATGGCGGGCATGAGCTTTCGGTTGAAAAGGCCAAGTGTGGTTCGATCCTCGGCCTCCACCACACCCAGTACATCAGCATTCATTGCGGCAATGACACGGGCCGTGTTTTCTGTCGCCCTTTCATCAACTGCCTCGGTCTTCAAATCAACCCATCCGACCCAGCTGTCGCGACCCTCAGCAACCACTTCAACGGCGCCCTTCCGCGGCCGCCTCAGCAATTGGCCGCGTATCTTGCGGAGCAGCATCATCGGACCCTCGTCAGACTTGAGCATGCCGTTGGCTTCAAGCAATTGGAGTATCTTGGCCTTATCAGCCGCCGCGTAGCGGGGTTTATTGAGGATCGAGTTGAGCTGCCGGTGCGCCTCCAATACAGGGCGGCCATCGGCCCAGGTGGTTCTATTCAGTGCGATCGCACGATCAAACATGTTCTCGACATTGAAGCTTGCCAGTCTCATCGGCCTTCCCCTCATGTTTCGGTGCACGTTTCTAACGATGACACGAGAATGTATCCGACGCCAGTCCTTGGCGAAGGTCAGATAGGCGAGCCATGTGGCCGGGGCCGAGGCCATGCCAAGCCGCGTGGCGGCCACGATGCCGGGTGACCAGGAACCCGCGCCAGCCGGTGTGGCCGAGTTCTCGGCTCGCGTCGGCGCTCCCGAAGGTTTCAACAAAAATAGCGAACCCGGTATCCTGGCGCTCACCCGCGCATGGCCTGGGTGAGTGGATTGACCGACACATCGTCTGGTTCTTCATCCTGCCGGCGGCGATCTTCTTGCTTGCGGTCGTTGCCTTTCCGGTCATTTACACCGTTTGGCTCAGTTTTTATCGCTGGTCCGGATCGGCGACTGCGCCAGCAACCTGGGTCGGGCTCGGCAATTACGCCGATGTTCTTGCCCTTGATCCTGGTTTCCGCAACGCGCTTTGGGTGACGATTTATTTCACCGGTGTATCGGTAACGATCGAGGTGATCCTCGGCGTTGGTCTTGCCCAATTGCTGAACCGCGAGTTCATTGGCAAGGGATTGGCGCGCACGCTGCTGCTATTGCCGATTGCCGGCACGCCGGTCGCGCTTTCGCTGGTCTGGCGCAATATGTACAACCCATCGAGTGGCATCTTCGTCTGGTTCGCGGATTTGCTTATGCTGCCGCCTCAGCGGTGGATCGCGGATGCCAATTTGGTCATGCCCTTGCTGATCCTTTTTGATGTTTGGCAATGGACGCCGCTCATTATGCTGATCACGCTGGCGGGTTTGGTCTCTCTGCCCAATGATCTTTATGAGGCGGCGCAGATTGATGGCGCGAGCCCTTGGCAGGTCTTCTGGCGTATCACCATCCCCCTGGTTCGCCCGACCATCGTGGCGGCGGCGATGCTGCGGCTGATGGATTCGCTCAAAACCTTCGATCAGATCTACGTCACTACCCAGGGGGGTCCGGGCATCGCCTCACAGACGTTGAATCTCTACATCTTCGAACAGGCCTTCCAGTATCTCAACTTCGGCTATGCCAGCGCTTTGCTGGTAGTGCTGTTCTTCGTCATCCTGGCCGGTAATCTTGTGCTGGTGACGCAGCGCCGAGGGCAGATATGAGCGCCGCTTCGGGAAGGCGCGCCGGGCGCATCATGCGCCGGGTGCTATTCTATCTCGGCCTTGCGCTGGTTCTTGGCGTATTCGTCTTCCCGTTCTTTTGGATGGCCCTGAACAGCTTCAAGACCCATGATCAGATCACCGAATACCCACCGGTATTTTTCTTCACACCAACCCTGGAGAATGTGCGCAACGTCTTCGCTCAGGGGCAGTTTGTACGCTACACCTGGAACAGTGTCGTGGTATCCTTCGGTGCTGTCGCGCTTGGAATGCTTCTTGGGTTGCCTGCTGCCTACGCCATTGCGCGCTACGGCCAGCGGGGCTTCGCCTTCGGCATCTTGGTCTGCCGCATGATCCCCGGTATCGCCTTTCTGGTTCCATGGTTCATTGTCTTTCGCTTCCTCGGTCTCTTGGACAGCTATTTCGGCTTGATCTTCGCGCATCTTTTGATCACGGTGCCCTTGATCACTTGGATCATGATCGGCTTCTTTGAGGAGGTGCCGATCGAACTTGAGGAGGCGGCGCGGATCGATGGCTGCTCGCGCGCTGGTGTCTTCCTGCGCATCGCCCTGCCGCTGGTTCGCCCCGGCCTGGTTTCGGCAGGAATCCTGGCCCTGATCTTCGCCTGGAACAGTTTTCTGTTTCCGCTGATCCTCGCCGGGGTCGAGACCAAAACGCTACCTGTTCTGGTTTACAGCTTCATGACCTTCGACTTCCTCGACCTTGGCGGCATTTACGCTGCGTCTACCCTTATCACCCTGCCGGTCGTGTTGATGGTGCTGGCCGTGCAGCGTCATTTCATCCGTGGCCTGACGATCGGCGGTGTGAAGGGCTGAAGACATGGTGCGGCGGCTGCTCCCATTCAGGGTCGCAGGCCGATTAGCGGGGTGGATCGCTGAGCTTGGCTGGCATGCGGGCGCAGCGATACGATCGCCCCCTTTGGATCCGCTCGGCCATCCAGGGAAGCGTCACGGGGAATTTCCGGAGAGGCTTGGGCGAGGATATGCGGCGGGTCGCACGAGGTCGTTGTTCGAAACTGCCAGAGATCTCCCAAATGTCAGGCGCGCCCGCAAGGTGATGGGGGAATTTCTGGATCGGCTTTCCTATTCAGGCGGACCTTGGCCCCGGGAGCCTCGCGGAAGCGCCCTTGGCGGGTGAGGAGAATGGCCGGCTGATGGCCGACCAGGTGGCGCCGCTCTATCTCCGGCAGATGGCGGCCTATCGCGCGCTGCTGCGCGCGGCCTTTCCGGGGCGTGTTGTGGAATGTGCGCTGGTTTGGACTTACGGCGCGCGGTTCACGGCATTACTGGATGCGGTGCTTGATCCGCATGCGCCGGTGGGCGCTAAAAGATGCTTATTCTCTCGGCCCCGGCGCCAATACTTCCCGCTTGCCAACATGATTGGCCGGACCCACCACGCCTTCGCGCTCCATCTGCTCAATCAGTTTAGCCGCGCGGTTATAGCCGATGTTGAGATGCCGCTGCACGAAGCTTGTGCTCGCCTTGCCTTCGCGCGTGACCAGCGCCACCGCCTGATCATAGAGCGATCCTTCTGCGTCCGTGTTGCCGCCCAGCATGCCGAGCATGGCAACGGAATCATCCTCATCCTCTGTTTCGGTCACTTCATCAACATAGGCGGGCTCACCCTGGGCGCGGAGGAATTCAACAATCCGCTCCACCTCAGTATCTGACACAAAGGGGCCATGTACGCGGGCAACGCGTCCGCCGCCCGGCATATGCAGCATGTCACCCTGGCCCAGCAATTGTTCAGCACCCTGTTCGCCAAGGATGGTGCGGCTATCAATTTTGGATGTCACCTGGAAGGAAATGCGCGTTGGGAAATTCGCCTTGATCGTGCCGGTGATCACATCCACCGAAGGGCGTTGCGTGGCCATAATCACATGAATTCCCGCCGCACGCGCCATTTGCGCCAGCCTTTGCACGGCGGCTTCAATTTCCTTGCCGGCCACGATCATCAGATCGGCCATTTCATCAATCACCACCACAATCATGGGTAGTGCTTCCAGCGCCAGCGGCTGATCCTCAAACACCGGCTTATTCGTTTCCGGATCGAAGCCTGTTTGCACGCGCCTCGTCAGCACTTCGCCGCGCTGGCGCGCAGCCGTCACTTTTTCGTTGTAGCCAGCGATGTTGCGCACGCCCAATTGGCTCATCGCCCGGTAGCGGCGCTCCATCTCCCGCACTGTCCATTTCAGCGCGCCGATCGCCTTGGCCGGTTCCGTCACCACCGGCGCCAGCAGATGCGGAATACGGTCATAGACCGAAAGCTCCAGCATCTTCGGGTCAATCATGATGAAGCGGCATTCATCGGGGCTGAAGCGATACAGCAGGCTCAGGATCATGGTATTGATCCCAACCGATTTGCCCGAACCCGTGGTGCCGGCAATCAGCAAATGCGGCATGCGCGCCAGATCGGCGATCACCGGCGCCCCGCTGATATCCTTACCCAGCGCCAAGGGTAGCTTGCCCTGGTGGCGATGCCAGCTCTCATCGCTGAACATTTCGGAAAGGAACACCGTCTCGCGCTTGGCATTGGGCATTTCAATGCCGATCACATTGCGCCCTGGCACGGTTGCGATGCGGACCGCAATCAGGCTCATGGACCGCGCGATATCATCAGCCAGGCCAATCACGCGCGCGGATTTGGTGCCGGGGGCGGGTTCCAATTCGTAAAGCGTCACCACCGGGCCGGGGCGGATTTCCACAATGCGCCCGCGCACGCCGTAATCTTCCAAGACGCTTTCCAGAAGGCGCGCATTGGCTTGCAGCGATTCCTCGGAAGGCCGGCCCACGCGCTGCGTGGGGGCGGCGGTTAGCAGGTCAAGCGGCGGCAGCGCCCAGGCGCCATCACCAAAGTCAAGAGCCGGCTGCTGCGCCGGCCGGCGCGCGGGCTCGGCCTCCTTGCGCGGGCGCACTGGTGGGGCTTCGCGCCCGGCCCCGGGCGCCTCAGGGCGGATCGGCATGGCCTCGGCCGCCGCATCGGCGGCGCGCAGCATCGGGCCGAGCGGGATTTCGGGTTCCTGGCGGCGGAACAGGCGGCCTGTGCCAGAATTGAAGCGTGCTGCAAGGCGGGCGAGGAAGCCTTGCCTCTTCGCTTCCGTTTCCCCGGTCGGGCGCAGCCGTTCCGCCCTGGCGCGTGCCGCAGCCAGGGCGGCCCGGCTGGCGCCAAGTGTCGCACGCCCGGCGCCGCGCCATTCGTCAAAGCTCAGGCCGCAACCGAAAAAGGCTGTCACGACTGCAGCAGAAACAATGACCGACTTGGCCAATACAGCGCCAAAAGGCCCAAAAACGCCCGCAAGCCCGGAAATCATGCCATCCGCCAGCATTGGCCCGAACGCACCGCCAGCACCCGCCAAGCTTGGAACTTCCGGCGGCAGACGAGCCAAGCTTAGCGCTGCCGCGCCAAGCGGCAGGCCAAGGGCAAGGCCCAGCAAGCGGGAAGGGATGAAGCCAAGGCCGCGCTGAGTTGCCAGTCGGAAGGCCCAGGCGAGTAGCGCGAGCACGGTCAAAGCCGCCGCATAGCCAAAGCATTGCAACAGGATATCCGCCACAATGGCCCCCGCCGGGCCCGCCAGATTGCCCACCGGGCGGCTTGTGGCCGTATTCAACGAAGGATCGGCGGCATCATAACTCAGCAGCGCCGCGGCCAGCCCAAGCGCGACAAGCGCGGCGAGCAGTCCGCAGAATTCCATCAGGCGCCGGCGCAACAGCGCGCGCAAATCGGGAGAGGCAAAGCGCCGCCTGACGGCGCCTTGTTCGAGGGGAGACCCAGCATGGGCTGGCATAAAGAGGCGGGACATCAAGGCAATGCTTCAGAGTGATTCAGAAGTCTAGGCCGGAAGCCGTTCTTTGCCCAGGGTTTTTTACGGTTTTGCCATCCGGCCGATTCGCGACGACTCGCCACCGTTGCGGCAGAGTCACGCTTTTGGGCCAGACCAGGGAACCATGAGGCGCATCCGAAAGAGACCCTCGCCCGTGAAAAAGTCCCTGGCTGCAATTATTTCATTTTGTACTTGACTTGCGCGGGGGGGGGGGCACCATCGTCCCCCCATAACCTTAAACACGGGAGTGACCAATGGCAGTTTGGACCGGGACCACGAAAAACGACATGTGGTCGGGAACCAGTTCCGCCGATACGGCAAATGGCGGTGCTGGTAATGACATGATTTTCGGGAATGGGGGGGATGATTCCCTCTTTGGTGATCTTGGGAATGATGTTCTCTACGGTGGTGATGGCAATGACAAGCTCACCGGGTCCACTGGCGGCGATTCGCTGTATGGCGAGGCTGGTAATGATTATTTGACCGGTGATGGCAACTCCCTGTCGACCGGTGAAAATGACCTTCTGGACGGCGGAACAGGCAATGACACGGCCTTGGGCGGCGGAGGTTTTGATACGCTCCGTGGTGGCGACGGCCTGGATGAGCTATACGCCGATGCCGGCAATGACCGTGTGGAGGGTGGCGCGGGGAATGATTATGTCTCCGGCTGGGATGGCAGCGATATGATTTATGGCGATGACGCTGCCGGGCTGCTGACGGGGGATGATTACCTCCGCGGTGACAAGGGGTTCGACACGATTTTTGGCGGCGCTGGCGCGGATAGTATTTTGGGTGGCGCTGATTCAGACCGGCTCACCGGCGGGGCGGGGGCTGACCGCTTCATGTATTCCACCGACGACATGGCGACGCCCAGCGCGATGGATGTCATTCTGGATTTTCAGCAGTTTTCCGATCTGCTGGTGTTCAGTTCGATTGATACCAATGCGTCGCTGGCTGGTGATCAGGCTTTTGTATATCGCGAAAATCTAGCCTTCAGCGCGAGCGGTGTGGCAGAGATTCGCTGGTATCAATCCGGTGGCAATACCTTCGTGCAAGCTGATATGGGCGACGGTGTTGCTGATATCACCCTGCAAATCCAGGGATTGGTGAACTTGCAACAGCAGGATTTCACGCTGTGAACCCAACGACCATCGCCGGAGAGAAACCTTTCCGGCGATGAAGCTTTTTAGGTTCAGGAATAAGCGCCGCTACCGAGCGATAGTGGCATTATATTGATCAGAGCTTTATGTCACTCGTGTTTCAAGATCCCGCAGGCTGGCCTTAGAAATTTCCAATCCCTTGCGGTTCATTTCGATATACTTCTCCGGTCCGCCATAGGCTGCCCAATTTTCGGAGCTCACAAAGCGTTCACCGGACAAACCGAATGAAACCACTTCTCCAGTTTCATCATAAACACGCAGCGTTTCCGAAATCGCCCAGACCTGCCGCTTCTGCTGGTCAATCATTTCGGCGATCATTTTCTTGTCCCAATCGGGCTCAGCCATGGTGCGGCCGCCCCAATCCGGTGCGCTAGCGGCGCCTTGGGCCTGTTCTGCAAGCCGCGCAATCTCCGCAGAGCGTTCTGCTGCGCGCGGGTCAATCGCCACCACCACTGCCGGGCCACGATCCGCCCGCGCCGCAACGCTGGCTGTGGGGGCTTGCCGCTGCATGCTCGCCTTCAGCGCAAGTGATGTAAGCTGCCCGACATCAAAGCCGCCACCGAAACCCGGCATCTTGGGGCCGGCACCCAGAAAACCAATCGCCATGGGTTTTTCCCCGTTCTGCAAGGCCGTTTTTGACCACACTTCATTAGACAATCGATAGATGAATAAAAGGTTAACGCCTTCACTTTTTTCTCGCTGAAACCTGGAAAATAGGTGGTCAAGCGCCGCACCCTGGCGCCCTTGGATATGGGGTTTCTGATGGCGATCAGTGGCGGAGGGCTAGACACACTCCGTGGCGGCGATGGCCGCGATGAGCTTTATGCCGATGCTGGCAATGACCGTGTGGAGGGTGGCGCGGGGAATGATTATGTCTCCGGCTGGGATGGCAGCGATATGATTTATGGCGATGACGCTGCCGGGCTGCTGACGGGGGATGATTACCTCCGCGGTGACAATGGGTTCGACACGATTTTTGGCGGCGCTGGCGCCGACAGTATTTTGGGCGGCGCGGAGTCAGACCGGCTCACTGGCGGGGCGGGGGCTGACCGCTTCATGTATTCCGCCGATGACATGGCGACGCCCAGCGCGATGGATGTCATTCTGGATTTTCAGGCAGGCTCCGATATCTTGGTGTTCAGTTCGATAGATACCAATGCGTCGCTGGCTGGTGATCAGGCTTTTGCCTTTCGCAATAGTCTGAGTTTCAGTGCCAGCGGTATCGCAGAAATTCGCTGGTATCAATCCGGTGGCAATACCTTCGTGCAAGCTGATATGGGGGATGGCGTAGCTGACATCACCTTGCAGATACAAGGATTGGTGAATCTGGTGCAGCAGGACTTCATCCTGTGACGCCTATGATCATCGCCGGGAAGCTACCTTCCCGGCGATGATCAGTTTGTAAATTTGGATTGGACGAAGCCGACGACCCGTAAGGGGGCAGCTCAATCACCCATTTGGAGTTAAGCGAGTTTCGAGATCACGCAGGCTCGCCTGAGAAATTGGCAACCTGTTACGTATCTCCTGCAAGTAACCTTCCGGTCCGCCATAGACTGCCCAATTCTCGGAACTCACAAACCGCTCTCCCGACAAGCCAAAGGAAACCACTTCCCCAGTCTCTTCATAGACACGCAGCGTTTCCGACAGCGCCCAGACCTGCCGCTTCTGCTGGTCAATCATTTCGGCGATCATTTTCTTGTCCCAATCGGGCTCAGCCATGGTGCGGCCGCCCCAATCCGGTGCGCTAGCGGCGCCTTGGGCCTGTTCTGCAAGCCGCGCAATCTCTGCCGAGCGTTCTGCTGCGCGCGGGTCAATCGCAATCACCACTGCCGGGCCACGATCCGCCCGCGCCGCAACGCTGGTTGTGGGGGCTTGCCGCTGCATGCTCGCCTTCAGCGCAAGTGATGTAAGCTGCCCGGCATCAAAGCCGCCACCAACGCCCGGCATCTTGGGGCCGGCACCCAGAAAACCAATCGCCATGGGTTTTTCCCCGTTCTGCAAGGCCGTTCTTGACCACACTTTATTAGACAATCGATAGATGAATAAAAGGTTAACGCCTTCACTTTTTTCTCGCTGAGACCTGGAAAATAGGTGGTCAAGCGCCTGACTTTCAACCTCGATATCAACGCCCTTTCTGTCTCCAAGGGCTTTGGACCCTGCCGCCCCCCATCGCAGCCTGCGCCCGCTTCATGCCATGATACGCCGAGCATGAAGGGGAGGTTTCCAATGCCCGATAATGGCGCCCAGAAGGGTTCGCGCAGCTATCTGCTGGCCGTGGAGGATCAGGAATTCCTGCTGCGCGATGAAATGCGCCCGTTCCGCTTCGGCATGGAATACGCCAAGGCCGAATATGCGCTGCGCGATTGGGGGGTGCGGTCCACCATTGTGGTGTTTGGTTCCGCCCGCACGCCGAGCGCCGAGGAAGCCGCGGCACTCGCCAAGAAGGCGCGCGGGGCGGCGGAAAAGCGCGCCGCCCACAAGGCACTTGAACGGTCCCGCTTTTATGAGGATGCACGCGCCTTTGCCCGCATTGTCTCCATGCGTGGCGGTGCGCTCGCTGCATCGGGCGCGGCGCGGGATAACGTGATTGCAACGGGCGGCGGCCCGGGGATCATGGAAGCGGCCAATCGCGGCGCATCGGAATGCGGCGCGCCTTCCATTGGCTTCAACATCACCCTGCCGCATGAACAGGCGCCCAATTCCTGGTCCACGCCGGCGCTGACCTTTCGCTTCCATTACTTCGCCATGCGCAAGATGCACCTTGCCATGCGCGCCAATGCGCTTGCGGTTTTCCCTGGTGGCTTCGGGACTTTTGACGAATTGTTCGAAGTGCTGACGCTCGCGCAATCGGAAAAGATGCGCCCGGTGCCAATTGTCCTTTTCGGGCGCGATTACTGGACCAAGGTGGTGAATTTCAACGCCATGGTGGATGAGGGCATGATCAGTGAGGCTGATCTGAAGCTGTTTGAAATTGTGGACAACCCGGAGGAGGGCTGGGCGAGCTTGTTGCAACGTGGGCTCTCGCCCGCGGCTTCCCCGCCCATGAAGCTTAGCCTGCCGCCGGTGGCAGGCAGGAAGCGGCCAGCAACGCGAAAGCCGCGGCGCGGTGGCTGATGCGGTGCTTCTCATCCGGGGCCATTTCGCCGAAGGTCTGAAGGCGTCCCTGCGGCACGAACATGGGGTCATAGCCAAAGCCATGCGCGCCGCGTGGCGGCCAGACCCAAACGCCCTCCGCCTTGCCCTCAAAACCTTCCTCATGCCCATCGGGCCAGGCGAGCACGAGCGCACAGGTGAACCAGGCCGCGCGATCTGACGCATGCTTGGCAAGGTCATGCACCTTGCCCATGGCGAGCGCATAATCCCGCCCACCTTCCGGGCGCATGGCCCAATCGGCGGTATAAACGCCCGGCGCACCATCCAGCGCCGCCACGGAAAACCCTGAATCATCCGAAAGTGCCGGCATCCCCGCCGCGCGCGCTGCCGCATGCGCCTTGATCCGCGCATTGCCGAGGAAACTCGTTTCGGTTTCCTCCGGCTCCGGCAGGCCAAGCGCGCCGGCGCTGGTCACTTCAATGCCATGCGGCGCCAGCAAGGCCGCCACTTCGCGGAGCTTTCCGGCATTATGCGTGGCGATGACAATCTTCTCACCGCGTTGCAGGCGCCGATGCGCCATCACTTATCCACCGCAAGCCGCTGCTTGGCGAAAAGCGCTGCCGTGCCTTCACGCGCATGGCCCATCAGCGCCTGTAAATCAGCCTCAGTGAAAGGCGCGCCTTCGGCGGTGCCTTGAATTTCAACAATCCCGCCGGACGCCGTCAGGACGAAATTCGCATCCGCATCCGCTTTGCTATCCTCATCATAATCAAGATCAAGCACGGGCACGCCCTGATAAATGCCACACGAAATCGCCGCCACCTGATCCTTCAGCGGATTGCGCGTGATGATGTTCATGCGCTTGCAATGTTCAAAGGCCAGATGCAGCGCGACCCAGGCGCCGGTGATGGAAGCGCAGCGCGTGCCGCCATCGGCGGTCAGCACATCGCAATCCAGCGTGATGGTCATTTCACCCATCGCCTTCAAATCCGTCACGGCACGAAGGCTGCGCCCAATCAGGCGCTGGATTTCCTGCGTGCGGCCGGATTGCTTGCCGCGCGCCGCTTCGCGGTCCCCGCGCGTATGGGTCGCGCGCGGCAACATGCCATATTCCGCCGTGACCCAGCCCTGGCCCTGGCCGCGCAGGAAGGGCGGCACCTTGCCTTCGACACTTGCGGTGCACAGCACCTCGGTCAGGCCCATGCGAATAACGCAGGAACCTTCCGCATGGCGGGCGACGCCGGGTTGAATGGAAACGGTGCGAAGCGCGCCGGGGGCGCGGCCTGAGGGTCTGGTCATAGACCCGGCGGTTAGCACAGGCGCAGGGCCGGCGCTAACCCGTTGACGCGCCCTGCCCAGGCTTCATACTCGCGCTATGACACATCGGGACCCAAACCCGTGACCCATACGCCCGCGAAGCTGACCCCCGGGCTGCCGGCCGCGGTCGGCTTGGATAGCCGTTCGGCGCTGATTTTGCGCGAATTGGTGGAAACCTATGTCGCGACGGGCGAACCTGTCGGGTCACGCACCCTTTCACGACGTCTGCCGCTGGGCTTATCACCGGCAACCATCCGCAATGCCATGGCGGATCTGGAAGATGCCGGGCTGCTCTACGCGCCGCATACCTCGGCCGGGCGGCTGCCGACGGAACGCGGGCTTCGGCTTTTCGTGGATGGCTTATTGGAATTCGGCGCGCTGGGTGAGGAAGACCGGGATGCGATTGCGGCGCGCTGCGCGGCATCGGGCCGGTCCTTGCAGGAAACCCTGGCCGAAGCCGGGCTGATGCTCTCGGGCCTTGCCGGGGCGGCCGGGCTGGTGGTGGCGCCGAAAACGGAAAACCCGGTGCGCCATATTGAATTTGTGGCGCTTGGACCGGGCCGGGCCTTGGTGGTGCTGGTGCATGAAGGCGGGCAGGTCGAAAACCGCGTCATTGAAGTGCCGGCGGGGTTGCCGCCTTCCGCACTCACGCAAGCCTCGAACTATCTGAATGCGCGGCTCGCCGGGCGCACCCTGGAAGAAACCCGCAGCAAGGTGGCTGAGGAAATCGCCGCCGACCGCACGGCTTTGGATGCGCTGACGCAGCAAGTGATCTCGGCGGGGCTTGCCACCTGGGCCGGTGGCGGCGGCGGGTCGCTGATTTTGCGCGGTCAGTCGCGGCTATTGCAGAATCTGGATCAGGCAGCGCAGGTGCAGGAAATCCAGCGGTTGTTCGAAAGGCTTGAAGCTCAGGAAACCATGCTGCGGCTGTTGGAATTGGCGCAGCGCGGCGAAGGTGTGCAGATTTTCATTGGCGCCGAAAGCGGGCTTTTCGATAGCGCGGGGCTTTCCGTGGTGGTCGCCCCCTTCCGCAATGGTCAGGAAAAGATTGTCGGTGCGATTGGCGTGATCGGACCCACACGCATCAATTACGGGCGCGTGATTCCGGTGGTGGATTACACCGCGCGCGTGATCGGCAGATTGCTCGGTTGAACATGGCGCGCGCTTGAAGGCGCGCGAGACGAGACAGGAAACCCCATGCGTATCACTTCCATCCGCCAAGGCGTGGTGCCAATCGCAAGCGCCATTGCCAATGCCTATATAGATTTTTCCAAAATGACGGCGAGTGTCGTTGCCATCACGGTGGAAGATGGCACGGGCAAAAGCGCCACGGGCTATGGCTTCAATTCCAATGGCCGTTATGCGCAGCCAGGCTTGCTTGCGGAACGCTTCATCCCCCGGCTGCAAGCGGCGACCGAGGCTGAATTGGCGCTGAGCGAAGGCGGTCTCAACCCCGCCGGCGCCTGGGCTGCGATGATGCGGAATGAAAAGCCGGGCGGGCATGGTGATCGCTCGGTCGCGGTTGGCGTTTTGGATATGGCGCTTTGGGATGCGGCGGCGAAGCTTGCGGGCGTGCCGCTGTGGCGCTTGCTTGCGGATCGGTATCGCGGCGGTCAGGCGGATGCCAGCGCCTGGGTTTATGCTGCGGGCGGCTATTACTACCCAGGCAAGGGCGTGGATGCCTTGGTTGAGGAAATGAAGCGCTACCTCGGCATGGGTTACACCACTGTCAAAATGAAAATCGGCGGCGCGCCGGGCACCTCGGTCAAGGATGCGCTCACGGAAGATCTGGCCCGCATTGAAGCGGTGGTGAAGCTGCTGGGCGGTGATGGATCGCGCCTGGCGGTGGATGTGAATGGTCGCTTTGGTCTGCATGCGGCGCTGACCTATGGCGCGGCGCTGCAGCCCTTTGGGTTGCGTTGGTATGAAGAACCGCTCGATCCGCTGGATTATTCAACCCATGCCGCCTTGGCGGAACAATACATGCCACCAATCGCAACGGGCGAGAATCTATTTTCCATGCTGGATGCGCGTAACCTGATCCGCCATGGTGGCCTCCGTCCGGATCGCGATATTCTGCAATTCGATCCGGCGCTTTCCTATGGTTTGGTCGAATATCTGCGCACGCTGGAGATGCTGGTGCGCCATGGCTGGTCGCCCCGGCGTTGCGTGCCGCATGGCGGGCATCAATTCGCGCTCAATATCGCAGTCGGGCTTGGGCTTGGCGGCAATGAAAGCTACCCGGAAGTTTTCGCGCCCTTTGGCGGTTTTGCCGATGCCACACCTGTCCTGGATGGGCGGATCAAAATGCCCGATATTCCAGGCATTGGCTTTGAGGCGAAATCGGCGCTTTGGGCTGTCTTGAAGGGTTTGTAGCCTAGCTAGCTTTAGCCCTTGCGGATGACGACAAGGCTATTGTCACCAAGCGGTAGCTTGGGTCGAAGCATGGTGACGTAATCCACAACGTAAGCGGTTTTTCCGAAGAAATCCTTATAGCGCAGTAGGTCTTTTGGCGCGACATCTTCAATCACGTAAATGCCGTTTTCCGCCAGATGATGGATGGAATGGGTGAAAAGGCAGCTTCCGGCTTCGAAAACATGCAATCCATCATCCAGCATGAAATCGAAATCCGTCTCACCAACCTGCTGCCAATACGCCTCAATGGCCTTTGGTTCGCGCTGATCAATGTAATGCGTCTTGATCCGTTCTTCGGTGAACAGGATATCACGATCTATATCCGCGCCATAAATCTGGGCATTGGGGAAATAATCCCGCCAGACGCGCAGGGATGCGCCAGGCTTGCCCTTTTCTGTCATGGAGGAGGGAAGAATTGGATTATTCGTGCCCAGCCCACATTCGAAAACCTTTGTGATGCTATGGCGACAATGCCTGAAGAGCATTTCGTAGTAATCGGCATAATTATGCGAAGGCCAAGGATAGGGGTGGCCATCAGGCCGAAGCTCCCCCTTGTCCGAGCCATATTGATCGCAAAGTGCGCTTAACACGGAATGGCGATTCTTTGCGAAATAGGAGGTTGTTCGAAAGCCAAGGCCCGCATCGAGCATTTCGACGAACTGACCGTAGGAAAGCGTTTTTGGAGCAGATTCCAAGGAAGAGTTCCTTTTTTCTTCACGAATGGATGCTGATGAAGCCTTGCCTGTTGGATACCACAGGACTAAAGTATCATGGCATTAGACGAACTCACCAAAGCTTTTCAAGCTCAGGCGATTTCTTCTCGAAAGGCAATAAAATGGAAGGCATTTTTCCCCTGCTGCTGGCCGCAGCCTTCTTTGTTGCCACGCATAACGGCATTGCGGGTACCGAAATCAGGGCGCGCCTGGTCGGGAGGATTGGAGCGAATGGCTTTCGCATAGCCTATTCGGTGCTGTCGGTGGTGGCGCTGGTACTGCTCGCGCGCGCCTGGGGCGCGGCAGAGCCCCTGCCGATCTGGACCGCGCCGGCCTGGCTTCGCCTGCTTCTGGCGCTGATCATGCTGCCGGCTTTTCTGTTCTTTGCCGCTGGGCTTTTGCGCAACCCGACAGGTATCGGCGGAGAAGGTCTCGTCGGGCAGCAGGTGCGCGGCATTCAGCGGATCACGCGCCACCCCGTGCTCTGGTCCTTCGCGCTTTGGGCCTTGGTGCATGTGCTCGGCAATGGCGATCTGGCGAGTGTAATCTTCTTCAGCACCTTCGCCGTCAGTGCCCTGATTGGCATGCCTTCCATTGATCGCAAGCTTGCCGCACGCGACCCGGAGGCTGCGACAAAACTACAGGCCGCGACCTCCATCCTGCCCTTCGGCGCCATCCTGGCCGGGCGCAATCGGCTGGTGCTGGCGGAAATTGGCTGGCTCACCCCCGCGCTCGCGCTGCTCGGCTGGGCCGTGACGCTGCATTTCCATGCGCGCTTCTTCGGCGTGCCGGCGCTGCTGCCCTTTTGATCCATGCTTGCCCCCGGCCCGGCCCGAGGGGTAATGCGGCGCTCAACAAAATTGGAGTTCGCCTTGATGCACGCTGCCGCCGCCCGCCCCGTGATGCTGGTCATTCTGGATGGCTGGGGCTGGCGGGAGGAATTGGCCGATAACGCCGTGCGTCAGGCGAAGACGCCAAACTTCGACGCGCTTTGGGCAGCGTGCCCGCATGCTTTCCTCAAAACCTCCGGCCTTGATGTCGGCCTGCCGGAAGGGCAGATGGGCAATTCTGAGGTCGGGCACCTTAATATCGGGGCAGGGCGCGTGGTGATGCAGGATCTGCCGCGCATTGATAACGCCATTGCCGATGGGTCCTTCGCGCGATTGCCGGCGCTGACGGGTTTGATCGCTAAGTTGAAGGCCTCGGGCGGGACCTGCCATTTGATGGGCTTGCTCTCACCCGGTGGGGTGCATGCGCATCAGGATCATGCGGTGGCTTTGGCGAAATTGCTCTCAGGCGCGGGCATTCCTGTCGCCATCCATGGCTTCACCGATGGGCGCGATACGCCGCCACGCGCCGCCCCTGATTACCTGAAGCGCTTCGAAGCCGATCTGGCAGGTGTTGCGGGTGTGCGCATCGCCACCATCATCGGGCGCTATTTCGCGATGGATCGCGACAAGCGCTGGGATCGCGTGGCACAAGCCTATGCCGCGATGGTGGAAGCCAAGGGCAAGGCCGCGCCCAGCGCCGCTGCCGCCATCAGCGCCGCGCATGCCGCCGAGAAAACCGATGAATTCATCCCGGCCAGCGTGATTGGCGATTACGCCGGCATGCAGGATGGCGATGGTATTCTGTGTTTCAATTTCCGCGCCGATCGTGCTCGCGAAATTCTGACTGCCTTGCTCGATCCCGGCTTTGACGGTTTTGCCCGCGCCCGCCTGCCGCGCCTTGCCGCCGCAGTTGGCCTTACGGAATATAGCGATGCGCTGAACGCCTATCTCGCCACCGCCTTCGCGCCGCAATCCATGGCCGACAAGCTTGGGGAAGTGGTGGCGCTTGCGGGGCTGAAACAGCTTCGCATGGCGGAGACGGAAAAATACCCGCATGTCACCTTCTTCCTGAATGGCGGCGAAGAAGCGGTCTATCCCGGTGAGGAACGCATCATGGTGCCATCGCCCAAGGATGTCGCGACCTATGATCTGAAGCCGGAAATGTCAGCGCCGGAACTGACGGAAAAAGCCGTGGCCGCCATCAAAAGCCGCGCCTTTGACCTGATTGTGCTGAATTACGCCAATGCCGATATGGTGGGCCATACCGGCAGCCTTGCTGCTGCGACAAAGGCCGTGGAAGCCGTGGATGCCGGGCTTGGGCGCATTGTCGCGGCCTTGCACGATGTGGGCGGCTGCCTGCTCGTCACCGCTGATCACGGCAATGCCGAATTGATGAAAGACCCCGCAACCGGCGGGCCGCATACCGCGCATACCACCAATGTGGTGCCGGTCATTCTGATGGGCGGCCCAAAAGGCACGGCCATCAAGGATGGGCGGCTTGCGGATATTGCGCCGACGTTGCTCACTTTGCTCGGCCTGCCGCAACCCACCGCCATGACGGGGCATTCCCTGCTTGGCTAAGGCGCGCGCCGCTTTCGCACTATTCCTGCTGGCGCTGCCCGGGCTTGCTGTTGCGCAGCCTTCGCGTGAGGCTTTGGAAGAAGCGCGCCGCACCACTGCCGCCAGCCGCGCCGCCGCCGAAGCCGCGGCACGTGAAGCCGAAGCGGCGGCGGCGGAAGAAAGCGGGCTTGCGCGCCAGCGCGTTGCCATGGCGGCGCGCGTGCAGGAAGCCGAACGCGCCTTGGAAGCGGCCGAGCAAAACAAACAGCTTGCCGAACGTGAAGCGACGAAAGCTTATCGCGAAGCGGCATTGCGTGCCGCGGCTCTCGCGCCAATGATGCCAGCCATGCGTCGGTTGGCACTCTGGCCCGCAGAAACCTTGCTCGCACAGCCCGCACCGCCGGATGAGGCGCTGCGCGGGTTACTGGTACTGCAAGGCTTGGCGCGGCAGCTTCGCGCAGAGGCAGAGGAACTACGTCTCGCCAATGCTGAAGCCGAACGCCGCGCCCGCCTTGCCGCGGCGGAAGCCGTGGTGGTGGCGACGGCAGAGGCAGAGCTCCGCCAGGCAGCGGCGGCCCTGGATGCGGAAATCGCTCAGACCCGACTGCGCGAACGCGAAGCCCGCGCGACCCAACGGGCCGAAGCCGCGCGCGCGCAGGAAGCGCTCGCCCGCGCCAATGACCTTCAGGAAATGCTGACCGCTTTGGAGCGCGAACAGGCGCGACAAGCCGCTATGACAGCGGCGCGGCTACGGCAGGAAGCGCAGGCTCGGGCGCGGCAGGATGCGCGCCAACCGCGCCCGGCAAGCGCGGTGGCGACGCCCCAGGTGGCAGCACCAGCGCCAGATCACCCCCGTCCAGCACCGGTTCATGGGCGGATCTCCATCGCCTTTGGTCAAAGGGGGGAAGTCGGACCGGCACGGGGCATTACCTTTTCCGCCGTGGCCGGCGCGCGAGTCGTCAGCCCCTGCGCGGGGCGCGCGGTTTTTGCTGGTCCTTTCCGGCGCTTTGGCCAGATCATCATCCTGGAATGCGGGCCCGGGCTGCACCTGGTCCTGGCCGGTTTTGAAGCATTGGATACAGAAGCGGGGGCCGCGCTACTCGCCGGTGAAGCGCTTGGTCGGCTGGGTGCAGGGCCAGATGGGCGTGGGACGCTTTATGTCGAATTGCGTCGGGATGGGCAGGTCCTGGACCCGATGCCCTGGCTGAGCGGGGTAGAATAGGCAGAAACGCCATTTTTCATGGGCGACAGTGCGTTCGGGAGTCGCGCAATGCGCGATGAAAGTCTATCCTAGCCCGGAAGCCGGCGTCTGCCGCCGGATGCAGAAAGGGATTGCGGCGCATGCAGCGCGGAATTTTGCGTTATGCGGGGATTGGTGCGGCCTTTGCCGCCGGCGTGGTGGTGGGCCCGCTGGTCGCTGCCTGGGCGCAGGAAGGTGGCCGGGCAGAGACCTATCGGTTGCTCAACCTGTTTGGCGATGTGTTTGAACGAATGCGCGCCGAATATGTGGAACCGGTGAATGACCGTGACGCGATCGAAAACGCCATCCAGGGCATGTTGTCCAGCCTTGATCCGCATTCATCCTATCTGAACCAACGCAGCTTCCGCGACATGCAAACCCAGACCCGCGGCGAATTTGGCGGGCTTGGGATCGAGGTGACGCAGGAAGGCGGCTACATCAAGGTCATCAGTCCGATTGACGAAACCCCCGCCGCGCGCGCCGGTATCAGGCCTGGGGATTTCATCACGCATTTGAATGGCACTTCCGTCCAGGGCCTGACACTACAGGAATCGGTTGAACAGATGCGCGGCCAGCGCGGCACGCAAATCAGGCTCACGATCCGCCGCCAGGGCACGGAAAGGCCGATAGAACTGACCCTGACGCGCGATGTCATCCGCCCGCAAGTGGTCCGCTTCCGGCTGGAGGATGGTAATCTCGGCTATGTGCGCATCACCTCCTTCAATGAACAGACCGAAGCCGGGCTGCGCCGGGCGCTGCAGCAATTGAAGCAGCAGGCGCAGGGCGGGCTGAAGGGGCTTGTGCTTGATTTGCGCAACAACCCGGGCGGCTTGCTCGATCAGGCTGTGCAGGTTTCCGATGATTTCCTGAACCAGGGAGAGATCGTGTCCACCCGCGCGCGTCGGCAGGAAGACGCGCAGCGTTGGAACGCGAAGCCCGGTGATATCGCTGATGGACTGCCGATTGTGGTGCTGATCAATAGCGGCAGCGCCAGTGCCAGCGAAATTGTCGCCGGCGCCTTGCAGGATCATCGCCGCGCCGTGGTGGTTGGCGTGAAATCCTTCGGCAAGGGCAGCGTGCAAACCGTAATGCCGATCCCTGGCAATGGTGCCATTCGCTTGACTACGGCGCGCTACTACACACCCTCGGGCCGCTCCATTCAGGGCACCGGGATTGAACCGGATATCGAAGTATTGGCAACGCGGGAAGAAGCCCGCGCCGGGCAGCAGCAGCGTGACCGCGAAGCGGATTTGCGCCGTTCACTCAGGAATGATGGTCAGGCGGAAACCCGCGCGCCCATCCCGCCGCCGCCGCTCAACCTGCCGGCCGGTTTGGCGGAGCGTGTCTTGCGGCAGCCGGCGGAGAATGCGCCGGCCTTTGACCCGACCAAGCCGGAAACGGATCATCAACTACAGCAGGCTTTGATGCTGCTGCGCGGCATGGCGCTAGCGCCACGCGGCGGACAACGCTGAGGGTGTGATGGCAAAAGGATTGGCCTACCGAATCTTCGCTGGCTGGCGTGGGCTTGGCGTGTTCTGGGTTTTGGTGCTGCTGTTGCTCGGCGGTGGCGGGCTTTGGCTTGATCGGCTGGGCCCGGCTGAGCCGCAGGAAAGACTGGCCGAGGCAGCGTCAACCCCCGCGCCCCCTGCGCCGGAACCGCCCGCATCAGCAAGCGCCGCACCGCCCGTGACCACGCCCCCGCAGGTAGCCGAGACGCCAGCCCCGCCGGCTGCTGCGCCTGAGCCAGCGACGGCCGCCGCCCCTGCCGCAACGCCAGCGGAACCACCGCCAGCGACCAGGCCGGACGCCGCGCCCCCGACTGCCGAGGCGTCCGCCCTGACACCGGTAGCTCCCGCGCCACCGCCGCTTGATGTCCCTGTGGCAACACCCGAGTTTCCAACCGCGCGCCCCATCGCCGCACCCGATGCCGCCCTGTTGGAACAGGGGCGCTTTGGGCCTTTGCCGCGCGTTGGGAATGATGGCCGCACTTCCATTCGCGCCTATGCCGGGCAATTCGAAAGACAGGATGCCCGCCCACGTATCGGCATCATTGTGGCGGATATCGGCATATCAAATGCACAGACGGAAGATGCGATCCGCCGCCTGCCGCCCGCCGTGACATTTGCGATTTCGCCATATGCGCCGCGCGCCGCGCAGGTGGCAGAACGTCTCCGCGCCAAGGGTGTTGAAACGCTGATCGGCCTGCCGCTGGAACCCGCTGGCTATCCGCTGAATGATCCCGGCAATCGCGCCCTGCTGACCGGGCGTTCCGCGCCTGAGAATATGGCCAATCTGGAATGGATATTGTCGCGCTTCCCCGGTTATGTCGGTGCCATCGGCGTAGTGGGAGGTATGCGCGGTGAGCGGTTTGCTGCCATGGAACAAAGCTACCTGGCGCTGCAGGAATCTCTCAGAAATCGCGGGCTGCTCTACGTGGATGCGCGCCCGAATGCTGCGGCGCCGGCCCGCGCCTGGGGCCGTTCGGTGGATGTGATTTTGGATGAGCCCGCTACACGCGCGGAAATCGAAAGGCGCCTTGGCGAACTTGAAGCCATAGCAAAAGCACGCGGTTCCGCCCTTGGCTTGGCCCATGCCGCAACACCGGTCGTGGTTGATAGGCTGGTGGCTTGGGCGGTGGGGATTGAAGAGCGCAGGATGGTGCTTGCGCCCGTCACGGCGCTGATCCGCCGCCCGCCTGAGACAAGTGAAGCCCGCACACAGTGATGCTGCCTTACCGGGATAATGTCGGCGCGCTGCTGTTCAATGCGGCGGGGCTGGTGCTGGTCGCTCGCCGCGCTGATTTGCCCAATGCCGAGGGGGCGGTTGGCGGTTGGCAATTACCGCAAGGTGGCATGGATGCGGGCGAAGATCCCGCGATTGCCGTGTTCCGCGAATTGGAAGAGGAAATCGGCACCACCAAGGCCGAGATCCTGGCCGAACATCCGCGCTGGTTATTCTACGATTTGCCGGCGGAACTGATCGGCAAGGCGCTTGGCGGCAAATATCGCGGGCAAAGGCAGAAATGGTTCGCGCTGCGCTTTCTGGGCAGTGATACCGATATTCGGCTTGATCTTGATCCACATCCGGAATTCGACGCCTGGCGCTGGGCGCGGCTTCAGGAATTGCCAGGGCTGGCGGTGGCGTTCAAGCGCGCGATTTATGAGGAACTGGCCCGAGAATTTGCGCGTTTTGGGGGGTAGCGCCGTTATTTTCGAAGCCCGCTGCCCTTTTGCGTTGCCAGCGCCACCATCGCCAGCAATAGACTTGCCACCCACCAGGCCTGCCACAGCCCAAAGGAAAGCATCCCCGTCACGGCGGCTGAGGCAAGCATGCCCGCCCCAATAGCGGGCGCTGCACTCTGCGATGCCGCAAAGCCAAAGGCCAGCATCAGCGCCGCGCCGATCAGTGCGCCAATGCCGCCCAATTCCAGCCAAAGCTGCAGGGCACCGTTATGGGGATGCAGCGGCATCACTTCCACATGCGGCAGCGCCAAAAATGCGCGCTGCGCTGGCGCGGTAATGTTCAGCCGGTCCAGCGTGGCCGCATCGGGCTGCGCGCGGCCGCCCGGCATGGCGCGGCTCGCTTCCAGCCCCCAGCCGGTTAGCGGTTTTTCGGCAATGCGCGCGGCTGCGAAATCCCATATCACCAGCCGATGGACCGCCGAAGGCGGCAGGCTGGCCGAGGGGATTTGCGGCACAAAGGCAACCAGGAAGGGCATCAGCAGGATCAATACCGCCACCCCTGCCCCGACCAATTTCGGTACCAGGCGCGGCGCCGCCAGGCTAAGCAGCGCTGCGGCCAAACCCGCAATAGTGGCAAGCCGCGCGGTTTCGCCCGGCAGGCCGATCAGCACCCCAGCGCCCAGCGCCAATAGCGCTGCCCGCGCTACCCAGGGCCAGGGCAGCGCAAAACCCATGGGCAGCAGCAGCGCCATGAGGGACGCCGCCGGTTTCAGCCCAAACATCAGCGCAGGTGGTACGTCCTTCAGCCCGCGCACGGCAGCGCGCAGCGCATTGCCGCTTTGCCAATCGGCGAAAGCCGCCGCCAGGCCAAAGACGAGTCCAAAGCCGATCCAGGGCATGAGCCGCGCCCCTTGCGCTGCCCCCGCCGCGCCATGCGCCAGCAGCATCATCGCGGCAAGGCTTAGAGCCAGCAGGGCGGCCCGCCCTGTTTCTGGCGCCCAAAGCGAGGTGATCGCCCCCCAGGCCGCAAGCATCAACCCAAATGCGAGCACCGGGCTTTGCGGGAGGCTTGGCCGCCAGCCCGCCCGCCAGCCCAAGGCCAGCGTCATGGCCATGGGGATCAGCGCCAGCGGCGCCATGGCCTTGGATTGCAGCACCGCGACAAAGGGCGCGGCGAGAAGGGCGATGGCAAGCGGCAGGCCGGGATGCGACATGGACAGGGGCTTAGAGCAGATTGTCGCGCCGTGGAACCGCGCCGCGCCATGCGCGCCCATGAGCGTCACATTTTCTCACGCAAGGTAACAGACAGGCTGGTCTTCACCCGCTACATAACAGCGCAGGAGACCACACCATTGCTACCCGCCATTCCCGTTTTTGATCTGCGTACCGAAACCCAGCCATCACTGGCCGCCCTGCATGCCGCGCCAGTGCGCGCAGAAGCTCTATGGCGCGGCGCGCGCGCGCGCTATACCGCGACGGGCCTTGCCTTGGCGGATCGGGCTTCAAGGTATTGGCTGGCGCGCAATGGCAATCCGCTGCTTCCAGAAATCTCGGCGATCGCAGAAGCCCTGCCCGGGCCTGGCGGGCATGCGCTCAACCTTTCCTATGAATGGGGCTGCACGGCAGGGCTTGGCGCGGCAGAGGCGCCCTTCATGCTGCGCGTCTTGGATTGGGATCTGAAGGGGCTTGGGGAGCAGCTTTGCGTCTTTCGCCAGACGGGACCGGCGGGGGAATGGCTCAATCTGGGTTGGCCTGGCTTTACCGGGGTAATCACCGCTCTGGCGCCTGGGCGCTTTGCGCTTGCCATCAATCAGCCGCCCTTACCGCAACGCGCCTTGGCACGTATGGCCCGGCGCATGGGCGCGGATTTCCTGGGGCTTGCGGTGGATTGGCTGGCCGCGCGCCCGGCACGCTGGCGCCATCGCGGCCTGCCGCCGGCGCATCTGTTGCGTTTGGTCTGCGACACCGCGCCAGATTACGCCGCAGCCCTTGCCATGCTGCGCGATACGCCGCTCGTCGCCGGTGCGATTTTTTCGGTGGCGGGTACGCAGCCCGGAGAGGCCGTAGTGATTGAAAGGGCCGAGGCTTCGCATGCCGTGATCGAAGCCGCCCCCACCGCCGTTGCCGCGAATGGCTGGCAATCCATCGCCAATCCCGGTGCGCCGCGCTGGCGTTATAGCGCCGAACGCCACGCTGCCATGACGGCGCTACTCGCCGGGCCAGTGCCGAGCGATTTCGGCTGGCTCAAGCCGCCCATCGCGAATGAGGGTTCACGCCTTGCCGCCATGATGTCTCCGGCAACAGGCAAGCTGGAATTGCTCGGGCTTGAAGGTGGCGTCGCAGTGACGCGGCCGCTTTATTTGGAGTGAGGTGAGTCCTGCCAACCCAGGCTCATGCGTTTTGCGCCCAGGATGGCAAGGCATCGAGACTCTTGAGTAGGTCGCGCTCTTTAGTATCAAGAATTTCTGGAAAACATGCTTTCAATAAGCGCCATTCATCCGAGTCTGGTCCTTTTTGCGGCATGATTTTGGCCCGGCGAATATGTTCGCCTACTGAGCCGGCCAGCCACCCGCTCAATCGAGAATTCTGAAGTAAGTTTTCGATTAGAGTTGCATGGGGCTTAGCGTCTTCTCTATTGAGAAGGGCATTCAACATGCCCTTCACATTCATGTCTTTTGAATACAAGTATTTCACGTTATTTCCTTTTGCTTCCTGGAATATTGAGAAAGCCGCAGCAATAAGTCGCGACCTTGGGCTGTCTATTCCAGGCAAGGAGTCGTTGCTTTCTCCTGCCTTTAATTGTGCCAACCACTCACCGCGCTTTAGCTCGTTTTTCTGGAGCCGTGGAACGACAATACGATCCTCGTAATTTGGCAGCTTGCTGCTTGGAATCGTGAGTTCGTCGAATCTGACTAGTTTCGGTTCTTCAAATCCGTCCTCATTTTGTAATGCGCACGCCAATATCAACGTCTTCTGTTCGAACGAGGCTTCTATTGCGGCTCTGTTGAGTAAAAACATGTTCCCACGATGCCGGAGAATGACGTCTCTGAAATTCTGCGGGAGCGACTTAGCCGGAAAATCAACTCCGAGAACCCAAAGCAACGGAATACCCTCTCGTTCGTAAAATTTGGAGCGATCAGAAATTTCCGTCTCGAAGGTGTTGGACATTTGAAATTCTACTACGATTTTACCAAAACCCTCCCACTCGAAGCAAACATCGGGAAGCTTATATTTGTCGTTAACAGTGGATGCTAGGCGTTTATTGATTGTCGGCTCGTTCTTGCACCGCGCATCCAGAGCCGCCAACTGCCCCACCTGTTCACACATACGGCGATGAAGAGGCGATTCCTGTTGTCCCTGATATTGGGCGGCACGGAGGTCTCGCAGTTTTGAGTTTGATCGGTGATGCCAAGTACAATCCAAGGGCGCATCTCGGTAATGGACAAAAAGAGGCTTACCCGCATTGGTCCTTATATAGAGATGGCCATCACATTGCCCGCAATAGGCCTTAATTCCATCCCCGGAAGTTCGATGATCCGTGATTCGATGCCGCCAATTTCCCCAGAGTGCCTCAGGTGAGTCGAGCAGCTCCGGTGCCGTCACCACGCCAATGTTTTCAAGAAAGGCCGCTTCAACGATCCGCTTCGGAATATATCTCCTTGACATAAAACTATAATGCTCCTCGATTCTGTTTCGAATCGCCTCGAGAGGTTGCTCTGAGCGGGTGCGTCACTGACTAGGCGCCTAACCCAGCTCAAGCTGCGAACCCGGCTCTGAAGTTCTCCGTGCCCTATCCATATCGCGAGAACCAACTCTCAATTCAAATGTTATTTTGTTTCAAAAACCAGACATAAAAAAACCCCGGCACCAGCGGCACCGGGGCTTTCCAGCCATACACAGGGCGATATCACACCGCCGCAATACTCTCCCGCCGCAGCTCGACCGAAAGCGCATCCAGCGAACGGTCAACGCGGTCCAGCATTTCCGTCACCTCATCCTTGGTGATGACCAGCGGCGGGGAGAAGCCGATGCTGTCATTCATCATGGCGCGCAGGATCACGCCCTGTTCTTCGCCAAGCTTGACCAAACGCGGGCCGATCTTGCGCGCGGGGTCGAAGTTTTTCTTGGCAGCCTTGTCTTCCACCAATTCAATCGCGCCCACCATGCCAACACCGCGCACTTCCCCCACCATCGGGTGATTGGCGAAGCGGCGCTGCAATTCGGCCTGCAGATGCGGCCCCACGGATTTCACATGGCCGATCAGATCAATCTCATCATAGATTTTCAGCGTCTCAATCGCGACCGCGGCGGCCACCGGATGCCCGGAATAGGTAAAACCATGGCCCCAGGTGCCAACGGCGGAAGACCCTTCCGCAATGCCCTGGAAGACCCGTTCATTCACCATCACAGCCGAAATCGGCAGATAGGATGAGGACAGCGCCTTGGCGCAAACCAGAATATCCGGCGTGATGCCAAAGGTCTGGCAGCCCCAGTAATTGCCGGTGCGGCCAAAACCGCAAATCACCTCATCGGCCACAAACAGCACATCATGCTTCTTCAGCACGGCCTGGATTTTCTCGAAATAGGTGCGCGGTGGCACAATCACGCCACCCGCCCCCATGGTCGGTTCCGCCCAGAAGGCCGCCACCGTCTCCGGCCCTTCATTGATGATATAGGCGTCCAATTCTTCCGCGAGGCGTGTCGCGAAATCTTCTTCCGATTCGCCCGGCTTCGCATTGTGGTAATGATGCGGCGTGCCAACGTGATGGAAACGCCCGCCCGCGATTGGCGCATCAAATAGCTTGTGATTGGCGGGAAGCCCCGTGAGGGAAGCCGCCGCCAGCGTAATGCCGTGATAGCCCTTCAGCCGCGCAATCAGCTTCTTCTTCTCTGGCCGGCCAATCGCGTTATTCATGTACCAGATCATCTTGATCGCGCTGTCATTCGCCTCAGACCCTGAATTGGCGAAGAACACCTTGCTCATCGGCACGGGCGCACGCTCAATCAGCATCTCGGCCAGGTCAATCATCGGCTCATGCGATTTGGCCGTGAAGGAATGATAGAAGGGAAGCTTCCGCATCTGGTTGGCCGCGGCCTGCACCAGGCGTTCATTGTCAAAGCCCAGGGATGTGCACCACAGCCCCGCCATGGCTTCGATATATTCCTTCCCCTGATCGTCAAAAATGCGCACGCCCTTGCCGCGGCTGATCACCAACGGGCCATTCACCTGATGCGCCTTGGCGTCGGTATAGGGGTGCAGCACATTGGCAATGTCGCGAACGGCATTGGAATTGCGGGGCGGGGTCATGTTCTGGCTTCCTCGAACCTTGGTAGAACCCCAATTAAGGCACGCCTTGGCCCAATCCCCAAGAGGAAAGCGTTGCCCTGAGCCTCGCTGCGCGCCACATTACCGGAACGGAGGCATCTCATGACCGAAATCAAACCCCATGCCGCCCATTGGGGCAGCTTTGACGCGGTGGTGGAAAATGGCCGGCTGGTGGGGGTAAAGCCCTTCCATCGGGACCCTTTCCCCGGTTCGCTGATCGAAGCCATGCCAGATGCAGTGCATAGCGCGGCGCGGATAGACCGCCCCTATGTGCGCAAGGGCTGGCTGGAAGGCCGCCGACGCGGGGCGCTCCGCGGGGGTGATCCCTTTGTGCCGGTGTCCTGGGACAAGGCGGTGCGGCTGGTCGCGGAAGAAACTCGCCGCGTGCGCGCCGAGGCTGGGCCGAAATCCATCATGGGCGGGTCCTATGGCTGGTCCTCCGCCGGGCGATTTCATCATGCGCGGAGCCAATTGCAACGCTTCCTCGGGCTTGGCGGTGGCTATACGGGGCAGGTCAATGCCTATTCCTATGCCGCGGCGCAGGCGCTGTTGCCGCATATCCTTGGCACCAATGAAGTGCTGCTTGGCAAGGTCACGGATTGGGCGGCGATCACGCGCTATTCGAAGGTGATGCTCTGCCTCGGTGGGCTGCCCATTCGCAATGGCTATGTCACCTCAGGCGGGGCAGGCCAGCATAGCAATGAAATGAATTTGCGCGCTGCCGCTGCGGCAGGCTTGCGCTTTCTGCAAATCTCCCCCGCGCGGGCGGATGTGCCGGATTGGGCCGGCGCGGAATGGACACCGATCCGCCCCGGCACGGATACCGCGCTATTGCTTGCCATGGGTCATGAAATCCTGGCACGCGGGTGGGAGGATAAGAAATTCCTCGCCACACATTGCGTCGGTTGGGACAAGCTCCGCGCCTATATCACGGGCGAAAGAGATGGCGTGGCGAAAACACCGGAATGGGCCGCGCCGATCACCACCATCCCGGCCGAGACCATC
Organism: Roseomonas sp.; assembly: GCA_020249775.1. GTDB lineage: Bacteria > Pseudomonadota > Alphaproteobacteria > Acetobacterales > Acetobacteraceae > Neoroseomonas. Next base: position 288,866 of record JADCFA010000008.1, on the reverse strand, counting down.
CGCAAGCTCACCGCCGAAATCGCGACCCAGCCCGCGATGCTGACCGCGACCTGGTCCTTGCAGCGCGCCGATTACGGGGAGCAACCCTATTGGATGCTGACCGCGCTTGCCGCCATGCTCGGGCTGATCGGCAAACAGGGCCAAGGGGTTGCTTTCGGCTATGGCAGCGTAAATGGCATGGGCCATCCCAGGCGCGAAGTGCCAAGCTTCGCCATGCCGGCCACACCCAACCCCACCGGCTTCTTCATCCCCGTCGCGCGCATTACGGAAATGCTGGAAAACCCGGGCGGCGAGCATCACTTCAATGGCCGCGTGCTGCAATTCCCCGATACGCGCATCATTTGGTGGGCCGGCGGCAATCCCTTCCATCACCATCAGGATTTGAACCGCATGCTGCGCGCCTGGGCGCAGGCCGAGACCATCATCGTGCAGGAACCCTGGTGGACATCGCTGGCGCGCCACGCCGATATCGTGCTGCCCGCCACCACCACGCTGGAACGCAATGATATCGCAAGCAGCGGGCGCGACCGTTTCCTGCGCGCCATGCACAAGGCCATCGAACCGGTCGGGCAGGCGCGCAATGATCACGATATGCTCGCCGATATCGCGGAAGAATTGGGCTACCGCGAACGCTTCACCGAACAGCGCAATGAAGAAGCCTGGCTGCGCCACTTGTATGAAAGCTGGCGGCGGCATTGCGCGCGCATGGGCCAGGAAACGCCGGATTTCGACACTTTTTGGGAAAAGGGTTTTTGGGAAGCCGATGCACCGGCACGTGGCGAGGAATACACCCAATTTGCCGATTTCGCCGCCGATCCGGACAACAACCCACTCGACACACCTTCCGGCAAGGTCGAGTTGTTCAGCGAAACCGTCGCAAGCTTCGGCTATGATGACGCGCCGGGCCATCCGGTCTGGATCGCACCGCGCGAATGGCTGGGCGCGGCAGAAGCCAAGCGCCATCCCTTGCATCTGCTGTCCTTTCAACCGGCCACGCGCCTGCATGGGCAATTGGATACGGGGCGCATCTCGGCAGCAAACAAGATCGCGGGGCGGGAGCCCATTATGCTCAATCCGGAAGATGCTGCCGCGCGCGGCCTGAAGGATGGCGATATTGTGCGCGTGTTTAATGATCGTGGCGCCTGCCTTGGTGGCTTGCGGCTTGATCCTGGCCTCATGCGCGGTGTCGCCATGATGGCGACCGGCGCCTGGTATGATCCGCTGGAACCTGGCGTGCCCGGCAGCATGTGCGTGCATGGCAATCCAAATGTGCTGACGGCGGATATCGGCACCTCCAAGCTCGGCCAGGGCCCCTCAGCGCAATCCTGCCTGATCGAGGTTGAGAAATGGACCGCGCCCTTGCCGCCCGTGCGCGTGCATTTGCCACCGCTGATCGAGGAAGCGCCGTGATCCACCGCCGCGCCCTGCTGGCGGGTGCGGCGGCCCTCCCTGCCGCGCGCGCCTTCGCGCAGGGCGCGCCTGGTATCGCGCAGCGGCTGGATGATGCGCCGAGTGCGGGCCTTAAGCGCGATTTGCTCATCCAATGGGGCGATCGCGTTGCCTATGACGCGCCGCCCTTCGCACCACTTGCGCCTAATCTTGCAGCCGCTGAGGGACAATTCGGCTGGGATACGCGCGTGGTGGCCGCACTTGCTTCCCCGCGTGTCGAGGATGGCATCCCGCGCGCCGTGCTGGCGGTGGGCCACCCGACACTCGACCCTGCCATGGCCTTCCCCGATGGGCGGGATCAGGCCGAGATCGCCGGCGCCATGCAGGGGGCAAGCCTGATCAATATCCAGCGCCGCGGCGGCGTCTGGCTGGTGACGGAAGGCGGCTTTCAGATGCGTCGCCTGCATGCGCGCACACTCTGCCGCATGGGCGGCGCGGGTGGGCCGGCGCGGGGCGTGTTTGGCGTAACCGGCGGTTCAGCAACGCCCTGGGGCAGCCTGCTGCTGACCGAAGGCGAGGGCGCGGCCTGGGCGCGGCGCCTACCCGGCGTGGAGGCAGCGCAGGCCGGCCATGTGGTCGAACTTGACCCGTTTGAACCGCAATCCGTGCCGGTGAAGCGCATAGCGCTTGGCGGGCTTGCCGCGCGCGATGTCGCGGCAGCACTGTCAGCCGATGGTCGCGCCGTAGTGTTCCTCGCGGATGGGCGGGAAGCTGGTTTGTTGTGGCGCTTCATCTCCGATGGGCCGGCAACGGACGCGAATGCACTTGATCACGGCACGCTCTACACCGCGCGGTTTGAAGCCGGAACCTTGCGCTGGATCGCGCTGCCGGCCGATGCGGAACCCTATGGCGCGGCGGTGGCGCGCGGGGCAAATAGCCTCGGTCGGCCTGTTGCGCTGGCGTTGGACCCGAATGGCGCGCGGCTTTGCCTGGCGTTGCGCGAGATTCCGCGCAACCCGGCGGGCGCGGTGGTGGAGATTCTGTTTGCCGCACGCGATCCCGCCGGCGATACCGCGATTGTGGAAAACCTGATGGAAGGCCGCGTGCCGCCACGCCCGCGCCCAGGGCGAGAACCCGCACTGGTCCCCGCCTGGCCGGTTGCGCCTTCAAGCCTATGTCTTGATGGGCAGGGCAATCTGCTGGTCGGCACGGCGCAGCCAGCGCGCGACAGCGCCTTGCCAGATGCGCTTTACGTGCTGGCGTTGGAAGGCCGCGCGCGGGGTGAACCCAGCCTTGCCTATGTCACGCCGCTCGGCGCCGCTTTGGGCGGCGTGGCCTCGGTGCCCGGTGCTACCGCCTGGGTTGCCGGTGTCGCGCATCCGGGCGCTGGCATGGGCGCACAATTCGCCACACCGCGCAGCCGCTGGCCGCATTTTCGCGAAGGCGAGCCACCGCGCGGCGGGGTGGTGGCGTTGACGAAAGCGGCGTGAGACTTGAAAAACCACGGTCGGCGAAGTCGCTCCAAAGGTTGATACAGGGACATCTGTGATGCCAGTTCGTAGGCCCGGAAACAAACTTGAGCGTTGGGAGATAGCACTTATCAAAGCGATGATGGCCGATGGGCGCTGGCCAACTGACCAGGATATCCTGGCGTATTTTACACGGCCTACACGGTCGGTGAACCATCGTGCTGTCGGCGAAATTCGCAACGAGAAGAAACACGCTATCATTAAAGCCGCATCCCCCGAGCAATTGGAAAACTTTATCGCATCATGGCCAGAGGTTGATGTTGAAACAGGATTGTCGCTGAGAGGCGACGAGCTGCTCATCAAGGCGCGCGAGGCGATGATTGCTGCGGTTCAAACGTTCAATGGTGCTGGGCTGACCTTTCGGGCGGAATTGTTTATTGTTACTGCGATCATCGCCTGGACTTATCTTCTACACGCGTGGTTTAAACGAGAGGGCGTCGACTATCGTTACATCAAAAATGAGAACGGGCAAAAAACAGTTCTGAAAACTCCATGCGGCGCTGAAAAATATTGGGACTTATCGCAGTCTCTAAAACATGCTCGTTGTCCCGTCGAAAAGGGCACAAGAGATAATCTAACCTTTCTGATCGGGCTGCGACACGAAATTGAACATCGTTCCACTACTCGGATTGATGACGCAATCAGTGCTAAGCTGCAGGCCTGTTGCATCAATTTTAATGATGCAATCAAGGCGCTGTTCGGCGCGCAATATGCCCTGGAACGCCGTCTCCCAATCGCGCTACAGTTCGTCACCTTCAGCCCTGATCAGCGCGCGATTCTGAAGAAGGCTACAAACCTGCCTAGGCATGTCGAAACGATGATGGACGCGTTTGAGCGTGAACTGACACCAGAGCAACAGGTCGATCCTCGGTTTGCATTTCGAGTCTACATGTTTCACAAAACCGTCAATCGCGCTCAAAATGCTGATCTGGCAGTAGAGTTGGTCCCACCGGACTCAGATATAGCAGAGAAATTTAATCTTATCTTGAAGGAAGTCGAGAAGCGCAAGTACTTACCCAGCGAAATTGTTTCTATGGTTAAGGCTGAGGGATGGGATCTGTTCACGATGGATAGTCACACAAAACTTTGGAAAAACCTCGGTGCAAAAGACCCAGCGAAGGGCTACGGCGCTGTGGCGGTTGGCAAGGTATGGTGCTGGTATGATTCATGGCTGACACGAGTGCGGGAGGAGTGCCAAAAACATCCTGAAAGATACCGCTCGAAAAAAACCACCACTCCAACCACCTAACTTGCCAACAACCTGTAGTCCGATGTTTCTTGCTTAAGCTATTTTGCTAGACTGAAGTAAAGTGTCATAAAAGGTTCACGATTTGGTGCTTTTGTTTGCGTCGCATTCTCTTTGGGGTAGTCTTTACGATATATTCTACCGAGACGGGAGACAGAAATGGCGCATCCTCAATCACATATCGATACTTTCGAAGCCCTCGACGCCAGTGAGGATATCGGCAGCAACCCCAATCCGCGTGCACCGATCAGTGACATCATCGCCGCGCGCTTCGGCCGCCGTGCGATGCTATCCGCCGGTGCCGCGCTTGCCGCTTTGGCCGCGACACCTGAAGCCGAGGCGCAGGGCCTGATCCCACGTCAGGGCGGCCCCTCCAGCCTGAGTTTTCCGGAATTGCGCCATCAATTGGCGCAGAGTGATGCGGTAGCTGAGGGTTATGAAATCCAGAACGTAATCCGCTGGGGTGATCCGGTGCTGGCCGGCGCGCCTGCCTTTGATGCCACGCGCGTGACAGCGGATGCCCAGGCGCTGCAATTCGGCTATAACAACGACTACCTTGATTTCTTCCCGCTTCCCGCCGGCAGCACCAATGCGGATCACGGGCTGCTTGTGGTCAATCACGAATATACCAATACCAATCTGATGTTTCCCGGCATGGGATCTGGCCGCGAATCGCGCACGCGGTCCAATGCGGAACAGACGCGCGCGGAAGCCATGGCGCATGGGCTTTCAGTGATTGAAGTGAAACGCACGAACGGCGTTTGGGGCTATGTGCCGGCGGGGCCGCATAATCGGCGCATCACGGCGGAAACCGCCATGCGCATCAGTGGCCCCGCCGCCGGTGCGGCGCGCATGAAGACCGCGGCTGATCCTGCGGGGCTGCGCGTGCTTGGCACGCTCAATAACTGCGCCGGCGGCAATACGCCCTGGGGCACGGTGCTGACGGGTGAGGAAAATTTCAACGGCTATTTCGGCGGCGATCCCGCCAAAACACCGCATCAGGCCATCATGCGCCGCTACGGCATTGCCGGTGAAAGCTGGTATAATTGGTGGCGCCATATGGATCGCTTCAATGTGGAAAAGGAAGCCAATGAAAGCTTCCGCTTCGGCTGGGTGGTGGAATTCGATCCCTATGATCCGCAAAGCGTGCCGGTGAAGCGCACTGCGCTCGGCCGCTTCAAGCATGAAGGGGCCACGCATGCGATCAGCGCCGATGGTCGCGTCGTGTTTTATTCCGGCGATGATGAGCGGTTCGAATATGTCTATAAATTCGTCACCGCCCGGCCCTGGAACCCGAATGATCGCGCCGCCAATCGCGATTTGCTGGATGATGGCACGCTCTACGTCGGTAAATTCCATGATGATGGCAAGCTGGAATGGCTCCCGCTTGTGCATGGCCAAGGCCCGCTGACAGCGGCGAATGGCTTCGCCGATCAGGCCGATGTGCTGATTGAAGCGCGCCGCGCCGCTGATCTTTTGGGTGCCACACCGATGGACCGGCCAGAGGATGTGGAAGCCAATCCCGTCAATGGCCGCGTCTACGTCATGCTGACCAATAATTCCCGCCGCACGGCTGAACAGGTCAATCGCGCCAATCCGCGCGCGCGCAATATGCATGGCCATATCGTGGAAATCATACCGCCCGGTGCGGGCTCGGCGCGCGTGGACCACGCCGCCACCGAAGCGCGCTGGGGCATTTTCATCGCCGCCGGCAAGCCGGGGGTTGATGCCGGCGCGCAATATCATCGCGCGACATCCGATCAAGGCTGGCTGTCCTGCCCCGATAACTGCACCTTCGACAAGAAGGGCCGCATCTGGATCGCAACCGATGGCGCGCCGGAAACCTCAGGCGTGGCGGACGGGCTTTATGCGGCGGATACTGCAGGCCATGGCCGCGCGCTGACGCGGCTTTTCTATCAGGCGCCAACCGGGGCGGAAGTCTGCGGCCCCTGCTTCACGCCGGACAATAAAACAATTTTCCTCGCAATCCAGCATCCGGGTGAGGATGCTGGTTCCACCTTTGAACGCCCGTCCACGCGCTGGCCGGATTTTGCCGAAGGTGTGCCGCCGCGACCTTCCGTGATTGCCATTGTGAAAAAGGATGGCGGGGAGATCGGCGGTTAGGCAGGATTGCCCTGGGGCAGAAAGGTGAGGGCGCCATTGCGACCTTACAGCCCAACCGCCCCGTGGTTGATTGCATGACTTTTTTTTCATCTTCGGCCTTGCACTCTGCATGACCGGAGACGACCTGAATTGGCATGATGAACGCTCAATCCCTTCTCAACCGTTTTCTTGGCCAGGGCATGAATGCCCAGTCACCCCCAGGCCATGGTCAACCAAGCGCACCGGCGGGGGGCCTGCCTCTTGGCCAGATGGACCTTGCAGGTGCAGCGCGCCAGGCAATCGGCGGCGCTGGGGGCCTGGGCGGGCTTGCCGCGTCCGGCGTTGCCGGCGGCCTGCTTGGGTTGCTTGTTGGGGGCAAGAAGAAAAGCATGGGCGGGCTAGGCGGCGTACTGAGCCATGGCGGCGCGGCCATGATTGGCGCTCTGGCTAGCCAGGCTTTTCAAGGTTGGCAGAAGGGTCAGGCGCCGGCGCAGACCCCTGTCGCGCAACTGCAGCAAGTCGCGCGGGTGGAGCCGCGATTCCTGCCTGCAGCCGCGCCCGCATCTGATGGCCGCCCCTTTGAACTCGCTTTAGTGCGTGCCATGATCGGTGCTGCCAAGTCGGATGGGCATATTGATGCCGAGGAGCAGGACCGCATCTTTGCCCGCGTCGGGGAGGCTGGGCTTGATCCGGAAAGCAAGGCCTTTGTGTTTGACGCGCTGGCCGCGCCGACGAGTGTTTCGGAAATCGCTGCGCTCGCAACCACGCCTGAGCAAGCGGCTGAGCTTTATTTAGTTTCGCGGATCGCAATTGACCCTGATCGCCCGGCCGAACTCGCTTACCTTCAAGCATTGGCCCATCGCCTGAAGCTGGCGGATGATTTGGTGGCCCATCTGAACAGGCAAATTGAGACAAGCTGATTCTTAATCTGCCGATGGCTTCCGGGCCGGTGGTGCAGGGTATTTTCAGGCCAAGTGGAATCACTTGGCTTGAAAATGCGCCGAGGATGTGATGGGCAGCGCACAGCAAGGCGCTTTCATACCATCGTGCGGCGATCTGCGCTAAAACCATCGTATGCAAGAAACGCCGCGCGCCAACGAAGACCCCGGCTTGGGCCAGACCAATGCGGTCCCGCGCCCCCTGCTGCGCGCCCGTGCCGTCATCCTTGGCGAAAGGCTTGATCACCGCGGCCTTGGCCCAGGCGGCACCGCCATGGCGGACCCCGTACCCATCGCCGCCCCCGCCCCCATCAGCGCCTTTGCCTTCCGCTGGGGCGCGGTGGTGGTCTTCGGCGCCAATCCTGGCGAGGAAGCCGCTTTGCTGGCGGCACTCGCCCCGCGCATCACCAACCCCGCCGATAGCCCCGCAGAGGAAACCGCGCTAATCGCGCTTGGCGCCGAACGCGACGGCGTTGATGCCGAAGGCGTGATCCAGCTTTGCGATGCGGCCCCGGAAAGGCTGGCCGTGGTGGCGGATGCGCTCGCGAAAAGCGCGGCCCTCGCCCAGCAGGAGGCCCGCATTGCCGAGGCCCTGGACCGGCTGGAACCCGCCGTGGCCGGCCTACGCGCGGCAGGCAGGCTGCGCTTTTCCTCCCGCGCTTTGCATCGGCAGATCGGCCATGCGCTTTCCGCCCATAGCCGCAACCTGGCGCGGGTAGAGGCCGCGGATAAGCCCGAAGTGCTTTGGGATCATCCCGAGTTGGAACGCCTCCATGCCCGGCTTTCGGATGAATATGAGCTCCGCGAAAGGGGCGCGGCTTTGGAACGCAAGCTCGGCTGGATCGGCAATACGATCCAGACGCTGCTTTCCCTGATTCAGGCGCGGCGCGCGCTGGGGTTGGAAGCCGCCGTGGTGGCGCTGGTTGGGATTGAGGTGGCCTTCACGCTCTATGAGCATGTGATCCGCCCGCTTTGGCGCTGAAATCCCTCCTCTTGGGCTGGTCTGCCGCGCAATTCCGGGCAATAAAAGCGCTGAGACAGGTCAGTCCAAGGAATCTTCAATGACGGCGAATTCGCCCGAATGGGCCCAGGCGCCCACCGCCCCGCTCAACCTCAGCCAGACGCGCCCGCCGCCGCCACCCGCTTCCGTGCGCCGCTACCTCAGCCTGCCGGATTTTGAGGCGGCTGCGGCGCGCTATCTGCCGCGCAGCATTGGCGGTTTTGTCTCGGGCGCGGTTGAGACTGATGCATCACTGCGCGACAATCGCGAGGCCTTCCAGGAATGGGGCTTCGTGCCGCGCGTGCTGCGCGACACACGCGGGCGCAATCTGAAGACCACGCTGTTTGGCCGCGAATATGACGCTCCCTTCGGCCTGCCGCCAATGGGGGCTTCCGCGCTGGTCGCCTATCGTGGTGATCTGGTGCTGACGCAAGCGGCGCGCGCGCGCAATGTGCCGATGATCATGAGCGCATCTTCGCTGATCCCGCTGGAAGATGTGGCCAAGGCCAATCCGGATGCCTGGTATCAGGCCTATCTGCCGGGTGAAGCTGAGCGCATTGAACCGCTGGTGGATCGCGTGGCGGCTGCCGGCTTCAAGACCTTTGTGTTGACGGTGGATGTGCAGGTTTCATCCAACCGTGAAAATAATGTGCGCAATGGCTATTCCATTCCGCTTAAGCCCACGCCGCAATTGCTCTGGGATGGCATGACGCATCCGCGCTGGGTGCTGAATACCTTCTTCAAGACCATGCTCAATCACGGCATGCCGCATTTTGAGAATATGGATGCGGGCCGTGGGCCGCCCATCGTCTCTCGCACGCTTATGCGCGCCTTTGGTGCGCGTGATGGTTTGGCGTGGGAGCATTTGGAACTGATCCGCAAGCGCTGGAAAGGCAAGCTCGTGGTGAAGGGCATTATCTCCCCCGAAGATGCGCGCATGTGCCGGGATGCAGGGGCGGATGGCATCATGGTCTCCAACCATGGCGGGCGGCAATTGGATGGCACGATTTCTGGCCTGCGGAGCCTTGCTGAAGTCGCGCGCGATGCCGGCGGCATGACAGTGATGTATGATGGTGGGGTGCGTCGCGGCAGTGATGTGCTGAAGGCACTGGCACTTGGGGCTTCCTTTGTATTTGTGGGCCGGCCAATGCTTTGCGCAGCGGCGGTGGCGGGTGAGGAAGGCGTGAAACACGCGATCGGCCTGCTGTCTGAGGAAATTGATCGCAACATGGCAATGATGGGCATTCAAAACCCATCGCAAATGTCCATGGAATATATGCGCCCGATGCGCTGAGCAGCAGGCGGTAAGTAAAGACGGCGCAGCCCGCGCGGCTGCGCCGTTTCTGTTTCAGGCCACCATCGCAGGCCGCTTGGCGCGCCACCCTGCGGCCAATTCATAAGCCTGGCCGGCGCGGAGCACCGTTGCATCCTCAAACGGCCTGCCCACGATCTGCGCGCCCACCGGCATGCCGCCCGCACCAAAGCCAGTACAAACCGTCAGCGCCGGTTGGCCGGTCAGGTTGAAGGGTATGGTGAAATTGGGCACCTCAAAAGACGCCCATTTGGTCATCTGGTGAATGGGCCGCGCTTCGCCCGGTTGCGCTGCCGTCACCAGCAGATCGCAATCGCGCATCGCCGCATCAACAGCATTGCAAAGCTCTCGCCGGCGGCGCTGCGCCTGGATGTAATCGGCGGCTGTAATCGTGGAAGCCAGCGCCAGCCTTTCGTGCAAAAACTCGCCATAGGCGCGGTATTTTTCGCGCATCCATGTCTCATGCACGGCATAGGCATCAGCGGCCAGGATCAGCCAACCCGCCGCGTTGAAATCAGCGAGCGGCGGCAGCTTCACTTCGCGGATTTCCGCCCCTTGTGCGGCGAGCGTGCTGGTCAGATGCGCAATGCCTGCCGCCATGCCGGGGCTCACTTTGCAGTCATCCTCATGGAAATGGCGGATCACGCCAATGCGCAGACCCTTCACGCCACCATTGAGGCCGGAAAGCAGATCAGGCCGCGGGCGATTGGCCGATGATGGATCGGCCGGATCATGCCCGGTCATGGCATCCAATAGCAGCGCGCAATCTTCCACCGTCCAGGCCATTGGCCCTGTCGTGTCCAGGCTTTGGGAGAGGGGCAGCACTCCGGTACGCGAACACAAGCCGTAGCTCGGCTTGATGCCGGCAATGCCGCAAAGCGATGCCGGGGCGCGAATGGAACCGCCCGTATCAGACCCGGTGCCGCCCAGGATCATCCCGGCAGCGACCGCCGCACCGGTGCCGGAAGAAGACCCGCCGGTGAAGCATTCCGTATTCCAGGGATTGCGCGCGGGCGGCCAGGGCAGATCAAAGGAAGGCCCGCCCCAGGCGAATTCATGCGTGGCGAGCTTGCCGAGCATCACCGCACCCGCTTCGCGCCAGCGCCGCACCACCGCCGAATCCGCCTTCGGCACATGGTGTTCCAGCACGCGCGAATGGCCCGTGGTGGTGACGCCCGCCGTTTCATAAATATCCTTGTGTGCCACGGGGATTCCATCCAGCGGCCCGCGCAGCGCGCCGGAGACTTGCCGCGCTTCTGCTGCTTGTGCCTGTTCCAGTGCGACCTCTGGCGTGAAGCGGATGAAGGCGTGCAGCGCCGGGTTCAGCTTTTCTGAACGCGCCAGATGATCCTTCATCAACTCAACCGGGGAAATTCGCTTCGCGGCGATATCGCGCGCCGCACTCGCAATGGTCGGGAAGCTGGTCATGCGCCTGCCCCCTTCAGGGTGAAGATGGTGGCGGATTCCACTGAGACCTCACGCGGGGTGCGCACGCGCGCGGCGGCGGCCTGGGTGTGGATGGAAGCGGCGCGGATGCCTTCCTTTTCGGCTTCCGTCAGATCAAGCCCGGCGCGGGCCATCAGCGCATCGAATTGCGCCTTATCGAGGGGTTGGGCCATCGGGGCCTCCTTTCTGCTGTGATGGCACTATGGGAAATCCTGACGCGGGAGGAAACAGGGGGCGCCACAACATAGGACTTGTTCTTATTTTGTTCTTTTGATAAGCTTTCTTTCCCATGACTGCCGCCAATCCCCTTTCCCCCCGCAGCGCTGCCCTGGCCCGGCTGCGCGATACCCTGGCCGGGTTAACCACCCGCGCTGCCGGGGGTGGCGCTGGCGCGCCCATTCCGGTTTTTGCTGATGCCAGCTTGATCGGGGCTGGCCTCGCACGTGGTGCGTTACATGAAGTTTGCGCTGCAAGTCCCGGATCTGGCGTGGCTTTTGCCGCCATTCTGCTGGCGCGCTGCGGTGGGCAGGTGCTGTGGATCGCGACCGAACAGGAATCGAATCTTGTCTGGCCGCCCGGGCTGGTGCCTTTCGGTCTCGCCCCGGACAAGCTGATCCTGGCGCGGGCAGCGCGCTGGCCGGAAGCGCTCTGGGCCATGGAAGAAGCCCTGCGCTGCCCCGCCTTGGGTGCCGCCGTACTGATGGCCGGCAGCGGCCAGGGGATGGATCTGACTGCAACCCGCCGCCTGCATTTGGCCGCCGAGGCGGGCGGTGTTTTTGGCCTGCTGCTCCGCCCGGATGGCGCTGCGGGTGCTTCCGCCGCGCGCACCCGCTGGCATATTGCCCCACTGGCAAGTGACGCCGCGCCGCGCTGGCGCCTGACGCTGCTCCGCCAACGCGGCGGCGCGCCGGCGGGGCCCTGGAATGTGGCGTTCAACGCCGCGACCAATACGCTGCATCTGGAAGCAGGCGGCGGATGAAGCCCGCGCGGCGTTACCTTGCTGTGCATCTGCCTTTCTGGGCGGCAGAGCATTTGCGCCAGGCCCGCCCCAATCTGCCGGCGGATCAGCCCTTGGCACTTTGGGCGCGGCAAGGCGCGCGGCGGCTTTTGGTCGCTTTGGATCATCACGCCGCGGCGGCGGGGCTGGAGCCAGGCCAGGCACTCGCCGATGCCGAAGCCCTGCTGCCCGATTTGCTGGTTTTGCCCGCCCAGCCGGAAGCCAGCGCGGCGGGGCTGCGCGATCTGGCGCTTTGGTCGCAGCGCTTCACCCCGATCAGCGCTGCCCTGCCGCCCGATGGCCTGCTGCTGGATATCACCGGCTGCGATCATCTGTTCGGCGGTGAGGCCGCCTTGCTCACGCAACTTACCGCCAGCCTGGCCGAGGCTGGGCTTTCGGCCCAGGGCGCCATTGCCAGCGCGGCGGCTTCTGCCATGGCGCTCGCGCGGGTGCGGCGGGATGCGCCGATTATCGCGCCAGGATCGGAAGAAAAGGCCGTGGCACCCCTGCCGCTTGGCCCGGCGTTGCGCCTGCCGGGGGGCATGGTGGAAGACCTCGCCCGGCTTGGCCTGCGCCTGATTGGCGATGTGCTGCGCCAGCCCCGCGCGCCGCTTGCCCGGCGCTTTGGCGCGCCCTTGCTGGATGCTTTGGATGCCGCCACGGGCCGCCGCGCGCCACCCATCACCCCCATCGCCGCGCCGCCCGATCTGGCGGTGACTCGCGCCTTGCCGGAACCGATCCTGACCGCCGAGGCCATTGCCGCCTTGCTGGATCGGCTGCTGGTGGCGCTTTGCGCGCGGCTGGGGCGCGCCGGGCTTGGCGCAAGGCGGCTTGATCTGGCGGCCTGGCGCGTGGATGGCACGGAACAGCGCCTGATGATTGGCACCGGCGCGCCCAACCGTGACCCTGCCCATCTGGCGCGGCTATTTGCCGAGCCCCTGGCCAGCCTGGCGCCGGAACTCGGTTTTGAGCGTTTCACCCTGCAAGCCCTGGCAACCGACCCCATGGGCGCGGAAGGGCAGGGCGCCCTGCCCATGGGCGCCGCGTCGCGCCCGGATGGGGTTTTGGCGCAGCTGCTGGACCGGCTCGGCCAAAGGCTCCGCCTGGCCCGCCCCGCACCACTGCCGAGCCATTGGCCAGAGCGGCAATGGCGCGCTGCCGCCCCACACGAAGCACCCCCCGCCACCCCGCCCGGCTGGGGGGCGCGCGCCGCGCCGGTGCTGCTGCGCCGCCGACCGGAAACGGTTCAAGTCACCGCCTTTGCCGAAGGCGCGCCCGCTGCGCTCCGCTGGCGCGGGCGGCATTATGCACTGACCCGTGCCGAAGGTCCGCTGCGGCTGGAAGCGGAATGGTGGCATGGCGGCGCGCTGCCGCCGGCGCGGGATTATCACCGCGTGCAGCTCGCTTCCGGCGAAAGGCTCTGGCTTTGCCATGCCGATGGGCGCTGGGTGGTGCAGGGCGATTTGCCATGACCGCGCCTGCCTATGCGGAAGTGGCGGCGCGATCCAATTTTTCCTTTCTGGATGGCGCCTCGCACCCCGAGGAATTGGTGGAACAAGCCGCCGCGCTGGGCCATGCGGGGTTCGGGCTTTGCGATACCAATGGGCTCGCTGGCGTGGTGCGCGCGCATGGCGCGGCCAAGGCGGCGGGGCTGGCCTTTGCGCCGGGTTGCCGGCTGCGGCTGGAAGATGGCGCGGAATGGCTGGCCTGGCCCGCTGATCGCGCGGCCTATGGCAGGCTGACGGCGCTGCTTTCGGCCGGGCGCATGGCCGCGCCCAAGGGCGAATGCCGGCTGGATTTCGATATGCTCTGCGACGCGGCCGAGGGCATGGCGCTGGCCGCCATCCCGCCTGTTGCGCCTGCTGCGCTGCGCCGCGTGGCCGGGCTGCGCCTTGCCCTGCCGCCGCTGATCGCGGTCGCCTGCCCCTTATTGGGTGATGACGCGGCGGCGCTTGCACACCATGCCGCGCTGGCGGAAGCAAGTGGCGCGCGTCTGCTTGCCACCAATAATGTGCGCTATCATGTGCCATCGCGGCGGCGCTTGGCGGATGTGCTGAGCGCCATTCGCCTGCGCTGCACCGTGGAAGCCTTGGGCCAGGCGGCGGAACCCAATGCCGAACGCCATTTGAAATCACCGGCGGAAATGGCGCGGCTTTTCGCGCGCTACCCGGATGCCTTGCAGGCCAGCCTTGATGTGCTGGCGACAACGCGCGGCTTTTCGCTGGATCATTTGCGCTATGAATACCCAGATGAGGTGCTGGACCCGGGCCTGAGCGCACAGCAAAGCCTGGAAGCGCGTGTGGCGGCAGCGTTGACCGCGCGCTGGCCGGTGCAGGTGCCGGATGCGATTACGGCGCGCATCGCGCATGAAATGAAGCTGATCAATGATCTGGGCTATGCGCCCTATTTCCTGACGGTGCATGAGATTATTCGCTTTGCCCGCGCGCGCGGCATATTGTGCCAGGGGCGCGGTTCGGCGGCAAATTCCACGGTTTGCTATGTGCTTGGCATCACCGCCGTTGATCCCGAAAAACATGATTTGCTGTTTGAACGTTTTGTCTCGGCCAGCCGAGGTGAGCCGCCAGATATAGACATTGATTTCGAACATGACCGGCGGGAGGAGGTGATCCAGCACCTCTATGAACGTTATGGCCGCGACCGCGCGGCGATTTGCGCCACACTGATCCGCTATCGCCCGCGCAGCGCCATTCGCGAAGTGGGCAAGGCGATGGGCCTGAGCGAGGATATCACCGCGCGCCTCGCCAAGGCCGGCTGGGGGCCGGGGCGGGAAATGAGCCTCGCGGAATTGGCGCAAGATGAGGGCTTTGACATCAGCGATCCGCGCCTGGCGATGACGCTGGAATTGGCTGAGGAATTGCAGGATTTCCCGCGCCATACCGCAACCCATGTCGGTGGCTTTGTCATCACGCGCGGCAAGCTCACGGAATTGGCGGTGGTGACGCAGGCGGCGATGGAAGACCGCACCGTTCTGGAATGGGACAAGGATGATATTGATGCGCTTGGCATCATGAAGGTGGATGTGCTGGGGCTTGGCATGTTGTCCTGCCTTCGGCGCAGTTTTGATTTGTTGGGGCGGCATCGGCGCCTTGCCTTGAACCTGGCAAACCTGCCGCGCGATTGCGCGGAAACCTATGCCATGTTGCGGCGCGCGGATTCCGTTGGCGTGTTTCAGGTGGAAAGCCGCGCGCAGATGAATATGCTGCCGCGCCTCAAGCCGCGCGCCTTTTATGATCTGGTGGTGCAGGTGGCGATTGTGCGCCCAGGCCCCATTCAGGGCGATATGGTTCATCCTTATTTGCGCCGGCGGCAGGGCTTGGAAGCGGTGGAATATCCCGCGCCCGATCCTGCCTTTGGGCCGCCCGATGAATTGCAGCAGGTATTGGGGCGCACGCTTGGCGTGCCGCTGTTTCAGGAACAGGCGATGCGGCTTGCCATTGTCGCCGCCGGCTTCACGCCGGAAGAAGCCGATCAATTGCGCCGCGCCATGGCAACTTTTCGCCAACAGGGCTTGGTCACACGCCATAAGGACAAGCTGGTGGCCGGCATGACGCGGCGGGGTTACGCGCGGGAATTGGCCGAGCGTGTCTTTGCGCAAATCGAAGGCTTTGGCAGCTATGGTTTTCCTGAAAGCCATGCGGCGAGCTTCGCGCATCTGGTCTATGCCTCGGCTTGGTTGAAATGCCATCACCCGGCGGCCTTTGCCTGTGCGCTGCTGAACAGCCAGCCCATGGGGTTCTACGCGCCGGCGCAGATCATGCGCGATGCGCGGGACCACGGCGTGGTGGTGCGCGCGGTGGATGTGAATGCCAGCGATTGGGATAGCAGCCTGGAAGAAGCGCCCGAAAGCGCGGGCGGCTTGGCGCTGCGCTTGGGGCTGCGTCTGGTGGCAGGGCTGGCACAACGTGATGCGGAAGCGTTGCTTGCCGCCCGCGCCGCGCGCAATGGCGCACCTTTCGTGAGTGTGGAGGATTTGGCCTGGCGCGCCGGGCTTTCCCAAGGTGCTTTGAGTGCGCTCGCCGCCGCCAATGCCTTTCCCGGCGTGCCGCGCCGTGATGCTGCCTGGGCTGCGCGTGGTGCGCGGGGTACGCCGCGCGATTTGCCGCTTTTCGCTGTGCGGGATGGCGTGGGCGCGGCCTTGGCGGATGAAGCACCCATCCTGCCTGAAGCTGCGCCGCTTTTGCCGACGGAGCATGAGGGCGAGAGCATCGTCAATGATTACGCAAGGCTCGGCCTGACGCTCGGACGGCATCCCTTGGCGCTACTTCGCGCGCAGTTGCGCGCCGAAGGGCTGCGTGACACGCGCGATTTGCAAAGCTGGAAATCCGGATGCTTGCTGCGCCTGGCGGGGCTGGTGCTGATGCGCCAACGCCCCGGTTCCGCCAAGGGCGTGATTTTCATCACCATCGAAGATGAGCACGGCACCGCCAATCTGGTGGTCTATACCGATGTCGCCGCGCGTGATCGGCGCGCCTTGCGCGGCGCGCGGCTTTTGCAAGTGGAAGGCCGGGTGGAGCGTGAGGATCAGCACGCCGAAGTGCCAATCATTCACGTGATTGCGCGCCAGCTTGTGGATCGTTCGGATTTACTTGAGGGGCTATTGCGCAAAGCCGGCAGCGATTGGGCAGCCGCCGCGCTGGGCCGCGCGGATGAGGTAGCGCGCCCGCAGGATGATCGCCGCCCGCCACGGGCGAAACTGCCCGCCAGTCGGGATTTCAGGTAGCCGCCCCGCTGCGCGGAACCCATTCCAGGGTATTTGCAAGCCGAGTGGAATCACTTGGCTTGACAACCCCCGCCTTTATGACTTTTGCCGATGATTGGGCGAGAAAGGAACCGCTGAGAGAAGGTTTCGGTCCCCCTCTAAGCGGCGAGGAACGGATCGTGAAAATGCTTGCCGTTCGGAGGGTCGAGTTCGAGTAGGCTTACCCTCGTCTTTTCTCTCAGGCCTGAACGGATACTTGACGCCCCCGGGGGGTGGCGGGGTAACTAATCATTATCGGCAGCAAGACCGACTAGGCAGCGCTTGCGCTGACATGACCTGAGGTAGGCTTGGCTTCGCATAACGCATTTCCGCGTGAAGCCAGGAATTAGGCTTTGCGCCCCAAAGGTGCTTGCCATGCCGCTTACCGAAGCCGCCAATGATCCCAAAGCCGTGCCGGATTTCCTCCGGCTTGTAGGGGCTGATCTTTGGGCTGCGCGGCTCGCGGATTTGGGCCGACGGGTGCAGGCGGGCGCTTTTCAGGCGCGCGCCATGCAACATCGTCATGCTTTGGAATTCGCGCTGGCGCGCGCCGCCCGCGGCACAGCGCAGGGCAGCGCGGAACGCCGCGCCCTTGGCTTCGCGGCGGAAGCGGTGCGGTTGGCCAATGGCCTGCCGGAAGCGCGGCGCGACAAGCTGCGCGCCGCCATCGCGCAAGGGCTTTCCGGTGAGGCAACGCTGATCCCCTTGTTCCATCTGCTTCGCTCAGCAGCCCTTTATCGCGCCCAGGGTTTTGAGGTGCGCTTCACGGGCCTTGCCGAAGACAGCGCGCATGATCTGACCATCAGCCGCGGCGGCGCTGTCGCGGAGGTTGTATGCGAAACCATCTCCGCTGAGGAAGGCCGCCCGGTGCAGCGCGGGCATTGGTATGCGCTGATGGATAGCGTCAATCCCGAATTACAAACCTGGCTTGCCGCGCATCCCGGCCGCTATGTGCTGCGCATGACGCTGCCTGAGGGGCTTGCCGGACCCGACAAGGCCGCTGAATTACAGCGCCGCATCATGGCCATGCTGGCCGCCGAAAAGCGCCAGGATAGCAGCGCCGATGCAGTGCTGAAGCTTGACCCGCTGGTGCTGGCGGGCGCGCAGGCTGATCCGCTTCCCGGCAGACTGCGTCAGCAATTCGGGCCAGAGGCGCATCTGGCCGTGACGGGCGATCCCGCTGGCGGATCGGTCTTTGTGCTGGCGGCGCGCGCGGGCCAGGAGAATAGCATCTCAGACGCGGTGGCAGCGCGCATGGCGGGTGCCGCGGCGGCGCGGCTATCGGGCGCCAAGCCTGGCATTGTTTCGGTCTTCATCGAAGATATGGACCGAGCGGAATGGCGAAGCCTGCGCGATGAATTGGCGCTGGAAGGTGCGGTGCGGCGCTTTCTGGCGGGCCACGCCGCACGGCGCGTAGTGGCGGCTTCCTGTTCTTCGCGTGCGGAGCTTTTCGGCCTCGCGCCACCTGATGCGGTGCCGGGTGGGGAGCTGCGTTTCCGCAATCCATCCCACCCTTCCGCGAAATCCGCCGCGCTTGCGCCTGCGATACTTTCAACGAATACGTGACGCTGCGCCGGTTTGGCGCAAGAAACCGAGGCTTAAGTCAGTAGATGAACTGCATCAGCGCCCCGTGAAGTGCGGCGCGCGCTTGTTCAAAAAGGCGCTGACCCCTTCCTGGAAATCGGCGCTGGTGAAGCACATGGTCACCAGGTCATCCCCCTCAACCTCGCTGGTGGCCTTGCGGAGCCTGCGGATGGCTTCCTTGGTGGCGCGCAGCGTCAGCGGTGCAAGAGTTGAGATATTGGTGGCCAATGCCATGGCGCGATTGGTGACATCATCCGGCGTTTCAAGCATTTCGGAAATCAGGCCGATATGCTTTGCCTCATCGGCGGAAAACAGCCGGGCGGTCATGATCATTTCCGTCACCGCGGCGGGGCCAACCAGCGCATAGAAGCGCGCGAAATTGTGCATATTGAGGATATTGCCCAGCGTCTTCGCAATCGGCAGACCGAAGCGGGCACCCTTATCGGCAATGCGAATATCGCAGCAACCGGCAATGCCAAGGCCGCCGCCGGTGCAAGCCCCGGTGATGGCCGCGATCACAGGCTTGGTGCAGCGTTCAAGTGCGCCCAGCACCTTGTCAATCCGTGCTTCGTAATTCAACGCATCCTCGGCGGTGCGGAATTCGCGGAATTGCGAAATATCCGTGCCAGAAGCGAAAGCCTTGCCGCCCGCACCCATGATCACCCACACCCGGATCGCGGGATCGGCGCTGATCTCATCAGCCAATTCAGCAAGCCGCGCATACATGGCAAAGGTCATGGCATTGCGCGCTTGCGGGCGGTTGAAAGTGGTCCAGGCAATGCCGCCTTCGCGGGTTTCGTGCAGCAGATCGTCGCTCATGGTCAGGTTCCTCGGGTTTTGGTGGGCGCATGGGTAGCGCGCGGCGCTGGCGCGTCAACCCGCTCCCTTGCCGAGCGCCAGACAGAATGCCAACAAGGTGCCGAATTCCGACGGAGATACCGCCATGATGCCGCTTTCCCGCTTTACCGTGCTTGACCTGACGCGCGTCCGTTCCGGCCCCACCTGCGTGCGCCAGCTCGCGGATTGGGGGGCGAATGTCATCAAGGTGGAAGCAACCGATGAGGTTGATACGGGCAAGGGCATGGGTGGAGAGCGCCATGGGCCGGATTTCCAGAACACCCATCGCAACAAGCGCGGCATGACGCTGAATTTGAAGGCGCCCGAGGGCCTGGCAGCCTTCCATCGCCTGGTAGCCAAAGCCGATGTGGTGGTGGAGAATTATCGCCCGGATGTGAAGGAACGTCTGGGGATTGATTTCGCCGCGCTTTCGGCCATCAATCCGCGCATTGTGCTTGGTTCGATTTCGGGCTTCGGCCAGGACGGGCCCTATGCCAAGCGGCCGGGTTTTGACCAGATTGCCCAGGGCATGGGTGGCATCATGAGTGTGACCGGCCTGCCCGGCCAGGGTCCGGTGCGGGCTGGCATTCCTGTCGCGGATTTGACGGCGGGGCTTTATACCGCGATCGGCATTCTGGTGGCGCTGCTTGAACGCGAAACAACCGGCAAGGGCCGTTGGGTGCATACCAGCCTGCTGGAAGCCATGATCGCCATGATGGATTTCCAGGCGACCCGTTGGACCATGAAGGGCGATATCCCGGGCCAGGCCGGCAATGACCACCCGACCACGACGCCAACCGGCCTGTTCCGCACCAAGGATGGGCTGATGAACCTGGCCGGCGGTGGGCAGCAAATGTGGGATCGGATTGTGGCGACTTTGGGCATTACCGAAGAAGCGAAGGACCCGGCCTTCGCCACCGACAAGTCGCGCCACGCCAATCGCGACAAGACCAATGCGCTGCTGCAATCGCGCCTGATCGAAAAAACCACCGCCGAATGGGTGGAAGCGCTGAACAAGGCCGGCGTGCCAAGTGGGCCGGTCTACACCATGGATCAGGTTTTCGCCGATGCGCAGGTGAAGCACCTCGGCATGGCGATGCCGGTGGCGCACCCCGCCCTTGGTGAGATCGAACTGGTGCGCGCGCCGATGCAGATTGCCGGTGTGACCTGCGCGCGCAGCCCGACCCCGGAGCGCGGTGAGCATACTGATCAGGTTCTGGGCGAATTCGGCTTCACTGCCGCGGAAATCGCCGCCTTGCGGGCGGCAAAGGCGATTTGAAGGTATATGTTTTGGTTGCCCCTGGCCAATCGCGCCGAAGGACTGCCATTCGTCATCGCCGGTCGGGAAAGAAGTAGGAAAGTCAAGGCGCCGATTGATATCTTGGCTGAATTTGGCTACCTTAAAGCCTCATGCCTCGCCTTTGGTCGGTCGGGCGCATTGTGGAATGAACAATGGGCTCCAGCGATTTCAGGGCATTCTTTCAAGACCAGGGCTGTTCTGGTAACTGACGGTCATGTTCAAGGCGCAGGCATGTTCAGACCGAATCTGGGAGGGGCTGCTCACAGCCGATCAGTATTTTGATCGGTGCTTGTCATTTTGGTGTTTACCGAGCCGTGACCTGGCTGAGGGGCGTGCTTCACGCGGCAGCGGACAAGGTGCCCTGATGATGGCCAATCGGTCAGGCTCAAGGCCCAGGGCGCTTGCCACCAGATTGCGTTCCTGGTTCGGGGATAATCAGTTTCTTGATCGGTTCGGTCTTGCTGCACCGCAGCAGGGCCATGGCATCGGCTCTGGGGCCGGGTTGTGGAAGCAGTCTTTACGAAATGTCGCTATAGAAATCAGTTTTTTGTCTTTTCTTGACGGGTGCAATTCTGCGCCACGACAGGCGAGGTGACGCTTGTCTGACGGTACACCAACGGAACACTCTGTACCCGCGCGAGAAGAGGTCGCAAGCTTCGCTCTTTTGGGCGCGGGCGTTCCCTTTACAAGTGCCCGCTTGCTCGGTGCGCGTATTCGCCCTTCGCCAGAACAGCGTGGCTTCGAACTCGTGCTGATTAATCCCGCCCAGGCAAAGGGTAACTATATTCTGCCTTGGCGCGGCTTGCCGGAGGTTGGCGCACCGACGTTATTTGATCTGCGACTATGGGAACTGCTTTCCAAGGCATCGGAAATCTATCCGACCGCAATACGCCGAGAAGCATTGAGTGTTGCGGCGGAAGGTTTGGCCGGGCGTCCGGTTGCCAAGGCTGCCCAGGAG
The DNA here is from genome assembly GCA_020249775.1 of Roseomonas sp. Taxonomy (GTDB): domain Bacteria; phylum Pseudomonadota; class Alphaproteobacteria; order Acetobacterales; family Acetobacteraceae; genus Neoroseomonas. Next base: position 267,468 of record JADCFA010000008.1, on the reverse strand, counting down.
GCTTTGCGTGAGGAGAACGCGAATGAAGCAAAACTGTTGGCAGAATTCATGGCGCAGTGTTCCAATGGTCCGCCTGCGACACTGAGTAACGCCGCCAAACGCAACCCGACAGAGGCAGAGCTGGCGCAGGCTTCGGAAGTGCTTACCGCGCGTGATCCTGCGCTTACGCAATCTCTGCGTAGCCTTGCGACCACGCTTTCCTTTATCGGTCCGAGCACGGTCTCAGCACCGGCGCGCCGCCTGATGTCCGAAATCTCCATGATGGCGGAGGAATACCGAGCCTTTGTCAACGAAGCTGATGGCGCCGCTGAAAATCTGGCTATCCGCTTTCTGGTCGAATCTGCAGATTCGACTTTACACTACACCAAACTCGCATTGGCGGAGATTGAAACACGGCTTAGTGATATCGTTGCTCTGCTCGCGCGCCCCCGGATCAAGGCGGCCAGGGTACTGGATAGAGCGCGGCGGGTTGAATGGTTGCTGGATGGCTGGGGCGTTCTCGTCGCGCTTTGGCGACGCACGGAACCTGAAATGCGCCGCAGTATTGTCTGGGACTTGGCCGTGCTGGTGCCGGCCTTGCCAAAGGAAGTGCATCATTGGTTTGCCAAGGACCAAGCACGCGAGGCACCAGCAAAGCTTTCACGCGTTGTTTCGCAGGGCGCCGATTGGCGAAGCGGGCAGAGTCTGGATATCACCGAACGGAATGAGGGTCTGATCAGCTTCAGCCTGAATTACGAAAACCGCATGACCCCAAGCGGGGCCGGCGCTAAAGCAGCTTCTGGCCGCGTTCACGTGCCGCGTTATCGCGCGAAAATGAAGGAAAAGCTTCGGAGGTCAAAGAACATTGACGGGGAATTGCGCCTGGTATCAAAGGACGCCGACGCCCTGTCGGAAAGTCTGAGCGCGGCGAGTGATGAGAACCTATTGCGTATCGTCGCAATGATTGACCGGCTACCTGATCGGTCCAAGCTGGACGGTCTATTGACAGAGGTTCGGCCTAGACTCGCGATACTTCGCCCACCACGGCCGGTGACGCTTACAAGGCTATTGTTTCTACCCTTATCTGGGGCATTAGTTGATCCAAACGCGTGGCGGCGCGACCCGGCAACCATTCCGCGTAACGCCCTTCATTTGATCTCCTCCTTGGTCGGTGAACTACTGGGGGAGGCTGCCCAGAGTATGTCGAAGGCCCTGCGTCACGCCGTGTTTTCAGATGTGTCGATTGTAGAGAAATTTGGTGGGCCCTTTTGGGAAGGTGCTGCCAAGGGCGCGGAGCGCATCACGCCGGGAACGCGATGGGCGGAGGCCGGTTTCTCACCTGAAGATTTCCGCACCATGATGCGGCTTGCCGCGGGGATTTGGACCCATGCCGGAGCATTATGGAAGATTTTGCGGATGGGGGAGGCGCAGATTTCAGTCGGCGCCCTAAGGGAAGCGCTGACAGGACCCGCCAGCGAAGGTCCGGAGGTTTTCACTGCAGCCTTCCGAACGCTGCTTCGTAGTGTCCGTAACTCTTCGGCTTTCGTGGGCTTGGCCACCGGCGGCATGCCGCCGGGCGTTTCCGAGATTGTGATTGAAAACCTGGAAAACTGGATTGATGCCACCCTGCCTCAGCTCACGGATTGCGAACTTTATGATGCCGCAGAGCGTGCTGAGGAACTGGGAAAGACGATGGAAGCTCTGGCACTTACGCCATTTTTCCAGATACCTAGACGTCGTCGGCAACTTTCGGCGCTATTCTGGCGGCTTGAGGAATATTGCCGCATAATGATGCTTGAGGTCATTGAGGAGCAGATTCTGCCGGCACTCACACCCTCATCAGAGGCGTTTTCCGATGCGGCCTTTGCCCAGCTTGAACGTGATGCGCGCGCAGCCCGGCGTTTGGAACTTCTTGGGCGCCATTTCGGTAATGATCCAAGCTATGACGAAATCCAACAGCGCCTTATTCAGGCTTTCAGTGCGGTACGGAAAGACATGTCCGGCGCTTCGATCACCCAAATGGATTTACTGAGACTTGGAGAAATTCTGCTGGGGCGGGAAAAGGCGCGCACATTGCTGTCATTTTAGCGGCCGCGCATCGAAGCGGTCTTCGGTTGGTTCGTGGCCGGTTCACATTGGCCGATTGGACATGTTCCGAATCATCAATGAAAATCAAGAGAAGGCTTACTTTTCAATCCGCCAACAACCACATCAGCCATAGCGAGAGACCAGGGAAAATCACCACCAGCGCCAGGCGCAGCACATCCGCCGCCACGAAAGGTGCCACAGCGCGATAGGTGGAAAACATCGGCACATCCCGCGCTATGGCATTGACCACAAAGACATTAAGCCCAATCGGTGGTGCGGTAAGGCCAATGCCGCAGACAATCAGTACAAGAATGCCGAACCAGACAGCCACATCATCCGCGCCCATGCCGAAATCAAGCGCGGTGATGATGGGAAAGAATACAGGCAATGTCAGCAGAATCATCGCCAATTCATCCATCACCGCGCCGAGCAATATATAAAAAGCAAGCAGCATGACCAGCACCGCATGTGGCGGCAGACCAAGCCCTGCAATGGCTTGCGCTGCTTCCATCGGCAATTGTGAGAAGGCGAGGAAGGCGTTGAAAACCTCAGCCCCCAGCAGGATCACGAAAATCATCGCCGTGGTTTCCGCCGTGCGGATCAATGCCGTGCCGAATTCCTTGAAGCCGATACTGCGCCGCGCGAGCCCCACTAACAGCATGGCAGTCGCACCGGCCGCAGCACCTTCGGTTGGCGTGAAAATGCCGCCATAAATGCCGCCAAGCATGATGATGGTGACCAGCGCTGCTGGCCAAGCCCCCGCCAGCGCGCGCCAGCGTTCGGCCATGGGCAGTTTTTCACTTGGCGGTGCAAGGCCTGGATTGCGCCGTACCATGAGCGCAATCACGCAAAGATAGAAACCGGTGGCAAGCAAGCCCGGAAGCAGTGCCGCCTGAAACAGCTTGGCGATATTCTGTTCGGTGGAGATCGCATAAACCACCAAAATCACCGAAGGCGGTATCAGAATGCCAAGCGTGCCGCCCACAGCAATGGTGCCCGTGGCAAAGCCAAGATCATAGCCATAGCGGCGGAATTCGGGCAGCGCCGTGCGCCCAAAAGTTGCCGTTGTGGCAACGGAAGACCCGCAAATGGCGCCAAAGGCCGTGCAGGCGCCGATGGTGCTGGAAGCAAGCCCGCCACGCCGATGCCCGATCCAAGCGCGCGCCGCGCGAAACAAATCAGTGGAAAGGCCGGAAACCTCAGCCAGCGCGCCCATCAGGATGAAAAGCGGAATGACCGAAAGCGTGTAATTGGCAAAGTTATGATAGGGAGTGGTTTTGATATAGGACAGAAACGCGGTCAGGCTGGTTAGATGAATATAGCCAAAGGCGCCCACTACAAGCATCGCAAGCCCAACCGGCATGCGAAGCGCGATCAGCACCAGCATCGCCACAAAGCCAAGAATGGCGACTTCAATCCCGCTCATGCGCCGCCCCTGAGCCGCGCGACCGCCATGGCGAGCGCGACTACGGACGTCAATCCCGCAAGTGCCGCACAAGCGGCAATGGCGGGCGCGATTGGCATAAGCAAGACCATGGTGGTCGTGCTACTGCTTGCTGCATCCATCGCACCCACACCAAGGCGCCAGGCGATCAGCGCCATCATCGCGCCAAAGACCACTTCCCAAAGCGCATCAAGTGCAGCCTGAAAGCGCGGTGGCAGCCTGCTAGTGAAGCTATCCACCATCACATTGCCGCGCCGCGCCTGACACCAGGGCATGAAGGCAAAAACAATCAGCGCAACGCCCATTTGCACGAATTCGAAATCCCCGCGCACGCCCCCTAATCCAAGCGCACGTAGGGTGATTGATGTGCTGACCAGGAGCGCAAGCGCAACCGCCAAAGCCCCACCAAGCAGCGCCAATAAGCGCGCCAACCCATCAAGCGCCGGCAGCCCGGTTTCAGACTCGGTCTTGGCCTGGGTATCGCCGGAAATTTCGCTCACGCGTGTTTCTCCAAGGCTGCGCGCGCATCCGCGAGCAAGCGTTCCGCCGGTAGCCCGCGTTCATTTGCCTGTCGCAGCCAGGTATCCATCACCGGTTGCGTCGCGGCACGGAAGCGCGCCACCTCCTCCTCCGGCAGGGTCGTGATGGTATTGCCCGCGCGCGCGCGCACGATGGTGAGGGTTGCTTCCGCTGCCGCATCCCAAGCCTCGCCCGCCATGCTGGCGGCCACCATGCCTGAATTCGCGTCCAGCACCTGGCGCAACTCTGCGGGCAGCCCTTCATAGCGCGCCCGGTTCATGGCGAGCACAAAAGTAGCAGTATAAAGCGTGGGTGAGCCCGGGATTTCCGTATGATAGCGCACCAATTCATGCACGCGAATCGCAGGCACCACTTCCCATGGCACCACCGTGCCATCGAGCACGCGTTGCGCGAGGGATTCAGGCACTTGCGGAATGGGCATGCCAATCGCTTGCGCACCGAGCGCGCGCAACGCCTCACCACAAAGCCGGGTCGGGAAGCGCAGGCGCAGCCCGGCCATATCCTCAAGCCTCGCGACGCGCTTATTGGCATGGATCACGCCATGATCATGCGCCCACCAGCAAAGCGGTTTCACTTCGCGGAATTCCTCAACCAGATGCTGTTCGCCAAATTCCTGCAGCGCGCGGGAATTGGTGATGGCGCGGCGAGAGGCGAAGAAGGGCAGCTCAAACGCTTCAATGCGCGGAAAACGGCCAGGCGTATTGCCGGGAAGGGTCCAGACAATATCCGCGACACCATCACGCGCCTGATCGAAAAGCTGGGGCGGCGCGCCGCCAAGCTGCATGGCCGGGAAAATTTGCACACGAAGCCGCCCGCCTGAAGCCTGCTCCACCCGCTGTGCCCAGGGCGCGAGGAAGCGCTGCTGGCCATTGGATGCGGGTGGCAGGAAGTGATGCAGCCGCAGCGTGATCTGCGCCTGAGCCTTCAGGTCACGAATAACGAGTGGGCTGGCGAGCATGCCGGCACCAAGGGCGAGCGTTAGGCGGCGGGACAGGGTCATGGGCGTTCCTTTTTCTTGCCGGATCATGCTGGGTCCGGCGCCTGATGGCAATTTTTTCGCCTAAAGGGCTAGCATTACCCTTAGGCGCCAGCAAGCAAAAAACGGTTTTCGTCCCTGCGGGTCAGGTGGCCCATTCAAAACCGAAGCCCGACATAGTTTTCCGCCAGGGCTGCCTGCGCCGCTTCGGATTGCATCAGATAGGCAAGCTCCGCACCACGCAAGCGTTCGTCAAAGGCGCTTTCGGCGCCATCGAAGCGATGCAAGAGGCTGGTGAACCACCAGCTGAACCGTTCGGCCTTCCAGATGCGCGCCAAGGCGCGGGGCGAGTAATGGGCCAAGGCGGTATCCTGACCGCTGCTGAAAAACCCTGTCAGCGCCTCCATCAGATAATGCACATCCGATGCAGCGAGATTGAGGCCCTTGGCCCCGGTGGGGGGAACGATATGTGCAGCGTCGCCGGCCAGGAATAGCCGGCCAAAGCGCAGCGGTTCCGCGACAAAACTGCGCAGCGGTGCGATACTTTTTTCAAGTGATGGTCCGGTGGTGAGGGCGCCTGCAGCTTCCGGGTCCAGACGGCGCCGCAGTTCCGCCCAGAAGGCATCATCGGACCAATTGGCGGCGCTGTCATTCAAATCGCATTGCAGGTAATAGCGGCTGCGGGTTTTGCTTCGCATGCTGCAAAGCGCGAAGCCGCGCGCATGGCGTACATAGATCAATTCATGATCAACCGGCGGCACATCGGCCAAAAGCCCAAGCCAGCCAAAGGGGTAGATCTTTTCGTAAAGCGTCATGGCTGTGCGCGGCACGCTGGCACGGCAAATACCGTGAAAGCCATCGCAGCCGGCAATCACATCACAGGCCAATTCATGCACGGTGCCACCAGCTTCAAAACGCACCTTTGGCTGTGCCGTATCGAACGCAAGCGGCGTGACATTCTCGGCCTCATAAACCGTGACCAGACCGGCGGCTTTGCGCGCTTGCATCAGATCGCGCGTAATTTCCGTCTGGCCATAGACCGTGACGGTCTTGCCACCTGTATGGCGGCTGAGGTCAATGCGCTGGCGCTGGCCGTCCACACAAAGCGAAAACCCGTGATGCACCAGGCCTTCCGCATGCATGCGCGCGCCAATACCGGCCTGTTCCAGTAATTGCGCCGTGGTTTGTTCAATCACGCCGGCGCGAATACGCCCCAATACATATTCCGCGCTGCGTTGTTCCAGAATGACAGCATCAATGCCCGCCTTATGCAGCAATTGGCCAAGCAGCAGCCCAGCCGGACCGGCCCCGATAATCGCAACCTGGGTGCGTGTTGGAAGACGCATGGCCTTTCCCCCTAAATCGGCGCCGGCCTTGCGGTGAATTTGCTTGACGAGGCTTGCGGCTGGTCCTCTCATAATCAATGAGGCGCCGGCAAGCCATAGCAGGCCAGCGCCGGACAGGAAACTTCCAGGGAAGAAACCGCCCATGCCACGCCTTCATCTTGGAGCCATTGCTGCAACGCCGCGAATACTGGACCGGGGGAGGGGCGCCTGATGCCTCAGGAAGATTTCATCCAACGCGATCTGGCGCAGCATCCCTTGGCGATTTCGCCGCTCTACAAGACCAGCATGTTCCGCGGCCCAACGCGCCCGCCGCTGTCCTTGAAGACCGGCATGTCCGATTTGGCAGGACCGGTTTTCGGCGCGGAAGAACTTGGCCCGCGCGATAATGATCTGATTTTGAATTACGCCAAGGAAGGCGCACCCGTTGGTGAGCGCATCATCATCCATGGGCGCGTGCTTGATGGCAATGCACGCCCCTTGCGCAGCGTGCTGGTGGAGCTTTGGCAGGCCAATGCTTCGGGAAAATACCGTCACCGCAATGATAACTATATCGGCGCGATTGATCCGAATTTCGGCGGCTGCGGGCGCTGCCTGACCGAAGGCGATGGGCGCTATGTCTTTCGCACGATCAAGCCTGGCCCCTATCCCTTCCGCAACAAGGTGAATGATTGGCGGCCGGCGCATGTGCATTTTTCAGTTTTCGGCACAGGCTTCGCACAAAGGCTGATCACGCAGATGTATTTTGAAGGCGATCCGTTGATACGCCATGACAGTATCCTGAACACCATTCCGGATGCGGCAGCACGGGATCGTTTGGTCGCACGGCTCGATCTTGCCGCATCAGTGCCGCTGGATACGCTTGCCTATCGCTGGGATATCGTGTTGCGCGGCACTCGCGCGACGGTGTTTGAAAACAAGCTGCAAGGGAATTGAACCGCCATGATCGTGCCCGATGCGCTTGGCTATTTGCCTGAAACGCCTTCTCAAACCGCGGGACCCTTTGTGCATATCGGCCTGATCCCCCGTCAGGCGGGTTTCGATATTTTCGAGAATAATCTCGGTTCCATCACGCTTGGCTCTGAAGTCCAGGGTCAGCGCATCCGCATCGAAGGGCGGATTTTTGATGGCACCGGTGCGGTAATTCGCGATGCCTTGGTCGAAATCTGGCAGGCGGATTCCTTTGGCCGTTTCAACCATCCGGCGGATGATGCAGCTGGGCCGCGCGATACGGCTTTTCGTGGCTGGGGGCGCACGGGGACGGATTTCGAAACCGGCACATGGTCCTTTGCCACCATCAAGCCGGGGCGGATTGCGCGTCGGCATGGGGAAGGCAGGCTTGCGCCGCATATCCTGGTTTGGATTGTCGCGCGCGGCATCAATCTGGGCCTATTGACGCGGCTATATTTCGAAGATGAGGCAGCGGCCAATGGCGAAGACCCGGTGCTGCGCCTGATCGAACAGCCAGAACGGCGCAAGACGCTGATCGCGCGGCGCGTTTCAGGCGCGGCTGAGAATACCTATGTCTTTGATATTCATTTGCAGGGCGCTGAGGAGACGGTTTTCTTCGACGTCTGACATCAAAAACGGAGGAGGGAGCATCATGATCAATCGTCGGGGCTTGATGACGGGCATGGCGGCCGCACTGCTGATGGCGCGCGGTGCCGCTGCGCAAGGCGCGGAATGGGCGCCAAGCCGGCCCATACGCCTGGTGGTCGGTTTCGCGGCTGGCGGGTCCACGGATACCACCGGCAGGCTGATGGCGCAGGCGCTTTCGGCGGCCTTGCCGCAGCCTGCCGTGGTGGAAAATCGTGTGGGTGCCGCGGGCAATATCGCGACCGAACATGTCGCGCGCAGCGCGCCGGATGGGCATACGCTGGTGGTGGCTTCCATGGGTTCGCAGGCGGTGAATGCGGCGCTCTATCGCAACCTACCCTTCGATCCGGTGAAGGATTTCACCGCGGTTTCGCTGTTTGTCAAAAGCTCCAACATGCTGGTGGCGCATCCGGGCTTTCCGGCGCGGACGCTGGCTGATTTGGTGGCGCTGGCGCGGGCCAATCCGGGGCGCGTCAATGTCGGCACAGCCGGTGCGGGGTCTTCACAGCATTTCGCCGCTGCCTTGTTTGAGCATCTGGCGCAGGTGCAATTCACCCACATCAATTACCGCGGTGGGGCGCCCGCCATGACGGATCTGGTGGCCGGGCGCGTTGACATCGTGTTTTCGCCAATCGTGGAAACCGTGCAGCAAATCCGCGCTGATCAGGTGCGGGCTCTTGCCATTACACGGGCACAGCGTGCGCCGGAATTCCCCGACATACCCGCAGTCGCGGAAGTGGTGCCGGGCTATGAGTTTTCGTCCTGGCTGGGTGCCTTTGCGCCTGCCGGCACCCCAAGCGCGGCGGTGCAGCGCATATCGCAAGCCTTGGCAGCCGGGCTCAGAGACCCGCAGCTACGCGAACGCATCCTCGGCCTCGGCTATGAGCCGGTTGGCAGCACGCCGGAGGAATTCACTGCTTTCTTCGCCGCTGAAATGCCACGCGTGGCAGAGCTGGTCCGCATTTCCGGCGCCAAGGTTGAATGAAACGCGCCGGAGCCTGATCATGCCTAAGACCAAGCCCCCCGCTTCGCCCCATTACATGTCGGGCTTCGGCAATTCCTTTGAGACAGAGGCATTGCCCGATGCTTTACCGATCGGGCGCAATTCCCCGCAAAAATGCAATTACGGGCTTTACGCCGAACAGCTTTCCGGTTCGGCCTTCACCGCGCTGCATGGCAAGAATGAACGGTCATGGCTCTATCGCATTCGCCCGACGGTCAAGCATTCCGGCCATTATCGCCCGATTGATCGCGGGCTGATCCGCACCGCCCCCAATGCCGCGGAACGCCAGCCCTTGCTTGGCCAAATGCGCTGGGATCCTTCGCCCATGCCGCGCGAGCGCGTGAGCTTTGTGGAGGGTCTTACCACCATCACCACGGCAGGCGATGCAGATACGCAAGCGGGCATGGCTGCGCATATCGGCTTCATCACGCGGTCCATGCTGCGTGAGTATTTCTTCAATGCCGATGGCGAAATGCTCATTGTCGCGCAGCTGGGCCGGCTTCGCTTCTGCACTGAATTTGGCGCGATTGAGATTGAACCTGGTGAGATTTGCGTCATCCCGCGCGGCATCATCTTCCGCTGCGAAATCCCGGATGGGCCAGCGCGTGCCTATGTCTGCGAAAACTACGCGAGCCCCTTCACCTTGCCCAATCGTGGCCCGATTGGTGCCAATTGCCTTGCCAATCCGCGCGATTTCCTGGCACCCGTTGCGGCTTATGAGGATGAGGCGGCGCCATCGAAACTTTTCGTCAAATGGGGTGGCGATGTTTTTGTGACCGAGATTGGTCAATCGCCCCTGGATGTCGTTGCCTGGCATGGGAATTACTATCCCTATAAATATGATCTCAGGCGCTACGCGGCCATTGGTTCGATTTCCTACGACCATCCGGACCCTTCGATCTTCACCGTGCTGACCTCTCCCTCCGGCGAGGAAGGTACAGCCAATATTGACTTCGTGATTTTTCCCGAACGCTGGATGGTGGCAGAGAATACTTTTCGCCCACCTTGGTATCATCGCAATGTCATGAGTGAATTCATGGGCCTGATCTATGGCGTTTATGATGCAAAGCCGGAAGGCTTCGTGCCGGGGGGCTATTCGCTGCATAACCAGACGCTGCCCCATGGGCCAGATGCGGCGGCCTTCGAACATGCCTCGAACGCTGCATTGAAGCCGGTCAAGCTGACTGGCACCATGGCCTTCATGTTCGAAACACGCTTCCCACAACGCGTCACCGCTCATGCGGCCAAGCTGCCCAGTTTGCAGCGAAACTATATTGATTGCTGGGAAGGTTTGTCGAAGCGCTTCAACCCGAAAAAGAAGCAGGTCTGGTGAGATGAATGCAGCACCCCTGCAGCCGGATCGTGTGGTGCTGCTTGGCACCAAGGGTGGGCCTGCCATTCGCAAGGGCGGGCCTTCGCCCACCGCTAATCTGCTAATGATCGGTGGCTATCCTTATGTGATTGATTGCGGGCTTGGCGTGACGCGTGGGCTGGTTGAAGCCGGCCTTGCCTTGCCTGAATTGCGCTGCATCATCATCACGCATTTGCATTCGGATCATGTGCTGGAATTGGGGCCGCTGATCCATACCGCCTGGACCGCCGGCTTGAAGGATAAGGTGGTGGTGCATGGGCCGAGTGGCACGGCCGCCGTCTGGCAAGGCTTTTTGGCATCGCTTTCCTATGACATTGCTATCAGAATCGAAGATGAAGGCCGGCCTGACTTGGCCCGGATGGTGGAGATTCACGAATATGCGGATGGTGTGGTCTTTGCCGATGCGCGCATGAAGCTTACCGCGCTGCGCGTGCCGCATCCGCCGGTGATTGATTGCTTCGCCTTGCGGTTTGACCATGGCGCGGGCAGCGTGGTTTTTTCAGCCGATACCACCTATTTCCCACCGCTCGCGGCATTCGCGCGTGGTGCGGATATTCTGGTGCATGAAGCGATTTATGAACCAGGCGTGGATCGGCTTGTCGCACGTGTTGGCAATGGGGCGCGCTTGAAGCAGCATCTTCTGGCAAGCCATACCCTGGCGGAAGATGTCGGACGCATCGCAACCGAAGCAGGGGTTGGGCTGCTTGCGCTGCATCATCTGGTGCCTGCCGATGACCCGCTGGTGACGGAACAGCATTGGATTGAAGCGCTCCGCAGCCAATACCACGGCCCGCTTGTCGTGGGGCGCGATGGTTTGGTGCTGCCACTCAAGGCAGCCGCAAGCGGCGGCGCATGAAGGCCGCTAAGCCCTTTGCGCGGTTTGCCTATCGCCGCCATGCGGATCAGGCGCGCGCCACGCCTGCTGCATATCCGGTGGTGATTATTGGCGCTGGGCCGGTGGGCCTGACGCTCGCCATTGATCTCAAGCTGCGCGGGGTTGATTGCGTATTGCTCGATGATCAGGACCGGATCGGCGGGGGTTCACGCGCCATCTGCTTTGCCAAGCGCACGCTTGAAATCTGGGATCGGCTTGGCTGCGCGGCGCCCATGCTGGAAAAGGGGGTGCGTTGGAATATCGGCAAGGTGTTCCAGGGCGAAGACCTGCTTTATCAGTTCGATCTGCTGGCGGAACCCGGCCACAAGATGCCGGCCTTTATCAATTTGCAGCAATACTATGCGGAAAAATTCCTTGTGGAACATGCGCAAGCCTTGGGCCTTGATCTGCGCTGGCTTAATCGTGTCGTGGGCATAGAGGCGGGCGGGCAAGGCGCAAGGCTTGGCATTGAAACACCCGATGGCGCCTATAGCCTTGATGCAAGTTTTGTCATTGCCTGCGATGGTGCGCGGTCCCCAGCGCGCGCATTGCTTGATTTGGACTTCATGGGTGAGGCGTTTGAGGATCAATTCCTCATCGCCGATGTGCGGATGACAGCCGCCTTTCCGGTGGAACGCTGGTTCTGGTTCGATCCGCCCTTTCATTCGGGAAAATCCTGCCTGCTGCACAAGCAGCCCGATGATATCTGGCGCATTGATCTGCAACTTTCCCCGGATGCGGATGCCGAACATGAAAGGCGGCCCGAATTGGTGCGCCCGCGTATTGAACGCATGCTGGGGCATGGTGCTTTCGAATTGGAATGGATTTCAGTCTATCGCTTTCAATGTCGCCGTCTTGAACGCTTTGTCCATGGCCCGGTGATCTTCGCGGGTGATGCCGCGCATCAGGTCTCGCCCTTCGGCGCGCGCGGCGCCAATTCCGGCGTGCAGGATGCGGATAATCTCGGCTGGAAAATCGCCGCAGCCTTGCGGGGCAGGGCAGGGATGATCGAAAGCTATGATCGGGAACGCTCTGAAGCGGCGGATGAGAATATCCTGAATTCCACTCGCGCGACGGATTTCATCGCCCCCCGCCACATGGCTGAAGCGCGTTTTCGCGATGCCGCGCTGGCCTTGGCGCGGCAGACGGCATTCGGCAAACGCTTCGTTAATTCCGGGCGACTTTCAACCCCAACGGCGTATCGCAATAGCCCGCTATCAACGCCTGATGATGCAGGCTGGGCCGACGGCCCACCGCCCGGCGCGCCCATGCCCGATGCGCCGCTCGGCAATGGTTATTTGAGTGAGCGGCTCGGTCATGGTTTTGCGCTGCTCCATCGGCCCAATGGCAACGAACGGCCCGCCATATCCGGTCTGCCCCTGATTGAGGTGACCGATAGCGATGAGGCGCTGATCCAACGTTTCGAACTTATGCCCGGTTCGGCGTATTTGATCCGTCCTGACAGACATATTGCCGCGCGGTTTCGCGGTACCGGGCGGGATGCGATAGTGGCCGCCTTGCAGCGGGCGGGCGCAGTATGACGGTGCTTGATACAACGCCACGCTTCGCGGACCCCGATGCCGCCTATCGCGCCATTATCGAAGCGCATCGCGGCCTGACAGAGGCCGAAAGCGCCGATCTGAATGCCGCGCTGGTTTTGATCCTGGCCAATCAGATAGGCGATCTGGTGATTTTGCAGCAAGCCCTGGCGCTTGCGCGCGCAACGCTTGGGCACGCTCCCCGATCCATCCTCAGCGCGGATGATACCAAACTGGTGACCTGATATTCTGAGAATGTCTTGCGCATCGTAACTTCAAGGAAAGTGAGGATGAGTCAGAAATCCCCCGCCCTCACTCACCTATTTGCCAAATGAAAGGCTTGTCTGCGACATTCGTTCGTGGAACACATGTCGAGTGTCTGCATTAGGCATGCGCCAAGGAGTTCCTCGGTGAGGTGCCGGCATGCCAAGTCTCCATCATCTGCTTTACGGCGCTGGTTGCCGCCAGCACCAATACGGGGCATTGAGGCGGTGCGCATATTCGGGTTACAGTCTCGTCATCTTGGATAGGGGAAGGAAACCGGGATGACATTCTCTCGTCGTAATGTCTTGATTGCAGGCGCCGTTCTGGCGGCGCCGGCTACCGTGCGCGCGCAGGATTTCCCAACGCGGCCCATTCGCATCATCGTACCCTTCCCTGCAGGCGGCACCACGGATCTGCTGGCGCGGCTATTTGCGCAACGCATGACGGAAACGCTTGGCCAATCGGTGGTGGTTGAAAATCGCGGCGGCGGCGGGGGTTCTATCGGTGCTGACGTTGTCGCGAAAGCGGCGCCCGATGGCTACACGCTGTTGATGCACAACATCACCTTCCCGACCACCACGGCGGCGATGACGCTAGCGGGGCGCCCCCCGCATGACATTGAACGGGATTTCGCGCCGCTATCGCTTGGCGCCAATGTGCCGCTGGTGATCCTGGCCAATCCCAGCGTGCCGGTCGCCGATTTGCGGGCGTTTGTCGCCTGGGCCAAGGCACAAAGCTCGCCGCCCTTTTATGGCTCTACCGGGCCTGGTTCCTTCATGAATATGGTGGGCGAGGTACTGAAGCGTGAAACCGGGATTGCCATGGAACATGTGCCCTTCCGTGGTGCAGCGCCGATGATCCAGGAATTGATCGCGGGCCGGGTGCAATTTGGCGGTGATCAGATATCCACCTGCTTCGGCCATGTGCGTTCCGGTGCGCTGAAGGGGCTGGCCACCACCGCATCCAAGCGCGCGAAGATATTGCCCGATGTACCGACGGTGCGCGAGCAGGGATTTCCTTCACTGGAACTGGATGGCTGGAACGGTTTCTTCGCCCCGGCCCGCACGCCAGCGCCCATCATGGCACGGCTGCAACGCGAAATTGCCGCCGCCGCCGCGCAGCCCGAATTCATCCGTCGCTGCGATGAGGTTGGCGCGGAGGCCGTGGGTTCTGATTCCGAAAGCTTCGGCGCCATGGTGCGCGCCCAGGCCGCCAAGATCCGCGACCTGGTGGCGAGTGTGCAGTTGAAGCCAGAGTAAGAACCGGTACTAGCCCGAGAGAATGACCATGATCGAAGCCCCCGAAGCCAGCCTGATTGCCGCCCGCGAAGGCGCGGCGGGTACGATTCTGATGAACCGGCCCAAGGCGCTGAATGCGCTCAATCAGGAAATGATCCGGGGCTTCGCCGCCGCCATTCGCGATTGGCGCCATGATCCGGCGGTGAAGCTAGTGCTGCTGGAAGGCGCCGGCGGACGCGCCTTTTGCGCGGGTGGCGATGTGCGTGCTGTGCGTGCAGCGGCGGTTGCGGGTGATCGCGCGGCGGTGGAGGCGTTTTTTTCGGAAGAATATGCCGTGAATGCCGGCATTGCCGATTTCGGCAAGCCCTGGGTTAGCCTGATTGATGGCGTTTGCATGGGGGGTGGCATTGGCGTTTCCGTGCATGGCTCTCACCGCATCGTCACCAACCATGCCATGTTCGCCATGCCTGAGACAGCGATTGCGCTATTCCCGGATGTCGGCACTTCCTTTGTGCTGCCGCGCCTACCAGGCGCGCTTGGCATGTGGCTCGCGCTGACCGGCGCGCGCTTGAATGGCGCGGATGCGGTACATGCGGGGCTGGCCACCCATTTCACGACGCGTGAGGCCCTGCCGGCATTGCGCGCTGCGCTGATAGCGGGCGATATCGGGGCGGTTGCGCGGTTTTGTGTGGCAGTGCCCGAGCCAAGCTTCGCGCCGCATCGCGCGGCGATTGATCGCTGTTTTGGTGCGAGGTCCATCTCGGCTATTCTGGCCGCACTGGAAGCAGAGGGGACAGATTGGGCGCGTGAACAGCTTCGTATCTTGCATCATGCCTCCCCCACATCGCTATTCGTGACGCATGAATTGCTAAGCCGTGGTGCCAAGCGCGACTTGGCAAGCTGCCTGGCGATGGAATTGGCGCTGACGCGCGTGGTGGTGAATGACCATCCGGATTTTCGTGAGGGTGTGCGCGCGCTACTGGTGGATAAGGACCAAAAGCCACAATGGCAGCCGGCGAGCATTGCGGCGGTGGATCAGGCGGCGGTTCAGGCGATGTTTAGCGCTTAGCGCCCGCCCTATTTTGCTGACGCAGGACTTCTGGCGCATCGTGCAATTCGCATCGAACTGCGGGCTGGATTGGGGGCAGCATGGATTCCCCCGCGTATTCCACTGACTTATGCGAAGCTGTAGTTACCTTGAGTGGAGTTGGGCATTCGCGTCGTGCTGTCCTGCAACCAGCCTGCAGCCCAAGGTGCGCGACTGGCTTCTTGCGCATGCTTGGGTTGCGCCTGACCTGATGATCTCGCGGTGGGGGTGCTGCTGGGGGGGGCGGTGCAAGGCACTAAGGCACATCAAAAAAGGCAGTGAGCTGTCCCCCACTGCCAGGTGGCAGCGCATCGAAAAATTGCTCCACCTGTTCAGCCCAGAGGGATTCGCAAGCCAAATCCGACGCCCAGGGTAACGGGGAATGAACCGGCACAGGCCCTAATTACAAATAAACTTACCGCATTTACGATTTCGCTTACTTCTTGTTAACTTTTTCCGGGTTACAAATCATCACCGGCGTTCATCACGCCTCGACCTTGCCAAAACGGCTGTGCCATTGGACTAAAACCATGCAGCCCGCCGATTGGAAAATGCTCCCTGACGAAGTGCAGCTTGTGCTTTCTCGTGAAGCCATGCGCCGCGCCGCCGATACCCTGGCCGAACACGCTGAAATGCTCGCCGCAGAGATGGAAGATGGCGCGCTGCGCGACCGTGGCGGCCCAGACGCATTGCGGCTTTTCGCCGCGCTGGTGCGCACCACGCATGATGATGGCTTTGGCCAAGTCGGCCACGCCTGATCAGCGCCTGATCAAGCGGTAGTTTATGCTCAGGTCAATCTCGACTTCGCTTGAGGTCGGCCGCTTGAAGGCGGGCAACTTCGCCCCCCGAAACACGGATTGCGAATAGTGATTGAGTATGATGGAGCGTGATGCGGTGCGCAGTTCAATGCGCCGCACCGTCCCGTCGGGAGCTGCGATGATGCGCACCCCGACCAATCCTTGTTCGCCGAATTCCGCCGCATCGCGCGGATACCGTAAGTTATCGTCTAGCCAGCCATAGAAATCACGCCGCCAATCGTCCAACTGTTCCGCTCCGCGGACTTGCAGGTTCGGGGCGCCCAGCATCGCATTCGGTATCGGCCCCAGCGTGAAATCCAACTGATTGCGCGGTCGGTAGCCCTGCTCCCCCAATCTGATCGGCGGCAAATGTGACAGATCAAGCGGCCGGCGCGGTTCCTCATAAGGGCGCTGTGCTTCCGCGCGCGGCGTAGCTTCGGCTGGTGGGGGAATCGGTGACGGGGATAGCGGGGGGGGCGGCGGGGGCGGGGCCTCGGCCATCGGTGGGGGCGGCGGTGGGGTCGGAGGCGGAGGCGGAGCGGGAGCCTCAGCGAGCGGCCTTGGTGCAGGTGGGGGCGTTGGGTCAGGTGGGACCTGCTGCGGCAAGGGGGCTGGTGGGCGTGGTGGTTCCGGCGAGGGGCTTGGTACGAGTGCCTCAGCCCGAGGTGGCAACGGCGGCACTGTTGGTATGGCCGGCGGCGGCCGCGATGGGGGAGAAGGCGGTACTTCCACGGGCGCCCCCGTTTCAGCCGCCTCATTAAAAACAATATCGAAGCCCCGCTCTTCAACCTCCAGCGCGCCATGCCGCGGGGAGCGCGGGTCCAGTTCCAGAAAGACCAAAATGATGATCAACACATGGGCCACCGACGCGGCAAGAATCGCCCGAATGCCCAAGCCAGGCCCCTTTGGGCTCAGCCAGCCTATCGGGCGCCGTCCGGGGGCATTAGATGCCCTAGGGCGAATCAATTCTGGTTCAACGCGGCGCATGAGGGGACGAGAGGGTCCTGCCAAAAAGGAGGTGGGACTCGGCGCGGGGCCGAGTTGCCGAACGGATATACTCTGCTACATCAATATCGACTGCCGGGTTAGCACAGGGGTAGTGCAGCTGATTTGTAATCAGAAGGTCGGGGGTTCAAATCCCTCACCCGGCACCATTTCTTCTTCGGGAACTTTATGCTCTGAAGCCCCTCCGCCCCTTCCTGAAATCTCTCATTTCTTGAGCCGGTCAAAAAAACTCCCATATTTAACAATGTCTTACATAAAGTCGCCGAGGCCTGAACAGCGTCGCTTTGCAACTTCGCCTTTCGCCGGGGTGGTTCTTTGTCGCCCCTGCAGGACCCTCTGCCCCTACTCCGGCTGAATCCCGGCAGCCGCCACAACGTCGCGCCATTGCGGAATTTCCTGCCGCAATCGCGCTGCTAAAGGTGCCGGCCCGCTCAGCAGCAATTGTGAACCTCGTTCGGCCATGCGCCGCGAAAGCTCGCTTTCTGGCGCGGCCAGCGGCGCCAATTCGGCCAGCAGCCGCGCAATCGGTTCGGGCGGCATCACCTTTGGCGCCATCAGCGCAAACCAGAAGGGCACGCTATAGCGCGGCACTTGTTCGATGATGGCCGGCACATCGGCCAGCAATGGCGCGCGCGCCGTGCTTGTCACGCCAATGGGGCGCAGCGTCCCGGCGCGCAGATGCTCAAGCGGGATCGAAACATCGGTGATGATGCTGTCAATATCACCAGCAAGCAGCGCATTCATCGCAAGCGTCGCACCCCGATAAGGCACATGCAGCAATTCAATCCCGGCGCGCTGCATCAGCAAAGCGCCGGCCAGATGTGTGGCAGACCCCACGCCGGAACTGCCCCAGGAAACCTTGCCCGGATTTGCCTTGGCACGCGCAAGATAGGCCGCCAGGTCAGCCGGCCCATTGGGCCGACCCGAAATCAATAGCGGCGCATCGGTTACCAAAGTCACCGGCTGCAAATCCGTCAGCGGATCAAGCCCCGGATCGCGCCGCATGGCCGGCAAGGTTGAAATAGATGACGAAGTAATCAGGAAGCTGTGATTATCGTTCGCCTGCGCGACATATTGCGCGCCGAGTGACCCACCAGCGCCGGCGCGATGTTCATAAATTACCGGCTGCCCCAGGCGCGGCGTCAGAAACTCCACCATGAAGCGCGCGGGAATATCCTGCGGCCCGCCGGGCGCGAAAGGGCTTATCAGCCGCACCGGCCGATTGGGCCATGCCTGGCCTTGCGCCAATGCAGGCGCGGCAAGGCTTGCGCTGCCAACAGCAAGGAAAGCGCGACGCGTCACCACTGACATGACCTTGCCCTTCCTCAGCCGAGACAACGCCGATAAAGCGCAATCAGCCTTTCCCAATGGCGCTCAGCGCCCGGCTTGTCGAAGCACCAGCGGCCCGGAAAGGCGAAGCCGTGATGCACGGCCGGGTAGATTTCCAATTCGCCCTTGGCGCTCGAGGCTTCAAACAGCGCGCGCAATTCATCCACCATGGGCAGCGGCGCCAATTCATCGTGTTCAGCGCAGGCGATGTAAAGCTCGGCGCTGCCTTGCCCAAGTGTCAGATGCGGGCTTTCCACCGCATCACTGACAAGCCAAGTGCCGTAATAGGAAGCAGCGGCGGCAATACGCCCCGGATAACGCGCGGCGGCGGCCAAGGCGTAAGGCCCACTCATGCAATAGCCATGCACGCCAACCGGGCCGGGGCGTACGTGTTTTTGCTGGTCGAGGAAACCAAGCATGTCAGCGACATCTTCCATCACCGGCGGAATGGTCATTTTGGTGCGAATGGCGCGCATCCGGTCGCGCTCCGGATCACCCACCGTCAGCACGCCGGGACCGAATTTGGAATCGCGGCCCGCGCGGTAATAAAGATTGGGCAGCACCACGTAGTAGCCCGTGGCGGCCAACCGCCGGGCCATATCGTAAAGTTCTTCGCGAATGCCGGGCGCATCCATCAGCATCAGCACGGCGGGAAAGGGGCCGTTGCGTTCAGGATGGCAGATGAAACTTTCCATCGCACCGGCGCGGGTTTTGATATCAATAATGTGTTCGACCATAGTATTTGCCCCTTCAATCGGCTTTCACGCCAGCGGTGCGAATGACCTCAGCCCAGGATTGCAGATCGCCGGCAATGCGGCGGTTGAATGTCGCCATATCCTCGAAATTAGGCGTCAGGCCGGAGTCGAGCAGCCTCTGCCGAAAGGTTGGATTTTCAAGGCCCTTGCGGATGGCCTCTACCCAGGCGCGCGCCGCATCGGCGGTGATGGCGCGCGGGCCACAAAGGCCGAACCAGCCGGCCATTTCAAGACCCGGGACCCAATCGGAAATCGGACGTGCCTGCGGGAACAAGGGCGATCCCGCATTGTCGCCAAGCGCCAGCAGACGCAATTCGCCGCCCTGAATCTGGCGCATCACATCGCCAAGATTGGTGATCATGAAATCCGCGCGCCCGCCAAGAATATCCACAATCGCCGGCGTCGCCCCGCGATAGGGGATATGCACAATATCAAGCCCGGTCTTGGATTTGAGCAATTCCACGGAAAGATGCTGCGCCGAACCAACGCCGGCCGAGGCATAGGATAACCCGCCCGGCTTGGCGCGCGCGGCGGCGAGCAAGCCCGCCACATCCTTATGCGGCCCATTAGCTGCCACGACCAATCCATAGGTGGAAAGCGCCACATTCGCGATCCCGGTCATTTCCGTGCGCGGATCAACCGGCAGGCTCGCGCCCGGCAGATTGGGCGTGATGGTCATGGTGCCCATGGGGCATTGCAAAACGGTCGCGCCATCCGGCGCGCTGCGCGCCACCAATTCGGCAGCAATCAGCCCATTGGCGCCCGTGCGATTTTCGACAACGCCGCGCGCAGGTAAATGCGGCGCGGCATATTCAGCAATGAAGCGGGCCATCAAATCGCCCGCACCGCCGGCGGCGAAACCGCTAATCACCCGCACGGTGCGGTCCTGCGCCAGGGCAGGGCCAGAAAGCGTAAGGGCGGCCAGCCCAGCAAGCAGCAGATGACGCATGATCTTCCTCCCCGATTTCGGGGGAGCCTATCAGGATGCGGCATCTCCGCAATGCGTCGCCGCGCGCACCGCAGAAAGCCGCGCGGCGCCGTGATCACGCGTGGAGATCACCTTGAAACCAGCGGGCATCACCGCTTCTTCATCGCGGCCGGTCTCGGCAATGATCAGCGCGCCGGGCGCAATCCAGCCCTTGGCCTGCAAGGCGGCCAGGGCGCGCGGCACCAACCCCTTGCCATAGGGTGGGTCGAGAAACACCAGGCTGCATGGCGTGGCCGCCGGTGGCGGCGCGGTGACATCCCCCGCAATCACCCGGCAGGCATCTTCAGCCTTGCAGCCAGCGATATTGGCGCGCAGCGCCTGAAGTGCGGCGCGATCCTGTTCCAGGAAAAAGACTCGCGCCGCGCCGCGCGAAAGCGCTTCAAGACCCATGGCGCCAGTGCCGGCGAAGCCATCCAGCACGGTCGCGTTTTCCACGGCGTCGCGCCCGGCCCAGGGCGCGTGCCAAAGCTGATCAAAGATCGCCTGCCGGGCACGGTCACTGGTCGGGCGTGTGGTGAGGCCCGGCGGGGCAATGAGCGCGCGCCCCTTCCAGCGCCCGGCGATGATGCGCATCAGCCCTTGCCGCGACGCGGCGTTTGCGGCCCGGCATGGCGCGCGCGGGGCGGGCGTTGCGGTTTTGCCTCTGCCACTTCAGGTGCTTCCGGTTCCGCCACCGTTTCGCGTCCGCGCTTTGGTGCGTCCAGGCCCAATTGCTCACGCAAAACCTTGGCATTCACTTCTTCCGCCGCGCCGCGGGGCAGGGCGCCCAATTGGAAGGGGCCATAGGCGGTGCGGATCAGGCGCGTTACCGCAAGGCCAAGATGCGCCATGACTTTGCGCACTTCGCGGTTCTTGCCTTCACGCAGAGCCACCGTCAGCCAGGCATTGGTGCCCATGCGCGCATCAAGCCCGGCTTCGATCGGACCGTAAGCGACACCTTCCACCGTAACCCCGCGCGCAAGCGCGGCCAGGGCGCGTTCATCCACCTTGCCATGCACGCGCACACGATAGCGCCTGACCCAGCCATTGGCCGGCAATTCCAGCTTCCGCGCCAGCGCGCCATCATTGGTCAGCAGCAATAGCCCTTCGCTGGTCAGATCAAGCCGCCCAACCGAAACCAGCCGCGGCACGCCCTGCGGCAGATTGGCAAATACTGTAGGCCGGCCTTCCGGATCGCGATGTGTTGTCACAAAACCTGTTGGCTTGTGGTAACGAAACAGCCGGGTGCGTTCCGGCGCGGCAATGGGCTTGCCATTGACGCTGATCTGATCACCCGGAGAGACGAAAGTGGCGGGGCTGGTCACCAGCTTGCCGCCAAGCCTGACCAGCCCTTCCGCGATCAGCTTTTCCGCATCACGGCGGGAAGCCACACCGGCGCGCGCGAGGAATTTCGCAATGCGTTCGCCGCGCGGGCCATCGGCTTCTTCTTCGTCACTCATGCGCGGCAGGCCGCGATGAAGGCGCGGAAAATCGCCGGATCATCGGGATCAACGGCATATTCCGGGTGCCATTGCACACCAAGGGCGAAGCGGTAGCCGGGGTGTTCAATACCCTCGATCACGCCATCGGGGGCCAGCGCATTCACCACGCCGCCATCGCCAATGCTCGCCACCGCCTGGTGATGCGCAGAATTCACCGCCATGCGCGGCTTGCCGATAATGCGCGACAGTAAGGTGCCTTCAGCGATGGTCACCTCATGCCCTGGTTCGGTACGCGGATTGGGCTGTTCATGCGCCAAAGCGCCCGGCACTTCGTCCGGGATGTGCTGAATAAGGCGCCCACCAAGCGCCACCGCCAGCAATTGCTGCCCGCCGCAAATGCCAAGTACGGGCTTGTCGCGCGAAAGCGCGGCGCGGGTTGCGGCCATTTCGAAATCCGTCCGACCCGGCTTCAGTGTAACTTTCGGATGCGGCGCACCGCCGCCCCAAAGCGCTGGGTCCACATCAAAGGCGCCGCCGGTCACCATCAGCCCATCCACCTCCTCCAGATAGGCTTCCGCCATTTCGGGGTGATGCGGTAGCGCCACGGGCAAGCCCCCCGCCGCGACAATGGCCGAGAAATAATTCCGCCGCAGCGCATACCAGGGCAGCTTGGACCAGCCGCCGGCCTCTTCGGAATCGAGGGTCACACCAATCAGGGGAAGGGATCTCATGGCGCAGCTTTAGGGTATTTCAGGGTAAAGGAAAACGCGCGGGAGTGCGTTTGCGGCAAACGCATGTGAACGGAAAACGCGCTAGTGGTCCGGTCGCTGCTGTCGGTTCCCGACAGAAGCGTGGATCGGCCCACCAAATAAAGGGTTAGTGATGCGCGGGGGAAGTTTTGCCTTGGGAAAGGTCAGCGTGAAGCGCATTACTAGAACGCCGCCTGCGTTGGCGGCACCAATTCCGCAAGCGGCCATCGCGGGCGGGGGCAATGCGAAAATGGGTCCGATGAGCCGTAGCGCAGCCGCTCGATTCCTGCCCAAGCCACCATAACGGCATTATCGGTGCAGTATCGCAGTGGCGGAGCCAGCATGGGCAGACCTCTGGCTGCCGCCAAATCTGCAAGCGCGGCGCGCACCGCGCCATTGGCGGCCACCCCGCCGGCCACCACGAGCGCCGTCACATCCGGTGCCATATCCAGCGCATGGGCAGCGCGATCCGCGAGCACCGCAGCGACGGCAGCCTGGAATGAAGCGGCGATATCGGAGGGCCGTGATTGCCCCAGCGCCACGGCCCGCGCCACTGCGGTCTTGAGGCCGGAGAAGGAAAAATCGCAGCCAGGCCGGCCGAGCAGCGGGCGCGGCAAGGCAATCTGCGCGGGATCACCGATCGCTGCCAAACGCTCCAGATGTGGCCCACCAGGCCAGGGCAGGCCGAGCAGCTTCGCCGCCTTGTCAAAAGCCTCCCCCACCGCATCATCCAATGTGCTGCCAAGGCGCCGATATTGGCCAAGCCCTTCCACCAGCACGCATTGGCAATGCCCGCCCGAGAGCAGCAACAGCAGATACGGAAAGCCCGGCGGCCCACCCGGCATGAGACCGGGCAGGCGCACTGTCAGCGCATGGGCTTCCAGGTGATTGATGGCGAGGAAGGGCAGGCCATGCGCCAGCGCCACACCCTTGGCAAAGGAAGCGCCGACAATCAGCCCGCCAATCAGCCCAGGCCCCGCCGTGGCGGCGACGGCATTGAGGCCCGCGTAACCAATGCCGGCTTGCTGCATGACCTTGGCCACCAGGCCCGGCAAATGCTGCAAATGCGCCCGCGCGGCGATTTCAGGCACCACACCGCCAAAGGCCGCGTGTTCCTGCTGCTGGCTGAACACCGCTTCAGCCAGGATGGTGCCATCCGCGCGCAGCACCGCCGCCGCGGTTTCATCGCAACTGCTTTCAATGCCGAGAATGACGGCGTCTGGCCTCATGCGTCAGGCGATACCATGGCCGAGGTCAAAGACAAACCGCGCCACATATACCGCTTCTGCTCGATCAGTTTGGTTGCTCTGGGGCAGCCGCGGACGGAGAGGTTCACGCCGCGGCGTCGGATTGCCGAAGGCGATTACCGAAGTCCCGCCGCCAATTGCTCATTCACCTCGATCAGGAAGCCAAGGTCAGGCTCATTGTTTTCCATTTCCCGCAGCACCGCGCGCCCGACATTGAGCATGGCGAGTTTTGTGTCGCGCGGCAATTGATTGGCGGGATGCCGAACTGAAGCCTCAAGCGCGATCCAAAGGCGCCGATTATCGGCAACGGCCCGCGCCCTTGCGATGCCCTCCTTGTCAAGCGCTTCCTTCAATGCCCAGGTGACGCGGCGCACAACATCGGCTTCCTGTTCGCGTGGATCAGTCGCCTGGCGCGTCTTTTGATAGGCGCGATGCGCATGCATCATGTTCATGCCACATCCTCCGAGACTGAAACGGCAGAGACGGGTGTAAGGCCCAACACTACCTCCTCATGCCGCATGACGCGGCGGGCAAATTTCAGCGCCTGGTAGCACTGATCCGCTTCGGCCGCTTTCAGGGCGCGGTCTAACAGGTCGCGTACCATTTCGGATGTTGTGGCTTCGCGGAATTCGTTGATCAGTTCACGGGCAAGGTCAAGGCCGGCGCGCCTTTCATCATAATCACCGATATAGGCGGTCTGCAGCGCGAAATAGATGCGCCGGGCCGGGGTATTGGCCATATCGGGCGTCATCAATTGCTTGCCAAAAAGGAACCGCGCGCGTGCGGTCAATTCGATACGGGCGCGATTGCGAAAGCGTATCGGGGCACCATTGACGATCATCATGTCGCCTTGGCGAAGTTCAAGAACTAGGGTGGACATTTTTGTCTCCCGGCAATGAAGGCGGCCCCGCCTTGGCGGGGCCGCCGCCTTGATTAACGGAACAGGCTCAGCAACATCTGCGGAGACTGGTTGGATATCGAAAGCGCCTGAGTGCCAAGCTGCTGTCGGATCTGTAGCGCCTGCAATTTGGCACTTTCCTTGGCAAGGTCGGCATCAACCAGGGCGCCGAGACCACCTTCCAGCGAATCGATCTTGTCCTTATTGTACCGAACCTGGTTGTCAACATAGTTGCTATCGGCGCCAAATTGATTGAGCGCATCCGCGACTTTCGCTTCAACGGTCTTGAAGTCGCCGCCAGCCTGGAGGGCTGTCTGCGCATCCGCCGCAGATGTGGGCGCCGCCGCAATCACTAGGTCCGTGGCGCCATCAACCGCAGAAACGGTGAAAGTTCCGCCGGCTTCATTTCGGGTCATCACAATGTTGCCGCCACCCGCCGCAGTGTCTGTGCTGAGCAGCGTACGACCATTATAGGTTGCGTCGGCGACAAAATTCTCGATCTGAGTCTTCAGCGCGGTATACTGAGCTTCATACTGCGTGCGCTGATCAGCATTGATCGTGCCGTCAGCCAGACGGGTAAGGGTTTCACGAACCTTCAACATGGTATCTGAAACCTTGCCGAGCGCGGCGAAGGTTGTTTCCAGCACGCCCTTGGTGCCGCCCAGCTGCTCATTTGCCGCAGTCAGGCCAGCAACATCAGCGCGGACCGCCTGTGCCACCGCGAATGCGCCGCCATCATCCTTGGCGTCGGCAACGCGGAAGCCCGTGGAAACACGCTTCTGCACAACAGACAATTGATCCGAGGTGCGGTTCAAGGACTGAAGCGCCACCATGGAGCCAAGATTGGTATTTACGGAATTCATAGCCATCGGGGTATTCCCCTTCCCATTCGTGACCTCTGCCCTAATCAAAGTGGCCGCAAGGTCTGGTTGCATCCGCTTCTTGCGAATGACGTGATCATGAGGGGAGAAATTGAATGATTGCTGAAAAACTGGGTAAATGCCGCAGAATTTTCTCTATTAATGATTTAATCTTTCCGTGAACACGAAAAATCCAGTCTGGTTTTGGAAAATTTTGCGAAAGTGAATTTTTGTGAGGCGAGGGATTAGCGAATTGCTCGTTATTCTCTATCGGAGGTTTCGTTAGGCATTGGGCTAATTCGCCCAATTGCGGGAAACAGGTTGATGGGATGCCTAAAATTCTAAGCAGCATCACAGTGAATTGGGGTGAGCGTGGCGGTGATGGCAAAAAACCGCGCCATACGCAGGCGTTTTGAACACTGGGTTTTTGATACAGTGCCAATCCTTGATCAGAAAATCGGGGCAAGAATCGAAGCTTAGTTTGATCTACCTGGCCATCTTACGCGCAAGCCGCCCCGGTTCACAGGAAGCGCGTGAGGCTCAACTGCTGCGCAATCGCAATGGCGCGATAAGAAGCTTCCAGTTGTGTCTGCGTATTTTGGAAGGAGGAGATGGTTTTCGCCATATCCACCTCCTCCAGGTCACTAAGCTGAAACGTCAGGGTTGTGCTCACTCTTTCGTGCATTGACGCGACACTCTTCAGCCGCTCTTCGACCAATCCAAGTGAACCCCGTTGAAGCGCCAGGCCATCAACACTGGCCTCCAATCCTTTCCGTACAGTCGAGACGAAGGTCGTATAGTCATCGCCCAGCTGCGCCTGTGCTGGCGTCAGGCCGGCAATGCTGGCCAGCCCACGCAATAGATCACGGGCCCATGATCCGGTCGTTTCCCCCATACTGACAATATCCGCGTTGCGATTGGCATGAATGCCATATCCAATCCGCTCAAAGTCATTGCCTAACACGTTTAGACGTGACTCTGTAGCCCCGGCTATGCTCCCCGGTTTTACCCAGTCCCACGTGACGGTACCATCGGGGATTCCCGGGGTGGTGCCGCTCGGCCCACCAGCCGAAACACCTGCTGTCACAACACGATATATATTTCCGTTGTTTACAACCAGATCTCCCAATGCATATGAAGTCGCAGTCGCCCAATTAGTCGTACGGAGAAAATCCGAAAAAGGGGTATTGGACGCGTTATCTGATTGTGCCAATGCCTTGGTATTAGCCAAGACAGTCGCCACATTCGAGCCATTGAGCGTACCAACAGCGTTTATGATCGATTGACCCATGCCACTAGTTGCAATGGTCTGTGGGCTTGGGATGGGTGGGTTGCTGGAATCAGAGCCGCTGAACAGGTATTCGCCATTCAGCTGTTCATTCAGTAGGCTCGCCACCTCAACCATCGCAGCTTTGGCTTGTGCGGCCTGAATCTGAATTTCCTCTGCCTTGGCGGCGCCCAACAGCTTTGCCGTATTCGCCGTGAACTTCTGAGCGATGGCGCCTATGCGGTCCAGGACGTCCTGAGAAACCGAGATCTTGGACAGAGTCTGTTCGATTGTGGATTGATAGGTTGTCCGCCGGGCGATTTCGGCACGCATATCTATCGCTTTCGGCGCATTCGTGCCTATCGCCGCATAGGTATTGCCCTTGCGTCCAGTCGAAACCTGTTCCCCAAGAGTTGTTATGCGCTCACGCAACTGGGTTGCATTGAAGTTGATCCGAGCAGTCAAATTGATACTGGTCATGGCTTAACGCACCGAGTCAAAGAGGGATGTCCACATGCTTTGCGCCGTACTCATCACACGCGCATTCGCGGCATAGGCATTCTGCAACTGCACTAGGGACGCCATTTCACTGTCTACATTCACCCGTGATTCACGGGTGAAACGCGCCTCCAGCCCCTCACTGAACTGCTTTGCTGTTTCAAGGGCGCTGGCTGCCGCCGCGCTGTCTGAGGTTTGCATCGCGGTAACGAGCGCGCTGTAGTCTTCAATAGTGCTAGGTGAGCCGAAGGGGCTGGAAAGCGTTCCATCCGGGCCTAGACCCGTGGTGGCGAAAGGCCCCCAGCTAGCGCCGGAGGCGGTATTCGCCCCAAAGCTATGGTTCAGAATACGATCAATCAGGACGGTGAAGCCTACCGGTCCGCCTGGCGGGTTTGGTGTGAAAGCGGGTGGCCCCGTAATTATTTCCGTACCGTCCCGCAGCAGTCTGACATCAGCCTTCACGGCTGAATTGATCTGAATGATGTTGGCGAAGCCGACCTGCGCGCTGCCAGCGTAGGGCAAATTGGGATTAGGTACCGCCCCGGTACCGTCCGTAAAAAGTCTCAGCCCCTCAGCCCTGAAACGATCCGCGAGTTCTGCTGCTGCGATATCAAGTTCTGCCTGATAGCGCGGCAGGGTCTGATCACGCAGCGCAATGGACTCGCCTATCTCTCCCCCGATCATTTGTTTGGTCACATCCAGGCCATTTAGCATGATGGCGGGGATAGTGCCCATCCCGCCGTAGTAGCTTGTCGGTCCGATGACTGCGCCTTGCACGGAAAAGACATCGCCCTGTTCCTGGATCGGGATGGTGACACCGCCCGCGCCCAAAATCAGGATGTCGCCATTGGCTTGGCGGACCGGCTTCACTTCCAAAAGCTCACTCAAGCGCGAAAGTGCCAAATCAAGCTTATCCTCAACATCGGCGGTTGGGATGCCGGCACCGGTACGCTCCACAAGGTTACGTCTTAGAACAGCAATATCGCGGAGCGTTATATTGACCTCCCCGATCTTCTGCACAATGCCATCATGCGCGGCTTGGCGGGCTTCACCAACCACTCTGCCGAGATCATTGAAACGAGAAACAAGATTTGAAGCGGCATTCAGCACGATGGCCTGTTGATTGACCACTTGCGAAGGGTCTGCCCGAAGGTTCACAAAGCTGGTGCGCAATTTGGCAACAAGATCGCCAAGCGCCTCCCCCTTCAATGGGTCGCCATGCGCTTCATCGATGCGCGAGAGTGCCGCTTCCCGCAATTCGGCGGCCGCCTTGGCTGAACGCCGCTTATTCATTTCATTGAGGAGTGCGGTATCCACCTCACGCATCGGGCCCAGGCTACGTACGCCCATGCCCTGGCCGGCTGCGGAAACGGCGTCTCCGACGATGCGTTTCCGCGTATAGCCTTCGGCTTCTGCATTCGCCACATTATCCGCAGCATTGGACAGGGCCCGCTGCGTGTGCATCAAACCGGATCTTGCGATCAGCAGGGCGGCGTCAATGCTCATGGCTCTATGTCCCTCAATGATGCCTCATGCGGCCTTAGCGCCGCATGTTGAGTGTTTCCTGCAGAAGCTCATCCACAGTGGAAACAATGCGCGTATTGGCCGAATAAGCGCGCTGCGCCAGGATCAGCTTCGAAAATTCGGAGGCGATGTCCACGTTGGAACGCTCAATAGCGCGCGTGGAAAAAAGCCCGCCACCATCTTCACCGGCTTGGACAATACGTGCCTCGCCGCTTTCGGCGGTACGCACAAAGGCTTGTCCGTCCACATGTTCCAACTTATCCGCATCCCTGAAAACCGCCACAGGAATCCGCGCCACAACGCGGGACTTGCCATTGTCATAATTGACCCGCACATCACCATTATTCTGCGTGGTGACAGATGAAAACTTACCGAGCGTAACGCCATCCTGCTCAAAACTGCTCACGCTGAGGCCACTGGAACCGGTGGAGGCAAATTGAGTCAACCCTCCGGCCGTGCCGAAGCTGCCCAGATTGAGGGTCATGGTCTGCAACCCCTGGCCGAAATCGGCTTGGAAACTAACTGTAGCGGGGCCATTAGTCGCGACAGCGCTGGCGGTTAGCGTCCCCGTAGCTCCGTATATATCGGCCAAGGTTCCGTCTGGATTAGTTGGAACGTCTGCTCTGACATGTGTCCAGACAACAGTGCCATCGGTAAAAGTGCCGGACGTGACGTTCGGACCGAGCCCGGTGGCTGCGGATGTCCCCGCAGTGGTCACAGTATAGACCTGACCATTCGCACTGACCCTATCACCAACGAGATATGAGGTGTTCTGCGCCCAATTCACAGGGTCCTTCCCGAATGCTATCTTGGCGGTGCCAAGGCCGGGCGTTACCGCCTGCGGCGCATTGATGGACAAAGTCCAGGTATTGTCATTTGGCGCGGCGGAAGGAGTGAAGGTCAGGTCCAACGAACGTGCGCGGCCGAGCGAGTCGATCACCTGAATAGATGTGCTTTGCGCGGTTGTGCCGCCGGCGGCCAGGTTGCCGGAAAAGGTCAAGCCTTGCGTGGCTACGGGGCTGAATACGTCTTCCAGGACCCGAACGGGAACAAGCTGCGACTTGTCCACGACACCATTGGTGACAGGCCAGCCCTGCGCCACATAGCCGGACCCATTGACCAAATAGCCCGCACGATCGCGGTTAAAATCTCCAGCGCGCGTGTAAAAGCTGCGCAAGTCAAACGTCTTGGTGCCATCGGAACTGGTGCTGGAAGGCAAGGCCGCCGGGAAGAAGCCCTGACCGGAAATAGCCATCGCCAGCGTATTTTCCACCTGCTCAATAGTGCCCTGCACTCCGTTGGCGAAGTCCGGTCGCGCCAGCACCGTGCCAGGGCGATGCACGTCCACATTACTTTCTGTAATGAAGGAGACAAAATTCGTATCGGTCCGCTTGAACCCCACGGTTTGTGAATTGGCGATATTGTCCGAAACGTGCCCGAGTGCACGGGCCTGCGCGTTCATCCCGCTCACGGCAGTGTTCATAGAGGTGTAAAGCGACATTGCGGAAGCTCCAAGACAATAGGTCTCCACGGGACAGGCAAACGCCATGCCAACGCGAAAGGCCGTTACGGATGGCGAATCAGTGACTGAATCCGCCGCCACGCGGCAAGTATTGCGTAGTTTGCGGCAATTCCTGCCGCATCACCGCCGGTAATTTCTGGCCCGCGCCTTGCTCAATCCGGCTTGTACGGCGGTTTGTCCGGCTGACTCGTGGGGAAAATGCCTTGCGGGTGGGTCGGAGGCGCCGGAGAAAACCGTTTATTTGGAATTCCGCATGTTGGATCCAGCTTCAGTGCCGCAGCCCAAGCCTGCCTCGAACCCCGCTCCTGGCGGGCCTGCGCGTCAGGCCGCCAAGGACGAGGCGGGCTTTCATGGCCGGCTGCGCGAAGCGCTTGTTTCGCCCCAGGGTGAGGAACGGCCCGGCCGCCCCGGCATGGAGGCCCATTCGGCGGATCGGCGCGATGATGATCGGCCGGCGCAGCAGGCAAACAGGGCCGGGGCAGCGGCGGAAACCAAAACAACAGAGGCGGGCTCATCCCAGGCCGGCGCCAGCGCGGCCAGGGCTGGGGCCGAAAATGATGCTGATGCCGTTGCCGCTGCGCCCCAGGTGGAGTCAGCGCATATCCAGGAAGTCGCGGACGCTGCGGCCTTCGATGTTCTGTTGACCGGGTCTGACGCGAATGAAGCGACTGCCGGGCAGTTGGCCCCGCTGGCGTCAGATTTATCGGCGAGCTTGGTTCTGACGCAGCCGGCAGCAGCCACGTTCGCGGCCCAGGCAGCGGTCGGCTTGCCGGATGGCGCTGATGGTCCCGAAGCTTCTGCCGGTGTGGTGGTGGCGCAGCCCGGCACCCAAGTGGAGGCCGAGGCGCAAGCAGCGCCTGGGGCGGAGCAACTGCGGAGCCAAATGATGGCGGCGCAGCAGAGCGCGGCTTCGCGCGGTGCGGCAGTCACCGCAACGGATCAGCAGCAGGGCGTCGCTAACGCCCTCGCGGCAGCGCCCAGTCAGGCGGCGGCATCGCAGGCGGCGCCGTCCCTGCAGCAACCCACGGGGGGCGCAAGCAAATCCGCCCCGCCGGCCTCTGGCAAGGAGGCGTTGGAAGCCGCCAAGCCCCCTGAGCCCTTATCCTTGCTTGCCAAGGCCCTGAGTAACATTGAGGCGGCGACTGATATGAAGGCGGTCGTCACGGGGGGAACCAAGGAAGCGGTTTTGCATCTTGTCCCAGTGGAAGCCTCTGCGGCCGCGGGTGCCAAACCTTCTGGTGAGATGCGGGCGGAAGGCCTGCCGATGCAGCCGCCCGGCTTTATGGGGCCAGATGGCATGCCGCAGCGCGCCGATGCGCCGGTGGCCAGCAGCCCGGCGCGTGAATTCTCGGCCCCCGCGCCGGCCCGCCAGCTTTCCCCGGTGGTGGTTTCGCTGGTGCTGGGCCGCGGGGATGAGGCTCTGACAATCGCCCTCGATCCAGTTGAGCTTGGCCGTGTTGAAGTGAGCATTGGCCAGGGCAAGGAAGCCGGGCAGGTCCGCATCGTGGCCGAAAGGCCGGAAACCCTCGCCTTGCTGCAGCGCGACCAGCGTGAGCTGGACCGGGCGCTCAATCAGGCCGGGCTTGGCGATGCGTCGCGTTCGCTCTCCTTCTCTCTTGCCTCGGATCAGGGCCGCCAGCAGCACCAGCAGCATGCCGCCCATCAGGGAGGCAATCGTTTCTCCAACGCCTTTGGCGGCATCGAAGCCGAAAGGCCCAATGGGGCAGTGCCGCCACCGGCGCGAGCCGCTAACTCCTTGCTTGACATCGCTGTCTGAACGGAAACCGAACCATGTCCTCTTCAATTTCTAGCCTTTCCGCCACTGCCGCCACCAGTACGATGCAAAGCCCGCAGCTTGCTGGGGATTTCAACACCTTCCTCACGCTGCTCACTACGCAGATCAAGAATCAAAGTCCGACCGATCCCTTGGATACCAATCAGATGACCAATCAATTGGTGCAGTTTGCTTCGGTCGAGCAGCAGATTGCTATGAACCAGAACCTGCAACAACTGATCAGTCTGGAACAGGCAGCTCAGCTTACAGCGAGCGCACCACTGATCGGCAAGAAGGTTGAGGTAGAGTCGGAAAAGATCGCCCTGCAAGGCGGGACGGGGGCGCTGAAATTGCCAGCGGCCGGGACGTCTCAGTCGGCCCAGATCACTGTCAGGGGCAACGGCAATACAATCATACGCCAGGAAACGGTGCCGCTTGGCAATTCACCCACCACCTGGTCTTGGAATGGCAAGGATAACAATGGGTCGGCCATGCCGGATGGCGCATATAGCGTCAGCGTGACCGGCATTGGTTTGGGCGGCAAGACTGAAACGCTGCCCTTTACGACCATCGGCACGGTGACAGGGGCGGAGAAGCTGGGCAACGACCTGCAATTACTACTGGGTCAACTAAAGGCCGGCTTCGACAGGCTGCGGAGTGTGAGTTGAGCGAATTGAGGGCGGAACACGCTGGCCGGATTTGAGCCTCTCGGGGTGGCAGCAGCGCGCCGCCACCACGAAGGATCGAGCCAAGCGGAAATCACCATTCTAAAATTTACGCTTTACTGACTATTGGTGGCATTCAACTGTACGATGCCGCTTTTTGGTTGTGCGACACCATGCCAGCCATCTAAAAATCGTCACTTTATCGCCCTCATCAAAAAAGAGACAATATTACCTTTGACAAATGCTTGATTCTTGTATTTTCCTCTTCCTTGAGGAATTTTTTGCCTATCATGGTGTATGAGTATGTTCCAGGCGGGGTTTCGGCCCGGGGGACGCTTGGTAAAGAGGGTTGGGGGTGATGGGGAATTTCGTCGCTCAATTGCGTGCCTTGGGCATGTGGCGCTTGGGGGCCTTGGTTGGGACAGCGCTTCTGGTCCTTGGGCTTTTGGTCTGGCTCGTTATTCGGGCGAGCCAACCGGTCATGGGCTTGCTCTACGCTGATCTTGATCAGCGCGATGCCGGGCAGGTAATCGCGGCGCTGGATCGCGCCAAAGTCCCGTATCGCGTTGAAGGAAATGGCACGCGGATTATGGTGCCGGATGATCAGGTGGGGCGGGTGCGGCTTTCGCTTGCTCGCGAAGGCCTGCCGGCCGGTGGTAATGTCGGCTACGAAATATTTGATCGCAGTGAAAGTCTGACGACCACGCCCTTCCAGCAGGATATGAACAGGGTGCGCGCCATGGAAGGCGAATTGGCGCGCAGCATATCCTCCCTTGCTGGGGTGCGATCGGCGCGGGTGCATTTGGTGCTGCCGCGGCGTGAAGCCTTCTCGCGTGAACGTGGCGATGCGCAGGCATCCGTTATGCTGACCATGCAAGGTGCGCAGCGCCTGGACCGTGAAGCGATTCAGGCCGTGCTGCATCTGGTCTCGACCGCTGTCCCTGGCTTGCGGCCGCAAAATGTTTCCATTGTTGATTCCCGCGGAGCGCTTCTGGCGCGCGGCGGGCAGGCGCTTTCCGGGCCGGCAGCGGCGGCTTCTCATGATGAAATACGGCGTGGTCAGGAATTGCGGCTGGCGCGTTCGGT
Organism: Roseomonas sp.; assembly: GCA_020249775.1. Lineage (GTDB taxonomy): Bacteria > Pseudomonadota > Alphaproteobacteria > Acetobacterales > Acetobacteraceae > Neoroseomonas. The sequence goes on along the minus strand of JADCFA010000008.1, from coordinate 233,741 downwards.
TGAAGAAATGCTGGAACGCAGCCTTGGCCCTGGGCGCGTAAGAGCCGAAGCCTCAGTGGATATGGATTTTGACCGCGTCCAGATTACGGAAGAACGCTTCGACCCCGATAATCAGGTGGCGCGCAGCCAGCAGAGCGTACAGGAAAGCTCACGCGGTTCAGAGCCGGCGCCGACAACGGTGCAGAACAACCTGCCCGGTAATGAAAATACCCCCGGCAGTACGCAGGAGAACCGCCAGGAAGAGACCACCAATTTCGAGATCGGGCGCACCACACGCAGCACGACCCGCGATCAGCCCATCATCCGACGGATCAGCATCGGTGTGCTGGTGGACGGCGTTTGGGAGCCTCAGGCCAATGGCCCGCCGCAATATCGTGAACGCTCGCCTGAAGAATTGGCACGTATCGCGACCTTGGTCCGCAGTTCGGTAGGCTTCGATGAGCGTCGGGGCGATAAGGTGGAGGTGGTTGCGATGCGTTTCGCTGAGCCGCCCTTGCCGACAGACAGCGGCGAACGCGGTTTCTTTGATATCGCCTTCACCTCCTCGACCGTTGCGCGCATTGTGGAAAGCGCGCTGTTTGCCCTGGTCGCGCTGATTGCCATTCTTCTGTTGGGGCGTCCCGCCGTTCGGCGTCTGGTTACGCTGGCGAAACCGGGACCGGGTGGCGCGCTTGCTGGGGCGGCGGGTGCCGCGGCACTTACGGGGGGGGGTGGCGGTGGCCTGCCGGCGGTAACCGGGGCTCCTGGTGCTGAACAAGACGGCATGATCACCCTTGCCATGGTGCAGGGCCAGATGCGTGCTTCATCCATCAATCGCCTGCAGGAATTGGTGGATAGCAACCCAGAACAATCGCTTAACGTGATCAGGCGCTGGATAGCCCCGCCGGAGGAACCGGCATGAGCGGTAAAATGACGGGCCCGCAAAAGGCCGCAACCTTTATGCTGGCGGTTGGTGAGGAGCATGCCTCCAAGCTTTTCGCGATGATGCATGAGGATGAGATCCGCGATATTTCTCAGGCCATGGCCAGCCTTGGCACGGTTTCGGCTTCGGCGGTTGAGGATCTGGCCCGCGAATTCACGGATTCCATCGGCCAGACGGGCAATCTTGTCGGCACTTGGGAAACCACAGAACGCATGTTGCTGCGCACCCTGCCGCGGGAACGCGTTTCGCAGATCATGGAAGAAATCCGGGGGCCAGCCGGCCGGACCATGTGGGACAAACTTGGCAATGTGAATGAGGCGGTGCTGGCAAACTACCTCAAGAACGAATACCCCCAGACAGTGGCGGTGGTGCTGACCAAGGTGAAGTCGGAACATGCGGCGCGCGTGCTATCCATGCTGCCGGAAAGTTTTGCCATGGAAGTGGTCATGCGAATGCTGCGCATGGAGAGTGTGCAGAAGGAAGCGCTGGAAGGCGTGGAAAAGACCTTGAAGGCCGAATTCATGTCTAATCTTGCCCGCGCACAGCGCCGCGATGCGCATGAAATGATGGCGGAAATCTTCAATAATCTGGACCGCCAGTCCGAATCCCGTATCCTGGCCGCGCTGGAAGAGCGTAATCGTGACGCCGCTGAGCGCATCCGTGCGTTGATGTTCACCTTCGATGATCTTGTACGTCTGGATAGCCAGGGTGTGCAGGTGCTGATCCGCAGCGTTCCGAAGGAACAGTTGCTGCTTGCGCTCAAGGGCTCATCAGAAAATCTGCGCGATCTTTTCTTCAAGAACATGAGTGAACGCGCCGGCAAGATGTTCAAGGAAGACCTTGCCAATCTTGGCCCGGTCAGGCTGCGTGACGTTGATGAGGCGCAGGCCGCCGTGGTTGTGATGGCGAAGGACCTGGCCGCGCAGGGCCAGATCACGCTCCAGGAAGGGCGTGAAGACGAGATGGTGTATTGATGTCGGAAGGCTTTACCCCGGTCTCGCGGCTTGCCCTTCTACGTGAATTTGCGCCCACATCGCTGATTGAAGCGCTGGACGCGGCAAGGGAAGAAGCGGCCCGGATGCCACCGCCGCCGCCCGAACCTGATCCCATGGAGGAAACGCTGCGTGCTGTGGCGGCATCCGCACGAGAGGATGGCTTTGCCGCCGGCCGCGCTTCCATGACGCAGGAAGCTGCGCATCACGCAGCGGAAAGCCTGGCCCAGATCGCCAAAAGCCTTGCCGCCAGTCAGCAGGCATCGGCTGACATCGCCACCGAAGCCTGCAGAGGTGTGGCGCGCGTGGCCTTGGCCATGCTGGATGCGGCTTTGCCGGGGCTTGCCGCCCAGCAAAGTGCCGCCCTGGTCGCCGATTTTGCGGAAAGGCTGCGCCCGGCACTCGCCTTTCTGCCGGAAGCGCATTTGCACCTTAGCCCCGCCCTGATCGAGGAAGTACGCGCTCTGGTTGGCGATCTTTCCGTCACGCTGGTGGCGGATCCCGCTATTGGCCTCGGTGATGCGCGCGCGGTCTGGCAGGGGGGGGGCGCTGAATTCGATCTTGCCAAACGCCGCGCCGCGATTGCCGAGGCGCTCAGCGCCGCTGGCCTTGACCTTGAACCTGATCTTCAAAAAGGGTGATCTGGTGCTGGCCCTTTATCTGAAACCGGCCAGCCTTCGGAAGGCCCAAAGCTTTAGGACAAAATGATATGAGTGGATCGGACAACTTCGAAGCCATGGCACCGCCGGAGCAGGATCAGCGCCCGCAAAGTGCGAGCGGCGCCATGCGAGATCTGGATGCTGTCTATGACATTCCGGTGCAGATCAGCGCGGTGCTGGGCCGCGCCACCATGCAGGTCAGCCAATTGCTGAAGCTTGGCCGCGGCGCTGTGGTGGAGCTCGATCGCCGCCTGGGTGAGGCGGTGGATATCTATGTGAATAATCGCCTGGTCGCGCGTGGCGAAGTGGTGATGGTGGACGACAATCGCCTTGGCATCACCATGACGGAAATCGTGAAATCGGATCGCGGCGGCTAAGATGGCGCGCGTCCTGATCATCGGCTCACTCGAAGCCGAGCTCGGCCAGGCCGCACGTATTGCCGTGGCGCGCGGAGCGCGCCTGACCGTTGCCGAAGGTGCCGCCGCCGGCCTTGCGCGGTTGCGCGCGGAAGGGGCCGATCTTGTTCTTTGTGATGTGACGCATGATGTCGGTTGGCTGATCGCCTGTTTGGCGGAAGAACGCATCGCCTGCCCTGTTATTGCCTGCGGGCGGCCAAATGATGCGGATGCGGCGGTGCGCGCCATTCGTGCCGGCGCCAAGGAATTCCTGCCGCTGCCGCCTGATGCGGAACTCATCGCCGCCATGCTGCAGACGGTGGCTGGTGAGGCGGATAAGCCCGTCGTTAAAGACCCGACCATGGTGGCGCTATTGGATCGTGCCACGCAGATCGCGCGCGCCGATGCTTCGGTGCTGATCACCGGGGAGAGCGGCACGGGCAAGGAAGTGCTGGCGCGGCATATGCACGCGGCATCGCGTCGCGCCAATGGCCCCTTTGTCGCGCTGAATTGCGCGGCGCTGCCGGAAGCGCTGCTGGAAAGTGAGTTGTTCGGCCATGAGAAGGGCGCCTTTTCCGGCGCTGTGGCGGCACGCAAGGGCAAATTCGAACAGGCCAATGGCGGCACGCTGCTGCTGGATGAAATCGGCGAAATGGACCCGCGGCTGCAGGCCAAGATTCTTCGCGCCCTGCAGGAACGTGAAATTGATCGGCTGGGGGGCACCGCGCCCATCCGCGTTGACGTGCGAATCCTGGCCGCCACGCATCGCGACCTTCAGGCCGAAGTTGCCAAGGGCCGCTTCCGCGAAGACCTTTATTTCCGCCTGGCCGTGGTAAGGTTACGCATTCCGGCGCTGCGTGAACGGCCCGCCGATATCCTGCCGCTCGCACGCTATTTCGCCGAACGCTACGCGCATGCAAATGGACTGCCGCAACGTCCGCTTGGGCCGGAGGCCGAGACCATGCTGCTCAGCCATCCCTGGCCGGGCAATGTGCGCGAGTTGGAAAACGCCATCCACCGCGCCGTGCTTTTGGCCGAAGGCAGCGTGATCGGGCCCGATGCGATTGAATTGATGACGCCGACATCGGCGGTTGCCATGGCCGCTCCCGTCACAGCGGCGATGCCTGACATGGCGCCACCCCCATCTCCGCTGCCTCAGGCGCCAGCCGCCATGCCGGCCCCCGCATCGCGCGGCGCTTCGGTCTTGGTGGGGCGCCGTATGGAAGAGGTGGAGCGCGAATTGATCCTTGAAACCCTCTCCCACTGTCTTGGCAATCGCACCCGCGCGGCGGAGATGCTTGGCATTTCTATCCGTACATTGCGCAACAAGCTTCACGAATACCGCGCCGCAGGCGTTTCGGTGCCGCCCATCCCGGGGCAGATGCCGGTAACGGCCGTGGCTGACTGACGCGCGTGTCAGAAACAGTCATTCCGTCCTGGTTGCGTCGGGCTCAGCCCGGCAATGATGTGACGCTGGCGCTTGGTGTTGCGCTCTTGCTTGTTGTTCTGGTTGTTCCACTGCCCACGCTGCTGCTTGATCTTGGGCTCGCGGTGTCCATCACCCTGTCCATTCTTGTCTTGATGACGTCGCTTTTCTTGCAGCGCCCGCTAGATTTCACATCCTTCCCGACATTGCTGCTGCTGACGACGCTTTTGCGCCTGGCGCTGAATGTGGCGACCACACGCATCATTCTGACCCATGGGCATGAAGGGCCGGAATCCGCGGGCCATGTGATTTCCGCCTTCGGTGGCTTCCTGATGGGTGGCGATGTGGTGGTGGGCCTGATCGTCTTCTTCATCCTGCTGATCGTGAATTTCGTCGTCATTACCAAGGGCAGCGGGCGCATCGCCGAAGTCGCGGCGCGTTTCAGCCTGGATGCCATGCCCGGCAAGCAGATGGCGATTGACGCTGATCTTTCGGCCGGGCTGATTGACGAAAACCAGGCGCGGTCCCGGCGCAAGGAATTGGAAGCGGAAACCGGCTTTTATGGTGCCATGGATGGTGCCGCGAAGTTCGTACGCGGCGATGCCATTGCGGGGCTGATCATCACTGCCATCAATCTGGTTGGCGGCATAGCGATTGGTATCGGTCGCCATGGTTTGAGCTTTGGCGATGCCATAACGACTTTCTCCATGCTGACGGTTGGCGATGGGCTGGTAACGCAAATCCCGGCCCTGCTGGTTTCGGTCGCCGCCGGTATCGTGGTCACCAAGGGCAGTACGGAAGGCACCGCGGATCAGGCATTGATCGAGCAATTAGCCTCAAGTCCGAAGCCGCTGGCGATTGCCGCCGGCGCTTCGGGCATTATGGCGCTGATGCCGGGAATGCCCTTCCTGCCCTTCCTGGCGCTGGGTGGGGCAGCGGGTTTCGCGGCATGGCGGCTGACGCAAGCGCAACAGCAACGCGAAATCGCGGCGCGCGCACCGCCTCTGCCCATGCCCGAAGCAGATTTACCCATCAGCGAAACGCTCAAGATGGACTTGCTGCGGCTGGAATTGGGCTATGGCCTGCTTTCGCTGGCGGCGGGTGAAGCACCGCGGCTCACGGAACAGATCAAGGGGCTTCGCCGCACCATCGCGCAGGAAATGGGCTTTGTGCTGCCTTCCGTGCGCATACAGGATAATCTGGCCTTGCCCTCCGATACTTATGTCATCAAGGTAAAGGAGATTGAGGCCGGCCGAGGACAATTGCGCCACCCCATGCTGCTGGCGATAGATCCATCCGGCGGAGCGCCCGATATGCCAGGTGAGCGTTGCGTGGAGCCAACCTTCGGCCTGCCCGCGCTATGGGTGGATGAGTCCCGGCGTGAGGAAGCACTGGCACGCGGCTGCACCGTGGTGGATTGCGCAGGTGTTGTTGCGACGCATATCACTGAAATCGTGCGTGAATTCATGGCTGAATTGCTCTCCTTCGCGGAGACGCAGAAATTGCTGGATGATTTGCCGGGGGAACAGAAAAAGCTGGTAACCGATCTGGTGCCGCAGCCGATTGGCGTTGGGGGCATTCAGCGTATTTTGCAAAGCCTGCTTGCGGAACGCGTTTCCATTCGCGATCTCCCCACCATCCTGGAGGGGATTCAGGAAGCCAATGCTGCGGGAGCACGTACGGTCGCCGCCATTCTGGCCATTGTGCGCCAGCGTCTGGCGCGCCAGCTTTCAGATGCGGCGCGTGGCCCACAGGGCTATGTACCGATGATCACGCTATCCGCGGATTGGGAAGTGGCCTTCACCGAAGCGCTGATTGGCCCAGCCGATGATCGGCAGCTGGCCATGGCGCCGTCCAAGCTTTCCGAGTTCATGCAAAAGCTGCGCGATGTTTTCGATCAGGCTAATGCCATGGGCGAACAGCCCGTGCTGGTCTGTTCGGGGACAATTCGTGCCCATGTGCGTGCCATTGTAGAGCGCTTCCGCCCCTCTACCCCCGTATTGGCGCATACTGAAATCCATCCGCGGGCGCGCATTCGCACCGTGGGGTCGCTCTGATGCTGCAGGCCAGACCCGTAATGCCCGCCGCAGTAAGGAGCAGCTGACCCGTGCGGCTCAAGCTTTTTCATGGCGCCGATATGGCCGATGCCATGGCCCAAATCCGAGAGGAGCTTGGGGCTGATGCCATCATCCTTGAACAGCGCCGGACACGGCGCGGCGTTGAGATCACGGCAGCGCTTGAGCCTGATGAACCGATCCTGATCGAACCCCTGGTAAGCCCGCCGACTCTCTCGCCGCCTGGACCGCTTGATTTTCACAATATCCCGCCGAGGCTGGCGCAGGCATTGGCCTCCGCGCCCTTGCCGCAAAGCTTGGCCCAATCCTTGCCCTTTGCACCATTGCCACCTGGGCGTGAGCGCCCCTTATTGCTGGCGGGCCCACCCGGTGCGGGCAAGACCTTGACCACAGCCAAGCTCACCGCGCGGATGGTGCTTGGTGGCATGATACCGCTGGTCATCACCACAGATGGTCAGCGCGCTGGCGCGGTGGAACAGCTTGCGGCCTTCACACGCGTTCTGGGCGTAACCCTTGCGGTGGCGCCAAGCGCTGCCATGCTTTCCAGGGCGCTGGCGCATAAGAAACCAGGCCAGGCCGTGCTGATTGATACCGCAGGCTGTAATCCGTTCAATGAAGAGCAGGCGCGTCTTTTGCGACAATTAGTGGTGCAGGCTGCGGCGGATATGGCCCTGGTTCTTCCCGCCGGGCTTGATGCCTCCGAATCTGCTGATCTGGCACGAGCCTTTGCGGCGCTTGGCGCGCAGCATTTGTTGCCCACTCGGCTTGACGCCGCAAGGCGGTTGGGGGGTATTCTGATGGCTGCTAAAGTTGGTCCTCTCGCGCTCACTGAAGCGGGCATTGGCCCGGAAGTTGCTGATGGATTAGAAGCCTTGACACCGGAGGGCCTGGCGACGCGCTTACTCTCCTCTCCCAAGAATGGGTCAAGGGACGGTGCCTCAGATACCGATGAGGAATTTGCCTGATGGCTAAGGGTAGTGTGACACGCCCAGTTGGACGAATGATTGTTGTCGCATCGGGCAAGGGCGGTGTCGGCAAGACATGGTTCTCGATCAGCCTTGCTCAGGCGCTGGCACGCACCGGTAGGCGCGTTTTGTTGGCCGATGCGGATCTCGGTCTTGCCAATATTGATGTCCAGCTTGGCATCAAGCCGGAACGCGACCTTGCCGGCGTATTGGCCGGAAAAATGACGCCCGCCGAGGCTGCAACACGCCTTTCCGATGCTGGTTTTGACGTATTGGCGGGCCGGTCCGGATCTGGGGCCCTGGCATCGCTTAGTCCGGCGGCACTCGATGCTTTTCTTGCCGCGCTTGGTGCGGCACGTGAGCAGTGGCAGGATGTCGTCGTGGACCTTGGTGCCGGGCTTGACCTGCCGCAACGCCGCATCGCGGCAGCCGCCGACCTGCTGCTGGTGGTGGCGACCGAAGAACCGACCAGCCTGACCGACGCCTATGCTGTCATGAAACTGCATGGCCTGGATAATCCCAAGGGTGTCTCTCGCATCGTGGTAAATATGGCCGAGGAGCGCGCCAGCGGACAGCGCACCTATGAGGCGCTTCGGCGCGCAGCAAGCGTGTTCCTCAAGCGGGAAATTCCCTTGGCAGGTATCGTCCGGCGCGACGGAAAGGTGCGCGATGCCATTCGCCAACAAGTGCCGTTGCTGACGGGCCATCCGAGTTCGGCTGCGGCGATGGATGTTGAGAGCATCGCCAAAGCCTTGGTTTGATAGGCGGCTTAAGCGAGTGGCCCGATCGCTGCTGTCGGTTCCTGACAACAGCGTGAATTTGCCCGCAGGATATATTGGTCTATTGCCGCCCTTGCGGGCATGTCCTTATGGTGACCCCCGCAACCTGAACCCGAGTCGAGACAGAGTCCCCATGAGCCAGAACCCGGCCTATAAGCGCGTCATGCTCAAGGTCTCAGGTGAGGCCCTGATGGGGGATCGGGATTACGGGTTGGACAACGCTACCTGCAGGCGCATCGCCGAAGATGTGCGGGGGGTTGTGGATCTTGGCGTGCAGGTCTGCCTGGTGATTGGTGGCGGCAACATCTTTCGCGGCATTTCCGGCGCGGCTTCCGGCATGGATCGCGCCCAGGCGGATAGCATCGGCATGCTGGCCACCGTGATGAATGCGCTTGCGATGCAAAATGCGCTTGAGAAAATCGGCGTGCAGACGCGCGTGCAAAGCGCGATCCCGATGGCAAGCCTTTGTGAACCCTTCATCCGTCGCCGTGCCGAACGGCATATGGAAAAGGGCCGCGTGGTGATTTTTGCCGCCGGCACGGGCAATCCGTTTTTCACCACCGATACCGCGGCGGCCTTGCGCGCGGCTGAAATGTCCTGCGACGCATTGCTGAAGGGCACGCAGGTGGATGGTGTTTATTCTGCCGATCCGCGCAAGAAACCTGATGCTAAGCGCTACGAAACACTGACCTATCTTGATATGCTGGCACGTGACTTGGCGGTGATGGATGCGGCGGCGATCAGCCTTGCGCGCGAAAACAAGCTGCCCATCATCGTCTTCAATATCCATGAACCAGGCGCCTTCACCGCCGTCATGAAGGGCGAAGGCAAATTCACCACCGTGGTGGAACAGGCGCCATAACCCAGGGGGAAGGGCAACATGCCGACTGATGTAAAGGCCCTGAAACAGGATCTGACGCGCCGCATGGAAGGCGCGATGGAAACCCTGAAGAAGGAATTCTCTGGCCTGCGCACGGGCCGCGCCAGTCCTGCGCTATTGGAACCGGTGCGTGTGGATGCCTATGGCAGCGTCTCGCCGCTTAATCAGGTGGCCAATATCTCGGTGGCTGGCCCCGGGTTGCTTGCCGTGCAGGTCTGGGACAAGGCGCTGACCAAGGCAGTCGAAAGCGCCATTCGGGAAGCCAATCTGGGCCTCAATCCGCAGGCGGAAGGCCAGGTGATCCGTGTGCCGCTGCCGCCGCTCACCACTGAACGGCGCAATGAATTGGCCAAGGCCGCGGCGCGTTATGCCGAACAGGCGCGCGTTGCCGTGCGCGGCGTCAGGCGCGATGGCATGGAACAGATCAAGGCCGCCGGCAAGAAATCCGAACTCGGCGAAGATGAAGTGAAGCGCGCCGAGGATGAGGTGCAGAAACTGACCGACCAATTCGTCAAGCAGATAGACGCGGCCTTGGTCGAAAAGGACAAGGATATCCGGACGGTCTGAAGACCATCTGACGGACAGGATAGGGAGGGGCGCTTGCGGAACCGGATGGGGCCTGATCGCGCGGAGGTTTGCAGCGCATGAGCGCGGCAAGCGATCCACGTCCTGCCCCGGGTGCGCCCCAGGCGCCACCGGCCCATGTCGCCATCATCATGGATGGCAATCGCCGCTGGGCCGAAGCACGCGGCGTGCCGGTCGCGCTGGGCCATCGTGCCGGTGCTGAAGCGGCGCGGCGCGCGGTGCAGGCGGCGGCCGAGGCCGGCATTGGCTGGCTTACGCTTTTTGCCTTTTCCAGCGAGAATTGGCGCCGGCCAGTGGAGGAAGTCTCGGCCCTATCAGGGCTGCTCCGGCTTTATCTCCGCAATGAAGTGGCGGGGCTCACGCGCGATGGTGTCAAACTGACCGTGATTGGCGATCACAGCCGCTTCGGTCCTGAATTGTCCCAGATGGTGGCGGATGCCGAAAAGGCGACAGCCGGCGGCGCCAGGCTCAATCTGGTGATGGCGCTGTCCTATGGCGCGCGGGATGAGATTCTGGCCGCGACCAAGGCCGTGGCGCGGGCGGCCAAGGCCGGCACGCTCGACCCCGAAAGCCTGTCTGAGGCGCAATTTGGTGGGTTTTTGCAAACGGCCGGCATGCCCGATCCTGATCTGATCATCCGCACTTCGGGCGAACAGCGCCTGTCGAATTTCCTGCTCTGGCAGGCGGCCTATGCGGAGTTTGTCTTTCTGGACGTGCTCTGGCCTGATTTCGCGGCTGAGGATTTGCAGGGCGCGGTCGCGGAATTTCATCGGCGCGAACGCCGCTACGGGCTACGCGCCTGACGTGACGGAAGCCAAGACATCCCAGCCGGAAACCAGCGCGGCACCGCGCCCCTGGCGCGATTTGGCGCTGCGGGGGGCATCGGCGGCAGTGCTGATTCCGCTCGCGCTTTTTGGCATCTGGTGCGGTGGTGTGGTTTGGGATGTGCTGATAGGCGCCGCGATGGTGCTGCTGTCTTGGGAGTGGCTCAGGCTTTCTGGCGCTTCAGTCTATCGCTGGCCCGGTATTTTGCTGCCCATTATCACGCTCGGCGTCATGTTGCTGGCAGCCTTTGGCCCGCCCCTTGGCGCGCTGGGTCTTTTGGTCGCGGGCAGCGTGATATTGTTGCTGCTGCAAAGGCGGGGCGATATCTGGCCAGCGGCTGGGCTTTTCTACATAGGGCTTTGCGGCTTTTCGCTGATTTTGCTGCGGGGTGAGGATTGGGCTGGGTTGCTCAATACGCTCTTCGTCGTGCTGATTGTCTGGGCTTCGGATACCGGGGCCTATCTGGCGGGGCGCGCCTTGGGTGGGCCGAAGTTGGCGCCAGCCATCTCACCGGGCAAGACCTGGTCCGGCGCGGCGGGGGGCTTGCTGGCCGCGACACTGATCGGTGCGGGGGCGGCGGCCCTGCTCGCACCGGGGGGGGCTTCACGCGCGGCAGCAATCGCGGCCATGCTGGGGGTGATGTCACAAGCAGGTGATCTTTTGGAAAGCGCCATCAAGCGCCGCTTCGGGGTGAAGGATAGCTCCTCGCTCATTCCTGGGCATGGCGGCGTGTTTGACCGATTGGATGGCGTGATGGCGGCAGCCCCCATGGCGACTGCACTCGCCCTGCTGGCTGGCCGGGGCATGCCGCTATGGCATTGAATCAGCAGCCGGGGCCGCGCCGCGTCACCGTGCTGGGCAGCACGGGCTCGGTCGGCAAGAGCACGGTTTCCCTGCTGGAAGCCGCCGCGGAAGATACGTTTGATGTGGTGGCCCTGGTGGCCGGGCGGGATTGGCAGGGCCTCGCGGCTCAGGCGCGGCGGCTTAAGGCGCGGCATGCGGTGCTGGCGGATGCCGCGCAATATCAGGCACTCAAGGAAGCCCTGGCCGGTACGGGGACCAAAGTGGCCGCCGGGCCGGAAGCCGTGGTGGCCGTGGCGGGGCTGCCCGCCGATTGGACCATGGCCGCCATTGTGGGCGCGGCCGGCCTGCCCGCCACCATGGCGGCACTGGCGCGCGGCGGCATTATGGCGATTGCCAATAAGGAAAGCCTGGTCTGCGCCGGTGAGCCCGTTTTGGCCGCTGCCCGCGCAGGGGGGGCGACCGTTCTGCCGGTAGATAGCGAACATAATGCCATTTTCCAGGCACTTGATGTGCGTGACCCGTCCGCGGTGGCGAAGATCATCCTGACAGCCTCGGGCGGGCCATGCCGAACCATGTCGCTCGCGGAAATGGCAGCCGTCACCCCCGAAGTCGCAGTGCGCCATCCGGTTTGGTCCATGGGGGCGAAGATCAGCGTTGATTCCGCCACCATGTTCAACAAGGGGCTGGAACTGATTGAAGCCGCGCGGCTTTTTCCGGTGCCGGAAGCGCGGATTGAGGTGCTGGTGCATCCGCAATCCACCGTGCATGGGCTGGTGCAATACACCGATGGGTCAGTGCTGGCACAGCTTGGCACCCCGGATATGCGCACGCCCATTGCCCATGCCCTGGCCTGGCCCGCGCGCATGGCGGCTTCGGTGCCGCCGCTTGATCTGATTGCGCTTGGCAAGCTGGAATTCTTCGCCCCTGACCCGGTGCGCTTCCCGGCGCTCAGGCTTTCGCGCGAAGCGCTTTGCGCTGGCGGGGGCGCGCCCACCATTCTGAATGCGGCAAATGAAATCGCGGTCGGGCTCTTCCTTGAAAAACGGCTGCGCTTTCTCGATATCGCAGCAGTGGTGGAAGAAACGCTCATGCGCCTTGGTGCGCCTGAGGCCACGGATCTGCCCGCCATCATGGCGCATGATGCGGCGGCGCGGTCCGAAGCGGGCCTTATCGCCGCACAACGCGCTGCACTGGTCTGACCCCCGCGCTTTTTTAGGAGCCTCTCTGTTGGAATTGCTACCTGAACCCTTCCGCAGCATCGCCGCCTTTGTGGTCGTGCTCGGGGTGCTGATTTTCATCCATGAGCTTGGCCATTACTTGGCGGCGCGCTGGCGCGGCGTGCATGTGGAACGCTTTTCCGTGGGCTTTGGCCGGGCGATCTATACCTGGTCTGATAAGCGCGGCTGCGAATGGCGGATCGGCTGGCTGCCGCTGGGCGGCTATGTGAAAATGCATGGCATGGAGGATTTGGGGGAGGCGGCGCCAGAACAGGCAGCTAGCTTCCGCCCCGGCGAGACCTTCCATGAAAAACCGGTCGGCGACCGCGCGCTGGTGGTGGCCGCCGGCCCCTTCTTCAATTTTGCCCTTGCTGTGCTGCTGTTTGCCGCGCTTTTCGTGGTGGTTGGCCGGCCTTCTGCAGTGCCCACCGTGGGCAATGTGGTGGAAGCCTCAGCCGCCGCCCGCGCCGGGCTGGCGTCCGGGGATCGCATCATCGCCATGGATGGCCAGCCGGTTGAACGGTTTGAGGCACTGCAACGCTATGTCCAGGCGCGGCCCGGCCAAGCCATTGAAATCCTGGTGGCCCGGGGCGAGTCGCAGTTGAAAGTCATCGCCACGCCGCAGCCGCGCCCATCCGATGGGCTCGGCATGCTGGGCATCACCGCCGGCGCGCCGATTTTCGAAAAGCTAGACCCCTTCAGCGCGGTATGGGCGGGCGTGACCCATACGCTGGATATCACCTGGCAGACCCTGGTTGGCGTTTGGCAAATGATCTCTGGCAGCCGCGGGGCTGAGGATCTGGGCGGTCCGCTTCGCATTGCGCAAATGTCGGGGCAGGTCGCGAATATGGGGTTTTCGGCCTTCATCACCTTCACCGCGCTGCTTTCAGTCAATTTGGCGCTGATCAATCTTTTCCCGATCCCGGTGCTGGATGGCGGGCATTTGCTGTTCTACGCCGCTGAGGCGATCAGGGGCCGCCCACTGCCTTTGAAGGCGCGGGAATATGGCTTCCGGGCGGGCTTTGCCCTGCTGATCGGGCTGATGATTTTCGCCACTTGGAACGACCTGGCGCAGCTTGGCGTGGTGCGCTGGGTGAGCGGCTTGCTTAGTTGACGGTTTGGGGGTGGCGAGGGGGGCGCGGCTCGGCTAGGTAGGGGCATTAGCTTGAGAGAGATGCCGAATCCGTGAAGCAGCTACGCGCTCTTTTAGCCCTTTTCGTCTTCCTGACCCTGGCCATGCCGGCCATCGCGCAGGACCCTGGCCGTGGCGGGCGCATTTCGGCGGTGGAGGTGCGCGGCACGCAGCGCATTGATCCCGATACCGTGCGCAGCTACATGCTTGTGCAAGTCGGCGATCCGGCTGAACAAGACCGGATTGACCGAAGCTTACGCGCGTTATTCGCGACCGGGCTGTTTCGGGATGTGACGATCCGTACCGAAGGCGCGCGCGTGGTGGTGGAGGTGGTGGAAAATCCACTGGTCAATCGCGTGGCCTTTGAAGGCAATCGGCGCATTTCCAGCGAAATCCTGCGCGGCATTGTGCTGACCCAACCGCGCAGTGTCTTCACCCCGGCTGCGGTCCAGACTGATCGGCAACGCCTATTGGAACTCTATGCGCGGCGCGGGCGTTTTCGCGCGACCGTTGAACCGAAGATCGTGGAGCTTGACCAGAACCGCGTTGATCTGGTGTTTGAAATTGTCGAGGGTGACCCAGCGCTGGTGGCACGCATTACCTTTGTCGGCAATAACGCGTTTTCCGAAGCGCGCCTTAGGGATGTGGTTTCAACGCAGGAACAGGCTTGGTTCCGGCTGCTGTCTTCAAGCGACATTTATGACCCTGAACGCCTGACCTATGACCGTGAATTGCTGCGCCGCTTCTATCTGCGCCAGGGTTATGCGGATGTGCAGGTAACCGGCGCCTCCGGTGAATTGACCCCGGATCGCAGCGCCTTTTTCGTTACATTCACGATTGATGAGGGCAAGCGCTATCGCGTCGGCAAGGTCGAGATAATCAATGAAATCCCCCGGCTGAATGTCGCTGGTTTGCGCGGGGAAATCGAAATCGCCGACGGCGATTGGTATGATGGCGATGCTGTGGAACGCGGCAGCACCGCGCTTGCCGATGCGCTGCAAGCGCGTGGTGAGTCGTTCGTTGAGGTGCAGGCGCGGGTCACCCGCAACCCGGAAACCGCAACCATTGACCTGGCCTATATCGTACGCGAAGGCCCACGCGCTTTTGTGGAGCGCATAGACATCTCGGGCAATACGCGCACGGAAGACCGGGTGATTCGCCGCGAATTCCGGCTCGCCGAGGGCGATCCGATGAATGCAAGGCAAGTCCGACGTTCGCGTGATCGCATCCGATCCCTTGGCTATTTTTCGGATGTGCAGATCACCAACCAACCTGGCTCAGGGCCTGAGCAAGTGAATTTGATGACCTCGGTCGTGGAGCGTGCGACGGGTGAATTTACCCTAGGCGGTGGCTACGCGACTGATGCCGGGCTCCTGTTGGATGTCGGGGTGCGAGAGCGCAACCTGCTCGGTATGGGGTTGGATGGGCGCATTGGCGGCACATTGGCACAAAAGCGCAGTCAGCTTGATCTTTCAGTGACCGATCCGCAATTCCTGGATCGCAACCTGGCGGCCGGTGCGGATGCCTTTCTGATCAATCGTGACCTGCGCTTCGTGACAGGCTATCGCGAAAGGCGCGCGGGCTTTGCGCTGCGCACCGGCTACGAGATCAATGACAGGCTACGCCAGAATTGGTCTTATGCGCTGATTGATCGGGATATCTTCGATATCAACGATTACGCCTCTCGCTTCATCCAGGAACAGGCTGGACGATCCTTGCTGTCGCAAGTTTCGACCACCGTTACCTATGACATGCGCGATAGCCGCGTTGAACCGCGTTCTGGTTATGTGGTGCGCGTGGGTGGCGATTACGCCGGCATTGGTGGTGATGTTAACTACTTTCGCACCCGCGCCGATGGGCAATATTACATCCCCTTCGAACGCTGGTTGAATGATCCTGATTTTGTGCTGGTGCTTGCTGCCGGTGGCGGGATCCTCAGCCCGCTTGGCGACAAGGATGACCGCATTGTGGACCGCTTCTTCCTGGGTGGTGAAAATCTGCGCGGCTTCCGGCTCGGCGGTGCGGGCCCGCAGGATACCTCAACAGGGGATTCGCTTGGTGGTCAGGTTCTCTGGACCACCTCAGCCGAGATGCGCTTCCCCTTGCCGCTTCCGAATGAGCTGGGCCTTTTGGGCCGTACCTTTGTGGATGTGGGTTCGCTTTCCGGCATTCCGGACAGCTATTACGACCAGACGAAATACAAGGGCGCTAGGCCAGTGGATGAAGCCGATCCGCGCGTGAGCGTCGGCGTCGGCTTTTCCTGGCGCAGCCCAATCGGGCTCATCAATATTGATTTCGGCAAGGCCATTGTAAAGAAAGACTACGACAAGACACAGCTCTTTCGCCTTGGCTTCGGCACACGCTTTTAACACGGGATGATTGCCCCATGATTCGCCTTGTCCTTGCCGCTTTGCTCGCCTTTCCCATGGCCGCGGCGGCGCAGAACCAACCTGGCTGGTTCGTGCCCGGCCAACCCCAGGGGCAAGGGCAATCGCAGCCGCAAGGCCAGCGTCCCGCCCAGCCCGCGCAACCGCAGCGCCCAGCGCAGCCCTCCCAAGCGATCGCCCCCTTGCCGCCAGCTACGCCACCGCCGGCCGCCGTGATTGGCGTGGTGGATGTGCCGGAAATCCAGCGCGTTTCCACTGCCTTCAATCAGGTGCGCCAGGAAATTGAACGTCGCCGCGCCAAGTTGAATGATGATGTGCAGAATGAGCAGCAACGTTGGAGAGAGGAACAGCAGCGCCTTGGTAATGAACGGGCTGCGCTTTCACCCGAACAATTGCGCACGCGCGAACGCGCGTTGCAGGACCAGATCACCGATGGGCAACGCATCTTCCGTGATCGCGCGCGGGATTTGGAACAATTGGCGCAGCAGGCCTTGCGTGAAATTGAACAGGCGCTTGCCATTGTCATTCGCCAAGTGGCAGCCAGCCGGAGCGTCAATCTGGTACTGCCTAGACCACTGGTGATCTTCAATGAGCCTCCCTTCGATATGACGGAAGAAGTGGCGGTGCAGCTCAATCGCATGATCACCGGCGTCAATCTTCCGCCCGATCCATCAACACCAGCGCCCCCGCGCCCGGCGGCCACGCCAGCCCCCGCACCAGCCCCCGCGGCACCAAGGCGGAACTGATCGTCTTGGGCGCCGACGGCCGCTTTTACGCCTCCGCCGGGCCTGTTTCGCTTGGCGCCATGCGCGCCAGGCTTGGGCTGGTGGCGGCAGAAGATGATGGGCGCCTGTTCGCAGGTGTGGCGCCGCTGCAGCTGGCCGGGCCAGACGATGTGGCCTTCATGGAGGGGCGGCGGAATCTGCCCGCACTGAAAGCCAGCAAGGCCGGCGCCATACTGATTGAACAAAGCTTTGCCGAATATGTGCCGGCGGGCTGCGTTGCACTTGTGGTGGGGGCCCCTCAGGCGGGCTATATCCGTATTGCCGAGCTGTTTCATCCGCCGTTGCCACCAAAACCCGGCATTCATCCAAGCGCCGTGATTGCGCCGGACGCCGTCATCGGCCCCGGCTGTGAAATCGGTCCCTTTGTTTATGTGGGTGCGGGGGCCGAGATTGGTGCCCATTGCATCCTGGCGCATCACAGCTCCATCGGCGCTGGCTGCAAGCTTGGCGCGCATGGGCGCATCCATGCCCATGCCAGCATGGAATATTGCATCGCGGGTGAAGGTGTTGTGCTGCACCAGGGTGCCCGCATCGGCAATGAGGGTTTCGGCTTCATCACTACCGCTGAGGGCAAGCATGTCACCATGCCGCAGCTTGGCCGGGTGATCATTGGCGATGGCGCGGAAATTGGCGCGGGTAGCTGCATTGATCGTGGCGCGGGTGGTGATACGGTGATTGGGCCTGGCGCGCGCATAGATAATCTGGTGCAGATCGGCCATAATGTGACGATCGGGCGCGGTGCGGTGATTGTGGCGCAAGTTGGCATTTCGGGTTCGGCCAATATCGGCGATTACGCGGTGCTGGCGGGGCAGGCGGGCATTGCCGGGCATTTGACCATTGGCGCGCGGGCGCGCGTGGGCGCGCAAGCCGGGGTTATGAACGATATTCCTGCCGCAACCGATGTTGTGGGCAGCCCCGCCTGGCCCGCCAAAGAAGCCATGCGCGCATTCGCGCGCCTCAGGCGCCTTGCCTCCACCAAGACGAATGAAAAGACAGGGTGACGATCATGTCTGAGGAAAATACCACACCCACTGAGATCGGCGTTCTTGATATCGCCAAGATCATGCATGCGATCCCGCATCGCTACCCCTTCCTTTTGGTGGATAGGGTGGTGGATCTGGTGAAGAATGAAAGCTGCACCGGCATCAAGAACGTCACCATCAATGAGAACTTCTTTCAGGGCCATTTCCCGACCATGCCGGTGATGCCGGGCGTATTGATCATTGAATGCATGGCGCAAACCGCGGCCGTACTGGTGGTGGAAACGCTGGGCCCCGATTGGGCGGGCAAGCTGGTTTATTTCATGACCGTGGATAACGCGAAGTTCCGCAAGCCCGTGGTGCCCGGGGATCAAATGCGCGTGCATGTCAAAAAGGAACGCCAGCGCGGCAATATCTGGAAATTCTCTGCCGAGGCCAAGGTGGATGGCAAGGTAGTGGCGGAAGCAACTTATGCCGCCATGATCCTGGATCGCTGAGCATGACTGAAATTCACGCGACCGCTGCCGTTTCAGCCAATGCAAAAATCGGCGCGGGCTGCAAGATTGGTCCCGGCTGCGTCATCGGCCCCGATGTGGTGCTGGAAGATGGCGTTGAACTGATTGCGCATGTGATGGTGGATGGCCATACGCGCCTTGGTGCGGGCGTCAAAGTGTTTCCCTTCGCCACTATCGGCATGGCGCCGCAGGATTTGAAATACAAGAACGAACCAACACGCTGTGAGATCGGCGCGCGCACGCAAATCCGTGAACATGCCACCATCCATCGCGGCAGTGTCGGTGGCGATGGCGTCACGCGCGTCGGCGCGGATTGCCTGATCATGGCGGTGGCGCATGTCGCGCATGATTGCCACCTGTCGGATCGCGTAATTCTCGCCAATAATGTGATGCTCGGCGGCCATGTGGAGATTGCGGACACGGTTTTTGTCGGCGGCGGCACCGCCATTCATCAATTCGTGCGCATCGGTCGCCAGGCAGTGATTGGCGGCATGAGCGGGATTGAGGCAGATGTGATTCCCTATGGTTCCGCGATGGGCAATCGTGCGCGGTTGATCGGGCTCAATCTTATCGGCCTCAAGCGGCGCGGCTTTTCGCGCCCGGAAATCCATGCGCTGCGTGGCGCCTTTCGCCTGATCTTCCATGAGCCTGGCGTCTTCAATGATCGGGTTGAAGAAGCCGAACAGCGCTATGCGGATGACAAGAATGTGCAGGAAGTGCTGCATTTCATCCGCAATACGTCTCGACGCGGCCTCTGTAAGGCAGGGCGCGGGGGCGATGATATGGATGATGATGCGGAATGAGCATGCGCCTTCCCCCCGCCCATAAGCGCTAGGCGCACTCATGCCCGAGCCTCTTGGCGTGATCGCGGGCGGTGGCACCCTGCCACTTCGAGTCGTGCAGGCCGCGTCAGCCATGGGGCGGCCCGTGCATGTGGTGGTGCTGGAAGGTCATGGCGATCCAGCGGCCTTTGCCGCGCAATCCCATGTGACGCTACGCTGGGGGCTGGCCGCGCAAATGCTTGCCTGGCTGAAGCAGCAGGGTGTGCGGGAAGTGGTGCTGGCAGGTACGGTGGCGCGGCCCTCGCTACTTTCGCTCCGCCCCGATACGGCTTCGATGAAATTGCTGGGCCGGATTGGGCGCGCGGCCTTCAATGGCGATGATTCCATCCTGCGCGCCGTGATGAAGGTTCTGGCAGAAGAAGGGTTTGAAGTGGTGGGCGCGCAAGCGCTGCTCGCGGGCTTGTTGCCGCAGGCCGCCTTGCTGGCCGGACCCATGCCGGATGATGTGGCACGCGCCGATATCGCGCGCGGGCTTGCGGTGTGCCACGCCTTGGGCGCGGTTGATGTTGGCCAGGCGGTGGTGGTGCAGCAGGGGCTGGTGCTGGGGGTGGAGGCCATTGAGGGCACGGATGCGCTGATCCTGCGCGCCGGCGCACTGAAGCGCGAAGGACCCGTGCCCATTCTGGTGAAGGCGCTGAAATCCACGCAATCCGAATTGGCCGATCTCCCGACCATTGGCCCGAAAACGGTTGAAAGCGCGCGCTTGGCCGGGCTGCGCGGCTTGGCCTTTCAAGCCAATGGGACCATTCTATTGGATCGCGATGCCACCATTGCGGCGTCCGAGGCGGCAGGGATTTTCCTGCTTGCCTTCAACCCCGCCGATTACAGCCAAGGAGATTCCGCATGAGCCAAGGGCGTTTTCTGCACACCATGCTTCGCGTGGGCAATCTGGAAAAAAGCGTTGATTTCTACACGCGCCTGCTGGGCATGAAGGAATTGCGCCGGCGCGATGTGCCGGATGGCAAATATACGCTGGTCTTTGTGGGCTATGCCGGGGAAGAAACCGGCGCAGGCGTGATTGAGCTGACCTATAATTACGGCGTCGAGAAATACGAACTCGGCACCGCTTTCGGGCATCTCGCGATCGGCGTGCCGAATGTGACCGCCACTTGCGATACTTTGCGTGCCGCAGGGGTGAAGATCACGCGCGAACCGGGGCCGGTGAAATTCGGCACCACCGTGATCGCCTTCATCGAAGACCCGGATGGCTATAAGATTGAGCTTATTGAAAGAGCGTAAACCGAAGCTTGGCGGGCTTTATGGAACCTCTGATCAATGAGCCATCAGGGCGATCTTTTGTTCTGGCGGAAAGACTTTAATCGGATTGGTGGAAGCGCGATGGCTACCAGACCGCGGGGCTCGAAGGCCGCGCCGGCACGCCGGTTGGGTGCGGCTGCTGAAAGCCATTCCCCGAGGCGCGCGCCCGTTTTAGGCTCGCGCCATGGGTCCCCATGCCTGCCATGACATAGCCGATCTGCGGGCCGCCGCGCGCCGGCGCCTGCCGCGCGGCCTTTTTGATTATGTGGATCGTGGCTGCGATGGTGATGTCGGCATTGCGCGCAATCGCGCCGCCTTTGAAGCCATTACCTTCGCACCGCGCGTGCTGCGCGGTGTTGCGCAACGCAGCACGGCAACCACGCTGTTTGGCCAAAACCTTGCCATACCGGCAGCGATTGCGCCAATGAGCCCCGCCGGGCTTTTGTGGCATGAGGGCGAGGACAAGCTTGCCGCCGCTGCGCGTTCCTTTGGCATTCCCTATACGCTGCCGACAGAATCCATGACGGGGCTTGAAGCCATCAGCGCCACCATGGCGGGCAGCCCCTGGTGGTTTCAGCTTTATGTCTGGGCCGATCAGGCGGAAAGCCTGCGCCTGGTGGAAAGAGTCGCCAGCGCTGGGGCTTCGGTCCTGCTGCTGACAGTGGATACCGTGGTCGCGCCGCATCGCGCCTTCAATCATCGCAGCGGCTTCGCCACACCCTTCAAGCCGCGCCTCAGGAACATCGCCGATATGCTCATGCATCCGCGCTGGTTGCTTGGCACCATGGGGCGTTACGCGCTGACAAGCGGCGTGCCGCGCATGTTGAACCATCCTGGCGCGCCAGGCGCGCTGGTGGGCGCGGGGCCGCGCACCAGGCTGAATGGCGGCATTACCTGGCAGGATGTGACGGAGCTGCGCCGAATTTGGCCCGGCAAGCTGCTGGTCAAGGGCATTTTACGCGCCGATGATGCGCGCCGCGCCATTGAAGCGGGCGCGGATGGTGTGGTGGTTTCCAATCACGGCGCGCGGAATTTGGATGGTGCGGCGCCTTCCATCACCGCGCTACCCGCAATCGCCGCTGCAATCAGCCAGCATGGGACTATTCTGCTGGATAGCGGCATTCGCCATGGCGCGGATATTGCGCGCGCCCTGGCACTTGGCGCTGATGCGGTATTGCTGGGGCGCGCGGTATTATTTGGCCTGGCTGCTTATGGTGAAGCCGGCGCCGCCCGCGCGCTGCATCTGCTGCGCCATGAATTCGAAACCGCCATGGCGCTGCTCGGCGCGACCTCCCCGGCTGAGATCACGCGCGATCTGGTGCTGACCTGAAGCGGTGCGGCGGGGCGTGAACCGGCCCCGCCTTGCCTGATCACGCCGCCATGAGCGGCTTGCGGGACGCGCAGAATTCCTCCACCGCAGCGATATAGCGCGCAAGTTCCGGCTCACCCACTGGCAGGCTGAGCGCCACCATACCGCGCCGTGCGATGTAGATCCCGGCCTTCATCATATCCAGGAAGAACAGCTCCCGCAGGCCATCTTCCTGAGCACTGGCGGTATAGGGGCGCAGGATCGTCCCCAGGCGGAAATGCGGTTGCACCATGCTGCCAATGCCGGTGAATTGCATGGCAACGCCGTGCTTGGCGCAAATCGCATTCAGCGCATCACGCAGCCCATCGCCACGCTTGCGCAAATCCTCGGCCGCCGTGTCATCAAAAATCTCGCCCATCGCCAGGGTGCCGGCGGACATGGATAGCACATTGTTATTGAAGGTGCCGGAATGCGTGAGCGCATTGGGCTTGTGTGAGTCAAAGACCGACATGACATCCGCGCGCCCACCAAAAGCGCCGAAGGACATCCCGCCCGCGATATATTTGCCGAGAGAGACAAGATCAGGCGTGATGCCATGCAGTTTTTGCAGGCCACCCGCAGTGTGCCGGCTGGTCATGACCTCATCAAAAATCAGCATGGCGCCGACTTCCCGCGTTACGTCGCGCAGCCCCGCCAGAAAGTCGCGCGTGGCGGGAATGCAACCGCCGCTGCCCATCATGGGTTCAAGCAATACCGCGGCCAGATCAGCGGCGTGTTCCCGGATCAGCGCCAAAGTGCCGGGCAGATCATTATATTCGGCAAGCGTCACCGAAAACGGCGCATTCACCACGCTGCCACCGGTGACGAAGCTCATCACCCCGCCATGATAGCCGCCACGGAAGGCGATGATCTTGCTGCGCCCGGTATGCGCGCGGGCGGCCGCCACGGCCATCAGATTCGCCTCGGTCCCGCTATTGGTGAAGCGCACCAATTCCAGGGCGGGGAAACGCGCGCAGAGAATGGCAGCGAGCTTTGCCTCATTCTCCCCGACTGACGCTAGGCTTATGCCGTTTTCAATCACCTGATGCAGCAGCGCCTGAATGCGCGGATCGGAATGGCCAAACAGCCCCGCGGTATATTCGCCGCAAAGATCGAGGTATTTGTTGCCGTCAATATCTTCCAGATAGCAGCCCTGGCCGCTTTTCATCGCGGTCGGGAAGGGCGTGTAAAATAGCGTGGTGCGCGTATTGCCGCCCGGCATAACGGTGCGGGCTGTCTCATGCGCGGTGGCGCTTTTGGGACGGGCGCGGGAATAATTCTCTCGCGCTTCGGCCAGCGCCGCTTCCAGATCGGAATTGCGCGGCGCGGCGGATGCATCAAGCGGCGGTGTCATGTGTTTCCTCCGTTATTGCCAGAGCCAGGACATATGCAGCCCGCCCTTGGACCAGATGTTGTTTTGCCCGCGGTCCAGCCCAAGCCCGTTCTTGCCCGCGGTGCGTTCAAACATCTCACCATAATTGCCGATCTGGCGCACCACCTGAAAGGCCCAATCATTGCCCAAGCCCCAGGCCGAGCCGATATTTTCAGTGAGACCCAGAAAACGGCGAATCGCGGGATCGGTCGAAGTGCGGCGGGTTTCCTCGATATTCGCGCGGGTAATGCCGAATTCCTCGGCCTGGATCAGGGCAAAGACTACCCAGCGCAGCAGGGAAGACCAATCCTGATCGCCATTGCGCGCCAGAATGCCGTGCATTTCCTTCACGATCATATCGGGCAGCAACACCAGATCATTCGGGTTCGGCGCGCCGGCACGGTTGGCGGCCAGGTTGATCATGTCATTGCTGATGGCATCGCAGCGCCCGGCAATGAAGGCCGCCAGCACGGCAGGTGGCGTATCGAAGGAAATCGTGGTGACGCGGATATTATTCACCCGCGCCCAATCTTCGATATTGCGTTCGATGATGCTGCCTTGGGTGCCGCATACCGTCGCACCATTCAAATCAAGCGCGCGCTGCACGCCGGTGCGCCGATGCACCAGAAAACCCTGGCCAGTGTAAAAATGCGCCACGGGAATATTGATGCCCAATTGGCTATCACGCACCAGGGTCAGGGCCGTGGTGCGCGATAGCATATCCACTTCGCCCGATTGCAGGGCGGTGAAGCGATTCTGCGCTGTTGTCGGCACGAAGCGCACCTTATCCGCATCACCGAAAACGGCAGCGGCAACGGCGCGGCAGATTTCCACATCAAATCCCTGCCAGCGGCCCTGGCTATCGGGCATGGACATATGCGGAACGGCGCCGGAAACGCCGCAGCGCAAAAGGCCATTGCGCTTGATGGCATCCAGCGTGGCGCCCGCTTCGGCGGGGGTGGCGGCGAAAAACCCCAGAATGGCGGCAGAAGCGGCTAGAAATGCGCGCCGGAAACGGCGATGAGCGGTCATGATGTTTCCTCCTTGGTTTTTGATTCAGGCGGATGCTAGGCTGCCTCGGAAGTGTGATCACAAATGACGCTGAAGCGTAATCACGAAAAATCCGCCCCGCAAGCGGAATCCGCCGATGGCGCCTCGCTGGAGGCGCGGGCCTATGGCGCGCTCAGGGATATCCTGATCCAGGGCGGCTTTCCGCCGGGGGAAAAGCTCTCCATCCGCCGCATTGCCACGGCTCTTGGCGTCAGCCCCATGCCGGCGCGTGCGGCGTTGCGGCGCCTCGCGGCGGAACGCTGCCTTGATCTCAGCCCCAGCGGCAGTGCCTTCGTGCCGCTGATCACCCGCGATGCCTATCGGGAAATCATGCGTATCCGTACGCTGATCGAACCGGTGGCGGCGGCGGATGCGGCGCCGCGCCTCACCACATCGGACATCGCCGCCCTGGAACGGATTGCCGAAGCGGCGCGCGCTGCCCGGGCAGCGGGGGATGAGGATGGCTATCGCCGCGGCGATCGGCTTCTGCATCAGCGCTATTACGCCGCGGCCAACCAGCCGCTTTTGCTGGCGATGATCGAAAGCTTGTGGATGCGTCGCAGTGCGGTGCTGGCGATGGCGCGGCCGATCATGCCGGCGCGGCCCGATGCGGATGATCATCAGGGGCTTTTGGCGGCCGCCAAGGCAGGCGATGGTCAGGCGGCCGCCGATGCTGCGCGGCGGGAAATTGAAGCCTCAGCCGCCTTCGTGCTGGCACGGGTGCATTTCCCCGAAGACCAAGTGCCCCCGGCGGCTGGCTGGAAGAAGCTGAAGCGCATTGCGCTTTGAGGCGGCGCCGCGAAACTTGCGCTTAAGCAAGGCGACCCCGCGCTTTTTGCAACGGCGGCAGGCGGGTGGCATAAGCGCGCGGTGCGGATTCTCTATCACCTCCCCCTCTCGCCCTATTCACGCAAGGTGCGGCTCGCCTTGGCGGAGAAGCGCATTCCCTTTGATCTTCGGGTCGAAAGGGTATGGGAAAGGCGCGAGGAATTCCTGGCCATCAACCCCGCCGGCACCGTGCCCGTGCTGCAGGAAGAAAACGGCTTTTGCATCATCGATTCCTACGCCATTTGCGAATATCTGGATGAAGCCTATCCGGATATGCCGCTGCTGGGGCGTTCACTCGGCGAAAGGGCGGAAATCCGGCGCCTGGTGGCCTGGTTTGATGGCAAGTTCCACGCTGAGGTCGGGCGGAACCTGCTGTTCGAAAAGCAGATGAAGCAGTTACTGGGCCGCGGCAATCCGGATGCCGGAGCCATTCGCGCGGGCTATGCCAATTTGCGCCCGCATCTGGATTACCTCGGCTGGCTTGCGGAAACCCGGCCCTGGCTTGGCGGGAATGCGCTGTCACTCGCGGATTTGGCGGCGGCGGCGCATCTTTCGGCCTTGGATTATCTGGGCGATGTGGATTGGGCGCTGAATGACGCTGCCAAGGATTGGTATGCGCGGGTGAAATCCCGTCCATCCTTCCGGCCGCTATTGCAGGACCGGATCAGCGGCCTGATCCCGCCCGAACATTACGCTGATCTGGATTTTTGACGCTTTTTACTTGAATATAAGACGAAGCTAATTTATCTGTTGGACGGTGCTTTCAGGAGTTCCGCCATGACTGCCCAGTCCATTTCTGCCCGTGAAGCCGCTGGCCTGATCACCTCGGGCGAGGCGGTGCTGGTGGATATTCGCGAAGCCGATGAACGGGCGCGGAGCCATGTGCCGGGGTCGGCCCATGCGCCGGTGTCTCGGTTGGGGAGTGGCCCCCTTGGCATCGCGGCGGGGTCCACCGTGATTTTTCATTGCCAATCCGGCAGCCGCACGGCGCAGAATGCAGGCGCGCTTGCCGCCGCCGCGCCAGGCTGCCGGGTGCTGCTGGTGGAAGGCGGGATCGCTGCGCTAAGTGCTGCCGGCGTCAAGATTGCGGAAGACAAGCGCGCGCCCTTGCCCATCATGCGGCAGGTGCAGATCACCGCGGGCAGCCTGGTGCTACTGGGCGCCGTTTTGGGCGCGCTGGTGGATCCGCGCTTTCACGCGCTTTCTGCCTTTGTTGGCGCGGGGCTGGTTTTTGCCGGCATCATGGGGCTTTGCCCCATGGCGAATTTCCTGGCGCTGATGCCGTGGAATCGGCGCGCGGCGTAGCGTGTTTCCCGTTCATGTGCGTTCACGGGCAGCAGACTAAACTGTTGTTTGGTCGTATTTTCCGAACCGCCAAGCGATGCCGTTTGGCTTGAACATACTCCATTACCCTTCAAGTTCCTCGCCTGTCATGGCATGGTGATTTTCCCAAACAGGAAGCCAAAACCATGCGCCTTGCGGTGATTTCCGATATCCATGGCAATCTCGCCGCGCTGGAAGCGGCTTTGGATGATATCGCGCGGCGCGGCATCACGGATATCATCTGCCTTGGTGATTGCGCTTCCGGCATGTGCTGGCCTGGGGAGACGACGCGCCTGCTGATGGAGCGGAATATTCCAACCATCCGCGGCAATCATGATCGTTGGCTGACGGATCGCGTGGGCGAAGGGCTGAAGGGCCAGGATGGCTTTGCGTTTCAGGAAACCACCGCCGATCAGCGCGCCTGGCTCTATGAATTGCCTGAGCGGCTGATGCCAGCGCCCGGCGTGCTTGCTTGCCATGGCACGCCATCATCCGATGTGCGGAACCTGTTGGAAGACCCGCGCCACGGCATTCTGGTGCCATCGCCGCTTTCCGCCATTCGCGAAAGACTGGGTGAGGATGGTATGGCAGCGCGCGTTGTGCTGTGCGGCCATAGCCATCAGGCGAGTGTCATCCATATGCCGGGCGATGGGCCGCTTGTGGTCAATCCTGGCAGCCTTGGCCTGCCCGGCTTTCGCGTCACACGCGGCGATCATCCGCATCGCGCCGAGGCACGATCACCCCATGCGCGCTACGCCATCATTCATGTGACGGAAGATGCCAAGCCAATGGCTGAGCTGGTTTCCATTGTCTATGACTGGGAAGCTGCGGCGCGGCGCGCGGAAGCGGTGGGCGCCAACCATGCTTGGCCACATGTGCTGCGCACGGGGTATTTGCCGGAATCGCTGGACGAATAGGCTCAGCGTAGCTCAAATCCGCCCGAAGCGCTGCAAGGCCGCATCCAATTCGCCGGCGCGGCGTTCGATGCTTTGCACCTGATCCGCCGATGGCCCACCGGCACGCGCCGCCGCAGCGCGGCGGTCGCGTTCCAGCGCATCCAGTTCTGATTGCAGCCGCGCAGCTTCCGCCGCTGTCGTTGGGTTTTGCGCGCGCTCGGCGCGCAGCCGCTCGAGCGTGGCGCGTTGCTGCGCCAGATCGGCTTGCAACCTGGCAAGCCGCGCTTCTGAGGCACGCACCGCCGCCCCGCTGCGCGCCGCTTCGGCTTGCGCTGCCGTATTGCGTTCGGCGGCCATTTGCGCGGCGCGTTCCTGCAGGGCGGCGGCGTTTTCCAGCCGTTCCGCACCGCGCACATCCTCACCACTTACGGCAGCACCGATGCCGGTAAAAAAGCCGCGCTCGGAAGCCGGGCCTGCGCCGGCGCCGGCACACCCTGCCAACAACAAAAGCGGCGCGATGGCGCGGAAGGATCTTAGCTTCATGGCGGGTCAGCCCGTTGGCACGCGGCGGAGTGCCGATTCAAGATCATCCGCTGCTGCTTCAAGGCGGCGCTGCGCTTGGTCAATCTTTGCTTCTTCATTCATTAATTGCGGCACTTCCCGGGAGCTCGCGACCAGGCGCTGACGCGCATCGCGGGCTTCACCGGCGGTCTTGCGCATGAGTTCCGCATCCTGACGCATCGTTGCGGTCTCAGCGCGATATTGCGCGGCGGTGATCTGGCCCGCGCGATATTGCCGATCAAGCTGGGCAAGCCGCTGCTGGTTCTGCTTTGCCACCTGTTCGGAAGCAGCGGCGGTATTGTTCAGATTGCTCGCGATTTGCTGCGCGGATTGGATGCGCTGGGAAGCGCTCGCTTCGCGCTGTTCAAAACCAAGATTGCGTTCCGCCATCGCCATGCCGGCGGCAAGCCCAACCAGCGCGCCAATGCCCGCACCGATCAGCGCATTCTGCCCGGTATTGCCCCGGCCAAAAGCCGCCGCACCTGCGGCACCCATTGCGGCGCCAGCCAAGGCACCCGTAGCCGCGGTCTGGTTCCAGCGTTGCGATTGTTGGCGCATGGCCTGTTGCTCAGCCGTGAGGGGCTGGCCGCTCGCGCCAAGATTGGGGTTTTGGCAGGCGGGCAACAGCAAGGACAGCGACAGCACTGCCGCCGCACTTTTGAGTGCGGGTTTGCGGCGGGCCAGGGCCAAAACGGTCATGGGCGTAGTCTCCCTTCGATCATCACAGAACACACCATCACTATGGCACGGGTGGCGCAGCTTTGCGGCGAAATCATCGCACAGCATCAGCGTCCTCCTCCCGGGCAACCGATACGATAATCCCAACGCGTTGAGGGTGAGCCGGGCGTGCCCATTACCTCAACGGTCACGACATAATCCTCAGCCGAGCCACCTTGCGGCGGGTTCCAATCAAAGGAAATCACGCCATTGCCGGAAACAAACCCCGGTGTTTCCGAAAGCAACCGCCCGCGGTGATAGACGCGGATACGATCAGGCTCGAGTCGCGTATTATAGGGAATGGTCACGCGCCCCGGTGTTGGCCCCAGGTAATGCCGCGTTTCTGTAATGCCGCGCCCACCGCTCTGCACCTCGGTATTGCAGGGCTCGACATTCGGCGGGCGTTCCAGTGGCCGTTCCGCCGGGCGCGGCGGCGGGGTTGGCCGCGGTGGCGGAGGCGGTGGAGGTGTCGGCGGGCGCGGTGGTTCCGGTATGGGTTCCGGGCGCGGTTCTGGCGGGCGCGGCGGTTCCGGGGCTGGCGGAGGTGGCGGCGGCTCCGGCAGCGGGCACTCCGCACGGCGGCGGCCGAGTTCTTCTTCCAGCGCGGCCAAGCGGTGGCGGAGTTCCCTCTCCCTCTCCCGTTCACGCAGCAGGGTTTGCATGGCGTCCAGATCGCCCTGCTCCACGCGGCACATGCCGGGTTCAGGCGCCATCCAGCGCGCGATCCAAGGCGCGGCGAAGGCGGCGAAGGCGCCGAGCAAAAACAGCGCAAGCAAGGCAGCGACAAGCGCCGCCAAGGGGGCGCGGGCGGGCGCCTCAGCGGGCTTGCCATCATCCAAATCGCGCAGCAGGCCAAGCCCGCCCGGCGCATTGGCCGGCGCGGTGCCCCAGCCCGCCAAAACGGGCCGGCCTTCATGGGCGAAAACCTGCTCAAAACTTGGGATTTCAATCGCGGCAGCGACCAAGGCCGGCAGATGCCCGGAACTAGCGGAATCATTCGCTGCCGCGAGCGTAGCGGCGCGGCGGAGTTCGCTGATGATCCGCCCAATCTCGGCACGCAACCTGTCGCGCCCGGTTGCGTCCAATTCCGCAAACCGCGCTACGCGGCCTTCGGGGGCGAAGAAGCTCAAACCCTGTTCAGAAGCGCTGACCGGGGCGAAAAAGCCCGCAACTTCTGCGCCCAGGGCTTCGTTCAGCAGCGCCGTGAGGGCGCGATGTGCCCCTGCGTGATCCTGCCCCGCCGGCAGGATCGCGCGATAGCCATCAAGCGAAAGCGTGATCAGCGGCTGCATGGCGTATCAGGGCACATCGAAATGCCCCACTTCCACTTGCTGCCCGGCCGCAACGCGCCCGGTGAATACCTGATCCGGCCGGCCTTCGCGCTTCACCGTCACGCGATAGGGCGAAGACGCAGGTGCAGGCGGATTGTGCCGGAAATGCCAAACGATGATGCGATAGCGCCCCGGCGCCGGTTCCGCCGCGAAGACGATGTTTTCCACCGGCGTCGCTGTCAGCGCCGTATTGCCGGCGTTGCGGTCCACATCCAGTTCAGCGCCACAAGCGCGCCGATGGTCGAAATAAAGCCGCTCCCCATTCGGGCAAAGCATCATCAGGTCAAGATCATTGCGATCATCCCAGGCCAGGATGATCTGCACGCGCCCGCTGCGCGCCCCTTCGCGCCGCGCGCGGTCCGCATCTTCCTGCTGAGGCGCGGGCGGCGGCGGCGTCACGCGGGGTGGTTCCGGCGGTCTTGGGCGGGGCGGCGGTTCGGGCGGTGGGCAGGCGGTGCGCCTATCCCCAAGGCGCAGCATTTCGCCCGCGATATCGGCCCTGAGCGCCGCTTCGCGCGCCTGCGCGGCGCGCAGTTCATCAAGCAATTCCGCATTGCCTGGCTGCACCACGCATTGCGGTAGCGTGGCCTTGAACCAGCCAAAGGGATCGCGCCACAGCAGCAGCAGCAAAAGCAGCAACAGCAAAAGCCCAAGCAGGCCGAGCAACCAGAACAGCAGCGGGCGTTTCGCAGGAGGTTCCGCCGGCGGGCCGACAATCTGCATCGGCGCCAGGCCAGCCCCGCGCCGGCGTGTCATGCCAATCAGCAATTCGGGGCTGGGAGCCTCGCCCAGCTTGGCATGGCCCCAAGCGACCAGCACCGGCTGGCCGCCGATCACGCGCAGGCAATCGGTCGCGGGCGTAATCAGCGCAAGGGCGATCAATTCGCCAAGAAACCGCTCACTTTCGCGGGTGCTGGCGCGCAGCCGATCTGCTTCTTCGCGAATATCGCCGTAAAGCCGGGCGAATTCCGCGCGCGCCGCATCTTGCGCCGCTTCAGGCAGGGTTTCGAGTGGCGGTGCCGCGCCCTGACCTGCCGCATACCAATCCGTGATGCCGCGATCTGCGTCCGGATTGGGTTCGGCGAAAAGCGCGGCATGGGCGGGGCTCTGCGCACGGCGTAGATAGCCGGTGATCTGATCCCAGGCCTGGACCGCAAGCTGCCCGCCCGTGCCCAGCACCTGCAATTCCGCATTGCGGGTGGTGGCAATCAGGCTGCCATCGCCGGAACCTGACATGCGCGCGGCGCCGCCTTACCGGCTTGGCCCGGCCCCGCCAGGGGGCGCGGGTGCGGGTGCGGGTGCATTGGCGGGTGGCTGAGGTGTCGCCGGCAGGCCGGGGGTCACGGGCTGGCAGGCTTCAGTCTGCACTGTCACCGGGATATTCTGCTGTTGCAGCCAGGGCAGCAGGTTTTCGGTCTTTTGCGCGTATTTCACGCGATCCGCGACCTGGGTGGCGTAGCTGACAAAGGTATTGATGCCCACCACGCGCCCGCATGTATCCACGAGCGGCCCGCCGGAATTGCCCGGTGAGATATCAGCCGAATGCGGCATGACCACCAAGCCATTTTCGAGCCGCTGAATGGTGCTGATGCTGCCCCGCGTCAGCACCAATTCCGGCGGTGTGCCAAGCCGGCCTTGCTGCAATTCCTGCATGCCCTGTTCGACCTGCACGACGGAAGCGGGATACCCCGCCGCCACCACATCCAAAAGCTTATCGGCAGTGGGTGTGAGCGCGAGTGGCTGCGCGCCGGCCACCGCTTCCGGCAGCCTGAGCAGCGCAAAATCCGGCATGCCTGGCTCCACCGGGCCGCCGCCCGCGCCGCGCGTCATGCTGACCAATTGCGCCTTCACCGCGCGGCCCATGGCGCGCGACATGACGAATATCTGGTTGGGATCGGCCTGCTGCACGACATGCGCGTTCGTCAGCACCAGATCGCCCGCGATGAAAAACCCGCTGCCATGGCCAATCCCCGCCGGCCCGGCGGAGGCGATCATCACCGTCGCATGTTCCAGCAATTGCGCGAGGGAGCCGCTAAAGGGCCGTGGTGCCTCACCCTGGCGCTGCGGGATGGCAGGTGGCACGCTCTCAGGCCGCACCGGCTGGCGTTCCGGCGGCGGGTTCAGCCCAAGCGGGCCTTCCGGCGTGCAGACATTGGGTGTGGCGGCCAGGCGGCGCATGCGTTCCAGGTCACGCTCCAACGCCTCATTGGTTTCGCGTTGCAGGCGGATGGCGTTGCGGGTTGCGGCATCATCCACGATCGAGACGCTTTGCTGCCGCCCTGCCAGATCGCGCTGCATATGCATCCAGGCAAGCCAGAAGCCGAGGGCGAGGAAAATCAGCGCCACCAGAACGAGCAAAGGCAGCAGCCAAGCCGCCCCGCCAAACGGCGCGCGCGGTGCGTTGGCGGTGGCGGGCACGGGTGGGGGTGGCGGAGGGGGCGGTGCAGCCGCGCGGGGCGCAGCAGCGGGTGGCGCTGCCGGCGCGGGTGCGGCCATGGCGGCATTTGTCAGAAAGCCATCGGGCGCCGAGGCCAGGCGCTGGGAATACGGCCCCATGACGCGGCGGAGTTGCCCGGCAAGCGCGGCGGGGTCTTCGGCAATCTCCCGCGGCGCCAGGCCCCAGCCGGTCAGAATGATCTGGCCATCCAGCACCAGGATCGAATCAGCATTTGGCAGGACCAAGGCGCGGCGCAGCAGCGGGCCGATTTCGGCATCATCCAGCAGCGGTTCCAGGGCCTGAAGCTGACGGGTCAGCGTTGCCTCGGCCTCTGCCCGGCGGGCGCTGGAGAGTGTGGGCAGCGGCTGCGGTTCCCCGGCGGCTTCGCCATACCAGGAAATGGCCCCGGCGCCGGTAATGGGCTCGGCAAACAGCGCGGCGGGCGAGCCCCGGGCAGTGAGTTGGTCGGTCAGGCGCTGATGCAGCGCCTGCACCGGTTGGCCGCGCAACAGCAAGGGTTGCAGCCCGGCAAGATCAGTCTTCAGGAGCAAACGTGGCGCGGCCATGGGACCTCGGGTTCTAGCAAGCTGAGGCTAGATCAGCTTGCGCGGGTTTGGAAACACCCGCACCACAACATGTAACGCCGCAGCGATGGCAGCATTGCGGCGGTGCCTCGCGAAGCGGTTGCTTTTCGACAATGCCGTTTCCCAAGGCGCTCTTTGAACCGATTTCCCAGCCCCTCTATCCCATGAGCCTTCGGAGAGCATCGAGATAATCGGCAAAAGCCTTGCGGCCAGCTTCGGTAAGTGTCACCTCCGTCAGCGGCTTTCGCGCGCGGAAGGATTTGGTTACGGTAACGTAGTCGGCCTCCTCCAACTTACGCAGGTGCACTGAAAGGTTGCCATCGGTGGTCTCAAGCTTCGCCCTCAGCGTTGCAAAATCAGCGCTGCCGGCACCAACAAGATAGGCCATGATGCCAAGGCGCAACCGCCCATGGATCACCTCATCAATGGCGTTGATGTCGAATGCCGCCACTGTCAGGCCCCGGCCTTGGCCGGCGGGCACGCGGCAGCGCGCAAACGAAAGCCTGGAACCACAGCAATCAGGACCAGCGCGATCGCATAAGCCAGAAATTCCTGCCCGGTGCCCGCCAAAGCACCGAATACCGGTACGGTGAGGAAGGAGACAAAGGCAGTCACGCTCATCCAGCCCTGGCGGGTGATGGTGGCGGCAAGTGTCCAGCCGATTCCGTAGACGCTGACGACGAACATCGTGATGGTGTTGAGCGCGGAGGGATGGCCGCGATAGGCCATGACCACCGCTCCCGCGCAGAAGGCAAGGATACTCCAGCCAATCGCAGCCCAGGCCATCCCCAAGGCCCGGTTGGCGGCTGTCTCGACCCGCCCATGGTCGCGGCGCAGCAGATAGGCGACCGTCGCCGCGAAGCCGAGCCCGCAGATTGGAAACGCAAAATGTGCCGAGGGCACAATAGGGCCAAAGACTCCCCGCACCCCCAACCAGGCCACAAGGCTGGCCAGCGCAAACCAGCCGCCGGCGGCAATAAGGTAGTCCCCGCCGCCGAAGGGCGCATTCCGTGCGGCCGCGGCAAGGTCGCGCAGGAAAGCCAAATCCTCTGCGGCCTTGGAAGAGGGGGCCGAGGGGCGGGAAGTTTCGGACATGGCGGTCCTCCAGCGGAAGCTTCTATTCACTTTAAAATATAAAGTACTTTATTTTATGTCAAGAAGAAAGGGCGCTCCTGACAGTCCGCGCCACGCCCAATGGCATCTGACCCGGACGCTAACGCTGACCGATCAACTGCTTCCCCGAAGGCGCCTCACGCCGCCGCGCGTGCCGGTTCGCGCTGAAAGCGCAGCCAGGTCACCGCCAGCACCGCCACCAGCAGCAGCGGGATGGAGGCCCAGTTCAGCGGCACCCAGCCGAAATGCTCATGCAGGAAGCCGGCCAGGAAGCTTGCGGTCGCGGTGGTGCCAAACACCAGGAAGTCATTCAGCGCCTGCGCCTTGCCGCGCTCATTCGGGCGGTAGCAGGTGGTGACAAGATTGGTGGCGCCGATGAACAGGAAATTCCAGCCCACACCATTCAACGTCAGCGCAATGCGGAAATGCCATTCATGATTGCCGGCCAGCCCGGCAAAAACTCCCAGCAGCAGCAGCGCAATGCCCCAGAACATGACATTGGTGGTACCAAAGCGTGTGATCAGATTGCCGGTGAAGAAGGACGGCACGAACATCCCCATCACATGCATGAAGATCACCCAATGCGCTTCCGTATGCGGCAAGCCACAGGCCACAATCGCGAGCGGCGAGGCACTCATCAGGAATGACATGATGCCGAAAGCGACCATGCCGGAAATGACAGCCGCGATGAAGCGCGGTTGAGAGGCAATTTCCAGCAAGGGGCGCGGTGGCGCGACCGCTGTGCCATCCGCCTTCACGGTTGCTTCCTGCATGGGCGGGAATTTGATGAAGCCCATGATGATGAAGACCACCGCATGAATACCGATCAGCGCCAGATAGGTCGCGAGATAAAGCGGCATCATTTGGTCATGCGAAAGCCGCACAATGCTGGGGCCGATAATGCCAGCCACCACGCCGCCCGCCGTCACCCAGGAAATCGCCTTGGCGCGATAGGAAGCGGGCACCAGCTCCACCGCCGCGAAGCGATACATTTGCAAACTCGCCACCGCATAACCCAGGATCAGCCCGCCCAGGCACATCAGCGGGAAAGTCGCGGTGTAAAGTCCAAGTGCTACTGTCGCGCCGCCCACCATGCCGAAGATGGAACCGACGCGAAAACCAAAGCGCCTGCCCATGCGCTGCATCAGCGCCGCAGCCGGAAACACCGCAATCATGATGCCCAGATGCTGCAAAGTGACGGGAAGGGTGGCGAAGTCTCGATTATGGTAGAAGGTCACCACGGAAAGCGCGGTCGCGGCGAACATCAGCGTATTGCCGGCCTGACCAATGGCCTGGCAGCAGGCCAAGAGAAAAAGATTCCGCCGCGCGGCGCCATCAAGCACAGACATTCCAGTCACGCTTCCTTCTGGCGTCTGATCCGCGTAGGTGGAATCACCGAAGCGGTGAATCAGCCGCCTAGTTTTTATTGTATCGCGTGATCCGCAACGGCGGATCGCGCGATATCAAGGTGATGCTAGACCGGAAGTTCGGGAAGGGAAAGCTATCCCGTCAGGCCCATAAGCCGCGCGAAGCGAGCCAACCCTGCACCAGCGCCGCCACCTGATCACTATTGCGGTCCATCATGATCATGTGGCTATTGCCGGTGATGCCGTGTGCGGGCAGGTCCACAATATCAACCAAGCCACCCGCAGCGCGCAGACCCTCAGCAAAGGCCACACCACG
Organism: Roseomonas sp.; assembly: GCA_020249775.1. GTDB lineage: Bacteria > Pseudomonadota > Alphaproteobacteria > Acetobacterales > Acetobacteraceae > Neoroseomonas. The sequence continues at coordinate 198,076 of JADCFA010000008.1, read as the reverse complement.
CGCGCGAATATCGGGCCAGCGCGCATCTTCCTTGATGTAATCGCCATAGATCATCAGCACGGGAATATCGCGCAATTTGGCGATCTCTGCCGGATCGCCAATGGAGGCAGGTTCCACCAGCACCAGGGCGCGCAAGGCATCAGGCCGGCGCTGCGCCGCATTCCAGGCGAAAAATCCGCCCTGGCTATGCGCCATCACCACCGCAGGCCCAACACGTTCCAGCAGCGCATCATAGGCATCAAGGGTGAGTTCATCCGTTGTCGTGAAGCGCGGCACGATCTGGCGCATGAAATTGCGGTAGCTGGCGTCATCGGCGGGGAATTGATTGCCGGGCAGCACTTCGCCACGCCGATAGGAACCGGGGCCGGCGCCGATGCGAAACCGCTCAAATGGATTATCTATCGGGAGCGTCAGCGCGGTGCCGCCAGTGACCTCAGGGATCAGGGACCAGCCGGCGCGCCCACGTTCCACCGCATCACTCACATAAACCGGCCAGCCCTGGCGCAGAAAATAATGCTGCCAGCCTTCGCGGCCATCGGGCGTGGTCTCCCAACAAACACCGGAAAGCCCGCCGCCATGCCACATCAGCAAGGGGTGGCGCCCGCGCGGCGCCGCAGGGATCATATATTGCGCGTAAAGCGCGCCAATCAGATAGGTGCCGTTCGGGTCCACCTTGGCCGGCACGCCGCCCGGCGTGAACAATACCTCACGTGCCGGCTGATCCGTAATGGTGACTTCCCGTCCACCGACATGAAAACTGCCCCAGGCAGCGAGGGAGACGGGCGCGGCCATGATCGGCCTCAGCGCCCGGTCAGGATGCGTTCCACCAATTGCTTCGCGGTCGGGATGAAGCCATTGGAATAGAAAGGATCAGACCCGAAGCGATAGGCATTATGCCCGGCGAACATTAGGTTCTTTTCCAGCGCGCCATCATGGCTGATATCCTGCAGCGTCTTTTGGATGCAGAAGCTGCGCGGATCGGCGCGGCGGCCATTATCAAAATCCGGTTCATGCTGAGACCAGTTGGAAAAGCGGCAGGCTGAAAGACAGCCCATGCAATCCACCTGATCCTTGACGATTTCGCGCGATTTTTCGGGGGTCACGAAAATCAGCGTATTGTCGGGCGTGCGCATGGCTTCCGTGAAGCCTTCCGCTTCCCAATGCGCGATGCGCGCCAGGTCATGCGGTGTCACAAACACCGGGCGCTTGCGCGGCCCCACGCCATATTCCGCCAAATGATCGCCCACCGCTTCCGCCGTATAGGCAACCTGGCGTTCATTGCGGTCTTCCAATTCGCGCAGGAATTCATTGCGCACGGCAGACGAATAAAACCCGGTGGGGGAGAAGGGCTGCAACAGCACATCGCCTGACTTCAGGGTCAGCAGCCGCTGCTTCCAGGCTTCGCTGATCGGGCTTTCCTGCGTCAGCAAGGGGCGCGTGCCGAATTGGAAGGCAATCGGGCCAAGATCAGGATTGTCAATCCAATCTTCCCATTCTTCCAGCCACCAGACGCCACCCGCCATGATGATGGGCACATCGCCAAGACCAAATTCGCGCATTTGCTGACGTAGCTTCAGCACGCGTGGGAAGGGCGCTTCTGGCACTTTCGGGTTTTCGCTATTGGAAAGCCCATTATGCCCGCCGGCCAGCCACGGGTCTTCATAAACCACCCCACCCAGCCATTCGCGGGTCTTGTGATAGGCGCGCTTCCACAGCGCGGCAAAGGCGCGGGCCGAGGAAATGATCGGGTAGTAATGCACCCCATAATCGCGTGCCACTTCCGCAAGCTTATAGGGCATGCCCGCACCGCAAGTGATGCCATGGATCAGGCCACGCGCGCCTTCCAGCATGCCGCGCGCAACGCGTTCCGCACCGCCCATTTCCCACAGGATATTGGCGTGGATACGCCCCTTGCCGCCGGCCATATCCCAGGCGCGCTGGGCTTGGGCGATGCCGCCCTTGATGCCGTATTCAACAAGTTCTTCATGCCGGTCGCGGCGCGTTTTGCCGTGATAGATTTGCCGGATGATATTGCCATCCGCATCATAGCTATCGGCATTGACGGCCGAGAAGGTGCCAACGCCGCCGGCCGAGGCCCAGCCGCCGCAGGTGCGCCCATTGGAAACAGCAACACCCTTGCCGCCTTCCACCAGCGGCAGGACATCAACGCCCCCCATCCTGATTGTATTGATGGCCTTCAAGTAACGGCGCTCCCCAATGAATTGACCGGGTTATTAGGCCATAGCCCGCCCCGGTTAAAGGGGGCGGGGGGCCGGTTAGGCAGGATCAATCGCCCCGCGGTTCACGGCGTTCACGGCGTTCGCCCCGGTCACCGCGATCCCCGCCGCGACGGTCATCACCTTCCGGGCGCGGGCGCTTGGCGCCGACCTGTTCGGTGATATCCGCACCCGTCGCCTGATCCACGACGCGCATGGAAAGCTTCACCTTGCCGCGCTCATCAAAGCCAATGACCTTGACCTTCACCGCATCGCCTTCCTTGACGACATCAGTGGTCTTGTTCACGCGGTCATTCGCCAGTTCCGAGATATGCACCAGCCCATCCTTGGCGCCGAGGAAATTCACGAAGGCGCCGAAATCGGCGGTCTTCACGACCTTCCCGTTATAGATCACGCCAAGCTCCGGTTCCGCCACAATGCCCTTGATCCAATCAATGGCGCGCTGCGCGGCTTCCGTGCTGGTGGCGGCCACCTTGATGGTACCGTCATCGTCGATATCCACCTTAGTGCCGGTCTGTTCGGTGATTTCACGAATGACCTTACCGCCGGAGCCGATCACATCGCGGATCTTGTCCTTCGGCACATTGATCACGGTGATGCGCGGCGCGGTCGCCGCCACATCGGTGCGCGCACCGGTCAGCCCCTTGGCCATTTCGCCAAGGATATGCAGCCGGCCTTCACGCGCCTGTTCCACCGCGATCTTCATGATCTCCGGCGTGATGGAGGTGATCTTGATGTCCATCTGAAGCGAGGTAATCCCCACTTCCGTCCCGGCCACCTTGAAATCCATATCGCCGAGGTGATCCTCATCACCCAGGATATCGGACAGCACGGCGAAGCCACGATCTTCCTTGATCAGGCCCATCGCAATGCCCGCGCAGGGGCGCTTCAGCGGCACGCCGGCATCCATCATGGAAAGCGATGTCCCGCAGACCGTCGCCATGGAGGATGAGCCATTGCTTTCGGTGATTTCGGAGACCACGCGCACGGTATAGGGGAATTTTTCTTTCTCCGGCAGCAGCGGATGAATGGCGCGCCAGGCGAGCTTGCCATGGCCCACTTCACGCCGGCCGGGGCTGCCCATGCGGCCCGTTTCATTCACCGAATAGGGCGGGAAGTTGTAGTGCAGCATGAAATCTTCGCGGTATTCGCCAACCAGCGCGTCAATCACCTGCTCATCCTGCCCGGTGCCAAGCGTCGCCACGCATAGCGCCTGGGTTTCACCGCGCGTGAACAGCGCTGACCCATGCGCGCGCGGCAGCACGCCCACTTCGGCCATGATGGGGCGCACCGTGCGCGTATCACGCCCGTCAATGCGCTTGCCGGTATCAAGGATATTGTTGCGGACGACATCCGCTTCCAATTCCTTGAGCAAGCCCTTGGCGAGGTTCACATCAGCGCCTTCGGCTTCAAGCGCGGCGATCACCGCCTTCTTCACCGCGCCCACCTTTTCCTGGCGGAGCAGCTTTTGCGTTTCCGTATAGGCCACCGCCATATCGGCGCGGCCCAATTCGGCGATGCGCTTTTTGAGCGCCACTTCCTCGGCCGAGGGTTCCGGCAGCGGCCAGGGTTCCTTGGCAGCAACTTCAGCCAATTCAATGATCGCCTGGATCACCGGCTGGAAGCCCGCATGGCCGAAGGTGACGGCGCCGAGCATGACTTCTTCCGTCAATTCGCTCGCTTCCGATTCCACCATCAGCACGCCTTCGGCAGTGCCGGCCAGCACCAGGTCCAGCGCGCTTTGCTTGCGTTCTTCGAGTGTCGGGTTCAGCACATAGGCGCCATTGATATAGCCAACACGCGCCGCGCCGACCGGGCCGAAGAAGGGGATGCCGGACAGCGTGAGTGCGGCAGAGCAACCCACCATGGAAACGATATCGGGATCATTTTCCATGTCATGCGACAGCACGGTCGCGATCACCTGGACTTCATTGCGGAAGCCCTCAGGGAAAAGCGGGCGGATCGGGCGGTCAATCAGGCGCGAAATCAGGGTCTCAGATTCGGAAGGCCGGCCTTCACGCTTGAAGAAGCCACCCGGGATCTTGCCGGCGGCGAAGGTCTTTTCCTGGTAATGCACGGTCAGCGGGAAGAAATCCTGACCAGGCTTCGCGGAGCGCGCACCAACGGCGGTGCAAAGCACAATCGTGTCACCCAGGCGGGCCATCACGGCACCATCGGCCTGGCGGGCGATCTTGCCGCTTTCCAGAACCAGGGTCTTACCGCCCCAGGCGATTTCCTTGCGGAAGTAGTTGTCGAACATCGTCATCCTCTCGGGCGCTGGCCCATGCCAGCGCGAACCACGCCGCGCCCCCTTTGGGCGACAGCGCGGCAGAAGGGGCCGAATGGCCCCGGAATGCGACGCATCGGGAGAAGACAGGAAAGCGCCGGGGAGTCCCGGTGGAGGGGCCGTTTGCTCGGCGTCTCGGGCGGCATGGGGTGGGCCCATCGCGGAAAGGCGCGACGGGAAGGCCGCCCATGTGGCCGGAAACGCCGCGGTGGTCCCTATCCGAAGCCACGGCTTGAAACACTGTCTTGACCCGCAGCGTGCGCGGCGGTTGGCGCCCCGGCTTCCGGCCGGGCAGCACCAATGGGGCATATGGCGCGGATTGCGGGAAAATGCCACCAGAAACTTGTGCGGCGGGCCAGGAAAGCGGCGAAAAGGCGCAAAAACTTTACCTCTCCGAAAGAACAGGGCTAGCCTTTTGCCTGGGCTTGGCCCGGACATGCCGAAAGATGCTGCCATGCGGAAGTTTTTGATTGCTCTGTTCTTGCTGTCGGGCTGCGCCTCGGTCGAGCAGCAGGGCAGCCCGCCGGCCATCAGCCCGCCCTACCGGGCCGTATTTGTGGCCGGCGATGGTAGCCTCCCCGTCTGGGACAATGCGGTTGAGGCGCTACAAGAGATCATGGCCCCCAACCTTGTCCGCGGCCAGACCAAGCGCTTCAGCGCCGCCCAACCCGTCATTGATCAGGGAAAGGCGCAATTGGCGACGCGGCAGGCGGTCGTCTCCGCCATATCTGCGCTGCGGCCGGCATCCGGTGAGGGGTGTCTGGTCTATGTCACGGCCCATGGGGCGCAGCAGCAGGGGATTTTCCTGGCCGCGAGCCGCCAAATCCTGTCACCCGCCATTCTAAATCGGGCCTTGGAAAGCGGCTGCGGTGATGCGCCCACGATTGTGCTTGTCTCCGGCTGCTATTCGGGGATTTTCACCGAATCCCCGATGACAAAGCCCAACCGGGTGATATTGACTGCCGCAAGCGCGGATCGCCCGAGTTTCGGCTGCGGCCCCGGATTTCAATATACCGTTTATGACCGGTGCCTTTTGGAAGCATCCCGCACCACGAATGATTGGCGAAGCCTGGCGCAATCCACCATGGCATGTGTGCGGCGGCGCGAAACGACTGATGGCTTCCAGGCGTCCAACCCGCGTTATTTTGAAGGTGAGAATTTGCCCCGGCGGGCAATGCCCTGAACTTGCCGCGCCGGCGCCTTAAATAATCTACGCCCAGGCGCATGATATGGTGTGTCGGGTCATGCCTTTTGGCATGCCGTTCAGGAGGAGCCCATGAGGTCAATTTTTCTCGCGATCAGCGCCCTTGCCTTCAGCCTGCCCGCCCTGGCGCAGGAAGCGCCGCGGCTTTTCCCGAACCGCGATGTGGCCGTGATCTACCGCGTTTCGGGCGCCGGCCCCATGCAGGAAGTCACCATGGCCTGGGCGGCGGCGGCGCGGCTGATGCGCGTTGATCTGCCCGGCATGGGCTACACCATTGCCGATTTCGCCGGGCAGAAGGGCTTTATGGTGATGCAAATGCCTCAGCCCATGGTGATGGATATCCCCATGGCCCAGGCGGCGAGCCATGTGCGCGCCCTCGAATCCGCGCGTTTTACCAGGCTTGGCGCTGATCGCGTGGCCGGGGTTGCCTGCACGAATTGGCGCCATGAGGGGCCGCAAGGTTCCGGCACTGGCTGCTTTACTGATGATGGGGTGATGCTGCGTTCCCAAGGCAGCGCACCAGGGGTGCAGGGTGGACTTGAGGCGCTGCGCGTGAGTTATGGCCCGCAGGAAATAGCGCGCTTTCAACGCCCCGCGGGTGCGCCTTCCATGCAAATGCCGGGGGGTATGCTGCCGGGTATGCCACCGGCCAGCAAAAAATAGGCAGCCAAACAAGCAAAAGGGGGCTGAAACCCCCTTTCCTTTTCCAATGGCGATAAAGCCAGTGAGAAAAACTTACCGACGCAGGCCCAGGCGACCAATTAGCGTCTCATAACGCTTCTGGTCCTTCTTCTTCAGGTAATCCAACAGGCCACGACGCTGGCCCACCAGCACGAGCAAGCCGCGCCGGGAATGGAAATCCTTGGCGTGGGTCTTCAGATGCTCGGTCAGGTTGGAAATGCGCTCAGACAGAAGTGCCACCTGCACTTCCGGGCTGCCGGTATCGCCGGCCCTGGTGGCGTATTCGGAAATAAGCGTCGTGCGACGCTCCGCAGTGATCGACATCGGATTTCTCCTCTCGTCCGGGCAGCGCCCGGCAATGGTTCAAGATCCGCCCTGACCCAACCAACGCTCTGGCTTCAGCAAGCCTTCTTCCAAGCGGGCAAGACCCATCAGGCGCCCCCCCACCATCGCCCTGGCCAAACCCCCATCGGGGTTGGCCTCACGCGGTACGCGGCCCATCAGTTCAACCAGCGGAATATGCTGGCCGTATGAGAGCCGCGCGGCTTCCGCTTCGGTGAGGGCCAGCGCCGGGATGTCGGCCAGCGCGGTCGTCACCGGCAGCAGAAGCGCCGGGGAAGGGGTCGGCGTATCGCCGGAAACGGCGATCTTGTCCAGGGCCACGGCGTCCTTTTCGTGAAAAGGCCCGACCCGCATGCGCCTGAGCGCCGCAATATGGCCAACCGAACCACAGGCCCGGGCGATATCACGCGCCAGGCTTCGCATATAAACGCCCTTGCCGGATTCAACGAAGAAGACGGCGGTATCAGCATCGGGCCGTTCAATCAGTTCAAACCGATCCACCCTGGCCGGGCGCGGCGCCAATTCCGGAATCTCGCCCGCGCGCGCCAGATCATAGGCGCGTTCACCAGCAACCTTAATGGCCGAGAATATCGGCGGCACCTGCATGATATCGCCAATGAATTGCGGCAGGGCAGCGCGAATGGTCGCGTCATCGGGCCGCACATCCGATGTGGCAATCACCTTGCCATCGGCATCATCGGAATCCCGCGCTTCGCCGAATTTCAGCGTGAAGCGATATGTCTTCGTGCCATCCATGACGTAAGGCACGGTTTTCGTTGCCGCACCAAAGGCAATCGGCAACACGCCGGTCGCCAGCGGATCCAGCGTGCCGCCATGGCCGCATTTCTGCGCATTGAAGCCGCGCTTGCAGAGCGTGACGACATCGGTCGAACCGACACCCGTTGGCTTGTCAATGATCAGCCAACCATCAAGGGCGATACCCTTCGGCTTCTTATGGGGGCGATGCTTGCCGCGCGGCGGGCCGGGGCGCCTTTCGCGAATTTCGCTCATGGCTTGTCCTCCCCCTCGGGTTTGGCTTGCAAATCGCGCTGCACTTCGGGCCGGCGCATCACTTCATCTATGTGCATCGCGTAATCCAAGGCGGTATCGGGCTGGAAATGCAGATCGGGCGCGAATTTCAGCCGCACGCTATGGGAAACCTCCCGCCGCAGGAAGGAACTCACGCGCCTGAGGCCCGCCAATTCTTCCTTGGTGATTTCCCGCCCGAGTGCCGCGACAAAAGCGGTCATGTGCTTCAGGTCGGGTGAGGCGCGCACTTCCGTCACGGTAATATGCAGACCCTGCAAGGCGGGGTCGCGAAATTCCTCACGCGCAAATACGGCGGAAAGCGCATGGCGCACTTCTTCCGCCACGCGCAATTGCCGCTGGGAAGGGCCTTCCGCCCGGCCTTGATGCTGATGCTTGCTCATGAATGATTTCCCTGCCTGGATCTTGCGGTCCAGGCTTGCCAGCAAGGCGGGGCGGCTTCGGGCTTCTGATCAGCCCGCCACCGTCTCCGTCTCATAGCATTCGATCTGATCGCCAACGCGGATGTCATCGTAATTGGCGAAGGACATGCCGCATTCCAGGCCATTGCCCACTTCGCGCACATCATCCTTGAAGCGCCGCAGCGTGGACAATTCGCCCTGATGGATCACGACACCATCGCGCAGCAACCGCACCCCGGCGCCACGCTTGACCTGGCCTTCCGTGATACGGCAGCCGGCCACCTTGCCGATGCGCTTGACTTCGAAGACCTGCAAAATCTGCGCATAGCCCAGGAACTTTTCGCGCTGCACGGGTGCGAGCTTGCCCTTGACCAGCTTTTCAATGTCATCCGCGACTTCATAGATGATGGAGTAGTAGCGGATTTCGACGCCTTCGCGCTGCGCTAGATCACGCGCTTGCGACGTGGCGCGCACATTGAAGGCAACAATCACCGCGTCCGATGCCTTGGCCAGCTGGATATCGGATTCCGTGATCTGGCCCACCGCGCTATGCAGCACGCGCACGCGCACTTCATCATTGCCAAGCTTGCCGAGGGTGACGCCAATGGCTTCAGAGCTACCCTGCACATCGGCCTTCACCACAACGGCGACTTCCTTCTGCTCACCCGCCTGGATGCGGGCCAGCATATCGGTCAGGCTGCCACGGCCAGCACCCGCTGTGGCGGTGGCCTTTTCGCGCAGCTTGCGCTGACGGAATTCGGAAATCTCCCGCGCGCGGGCTTCATTTTCGACCGCGATGAAATTCTCACCCGCCGTCGGCACGCCGGAAAGCCCCAGGATTTCCACCGGCAAGGAAGGCCCGGCATCCTTCAATTGGCGGCCCTTGTCATCGAGCATCGCGCGCACGCGGCCCCATTCGGCGCCGGCCACCACAATATCACCCTGCTTCAAAGTGCCCTTTTGCACCAGCACGGTCGCCACCGGGCCACGCCCGCGGTCGAGCTTGCTTTCAATCACGGTGCCTTCCGCCGCGCGGTCCGGATTGGCGCGGAGATCAAGGATTTCCGCCTGTAGCGAAATCGCTTCCAGCAACTTGTCCAGATTGATCTTCTGGGTCGCTGAGACCTCGATCTCCTGGGTTTCACCGCCCAGGCTTTCCACCACGATTTCGTGTTGCAGCAATTCCTGCTTCACGCGTTCTGGCTTCACGCCGGGCTTGTCAATTTTATTGACGGCGACAATCAGCGGCACCTTGGCTGCCCGCGCATGGCGAATGGCTTCGACGGTTTGCGGCATCACGCCATCATCCGCCGCGACAACCAGCACCACCATATCCGTGACCGATGCACCACGCGCGCGCATGGCGGTGAAGGCTTCATGGCCGGGCGTGTCAATGAAGGTCACGCGGTCACCGGCCGGCACCGTGATCTGATAGGCGCCGATATGCTGCGTAATGCCGCCCGCTTCATGCGCGACCACATCGGTCTTGCGCAGAGCATCCAAAAGGCTCGTTTTGCCGTGATCAACATGGCCCATGATGGTGACCACGGGCGGACGCGGCAGCAATTCCGTATCCGTATCCTCAGCACCTTCCAGGCCGATTTCGACATCGGATTCACTTACGCGCTTCACGCGATGGCCGAATTCCTGCACCACCAATTCGGCGGTATCGGCATCAATGCTTTGCGTAAGTGTGGCCATCACGCCCATCCGGAACAGGGTCTTCACCACTTCTCCGCCGCGCGCGGCCATGCGATTGGCCAATTCCTGCACGGTGATGCTTTCCGGCACCACCACTTCGCGCACCACACGTTCCGTGCCGGAACGCAGCCGCGCCAATTCCTGCTGGCGCCTTTCGCGTTCACGCGCCCTGCGGACAGAGGCGATGGACCGCGTCCGTTCATCCTCACCTTCCAGCGCCGCCGCCACATCAATGCGGCCTTCGCGGCGGCGATCAGCACCGGGTGGGGATTTCTTGACCGGTGCGGGCGCAAGCCGCTTGGCTGGCCCTGCGGCGGAACCGGGCCGCCGCGCGGCCGGCCGGCGTGGCCCATCCTCATCATCATCGGTCGGCACACGCGCCTTGAGGGTCAGCTTGACCGGCGGTTCTGACGGTGTGGGCTTGCGCGCGGGCGCCCCGGCCGGCGCACGGCCAGGGGCAGCAGCGGGCGCAGCGGCGGCTTGTGGCGCCGGCGCTGGTGCCGGGCGACGCGCTACCTCGGCCGCCATGCGGGCTTCTTCCTCAGCGCGGCGGGCGGAATCTTCCTTGGCACGGGCTTCTTCTTCGGCGCGGCGCGCGGCTTCTTCCGCGGCGGAGCGCACCATGAGCGCCTGGCGTTCACGGTCTTCGCGCTGGCGCTGCGCTTCCACGCGACGATTTTCTTCCAGCACGCGCTGACGCATGGCGAGTTCCGCCTGGGTCAGCGGTCTGCCTGTGCTTGTGGTGCGGGCTGCCTGGCCACCGGCGCCTGAACGGCCGCCGCCACCGGCGGGGCGCGCCGCTGCGGCACCGCCCCGGGTTGAGGCTGGGGGCGCCATGGCCACGCGACCTGAACTTGGCGCGACCGCCGGCGGCGCTGCGGCGGCTGCCGGCGCGGCTGGTACTGGCGCTGCGGGCGGCGGCGCTGCAGGCGCCGCCTCAGGCGGCGGGGCGGCGGGCGCAGCCTTAGCTGGGCTAGGTGCCGGCGTTGCGGCGGGTGCTGGCGCGGGCGCTGCCGCCGGCGGGCTGGGCGCCTTGGCCGCAGGGGGCGGCGCTGCGGCGGGGGCCGGGGCGGCTGGTGCCGGGCCAAGGCTGCGCGCCGCCGGAACACCGATTCCGGGCCGCACCGGGCTTGGCGCCACCGCGCGTTTTTTCACCACCTCGACCTGGACGGTCTTGGATCGGCCATGGCTGAAGGATTGGCGGACGCTGCCCGCATCCACCGTCTTGCCAAGCTCGAGGCGTCCGCCGGGCCGAAGGCTCAGCCTGCTTTTACCCGCGTCCTGCTCGTTCTGGTCACTCATTCGCCGCTTCGAACCCGATCATCTGTTACGCATGGAGCCGCCGCATATTCCGGCAAGCATTATGACTTAGCCACTTCTGGCGGGAAAAGGCTAGAAAGCCTGCCCGCCTCGGACCGGATGGCTTCCGCCAAACGGCCCGGCGCAACCGCCACATGAACAATGTGGTCACGCCCAAAAACCCGCCCCAGTTCCGCAGCGGAGAGCGGCGTTACCGCCGCAATACCACCGCCCGAGAGGCGTTCACGCTCTGCCGTGCTGCCATCCTTGGCCTGCACCAGCAGGGCGATACGATCAGCGGCACGCCATTCCCGCGCCGCCTGCCAGCCCGCCACTGCCTGCCCTGCCCGGCGTGCAAGCCCCAGCAGATCAGCAATTCTGGCGCGAAGGCCCTGTTGCAACAACGCCGGCAGCCCAGGCGGCACAACCACGGGACCGCGCGACGCGCGCGTGAAAGCCCCCCGGCTGATCGCGCCTTCTAGCACATCGCCCCGCGCGCTCAACCACATTCCCCGTCCCGGCAGCCTTTCGGCCAAATCCGGCACGATTTCACGCCCCGGCCCCAGCACAAAACGGATCATTTCCGCCTTGGGCCGGCTTTCGCGGGTTACGATGCAACGGCGAAGCGGGCCCTTTTCGGGCTCATCCACTTCCGTTGGCAGGGCAGAGGCTTCGCTCAGGGCCGTGCCTCATGCCTCATCGCCGAGCCAACCGGCACGACGACGCGCTTCCATGACGATGGCATTGGCCGTTTCCTCATCCACCGCTTCGGCGCCAAGGATTTCCACCAGCTCATCGCCGGCGAGATCAGCCAGATCCTCAAGCGATTTCACGCCCTTTTCGCCAAGTGTCACCATCATGGCCGGCGTGAAGCCACCCACTTCAATCAGCACATCATCCACGCCAAGGTCGCGGCGCTTTTCATCCATTTCAGCATCGCGCTTTTCAATGAAGGCTTCCGCGCGGCGCTTCAATTCGGCGGCGACACTTTCATCAAAGCCCTCGATTTCGGCCAATTCCTCATCAGGTGCCTGCACAATGTCTTCGATGGAACCAAAGCCTTCCTGCACCAGCAGCCCGGCGATCACATCATCCACATCCAGCGCTTCCACAAACAGCCCGGTGCGGCGGCGGAATTCTTCCTGACGGCGTTCGCTTTCCTCGGCTTCCGTCAGGATATCCACATCATAGCGCGTAAGCTGCGAGGCAAGCCGCACATTCTGCCCGCGCCGCCCGATGGCGAGGCTCAGCTGATCATCCGGCACCACCACTTCCACGCGGCGACCTTCATCATCCAGCACCACCTTGCTGACTTCAGCGGGGGCAAGGGCGTTCACAATGAAAGTCGCCTGATCGGGCGACCAGGGGATGATATCAATCTTCTCGCCCTGCAATTCGGCAACCACCGCCTGCACGCGCGACCCGCGCATACCAACGCAAGCCCCCACGGGGTCAATGGAGCTGTCCCGGCTGATCACCGCCATCTTGGCGCGGCTGCCGGGGTCACGCGCCACTGCCTTGATTTCGATGATGCCATCATAAATCTCCGGCACTTCCTGCGCGAACAGCTTCGCCAGAAAGCCGGGATGGGTGCGAGAGAGGAAAATCTGCGGCCCACGCGGTTCTTCGCGCACATCATAAATATAGGCACGCACGCGGTCCCCATTGCGGAAGGCTTCGCGCGGGATGGTTTCATCGCGGCGCAGCAGCGCTTCGGCGCGGCCCAGATCCACCATGAGATTACCGTATTCAGTGCGCTTGACCGTACCATTGATGATTTCGCCAACGCGGTCCTTGTATTCTTCGAATTGCTTGCGGCGTTCCACTTCACGCACGCGCTGGACAATCACCTGCTTCGCGGTCTGCGCGGCGATGCGGCCGAAATCAATCGGCGGCAGCGGGTCCACAATGAACTCGCCAAGCCCGATACCAGGCTTGATCTTTTGCGCGATGCGCAAAGGGATTTGTGTTGCCTCGTTCTCGACCGGTTCGGCTTCCACCACTTCGGTAAAGCGTTCCAGTTTCACGCGGCCATCCTTGCGGTCAATGGTGGCACGGATATCCTTCTCAAGCCCGTATTTGGCGCGGCCAGCCTTCTGGATCGCCTGTTCCATGGCTTCCAGCACTTCCTCACGCTCGATCATTTTCTCGCGCGCGACGGCATCGGCCACTTGCAGCAATTCCGGACGGGCAATGGCGATATCAATGGCCATGGCGCATTCTCCTGTTAATGGGTCATCATGGTTGGGGCGGGGGCTTTCGCCGTCGCCGCGATCAATTCATCGGTCAGCACCAGCTTGGCGCGGCGGATATTGCCGCGCGGCAGTGTCACTTCGCTGCCATCATCAAGCTTGAGCCTTGCTTCGGCGTCATCGGCGCCAAGCGCGATACCGCGGAAACGCTTGCGGCCATCAAGCGGGATGGAAAGCTCCACCGTCGCCACATGGCCGGCGAAACGGTTCCAATCCTTGGTGCGCGTCAGCGGGCGATCAATCCCGGCGGAGGAAACCTCCAGCATCCATTCGCCGCGGATCGGGTCCGCGACATCCAGCACCGCGCCAAGAGCATGGCTGATGGTTTCGCAATCATCTACGGTGAAAGGCGCTTCATCAGCGCGGTCCGCCATGATTTGCACCACCGGGCGTTCCTTGCCGGAAACCTGCACGCGCACGAGTTCATAGCCAAGCTGTGTCAGGCTGGGCAGGATCGCTTCCGCGATGCGGGCTTCAAGCCCTTCGTGATGCGGCAGATCAGGCTGCAAAAACAAAAAAGGCGGCCTCTTTCAAGGCCACCCCCCGCGAATTCGGATGGTGTAGACACCACTTTTCTAATCCTCACGCCGCCAAAAGGCAAGAGCCAAACAAGTCTTGTGGAAAATACTGGACAGGAACCCGAGGGTGGTTTAGCGTTAAACTACATGCTGGAGAAATCCAAACCCCTTCCCATCCATCGCCGCGCCCTGGCTGGTGCGGTGCTGCCCTTGCTTGGCCTTGCCCCGACGGCGGCGCGGGCGGCGCGGGTGTTTCGCTTTGACCAGAACCAGGGAAGGCTGGAATTCATCGCGCGGCATTTGCAGGTGCTGACCTCAACAGGGCAGTTTTCGCGCTTCGACTGCGAATTGATCCTGGACCCGCAAAGGCCCGAAACCGCGCGCGTCGCGGTGCAGGTGGAAACTGGTTCCATCGCCCATGCCTATCCAGGGGCGGCGGATTTGCTGCGCTCACCGGCTTATTTCGATGCGGCGCGCTGGCCCTTGGCGCGGTTTTCCGGCAGCGCCGCCCCAGGCGGACGGATAGAGGCCTTTGACTTGGCCGGACCTTTGGAATTGCGCGGCGTGACGCAGCCCTTCATCCTTAAGGCGCAACTGGCGCGCCGGCGCCGAGATCCCGCGACAGGGGCGGAGATTGCGGATTGCACCGCGCGCGGAGAGATCAGCCGCACGGCCTTCGGCATGGTGGCGGATATGGCGGCCACAGGGGATCGCGTGCAATTGGCCGTATCGGTCAGCCTGGTGATTGGATAGGCCAATGCCGGCGGCATGGTCGGTCGCGCAACGGCGCCTGCATTGGGCCATGGCGGCGCTGGTTTTTGTGAACTTCCTGCTCGCCTTGGTGATGGTGGCGCTGCCGCTTTCGGCGCTTTTCGCGAAAATCCTGACCTATCAACTGCACAAGAGCCTTGGTTTGCTGCTGATCCCGCTTTGGGTATGGCGGCTTTGGCTTTTGGCGCGGCGTGGTCGGCCTGCTTCTGTCGCGCTGGCTGGCTGGCAGCAGGGCGCGGCACGGTTGGGGCAAAGCGCGCTTTATGCGCTGCTGATTGCGGTGCCGGTGCTGGGTTTCCTGAGCGCGGCAGCGGCACCTGTGGCGGTTGAGACCGTGTTCTTCCTGATCCTACCCGTTCCGCATCCCTTCCCACCGGATCAGGCGCTTTATGATGTGCTGCGCCCTTTGCATCAGGGGGCAGCTTGGGGGTTGGTGGTGCTGGCGCTGGGCCATGGCGCCATGGCGATCCATCACCATCGGCAGGGCTTACCGATCTTGCGGCTGATGTGGCGCGGTAAATGATGCGTCGCTCAAATCAGCGCCTGATCCATTCCCAATAAAGCGGCTGACGGCCCTCGCGCAGGGCCTTGGCTTCATAGCGCGTCGGTGGCCAGCCGGCGGGGCGCGCCTCGGCAAGGCTGCCCAGGCTGAAGAAATTCTGCGCGCCCATGCATTCGCGCACCCATTCCTGATAGGTCGGATCGTCAGAGGCGATGCGCCAAACCCCGCCTGGCTTCATGGCGCGCGCCACCATGGGCAGCAATTCCGGATGCACAAAGCGCCGTTTGGCATGCCGCGCCTTGGGCCAGGGGTCGGGGAACATCAGGAACAGCCGATCCAAACTGGCTTCCGGCAAGGCGCGCAGCAAATGCCGCGCATCCTGCGGCCAAAGCTTGAGATTGCGTGGCAAAGCGCCGGTCGCCTCCGCCCCTTCCGGCACCAGGCGCGTCAGCAAAGCGCAAAGCCCATTTTCGAATACTTCTGAAGCTATATAGGCAACCTTAGGATGCGCTGCGATTTGATCGAGCGTGTGTTCGCCCCCACCAAACCCGACTTCCAGCCAAAGCGGCACATCGCCCATGCCGAAAGCGGCGCGCGGATCGGCGACTTGTGCTGGCGTCAGGCGCAGCCGTGGCAGGGTTTCCTCAAGCAAGCGCTGCTGTCGTGGCCGCAAAGGGTGGCCGCGGCGCCGGCCATAGAGGCGGTCCGGCACACCATCAGCCAGCGGGGGTCTGTCCGCGGTCATTGACTGCCCTGAAAAGAAAAGGGCGGCAGGCTTCCACCCGCCGCCCAAAAGATCATCCGATCGCCGCCTCAACGCCCGAAAGCACGCCGCAGCTCATCAGCCAGATCGGTCATTTCCCAGGTGAAGGTACCCTTCGCCACATCCGGCACGCGGCCGAAATGGCCATAGGCGCTGGTCGGCACATAGATCGGGCGGTTCAGCTTCAGATGTTCACGAATGCCGCGCGGGGAGAGATTGACCATGCCGTCAATCACCTTCGCCAACTTCGCCTCATCCACATCCTTGCCCGTACCATGCAGGTCGAAATAAACCGACAGAGGCTTGGAAACACCGATCGCGTAGCTGACCTGGATGGTGCATTTATCGGCCAAGCCAGACGCCACGACATTCTTCGCCACATAGCGCGCGGCATAGGCTGCCGAACGGTCCACCTTGGTCGGATCCTTGCCGGAGAATGCGCCGCCGCCATGCGGCGCCGCGCCGCCATAGGTATCCACGATGATCTTGCGCCCGGTCAGGCCGCAATCGCCATCGGGGCCGCCGATCACGAATTTGCCCGTGGGATTCACATAGAATTCGCTATCCGGGCACATCCAGCCCTTGGGCAGCACGGATTCAACAATCGGGCGCAGGATGCGCTTGATTTCCGCCTGCTCCAGCGCTTCTTCATGCTGGGTGGAGACAACCACGGAAGTGGCACCCACCGGCTTGCCATCCACATAGCGCAAGGTCACCTGGCTTTTCGCATCCGGCAGCAGCCCGGCCACGGCATGATCCTTGGCGCGGCGGAGCGTGCTGATATGGCGCAGGATCTCATGCGCATAATAGAGCGGCGCCGGCATCAATTCCGGCGTTTCGCGGCAGGCATAGCCGAACATGATGCCCTGGTCGCCCGCGCCTTCATCCTTATTGCCGGCAGCATCCACGCCCTGGGCGATATGCGCCGATTGGGCATGCAAATGGCAGGCGATATCGGCATGCTGCCAATGAAAGCCTTCCTGCTCATAGCCAATGTCATGGATCGCAAGGCGCGTCAGGTGGATCAGATATTCCGGCGTGATTTCCGCCGGGCCGCGCACTTCGCCCGCCAGCACCACGCGATTTGTGGTGACCAGCGTTTCGCAGGCGACGCGGGCATAGGGATCAGCGGTCAGGAATGCGTCCAGCACGGTGTCTGAAATGCGGTCCGCCACTTTATCGGGATGGCCTTCGGAAACGGATTCCGAGGTAAAAAGATATTCGCCCTTATCGCGCATGGCGTGGTTCGGCCTCTTGTCGCGGGATTCGCCGGTTCAGCCCGACGATGCTCTGCCCTGGATCACCCTAGGCGGGGGGCGTATTGCAGGGGGGTGTGGCAGGGTCAAGGCAGGCAGGGCCGCGAGCCCCGATTATTTTCAGCGCGGCGGCAATACCCGGGCGGCGCGATAGCCTTCAATCTGTTCGGCAAACATGGCCCAGCTATCCCGGAAACCGGTAAAGCCCGCCTGCCGCGCCGCGGTCATGGAAGCCAGCACATCGTAATCCATGTTCAGCGCGAAATCGGCGAATTCCCAGCTTGCGACTTGTTCAATGGGCAGGATCAGGCCGTGGCGGGCGCGTATCCTCTCCCAGACGGGGGCCTTATCCGCCATCCAACGTGCCATCGAAAGCGTCCTGACACCGCCTGGCGCGACGCCAAATAGCCCGGCCAGATGGGGCCACATGTCGCACCAGCGAAAGGCATCGCCATTCGTGACATTAAAGGCACGGTTGGCGGCGCGCGGTTCGCCCAGCATCCACAGAATCGCCTCGGCCAGTAATTTGGCGTCCGAGACCTCATGCAAAGCGGTGAAGGCGCCGGGCTTGCCGGGGAAATCGAAGGGCACACCCAATTCGCGGCAAATCGCGGCATAGGCGCCAAGGGTCGAGACCATGTTGCGCGCGCGCCCCGGTGCCACATCCAGCACGAAATTGGGCCGGCTCGCGGACCAGGACCAGGCTTTGCCGCGCTGGCGTTCGGCCACCATATCCTGCTGGTCGTAATAGAAATTGGGCGGCAAGTGCCGTGGGTCATCCTCCCGCGCCGGGGTACGGAAGGGGCCGATATGCAGCCCATACCATTTGCCGCCATGGATCATGTGCAAATGCTGAAAGCGCGGCAGCGATGCCTCCGCCGCATCCAGCAGATTGCGCAGCATGGTCACATTGCCGGGCACATCTTCAACGCCGGTTTCGCCATGCGGCGCGCGGGAGGCATAGACGATATGGGTAATGTCCGGCCGCGCGGCGATGGTGCGCGTCAGCGCCGGCCCATCCCAAAGATCGGCGGTGATCCAGGGTATCCCCATGCCGGGGTCGCGTCGGGTCAGGCCAATCGGCGTAAAGGCGGGATCGCTGTGCGCGGCTTCCATCACGCGGCTGGCAGCAGCGCCGCTGGCGCCGACAATCAGGGTGACGCGGGTATTAGCCATGATGATTTCCTCCGGATCGGATGAACCCATGGGCGCGGGCGTGATGCAAGCCATAGGACGTTCTTGACCTGCGGGCGCATCGCGCCTTATGAGTCAATTATCGGTTGCAAAACCGATCCTCGCGATTTGTCCGGTCTGCTTGCGGCGAGGTTCCGAAAGGGCGTAGGTGGCGACATCCGCGAAAACAAACGCGCTAAAGGGCCGCGGGGTCATCGTGCCCCGTTCCCGGCAGGGGCTGGACGCCATCATTGTGTGAGAGGTCCGTGCCATGTCGAAAAAATCTCGCCCCACCCGCCCCCTTCGCCCCGCGACGCAGCTTGTCCGCGGCGGGCTCATGCGTTCCAATTTCGATGAGCTGGCGGAAGCGATGTATCTGACCTCGGGCTTTGTCTATGACAGCGCAGCCCAGGCGGAAGCGACTTTTGCGGGCACGGAAGCGCATTACCAATATTCGCGCTTCGGCAACCCAACCGTCAGCATGTTGGAAGCGCGGCTGGCGGCCCTGGAAGGGGCGGAAGCCTGCCGCGCCACGGCGACCGGCATGGCGGCGGTGCACTCGGCCATGCTGTCCCATCTGAAAGCGGGGGATCGCGTGGTGGCTTCCCGCGCGCTGTTTGGGTCTTGCCATTGGATCGTCTCAACCCTTCTGCCGCGCTATGGCATCTCAACCGAATTCGTGGATGGCAGCGATTTGGCGCAATGGCGCGCGGCCCTGTCGCGCCCGGCGACCATGGTGCTGTTGGAAACGCCATCCAACCCCATGTTGGAAATCGTAGATCTCCGCGCCGTGTGTGACTTGGCGCATCAGGCCGGCGCCTTGGTGGTGGTGGATAATGTCTTCGCCACCCCCTTGCTGCAAAAGCCGATGAGCTTCGGCGCCGATATCGTTGTCTATTCCGCGACCAAGCATTTTGACGGTCAGGGCCGCGTTTTGGGCGGCTGCGTGATGGGATCGAAGAAATGGGTGGATGAGGTTTTGCAGCCCTTCATCCGCAATACCGGCCCTTCCATCAGCGCCTTCAATGCCTGGGTGATCCTGAAGGGGTTGGAGACCCTGCATCTGCGCATCTCCGCCATGTGCCGCAGCGCTTCCGCCATTGCCGATATGCTGGCCGAACGGGCCGAGGTTGCGCGTGTGCTCTATCCCTTCCGTGCGGATCACCCGCAGCAGAAGCTCGCCATGGCGCAAATGTCGGCCGGCGGCACCTTGGTGAGCTTTGACATCAAGGGCGGCAAGGAAGCCTGTTTCCGCTTCATGGATGCGCTGAAGCTGATTGATATTGCCAATAACCTTGGCGATGCGAAATCCATGGCGACCCACCCCGCCACTACCACGCATATGCGGGTTGGCGCGGAAGAACGCGCCAGGCTTGGCATTACCGATGGCACGGTGCGGCTTTCCGTGGGGCTCGAGGATGTGGCGGACCTGATTGACGATTTGGCCGAAGCATTGGATGCTGCGGCTTCATGAGGGCAAGCTCATAAAAAGCTTTACAAAACGCCCGGTTGCTGTGCTGAATTGGCGCCGAGGAAGGCTAAAATGAACAAAGCTGATTCATTCATCGCGACGACGCGGGGGATCAGGGTTGCCGTGCGCGCCTTTTACCTTGCGGAGCAATCAATGCCTGAGAATGCCCAATTCGTCTGGGCCTATCAGGTGGAAATTGCCAATCTGGGGCGGGAGACGGTGCAGCTGATCCGCCGCACCTGGCAGATCACGGATGGCACCGGGCGCACGCAACAGGTGCAAGGTGCCGGTGTGGTGGGCGAACAGCCCATCCTGGAACCGGGTGGGCGGTTTGAATATACGTCTGGCACACCACTCGGCACGCCATCGGGTTTTATGCGCGGCGCCTATCACATGGTGGTGCGCGACACCGGTGAGGCATTTGATGTCGCCATCCCGGATTTCAGCCTGGATAGCCCGCATCTGCCTTCTGCGCGGCTGCATTAACCCGCGCGATCAGATTGTCTGATCGCCTGTTGCAACTCGTCCTGGGATATGGAGGATTGATGTCGGAAGCAGAATTTCCCCATGATGATGAGGCCATCTCACTCACCGGAAAACTTGCGACTTTCACCGATCTTTGGTCGCCAAAGATTGTGTCTCGGTTCAATGGCCTCGACGTGATGGTCGTGAAGTGCAAGGGGGCGTTCAACTGGCACGCGCATCCCGATACGGACGACTTCTTTTTTGTTTTGAGGGGCACACTGAGGATCGAGCTGAGGGACCGCATGGTCGAAGTGGGTCCGAATCAACTGTTCGTCGTCCCTAAGGGTGTCGAGCATCGAACCGTCGCGGATGAGGAGGTTCATCTCCTGTTGATCGAACCGGCCGGAACGCCAAACACCGGCGATGTTCGTACGGCAACAACAAAAGTGGCGATATAACGGTCACGCCCTGTAACCGCAATGGAGGAACGAGACAGCGCGAGCCATGACCGGGGTAGGCACGGCACCTGCGTCCTGCTCTTTGCGATTGAGCCGTTGCAATAACGCCTGTCTGATGCGCATATCGCTCTTTCCAATCCGAACCGCAGAGACCACGCATTAGCGACGCTGATGATCGCTTTGTCATTCGGGCACGCAATGCGTCCGATGCCGTGGGGCTGGCTGAATTGGTCAATCTTCCCGGCTATCGCTACGGGACGATGCGTGTGCCGTTTCATTCCGTGAATGAAGTCACGGGCTGGATTCAGAACACCCCCTCCTCGAATCTGGAGCTTGTGGCGGCGGCTGAGGATCAGATCATTGGGCAGGCGGGGCTCCGCAGGCTAAGCGGTCGGCAGCACCACTCTGCCTATTTGGGTATGGGCGTGCATGATGGCTGGGTAAGGCGCGGTGTGGGCACGGCGCTTATGATGGCAGTGCTGGATGCTGCCGATAATTGGCTCGGCATCCGGCGCATACAATTGACGGTCTATGTGGATAACGCGCCCGCCATCCATCTTTATCAGCGCTTCGGCTTTGTTATTGAGGGCACGCATCAAGCCTATGCCTTGCGGGATGGTCGTTATGTGGACGCCCATGTCATGGCAAGGATTTCTGCTCTGCCTTGACGCCCGCCGCCTCCCTTAATTCTCCTTATAACGATACCCAATGCCATAAAGCGTTTCGATCTGGTCGAAATCCTCATCCGTTTGGCGGAACTTCCGGCGGATGCGCTTCACATGGCTGTCAATCGTGCGGTCATCCACCGTCAATAACCGAGTTCGCCGACATGATCCCGCCGAACTCCCTTTAGACGCTATCTTTGTTTGAGTAGCATTTTGCTACGGCGTTAGTAGTTCGCCACGGCGTTAGTAATTCGCCACGGCGTTAGTAGTTCGCCACGGCGTGAGCAATAGCGCGGCCAACATCCACCGTGCCGGCCTGCCCGCCCATATCGCGCGTGCGTGGGCCGCCCTCTGCCAGCAGTTTCTCAATCACCGACAGGATCGCATCAGCCGCCTGTTTTTCGCCGAGATGTTCCAGCATGATCGCCCCCGACCAAATCTGCCCAATCGGGTTGCAGATGAATTTGCCCGCAATATCCGGCGCGCTGCCATGCACGGGTTCGAACATGGAAGGAAAGCGCTTTTCGGGATTGATATTGGCGCTCGCTGCGATGCCAATGGAACCCGCCACCGCCGGCCCAAGGTCTGAGAGAATATCGCCAAAGAGGTTGGACCCCACCACCACATCAAACCAATCCGGATGCTGCACGAAATGGGCGCAGAGGATATCAATATGAAACTGATCCGTGGTGATGCCCGGATAATTCTTGGCCATTTCGGCAAAGCGTTCATCCCAATAGGGCATGGTAAAGGTGATGCCATTGGATTTCGTCGCACTCGTCAC
This sequence comes from Roseomonas sp., assembly GCA_020249775.1. Taxonomy (GTDB): domain Bacteria; phylum Pseudomonadota; class Alphaproteobacteria; order Acetobacterales; family Acetobacteraceae; genus Neoroseomonas. The sequence continues at coordinate 175,799 of JADCFA010000008.1, read as the reverse complement.
CTTCTTGCGCGCGCGGGTCTTGGCCAATTCAAAGGCATAACGCAGCACGCGATCCACACCGATGCGCGTAAAGACGCTTTCCTGGGAGACGAATTCGCGATCCGTCCCCACAAACATCCGCCCGCCGCTTGAGGAATACTCGCCTTCCGTATTTTCGCGCACGACGATGAAATCAATATCCTTGGGACCACGATTGGCGAGCGGCGTAGTCGCACCCGGCAGGAGCCGACACGGGCGCAAATTCACATATTGGTCAAAGCCGCGGCGGATGGGGATCAGCAAACCCCAAAGCGAGACATGATCCGGCACGCCAGGCCAGCCCACGGCACCCAGGAAGATGCTATCACTGTCCTTCAGCCGATCCATGCCATCATCGGGCATCATCTTCCCGGTCTTGGCGTAGGTTTCGCAGGACCAATCATAATGCGTCAGCTCCAGTTCGAAGCCGAAGCGCCGCGCCGCGGCATCCAGCACGCGAAGCCCCTCGGGCGTGGTTTCCTTGCCAATGCCATCCCCGGGGATGACGGCGATGCGATGCTTGCGTGTGGCCATTGGGGTCTCCTGCCTTTTCCAGCCACTACTCATAACGCGGGTAATGGTCTTTGCCAGCCCCAGGTCGTATTGCCACCCGCGCCAACCGGGATATGCGCGCAGTGACCGAAGCGACGGAAAATTGGTTTTCATTATGTTTTTGGCATGTTGCAACGCGCCTGAATTGCCTGAGCTTACCACGGCGGCATTCGATCAGATGGCGCCGTGCATAGAGAAGTTCTTTGAGCCCATGCTTTTTGCGCGAGATGGATTGTTCGGACTGCCCGTGATGGCGTATTTTTCTGTTCAGTGATTGGAACAAGGCTAAAGAGGCGCTTTGGAGAGCAGCAATATTGGCAGTAGCCGCCGGCACCAGCGGATCAGGATCAAGGCGGATTGGGCAAGGCATGCGTAGCAAGGCGCTTCTTGTCGGAACAACCGAGACCCGCGCCCAAATGGAACCTCCATAAGCGGATGGGCAACACCATCCTATCCAAGGTCAAACCTGCATTACGCGTTAAGCGAACGCGATCAGAAAAATTGGGAGTCTGTCTGTTATGTGATTATGCGGCAGACATGCCCTACCGCTGCTCAGCCCGCCACCGCGCCCAGGGGGCGATATCGGGCAGGCGCAGCGGTGCTGCTGCCGGACCGGAAAATCTGAAGCCGATATCAGGCGCGCCGGCATTGGGCGGGCGCAGCGCGAAGCCGATATCAACTGTCCGGCGCGGCAAATCCACCGCACCGCTCACCTGGGCGGAAAGCCCACCTTCGCCGGCAAGCTTCATATCCTGCACTTCAAGCCGCCCGGCGGAAAGCCGCCAGCCGCCTTCCAGCCGCTCCACCGCCGTCGCGCCGCCCAGCAGGGCGCGCCCCAAGCCTGCCTCGGCCGCCACCGGATCGGCAAGTCCCGCCGCCGCATAGGCTTCCCTGAGCGCCAGCCCCGCGAGGACCCCATCCGCCAATAGAAACCGCCCCGAGCCCTCCATTGAGGAAAGCAGCGCCGCCTGCGCATGGCCTGAAGCCGCCAGCCGGCCAGCCAGCGCCAATCTTCCGGCGGCCAGGTCAAGCGGCAGGTCGAAGATCGGATGGGCGATGGTTGCGCCGGCGATTTCGATATCGCCTTCCAGGCGTGGCGGCTGGGCCATCATGTCCAAAACACCGCGCCCTTCCATCTGGCCGCCGGCAAGATCAGTGCGGAAGGACGCAAGCTGCAGCCGGCCATTTTCAAGCGTCAGCTCGGCTTGGGCGTTTTCCACCGCCGGCAGGCCAGAGACCGCAATCCGCGCGGCATTGAGGCTGAGCGCGCCATCAAAGGCGGCCAAAAACGTCCGGGGCAAAGGCTCCTGATCCATCGGATCAAAAGCGGGTAACGCCAGGTTTTCCGCGGCAATGCGCAGCGCCAGCTTGGGCCTTGCATCGTTCAATTCCAGCCGCGCTTCCCCCTCAAGCCGTGCCTCAGCCGCCACCAGACTAAACAAGGGTGAGGTGATGATGCCCCCTTCCGCCATGAAGCGCGCAATGAAGGAGGCCGAGCCCTCACCCATCCAGCCCGGTTCCTCACGACCAAAAACCTGTCCGAAAAGCCGCGCTGCGCCGGGGTGGCGGAAGGTTACGCTGCCCTGGCCGCGCGCCTTGGTCAGGTCCAGCACGGCATTGGCTTCCAGCCGCGCATCTTCCAGCAGGAAATCGGTGGCGAGTGTCAGCGCCTCGGCGGTGCCATTGCCCCTGAGGCGCAGCGTGGCCGGCAGCGCCGCCAGCCCGGCGGGCAGGTTAAGCGCCTCGCTCAGCGGCGGCGGCAGGGCGCTGGCCATGGGGGCGGTGATTTCAAGCGCGGCATCGGCAAGGCTTGGCGTGGCGCCAAGGCCGACGCTGCCGGAAGCTGTTATGCTGGCGCTGCCTTGGCGCGCCTCCAGCCTTTGCAGGGAAAGTCGGCCCGCATCCAGCGTGGCTTCCAGGGCCACTCCATCAAAAGCCTGCCCTTGCCATTCCAGCTTGCCCGCCACCAGGCGCAAATGGGCGTCAAAGCCTTGCAGGGCTTCAGCCGCTTCCTGCCAAGCGAGGCCTTCAGAGAGCAGCCCATCCAAAGCCAAAGCATCAATGGAAAGCCCAAGTCCAAGCGCGGGCCGGGCACCCAGCCGCAAAGCGCCCGCCCCGGCGTAGCGCCCGCCATCCAGTAGCAGGGAAAATTCCGGCGCTTCGATAAGGTTGGGTTCCAAAACCAGCCGCCCGCGGCCTTCAAAGCGCCGAAGCCTTGCGGGGTCCGGCGCCGAGACACCAAGACCAAAGGCGGCAAGGCTGTCGCGCAGGCTGGGGCCGGCGATGCTGAGCGCCAATTCCAGCCTTTCGCCGAGCGTCGCGCCGCGTGCTTCAAGCTCGGCTTCACCGGGCAACAGCGCCGCAATATCGGTGAGCGTCATGCGCCCGCCATCGCGGGCAATCCCGGCCTTGAAGCGGCGCAATTCACGCCCCTGCCAGCGCGCAGATTCGGTAGCGATATCGAGCATGATCGGGAAAGGCCAATCCCGCGCGGCGCGCATGGCGGCAATCCAGGGATCGAGATCCAGCCGGTTCATGCTGATGGCGAGATCCATCTTCGCTTCAGGCGCCAATTGGATTGCCGCCGCCGCCCGGCCGGCGCCGCCATCAAATTCCACGGCAAGATCTGGGGCGATGATCCTATCCTCACTCGCGCGCAGGCGGCCCGAAAGGCGAAAGGGCAGCGCAGGTGCCGGCAGAAAGGCCGAGAGATAAGCGCCGGAGGCTTCAAGCCGCCCTTCATAGCCACCTTCGGCGAGCAAAGCGCCGCGCGTGAGCAGCGCTGCCCCCTGGCCATTCAGGCGCAATTCCAGGGTGCCGATGCCATCATAGCCAGGTCTGCCGAGCACGGCCTGGAAGCGAGCCTCGGCGCCCGCGCGGGTGAAACTGCCTTCAAGGCGCACCGCATCCAGCGGCCCGGGCGCAACCAGGCGCGCGGCGACATTTTCGAAGGTGACTTCGCCGAGCGTCACGCGGCTGGCTTCAATGCGCGCGGCGAAATCGGAAAGCCAAGGTGGCGGGCGCCAGGCGCCAGCAGCCGGCAGCGGCCAGGGCAGGCGGATATCGGCGCCCACCAGCACCAGATCACGCGCTTCAATCTGCCCCATCAGCAGCGGCGCGAGGCCAAGCTTCAGACGCAGCGTTTGCGCCGTGACGCCAAGCCCGCCTGCATCCTGCCCTAAATGCACCTCATCTGCTTCAATGAGGGGCTGCGGCAGCAACACAACGCGGAGCGGCCCCTGCAAGGCAACCGGCCGACTAAGGCGTTCCGAAGCCAGCGCTGCCAAGCGGTCACGCTGCCCTTCCCAGGAAATCAAACGCGGCCCGACCCAGACCGCCGCCAAGGCGATCCCGGTCAGAAGAAGCACGAAAAGGCTGCGGCGCGATTTCAGCTTGCTGGCCCCCAACCACCACCGCCAGGCGTTTCAATGCCGAGCACTTCTCCGGCGGCAAGATGCGCCGAATCGCTGCCGCCCAGCCATTGAATACTGCCATCGGCGCGTTCCACCCATTGCCGGCCGGCTGCGCCATCGGCGCCGCCCTGCAAGCCATGCGGGGCGACGTTGCGGCGCGATGCCACAATCACCGCTTCCATCGGATGCAGGAAGTGAATGCGCCGGCGTGATCCATCGCCGCCGCGCCAGCGCCCCGCACCGCCTGACCCGCGCCGGATGGAAAATTCCTCAAGCCGAACCGGATAACGCAGTTCCAGGATTTCCGGATCGGTCATGCGCGTATTGGTCATATGCGTCTGCACCGGGCCAGCGCCATTGAAGCCCGGCCCCGCGCCAATGCCGCCGCAAATCGTCTCATAATATTGGTAGCGCGCATCGCCAAAAAGCAGATTATTCATGGTGGCCTGGGCGGAAGCGCAGGCACCAAGGGCGGCGAGCAGCGCATTGCAGGTCATTTGGCTGACTTCGGTATTGCCGGCCACTACCGCGGCGCCAGGGCGCGGTGACAGGAAAGTGCCTTCGGGGATCACGATTTCCAAGGGCTTCAGGCAACCATCATTGAGCGGAATATCCTCTCCTACCAGGCAGCGGAAGCAATAAAGCACCACGGCGCGGCAGACCGCCGATGGCGCGTTGAAATTGCTCGGGCGTTGCGGACCCGTGCCGGTGAAATCAATCACTGCCTTGCGCGCGGCGCGGTCCACACGGATGGCAACTTTCAGCGGCGCGCCATCATCAATGCTGGTCTCAAAACGCCCATCGGGCAGTTTTTCCAACACACGGCGCACGCTTTCTTCGGCATTATCCATCACATGCCGCATATAGGCGCTGACGGTGGCAAGCCCGTAATCGGCCACGGCACGCTGCAATTCCTGCACGCCTTTTTCATTGGAAGCGATTTGCGCCTTGATGTCGGCCACATTCACATCCGGGCTGCGCGCGGGATAACGCGCGCCCGCCAGCAAAGCGCGGAATTCCGCTTCCCGGAAATGCCCGCCATCCACCAGCAGGAAATCATCAATCACCACGCCTTCTTCTTCCAGCGTGCGCGATAGTGGCGGCGTGGAGCCAGGTGTCAGGCCACCAATATCGGCGTGATGCCCGCGCGATCCCACAAAGAACAGGATGGATTTGCCCGCCGCATCAAAGACCGGCGTGATCACCGTCACATCCGGCAGATGCGTCCCGCCATTATAGGGGTTGTTCAGCGCCACCACATCGCCGGGCTTGAGCGTCGCGCCGCGCGTGCGGATCACCGTGCGCACGCTTTCGCCCATGGCGCCAAGATGCACCGGCACATGCGGCGCATTGGCAATCAGCGCGCCGGTCGCATCGAAAATCGCGCAGGAGAAATCGAGCCTTTCCTTGATATTCACTGAGAGACTGGTGTTTTGCAGCACCGCGCCGGTTTGCTCCGCAATGCTCATGAACAGGTTGTTGAAGAGTTCGAGCATTACCGGATCAGGCCGATCTGTCGCCGCCATATCGGCGGCGCGCGCCCGGGCCGCGATGCGCCTCAGCACCAAATGATTGCGCGCAGTGACCTCTGCCTCCCAGCCCGGTTCCACCACGGTAGTGGCATTGGCTTCACGCAGCAGCGCTGGCCCCTTGATGCGATCCCCCGCGCAAAGCGCTTCACGGTCATGCACGGGTGCGGCGTGTTCAGCACCGCCGGTGAAAAGGGCGATGCTGTCCAAGGGCTTGGGTGCCTCACCAGCGGCACGCGGTGGCAGCGCGGCTTCGCGCACAGCTTCTCCGGGCGCGGTGACTTCCGCGATGCAGGCTTCCACAACCACCTGGCGTTCCGGTGTGGCGAAACCGAAGCGGCGGCGATGCGCTTCGGTGAAGGCGGCCAATACTTCCTGATGCGTACCAAACGCCACGGGCAGGAAGGTATCCGTGCCGGCATAGCGCAGATGGAGCCGCCGTGCCGCTTGCAAACGCGCAGGATCGGCACCTTGGCGCGCCAGTTCTTCCCGGCCTGCTGTCACCAACGCTTCAAGCCGCTCAGTGAGATCATTGATGGCATCAGCCGTGAAGGGCGCTTCCACTGCTGCTTCACGGATCACCGCCTGATCCGCGAGGCCCATGCCATAAGCGGAAAGCACGCCCGCGAAGGGGTGGATAAACACCGTTTCCATGCCCAATTCATCAGCCACCAGACAGGCATGCTGCCCGCCCGCGCCGCCGAAGCATTGCAGCGCAAAGCGAGTCGCATCATGGCCTTTCTGGATCGAAACCTGCTTGATGGCATTGGCCATATTGGCGACCGCGACCCGTAAAAACCCCTCCGCCACCGCGCGCGGATCGGGCGCCGCTTTGCCTTGCGCCTGGCCGATCTCAGCCGCCAGTGCGGCGAATTTCTCCCCGACAATCGCCGCATCCAGGGGCTGATCACCATGCGGGCCAAAAATCGCTGGGAAATGATGCGGCTGGATCTTGCCCACCATGACATTCGCATCCGTCACCGTGAGCGGCCCGCCGCGCCGATAACAGGCCGGCCCCGGCACGGCACCGGCGGAATCCGGCCCCACCCGGAAACGCGCGCCATCAAAATGCAGAATGGAACCACCGCCGGCGGCAACGGTATTGATCGCCATCATCGGTGCGCGCATGCGCACGCCAGCGACTTCGGTTTCAAACGCACGCTCAAAAGCGCCGGCGTAAAGCGCGACATCGGTGGAGGTGCCGCCCATATCAAAACCGATGATGCGTTCAAACCCGCCCATGGCCGCGGTGCGCGCCGCACCGACAATCCCGCCGGCGGGGCCGGACAATATCGCATCCTTGCCCTGGAAATGCCCGGCTTCGGTCAGACCGCCGCTCGATTGCATGAAGTAAAGCCTGACACCCGGCAATTCCGCCGCCACCTGATCCACATAGCGGCGCAGAATGGGCGACAGATAGGCATCCACAACGGTGGTATCCCCGCGCGGCACAATGCGCGGCAGCGGGCTTGCGCGGTGGCTCAAGGAGATTTGCGTGAAGCCTTCTTCGCGGGCAATCGCGCCAAGCCGTTCCTCATGCGCCGGATGCGCCCAGGCATGCATCATCAGAATGGCAACGGCGCGAAAGCCTTCACGATGCGCGGCGCGCAGCGCCTCACGCGCCCCGGCCTCATCCAAGGCTTCCAATTCCGTGCCATCCACCGCGACACGCCCGCCGATTTCAACAGCGCGTTCATGCAGCAATTCCGGCAAGCGCACATCAAGATCGAAAAGCCGTGGCCTGGCCTGATTGCCGATGCGCAGCAGATCAGCAAAGCCACGATTGAGCAGCAGCAGTACACGTTCACCTTTGCGTTCCAGCAGCGCATTGGTGGCGACCGTGGTGCCCATTTTCACCGCCTCGATCATGCCGGACGGGATCGGCGCACCGGCGGCAAGGCCCAGGCATTGGCGAATGCCGGCAACGGCAGCGTCCCTGTAGCGTTCCGGGTTTTCGGAGAGCAGTTTCAGCGTGGAAAGCCGCCCGGCCGGATCGCGCGCGACGATATCGGTAAAGGTGCCGCCGCGATCAATCCAGAATTGCCAAGCCGACATGCAAAGCCCTTGCGCAGAAGGAAGATGAGGCCAAACGCTCTAAAACATTATGCGGCCAAGCGAAATCGGCTCACAGCCCCGCATCGGCCGGCACCAGCACCTGCCCAGCCTCATCCACCCGCGCGGCCACGGCTTCCAACGCCTCCCCGTAACAGGGGCCGGAGACGCATTCGCCGGATTCAATTTCAAACCGCGCGCCATGGGCCGAACAAAGGATGTGCTGGCGCTTGGCGTCCAGAAAGCGATCCGGCACGGGATCAAGTGGCAGGCCAATATGCGGGCAGGAATTCACATAAACCCAAACCGCGCTGCCGCGCCGAACAGCGAATAACCCCATGAAGGCGCCCGGCGCGGCCGGGAAGCCTTTTGATCCGCCATCGGGAATATCCTCAAGCGCGCAAAGCGCGCGTTCTGTCTTGCTCATTTGCCGGCCCAGCCGCCCATGCGGGCAATCACCGCCCAATGCTCCGGCGCGATTGGCATGACCGAAAGCCGGGATTGCCGGATCAAAGCCACCTCGGCCAGCGCCGGTTCGGCCTTGATGGCAGCAAGCCCCACCGGCTTCGGCATGGGCGCGACCGCGCGCATATCCACACAGACCCAGGAGGAGCCTTGCTCGGCGGTCGGGTCGGGATAGGCTTCGCGCACCACCTCGACCACGCCCACAACCTCCTTCCCGATATTGGAATGGTAGAAGAAGGCCAGATCGCCCTTTTTCATCGCCATCAGGTTTTTCTTGGCCAGATGATTGCGCACGCCCGTCCAGGGCTCCACGCCATTGGCGACCTGCTGGTCCCAGGAAAAGGCATCAGGTTCGGATTTTACCAGCCAGCGGGAAGCGGGCGCTTTGGTCCTGGCTGCTGGCATGGCGTTACGTGTTCCCCCCTTGGCCCCGGCGGGGCGCATGACAAGCAGGTAACGCCAGATGCGCCGCGCTTCAATAAGCCGGGGCGCGTTTTCGGGGGTGGGGGGACTCCCTTGGCGAAGCACCGCCCCCCATGTGAGGCTGGCAAGGAGGCAAGCGGGTGATTCCACCCGCTGGATAACTAGGCTAGTCTGACCATGTGGACATCAGAATGACAGCCAAAGCTGACAGCAGCCCGAGCGGCGCCGCCCCTGGCGCGCGTTCGCTGCATCGTTTTGCCAATCCGGGACGCTTCCTGCGTGCCTCGGCCCGCGTGCAGGTTTGGCTTTGGGTAGCGGCGGCTTTGGTGCTGGGTGCGGGGTTGGTTTGGGGCCTGTTCCTCTCCCCGGCGGATTGGCAGCAGGGTGAGACGGTGCGCATCATGTATGTGCATGTGCCGATGGCCTGGCTGGCCATGGGCGGCTACACGGCGCTGGCCGTGGCTTCCATCATGTCGCTGATCTGGCGCCATCCCTTGGCGGATCTTTTTGCGCGTGAATTATCGCCGGTGGGCGCTTTGGTGACGGCGCTCTGCTTGGCGACAGGCAGCCTTTGGGGCCGACCCATGTGGGGCACCTGGTGGGTTTGGGATGCGCGGCTGACTTCCGTTTTGGTGCTGTTCTTCCTGTGGTTGGGCCATGCGGCGCTGACGCGCGCCTTTGAAGACCAGGAACGCGGCGCACGGGTTGGTGCGATCCTCGCGCTGGTGGGCATTGTGAATATCCCGATCGTGAAATTCAGCGTGGATTGGTGGAATACGCTGCATCAGCCGGCTTCCGTCACGCGGCTGGATGCGCCGGGCATGCATGTGGATATCCTTTACCCGCTGCTGACCTGCGCGCTCGGCTTTTCGCTGCTATTCGGCGCGGTGGTGCTGGCGCGCACGCGCGCTGCCGTGATGGAACGGCGCATCCGCGCCCTGCAATTGGCCCGCGCGCGGCGAGAGGAGGCTTTGGGCGCATGAGCCACACCTTCTTCATCGCCGCTTCCTATGCGCTGGTCCTGCTTGGCTTCGGTGCTTTGGTGCTGGACGCCGCGCGCCGCCATGCCGCGGCGAAGCGGATGCTGGCAGAGCTTGACCCGCGCGGGGATCGGCCATGACTCGCAAAAAGCGCCGGCTTTATGTCCTGCTGCTCTGCGGGCTTGGGCTTGGCAGCGCCACCGCGCTGACGCTGACGGCATTTCAGGACAATTTGGTGTTTTTCCGTTCGCCATCTGACATCATGCGCGAAGCGCCGCCGGCCAATCGCGCCTTTCGTCTGGGCGGGCTGGTGGAAGCGGGCAGCCTGGAACGCGCCACAGGCGCTGATGGCAAACCCACCGCCAATTTCCGCGTAACCGATGGCGCGCATGCCATTCGCGTCTCCTACGCCGGGGTGCTGCCGGATTTGTTCCGCGAAGGGCAGGGCGTGGTGACGCTTGGCATGATGCTGCCCGATGGGTCCTTCCGCGCGAGCGAAGTGCTGGCGCGCCATGATGAAACCTATATGCCGCCGGAAGTGGCCGATGCGCTGAAACGCGCCGGCCATTGGAATCCGGCGCAAGGCGCGGCCCCGCCACCGGCGGAATGGAACACCGCACCGAGGAGAGGCGGATGATCGGCGAAATTGGTCATTTCGCGCTCGCGCTTGGCTGCATTCTGGCTTTGGCGCAGGCGATTTTCCCACTTGTTGGCGCGCATCGGCATGATGCGCGGTTGATGGCGCTGGCCTCGCCGCTCGCGGGCGCACAATTGATCGCGATTGCGTCTGCGTTTGGCGCGCTGCTTTGGGCCTTTGCGGTGAATGACACCACGGTTTCTAATGTGGTGCTGAACAGCCATTCACAGAAGCCGCTGCTCTATAAGTTCTCCGGCGCCTGGGGCAATCACGAAGGGTCCATGGTGCTGTGGGTATTGATCCTCGCACTTTGTGGTGGCGCGGTGGCGGGCTTTGGGCGTGATTTGCCGAGTGCGCTGCAAGCGCGCGTCATCGGTATTCTAGGGCTGATCGCGGCAGGGTTTTTGGGCTTCATCATTTTCACCTCCAACCCGTTTGAACGCGTCTGGCCGCCGCCCATGGATGGGCAGGGGTTGAACCCGATTCTGCAAGACCCTGGCTTGGCCTTTCATCCGCCGATGCTCTACCTGGGGTATGTCGGTTATGCGGTGACTTTTGCTTTTGCTGTAGCAGCACTTTTGGAAGGGCGCGTGGATGCGGCCTGGGGGCGTTGGGTGCGGCCCTGGTCGCTCGCGGCCTGGTCCTTCCTCACGCTTGGCATCGCGCTTGGGTCCTGGTGGGCCTATTATGAGCTCGGCTGGGGCGGCTATTGGTTCTGGGATCCGGTGGAAAATGCGTCACTGCTGCCCTGGCTGATTGGTGCGGCGCTGCTGCATTCCGCGATTGTTGTCGAAAAGCGCGAAAGCCTGAAAATCTGGACTGTGCTGCTGGCGATTCTGGCCTTTGGCATGTCTCTGCTTGGCACCTTCCTGGTGCGTTCGGGCGTGTTGAATTCCGTGCATGCCTTCGCCAATGATCCGGCGCGTGGAGTGTTCATTCTGGCGCTGCTGATGGCTTATGTGGCGGGGGCTTTGGCCTTGTTCGCCTGGCGCGCGCCCAAGCTGGGGGGCACCGGGATTTTCGCGCCCATTTCGCGCGAAGGCGGGCTGGTTTTGAATAACCTGCTACTCTGTTCCATTGCCGCGGTGGTGCTGGTGGGCACGCTGTGGCCGATGTTTGCCGATATCATGTTCGGGGCGAAAATCTCGGTCGGCGCGCCCTTCTTCAATGCGGCGACAGCGCCGCTAGCGATTCCGCTGGTGGCGGCGATGGCGGTGGGGCCGATGCTGGCCTGGAAGCGCGCTGATTTGGCCGGCGCGTTGCAACGCTTGTGGTGGGTCGGCGCGCTGGCGGTGGCCTCGGCTTTTCTGACGCTGCTGATCGCGGGCTATCATGTCTGGCCGGCGCTTGGCTTTGCCGCGGCGGCCTGGCTGATTGGCGGGGCGGCGGCGGATATTCTGGACCGCATCGCGGCCTTCCGCCGGCCTTCCCAAGCCTGGAATCGTGCCCGAGGCCTGCCGCGCGCCGCTTGGGGAGGTGCCATTGCCCATGCCGGCATGGGTGTGACCTTTGCCGGGCTGGCGGGGATGGGTTTGGCCACTGATGCGCTGGTCGCACTCAAGCCTGGTGAAGCAACGCGGCTTGCCGGTTATGAATGGCGGCTGGAACGCATTCGCGATGTTCAGGGGCCGAATTGGTCATCCCGCCGCGCGACCGTCACGGTGCTGGATGGTGGGCGCGTGGTCACGGTGCTGGAACCGGAAAAGCGGTTTTTCCCGGTGGGGCGCATGAACACTACCGAAGCGGCAATTCATACCAATGCTTTGCGCGATCTTTACGCGGTGCTGGGTGATGAACGTGACGGCGGCGGGGTTTTGCGCTTGCATCACAATCCCCTCGCCCCCTGGATTTGGTTTGGCGCGCTGATCATGGCGCTGGGCGGCGGGCTTTCGCTGTCTGATCGGCGCATTCGTGTCTCGGCGCCATCCCGCAAGGCGGCAGCCGCACCAGCATGAGCGATACCGCGCCTTCAAAGCGCCCGCGGCGCTGGATGCTCTATGCGCCGCTTGGGCTGGCGGCGGCGGCGGGCGCTGGTTTCTACGCCATGCTGCAGGGCTTGCAGGATGGCAGCTATAATCCACGCGGCGTGCCTTCCGCTTTGCTTGGCAAGCCGGCACCGGACTTCAACCTGCCGGCGCTGGATGGCGTTGGTCTGCCCGCGCTGGCGGCCGCCGATTTGCGCGGGCCTTTGCCGGGGCCGGTCTTGGTGAATTTCTGGGCGTCCTGGTGTGCGCCCTGCATCATTGAACATCCGCAACTGATGCGCCTTTCGCGCGAAGGGGTCGCGGTTTACGGCATTAATTACAAGGATCGCGTGCCAGAAGCCGGCGCCTTTCTGCAACGCCATGGCAATCCCTATCGCCGGCTTGGGCGCGATGAACCTGGGCGCACCGCGATTGATTGGGGCGTCTATGGCGTGCCGGAGACCTATTTGCTCGACCGCCAAGGCATGATCCGCTGGCGCTGGGCCGGGCCCATCACCGCCGATACGCTGGAGAATGAATTGCGCCCCCTGCTCCGGAGATATGCGTGACGCGCTGGGTTTTCTTCTGCCTGCTGCTGGCGCTGCCTGCCTGGGGCGCGGTGGGCGATCCGAATGAAAGGCTGGCCGATCCCGCCAAGGAAGCGATTGCGCGGGAGATTGGGCGCGAATTGCGCTGCCTCGTTTGTCAGAACCAATCCATCGAAGACAGTGACGCGCAATTGGCGCGTGACCTGCGCCGGCTGGTGCGTGAACGTGTCGCGGCTGGCGAGGATCAGGCTGCCGTGATTCGCTTTGTGCATGAGCGTTACGGCGATTTCGTGCTGCTGCGCCCGCCCGTGACAGCGGCAACGATTCTGCTTTGGGCGACACCCTTCCTGGCGCTTGGCGGCGGCATTGCCGTGATCCTGCTGCGCCGCCGCCGTGCGGTGGCCGAAGCGGCAGCCCTTTCCCCTGAAGAAGCGCGGCGCCTGGCTGAGCTTGATCGCGGCACAGCATGATCTGGATTGCGATACTGCTGCTGGCGCTGGCCGCCATGGTGCCGCTGGTGGCGACGTTGTTGCGCCCCGTGGTGGCGCGCGGGCGGAGAGAGGCTGACCTTGCCCTTTATCGCGCGCAATCGGCGGAGCTTGACCGGGAAGCCGCGGCTGGCCGGTTGGAGGGCGATGCGCTGCGCGCCGCGCAGGTGGAAGTGCAACGCAGATTGCTTCAAGCGCCAGAGGAAGCCGCCCCCACCACGCGCGGTCGCGCGCTTGGCTTTCTGCCGCTGGTGTTTCTGATCCCCGCGGCAGGGCTTGGGCTTTATCTGGTGCAAGGCACGCCGGATATGCCCTCCGCCCCGCATCGCGAAAGGGCGGAGATTGCCGCGCGGGATGATGCGTTGTTGAACCGCCTGCGCGAAAGATTGGCCGGGCTTGACCCAATGAGTGACGCGGCGCGGCAGGGTTTTGTCATGCTCGGCAATGCGGAGCGCAGCCGCGGCAATGCCGATGCGGCGGCTGAGGCCTGGCGCCGCGCCCTGGCATCACGCTTTGATGTCGAATTGGCGGGCGATCTGGTGGAAATGGAAATCGGGCGCGGCGAATTTGTTGCTGCCGGGCCCATCCTACTGCGCGCCTTGGCCGAGGCGCCGCAGGAACCCAAGCTGCGGTTTTTGCTGGGTGTGGTGGAAGCCGAGGCAGGCCACCCTGAACGTGCGCGCGCGACATGGCGTGCGCTTTTGGCGGATAGCCCGGCGGATGCGCCTTGGCGCACGCTGGTGGAGCGGCGCTTGGGGGCTTTGCCTTAAAATAAAATCCCGCCCGGCATCCACCGGGCGGGCGTTACTGGCATGAGGCCCTACTGCCCCTGACGCACAAAGCGCAGTTGGATGTAGTTATCTGCCGTCTGCACCACATTCCAGCCCTGGCGCACGGCCCAGACGATCTGCTGCTGATGCAGCGGAATATAGCCAACATCGCTCTGGATCACCTTGCCCGCTTCGGTAATCAGCCCCTGGCGGGTGGCCTGGTTCGTTTCCACCGCAATCCGGTCAATCAGCTCATCCAGCCGCGGGCTGGAATAGCCGCCATTGTTGAAAATGCCGCGCGTGCCATTGCGCGTGCCGGCCAGGTTGAACAGCGCGTTATGCGCGTCCGATGTCGCCGGCGTCCAACCCAGCAGATAGAAGCTTGTGTTGTAGCCCGGGGCATTCACCTCGGCGAAGAAGCGCGCCCTGGTCTGCGCGTTCAGCGTCACGCGGATATTGATGCGTGCCAGCATCGCAACAACGGCAGTGCAGATCGCCTCATCATTCACATAGCGGTCATTCGGGCAATCCAGCGTCACGCCAAAGCCATTGGGATAACCTGCTTCGGTCAGCAGCCGGCGCGCTTCGTTCAGATCAACGCGCGGGCGCTGGTCATCTTCCTCGCGAAAGCCATTCACGCCTGGGCCATAGATCAGATTGGTCGGGCGGGATTGGCCGCGCATCACGCTGCGTTGGATGGCCGTTGTGTCTATCGCCAATTGCATGGCGCGGCGCACGCGCACATCCTGGAAGGGATTCTTGCCCTGCACATCGGATTTCAGAAGCTGCGGGCGCATCTGATCCATGCCAAGATAGATCGTGCGCAATTCCGGCCCCTGGATGATGCGCACGCCTGGTGAGCGTGAAATCCGGTCCACATCCTGCGGCGGCACGGTATAGACAAAATCCATCTCGCCCGAGAGCAGCGCGGCCACGCGCGTTGCGTCATTGGAAATCACATTGAATTCGGCACGCGTCAGATTATGCACGGGCCGGTCCCACCAATTGGGATTGGGGGCAACCACGGTGCGACGGTCCGGTTCACGCGACACCAGAATGAAGGGGCCTGTGCCCATGGCATTGCGCGTGGCGAAGTTTTCAGCGCGTGTCGTCAAATCCGCAGGGCGTGTGGCGTTGTTCTTTTCCGCCCAGGCACGGCTGAACATGCCCCAATTGGTAATTTCCTGCAGCAGGATCGGATTGGGCACGGTGGTTTCAAAATCAACCGTGTGATCATCAATCTTGCGCACTTCCTTCACGGAAGCGAGTACACCTTGCACATTGGAACCAGGTGCGCGCGCACGTTCGACGCTGAAGACAACATCATCGGCGGTGAAGGGCGTGCCATCGGAGAACTTCACGCCACGGCGCAGATGGAAGCGCCAGACATTCGGCTGCGGTTGTTCCCAGCGTTCGGCAAGCGCCGCTTCCACCTTGCCTTCATGATCACGCCGCACCAGCGGTTCATAGAAATTGGACCCGAAAGCCAACAGGAAGGTTTCCTGCCGGGTATAGGGGTCCATGGAATTCACATCGCCATCATTGGCCCAGCGGAAATTATTGGCCTGGGCAGACAGGGCGGAACCGGCCAGCAAAGCGGCGGCAAGGGTCAGGCGGCGCAACATGAAGCTTTCTCTCCCATCAGAACGCGATTGGCATAGAATAGTGCTTTTGCGCGCAATGAAAAAGCGAATTCATTGGCCAAGAAAAAAGCCCCTTTCCTGCCGGAGAAGGGGCTTTCATCGGGAAATGCTGTTGCGTTCAAGCCGCGCGTAACGCCTTGCCCAATTCGCCCACACTTTTTTCGATCAGCGCCGCATCAGTCGCCGCATCAATCGTCTCGGCCAAAAGGGTCCGTGTAGCCGCGGTGGCGATATCGGCCGCGGCCTGGCGCACTTCGGCAATCGCACCGGCTTCCGCGGCGGCAATACGGTCCATCGCCATACGCTCACGCCGATCAGCGGCGGCCTCAGCCTCGGCCTGGGCGGCAGCCGCCACACGCTCGGCTTCCGCCTTGGCGCGCGTGAGCAATTCTTCCGCTTCCTTCAGGGCAGCCGCACGCTCAGCCTCGGCGGCCTTCAGCATCGCCTCGGCCTCGGCGCGGAGCTTCGCGGCCTCATCCAATTGGGCGCGAATGCCCTCAGCTCGCTTGTCCAAAGCACCCATTAAGGCGCTGAATACCTTACGGCCAAACAGCACGAAGAACAGAACAAAGGAAACAGCGACCCAGAACTTCGGATCCAGCCAGAAATGCGCGTAACCGTGCATCATGCCCTCCCGCGTGCGGCCATTTCGCGGCCAACCGCGGCACCTATGGCACCGCGATCCGCCGCACCGATCAGCTTCTGCACCAGGGCTTCCGCAGTATCGGTCGCGACATCACGAAGCGCCCCCATGGCAGCGCCCCGCGCGGCGTCAATCCGCGCCTCAGCCGCCGCCACCTGTTCGGCGAGCTTGGCATTCAGCACTGCGGCGCGCTTTTCCGCTTCCGCCAGGGCGTTCTGAAGCGCGCCGGCGATGGCCGCCTGCGCTTCAGCCCGCGCCTTGGCGGTGGCATCACGATGGGCTGCCATGGCTGCATCAGCATTCGCCTTCGCCGTGCGTGCCGCCTCCAGATCGCCCTGGATGCGGGCGCGCCGTTCTTCCAGCACGCTTTCCACAAGCGGCAGGCCCTTGTTCTTCACCAGCCAGTAAAGGGCAGCGAAGATCAGTAGCATCCACACAACCTGGGCAATCACCAGGGGATTGCCGAATTCAAGCTGTGGCATGCCGCCACCACCGCCCCCGGCCCAGGCAAACCCGGGCAGGAGCATGGCTGCACCCGCGAAAATTCTGCTCAACAGGCTTGTCATGCCACGCCTCATGCTTCCATCGGTGGGGCAGTGCCCCAATGGCTCTGCCCCAAGCGCCCAAAGACCCGGCGAACCGGGCCGCGCTTTCCTCAGGTGAAGAGAATGAGGAAGGCGATGAGCAGCGCAAACAGCGCGACCGCTTCCGTCAGCGCGAAGCCCAGAATGCCGATCGGGAAGACCGCATCACGGGCGCCCGGATTGCGGGCCACCGAGGAGACCATTGAGGCAAAGATATTGCCGATCCCAATGCCCACACCGGCGAGAGCGATAACAGCGATGCCGGCCCCAAGGGCCTTAGCGGCGAGCACGTCCATAAGAAATTCCTTCCTTTTCCAAACAGGAGTGTTGAGACCCGATGATGTCAGTGCAGATGCACCGCATCATGCAGGTAGATGCTGGTGAGAATGGCGAAGACATAGGCCTGGAGGAAAGCCACGAGAAATTCGAAGCCAACCAGGGCCACATTCACCGCAAGCGGTGCCGCGGCACCGAAAATGCCAACCGCGCCGGCGCTGCCCATCAGCACGACGAAGGTGGCAAATACCTTCAGCATGACGTGGCCGGCGACCATATTCGCGAAAAGACGCACCGAAAGGGAGACCGGCCGCGAGAGGTAGGAAATCACCTCAATCGGGATGATCAGCGGTGCCAGTACCTTGGGCGCGCCTTCGGGAAAGAAATAGCTGAAGAAATGCATGCCATGGATGCTGATGGCCACCACGGTGATCAGCACAAACACAATCATCGCCAGCGCGAAAGTCACCGCGATATGGCTGGTGAAGGTGAAAGCATAGGGCAACATGCCAAGCAGGTTGCCACACAGCACGAACATGAACAGTGCAAACACGAAGGGGAAGAAGCGCTTGCCTTCATCCCCCACCTGGCCGGTCACCAATTCATGCACGAATTCATAGGATGTTTCGGCGAGCGATTGCAGACGCCCCGGCACAAGGGCGCGCTGGCGCATGCCATAGACCAAAAGGCCCATGGTCAGCAGCACGGCGATCACCATGAAAAGATTGGCCTGGCTGAAGCCAACCGCCTTGCCCAAAAAGCCGAGCACGGGTGAGAGCTCAAACTGGCTCAGAGCGTCAATCGCTTTGCCTTCCGCCGCCACTGCCTACCTCTCCCGATCCATCATCACGTCACTTTTGGCCGCGAACGCGGGTTGAAAAGCCGATAGACATTCATCACCCCGGCCGCGCTGCCCAAGACGAAAAACACCAGGAAAAGCCAAGGCCAAGTGCCAAGCCAGCGATCGAGTGCCCACCCGATGCCGATGCCAACGACAAGGGCAGAGACAACCTCAACCCCGGCGCGGAACCCGATTCCCCATGGTCCTTTCGGCAGGCCTTGAGACCCTTTCGGGTCCTTCTCCAGGCCGCTTTGGGCCCGGGCCTGCTTGAGGCGCGCATCAAAATCCGGTTGCGAATTCACCTTTGCTCCCCAGGCGTTGTCCGCCAGAAGGCGAAGCGGCGTTTACGGGGGGGATACCCCAGTGTCAAGCATGTGCGGCGCAGCAAAAGGCCATTTTCGTGACCTGTTACAAGCCGCAGGCGCCGTTCCCGCGCAGCCTTCAGCGCGGCGGTGTGGGCGGCCGTGGCGGAGGGGGCGCCGGCCGCGCCGCTGGGCGCGCCGCCGTGCTCGTGCGCGGCGGCGGTGGGGGCGGCGGCGGCGGTGGGCGGCGGATGGCGAAGCGTTGCTTGGCCGGTGGCAGCGTGTCCCATTGGCGGATGATCGCCTCCTCACTTGAGGTGTCATAGCCAAGGCGCCGCATGGCGTCCCTGGCGCGACGCTTCTGGTCTTCCGTCAGGCGATCCCAGGGAATCGGGCCGGGGGCGAAGACCTGTTCGGGTTCCTCAGCCAGGGGCGCGGCGGTCACGGGAGGGGCTTGGTTCGGCTCGGCGCAAGCCGCGGGCAGCAGGGCCAGTAGGAAAAAGCGGCGCTTCATGGCTGAAGCTCCACCAGCACCGGCACATGGTCAGACGCTTGCGGCCAATCCCGCGCATCCTTTAGCACCAGATGGCGCTTGAGGCCCCCCGCCAGATCATCACTGACCCAAATATGATCCAACCGCCGCCCGCGATCCGCCGCGCGCCAATCGCGCGCGCGATAGGACCACCAAGTGTAAAGCTTCTGATCTTCGGGGACGAAATGGCGCAGCGCGTCATGCCAGCCGGCCGCCTTCTGCCAGCCGAGCAGCCCTTCAACTTCGATGGGCGTATGCGACACCACATCCAATAATTGCTTATGGGACCAGACATCATGCTCCAGCGGCGCGATGTTCAAATCCCCCACCAGCACGGCGCGCCGCGCGCCTCGGCCCGCGAACCAGCGCGTGGCTTCGGCGACGAAATCAAGCTTATGGCCGAATTTCGGATTGGCGTTGCGGTCCGGAATATCGCCGCCAGCGGGGACATAAAAATTGTGCAGTTCAACCGGGCCGCCTGGCGCATCCAGCATAACGCCCAAATGCCGACAATCGCCCTTGGCGCACCAATCGGGATCATCCGCGCGCAGCGAGATCGGCAGGCGCGATAAAGCCGCCACGCCATTATAGCCCTTCATGCCGCGCACCAGCCGATGCTTGAAGCCAAGGGCGGCGATGCCTTCATGCGGAAATGCCTCATCCGGGCATTTGGTTTCCTGCAGGCAAAGCACATCGGGCGCCAGATCAGCGACCAGGTTTTGCAGCAAAGGCAGACGTAATCTCACGCTATTGATGTTCCAGGTCGCGATGCGAAGAGCCTGCCGCGATGCGCCGCGTTTCGCCATGGGTTTTCCTGTCGTCACTGCTGGGAAAGGGTTTCGAACACATCGCCCGAAGGCGCCGCACCTTGGATATGGCGCCGATGCCAAAGCGCGTAAAACAGCAAATGCCAGGCAGCGAAGCCTTCCCGCTTGCCGGCGGCCGCGCGAAATAGCGGCAGGATGCGGTCAGCCTTGGCGATTTCAGCAATTCCTGGTTGGCGCGCCACCAAGGGCGCCAGCCTATCCGCCACATCGGCGATCCAGGCGCCAACCGGCACGGTGAAGCCCTGCTTGGCGCGGAAGGGTTCGCTGGCCGGAAAGTTCTTCGCGAGCCATTGGCGCAGGAGATATTTCCCCCGCCCATCACGAATCTTGAGCTTGTCCGGCAGCCGAAAGGCAGCAGCGGCGATGCCGGGATCAAGAAAGGGTGTGCGGCCTTCAACGCCATGTGCCATCAGGCAACGATCAAGCTTGATCAGCAGGTCATGCGCGAGCCAATCGGCGCAATCGGTCGCTTGCGCGACTTGCAACCGGGACCGCCCCGGCAGCGCGGCGGCGGCTTCGGCAGCGGCAATGCCATCGCGCCAGCCCGTCAGCGATTCGCGCAGCACATCCAGCCGATCAAAGGCGCCATGGCCACGCATGGTCTTGCCGCCCAGCCACCAGGGGCGCATCGCCGCGCGGTAGCGGCCATAGCCGCCGAATAATTCATCGCCGCCTTCGCCGGAAAGCACCACCTTCACTTCCTGCCGCGCCGCGCGCGCCAAGAACCAGGTGGGGATGATGGCGTAATCAGCGGCGGGATCATCCATGCAGGCAATGATTTCCGGCAAGTGGCGCCAAACCATATCGCGGGTGATGTCAACGCGGACATGCCGCGCGCCCGCAGCACGTGCCGCGGTTGCAGCGGCTTCGCGTTCATCGGCAGCACCGGCCACATCAAAGCCAGCAGTGAAGGCCAGAACAGGCGCGGTATTGATGCGCGCCATGGCGGCAAGCACGGCGGCGGAATCCGTCCCGCCCGAGAGGAACATGCCGTAAGGCACGTCGCTCCGCTGATGCAGGTCAACGCTTTCCATCAGCGCCGCATCCAGCCGCGCGAGCGCCGCTTCTTCCGAAATGCTTTCCGGCCCTTCCTCTGGCAAGGCAGCGCGGCGCGCACGGGCGATGATGCGGCCATCAACGATGGTGATGGTCTCACCAGGCAGGACGCGACTTATGCCTTGGAAGATCGTCTCCGGCCCGCTGGTGAATTGCAGTTGCAGCAATTCATGCAAGGCAGGGCGATGCAGTTGCGGCGTGACCAAGCCGGCGGCAATCAGTGCCTGCGGTTCAGACGCAAAGCCGATGCCATCGGCGGTCTCGGCGATGTAAAGCGGCTTAATGCCGAAAGGGTCGCGCGCCAGCAGCACCTGCCTTGCGGCGCGGTCATGGATCGCAATGGCATACATGCCGCGCAGAAGCTCAGCGAAGCCTGCGCCATCGCGGCGATACAAATGCAACGGCGGTTCGCAATCCGAAGCGGTGGCGGCGGGCAGCGCATGATCCGCGCGCAATTCGCGGTAATTATAGATCTCGCCATTTGCGACCAAGGCGGCAGCGCCGGCGAAGAACGGTTGATCGCCTGTCGCAAGATCAATGATTGCAAGGCGGGCTTGGGCGAGAGCGACATTGCCCGAAAGATGATGCCCAGCACCATCCGGTCCACGATGCGCCAGCGCGCGCGTCAGCGCTTCCAGCACCGTGGCAGAAGGTGAAACGCCCGCGCGAAGCGCCAGCCCGGCTATGCCGCACATGGCGCTACGCCCTTCTCGCCGGCTTGAGGTCCGCCAACAAGCGCCGCCAATGCGCTATCACCGGCGCCTCGGCGAAGGCTGCGGCGAAATGCGCGCGGCCCGCCGCGGCAAGGGCAGCCGCGCGCTCAGGATTTTCAGACAGTTGCGCAATGGCCGCCGCCAGCGCCGCCGCATCTTCACGCGGCGCCAAAACGCCATCCTTGCCATCGCTTATCAATTCGCTCGGGCCTTGCGCGGCTGAGGCAATCACCGGCTTCGTCGCAGACCAGGCTTCCAGCACGATATTGCCGAGCGGTTCCTGGCGTGATGAACAAATGAAAATATCCGCTGCCGCCAGCAGCGCACCGATATCGCGCCGCCAGCCGAGAAAACTCACGCGCTCCGTGATGCCAAGTTCTGCGGCCAAGGCGCGCAAGGCCGCTTCTTCCGGCCCCGCACCTGCCAGATATAAATGCCCGCGCGGCAGCAGCGCGATGGCGCGCAGCAGCACATCAAAACCCTTATTGGGATGGAGCCGCCCCATGGCCAGAAGCCGCGGCGCGCTACTTGCTGCGGGCAACTCAGCGGGTCTGCTGCCCGCGAAATCCTCAACAAAATTTGGCAAGTAATGTACGCGCGCCGGCGGCCAGGGCGCGGCGGTAATCATTCGCACCAGATCATGCGTATTCGCCACAAGATGATCGCAATGACGGAAATACTTCACATCATAATAGCCGCCGAAACGCCCGACCAAAACCCAAGGCCCTTGCGGGGTGAAGCGCGCGGCGCGCTGCATCCAGGCCATGACGACATCGGGTTTGAAATCCTGCAAGGCGCGCCGCACAAGCGGCCTGGTCATGAAATCAAGCGCGCCGCCAAAGGCCAATTCCACCGGCTGCAAACCTGCTGCGCGCAACCGCTCGGCACGCCCCGCGTCACGCCGGATAATGGGCAGCACGATATCCCCCGCGTTATGCAGGGCAATCGTGGCGCGTTCAAAAAAAGCCTCGGCGCCACCGATTGGTGCGCCGGCCATCACCTGCGCAATTCTCATGGCTTCCGCCCACCATGGCGTTCCGGTTCCAACCGCGCCTTTAAATAGGACAGCAGCGGAAAGGCGCCGGTGCAAAAGGCCAGCACCACACCCCAAGCCCCTTCGCGATAACCCTTGCGGGAGACATAGGATTTGAAGGCGCGGCTGACAAAGCGGCGCAGATTGGCGCTGAGCGTGCCAATATCCCCGGACGCGATCAGATCCGCCGCCTTGGCCGAGGAATACTTATCCAACCGCCGCAGCATGTCCGAAATATCGCGATCCACCAGATGCACCAGCGCGCCCGTTTTGATCGGCGGGCCTTGCTTGCCCACCCAATCCAGCCCCGGATGCACGCGTTGTGCGCGCCAGCGTTTCGCCCCGCGTTGAAACAGCCGGGGGACCGAGGTCGTGCCGAAGCTCCCCGCCCAACCATGGCGCAGCAGCCTGTCGCTCACGTAATTATCCACCGGCACCTGATGCCAGGCGAAGCTGCTCGATCCGATCACGCGGCGGATTTCAGCGGCAAGCAAGCCATCCACGCGTTCATCCGCATCCAATTCCAGAATCCAATCACCCGTGCAGGCGGCGATGCCGGCATTACGCCGATCACCTTCCAATTCCCAGGCACCTTCCAGCACAAGGGCACCCGCTCTGCGGGCAAGGGCGGCACTGGCATCCGTGGTGCGGTCCAGCACCACCACAACCTCATCAGCGAAAGCAGCCGAGGCCAGGCAATCGGGCAGCCGTGCTTCTTCGTTGCGCGCGACGATCAGGATGGAAAGTTTTGGCGTCACGCCGGCACCCGTGCGGCTTGGCCGATCAGCGCCTCGGCCGCTTCCAGAACGCGCGCCACGGGCAAATCTTCCATGACGCCCTGGCCGGGTGGGCCATCGGCCAGCACGGCCTGCGCCTTGGGGCCGGCGGGGCCATATTCATCCGATGGGGTTGGACCAAACAGGCCAAGTGTGGGCGCGCCGGCAGCGGCGGCCAGATGCATCAGGCCCGAATCATTGCCGATAAACATCGCGGCGCGCGCCAGCACCGCCGCCACTTCAGGCAGGTCGAGCTTGCCCACCAGGTCCAGCGCCTGGGGCAAGGCGGTCAGAACCGGGGTCGCCATGCTGCGTTCCTGATCCCCCGGCCCGCCCAGAATGGCAATCCCGGCACCGGGCAGGGCACCATCTGCCGCAGTCAGCCGCAGCGCGACTTCGACGAAGCGCCCCGCCGGCCAGACCTTGCGGTGCCAATTCGCGGTTGGCCCCAGCACCAGCCAATTGCGGCCTTCCGGCAGCAAGGTTGCGGCGCGGCTGATATCTTCCGGCGCGGCCCAAATCACCGGCAGTGGCGGGGGGCTCACACCCAAAAGCGCGGCCAAATGCACCAGCCGATGCCCAGGCCGCCGCCCGCCCTGGATGATCTTGCGCGCGCGGGTCCAAAGCAGCCAGGCAATGGCCGAGGCGCGCAAATCCACCACCAAATCCCAGCGCGTGAAGGCCAGGGCACCCCAGATTTCCAGCCAATGCAGCGAATAGCGGCGTTTTTCCACCGAAATCAGCCGTTCAAGCCGCGGCATGCGGCGGAACACACCCTCCGCCACCCGCCCGCAGACAATGGTGAAGCGCGCTTGCGGATGCGCCCGCATCAGGTGATCAAGCAGGCCCGTGGACAGCACTGCATCGCCAATGCGGGTGGAGGAGATGAAAAGAATGCGCACCCGGCGCCCTTACCACTTCCCGCGCGTGAGGGGGAGGTTGCAGCCGCGCCCTGGCCGACACAGGTTTAGGGCATGAAACTCGCAGCCTTGCCGGACCGTGCCGTTCTGGAAATCTCGGGGGAGGACCGTGTCGCCTTCCTGCAGGGGTTGATTTCCAATGATGTGACCAAGGCGCGGGCCGATCAGGCGCTATGGGCTGCGCTGCTGACGCCGCAGGGCAAGTGGCTGGCGGATTTCTTCGTGATCGCAACGCCTGAGGCGCTGCTCTTGGATGTGGAAGCCGCGCAGCTTGCCATGCTGATCCAGCGCCTTTCGCGGTTCAAACTTCGCGCCAGGGTGGCTTTGCGCGATGCCTCGGCCGATTGGCGGGTGCATGCCGCCTGGGGGGAGGGGGCGCCGCCGGAAGGCTTGGCCGCCCGCGATCCGCGCCTGCCGGAAGCGGGCTGGCGGCTGCTGGCGGGCACCGGCCTGCCCTCCAATGCCAGTCCGGCGGATTACGCGGCGCATCGCCTTGCCCTTGGCCTGCCCGATGGGTCCAAGGATATGGAGGCCGAGAAATCCGTGCTGCTCGAAGGTGGCTTTGATGAGCTCAACGGCATTTCCTGGACCAAGGGCTGCTATATGGGCCAGGAACTGACAGCGCGGACGCGCTATCGCGGCCTGCTGAAGCGCCGCCTGGTGCCGGTGGCGATTGACGGCCCGGCGCCTGAGCGCGGCACCCCGATTCTGGCGGCGGATGGTGCTGAGGCCGGGGAGATGCGCTCCAGCCAAGGCGCGCAAGGCTTGGCGCTCCTGCGGCTGGAATGGCTGGGTAAGGGGGCGCTGACAGCGGGCGGGGCGCGCCTGACGCCGCAACTGCCTTCCTGGATGAAGCTACCGGAGGATAAGCCATGACCGCGCCCGATCATGGCCCCGGGGTGCGCCTGCCACCGCCTGTCATGGTGGGGGGTGTGCTGGCGATGGCCTGGTTCGCGCATCTTTTCTTTCCGGTTTTGCTCGGCCCGCCCTTGCCGAATTACGGCATGCTGGTGCTGTTTTTGGGGATTGGCCTGATCGGCTGGGCGCTGCTGGCTCTGGTGCAGGCGGGCAATGACCCAAGGCCCGACAAGCCCGATGCGGCGCTGGTAACAACCGGGCCGTTTCGCTTCAGCCGCAACCCGATCTACCTTGGCTTTCTGGTCGTGGTGCTGGGATTTGCGCTGCGTTGGGGCGATCTGTGGGGCTGGCTTGCGCTGCTGGTCTGCCATTTGGCGCTGGATCGGCTGGTGGTGGCGAAGGAAGAAGCCTACCTTAGCACGCGATTCGGCACGGCTTATGAGGCGTATCGCGCACGCGTCAGGCGTTGGGTTTAAGCCCGGCCGGCCAAGGCGCGCGCCAACAGGTCGAATTCGGCAACCGTCAGGGTTTCCCCGCGCCGGTCGCCAGCGATGCCCGCCTGATCCAAAAGGGCTTCCGCATTCCCCAACTGCTTCAAGGCGCCACGCAGCATTTTGCGCCTTTGCCCAAAGGCCGCGGCAGTAAGTTTTTCCATGGCGGCGAATAACTCTGCCGGGGGGGCTTCCGCATGAGGCGTGAAGCCCACCACGGCGGACCAGACCTTGGGCGGCGGGCTGAAGGCGCCAGGGGGCAGGCGCAGCAACAAATCGCAGCGGCAGCGCCATTGCGCCAGCACGGCCAAGCGCCCATAGGCGGGTGTGGATGGCGCCGCCGTGATGCGTTCCGCGACCTCAAGCTGGAACATCAGTGTCATGCCTTCCAACGCCGCGGCGCCGCGCAGCCAACGCACCAATAAGGGGCTTGCGACATTATAGGGTAGGTTGGCGATGATGCGCCGCGGCGCGGGCAGGGCTGTAGCCGGGTCCACGCCAAGCGCATCGGCTTCCAGCACGCGAAGCCGCGCAGGATAGGCCGCGACCAATTCCCGCAAGGCAATGACGGCGCGCGGGTCAAGCTCCACCGCCAGCACTGATGCGGCAGCGGTTTCCAGCAGGGCGCGCGTCAGCCCGCCTGGCCCGGGCCCCACTTCCAGCACATGCCGACCCGTAAGATCACCCGCGAGCGCGGCGATGCGCGCGCATATCGTGGGGTCAAGCAGAAAATGCTGGCCGAGCGATTTGCGCGCATCCAGCCCATGCCGCGCGATGGTATCGCTAAGGCTTGGCAGGTCAGGCTTGGACACGCCTCAGCCGGGCCGCGTAGCGCTATTCGTGCGGATTTCGATTTGCGCGCGGCGGCGCAAATCACGCTGCAATTGGCGAGAGAGTAATTCAACGCGATCGCGCAGCAGGATATCGCGTGCCTGTTGCGGGTTGGCCTCCGCCAAGTTGCGGGTTTCGCGTGCGCAAACCATGAAGATAAGCGCGCCATCAACAGAAATGATCGGCTGCGTTGCGCGCCCAATCGGCAGGCTGCCCAGCAGTTCGCGCAATTCCGGCGGGTTGATATTGTCCAGCCGCACCGGCCCTGGATCGGCTGGGCGCGGGCTGCCGCGCGCGGCGGCATCCATTGCCTCACAGCCGCGGGCTTGATCGGAAAGCGTCTGGGCACGCTGCAATTGCGCCAATTGCTGTGCCGTCGGCGCTTGCGGGTTCACCTGGCCTTCAAAGGGCAGGAAGACCTGACGCATGGTCATGATGGTTGCCATGTCGCGCCCTGAGACGCGCCGGTCCCGCAATAGCACAATTTCAAAGCCACCGGGGACGCGGATCGGGTTGCTGATCGCCCCCTCGGGCATTTGGCGCAGGATATTGGCGACTTCGGGATCAAAGCGATCCGCCGTCATCCAATCCATCGCGCCACCTTGGATGGCTGTTTGTGATTGGCTGAATTGCGCGGCGACCATGGGGAAGGGCACGCCTTGGCGTAAGCGCTGAATGACATCGGTCACGAAGCGACGGACCTGTGCTTCCTGGCCCGGATTTTCCACGGGGATGAAGATTTCGGAGACAAGGAATTCCGGCTCTCCCAGCCGGGCGCGCTGGGCGGCGAGGAATTCATTCACCTCAACGTCTGAGATATTGGCCTGATCCCCCAGCATCCCGCGCAATAGCCGCGCCCAGCCGATTTGGGCACGGATTTGATCATAGAGCACACGCGGTTCGATTCCCGCGCGGCGCAGATTCTGCACCACGCCGCCGGGCGGCAGCCCATTGCGACTTTCGATATTGGCGACGGACCCGGCGATATCCTGGTCAGTCACCAGGATGCGCCGGCGGCTGAGTTCCTGAATGCGTAGCCGCTCATCAATCAGGAGGCGCAGTATCTGATCGCCGCCCTGAGCACCCGCATCGCCGGCAACGCCAGCGGAGAGCGCCAATAGGCGCCTGCGGCTTTCGATTTCACTGCGGGTGACGACATCGCCATTCACCACGGCGACAATGCTGTTCACGCTGCCGCCCGCGGATTGGGCTTGGGCGGGTGTGGTGGTGGCCGGCAACAGCAAGGCGGCCAGCAGAACCAGCGCCAAAAACGGCTTTCGGGAAAATGTCATGGGGCTCATCACGGCCTCCTGCAGCTTGTTGCCCGTAGCGAGCGGTTTGGCCCAATGGTTCATAATGCCCTCAATCCGAAATCACCGATGGTTTTAAAGCCAAAGCGGAAGAGCAGCATGGTGGACGCGGGATAGAGATTATTCGTCGCCGGATCCTCAGCATAGCGCTTGATGAATCGCGTTTCAAATATGAAGCATTCATCCTCATACATTGCCGAGACCCCCGCCGCTACCGGCCGATTGAGTTGGATATCCTGTCGGCCAAATGCGCTGAAGCGCCAGAAGCCAAGCCGCTGCGACACACCGAGGGCGATTTCCTCCCGCTGGGCTACCGGGTTGAGATAGGGCATTGGCGGGGCTTGCAGATAGCCAAGGGTAAAGGAGGTATCGCTGGAAGGCCGTAGTGTCGCGCTGACGTCATAGGCCCGGGCGGCGAAGCTTTCCCCATCACGTCTGGCGCGGCCAGTCAGATCGAGCCAGGAGCTGGGTCGGAAGCTGAGGCGACTTACCCAGTCGGAGGCACGATTCTCAAGGCCGCTATAGGGATAGAAGGGGCCGCCATCTTCCTGGACGCGGAAGGATCGCCCAACAAGCGCTTCAAGCTGCCGATCCTCTGGCAGGAACCAAGCGCCACGCAGCGCCATATCAGCGCGGGTGCCGCCTTCCTGCCGGTCTCGGCCCGTGAAGCGGTTGAGCGAGAAAAGATTGGCATCGGTGAAGTCAAAGACGATGCTGTCTTCATTCGGGATGCGATGCTGGTTGCCGGTCATGGGGCCGGTCACCAATTGGATGCGCGGTTCGACCACCTGGCTGCCCCAATCGCCGCTATCCCGCAGGAAGGGCATGCGCCAATCAAGCGCGGCGCGGATATTGGCGGCCGCGCTTTGCCCATTTGGGTCGCCCTTCGCATAATTGGGGGAGAGGTTGATATCCTCAAAATCATAGGCGGCGAGATCGCTTTGTGCGCGTAGCGTCCAGATTCCGCCCAAATCATCCACGCGCGGCAGCGCATAGCCAATGCGCGATGCCGCGCGGCGCGTGCTGGTGCCGGTGCCGCGAAATACGGCGAAACTCGCGGTATCAACAGTGAAGCGCCCGCCAAGAGAATCTTCTGGCGATTCCCAATCGGCGTAGATATTGGGCAGCACCAGCGGAATGCGACTGATGTCATCGGTCCGCCGCAAGCCTTGATAGGCGCGCGCATCGAAACGTGCGAAGCCTTCCGGTCCCCAAAAGCCTTCAGTGAACAGGGTTGTCGGCAGGACGCGCCGCGCGCCATAGCGATAGATGCGCAGATATTGTTCGGAACTGGCGCGGTTGACATCAAAGCCGGCGCGCCAGGTTTCATCCAGCGAAAAGCGACCCTTGGCGAAGATATGGCCGGCGAAGCCTTCTTCTGTTCCATCCCTGCCATCAAGACGGCCAATGGAAGACAATACCTCGACCTCGCCAGAATTGAAGCGGCGCCGGTAATCCACGCCAAGATTGGGCGCGACGCGGGTGGATGTGGTGGGGCGCAGCACCATTTCCTGGCTTTCGTCAATCGCCCAGTAATAGGGTGTTTCAATGAAGCCACCAAGAAATTTGGTGATGCCAAAACTGGGGCTGAGGAAGCCCGATTGCCGCGCTGCGGATCCATCGGGATGCTGGAAATAGGGCAGCCAAATCACCGGCACGCCGGCCATATCCAGGGCGGCGCCTCTATAGCGCACTTGCTGTTCGGTGCGGTCCAAGGTTGCTGTGCGCGCGCGCAATTGCCAAAGGGGGGGCGCCAGCGGGTCATCCTTGCAGGGATCACAGACCGTATAAACAGCGCGCGAAAGATCAAAGATCGAACCATCCGTGCGCCGCGCACCGGCGGCGGCGATACGGCCATTCTGGAGCAGATAGCCGCGCAACCCTTCCAATACGCCATCGCGCATTTGGTTGGACAGCACAGCGCTTTCCGCGAACATCACCTGCCCATCCGCTTCAATCAGTTGCACATTGCCGCGCGCTGTCGCCACGCCCGTGTTGCGATTATAGGTCAGTTCATCGGCACGCAGGATGCGCCCACCCTGGAAGGCTTCCACCCCACCGCGCGCCACCACCAAAGCGGCATTCTGATCATATTGGACTTCATCGGCGGTGAAGGTGACTGGCGCGTTCTGGGGTGGTCTGGCGGCGGCGCCGGGTGCCGGGGTCGGTGGTTGCCCGGGAAGGGTTGGCGCAACGCTTGTCGGTGGCGCTATAGGCGGCAGTAACGGGGCTTGCGCCAGCGTGATGGTTGGCGTTGCTGCCAGCATCACCATCAGCAGAAGCCTCATGGCGATCTGCAACATCCTGCTGGTCCGATCGCTGCCGCCCGTTCCCGGCGGTAGCGTGAAGCGATCCACCAAACAGGCAGCTTGTGGTGCGCGGGGAGATTCCGGGGCGGGAAAGGTCAGCATGAATCGCACCACTAGCCATCCTCAAGATGCAGCAGCAGCGCCGCCGCTAAAAGGAACCCGGCACCCGCCGGCGCCCAGGCGGCCAATACCACAGGAAGCGTGCCGGCCTCACCGAATTCACCGGTGATTTTGTCCAGCACAAAAAGCGCAAAGCCGGCGCTGACACCGCCCGCGATCATGCGCGCCACCCCGCCGCTGCGTGCAGACCGCATGGAAAACCCGGCAGCGAGCAGCGCCATGGCAATGGCAAGCAAGGGCAGCGCCAGCAGGGATTGGAAATGCAGCCGGTGGCGAATGGCGGAAAACCCTGCATCTTCAAGGATTTTGATGAATTCCGGCAATGCCCAAAGGCTCAGCGTATCCGGGCTCGCAAAGGAATTCTCGATGCGCTCGGACGTCAACTCTGTGGGGAGGTCCATGTTTTGCGGCGCGCTGGCGCTACGCTCCGCGCCGAATACCATGGCACCATCAAAGCGCCAGCGACCCGGTTGCAATACGGCCGATGCGGCTTCGATCCGTGCCAAGGCGCGGTCATCGGCGGATAGCCGCCAGATGCTGACCTCGGCCAGACGTAGCGCTTCGCCCGGGCGCAATTCCCGTGTTGCGATGGGCCGGCCAGAGATGATGGCAACGCCATGCTGTTGCAGCCCATCATCGGCCTGGCGCAGCCAAAGCCTGCCCCCGGCAAGCGCGGTGATGCCGCCGACATTGCGGAGATAAAGCTGATCCAACCGCTCCGCCCGCGCCAACATGGCCGATGACAGCGGGGATAGCACCATGCTGGCACCAAGCCCAAGCAGCAAGGATACCAACACAGGCCCCGCCAGGAAGCCCCAGGCGGAAATACCCGCCGCGCGCGCCACCACCAATTCGGAAAACCGCGTAAGCCGCCAAAAGGCAATAATGCCGCCAAGCAGCACTGCGAAGGGCAGGATTTGCATCGCCACATAGGGAACGCGCAGCGCGGCGATCTGCGCGACCAGGGCGAAATTCGCCTCGGGCCGCGTTGCCGCTCGGCGCAGCAATTCGATCAAATCAAACAACGCCACCAGTGCCGAAAGCGCCAGCACCATCAACAACGCCATGGCGGCGAAGCGCCGCGCCACATAGGCCATGAGTGTCATGGGCAGCGTCATGGCAGCGCCTCACGCGGCGGGGCCTTGCGCGGCAGGCCAGGGGCGCCGCCAAGCCACCAGGCGGAAATCACCCCAGGCAGGATGGCGTGCAGCCAGATCAACCAAATCAGCCCATCACGCCGGGCAGCCGCATTGCCGATTGTCAGGCCAAGCGCCAGCAGCGCCACCATGATGCCAATGCCAAGCGCAACGCCAATGCCCCCGCCATGGCGGCGGAATTGCCCGGTCAGCGCAACCGCCAGCCCGACCAGCGCGAAGGAAAGCGCGGTCAAGGGGCTGGCCATGCGCTGATGCGCCTCGGCCCTGAAACGCCTGAGCTCACGCGGGCGCAGCCCTTCGGCCGGGTCAGGGTCAAGCAATTCCCCGATAGAGCGTTCGCGGCTGTCGCGGCTGCGCGTTTCCTCATTGCGTACCACGCGGGCCAGATCAACGCTGTTTTCGGAAAAGCTCAGCACCGTCAGGCGGGGCGGCGCGCCGGATGCGCCCTTTTCCATTTGCTGGCGCACGCCATCATAAAGCGTCACGCGCGGACCATCCGCCCCCTGCCCGATGCGCCCGGATTGCGCCAGGATGGTGACCGCCCCGCCGGCTTCGCGCTGGTCATGCACCAGAATGCCGCGCAGCGTGCCATCCGCTTCGCGCTTGCGGGCATAGACGGTCAGATCATTGCCGACGGTGGAAAAAACCCCTTCCTGCAACAAAACGCCCACCAGTTGATTGCGGATTTCAAACTGCCATTGCCGGAAGGCGGTGTGGCTGAGCGGCACCAGCCAAAAATTGAGCAAAGCCATCACTGCCACCACTAGAAGCCCCAGAGCCAAGGCAGGGCGCGCGATTTGCCAATTGGAAAGCCCGGCTGCGCGCATCACCACCAATTCGCGGTCCCCCGCCAGGCGTAAATGCACAAACAACATCACGATGAATGTCGTGATCGGCAGAATGACCGAAAAGAAGGATGGCAATAACAGGCTGGTCAATTCGAAAAACACCGCCAGCGACAGCCCGCGATCCAGCACCAATTCAATGAAGCGGAGCGATTGCGTCAGCCAGACAAGCGCCGCCAGCCCCACCGTGACGGCAAGCAGGGCCAGCGCAAGCTGGCGGAACAAATAGCGGTCGAGCAAGGTCATCGGCCTGGCAACCCTACCCGCTTGGCGCCCATGCCGAAAGCGGCATAATCCTCAGGGCAGCACCTTGCCGGGATTCATCAGCCCCTTGGGGTCCAGCGCCGCCTTGATTTGGCGCATCACGGCAAGCTCCGCCCCCCCGCGCCAGGCTTCCATCATATCGGTCTTGAGTTGCCCGATGCCGTGTTCCGCGCTGAAGGACCCGTCCAGATCCCGCACCACTTCATTCACGCAATCCATGATGTCGTGGCTGCGCGCCAGGAAGGCGGCCGGTTCGGCGCCTTCGGGCTGGACCAGATTCACGTGAATATTGCCATCGCCCATATGGCCAAAAGGCATGGGGCGAATGCCCGGGATCAGCCTGCGACAGGCTTCGGAGGCACGCTCGATCAATTCCGGCACGCGGAAGACGGGGACCGAGACATCATTCTTCACCGAGGCGCCCGCCTTGCGCTGCGCTTCGGTGTGTTCTTCACGAATGCGCCAAATGGCGGCGCGCTGCGCTTCGCTTTCCGCCAGCACCGCATCCAGCACTTCGCCCTGCTCCATCGCTGGTGCCAATACAAGCTCCGCGAGGCCCCGCAAATCCGCATCGGGCCGCGTTGAGGCCAGATCAATCAGCACATAATGCGCGGCGCGTTCCGCAAGTGGCAGGGTGACGCCGGGGATCAATTGCACCGTCAGGTCAACGCCATCGCCCGACATATATTCAAAGGCACGGATCGCGCTTTCGTCATTGTCACGAAAGCGGCGGAACAGGCCAAGGGCGGCTGCGGCATCGCGCACAGCGGCGAAAATCACCTCATTGGCGCGGGGCCGGGCGAAAAGCTTCAAGACAGCGGCGGTGATGATGCCAAGCGTGCCTTCCGCGCCGACAAAAACATGGCGCAGCGCATAGCCGGTATTGTCTTTGCGCAGCCGCCTCAGGCCATGCCAGATGCTGCCATCGGGCAGCACCACTTCCAGCCCCAGCATCAATTCCCGCGCATTGCCGTAGCGCACGGTATTATTGCCGCCGGCATTGGTGGAGAGCACGCCGCCGATCATGGCCGTGCCTTCGCCACCAAAACTGAGTGGGAACAGGCAACCAGCAGCCGCGGCGGCTTCCTGCGCGGTTTTTACCACCACGCCTGCCTCCGCCGTCATGGTCATATCCACCGGGTCGAGGTCCCGGATGCGATTCATGCGCGCGAGTGAAACAATCACGGCGCGCCCGGAAGCATCGGGCGTGGCACCACCGACCATGGAGGTATTGCCCCCTTGCGGCACAATGGAAATGCCGGCGGCGTTGCACAGCCTGACCGCTTCGGCCAATTCGGCGGTATTGGCGGGGCGGAGCAGCGCCATGGCGCGGCCCTGATAGAGGCTCCGCCAATCCGCCAGCGCGGGGGCCAGATCAGACGGTTCGGTCAGCAGCCCGGCAGGGCCAAGCAGGCTTGAAAGCGCGGGGAGGAGAGAGAGTGAATCGGCCATGAGCTGTTCAAACCCCGGAGCACAGCGCGGTCAAGTTCCTACTATTCGACCTTGATATCCGCTGCCGTGATCAGCGCCTGCCAGCGGGTGATTTCCGCCGCGTTGAAGCGGGCCAATTCGGCCGCATCGCCGGGTATGGGTTCAAAGCCCAGCGTCGAAAGGCGATCCACCACGGCACGATCCGCCAGCACCCGAGCCAAAGCCGCTTCCATGCCGCGCACAGCCTCAGCCGGCGTATTGGCCGGGGCATAGACGCCCATCCAGGCCGCCACATCAAACGCGGCCAGCCCCGCTTCCTGGAGCGTAGGCAGGTTTGGCAGCAGGGCGCTGCGCTGCGCGCCCGTCACCGCCAGGGGCCGCACCTCATTCCCGCGCGCCAGGGGAATTCCGATAGTGAGGTCTACAATGGCGAAGGAAATCCGCCCCGCCACCAAATCGGTCATGGTATTGGCCGAGGAGCGATAGGGCACATCCAACACCTCAGCCCCGATCTGGCGCACAAAGCTTTTGCCGGCGGCGAGATAAACGGCGGACCAATGGCCGAAGCTGAATTTGCCGGGTTCGGCCTTCAGCGCGGTGATGAAGGCGCCGATGTTTTCCGCCTTCACGCTTGGATGTACTGCAAGCATTAAAGGAAACACGCCAATCCGCCCCACCGGCGTGAAATCGCGCACCGGATCATAGGGCAGGCTGCGATAGAGCGCCGGGTTGATCGCCTGGGTGGTGCCGGTGGTGAAGAAGAAGCTGTAGCCATCCGGCCTGGCGCGGGCGGCGGCGACCGCGCCGATATTGCCATTGGCGCCGCCGCGATTTTCGATCACCACCGCCTGGCCCAGGTTGCGCCCGAGATGCTCCGCCAGGATGCGGGCCACGCCATCCGTGCCGCCGCCGGCGGCAAAGGGGACAATGGCGGTGACCGGTCTTTCGGGCCAAGCCGCAAGGGTGGGATGTGCTGCGAGCGCCATGACGGTGCTGATGATGAAGCCAAGAAGGCGCATTTTCCTCTCCTGATGCCGCGCGGTTGGTCCGCGCTTTGGTCTCCTACCGATATGCTGTGCCGGTGCGCGGCAGAGGTCCAGCCCTTTCGCGCTGCTTGACAGATTTCGACTGGATGCCGAGGCTTTTGCGATCCGAAAAAGCACAGCCTTTCTTCTGGAGCGATGTGTAATGCCCTTGGTCACGATCACGCTGGCGCGCCGCGCAACGCCAACATCAACTGAAAAAAAGGCTGAGCTTATTGCAGGGGTTACGGATTTGTTGGTGGAAACCTTGGATAAGCGCGCGGAGGATGTCGTTGTGCTGATCGAAGAACTCGATCCTGATAATTGGGGCCAGGGAGGTGTCACCGCCTCAGAAATACGTCGCCGACGCATAGCGGCTACCGCTGAACATCATGGAGAGAAAACGTCGTGACCGCTGCACTGGATGGGCTGATAGTTCTGGATCTGACGAATTTTCTCTCCGGCCCCTATTGCACGATGCTTTTGGGTGATCTCGGCGCTGATGTCATCAAGGTGGAACGCCCCGATGGTGGCGATGATGCGCGGCGCATGCCGCCCTTTGTGGAAGGGCGGAGCCAGCCCTTCGCGGTTTGGAACCGCAACAAGCGCAGCATCACCGCGGATTTGAAACAACCGGAGGATATTGAACTGGTGCGCCAACTGGCGCTCCGCGCCGATGTGCTGGTGGAAAATTTCCGCCCCGGTACGCTGGCGAGATTGGGTCTGGGGTGGGAGGCATTAAGCACCGCCAATCCGCGCCTGATCTGGTGTTCGATTTCGGGTTTTGGCCAAACCGGGCCTTGGGCGGATCATGGCGGCCTGGATATGATGGCGCAGGGCATGTCTGGTCTCATGGCCGGCAATGGCCCACCGGATGGCGAACCCTATCGCCTGCCGATCGCCATTACCGATGTCACGGCGGGGATGTTTTCGGCGCTTTCGGTGCTGGCGGCCTTGCAGGCGCGCGAGAAAACTGGGCAGGGCCAGCGGATTGATCAATCGCTGTTTGAAGCCGGTGTCGCGCTTGGCGTTTATGAAGCGGCGCATGTATTCGTCCACGGCACGCGCCCTTCGCGGCTTGGGCAATTGCATCGTGGCTCGGCGCCCTATCGCGTGTTTCAGACGGCCGATGGCTACATCACGCTTGGCGCTTCGAAGGAGAAATTCTGGCAGGCGCTGTGCGGCATTATCGGCCGGCCGGAATTGGCGAACGATCCGCGCTTCAAGACCAATGCGGATCGTGTCGCGAACAACAACGCGCTGATTGTGATTTTACAGGAAATTCTGGCCACGCGCGGCAGCGCCGAATGGCTGGCCGCGCTTGGCAAGGCCGGCATCCCATCCGAACCCGTGCTATCTTATGATAAGGCCTTGGCGCATCCGCAGGGGCAAGCGCGCGGCCTCGCGCAGGTTTTCGAAGACCCTGAACGCGGGCCGATCCAGCATCTGGCGCCGCCCTTGCGCCTGGAAGGCACGCCGGCGCGCATCACCCGCCGCGCGCCGGATTTGGGCGAGCATAATGCGGAAATCCGGGCGTGGTTGGCGAAGGGCTGAAGGCGATGGCGCGATTGATCATTGGCTTATTGCTTGTTGGCAGTCTGCTCAGCCCCGCCGCCGCGCAAGATGATTTTCCAAACCGACAAATCAGGCTGATTGTGGTTTTCGCCCCAGGGGGTGGCGCGGATACCTCTGCCCGCGTGGTGGCGGGACCCATGTCGCAAATTCTCGGGCGGCAGGTGGTGGTGGAAAACCGACCCGGCGGCGTCTATGGCGGGCAAATCGCCGCGGCGGCGCGCCCGGATGGTTATACGCTCATGGCGGATGCTTCGGCATTCGCGGTGCGCCACAAGCTGCATGCCAATCTTTCCTTTGACTATCTGCGTGATTTCGCGCCCGTGGCGCGGCTTTCCATCATGCCGCTGCTGCTTGTGGTGCCAATGGATGGCCCGACCAATCTGCGCGATATGATCACCATGCTGCGTGCGCGCACCGACAAGCCGCATTATTCCGTCGCGGGGCTTGGTTCCGCTTCGCATTTCGCGGGGCTGCATTTTATCCTGCGCAGCGGCATTGACGCGCAGCACGTGGCCTATCGCGGTGGCGCGCCCGGCGCCATGGCGGTGCTGACCGGGGATACCTTGTTCAATTTCGCCACCATGCCGTCTTCGCTTGGCCTGGTGCAGGGCAATCGCTTGCGCGCGTTGGCGGTTTCCGCGGAAAGCCGCACCCCTATCCTGCCGAATGTGCCAACCGTGGCGGAAGCCGCCGATCTGCCTGGCTTCGCCCTTTCGGAATGGATCGGGCTTTATGCCCCAACCGGGGTCCCCCAGCCGATCATGGCGCGCATTGCTGACGCCGTGCGGCAAAGCCTTACCCAGCCCGAGGTGACCAGGCTGCTGGCGGCCCAAGGGGCTGAGGCAGCCTTCCTTGGCTTACAGGATTTCGCTGATTTTCTGGCGCAACAGCGCGCCTTGCTGTCGGATTTGGCGACACGGGCTGGCATGCAGGCCGAATAAACGCCCCATCCCGCGCAAAAAACTTGACGCGGCAGGGGCGAAAATTGTCTGCTTCCCTTGGGATTTTCGTGCCGTGCCTTGCCGAGCGGGCGTTGTTTCGACCGCTATCGGGCCCGTCCGGGAAAACCGGAGAAAACGCGGTGGCGCTGCCGCCGCCATAAGAAAGGGGCTCGCGTCATGCCGAATGGCACTGTGAAATGGTTCAACGCCACCAAGGGATTTGGCTTCATCCTGCCCGATGATGGTGGCAAGGATGTTTTTGTGCATATCACCGCCGTGCAAAAGGCTGGGCTACAGGGGCTTAAGGAAAATCAGAAGGTCAGCTTTGAAGTCGCGAGTGAGCGCGGCAAGCCGGCGGCCATCAATCTGAAACCGCTGTAGCGCCTTTTCCCCGCGAAACCCAAGCGGCGCAGCGCCAATGGCGCCGCGCTGTTCGTATTCGCGTCCGTCTTATCCGGCGCGGAAAGTGATGGGCTTCGCACCTTCCCACAATACCGCGCGGCCAGTCTTGGCCAGGCGGTCAATGCCTTCGCGGATCGTCAGGAAGTGATTGCCGGCCAATTGCCCGGCCTTGCTTGCGAAGCAGGTAGGGCCATAGGCCACCAGGATTTCCGTTTCACTCATCGAACCGGGATGCACAATGATCTGCCCCGGTGCTGGGTAGCTGGTGGCATTTTCCCAGGGGATAGAGAGTTCGCGTTCACCCATCGGAATCCAGCATGCCTCGCCGGACCAGCGCACATGAATGATGCGGTCCTGATAAGGCAGTAAGGCGCGGAAACGCGCACAGGTCTTGGGTGCGGCGGCGTCTTCGAAAAATGCCTCAAAAATCTCGCCACCAATATCAATGATGATGTCAGCCATGACTGCCTCTTTTCTCCCGGCGCCGACATGGCGCTTCGGCGCAGGGGGTTACGCGACCGGGCCGGGCTTGCCAAGCCCTGCGTCGGCAACGCTACTCCTTCGCTACATTCGCCTCAGCCGCGATGCGCGCCCAGAGTTCCAATTCGCGCCGATTGAATTCGCCGAGCGCTTCGGGCGTGCTGGTGGTGGAAACAATGCCAAGGGCGCCGATATGGCGCTTGGCTTCCTCACTTTGGCCGATGGTTTGAATTTCACGATTAAGCCGCGCGATGATCGCGGGCGGCGTGCGCGCTGGCATCCAGGACCCGTTCCAGGAAGCAAAGTCAAAGCCGGGCAGCGCGGCTTCGGCCACTGTTGGCACATCGGGCAGGGTTTCAACGCGCCGCGCGGTAGTCACGGCCAGCGCACGGATGGTGCCGGCGCGCAAATGTTCCACCGCCGGCCCAAGATCCGTGATGAAGAAATGCAGCCGCCCACCCAGCAAATCCGCCATGGCCTGCGGCGTGCCACGATAGGAGATTTGCTCCGCCTTGAAGCCGGCCGCCTGGCTGAGCAAATGCGTCCCGGCCAAGCCCCCCGCATTGCCGATGCCGTAATTCAGCGCGCCTGGATTGGCGCGCGCATGGGCGATGAAGGCTTGCAGATCGCGCGCTGGATTATCCGCGCGCACCAAAACGCCAAGGGGATTGATACTGATCATGGAAAGCGGGGCGAAATCCCGCAGCGGGTCATAGCCAGGCTCTCGCATCAGATGCGGATTGGCTGCGTGGGTGGAAACCGAGCCGAAAAAGATGGTGTAGCCATCAGGCGCGGCGCGGGCGGCGGCGCGGGCGCCAATGGCGCCATTCGCGCCGCCGATATTTTCAATGATAAAGTTTTGCCCGAAAATGCGGCCCAGGCGCTCCCCGTAAAACCGCGCGAGGCTATCAGTGCCGCTGCCCGCCGGAAAAGCCGCGATGATGCGCACGGGGCGGTTCGGCCAATTGGCTTCCTGCGCGCCAAGGATATTTGGCGTGAACAGTGCCGTTCCGGAACCGAGCGCCAGCAAGGAACGGCGGGTTGGGGTGGCTTTGGATTGCATTTGTGATCCTCCCTTTTTTCTTCTGACGCTTCAGGCGAAATCGAATTCCCGGTAGCCGCCGGCGGCAACGCCATCTGCGATGCGGCGATATTCCACGGCACCGCCATAATAGCCAAGAGTGCGGCGGATGTCGCGCCCTTCCACATTGCGGTTGACGCCCGTCTGCCATGAATTGACCTCGGCAAAGAGCAGCCCGGCCACGGCTTCTTCGACCTTTTCAGCCCACCACTGCGCCGCTTCAGGCTTTGCCTCCACACGCCGCAGCCCGTGTTTGCGCATATGAATGACAAGGCCAGTAACCCAATCCACGATTTCCTCGATATTGCGTGGGATATTGCCGCGCGCGGTATGGGGCCCCAGCACCATCAGCATATTGGGGAAACCTTCTGCCATTACGCCAAGAAAGGTCCTTGGCGTGCTGATCCAATCCTGT
The DNA here is from genome assembly GCA_020249775.1 of Roseomonas sp. Taxonomy (GTDB): domain Bacteria; phylum Pseudomonadota; class Alphaproteobacteria; order Acetobacterales; family Acetobacteraceae; genus Neoroseomonas. Next base: position 136,282 of record JADCFA010000008.1, on the reverse strand, counting down.
TTCAGGCTGCGGCCCCCGGGGCCGCGGATATCAATGCGGTCATAAGGGCCAGTGACGCCATCAAATCCTGTTGAAAAAATCAGAATGTCGAAAGCAAATGATTCAGCACTGGTTTTGATGCCTTCAGCCGTGATGCATTCGATCGGCGTTTCATTGATATCCACCAGGCGCACATTGGGTTGGTTATAGACCTCGTAATAGCCGCTTTCCAAAGGAAGTCGCCGCGTGCCGAAGCCGTGATTCTTTGGAATGAGCTTTTCCGCAATGACCGGGTCTTTCACCCTTTGGCGAATCTTGCGCGCCATGAAATCACTCGCCAGCGCATTGGCTTCCTTATTGGTCAGAACATCAGCGAAATTCCCAACCCAAATGCCAAAGCCGGGCTCAGCATAAAGCTTTTCCCAAAAGGCTTCGCGTTCTTCGGGCGAAACCTCAAGCGCCTTGCGCGGATCGGTCTGATGGATGAAGCAGGTCGCGGTTTCGCGGCAGCGGGCGAAGATTTCCGGATAGCGTGCCATGATTTTTGCTTGCTCCTCCGGCGTGATCTTGCGGTTATGCAAGGGCGCGGCCCAATTCGGCGTGCGTTGAAATACCGTTAGATGGCCAATATTCTGGGCGATGGTCTGGATGATTTGAATGGCGGTCGCACCCGTGCCGATGATGCCCACGCGTTTGCCCTTGAAATCCACCGGATCATGCGGCCAACGGGCAGTGTGAAACGCCTGGCCTTTGAAGGCATCGCGCCCGGGAATATTGGGCAAGGTGGGCGCGGAAAGCGGTCCGAGCCCTGTGATAAGTAGCGGTGCGCGGCAGGTTTCGCCGCTTTCCAGTGTCACGGTCCAAAGATTTCGCGCATCATCGAAATGCGCCGCTTTGACCCGGCTATTGAAAGTGATGTGCTTGCGCAGATCAAATTTATCGGCGACGAAATTCAGATAGCGCAGCGTATCCGGCTGTGCGGCGAAATGTTCGGGCCATTCCCATTCCTGAAGCAATTCCTTGGAAAAGGAATAGCCATAGGACCAGCTTTCGGAATCAAACCGCGCGCCAGGGTAGCGGTTCCAATACCAGGTGCCGCCAACATCCGAACCAGCCTCAAAAACCCTGAGCTTCATGCCAAGCTCCCGCAGGCGGATAAGCTGATACAGGCCTGAAATGCCGGCGCCGATGATGATGGCGTCTGCGTTGGAGGAGGAAACGGCTTCTTGCACTGACGCCAATTTTACCATGGGATTGCGCCCAACCTTAGCAGATTGTGAATGACCAGCATGGGTCAGATTATGTCCAGAAACAACAAGAGCAAAGCCTGAATTGTTATGCATGTTTTCGGATTATGCGCGTCAAGTCAGACTTTTAGCAAATATCATGACCGGTAGATTTGGGTCTTCACTGCGCAGCGTTTGGTGAAAACTGGTGCGATGCGCTCTTATCCCGTGTCAACCAACCGGTAATTCACGCCGATTTATTGTGCAGATAAGGTACCATTTCTTTCTAACTCTATTTTCATGATTTTATTTTATGCACAAGGATAGGCTTCGATTTTTGAACAGAGGTTCCCGCGACATGTTGGAAAGCAAATCCCGCTCCAGTATTGGCAAGCGCCTTGGCCTTGCTATCGCTCTTCCCATTTTGGCTGTCCTGCTGATGAGTGGGCTCGTTATTTCCCAACAGCTGCAAACGGTGCACCAAGCCAATCAGCTTCAGGCGCTTAGCCATTTCAGCTCTCGCATCAGTGATCTGGTGCATGAACTGCAAAAGGAGCGCGGCATGTCGGCTTTATTCATCGGCAGCCGTGGCCAGCAAATGGGCACAGAACTTCAGACGCAGCGACGCGATACGGATGGCCAGATCGCCAATGTACGCGAAGCCTTGCGCGGCCTGACCTTGGCTCATTACAGTGCCGAGCTTCGCCAAAGCGTGGAAAAGGGACTCGCTGCCCTTACTGAGCTTGAGGCGAAGCGCGGCGATGTCAGTGGCCTGCGGATTGTGGGGCCAGATTCCTTTCGCTTCTATACCGCGCTCATCACGAATTTGCTTGCGGTGCCTCAGGAGGCGGTGAAGGTCTCGGATTCGCCGGCAGTTACAGCCAACCTTCTGGCTTATTTCAATTTTCTGGCGGCAAAGGAACGCGCCGGTCAGGAACGGGCGACCGGATCAGCGGGCTTTGCCGCAGGTCAGTTCACGCCTGCGCAGTATCGTACGCTGCTTACCATTCTGGCCGAACAGGCGGCCTACCTGGCTTCATTTCAGTCCTATGCCACAGAAGCCCAACGCAATGCAGCGCAGCAAACCTTGAGTGGCCCGGTAATTGCCGAAGCCGAACGCCTGCGCAGGATTGCCGTGGAAGCGGGACCCGAAAAACCCCTGAGCGGCGTAAACGCACGTGACTGGTTCAAGGCCACCACGGATCGCATTGACCTGATGAAGACCATTGAGGATGTCCTGCAGCGTGATCTTGCTGCACTCAATCAGACGAATGCCGCCGAAGCGTGGAAAATACTCACTTACAGCTCCGTCTTCGGTCTTGTCATGCTGATGGCCGCATTGATTGTTGGTATTGTCCTGGCGCGCGGCATTACCCGCCCCATCACGGGCATGACGGAAGCCATGCGCGGCTTGTCACGGGGTGATTTATCCATCGCCATCCCTGGGCGAGACAAGAACGATGAAATCGGAACCATGGCTGAAGCCTTGGAGGTTTTCCGCAACGGGATGATGGAGGCGGAAGAACTCCGCAAAGCGCAGGAAACACAAAAGCAACAGGCTGCCGAAGAGCGCCGCCTTGCCATGAACGCCCTTGCCGACAAGTTTGAGCAAAGCATTGGCGAGGTGGTGGAGAATGTGACGCAGGCATCGTCTCGTCTGCAGGGAACCGCTGAGGACATGGCGCGCACGGCTGAGGAAACCTCGGGTCAATCCACCGCTGTCGCCGCGGCTTCAGAGCAGGTGACGCAGAATGTGCAGACGGTTGCTTCCGCGACCGAGGAGCTTTCCGCGTCCATTCGCGAAATCGCGCAGCAAGTATCTGAAGCCAGCCGCATGACCAATGAGGCGGTTGGCCAAGCGCGCAGCAGCACCCAGGAAGTGCAGGGACTTACGGAAGCGGCGCAGCGTATAGGTGATGTTGTGCGTATCATCAATGACATCGCTGGACAAACCAATCTACTCGCATTGAATGCCACTATCGAAGCCGCGCGTGCCGGTGAGGCTGGCAAGGGTTTCGCGGTTGTGGCTTCCGAGGTGAAGGCCTTGGCGTCCCAAACAACCAAAGCGACCGATGAGATCGCGTCCCAGATCAAGGCCATGCAGGAAGCGACCGAGCGTTCGGCACAGGTGATCACACATATTGCCGAAACCATCGATCAGCTTAGTCAAAGCGCGACCGCTATTGCATCGGCTGTGGAAGAACAGGGCGCCGCGACACAGGAAATTGCGCGCAATGTGCAGCAGGCCGCGGTGGGCACCACGGAAGTGGCTGGCAATATCACCCAGGTCAGCCAGGCTGCCAATGTGACCGGCAGCGCAGCGACGTCGCTGCTGTCTGCGGCTGGTACGCTCAGCAAGGATGGTGCGGCGTTGAAAAAGCAGGTAGATGGCTTTCTCTGCGAAATTCGCGCGGCCTGAGAACAGTCTTTCCTGGAAAGCCCCATCTCGGCTTTCCAGGGTGTGGCACGGCTGCCATGATGCCACCACCAAACAAGGTGGTGGATCATGGCGCGTTTCAATGGGAAGGTTATTCTGATCTCAGGCGCAGCGCGCGGCCAAGGTGCGGCGGAAGCGCGCCTGCTGGTCGCGGAGGGCGCCAGCGTTATCCTTGGTGATGTGCTGGAAGCCGAAGGCGAGGCCCTGGCGCGCGAACTTGGCCCTGCCGCGCAATTCCTGCGGCTTGATGTGACCGAAGAAGCGGATTGGGCGCGCGCGGTCTCTGCTGCCGAGGCGCGCGGGCCGCTGACCGGGCTTGTCAACAATGCCGGCATCTATGTCCCGAAGTTGATGATGGAAACGGATGCGACGCTGTTTGAACGCCATACGCGCATCAATCAGCTTGGCTGTTTTCTTGGCATGAAGGCGGTGGTGCCGGCGATGGAAAGGGCAGGGCGCGGTTCGATTGTGAATATCTCCTCCACCGCCGGGTTGCGCGGATCGGCGCGCGCATTCGCTTATGGTGCGACTAAATGGGCGCTGCGTGGCATGACGAAATCTGCAGCACTTGAATTGGCGCCGCGCGGGATACGCGTGAATTCGGTCCATCCTGGGCCGATTGCAACACCGATGCTGGATATTCGCACGCCAGAAGAAAACGCGGCACGCCTGAAATCCGTACCCATGGGGCGGCAGGGCACGGCAGAGGAAGTGGCGCGGCTGGTGTCGTTCCTGCTTTCTGACGATGGCAGCTATATGACCGGGTCCGAAGTCGCTATTGATGGTGGGGCGACGCTTTGAGAGAAGCTGCAGTATCCGTGCTGTTCAAGCCACCCTCGGCTGCCATCTTCCGCCTTTCTTAAGCAGACTGTTTGCGAGGATGATAATCTTTCGCATCACGACGGTGATGGCCTGTTTTGGGGTTTTTCCTGCTGTGATGAGTTGCTCGTATTTTGCCCTGAAATCTGCATCGAATCGGATGGCGACCAGGACCGGCATGTAAAGCCCCTGCCGGACCCAAAGTCTGCCGGAGTTGCCACCTGCTTTTCATTGAGCCCGCCAAGTTCCGGCATTTGGATCACAAGCATGGCGGCACTGATTTCGGCGGTGCCTGGGATGGAGTATAGGACAGCGAAGCGCCGGGCCAGGTGAGGATGGCCATGGATCATCGCGTGATTGCCGCAGAAGCGGCCTTCCTTTGTGCCTCAATAGGCATCGTTCCTTCCGCTCGGCACTTTGCAAGAAGCATGCGTTTGGAACATTATCATCTGAGTCGGCGATTTTCAGCGTCGAGCACCGCGTTGACGCCCGGCGGCCATCAAAGCATCTTTGGGCCAGAAGAGGATGGACCATGGACTTCGCCTTGACTAACGAACAGGTTGCAATTCGCGAACAGATTGGCCGGATCTGCGCTGATTTCTCTGATGATTATTGGCTCGCCCGCGATCGTGAGGGCATTTTTCCGCATGATTTCCATGCAGCCATGGCAGCGGGGGGCTGGCTTGGTGTCGCCATGCCTGTTGAATACGGCGGGGCTGGTCTTGGCATTTTTGAAGCGGCACTGATGATGGAGACCGTTGCGGCATCCGGCGCCTGCATGTCGGGCGCTTCGGCCTTGCATATGAATATCTTCGGGCTTAATCCCGTGATTCTTTTCGGTACAGAGGCGCAAAAGCAGCGCTTCCTGCCGCCACTTATTGCAGGCAAGGACAAACCTTGCTTTGCTGTGACTGAGCCTGATGTCGGCCTTAACACCACTCAGCTCAAGACACGCGCCGAACGCCGCAATGACCGCTATGTGGTAAATGGGCAGAAAATGTGGATTTCCACGGCGCAGGTGGCAAACAAGATGCTGCTGCTGGCCCGCACCACGCCACTTGATCAGGTGCGCCTAAAGACCGATGGCCTGACACTTTTTTACACGGAAATAGATCGCAGCAAGGTCGAGATCCGTCTAATTGAGAAGATGGGGCGCCACGCGGTGGATTCAAACATGGTCTTTTTCGATGGTGTGGAGATACCGATGGAAGATCGCATCGGTGAGGAAGGCCAAGGCTTTCAGGCCATTTTGCACGGCATGAACCCCGAACGCATCCTGATTGCAGCCGAAGCGGTAGGCATCGGACGCGCCGCCCTGCGCAAGGCTGCCCAATATGCCAAAGACCGTCGCGTCTTTGGCCGCGCGATTGGACAAAATCAGGCTATCCAGCACCCGCTGGCACGCAATTGGGCTGAGTTAGAAGCCGCCGAACTCATGGTTTGGAAGGCGGCCAGCCTTTATGACACCGGGCGGGAATGCGGCGTTGAAAGCAATGCTGCCAAATACCTCGCTGCCGAGGCAGGCTTTCGCGCTTGTGAAACCGCGGTGATGACGCATGGCGGCATGGGCTATGCGCAGGAATACCATGTAGAGCGGTACCTTCGTGAAAGTCTCATTCCACGCATCGCGCCTGTTTCACGCGAATTGATTCTTTCTCACATCGCTGAGCGTGTGCTTGGCCAGCCAAAATCCTATTGAGCCGCGCACTTGATCTTGAGGGTTATCTGTACCGCAGCGAGCATATGCTTTGGGGCTAAAGTATGCTTTTTTGTTGCTGGATCATGATTGCCGAATCGGGGTGTTTCCTGGGTCAAGCTCTGTGCTTGGTTGAGGAGACCCGCATGGATGTGCCCCTATCCCGATTTCAACCCAATCGAGCAGCTCTTCGCCAAGCTCAAGCACGTCATACGCGCTGCACAGCCACGCACCGTCGAAGAAGCTTGGCGAAAGCTTGGCGCACTCATCTTCATCGTCAGCCCAGGCGAATGCAGCAACTACTTCGCCAATTCCGGATATGATTTCATTTAAACACAGCAAAATCTTGTGAAATAATTTGACGGTTCGGGGGGATAGAACCAACAAAAGGGTCAAGGCGTGTCCGGTGAACCAGCGTGATTCGGACGCGTGCCAGCATTGCAATTCACGCAACCGCTTCCTCGACCCTCGGCTGCTCTGCGCGCCAACAGCCATTTTATCGGGAGGGCGATTCGCTCTGCTGCCGGAAACCGACAATGGTGATCAGATGACCAAACCCTGCGGCAGGAAGGCGCCATTATAGTAGGGCACGGCCGAAACGGGCTTGCGCGCCGCATAGACATAGGCCGGGTAATAGATCATGAGCATGATCGCTTCCTCACCAATCGCTATATCGGTTGCTTGCGCGAAAAGCTCATTGCGCTGCGCTTCATCCATGGTTTTCAGCGCTTCCGCCACCAGCGCATCGGCGCGTGGGCTGGAATGGCGCGTCCGATTGGCGGTGCCAAGCCCGGCATCGCGATTGAAAGTATGGAGCAGCGCGCGATAGGCGTAGCTGATATTATCCGCGCCATATTGCGCGGCCATGACCGTGAAGGCCTGCCGCGCGGCGGCTGGGAAATAAGCCGCGTTCGGCATTGTTTGCACTTCGGTCTTCACGCCAATGCGCGTCCAGAATTGCGCAATGGCTTGCGCCACTTTTTCATCATTCGGGTAGCGGTCATTCGTGGCATGGATGGTGATCTGAAACCCATTCGGATAGCCGGCTTCCGCCAGCAAACGCCGCGCGCGATCCGGTTCAAACGCCAAGGGCTTGAGGCGCGGGGAGGTTCCCGGTGTGCCCGGCGGCAAGATATCGGAAGCGACTGTCGCCGCCCCTTCCATAACACGATCCACAATCGCCGCGCGATTGATCGCGTGCGATAGCGCCAACCTGACCCGCACATCCTTGAGCGGGTTCTTCGTCATTGCCTGGCCATTATTGTCGCGGATATGGGGCGATACATCGCGGTCCATATCAAGCGCCACATACATCACGCGCATGCCGGCAATTTGCGAGACATTCATCGCCGCATTGCTGCGCAGCCGCGCAATATCGGGGATGGAGACCTCATCTATGGCCTGCACATCGCCCGACAGCAGCGCGGCGATGCGGCCGGAATCATTAGGGATGACACGGAATTGTACTTCTTCGAATTCTGGCTTGGGGCCGAACCAATGCGGATTGCGACGCATGGTGACGAATTCGCCGAAGCGGTAATCCACCAGCGCATAAGGGCCGGAGAAAAGTCGCGCCTTGCCAGCGTTGAAATCAGCGGGCTTGAAATCCTGACCGAGTGATGCGGCGACAATGGCGATTTCCGTGAGATCCTCCGCCATGAAGGGGTAGGGTTCTTCGGTTTTGACTAGCAGGCGCTGCGTATCAAGAATCTCGATATCCTTTATGGCACGGACAAATATCTGATAGCCGCCGGCGGAGCCTTCCAGGCGCGGAATGCGCCGGATGGAAAAGGCAACGTCCTGAGATCTGATCGGGCTGCCATCGCTGAATTTCGCCGCTGGGTTCAGGGTGATTTCCCAGGCGCGACCATCGCCCACCGCGCGCCAGGATTGCGCGATGCCAGGTGTTGGCTTGCCATCCGGGGTCATGCCAATCAGCCGTGCATGGCAGCCGCGCAGCAGGTTTTGTTCCCCCGCCAGGCGAAATTGCGGGTCCATTGAAGTGGGGCTGAGCTTGATGCCAACGCGCAGCACGCCGCCCGGCATGGGCTGCGCCGCGGCACCTTGGCTCAGCACAAACAGGCTTGCGCCGAAGCCTGCGAGAAATTCTGAACGTTTCAGCATGGCAGCCCCCTTGATAGAGGCTGAGTTTTGCGCTCAGCGCGCTTCAGCGCAAGCGGCGCGGCCTGCCGGTAGGGCAAGCGTGATGGCCCAGCAAAGGCCGAGCATCACAGCGGCACCGCCCAAAGCGCCCATGATGCCAGCCATTTGATAGAGCAGGCCCGAAAGCAGCGTGCCGGCAAAGCGCCCAGCGGCATTGGCGGCATAGTAAAAGCCGACATCCTCGGCGGCTTTTTGGGAGCCTGAATAAGCCAGGATCAGATAGGAATGCAGTGACGAATTCACGGCAAAAGCAAAGCCGAAGACCAAAAGCCCCGCAACCAACACCAAATCAGCGCGGCCCGCATCCAACCATAACGCCGCCATCAGCGCGGGCGGTATGACCGCAATGCCCAGGCACCATAGCCGTGCCGCTGGCACTTCGGTATTCAGGCCATCGGAACTGCGCCGGATCATTGAAGGTGCCACCGCCTGCACCAACCCATAGCCGATGGTCCAAATGGCGAGGAAACCGCCCACCGCGGCAAAGCTCCAACCCGAGGCATAAAGGAACACCGGCAAGGCGACGACAAACCAGACATCGCGCGCGCCGAACAGCAGAATGCGCGCCGCCGCCAGCAGATTGACGCCGCGATCCCGTGCCATGAATTCGCGTATCGAACCGGATGCCTTGGCCTTGCCCATCAGTGGCGGCAGGGACAACACGACACCGATCAGCACCAAACCGAGTAGCGCCGCCATCAACCAAAGTGCACCCTGAAAGCCAAGCGCTTCCAGCAGCACACCGCCCAGGAAAAACCCCACGCCCTTCATGGCATTCTTGCTGCCAGTGAACCAGGCAACCCAGCGGAACAGCCGGCCCGAAGCATCGCCCGCCGTGAGTTTGATGGCGGATTTGGAGGCGGTTTTGGTGATGTCCTTCGCAATGCCGCAAATGCCTTGCGCCAGCACCACCCAGACCAGCGCCATGGCTGGCACCCAATTGGATGACAGCGCCGATAGCATCAGGAAGCCCGCGATTTGGGCGGAAAGGCCCACCGCCAGCATGCGCGCAATGCCGAAGCGTGTGGCAAGCCAGCCGCCCACTAGGTTTGCACCAATCCCTGCCGCCTCATACAGCAGAAACAGAAACGCCAGCGCAAAGGGCGAATAGCCAAGCTTGTGGAAATGGAGCAGCACCAGCATGCGCAAGGCACCATCGGTCAGCGTAAAGCCCCAATAGGCGGCGGTGACGATGGCATAGTTGCGCATGTCAGATGCCGCGCGCTTCCATGATGCAGGCCAAATCCACCATGCGGCAGGCATAGCCCATTTCATTGTCATACCAGGCATAGATTTTTGCCATGCTGCCAGCTGTCACCAAGGTGGATGGCGCATCAATGATGGAACTGCGCGTATCGCGCGCATAATCGGCGGAAACCAGCGGCCGATCCTCATAGCCCAGAATGCCCGCCAGCGGGCCTTCTGCGGCAGCACGGAACAGCGCATTCAATTCCTCGGCGCTTGTCGCACGCTGCAATTCGAACACGCAATCAGTGAGCGAGGCATTCAGCACCGGTGCGCGCACCGCATGGCCATTCAGCTTGCCCTTCAATTCCGGATAGATCAGCGCAATCGCCGTCGCACTCCCGGTGGTGGTGGGTTGCAGCGACAGCATCGCGGAACGCGCACGGCGTAAATCCTTATGCGGCGCATCCGTCACCACATTGGTATTGGTTGGGTCATGGATGGTGGTGATCTGTCCATGTCTGATCCCAATTGCCTCATGCACCACCTTCACCACAGGGGCTAGGCAATTGGTGGTGCAGGATGCGGCGGTGACAATCGGATACAGCGCCGGATCATACAGCGCATCATTCACGCCAACGACGATATTCAGGACTGAGGCTTCCTTGACTGGCGCCGCGACAATCACGCGCTTCGCCCCGCGATCCAGATGCCCGCGCAAACTCGCCTCGGTCAGGAATTTGCCGCTGCATTCCAGCACTAAATCAACGCCAAGATCACCCCAGGGAATCGCTGCCGGTGTCGTGTATTCCGAAAAGCCGATGCGCTTGTCAGCAATGCGTAGCGCGTCTGCGCCTTCTGCCGCAATGGGCGCGCGCCAACGGCCCTGCACGCTATCGAAGGCAAGCAAATGCGCAGTCGCCGCCACACCGCCCTTCACTTCATTGACATGCACAATATCCAGCCGATTGGCGCGGCGCGGGTCATCCTCCCCCCGCTCTGCCGCACCGAAAGCGGCGCGAAATGCCAGGCGGCCAATGCGGCCCATGCCATTAATGCCAACCCTCATGCGCATACCTCCAGCGAAGCGCTTTCAGGCGGGTGGCATAGCGCAGGCGGCGATCCTGGCATGTTAAAATTTCATGACAGGGCGGGTGCCCTACCAGCCATTCACCCGATCCCAGACGGCAATCACCTCATCTCCGCCATCCACCACATAATAACGGTCATGCGCGGCAACCGTCAGGCAGGTATGATTCGGCGCCACGCGCACCAAGGCACCGACGGGAAGCTCCGCGAAAGGCAGCGGGCCTGCGCCGCGCACTTCGCCATGTTCCTGATGAGTGCGCGCCACAATCGCCTCCCCAAAACGCCATTTGCCGTGGCGGTCCAGCATGACGCCAAAGCCGAGATCCTTCGGCGCCGCCTGGGTGCTGCGATCCTTGGAAAGCGCAATACCGCCCGCATCAATCAGCACCGCATTGCGATCCTGCTTGCGAGAGGTAACGGCGGAAAGCACCGTCACCGCGATATCTTCCATGCCATGCGTGCCGATCTGGCCTTGGAATAAATCGCCGAACATATAAACCCCGGCGCGGATATCCGTAATGCCCGCCATGGATTGCCCGTAAAGCGCGGTGGGCGAAGACCCGGCTGAGACAACGCGCGGCGTGATGCCCATGCCGCGCAAACGCTCCGCAGCCAATACGGCGCCGGCGCGCTCAGCCTCCGCTACCTTGCGCATGCCGTCTTCGCTGCGTTCGGCATAGGAATGGCCGGCATGGGTCATGATGCCGGCGCAGCGCGACCCAAGGCACTCGGCGATTTCCGCGAGCATGGGCGAATCCGGCGCAATGCCGCCGCGACCCTCACCACAATCAACCTCAATCAAGGTCGGCAATTTGCCTGGATGAGCGGCGATGACCCTGGCGATATCCGCATCATCGGTGATGATCTTCACATCATTGCCCTGCGCGTTGAGCGCCGCGATGGCATCAAGTTTTTGCGGCGTAATGCCGACCGCATAGATCTGATCGCGATAGCCGCCACCAGCGAAATAACGCGCCTCGGCCACCGTGCTGACGGTGATAGGCCCGTAATCCGGCGCGGCAAGAGCCGCCACTGCCAGGCTTTTCGCTGTTTTCATATGTGGGCGAAGTTTCAAGCCAGGATGCCGAGCAACGGCCTCGGCCATGCGCGCCAGATTGCGTTTCAGAATGCCGAGTTCCAGCACCAGGCAGGGGGTGGGCAGATCATCCAGCTTCATGGCCAGTGCGCTTCCTTATCAATCGGCAGAACAGGTCTTGGCATATGTTTCCAGTCAAAGCGCGTCAGAATGGGGGAAGTCAGACCCGGGCAATCAACCTCGACAATCTGTTCATGCTTGAAAAATTCATCAAAGCCACCGCGGAAATGCCCGCGGGATTTCACCACCACCGCGCGCGCCTTACCGACATCCAAGCCGAGATGTTCGAAGAAGGCGGGATCGGCGCATTGCGTGCGAATGGAAATCACCACCACGGTGATGCCGCCAAGCTTCAAGGTCGCCGTCGCGCCAAGCGTCATGGCGGTGCCGGCGAAAATGCCGCGCCGGCCGGTCACACGCCCATCGGAAAGCGCCACCACTTCCGTATCCGCACTGAAGGGCTTGCTGAAAGGATCATCGGCGGCGACATCGCGGTTGAAGCGCGCGGTGAAGCGGGCACCCTTGCCAAGCTTATGCGCTTCCGCTGCCAAAGCAGGGTCATGGATCACACCCACCAGGCAATCCTGCACGCCGGCACGATGGAAGGCTTCCAGAATCCACATGGTATTGCCGCGCCCGCCGCCGCCCGGATTATCGGCAACATCAGCGAAAGCCAGCGGCACGGGGCTATGCAGTGCCTTTTGCGTGGCGTCTTCCAAGGCGGTCAGATTGGCGATGAAACGCCCGCGCCTTTCCCAAATGGCGGTAGCCAGCCGATCCGCGAGTGCCTCCGCCGCCACCTTATCTGTCGCGGTGATGATCACCGCCATGCCATTGAAGGGCGTATCGCCATAGGCAAAGCCGCCCATGATGGAAACATTGGCAATACGTGGATCGGCTGCCGCCGATTCCTGGCCGAAATTGATCACTTCCGCATAGGGACCTTGCGCGGTCAGCATGGAAACCGTGGGTGCGACAATTGGCAAGCGGCGGAAGGCGCGATGGAATCGCTCACCGGCCAGAAGGCGGCGCATCAGCGCGGCACTTTCCGCGCCACGTTCGCGCATATCCAAATGCGGGTTGGTGCGATAGCCGACAAAGGCATCGGTCAGCGCCACCATACGGTCCGAAACATTTGCGTGCAGATCGTAGGAACAGACCAGCGGCACATCCCCCAGGATTTCGCGAATCAGCGCCTGCAAACTGCCTTCCGGATCAAGATCAGCGGTGGCGAGCCCCGCGCCATGCAGCACGCAGTAAACGCCATCCACGCGGCCTTTCAGCGCCGCCAGACCTTCGCGCCATTGCCGCATGAAACCATCGAACACGCTTTGTTCCACTGGGCCATTGGGTTCCGCCATGGCGAGCAGAATGGGGCAGGGTTCCCAGGCGCCGCTGGCATCCATCGCCGTGACAAAACCTGGCATTTCACCCAAGGCGGCAGGGGCGGCAGAACGCGCATCCGCCACAATGGCGTCACCCGCAATCAGGCAGCGCGTTTCAAAATCGCGCAAGGTTGCCGGGGGCGCAAAGCGGTTGCATTCAATGGAAAAGCCCAAAAGGGCAATGCGCGGCCCGGCCATCAGATGGCAACCCCCAAAAGTTCAGCGATGCGTGGCGTGGATTTCAGCCCTGTGCCGGTCAGCACCACCACGGTGGTTTCATCGGCGCTAATGGTGCCAGCTTCGAGCAATTTCACGAAGGCCGCCGCTGCCTGCGCGCAAGTCGGTTCCACATAAATACCGGTGCGCGCCAGATCGAGCGTTGCAGCGCCAATCTCAGCCTCACTCAACATCACCGCACCGCCCTGGCTTTCCTGCAAAACCGCCATGACTTCCGGCGTGCGAATGGGCTGCGCGATGGCGGTGCCCTCCGCAATGGTGGGCAGCGCTGCCACGGCTGGCTGCTTCAGGAAAGCGCGGGCAATGGGGGCGCAGTTTTCCGGTTGGGCTGCGAAGATGCGCGGCAGTTTCGTGATCTCCCCCGCGCGCTGCAATTCGGCAAAACCAATGCCGCAGCCTAGCACATTGGACCCCGCGCCACAGGGCACAATCACATTATCGGGCGCGACAAAGCCCAAATCTTCCCACAACTCATAGGCAAGCGTTTTTGTCCCATGCAGGAAGAAGGGGTGCCAGTTATGGCTGGCGTAAAAAATATCAGCAGCCTGGCGCAAAGCCTCATCCGCGCAATCCTGGCGGCTACCTGGCACCAATTCAATCTCGGCACCCGAAGCGCGTGATTGTACGGTCTTGGCGGGTGAGGTTGCGGCCGGCACCAGAATCTTCGCGCGCATCCCGCCCGCGGCGGCATAGGCCGCAACGGCAGCACCACCATTGCCCGAGGAATCTTCCAGCACATGCGCGACACCTTGCGCGCGTAGCAGGGATAGCATCACGGAAGCACCGCGATCCTTGAAGGACCCGGTCGGCATGAACCATTCGCATTTGATCAGCGCCGAGGCGCCGCCAATCACGCGCGGCACCAGGGGCGAACAACCCTCCCCCATGGTGATGGGGTCATCCGGCAGGAAGGGAAGTGCTGCGCCATAGCGCCAGAGCGAACGATCCTCAGCGCGGATCGCGGCGCGCGTGATGCCGGGCAGCGGCGTCAGCATCAGGGGGGCGTGACCATCGCCGCACCAGCGCGGCGTGGCAAGCGGATAGGTGGCCCCGCTGCGGGGGTCCAGGTAGGAAACGACTGTCATGAGCATAACATGATCCGTTTTGACGGATCATGCCATGCCCATGATCTGAGCGGCTGATTCACGGCTCCGGCGATGCCGCCTCCGCCGATCAGACGCTTGTTTTGAGCGGCTGATTCACGGCTCCGGCGATGCCGCCTCCGCCGATCAGACGCTTGTTTTGAGCGGCTGATTCACGGCTCCGGCGATGCCGCCTCCGCCGATCAGACGCTGACCTCGCTTGCCCTGCGCCGCGCCGCAAGGGATGCTGGGGACATGAACACTGAAGCCGATGCCCTGACCCGCCTGGCCGCCGATCTGGTGGCGATTGATAGCCGTTCCTCGGTCTCCAACCTGCCGCTGGCCGATCGGATTGAAGCCGAATTGGCGGGGTTTGAGATTGAACGGCTGGATTACACAGATGCACAAGGCGTTGCGAAGCGCGCCCTGGTCGCCCATCGCGGTCCGCGCGGCGGTTATGCGCTGTCCGGCCATATGGATACGGTGCCGGAGACAAGCTGGACAGACCCTCCCTGGACGCCGCGCATCGCGGATGGCGTGCTGCATGGCCTTGGCAGTGCGGATATGAAAGGCCCGGTTGCGGCCTGCATCATCGCCGCGCGTGGCCTCCCTTCCCATGTGCCGGCCACGCTGCTGCTGACGGCGGATGAGGAAACCAGCAAGCAAGGGGCGCGCATCATCGCGGCGCAATCGAAGCTCGCGGCATCGCTTGGCTTGCAGGGAATTGTGGTGGCGGAACCAACAGCGCTGGCGCCCGTGCGCGGGCATCGCAGCCATATCGAATACACCGCCATTGCGCGCGGCGTGCAGGCGCATTCCTCCACCGGCAAGGGGCTGAATGCGAATTGGGCGCTGATTCCCTTCATGGCGGAAATGAAGGCCATTTATGAAAAGCTGCGCTTTGATCCGGCTTATCATGACGCGGCCTATGACCCGCCCTTTTCCGATTTCAACATGGTGATTGATAATCACGGCACGGCGGTGAATGTGACGGTGGCGCAGGCAAGCGCGCGCATAAAATTCCGCCGCAGCCGGCGCATTGATGTCAGCGGCATTGAAGCCGCGGTGCGCGAAGCGGCAGACCGCACGGGGGTAGAGCTGACCGAAAGGCGTGAAGGCACGCCGCCGGAATTGGCCGCTGATCACCCGCTGATCCGCCTTGCGGAAAATGTTACCGGCAAGCCCGCCGGCACCGCCCCTTACGGCACGGATGCCAGCGAATTGCAGGATATCGCGCCCTGTGTGATTCTGGGGCCCGGCACCATCGCCACCGCCCATACGCCACGCGAATGCGTCGCCTTGGCCGATTTGGCGGCCGCCGTGCCAATCTTCCGGCAGTTTCTTTCTGCCGGCGCCGCTTGAAGGAGCATCAGCCATGTTGCGTAGCATTCTTCTCGCCCTGGATGATACGGAAGGCGCCATTGCCGCGCGCGATTACGCGCTCGCGCTCGCGCGCCATACCGGTGCGGCGCTGACGGCGGCGATCATACTGGATCGGCGCGATTTGACGGATGCGCATGAAGCCGTGCCCCCCGGCGCCAG
This sequence comes from Roseomonas sp., assembly GCA_020249775.1. Taxonomy (GTDB): domain Bacteria; phylum Pseudomonadota; class Alphaproteobacteria; order Acetobacterales; family Acetobacteraceae; genus Neoroseomonas. The sequence goes on along the minus strand of JADCFA010000008.1, from coordinate 120,346 downwards.
CGCCTTCAAGGAAAGGCGCGATGCGGCACTTTTGCGGCAGGCGCAGGAAGCCGGCGCAGCGGCAGTGGCTGGGCTGCGCGACGCTGCCGGTGATTTTCCCTTCACCGTTCAGGAATTGGCTGCCGCGCCAGCCCCCGCGTTACTCGCGGCTGCCGGCGCGCATGATGTCTTGATCGTCGGGCGTGATTCCTCATTGGGGCGCGAAGCGGCGGAAGATGGCCTGGCGCCGGTGATCGAAGCGCTACTGCATGACCGCACGCGCCCCTTGCTGGTGGTGCCGCCCGGCGCGCGTTTTGATCCTGCGGCAGCCGCCTTGGTCGCCTATGATGGTTCACCCGGCGCGCTGCGTGCGGTGCAGCTTTTCGCGCTGCTCGGTCTTGGGCGTGGTGGCGCATCCGTATTGAGTGTTGCCGAGAATGAGGCTGAAGCCGCCACACTTGCCGGCACGGCGGCGGGTTTCTTGCAGCGCCATGATATCGCGGCCAAGGCGCTGCCCGTGATTGGCACGCATCCGGTGGAAGCGCTTTTGGCGGAAGCTGCGGCCATGCCGGCGGGGATGTTGGTGATGGGCGCTTATGAACATACGGGGCTGCGCGCCCTATTCACAGGTTCCGCCACCAAGCATTTGCTGCGCCGCGCGCCTTGCGCGATTTTCGCGGCGCATTAGAGCGTGTTGCGTTCACATTTGTTCACGCCACCCGCTCTACCTCGTTGTTTTTCGTGCATCTTCACGCGTTCAGATGATCCCATCTGAACGCGATCTGCTCTAGGCGGGCGGTAATTCCTCCGGCAGCGCGCAAATCCTCTGCCGGACCAGCCAGGCGGAAAAGCGCGCATCGGCGGTCAGCATGGCGAAGGGAATGACACCAAGCAGGCTGATCAGCACTGGTGCCGCCATCAGCAGCGCGGTGAAGGATAGGGCTGCGAAAATAAAGGTCAGCACCAAGCCTGCCAGCGTCGGCGCCCAGAATTGCTTGAGCGCATCCGCAAACCCAATGCCGCGTTCGCTGCGATTTTGCGGCGCCCAACCCATACGCATCCCGAAGGGCATGGCGAGCAGAAACAGGCATTGGCTCATCAGCCGCGCCGGTTCCATGAAGGCGGTGAAGACCATTTCGGCCAAAGCGCCGCGCAGGAACAGGGCGCGACCGCCATAGCGCGCGGCAAGATCGGGCTTCAGCAAAACCTCGGCATAGCCAGCCAACTTCGCGGCATAATGGCAACACCAGCCCGCAATCAGCAGCGCGAGCAAGGCACCGATCGGCGTGGTATCGCCCCCACCACTCAGCCCATTCCAGGCAGCGAGCAACAGGATCGCGATATAGAACGGCGCAGACAGGAACAGCAGAATCGCCTGCATCAATTGCCAGCGCGCCATGGCCGTCAGGCCCGGCAGCCGGAGCAGCGCCAGATATTGCATATTGCCCGCCGCCCAGCGCAGATCGCGCGTGATGAAATCACTATAGCTTGGCGGATTGCCTTCGCTGCTGCCCGCATCATCGGGCATCACGCGCACCTTCCAACCGGCGGCATGCAGGCGCGTTGCCTCCACCTGGTCGTGTGAGAGGATATGCGACCCATCGGGCAGGGTTTCCAGCCGCGCATGGGCGCGAAAGGGCGCGATACGGATGACGGCGTTATGCCCCCAATAAGGCCCCTCATCACCCTGCCACCAGGCTTGCCCCGTGGCCCAGGCGCGCATGCCGTGCCGCATGCCGAATTGAAACAGCCGCGGAAATCCTGCCTTGGTCGGGCGGCCGTGAATCAACTGTTGCAGAATCGCAAGCTTCGGGTCCGCTTCCATGCAGGCAACCAGGCGCAGCACGGCATCCGCCGTCATTTCCGAATCTGCATCCAGGCACAGCATGAAGTCATGCCCATCGGCGTAATGGTCCAGAAACTCCATCACATTGCCGGATTTGAAGCCGGTATTTTGCGCGCGGCGCCGGTAATGGGTCGCAAGCGGTTGCTTGGCGGCGAAGGCGCGGCAGGCGGCCTCTTCGGTAACTGCATAAGCGCCTTCGGGCGTGTCCGATAGGAACCAGAGCGAAAAACGCTCCGCCGCACCAGCTTTCGCCAAGCCCGAGAGCAAGCGCGCCAGTGGCGGCAGCACCAGCGCCATGTCTTCGCGCCGGATGCAGATGGCGATGGCGGTGCGGGCTTGCGGGATGCCAGGCCGCGCGGCGGCCAGTGCGGGCAGCACGGCGGCGGCGGGGTTGCGCGCAAACAGCAGAATACCAAGCCCGATCAGCGCATTGCCCGCCGAAAGCGCGGCCCAGGGCAAAGTGCCCGCGATGCAGATCAGGATCAGGATTTCCGGCAGCGTCCAACCACCGGGCGCAAGCGTTGCCCAGGCAAGCCAGAACAAGCCGCCCATGATGGCAAGCGCCAGGGCCAGAAAGGCGATGCGTCGCGGCAGGATGGGCGCTTCAGTCACGGCGGTCGTTTATGCCGTGACCGAAGCGGCTTGGCGATACGTCGCGGGCGTCAGTCTATCTGCGCCCCGGAAGCGCGCACCACGGGGGCCCAGATTTCAACCTCTCGGCGCATGAAGGCATCGTATTCCGCGGGGCCAAGCGGCCAGGGTTCCGCCCCGTAATCGCGCACACGCTGGGCAATGGCGGGATCATTCAGCGCGGCTACCACTTCCGCGCCCAGCCTTTCGCGAATGGCGGCCGGCACGGCGGCGGGTCCAGCGATGCCATACCAGGAAGCGACATCGAAATTCGGCACGCCCTGTTCTTCCAGGCTTGGCACTTCCGGCATGGTGCTGGAACGCTTCGCCGTGGAAACCCCAAGCGCCTTCAGCAAGCCCCCCAAAACCTGCTGGCGTGATGCCGGCGCGTTATCAATCGCGAATAGCGTTTCGCCATTCATCACCGCCGCCATGGAAGGCGCAGTGCCACGATAAGGCACATGCGTCACCTCAATCCCCATGCGCATGCCAAATAGCAGCCCGGAAAGATGCGAAGACGTGCCCGACCCGGCCGAGGAAAAATTCGCGCGCGCCGGATTGGCCTTGCAGAAAGCCACCAATTCCGCGACGGATTTAATGGGGCTATCGCCCTTGATGATCAGCACATTCGGCATCGCCGCAATGCGCGCCACACCCGGCAGATCCTTGAGCGGATCGAAGGAAAGCCGGCGATAGAGCGTCGGCCCAATCCCGTGGGAGGCGATGTGATTGACGTAATAGGTATAGCCATCTGGTGCGGCGCGCGCGGTGACTTCCACCCCCACCATGCCGCCCGCACCTGGGCGCGGGTCTATGATCATGGGCTGGCCGAGCCTTTCACGCAGCCGATTTTCCATCATGCGGAGAAAAATATCGGAAACCCCGCCCGCGGCGCCGCCAATCACGAAGCGCAAGGGCTTATCCGGCCAGTTTCCTTGCGCCCTGACGGCAGGCGCGGCCAAAAGCATGGCGCTGGCGGCAATAAGGCTTCTGCGTGCGATCATGTCTTTCCCCCCCTTGTTAGCCTTGGTTTGACCCAAGCCTAACATGAAAGCCCCGGCTGGGAAGGGAAATCACGCCGCCGGCAACAGCACCATGAAGCGCGCCCCGGTCACGGCGCCGCTGGCATCCCGGATATTCTCGGCTGAGATGCGCCCGCGCAGCCCCTCCACAATCTGTCGGCTGATGGAAAGCCCAAGGCCGGAATGCTGGCCGAAGCGCTCGCCACTCGGGCGTTCGGAATAAAAACGCTCAAAAATGCTCTCAAGCTTCTGTTCGGGAATGCCGGGGCCTTGGTCTTCCACTACCACTTCTACCATTGCGCCGGCATGGCGTGCGCTGACCTTCACCGTGCCATGCGGCGGGCTGAAGGAAAGCGCATTGCCGAGCAGATTGCGGAACACCTGCACAATGCGCCCTTCCACACCGCGGACCACCAGCGGCCCATCTTCGGCTTCCAGCAGCACCACCGGGTCGTCATCATCGCGCGTCGCGGCGTGCAGATCGGAAAGCGCGGAGAGGATGGGCGCGATATCCACAGGCGTTGAGATGGTGCGCGACAATTCCGCATCCACGCGCGATGAATCACTGATATCGCCAATCAGCCGATCCATGCGCACCGCGTCATCGGCAATGATCGCAAGCAGCCGATTGCGGCTGGCCGGGTCTTCCACGCGGCGAAGCGTTTCAATGGCGCTCCGCACACTCGTCAACGGATTGCGCAATTCATGCGCCACATCCGCAGCGAAGCGTTCATTGGCGTCAATGCGGGACCAAAGCGCACGGGCGGAGTTCTGCAAATCCCGCGCCAGCACGCCGATCTCATCATTGCGCTTCAGCAGTGCATCCGGGACGGATTGCGCGCGACCTTCACCTTCGCGGATGCGTTGCGTGGCACGCGCCAGATCGAGCATTGGCGTGGCGATGGTGCGGGACAAATAAAGCGAAAGTGCGACCGTCAGGATCAGTGCGGTTGCGAAAAGCAGCAGCACGGAAGCGCGGATTTCAAATAGCCGCCGATCCACTTCGCGCGCTTCGCGCGTCAGCAGCACAATGCCGACACTTTGCGTCCCGCGCCGCGCCGGTTCCGCGACACTCACCAGCAGGCGGCCATCGGCGCTGCGGCGGATATAGGGGGTGACGCCACCTTCCAGCGCCATGCGCAATTCTTCGCGCCGATCAGGGCCAAGATCGGGTTGCCAATCGAAATCCGGCGCATCGGGCGCGCTATCCACCACCATCCCCGGGCCGCCGCGCCCGCGCAGCAGCGCGGGGAACATGCCGACCAGCCTTTCATAAATGCCGGCCACAGTGGAGGTTAGCGCGCCGCGCGGCTCGGGCGGCGGTAAGGGTTCGGCAATCACCGCGCCACCGACACCGTCACGAATGCGGCTATCAGCGACCAGCAGGCCGGCCGTGTCCAACAACCGCGCCTGTGTATTGGGCGAGGGGTCCACCAGGCGCCGCAGCAAGGGCCGCGCCGCTTCCAATTGCAGCACATAGCGTTCGCCTTCCGGCCGCACCGCGGCTTCGGCGATGGCGCCGGCATAGATGCGCGCCTGGGTGCGCATGGCCTCAACCTCCGCGCCCAAAAGCGCGTTCTGATATTGGTCGAGATACAGCAGGGAGGCCGCGAGCAAGGCGGGCGGCAGGGCATTCAGCAGCAAAATGCGCCGGAGCAGCGGGGAGAAGCCGCGTTTTGCCTGTTGCGGCAGAGCCTCAGCTTCGGAAAGGCGGTCGAGCGGCGGGGAGGTATCGGGCACCACGCTACTTTAAAGCATTTTCGCACCAAGTGACACAATACGGCTTAAAAACGCGGTGATCTCGCCGCATCGGCGGCTCGCGGCGCTCAAGCCCATTGCGGAGCTGAATACCGTGATGGAAAAGCCGGCGCTGATCAGGATTGAGGCGTTATAGGGAGCGTAGCAGCGTCAGTAGGAAGCGCCCGGCCTCGCCTTTTCCTACCGCCTAAAGAAAAATTGACATTCAACTGACCTCAGCGGTCTGGTCACTGCGACGCACTCTGCAATAGCCAAGGCGCGCTCTGAACAGTATCTAAACCCTTCTGGAGGATCGTCGCCGTAGGACGTGTCGATCCTGCTGGACTGGGGTTCGCGTGGTAGATGTATTTTTTGGTCGCGGTAAATCCACTTCTCGTCACTCGAGGGGAAGCCTTCAACGACGTAGGCAATGATGAACGATGGTGACCATTCTTCAATTTTCGTCAGCGACAAGTTATCATTGCGTCCCACAGGCAGTTTGCCAAATGGCCCATCTGGGTCGCCCGTGATTGCGGCGGAATTCCAAGAGCCGAGGCAAATGTGGTTTCCTTTTTGCTCGATGTTCCTCAAATCCAAGAGTAAGGTTCCGTCCTCACGCGTGAAGAACTGATAGCCGCCAAGAGTTTCTTCAGAGAAATAAGATGACGCGAAAAAAACCAAGCTGCCGAGCACCAATAGTAGGAACCATCTGCGTCTGGCTCGGCGTAGGATTTCACGGAACTTCAAGAATTTTGCCCGCAAATTGATACTTGGCTGCAGCGAATGCCCTTTTTTGGCCTTGGTGACTAAGGTTTTGAGTCACCCCCGCCCATCGCCCTACAAACACCCCGCCGCCCGTGCCCTGGCACGTACCAGCGCCAGTACGGTGCGCGAAATCGGCGCAGCCTCACCGACCCAATCGGCCAATTCCACCACGGCGCCAAGCAACGCCTCAATCTCCATCGGCCTGCCGCGTTCCAAATCCTGCAGCATGGAGGTTTTGTGCGCGCCAACCTCCGCCGCGCCGGCGATGCGCTTATCCACATCAATCGCAAAGCGCACGCCAAGCGCTTCCGCCACGCGCTGGCCTTCCAGCATCATGGCGCGCGCGACACCGCGCTGACCCTCATCGCCCGTCAGCACATCAAGGGTCGCGGTGGTGAGCGCCGAGATCGGGTTGAAGGCCATATTGCCCCAAAGCTTTACCCATAACTCATCACGAATTTTCGGGCGCACCGGTGCCTTGAAGCCGGCGGCGATCAGCGCCTCCGACAGCGCCTGCGCGCGCGGGCTGCGGCTGCCATCGGGCTCACCCAGGCTGAAACGATCACCATAGCTATGGTCAATCACGCCAGGCGCCGTGACCTCAGCCGCCGGATAGACAATGCAGCCAATGGCGCGGGATGGCGGCAGCAGCGCGGAAACCTGACCATCCGGGTCCACGCTTTGCACAATGCGTCCTTCATAAGCGCCACCAAGCCCGTGGAAATACCACCAGGGAATGCCATTCACCGCACTGACAATCGCCGTATCGGGACCAAGCAAGGGCTGCATTTGTTTCGCCGCTGAGGGCAGGGAATGCGCCTTTAGCGTCACCAGCACATAATCCTGCGGACCGGCTTCCGCAGCACTTTCGACACAGCGCGGATGGACGATTTGCTCTGCGCCTTCGCTGATCAGCTTCACACCGTTCTCGCGCATCGCAGCCAGATGCGGGCCGCGCGCGATGAAGGTGACATCCACATCACCCTTTGCGGCAAGCTTCGCGCCCATCAGCCCACCAATGGCGCCGGCACCGAAGATGCAGATTTTCATGCGCGTCACCCCGAAAGTCCAAGCTTTTCCGCAAGCCCAATGCGCATCAGCTTGCCGGTGGCACCCTTCGGGATTTCGGGCAGAAACACCACCTTGCGCGGCACCTTGAAATCCGCGAGCTGCTGCGCGGCGAAATCACGCAATTCGCGTTCGGTGCAGGCAGCGCCCTCGCGCAGCACCACGGCGGCGGCGACTTCCTCACCCAGTTTGGCATGCGGCATGGCGAAGGTCAGCGCCTGCGCCACGGCAGGGTGGGCAGAAAGCACGCCATCCACTTCCAAGGGGCTTACTTTCTCACCGCCGCGATTGATCAATTCCTTCAAGCGGCCTGTCAGTGTCAGATAGCCTTCCGCATCAAAGGCGCCCTGATCGCCGGTGCGGAACCAGCCATTGGTGAAAGCCTTGGCATTGGCGTCCGGGTTGGCTTCATAGCCCGCGGTCACATTGGGGCCGCGGATCACAACCTCACCAATCTCGCCCTGCGGCAGGATGGTGCCGTCATCATCCATGATCGCGACTTCCGGCCCAGCAGCACGGCCCACTGAACCAGGCTTGCGCGGCCCAGCCAGCGGGTTGGATGCCATTTGATGCGATGCTTCCGTCATGCCGTAGCTTTCCACCAGCGGGCAGCCAAACACCGCTTCCAATTGCTCCATCACCGGCCCAGGGAGTGATGCCGAGGATGAACGAATGAAGCGCAGTTTTGCGCGTTCAATGATTTCCGCATTGCGGTCAGCACGCGTCAGGATGGTTTGATGCATGGTCGGCACGGCGGTGTACCAACTCGGCCGTTCCTCATCCAACAGGCGGAAGAAACGCAAGGCATCAAAGCCCGGCGTGCAAATCACCGCGCCGCCGGCGCCGAGGGAAGAAAGCACCGCCGCAATCAGTCCGTGAATATGAAACAGCGGCATGATGTTCAAACAGGCATCAGCGGGCGAAAGCGAAAGTGTGGCGCCAATATGCCGTGCCGAGGCGCAGATATTCGCCTGGGACAAAGGCACAATCTTGGGCCGCGCCGTGGTGCCGGAGGTATGCAGCACCAGCGCGATATCGGTGGCCTCAGCCGCGCCGGGCTGGGCGGCCTTGGCCGGGCTGCCGCCTTCGAGCGTGAAGCTGCCCGCGTGATCGCCCGGCACCAATTCCAGCAGGGCAACGCCAAGCTTTGCCGCCACATCGCGCGCTTCGGTGGCGACACCCTTTTGCACCACCAGCGCCTTGGCCTTCAGATCGGTCAGATAGAAGTTGAATTCATCGGCGCGATAGGCGGGGTTGAGCGGCGCGGTGGTCGCCCCCGCGCCAATCGCGATAAAGGCCGCGGCCATTTCCGGGCCATTCGGCAGCACAATCGCGACACGATCATTGCGGCCAATGCCAATGCCATTCAGCCGCGCAATGGTGGCGGCGGCGAGGTCGCGCAGCCCGGCATAGGAAAGCGCCGGGCGGCCAGGCGCGCGGATGGCCGGCGCATTGGCGGCGCCTTTGGCCAGAAGGGCATTCAGGGTTGCGTTCACGCTTATCTCCTCGGCGTTTCCCGAGACGATATTATGAACGAAAACGCGGCCTCGTCAGCCCCCGGCGAGTGAGGCCCTGTGCCGCCCCGCAAGCTGCACGTAATTCTTGGCAGTGCGGTCAAACCCGGCGCGCTGTTCTTCAGTCAGCACCCGCACAAGCTTGGCGGGATTGCCCATCCAAAGCTCCATGGCGCCGATGCGCTTGCCGGGTGGCAGCACGGAACCGGCGGCAATCACGCCGCCTTCTTCAATCACCGCGCCATCCAGCACGGTCGCCCCCATGCCGACAAAGGCGCGGTCCATCAGCGTGCAGGCATGCACAATGGCGGCATGGCCCACCGTGACATCATCGCCCATGATGGTGGGTTCGCGCCCCGCATTCACATGCACAATCGTGCCATCCTGGATATTCACGCGCTTGCCGATGGTGATGAAGTTGGAATCACCGCGCAGCACGCAGTGATACCAGATATTGGATTGCTCCCCGATCGTGACATTGCCGATCACAGCGGCGGTCGGTGCGATGAAGACGCTGTCATGAACCTTGGGCCAGAAACCTTCAAAGACATAAAGGGGGCCGCGATTGGTGGCGTGTTGCATATCCATGGCTACCCCCTCACGCCGCCTTCGGCAGATCAGCCGAAACCGGCACGCCGAGCATCAGGCCGAGGTTTTGCACCGCCGCACCGGAAGCGCCCTTGCCCAGATTGTCATAACGCGCAACCAGCACGGCCTGGCCGCGCTTTTCATTGCCATAGACGCGGATTTCAAGCCCATTGGTGCCGTTCAGCGCCTGCGGTTCCAGCTTGCCGCCGGCTTCCGCAGTGACCACTCGCACCACATCACTGCCGGCATAGCGCTTGATCAACAGTGCCTCCAGATCGGCAGGCTTCACATTGCCCTTCAGCAGATCAAGATGCAGCGGAATCGAATCAATCATGCCCTGCGCATAATCCGCGACTGACGGCACGAAAATCGGCCGGCGTGTCAGCCCGGAATATTTCTGCATCTCGGCAACATGCTTGTGTTCCAGGCCCAAGCCGTAAAGTTCAAAATCCGGCGCGGTGCGTGCCTCGTAACTCGCGATCATGGATTTGCCGCCGCCGGAATAGCCCGACACCGCATTCACGGTCACCGGGAAATCCGCCGCCATGATCCCGGCATCAATCAAGGGGCGCAGCATCAGAATGGCGCCGGTCGGGTAGCAGCCCGGATTGGAAACGCATTTCGCCGCGGCAATCGCGCCCGGCTGATCAGGTGTCAGCTCCGCCAGGCCATAAACCCAATCCGGATCCACCCGATGCGCGGTTGAAGCATCCAGTAATTTCGGCGCCTGAGCACCAAGCGAAGCCGCAAGTGCCGCGCTTTCCTTCGCCGCATCATCCGGCAGGCACAGGATCACCAAGTCAACACCGGCCATCATCTCACGGCGCGCATTGGCATCCTTGCGGTGCTCAGCCGCGATGGAGCGCAATTCAACATGCGGATTGGCGGCAATACGGTCGCGGATTTGCAGGCCCGTGGTGCCGGCTTCGCCATCAATGAAAATCTTCGCAGTCTTGGCCATGGTATATCTCCCGTGGAGGCCGCATTGCGGCGCGAAAAACCCTGAAATGCAAGAGGGGCGGACCCTTGCGGACCCGCCCCCTGATGAAAATCCCAGTATGGGACCGGCGCGCGACGCCGGTCCGCTGGCGTCAGCGCTTGGAGAATTGGAAGGAACGTCGTGCCTTCGGGCGCCCATACTTCTTGCGTTCCACCACGCGCGGGTCGCGCGTCAGGAAGCCCGCCTTTTTCAGGATGGAGCGCAGATCCGGTTCATAATTGCAGAGCGCGCGGCTGATGCCATGGCGCACCGCACCCGCCTGGCCGGACAAGCCGCCACCAACCACCGAGCAGATGACATCGAATTGCTGATAGCGATCCGCCACCAGGAAGGGCTGGGTGATCAGCATGCGCAGCACCGGGCGCGCGAAATACTTCGCGGCCGGATTGTCGTTGATGGTGATCTGGCCCTTGCCCGGCCTGATCCAAACGCGGGCGACCGCGTCCTTCCGCCGACCCGTGGCATAGGAACGGCCCTGCGCATCGCGCTTCGGTTCCCGCTTGATCGCCGCTTCCGCCGTGGCAGCCGGGGTGCCGGCCACGATTTCCTTGAGGTCCGCGAGGGTCTTGGTTTCGCCGCTCATAGCCTCAGCCCGCCTTCTTCACTGCGAGGGAATTCTTACGGTTCAGCGCCGCCACATCCAGGGCAGCAGGCTGCTGGCCGGCATGCGGGTGCTCGGCCCCGGCATAGACATGGAGGTTCCGCATTTGTGCGCGGCCCAGCGGGCCACGGGTGATCATGCGCTCAACCGCCTTTTCAATCACGCGCTCAGGGAAACGGCCTTCCATGCGTTCACGGATGGTGCGGCCCTTGATGCCGCCGGCATAGCCGGTGTGCCAGTAGAACACGCTCTGTTCCGCCTTGGCGCCGGTGACACGCACCTTCTTCGCATTGATGATGACAACATGGTCACCGCAATCCACATGAGGGGTGAATTGCGGCTTGTGCTTGCCGCGAAGGCGATTGGCGACCAGGGAGGCGAGGCGGCCGAGCACGAGCCCATCCGCATCAATCAACACCCAGTTCTTTTTCACCTCCGCCGGCTTCAGCGAGCGGGTTTGCGTGGAAATCATGGTGGTTCCGAATAAACCTATGGAAAGGAAGCGGGCTTATCCGGGCAGGGGCGCCAAAAGTCAAGCGCAAAGCGCGATTTTTGTCTGTGGTATTATGATACCGCATCAAGGCGCGGCCCTACCCTTGCTCGCCTCAGGGTGCTTAATCTGCGACCCACCGGCAACCCTTTCGGAAGAACCGCCCGCATGAGCGACAAACCCCATGGCCTTGGCCGCAATACCTCCAATTACGGGGATCGCGATTTCGCGCTTTACCTCAGGCGGTCCTTCGCCAAATCCATGGGCTATTCGCAGCGCATGCTGGACAAGCCCGTGGTCGGCATCGCCGATACCGCGAGCGACTACAATAACTGCCACCGCACCGTGCCGGAACTGATCGAAGCCGTGCGCCGCGGCGTGCTTTCCGAAGGCGCGCTACCGCTGGGCTTCCCAACGGTCAGCCTATGTGAGCCATCGCTCAGCCCCTGTTCCATGCATTATCGCAACCTGATGGCGCTGGATACGGAAGCGATGCTTTCCGCCCAGCCGATGGATGCGGCGGTGCTGGTGGGTGGCTGCGACAAGACCGTGCCGGCGCAGCTGATGGCCGCGATTTCGACCGATATTCCGGCGGTGATGCTCGTCACCGGCCCCATGTTGGCGCAGGCTTTTGAAGGTGAAAGGCTTTCCGCCTGCACCGATTGCCGGCGCTATTGGGCGCGTTATCGCGCTGGTGAGGTGAGCGCGGAGCGGATCGGCGAATTGGAAGGCAAGCTTGCCACCACCGCCGGCACTTGCGGCGTGATGGGCACCGCCTCCACCATGGCCTGCATCGCGGCAACCCTTGGCTTTATGCCGCTTGCTGGCGCCAGCGCGCCGGCCGTGCATGCGGACCGTTTGCGCATTGCCGAAGAAGCCGGCGCGCAGGCCGTGCGGCTGATCAAGCACCCCATCCGCCCAAGCCAGATGATGACGCAGGGCAATCTGGACAATGCGGTGCGCGTGCTGCTGGCGCTTGGTGGTTCCACCAATGCGGTGGTGCATCTGGCCGCCATTGCCGGCCGCGCGGGGCTTTCGCTTGACCTCAAGCGCCTTGATGCGCTGTCTGAGCAAACGCCGGTATTGGTGGACCTGAAGCCGACCGGCGAAGGTTATATGGAAGATTTCCATGCGGCGGGCGGTATGCGCGCGCTGCTCTGGGAATTGCGCGATTTGCTCGATTTGACCGCGATTGATCTGGATGGCGTGAGCCTCGCGGATCGTATCGGCGATGGCAGCCATTTCGTGGATCGGCGCATCATTCGCGCCTTCAGCGAGCCTGTCTCCCCAGTTGGTGGCTTGGTGGCGCTGTTTGGTTCCCTCGCCCCCGAAGGTGCCATTTTGAAGCGGAGTGCGGCAACGCCCGCGCTGTTTGAAACCGAAGCCCGCTGCATGGTGTTTGATGGGCTGGAGGATTTGGCGAACCGCGTTGATGACCCTGCCTTGGATGTGACGGCCCAGGATATTCTGGTGCTGAAATATGCCGGGCCGCGTTCGCCGTCCGGCATGCCGGAGGCGGGCTATTTGCCCATCCCGAAAAAGCTCGCCCGTGCCGGCGTGAAGGACATGGTGCGCATGAGCGATTGCCGCATGTCCGGCACGGCCTTTGGCACGATTGTGCTGCATATCGCCCCGGAAGCGGCAGTCGGTGGGCCGCTTGCCTTGGTGCAAACCGGTGATCGCATTCGGCTTTCGGTGAAGGACCGCAAGCTTGATCTGTTGGTGGCGGAAGATGAAATGGCCCGCCGCCGCGCCGCCTGGCAACCCGCCCCGGCGCCCAAGCGCGGTTGGGACAAGCTTGTTCATGATCAGGTGACGCAGGCGCCGCTTGGCGCTGACCTGGCCTTCCTGCGCGCGGCGCCTTGATTGCACTGATTGGTGCCACGGGGCGGAGCGGCGCGGCACTCGCCCGCGCCTTGCTCGCTGACGGCACGCCCTTCACGCCCGTGGTGCGCGATGCGGCGAAATGGGCAGCGCTTGGCCTGCCCGTTGCGCCACGCATTGCTGATCTGGCCGATCCCGCCGCGCTACGCGCTGCGCTCGAAGGCGCCACGCTTGTCATCAGCACCGCCCATGCGCGCCATGCGCCTGCCATCCTTGCCGCCGCGCCGGCCGATGCGCGTTTTGTGCTGATGGGCTCCACAAGGCGCTATTCGCGCTGGGCGGATGCCCATGGCGATGGCGTGCGCGTGGGTGAGGCTGCCTTGCTCGCCAGCGGGCGCGCTGGTGTCATGCTGCACCCAACGATGGTTTATGGCGCGCAAGGCGAGGATAATGTGCAGCGCCTGGCTGCACTGTTGCGCCGCCTGCCTTTTGCGCCCCTGCCGGGGGGTGCGCAGAGCCTTGTGCAGCCAATCCATCAAAGTGATGTGACCCGCGCCTTGCTTGCCGCCGCGCGCCATCCCTGGAAGGGGCCAGAGGCGATGGTGATTGCGGGGCCGGAACCAATGCCCTATCGCGATTTCCTTGCCGCCGTGGTGCGCGCTGCGGGGCTTGGTCCGCGCCCGGTGCTGCCGTTGCCGGTTGGGCTGCTGCGCGGCTTGGCGTGGCTGACGCGCATCATCCCCGGCCTCCCTTCAATCGGCGCCGATGAAATCCGCCGCTTGACGGAAGACAAGGCTTTCGACATTGCGCCGATGCGCGATATTCTTGGCGTTACGCCCATCCCGCTGGAACAAGGGCTGGCGCTGACCTTCGCGCCAGCCGAGAAGATATAAGGAAGGCTTCCCATGCCCATCATCAACCGCATTGCCGAATTCCACCCGGAAATGACCGCCTGGCGGCGTGATTTTCATGAACACCCCGAATTGGGGCTGGAGGAGGTGCGCACTTCCGGCATCATCGCCGAAAAACTGCGTGAATTCGGCTGTGATGAGGTCATCACCGGCATTGCCAAGACCGGCATTGTCGGCGTGATCCGCGGGCGCGTGGATAATGGCCGCGCGATTGGGCTGCGCGCCGATATTGATGCGCTGCCGATCCTGGAAGAAACCGGCCTGCCTTATGCTTCCAAGATTCCGGGCAAGATGCATGCCTGCGGCCATGATGGGCATACTACCATGCTGCTGGGGGCGGCGAAGTATCTTGCCGAAACGCGCAATTTCGACGGCACCGTTTATGTGATTTTCCAGCCGGCGGAAGAAAACCTGGCGGGCGGCGAATTGATGGTGAAGGAAGGGCTATTCACCCGTTTCCCGATGGAACGCGTGTTCGGCATGCATAACTGGCCGGGTGCGCCGGAAGGGACTTTCCTTTGGCGCGAAGGCCCGGTGATGGCGGCGGTCGCCAATCTTGAAGTGAATATCACTGGCAAGGGCGCCCATGGCGCCATGCCGCATAATGGCACGGACCCGATTGTGGTCGCTGCCGCCATTGTGCAGGCGCTGCAATCCATCGTCGCGCGCAATGTGGAACCGGTGGAAGCGGGCGTGATCACCATCGGCCATATCACCGGCGGGCATACCTTCAACGTGATCCCTGAGACCGTGCGCATGCTGGGCACTGCGCGCTGGTTCGCGCCTGAGATCGGGGATCTGCTCGAACGCCGCTTCAAGGAAACCGTGACCGGCATTGCCGCCGCCATGGGCGCCACAGCCACTGCCGAATTCGCCCGCGCCTATCCCGCGACGATCAATGAGGTTGAAAGCGTGCACCTCGCCGCCAAGGCTGCGCGCGCCGTGCAGGGGGAGGCGCGCGTATTGCCCATGGCGAAACCCACCATGGGCGGTGAGGATTTCGCCTTCATGCTGAATGCCAAGCCAGGCGCCTATCTGATGCTGGGCGGCGGGCGCGGGCCGGATGACGCTCAGGTGCATCACCCGCGTTATGATTTCAACGACAATATCCTGCCCATCGGCGCTTCCTATTGGGCGACGCTCGCGGAACAATTACTGCCGCGCGGCTAAAGTCAGGACAGCGCTCTTTCCGTCACATCTTCCGCAACCAGCCCGGCAAAGCCGGGCGTGCGTTTGATGGCACCGGCGGAAAGCATGCCGCGTTCCAATTGCGCCAGCGCTTCCGGCGGGAAGTGCGGCGTTTCGGTCCAGAGCTTCACCGATTTATAGCGGGCAATGGCGCGGGCCATCAGCGCGTGATCACCGCCTTCAAAGAAAGGCGCAATGCAGGCGATGATTTCTGCCGGCGAGGCTGCGGTGAACCAGGTGAGTGTGCGCGCCAACCCACGCACCATCGCTTCCATTGCCGCGCGCTTGGCGGTGATGACATCGGTGCGGGCATAAAACGCCGTATAGGATGTGGGGCCTCGGCTCGCTTGCGCATGCCAGACATGGCCGGTTCCGGCGGCTTCCATCTGGCTCACCAAAGGTTCAAAAAGCTGCGCGACATCCAAGGTGCCGGCAGCAACAGCGGCGGCATTGGCGGGCATGGGCTGGTCCGTGATGCGCTTGATCCCAATCGGGTCAATCCCCGCCGTGCGGATATCATCCTGTAAGGTCCACCACGGCGTTGGCACTTCGCTCACCGTGCCAAGCGTCATGCCCGCCAGATCGCGCAGCTTGAAGCCAGGGTTGGGCGCGCGCCCCACCAGGAAGAAGGGATCGCCCATCACCACCGCACCGAATAGCCGCAAAGGGCAGGCTGGATCGGCATCATGCGCGAGCAATAGGCGCATCGGCCCACCCCAGGCGAGGTCTGCTGTCCGGTCCAGCACGGAATCCTTCGCAAGCGACGGCACCGCGCCAGGCAGCAGCGTGACCTCCACGCCCTCCGCCGCGTAATCGCCGCGCGCCAGTGCCGCATAGAACGGCGCGTAGAATAGCGCGCGAAAGGGTTCCTGAACCTTGAGCCGATGCATGGCGAGAATACTTCAGCCGCGGCCTTCGAAGGGCATCTTGGTCGCCTTGATGGTCATGGTGAAGATATTCGCCTCCAGCGGCAGATTGGCCATATACAGAATGGCATTGCCGACATGCGCGGCATCCATGGTGGGCTCGACGGCGATGCTGCCATCCGCCTGCTTCACGCCGCGCGTCATGCGCTGTGTCATCGGCGTTGCCGCATTGCCGATATCAATCTGCCCCGCACAAATATCGTATTTGCGGCCATCGAGCATGAGGGATTTTGTCAGCCCCGTAATGGCATGCTTGGTGGAGGTATAGGGCGCGCTATCCGGGCGCGGTGTATGTGCGCTGATCGAGCCATTATTGATGATGCGCCCGCCCTGCGGCTTTTGATCCTTCATGATGCGAAAGGCAGCCTGGGCGCACAAAAAGCAGCCGGTCAGGTTGACACCCACAACGCGGGTCCAATCCGCATAGGTCAGGTCTTCAAAGGGCATGCCGGGCACATTGGTGCCGGCATTATTGAACAGCATATCAAGCCGGCCGTAGCGCTGCTTGACGGTGGCGAAAAGCGCATCCACCGCGGCGGGGTCGGACACATCGGAAGGCACGCAAAGCGCGTGCGATCCTGCGGCACCCGCAAGGGTCACGGTTTCCTGCAAGGCATCGGCGCGGCGGCCCGCCAGCACCACATGCCAACCACCGCCCAGCAGCGCCAAAGCCGCCGCACGACCCACGCCGCTGCCTGCCCCGGTGACGACGGCGATCTTGCCTTCTGTGCTCATATCAATCTCTCTCCCGATAAGGTTGGGCGAAGCTTGCAGCGCCGCGCGCGCGCTGGCAATGCGCCTTTGTCAGTAGGTCGCGCGCCCGCCCGATATGTCGAAAACCGCGCCGGTGGAAAAGGAACAGGCCTCGGATGCCAGCCAGCAGACAAGCTCGGCGATTTCTTCCACCTGCACAAAGCGATCCATCGGGATTTTGGAACGCATCCAGGCGATTTGCTGCGCGGTCATTTGCTTGAAGATATCGGTCTCGGCCGCTGCCGGTGTCACGCAATTGGCCAATACGCCGCTACCGGCCAATTCCTTGCCGAGCGATTTGGTAAGCCCAATCAGCCCCGCCTTGGAAGCGCTGTAATGCGACGCATTCGGATTACCCTCTTTTCCCGCGATGGAGGCGATATTCACCACACGCCCATAACCTGCCGCGCGCATATGCGGCACCACGGCGCGGGACACGATGAAGGGGGCCACCAGATTGACCTCAATCACCCGCCGCCATTCCGCCACGGGCAATTCCCAGACCGGCGCATTGCCCCCGGTGATGCCGGCATTATTGACCAGAATATCCACGCGCCCATGGGCCGCGAGAGTCGCTTGCGTTGCGGCCTCCACTGCCGCCGCATCGGTCAGATCAAGGATATGGGTGCTGACTTTGGCGTGACCCAAGCGCGCTGCGGCGGCCTTGGATGCAGCCTCATCCATATCCCAAATGGCGATGGAAGCCCCCCGGCTCACGGCCAGCTCCGCCACCGCCAGCCCAATGCCGCGCGCCGCCCCGGTAATCACCGCAACCCGGTCGGCCAGATCAGTCTTTGCCATGCCATTCCCTCCGTTTCCGCGAGTTTTGACGGGAAAATCATCCCTGGAAAGCCCCAAGGCTTCCCGCACGCCGAAATGCCTGCCTATAGTCATGCCAGCCGGTGCACGAAGCCGGTAAAAAACGGGAGAAACGTCATGAATCGTAGGCAATTGCTTGGGGCAACCCTGGCTGCCGCTGGCCTTGCCGCGCCGGCGGTGGCGCGCGCGCAGCAGGCCATCACCCTGAATGGCGCGGTGCAGTTTAATGATGAGCATGTCTTCACCCGCGCCCTGGTGCGCTTTGAAGAACTGGTCAAGCGTTATTACACTGCAAGCCCGGTGAATTTCGTGCTGCATAAGAACAGCAGTCTGGGGCTTGAGAAGCAGTATTTTGAATATATGTCGGCTGGCCGCGGTGCTGTGGATTACGGCATTGTCTCACCGGCGCATATGTCCACCTTCAGCCGCGCCGCCCCCTTTGTGGATGCGCCCTTCCTGTTCCGTGACCTGAAGCATTGGAACCAGGTGCTGGACCAGAACCTTTTCGCGCCCGTGGCGGATGAGGTGGAACGCCGCGCCCGCGTGATGCTGATTGGCTATGCCGGTGGCGGTGTGCGCAATATCTTCGCCAATAGGCGCATCACCAATATGGCGGAACTGCGGGGGCTCAAGGTGCGCGTGCAGGGTGCGCCGATCTGGTCGCGCACCTTCCAGGCGGCGGGCATGGCGCCGACCGTGATTGCCTATAATGAAATCTATAACGGCATTCAGAACAACGTCATCGAAGCCGGTGAGAATGAAGCCGCGGGCGTGGAGGCAATGCGCTTCTTTGAGGTGGCGCCGAACCTGATCATGACCGAACACGCCATCACCATCCGCCCGATCTGTTTTTCGAGCCAAACGCTTTCCCGCCTGCCGCCTGCCTTGCAGGAAGCTGTGAAGCGCGCAGGCCGTGAGGCCGGCGCCTTCGGGCGTGAGGCGGAAAGCACCGAGGATGGGCAGAAGCTCGCGGCACTCGAAAGCGCGGGACGGCTCAGGCGGATTGCCTTCAATGATCGCGACGCCTTGAAGCGCGCGGTTGATCCGGTGATGGAAGCCTATGCCAAGGAAGTCGGCGCGGAGAGTATTTTCGCCCGCATCAATGCGCTGACATCGTGACCGGTTTCGCCTTCCAGCGGCGCGACGCTGCTGGAAGGCGATGCCCAAGAAGAAAAAACTTCAGTCGCCGGATAGGATATGGGGGGCGTCATGCGCGAAACCGGTTTGCGCAATGCAGTGCGAAGAATGGCTGATCTCTACAGCCGCTTTCTGTCGGTACTGCTCGCATTATGTGTCTTGATCCTTGTATTTCCGGTGACTTTGCAAGTTTTTGCGCGCTTCACGGATTTCCTGCCGCATTACATCTGGACCGAGGAAATGGCGCGCTTCCTGCTGGTTTGGACCATCATGATCGGCGCCATGGTCGGGCTGAAGGAAGGCATCCATTTCAATGTGGATTTGTGGCCCGATCTGAAAGGCCGCGCACGCGCCGCGATTGACCTGGTAACAGGCGTTTTCGTGCTGGGCTTTGCCGCGGCCTTCCTGTGGTATGGTATTGAATTTGTGGATTTCGCTTGGTTTCGCATCAGTGAATTGGCGGAATTGCCACTTTGGCTGATCCATTTGGCTTGGCCCATTCTGGGATTTTCCTGGCTGCTATTTGGCGGCCTGAAATTCTACGATGATCTGAAAACGCTATTCGGGGGCGAAACGCGATGATGGGCGGCAATGTATTGGCGCCGGGTGAGGCCGCCTGGATCCTATTCGGCGGTTTTTTCGCGCTCCTGGCGCTCCGCGTCCCCGTGGCGGTGGCGCTTGGCATGGCCTGCCTGCCGGTGATGCTGATTGAACCGCGCCTAGGTGCCATGACGCTGATGCAGGAAACCTTCAACGCCTATAATTCCTTCATTCTGCTGGCGGTGCCCTTCTTTCTGCTGACCGCCAATCTGATGAATGTGGGTGGCATTACGGATAGGCTGGTGCGGCTATCGCGCGCGCTGGTCGGGCATTTTCCGGGCGGGCTTGCACAGATCAATGTGGTGCTGTCCATCTTCTTTGCGGGCATCAGCGGGAGCAGTACGGCGGATGCCGCATCGCAATCCAAGATCTTCATCGAAGCGCAGCGCCGCGAAGGCTATGATGACAGTTTTTCCGTTGCCATCACAGCCGTGTCAGCCGTGCTGGCGGTGATCATTCCGCCTTCCATTCTGATGATTGTCTGGGGCGGTGTGCTCACGGTTTCGATTGGTGCGCTTTTTCTGGCGGGCGTTATCCCGGGCTTGCTGATTGGTCTTGTGCAAATGGCGACCGTGCATGCCTATGCCAAGAAGCGCGGCTATCCCACCTATCCGCGCGCCAATCTCAAGGAATTGGGCTTCGCCACCTGGATTTCGCTGCCTGCGCTGATGACGCCTTTCATCATCATTGGTGGCAAGATTTTTGGCTGGTTTACCGCGACCGAAAGTGCCTGCATCGCCGTGCTTTATGCTGGCGTGCTTTCCCTGATTGTCTATCGGGAGATGGATCTGAAGGGGCTTTACGGCGCGCTTGGTGAAACCGGCAGGCTGGCAGCGGTGGCGCTGTTTTGCGTGGGCACGGCTTCGGCCTTTGGCTGGTTGCTCGCCTATTACAAGATCCCGGAAGCTATCCTGGCCGGCGTTTCCGCCTGGGGTATGGGCAAGATCATGACCGGCTTTTTCATCGCCGGCGTCTTCCTGGTGGTGGGCTGCTTCCTGGATGCGATTCCGGCCATCATCATTGTCGGCGCCATCCTGCAACCGCTTGCGGGTGCTGTGGATATGCATCCGGTGCATTTCGCCATGATCGGGATTGTGAGCCTAGCCTTCGGCCTGGTCACACCGCCCTATGGCTTATGTTTGATGATCGCCTGCCATGTGGCGGGCATGCGCATAGGCGATGCGCTCAAGGATACCATCATCATGCTGCTGCCCATGCTGGCGGTGCTGGCTTTGGTGATTGTCTGGCCGGATGTGTCGCTGATCCTGCCGAGGTTGATTTCCCCTGAATTTCTTCAATAGAGCATCCGCTGCTGATCATTAAGCGAATCTTTGGCTTTACCCATCTCCGCTATCGGGGCTTGGCGAAAAGCAGGACGCGCTTTCAGTTTCTTGGTGCGCTCAAAAATCTCTACCTCAAGCAAGGTTTTTTTGATGCGATACCGTCACGCCTCAGCCGCAATTGGCAGAGCGTATGGAGTTTGACCTGCTGTTTTGCTGGTTGGTAGACCTTGGTGGTGATGACCTGATGTGGGATGGCGCGACCTTCACCAAGAACCGCAACCGTCTACTTGCAGGCGATGTAGCCTCAAAGTTCCTGGCCGCGTTACTGCACAACCGAAGGTGAAGGTCCTGCTTTCAAGCGAATATTTCTCGGTTGATGGAAGGCTGCTGAACGCCTGGGCCAGCTCCAAGAGCTTCCGGCTGAAAGACGGCTCTGGCCCGCCGCACGAAACTGGCCACAACGGCGCGCAAAATTTCCACAGCCAGAAGAGCAGCAACGTGACTCACGCCTCAACCACCGCCCCGATGCAAGGCTTTACCGCAAGCAACGCGCCAAGGAAGCCAAACTGGCCTTCATGGGGCATGCGCTGACGGAAAACCGCAACAGCCTGATCGTTGGGGCTACTGCCACCCGCGCCTCGGGCCATGGCGAGCGTTTGGCCGCGCTGCACCTGATAGAACCGCATCCGGACCGGGCGCCGAAGGTCGCGCGGGATCGCACCACTAGACTGGCGGTTCACCCTGACCATGGCAGTGTACAAATTGGTGCGCCCGCCGAAGCTGCTGCCGCTGGCGGCATGACGCCCGGAGTCCGTTCCGAATGTACTGATGGGGCCAAAAAATCACTGAAATTGGCCATGTTCATACCCAGGCAGCGTTGAAAACATGCGCGCCCGACAAAATAGCGCTGCTCAATGACAGCTTTTCGGCGGGCTGTTAGACGCGCCCGCCCACGCCAATCATGCGCTTGAAGCCCGCCCATTGCTGCACCAGCCAGCCGCCTGTTGCCATGGCTTCTGGCGCCGTTGGATCGCCCGTACGCGGATAGGTCTGCCGGCTGAAATCCGCCGTGCCAAAAATCCAATCCCAGACCGGGAAAAGCACCGCATAATTCTTGCCATGTTCCGCCGTGGAAAGCACGCCATGATGCAGCCGATGATAACGTGGGGAAACCACAAGCCTCTCACCGATCCGGCCAAAGGATAGCCGGATATTGCCGTGGGAGAATGCCTCCACCAGCCGCATCAGCAGCAGAAGCAGCGGAAATTGCGCCGGCGTTACGCCAATCAGCAAGGCGATGGTACCGAACCAAAGTGCTGCAATCGCCTCATCCAGGATGTGGTTGCGGTCATCGGTCCAGAAGGTCATTTGCCGCTGCGCGTGATGGATGGAATGCAGCGCCCACCACCAGCCGATGCTGTGTTGCAACCGATGGCGCCAATATTCGCCGAAATCCAGGATCACGACATAGAGGAAGAAGGTCAGCAGCGGTGCTTCGCGCAGGGCGGGAAAGAAGGTTTCCAGCGTTGGCGCGACAAAACCCGTATCGGCCAGCAGCCCTTCCAATTGGCTTTGGATCGCAAACAGGAAAATGAAGGCGAGCAGTGGAAAAATACCAAGCCGCGCCAGCAGCGTATAGATGATATCGGTGCGGATCGCGCGCCGATCAGTCACCGGTTCTACCGGGCGCCAGGCTTCCAGCGGTCGGCAGATGGCGTAGATCACCATCATGCCGAAAATGCTGAACAGGGCGAAATCCACCCATTCCAGCATTTCATCGGCGATATTCATCAGATTGGTAGCGTAGAGCACCGGTTGCAGCAGGATTTCAAAAATCCAGCCCGTCAGCCTTGTGTGCAACTCATCAAGGGTCTTGATCATTGCCTAGCGCCTGCCTTGGGCGGTCAGTGGCGCAAAGCAGAACCCCTTGGCCTGCAGCCCCGCCAGCACATCTTCCAGCACATTGGCATAGGGTTCCTTCCGGCTACGCACCCCCCAATGCATGACCAAGACCTCACCATCGCGGATGTTCCTCAGCGCCTGATCGCGCAATGCCGCATTGGGGTGGGTGTCGCTATTCAGCTCATCGCCCAGGAAGCCGCCTTTGGTCCAGCCCTGATGGCGCAGGCCGCACGCCTCCGCCAGGCGCAGCGCATTCGGCGTGGTGATGCCACCGGGTGCCCGCCATAGGGGCAGAACCACGGCTTGCGGCACGGCGGCGCGCAGCCTTTCGATGGGCGCTGCCAGTTCTCGGCACATCGCATCCTGATCGAGCCGTGCCTCTCCATCGCCGCCGCGCGCGACATAGCGCACCTGGCCGGGCGCGGGATCGCCGCGGAAATACCAGTGCCGATCCGTATGGCTTGCGAAGACATGGCCTTCTGCCGCGCGGGCGCGCCAGAATTCTGCCCAGCCAGGATCAAGGCTGCGGTCACCACGATGGGTTGGTTCATGCGCCACGAACAACGTGGCGCGCACGCCGCGACGGCGGAGGATTTCGGCGATCTTTTCCGCCTCCCGCCCCCAGCCGGTATCAATGGTCAGGTAAAGCGTGCCGGCCGGGCAGGCGGCGGATGTCTGGGCCGAGGCCGGCATGGCTGAAAGGGCGCAAAGTGCCGCCATCGCCAGCCAAACCTTGCGCCAGAACTTCATCACCGCGCCGCACTCGGTTGCACGAAAATACCATGCGGGCTGCGGCCGACACGAATGGTCGAAACATCGCCGGTCTTGGGGTCCAGCCGCGCAATGCGGCCCGCCCAGCGCAAAGTGGCCCAAACCGCCCCATCGGGCGCAAAGGCAATGCAATCCGGCCCGCCCGGCACTTCATGGATGCGGCGCACTTCAAGGCTGGCCGGGTCAATTTCCGCAATGCGGCTTTGCACGCGGCTGGTGGCCCATAGCGTCTTGCCATCCGGGGAGGCGAAAATCGTATGCGCGCCGCGCCCGACCCGGATGGTGCTTTCCACCTGCTGAGTGGCTGGGTTGAGCACGGCGAAATGATCACGCCCCATGATGCCGACAATCAACCTGTCGCGATGCCATATGATGCCGGCGGGTTCCGGCCCGACTGGTGCCTGCCAAACCATGCGCCGCGTTTGCAGGTCAATCGCGATTACCGTGCCATCCCCTTGGATGGTGATGAAGGCAAAGCGCGAATCTGGGCTGAAGGCGATATGGGATGGCTTATTGCCAACCCGCAGCCGCTCCAGAAGCTTTGGGCCATCGGCGTCGTAAATATCCACCTGACCGCGCCTGAGGCTGGCAATCACCAACAGGCGGCCATCTGGCGTGAAATCCAGGTGATAGGGGTTGGAGATGCGTTCGCGCCTGAGCACATTGCCGGTGGCGGGTTCCACGAACAGGATCTCATTGCCCACCGAATCGGCGATCAGCAATTCCCGCCCGCCCGGCGCGAGCACCAGATGATGCACTTCGCGCAGGCCTTCAATGCGCCGCACTTCCTCACCAGTTCGCGAATCAATCTTGACGATGCTGGGGTCGGCCGAATTCAACACATAGACAAGATCGGCCCGCGCCGGGGCGCATAGGGCAAGCAAGCCGAAGCCAAGACCAAGCAAGGGACGGATCATGATGCGCCCGCGGCTTCAAAGGTCATGGCGATGCCATTCATGCAATAGCGTTGGCCTGTAGGCGGCGGCCCATCGGGAAAAACATGGCCAAGATGGCCGCCACATTGGGCGCAATGCACCTCGGTCCGCACCATAAAGAGTGAACGGTCAATATGGGTCGCGACCGCACCTTCCAGCGGGGCATAAAAGGAAGGCCAGCCCGTGCCGCTTTCATACTTGGTCGCCGCATCAAAGAGCGGCGTGGCGCAGCCACCACACAGGAAACGCCCAGGGCGCTTTTCGGCATTCAGCGGCGATGTGCCGGGCCTTTCCGTGCCATGTTGGCGCAGCACGCGAAAGGCTTCGGGGGAAAGTGCCGCACGCCATTCGCTTTCGGTCTTCTGGATCGGAAAGACTTCCTCTTGCGCCTTGTTTTGCTTGAAAAACACCATGTCCCCTTATGCCCCCTGATCGGGTTTCAGCAAATTGGCAAAATTCTTGCGGAATTTCAGGACTTTCGGCGCCACAACGGCCTGGCAATAGCCGGACCAGGGGTTGCGCGCGAAGTAATTATGGTGCTCGGGTTCGGCTGGCCAGAATTGGGTCAGCGGCACGATTTCGGTAACAATCGGGTTGCCCCAAAGCCGCGCGGCGGTCAGTTCCGCCATCACTTCCCGCGCCGTTGTCGCCTGCGCGTCGTCATGGGTCAGGATGATGCTGCGATATTGCGGGCCGATATCGGCGCCTTGCCGGTCCTTCGTGGTGGGGTCATGGATGGTGAAAAAGACCTTCAGCAAGTCCCGAAAGGAAATCATAGCGGGATCATAGCTGACCTGCACAACCTCGGCATGGCCGGTACGCTTGCCGCAAACCTCCTCATAGCTCGGGTTGGCGACATGCCCGCCAGCATAGCCCGAGGTTACCGCGGCCACACCCTTCATGCCGAGGAACACGGCCTCCAGGCACCAGAAGCAGCCGCCGCCAAGCGTTGCCTTTTCCATCACAAACCAGCCTTCCTCGACTTCTGCTCATGGGCCCGGGCCCATGGGGCTAGAGCCAAACATTGAAGAGGGCCAGTATATCGTCGAGACTCCCGCCACCCGCAAGGATCACATCATGCCCTGCGCCCCCCTGGAAGTTATTGCTGAGGCCATTGCCGACCATCAGCGAGCCGCCTGACCCGGCAATAAGGGTAAGGTTGCTGATCCCATCGGCAATCACCAGCACCTCAACATCCCCCGCCATGCTGATATTGGCCGAGGTGATGATGGTATCCTGGCCCCCGCCTGAGGTTTCGATGATCCGATCCTGGGCTTCGATGAAGTAATAGAGGTCATTGCCGCCGCCGCCTGCCATGGAATCGGCGCCTTCCCCGCCGATCAGCGTGTCATTGCCGGCATCGCCGGATATCGAATCCTGCCCGACGCCGCCGATCAGCAGGTCGCCCTCTGAACCACCATAAAGGGTATCATCCTGCTCTCCGCCATCCAGCGTATCGGCGCCGGCTTCGCCCCGAAGCATATCGGCGCCTGCCCCGGCGGCGAGGTAATTTGCTGCTGCATTGCCAAAAAGCTGGTCATCGCCGGCCCCGGTGAGCGCATATTCGATCCCTTGCAGGAAGTCGCTGCCGGCAGCGCCCGTCGCCCAAGAACTGTTCAAATTGACCACGACGTTCTGGCCGAATTCGGTGAGGTTCGCATAGCTCACCCAATCGCCCGCGCCATCGCCGCCGATCAGTTGATCATCCCCGGTATCGCCTTGCAGCGTATCATCACCCGCCCCGCCCTGTATTGTATCATTGCCCGAGCCGCCAAACAGCGCATTCGTCAGCGCATTGCCGATGATGAGATTATTCCCTTCATTGCCGGAGCCCCGCTGCGCTTGCCCCGTAGATGAAAAGATCAGGGTTTCGATGTCGGTGGGCAGATAGAAATCAATGCCAGCCGAAATCGTATCAAACCCTTGCTCTGGATTTTCCAGTGGCAGGTCATCCATACTGTCAACTTGGTAGAAATCATCCCCCGCGCCGCCTTCCAGAATATTCTGGCCAGTGCCGCCGGCCAGCGTATCATTGCCGGCTCCCCCCAGAAGGTAATCATCGCCTTCATTGCCGCCTAAACTGTCACTCGCCGACCCGCCGAAAAGGTAATTCGCGTCATTGCTCCCAATCATTGTCATGGCGGCGTTGGAGGTCCTGGCATCCACGGCTTCGAAGTCTGCAATCCAGGAACCATTGGTTACCTGATTGCCCAGAAGTCCGAGATTAATCGAAAGCCCGAGGGATAGAATTAGCCAGTCATACCCATCACCACCACTCAGCCGATCCGTCGCGTCCTGCAGCACAAGCCAATCATCGCCAGCGGCGCCGTCAAGAGTATCGGCGCCACTGCCACCAATCAGGCTATCGGCACCATCACCGCCGATCAACTGATCACTGCCCGTGCCGCCATCCAGCGTATCGGCGCCATCCGCGCCATAGAGGTAGTCAGCGTCATCGCCGCCGAGCAGCCGATCAAGACCCGCTCCGCCATAGAGCGAATCATTGCCCGCTTCACCATCCAAATGATTGGCGGCTTCCGCGACATCCATGTCGTCAAGGGTGGGACCATCGGCGTAGAGCGCATCATTGCCAATGCCGCCATTGAGCCAATCATTGCCGGCACCGCCCCAGAGCTGATCGGAAGCGCCAAGGCCGGAAAGCGTATCGGCGCCGGCACCGCCCGAGAGCCAATCCGCTGCAGCTTCCCCCAGCAGCAAATCGGACCCGCTCAGGCCGAACAACCTTGACCCTGAGGCTAATGCCGAAATCACGTCATCATTTGCGCCACCGGCCATGCCTGCGAAGCTGCCCACCGCGACCCAGTAATAGAAGCTTTCGGGCGCGAAGCTGGTTGTTACCAGGCGGATCAGCAGGTCAGCGGTGCCGAGCGCATTATCCTGATCCAAATCAATTGTAAGCCAGCCGCCCGGCAATGTATCTGTGCTGGCTGCCGGAATGTACCAAGCCTGCAGATAACCCAAGCCCAATTTGGCGCCTGGCAGCGAAAGCCCCGGCAATGGTCCAGCATTAGTCTGCAAGGCTCCACACCAAATCAGCGGCGCCGGCCCCAAGCTACCTTGCAACACCCCATTTGTAAGGCCCAAGGAAAGCGAATCGCCTTGCATTCGGGAAAAATCAGCAATCGTATCAGCCGCCAAGAAATTGCTGACGAGCGCGGGATTTGTGAAAAGGTCAATCAGGAAAGTATCGGCATCATTGCCGCCAGAGAGCCAATCCGCACCCCCGCCAGCGCTCAGCACATCCTGGCCTTCACCGCCTTCCAGGGTGTCGCGCCCAAGCGCCCCCAGCAAGACGTCATCGCCTGCATCGCCGCGCAAAAGATTACGTGAGGACGCATTATCGCCGCTGGTCCCGCTTGGGCTGTCTGCCCAAAGAGTATCCCAACCATTGCCGCCGCGTAGCGTATCATCGCCAGCATTACCTTGCAGATAATCCGTCAGATCACCGCCATCAAGGGAATCATTGCCTGCCCCACCGGAGAGCTGATCCACACCGCCAAAGCCAAGCAGCGTGTCATCACCGTCAAGCCCGGCAAGGCTATCGTCCGTGGCACCCGGAACTGAGAGAAGATCATTTCCGGCTGTGCCAATCGTAGAGAAGGCCCCGCTCATGAATCGGCCCCCGCAAAAGTCGCGGGTGGTTTTTGATTGGCATTACCGCATGGCAACGCAATATCTTCATTTATGAATGCGGTATTAATAGCTTCCAAAAAAATTTGTGCTTTATGCACCCTCATGGGCAAAAAGCATTTTTGGGATGTGAACATTTTTTGCTCCTCACCCCCTTTATTGCCATTGCAAGATTTACATTTGGAAAATACGCGCCCGAATTTTTGCGGATGAGCTTGTGGAGCGGGATGCTGTTCGGCTATATCCGAATGGGAATAACGCTGATGGGCATCATTGAGGCTTCCAATGCACCGCCGCGCCCTGCTTTTGGCATTTGGTTCTGCGCCCATGCTTGGCGGGCAGGTGGCCGCGCGTCCGGCGCCGTTGATCGCGGCTGCCGCCAGTCTGCAACCGGCGCTGGAGGAAGCGGCAGCGCTGATCATGGCTGAAACCGGGATCGCGCCGCGCTTCGCCTATGGCGCGAGCGGCAATCTGGCGCGGCAAATCGCGCAAGGCGCGCCGTTTGAGATGCTGATTGCCGCCGATGAGATCAGCATCCAAAAACTCACTGAAGCGGGACACACGCGCGATGCGGGGCATGTCTTTGCGCTTGGTCGGTTGGCGTTATTTGCCCCGCGCGGATCAGCGCTTGATCCCGCTACGGGGCTGGAGGCGCTTCGCCCCTTGCTGGCGGCAGGGCGCGTGCAGCGCTTTGCCATTGCCAATCCGGAAATCGCCCCCTATGGCCGCGCCGCCGAAGAAGCCCTGCGCCGGCTTGATCTGTGGGAGGCGCTGCGCCCGCACCTTGTCTTTGGCACCAGCATTGCCCAGGCAGCGCAATTCGCCACAACCGAAGGTGCGACAGGCGGCCTTGTTGCGCATTCTCTCGCGCTTTCCCCCGCGCTCACGGCGCGCGGTAGCTTCAGCCTGGTGCCGAGAGCTTTGCATGGGCCGCTCCGCCATAGCTTCGCGGTGACAAAGCGTGGCAGTGACGCGGCGCTGCGCGTGCAGGCCTGGTTGCTTTCCCCCGGGGCGATAGCGGTCTTTGCGCGCCATGGCCTGCAGGCACCCTGAGCGATGGATTGGCCCGCCTTCCGCCTTTCGCTCTGGCTTGGTCTTGGCACGGTGGTGATCCTGCTGCCTTTGGCGCTATGGCTCGGGCGCTTTCTGGCACTGCGGCGCTTTCGCGGGCGGGGCGTGGTTGAAGCGGCGGTGGCGCTGCCGCTGGTGCTGCCGCCGACTGTGCTTGGTTTTTATTTGCTGGCCGCCTTTGGCGCCGGCACCTGGCTTGGTGGCGCTTTCCAAGCGCTATTCGGCCGCACCCTCGCTTTTTCCTTTGAAGGGCTGCTGCTGGCGAGTGCCATTGCGAATATCCCCTTTGCCGTGCAGCCGATTCAGAACGCTTTCGCCGCCATCCCGCCCAATCTGCGCGAAGCCGGCGCCACTTCCGGCATGACCCCTTGGGCGGTGTTCCGGCGCATTGAATTGCCGCTTGCCTGGCCCGGCATTGCCACGGCCATTGTGCTGACCTTCGCCCATACGCTTGGCGAATTCGGCGTGGTGCTGATGGTGGGCGGCGCCATCCCCGGCGAAACCCGCACCGCCGCCATCGCGATTTATGATCGCGTGCAGGCTTTTGACGATGCCGCCGCCGCCAGCATGTCGGCGTTGCTATTGCTGATCTGCCTGGTGGCGCTGTTGCTGGTACAGCGCCTGACACGCGGAATCGGGCGCCGCCGCCATGGCTGATGCCGGGCTTTCCTTGCGCCTGAAGGCAAGAGCGCCGATCGCGCTTGATATCGCGCTGGATTGCGCACCGGGGGAATTGCTCGCCATTATTGGCCCGTCAGGCGCGGGCAAATCCACGACGCTCCGCGCCATTGCCGGGCTGCATCATCCCGAAAGCGGCAGCGTGATTTGTGATGGACAGGCGTGGCTCGATACCAGCCGCGCGCTTGATCTGCCGGCGCATCGGCGCCGCGTCGGGCTGGTGTTTCAGGATTACGCGCTATTTCCGCATATGACAGCTCTGGCCAATGTCATGGCCGCCATGGGCCATTTGCCCGCCGCCGAGCGCGCCGCACGCGCTGCCGCGCTGCTGGCGCGTGTGCATCTTGCGGGGCTTGAGCAACGCCGCCCAGCCGAGCTTTCCGGCGGCCAGCAACAGCGCGTCGCCGTGGCGCGGGCTTTGGCGCGCGAGCCTGCCGTTTTGCTGCTGGATGAACCCTTCAGCGCGGTGGACCGCGCCACGCGGCGGCGCTTGCAGGTGGAATTGGCCAATCTGCGCCAGGGGCTTGCCATTCCGATCATCCTGGTCACGCATGATTTGGATGAGGCCGCATCGCTTGCGGATCGCATGCTGCTGCTGCATCGGGGCCGCGGGCTGCAAACCGCGCCGCCCGCGGAAATGCTGGCCCGGCCGGCCTCGGCCGAGGTCGCGCGGCTGCTTGATCTGCGCAACCTTTTTACCGGCGTGATCCTGGCGCATGAGGATGGCCTGACGCGGCTGCGCTGGGGTAGCCAAGTGCTGGAAGCCGCGCCCATGCCTAGCCTGCCGCCTGGTAGCGCCGTTGATTGGCTGATCGGCGCGGGCGGGGTGGTGCTGCATCGGCGTGGCCGACCTTCTGCCGGCGAAAGGGAGAACCCGGTTGCCGGCACCATCACCGCACTGCTGCCCATGGGCGAGGAAATGCGTGTGACCCTGGATGTGGGCGATCCGGAAGGTCGGCAATTGACCTTTGCCCTGCCGCGCCATGCCGCGCAGCGCAATGGCCTGGCAGTGGGCGAAGCATGCAGCGTTTCCCTGCTGCGTGATGCGCTGCATGTGATGGCCCGGCCATGAAGGACGCCGCGCTTTGGCTCCGGCTTGATTTCGCTGATGGCCGCGTGGGCCCGGGCAAGATCGCCCTGCTGGAAGCGATTGCGGAAGCCGGTTCGATCAGCGCCGCCGCCAGGTCGCTTGGCATGTCTTATCGCCGGGCCTGGGAATTGGTGGCGGAGTTGAATGAGACCTTCTCGGCCCCGGTGGTGGAGCGCGTTACTGGCGGCGCCGGGGGGGGCGGGGCGCGGTTGACACGCCTGGGAGAGGCGCTGGTGCTCGGCTTTCGTGACATTGAAGCCGCTGCCAGCCGCGCGGCTGCGACGCATTTGCGGCGCCTGGCCAAGGGATGAGGCGAGGCACCTTGCGGCGGAGCGCTGGGCGCGCTGCAATGCGGGCATGAATGATAGCTCCGCTGCCCCCGCCCGCCCGGCTTCCACTGTCATGCTGCTGCGTGACGGGCCTGGCGGCATGGAAGTTTTCATGGTGGTGCGCCACCGTCAGATTGATTTCGCCTCTGGTGCCTTGGTGTTTCCGGGCGGTCGCGTTGAGGCATCTGACAAGGTGCTGGCCGGCGGTGATGCGCATGGCGCCTTTCGTGTCGCGGCTATTCGCGAAACCTGGGAAGAATGCGGCGTCTTGCTGGCGGAGGAAGGCCGGGCGCCGGAAGCCGAGGGCGAATTCGCTGCCATGTTGGCCGCGCGTGGCCTAATGCCCGCGATTTCCGGCCTCGCGCATTTCGCACACTGGATCACGCCGCTTGAAGTGCCGAAGCGCTTTGACACGCACTTTTTCCTGGCCGCCGCGCCCGAAGATCAGGCCGCTTTGCATGATGGCCATGAAGCGGTGGATAGTGTCTGGATCAGGCCCGCTGATGCTTTGGCGGAAGGCATTGCCGGCACCAAGAAACTCGTCTTCCCAACACGCATGAACCTGACCAAACTCGCCCGGCATGACAGTGTGGCGGAAGCCTTTGCCGCCGCACGCGCCGCGCCGGTGGTGACCGTATTGCCCGAATATGTAGGCATAACCCCTGAAGGGCGCATCCTGCGCCTGCCTCGCGCAGCCGATTATGGCGGCGAGGATTTTTTGGCGGGCGACCCGCCTTCCATGTGATGGAGAATCCACCCATGCTGCCTCGCCGCCTTCGCTTTGGCATCTTCCTCGCGCCCTTTCATCGGGTTGGTGACAACCCGACGCTCGGGCTGACGCGCGATTTGGAATTGATCGAATGGCTGGACCATCTTGGCTTTGATGAGGCCTGGATTGGTGAGCATCATTCCGCCGGCTGGGAAACCATCGCGAGCCCGGAAATCATGATTGCCGCAGCAGCGGAACGCACCAAGCATATCAAGCTTGGATCAGGTGTGACCAGCCTGCCCTATCATCACCCGTTGTTGGTGGCGCAGCGCTTTGTGCAATTGGATCACATGACGCGCGGGCGCGTGATGCTGGGCTGCGGGCCGGGTGCGCTGGTATCTGATGCTTACATGATGGGCATTGATGCGGCGCATCAGCGCCGGCGGATGGATGAATCGCTCAATGCCATCACGCGGCTTTTGGCCTGTGAAGAACCGGTGACCATGGAAACCGATTGGTTCACGCTGCGTGAGGCGCGGTTGCATCTGGCACCTTATTCGGAGCCGCGTTTCCCGATTTCGGTCGCGTCTTCGACAACGCCATCGGGCGCGCTGGCGGCGGCGAAATATGGGCTTGGCTTGCTCTCACTCGGCGCGGGCTTGCCGGGCGGGCCGAAATCGCTCGCCGAGCAATGGCAGATGGCGGAAGCGGAAGCCGCCAAGCATGGCCAGAAGATGGACCGGCGTAATTGGCGCCTGGTGGTCAATCTGCATTGCGCCGAGGATGATGAACGCGCGCTGCGCGATGTGCGCCATGGTGAGGCTTTGGAAACGCTGACCTATTTCAGCGAAACCCTGGGCCGGCCGCCGATGCGTTCGGAAGACCCGCTGCGCGATGGGCTGGCGATGGGCTCAACGCTTGTCGGATCACCAGAAACGGTGGCGGCGGGGATTGAGCGTTTGCTGGGCTTCACCAATGGGGGCGCAGGGGGCGTCTTGTTCCGTGCCCATGAATGGGCGGATCGGGAAGCGACCATGCGGTCCTTTGAACTTTTCGCGCGTTGGGTCATGCCGCGCTTCCAGGGTTCCTTGGTGATGCCGCAGCAATCGCGCGATTGGGTCAGCAGCAATCGCGAGAGCATCTTCGCGCCGAATATGGCGGCGTTGAAGCAGGCCTTCCGTGATGCGGGGCAGGTGGCGCCTGAGATGTCACGGCTTGAACTGCATACCGGCAAGGTAGAAATGCCGCAGGTTTAATCCCGATGATCACGCGGCGTGGCTTGGCGGCGGCGGCCTTGGCGCCGCTTGCCGCGCCGGTGGCGGCGCAGGGTCAGGCGGTCAGCCGTATTGCTTTCGGGTCTTGCTCGGATCATGCGCGGCCGCAGCCGATCTGGCGCGCGGTGCGTGGCTGGCAGCCGGAGTTTTTCATCTTCGCCGGCGATAATGTCTATGGCGGGGTGCGGCGGCATGATCTGGCGGAATTGCAGGAAGCCTATGCCGGCGCGCGGCAGCATGAGGAATTCATGGGCTTCATCGCGGGGCAGCGGCATCACACCGCAATCTGGGATGATCATGATTTTGGGGTGAATGATGGCGGCGTTGAAAACCCCTTCAAGCAGGAAGCGAAGGACGCTTTTTTGGAATTCTGGCGCGTGCCGGCTGATGACATCAGGCGCCGGCGCGATGGGCTTTATCATCAGCTGACACTCGGCCCGGCGGGGCAGCGCGTGCAGATTATTCTATTGGATACGCGCTGGTTCCGTTCGCCCTTGCGCATCACCGATGCGCGCGGCGCGCCTGGGCGGGAACGCTATCTGCCGGATGATGATCCCGCGAAAACCATGCTGGGTGAGGCGCAATGGGCCTGGCTTCGTGCATGCCTGCAAGAACCGGCGGAGCTGCGCTTGATTGTTTCTTCCATCCAGGTCGTGGTGGAAGGCCATGGCTGGGAAAGATGGGGTAATTTCCCGCGCGAACGCCAGCGGCTTTATGATCTGATCGCCAGCACCAAGGCCGGCGGCGTAGTGTTTCTTTCCGGTGATCGGCATATCGGCGCGCTCTATCGCGAAAGCCAGGGCACGCCCTATGCGCTGATGGAAATCACCTCAAGCGGGATCAATCGCAGCTTTCCCAATGCGCGGGAACAAGGCCCCAATCGCCTGGGTGAGCTTTACGCGCGCGTCAATTTCGGCACGGTGGAAATGGATTGGCCGAACAGGCGCGCCACACTGGCGCTGCGTGATGAGGATGGCGCGGTGCAGCGCCATGTCTCACTCGCGCTGGATGAGTTGCGCGCGGGGTGAAGGCGATGGTGCCACTGCCTTCACCAGAGTTATTCAATTGATACGAAGATTAAGGCGACGAATGATCGCACCTTCTTCTTCCATGATCTTGACCACTGAAGCGCGGTAATCCTCGCTGCTTTTATAGATCAGCGGCATATCGAAGCGTTCAAGTGCGGTGGTATGCACCGGATCATAAAGCGCTTGCTTGAAGCCATCATGCAGCACCTTCACAATGCCGGGATCAACACCCTTGGGTGCGGCAATGCCATAGGGTGAGGTGGAGACGATATTGATGCCGCTTTCAACCAGCGTCGGCGCATCCGGATAGCGCTTGGCGCGTTGCTCGCCCCAGGTGCAGAGCAGGCGGAATTGCCCCCCATCCACCAGCGGCGCCCAGGAAGTTGAATCCACCATCGCTTGGGTCTGCCCACTCAGCAGGGATTGCGCATTATCGGCGCCGCCCCGGAAGGGCACATGTAACCATTCGATGCCGCGTTCAAGCGCGATGCGTTCCATGGTGATGTGCAGCGTGGTGCCAACGCCGGGCGATCCATAGGCAACCTTGCCCGGATTGGCCTTTGCGTAAGCGAGGAATTCTTCCCAATTCTTCCATGGGCTATCGGCCTTTACCACCACGCCAAAAAGATAGCCGGTCAGATGGATGATATAGGTGAAATCCTTAAGCGGATCCCAGGTCGGGCGGCTTGACATCATCGGGAAGCGAAAGACGGTGATGGGCAATTGGCCAACAAGATAGCCATCGCCGCGTTGTTCCTGCGCCATGGCGGCTGCGGCCAAAGTGCCGCTGGCGCCGCCGCGATTGTCAATGATCACCTGTTGGCCAAGATAGCGTGATCCCGCTTCAGCCAAGGCGCGTAATTGACCATCTGTGGACCCGCCAGGCGGCCAGGGCACGATGAGGCGAATGGGGCGATTGGGAAAACCTGATTGCGCGATGGCGGGTGTTGCAAGCAACCCTGCGGCGACGGTCAGGGCAGTACGGCGTGTCAGTTTCATGTCGTTCTCCCGGTTCTGGCGCTGAGCTGCCTTGGCCCGCGCTATCTCATCCCAATCATACCATAGGCCGACTAAACAAGACTATGGCGGCGGCGCCAGGTGCTTTGCCTCTGCCCAACACTTGGTCCGCGCATCCGCAAGGCGCTGATTGATGGCGGCGACCGCTTCGCGGTCCTGCGCCAGCGCATCGCGCCGGCGCGTAATCAGCGCCGCCATGGTATCAGGCGCCGGGCCACCTTGCACGTTGCGCCCGAGCAAATTCTCTGCCGGATCAAGCGCGGCGCGGAGCTTCGCGGCCGGAATGTCCAGGGCTTTGCCGAATAGCGTCTGCGCGGCGGCATCCAGGGCAGCGCTTGAAATGCTTTCCGCCGTGCGGCCCTCAGCCAAGGCATCGCGCACGACAATGGCGACGATGTTATGCGCCATGCGGAAGCTGAGGCCCGTTTCGCGCACAATCACATCCGCCAATTCGGTGGCCGAACCAAAGCCCTCACGCGCGGCATTTTCCATGCGGTGCTTGTTCAGGCTGAGGCCCTGCATCACTTCCTGAAACAAAGCGAGGATGCGCCGGCTGCGAAGGGTGGCATCCAGCACCGGTTCATTCACGGCGGTGACAGCATCATTCACATCAGCGAAGGCAGTGTTCTTGGTGCAGGCCATGGCGGCGTGCTGCGCGCCCTGCACCATGGCCGCCGCGGCCTTCAAATGTTCCAGCGCAACAGGGTTTTTCTTCTGCGGCATGATGCTTGAAACCGCCGAATGGCGATCCGCCAATTCGACAAAACCATATTCCCAACTACCCCAGTTTTGCAGATCGGTCGCCAACCGCGAGAGCAGCGTCATCATCACCGCCAAGGCAGAGGCCGCTTCCAAAGCATCATCGCGCGATGACACCGCATCATAGGCAAGCTCAAGCGGTGCCGTGAAACCCAGCGCGCCGGCAATCCAGGCGCG
Organism: Roseomonas sp.; assembly: GCA_020249775.1. GTDB lineage: Bacteria > Pseudomonadota > Alphaproteobacteria > Acetobacterales > Acetobacteraceae > Neoroseomonas. Next base: position 84,274 of record JADCFA010000008.1, on the reverse strand, counting down.
ATCCAGAGGGAAGGCGGTGGTGGAAAGCGCGCCAGCGCCCAAGGGGCAAAGATCGCAATGCGCCAGCGCACCCATCAGCCTTTCGTGGTCACGCGCCAGCGCATCCGCCGCCGAGGCCAGCCAATAGCCAAAGGTAATGGGCTGCGCATGCTGGCCATGCGTATAGCCAGGCATGACTGTCCCGATATGTTCCTCAACCAGCGCCAGCATGGTCTGGCGCAGATCCGCGAGCAGCGCGAGCACCGCGAGCAATTCCGTGCGCAACGCCATGCGCCAGGTGGTGGCGTTCAGATCATTGCGGCTGCGCCCAGTATGCAGCCGCCCGCCAATATCGGGGCCGAGTTTTTGGATGATCAGTTTCTCGACATAGGAATAGAGATCTTCCTGCCGGTAATCCACCGGCACCGCATCCGGCCCGGCATCCGCCATGGCAATAATTTCCGGCAGGATTTGCGCCATGGCATCGCGCGTGATGATGCCTTGGCGTTCCAGCATCAGCCCATGCGCCAGATGCACCCACATTTCATGGGCAAAGACATGATGCTGGGCCCGCGCGACTGACCCGCGGTAATAGCTTTCAACCAATAATGGCGAAGGCGGTTCCTTCACCCTTTCGCGTAAATTCACCGCCTCCGTCATGTGCAACCTCTTTCAGGGAATTTGATTGCTCAGCACCACCGTGCCGGAGGCAGAGAACATGCCACCCACGCCATGCGCCACGCTGATGTTCACATTGGGCACCTGGGCCGGCGCGGTGCCGCGCACCTGGCGCACGCTTTCTTGCAGGGCGAACATGCCATACATGCCAGTGTGCGTGTAAGAAAGCCCGCCGCCATTGGTATTGATGGGCAGCTTGCCGCCCGGCGCGGTATGGCGTTCCCAGATGAAATCCTTCGCCTCACCACGCTTGACGAAGCCAAGATCTTCCAAGCCATACATGGGCAGATGCGCGAAGGCATCATAGATCATCAAATGATCCACATCGCTGTGCTTGATGCCAGCCATGCGGAAGGCTTCCGGCCCGGCCACGCGGAATGCGCGTGAGGAGGTGAAATCCTCCATCTGGCTGACCATGGTGGTTTCCACGCTTTCGCCACTGCCCAGAATGTAGCAAGGCTTGGTCGGGAAATCCTTGACGCGATCGGATGAGGTCAGAATCAGCGCGCCGCCGCCATCCGTCACCAGGCAACATTGCAGCAGCCGGAAGGGATAGGCGATCATTTTGCTGTTCAGCACATCATCAATCGTGATCGGGTCCTTGAAGGCCGCGCGCGGGTTCTTCGCTGCCCATTCGCGCTGCACCACGGCAACCTGCGCCATTTGTTCATGCGTGACGCCATAGGTCTTCATGTAGCGCAGTACGGGAATGGGAAAGAGGGTCGGCGGACCCATGGGGCCAAAAGGCGCTTCGAATTGGCCATTCAGGCTTTGCGGTTCGGGTGGGCGCGGCGTGCCATTGACGCGCGATTTCCCGCTTTCACCATGCGTGATCAGCACAGTCTTGCAATAGCCGGCATGAATGGCCGCCGCCGCATGGCGCACATGCAGCATGAAGGAACAGCCGCCCACACCCGTGCCATCCACCCATTTCGGTGTGATGCCAAGATAATGCGCGATCTGTTGCGGCATCATGGGGCCAACACAGGCAACGCCATCAATATCGCCGGGCTTCAAGCCAGCATCCGCCATGGCATTCAGCGCCGCATCCGCATGCAGCATGATTTGCGCCATATCGGGCACGGCGCCGATGCGTGTGCTTTCGGCGGCGCCAACAATAGCGATTTCACCGGGACGTATCATGGATCAAGCCTCCTTCGCGGGGCGGAAAAGGGGCAGGGTAATATCGTCATCCATCTTGGTCGGCGCCAATTCCAGCTTCATGTCCAAGACCAAGGATTCCGGCGTTTGCGGGCATTCAACGATATTCGTCATCATGCGCGGGCCTTCTTCCAGCTCCACCACCGCAATCGCGTAAGGAGGCTTAAATCCAGGCACCGGGCGATGATGGATCACATAGGAATGCAGCGTGCCGCGGCCCGAGGCTTCAAACACCTCCACATTGCGTGTGCCGGTAAAGGGGCTGAAGGGGCGTGGCGGAAAATAGGGTTTGCCCGTATCACCGCAGCGCTGGAGCAATAGCTTGCCTTGGCGCAGCCCCTCCCAGAAGTGGCGGGTTTCGGGGGTTGGTTCCGGCCGGGCGCGGCCTGGTTCTAGGCTCATGGCAGAGCTTCCTCCTGATATTGATCAGGCGATGTTCCACTGCCTTGGCCAGAAGGGAAAGGGGGTAAATGCGCAGGGCGCGCGCCCTATAACTCCAGAATGCGTTCCGGCGTGACGCGCCCGCGCAGCACATCCCAAAGCCCGATCATATTGCCGCGAAGCCGGCCCCAGCGATCCGCCCAGGGTTCCGGAAAAGGGGATCGCAGCAAATTCTTCAGGCAATGCCGCGCAGCACTTGGGATGGCGTGGCTCCACGGGAAGGAGCCTTTGATCGCCAGATAGATCGGGTTCACCACCTGAGAATACCCAAGCCTGAGGCCCGGGACGCGCCCGGCCTTAACGCCAAGATGCACGCCGCGCGCGCCCGCGAGCCGCAGGATTTTTCCATACACGCCAAGGCGGCGCGTGACATCAATATCCTCATACCAGGCGTAAAGCGGCAGGCGTTCATCCACGCGAATATCATGCGCGCGGACGGCAGCCATGCGAAAGGCCATGTTGCAGCCATAGCCGTTGAAGGCTTCGGTAACCGCCAGCGCATCCGCCACACCGGGATCGGCGGCAAGCAGCGCCGCACCTTCCGCCAAATCATAACCCAGTGCATTGGCGCCATCGGCAATCACCGTGCCGGTCGCGACGACCATTTCAGGGTGCTGCTGGAAGCAGGTTTCAAGCACGGCAAGAAACGTATCATTACATAGGAAATCATCATCCAAAAACAGCACCACATCGCTGTCACGCGCTTCATCCAGGATACGGTTGCGCTGGCGCGGCAGGCCGGCGGGGGCGGTAATGAACTCGACGCCCGGAATGGCTTCACAACCCGTGATGTCATTAGCCGAGACATGGCAAACAATCATGCGATCCGCCTTGCGCGTTTGCCGCGCCAGATCACGCAATACACCCGCCAGTATGGCCGGCCTTCCGCGTGTGGCGATGCCGATGGTGATATGCATCACGCGGCCCCTTGCAGCGGCGCGGGCAGGGGGGCTTCGCGCGCTTCCCGCGCCAGGCCACCGATCAGCCGGCCCCAAAAACTCATGGCGTAATAGGCCGCATTGTGAAAACGCAGCCTTGCCAAGCTGAGCAAGGCGCCGCCAATCGGGCGCACCAGAAACGCGAACCAAACGGAAAGCGGTACGCCATGCCGGCGCAGCACGAAGCCAAGCCCACGCCCGTAACTCGCGGCCCGCGAAACCGCTACCTCCGTCAGGCGCTTGTCGGGGTGGATGATACGCAAGCCAGCATCATATTGCGCCACCGCACCGCCTGCCATGGCGCGGCAGACAAGATCATTGCCCTCAGCCGAGCCCCAGCGCGTGCCGGGGCCGAGCTTTTCATCAAAGCCCCCCAGCGCCAGCATCAATTGGCGCGGCAGGAACAGGTTGAATTCAATCACGCTGGTCCAGACATTGGTCAGGTCAATCGCGCCCGAGGCTTCTCGCCAACGCCCAGATCCAAGGCCGCCTTCCGGCGATGCCGCCGGGCCTGTCAGCACACCAAGCGATGGCGCCGCACGAAAGGCGGCATCAACACGCGCCAGCACGCCTGGCGGATAAAGGCAATCATCATCAGGGAAGGTCACGATCTCACCGCGCGCCGCGCGCAGCCCAAGATTGCGCGCATGATTCGCATTGCGGATACTGGAACGCAGATGGGTGATGGGCAGGCGCGCCGCATAGGGCTGTAGCACCGGCGCCACGCGATCATCCGCATTCTGATCCACAATGATCACTTCAAAATCATCACGCCCTTGCGCCAGCAGGCTTTCCAGCAGCGCGCCGATGTCGCTGCTGCGGCCAAGCGTTGCGACAATGAGCGAGAACCTCATGTCGCGGCGATCCCAAGCGCGTCATGCACCACCTGCCGGATGCGGCGGCGGAAATGCGCATTGCTGAAGCGTTCCGCATTGGCGCGGCAATCTTCGGGCGTGATGGCGGGCGCCATGGCTTCAAAGCGCTCAACCGCGGCGATTAGGCTTGCGGTGGTTTGTTCCTGAAAGAAAAGTCCGGTTGGGCGCGGATCAGGAGGTGCGACCACGATATCGCGTGCGCCACCGCGACCATAGGCGATTACTGGTGTGCCGCAGGCTTGCGCTTCCACGGTGGCGATACCGAAATCTTCCTCAGCGGCAAAAACCGCCGCACGCGCGCCTTGCGTCAACGCGATCAATTCGGCCCGTGCCAGCCGGCCCTTGAAGGTGATATTGGGCGCATCGCCGGCAGCAGCGCGGGCCTGCGCCTCATTCGGGCCATCGCCCACAATGATCAGCTTGCGGTTTGGCATGGCGCGGAAGGCAGCGGCGATCAGATCAACCCGCTTATAGGGCACGATGCGCGACGCAATCAGGTAGTAATCACCCTTATCTGGCGCGGGCGTGAAGCTTTCAATATCCACTGGCGGATGCAAAACCTGCGCATCGCGCCGCCAGGTCTTTTGAATACGCTCAGCGATATAGCTTGAATTGGCGAGCACAATATCGGGGTTGAGCGCGCTGGCGCGATCCCAAAGCCGCATGCGATGCAAAAGCCAGCGCGTATAGGCGCCCTTCAGCCCGCGCGTGAGGCCCGCTTCGCGCAGATATTGGTGCTGCAAATCCCAGGCATAGCGCATGGGGCTATGCACATAGGAGATATGGATCTGCCCTGGCCCCGTCAGTACGCCCTTGGCGACAGCGTGGGAGGATGAAATCACGACATCGTAACCGGAAAGATCAAGCTGTTCGATGGCAAGCGGCATAAGGCCCAGGAATTTGCGGAAATGCTTGCGCGCAAAGGGCATGCGTTGGATGAAGCTGGTGGTGACCTGCTTGCCTTGCAGAAAACCACGCTCGGCTTCCGGCATGAAATCACAAACGGCGAAGACATCCGCTTCCGGCCATTCCAGCAGAAGCTGTTCCAGCACGCGTTCGGAACCCGCATAGCTATCCAGCCATTCATGCACCAGTGCGATCTTCATGGCGCCTTCTTTCGGATCAGGGCCAACAAGGCAAGCGCTGCCTTTTCCCAGGTGTAAAGCGCCGCGCGCTTCAGCCCCGCATCGCGCATGCCGGCGGCGAGGCCTGCTTCATCCAGCAGCCGTTCCAGGGCTTCCGAGAGAGTCTCAGGCCGCAGCGGATCGAACCACAGCGCCGCTTCGCCACACACTTCTGGCACCGCGCCGGCATGGGCCGCGACAAGCGGGCAGCCGCAGGTCATGGCTTCCAGGGGTGGTAGGCCGAAACCCTCATAACGCGATGGGAAAATCAGGCAGAGCGCATTTTCATAAAGCGCGCGCAATTCGGCATCACTGACGCGGCCCAGGATGCGCCCGGCATCAGCGGCCGGCCCGCCGCCTGCGCGGAACACCGCCGGGTCAGCCGTACCCGCCACGGCCAAAGTCAGGCCGCGTGCCCCAAGCAGCGCCGCAGCACTGGTCAGTGCAGCGAGGTTCTTGTGTGCTGCGGGGTTGCCCACCACCAGCGCATAGCGGCCTGGCGCTAGATCATGGTGGGCTAGAATGCTGACATCGGCGGTGATGCGCAGCATGTGATCGCCACCTTCCGGCAGCACGCCAATGGCTTCAGGCGCCACGCCCAGCGCCGCAGCAATGCGCCCGCGCGAAAATTCCGAAACCGTCAGCAATTGCGCGCCGGATCGCGCGAGCATCTTGTGCAGAAAGCGATACCAGATGCGGAAAGCGAAGGAATAGCTCTCGGGCGTGTCAAAGACGCCGGCATCATGGATCACGACTGCCTGGGCACGGCCCAGCATCAGCGGCGCGGTATTGCCAAGATTGATCAGGAAGGAACCCCGCGCCGCCTTGGGCAATTCCCATTGTTCCCAAAGCTGGCCTGATTTCTGGCCAATGGCTTCGGCTTTAAGGTAGGCGAAGGGGCTTTGCGTCACGCTGCTTGGCATGAATAGCCGTGCTTCCGGCCAGGCATCATGGCCCGCCAGCCGATCCGCCGCTGCGGTGATTTCACGCGCAAAGCGCTGCACGCCGGTCATGCCCTGCGTCAGGAAGCGGCCATTGATGGCGATTGGCATCATGCGCTGCGGCGCCCCATTCTGCGGATTATCCCCAAGGTGTGGGCCTTGTCCTGCGGCGCGGCAATGGACCAGCCGGCGGCGAAAACCAAGCCGAAAATCAGCGCGGCCAGCAGCGCGGGCCAAAGCCAGCCGCCCAAGGGAATCATTATTGCCAAGCCTAAGGCCGCTGGCAGGATCGGCCAGAGTAATTCCCGCAATGTCTCCCGCACGGCTGGGTAAAGCCGCGCGGCGAGCCAGAACCTTCCCAGAAAATCAGCCACGCAGCGCGCTGCCCAGGCGAATGCCGCGCCTTCGATACCAAACCAGGGTAACAGCGCCGCACTAAGCGGCAGAAAGATGAATGCCAGCGTCAAGGCGAATTTTGCCGTCACATCAGGGCGGCCGATCGCTTCCAGCAGAATGCCAGGCACGAAGGCAAGGCAGGAAAAGAAAATGCCAAAGCTCAGGATGCGCAGCACCGGCCCGCCGCCCGTAGCGAATTCCGCGCCCAGCCAAAGCCGCAAGAAAAGCTCTGCCCCCGGGATCAGAATCAGAGAGGCCGGCAGGCAAAGCGCCATCACAATCAAGGCGCCGCGCTTGACAAGAAGGGCGGTATTCTGCGGCAGGTCGCGATAGGAAGAAGCAATGGCGGGCAGCAGGGTTTGTGCCACCGCCACGGGCAGGATCCAAAGCCGCATGATCAAATCAAGCGGTGTTGCGTAAAACGCCACGGCTGAAAGCGTCAGCACCGCACCAATGATGAAGCGATCCGCGTAAAGCAATAGCTGCGTCAGTGCGCCAGACAGGCTCATCCACAAGCCCTGGCGCAGCAGGGGCCGCATCAGGCCAAAGCGCGGCGCCCTCAGGCCAAGCCCCGGCACATCACGATGGGCGATGATGGCATAGGCAATGCCGCTGAATAGCCGCACCAAAATCACCGCCAGCATCACGCCGATCAGGCTGTTCCAGAAGAACAGCACCAGCAATGGACCAAGATAATAGAAGGTATTGAGCGGGATATTGACCAGATTGGCGAGCCGAAAACGCTGCCAGGCGGAAAGCACACCCCACAGCGCAGCATTCAGCACCACCAAAGGCGCGCCGGCGGCGAGCAGTTGAAAAGCGATGATGGCTTCCCGCTGCAAGGCTTCTGGCACATTCAAAAAGCGCCCTACCAGCCAGGGCACAGTCAGAAAAAGCACAGCCGCGATGATGGAAGATACGCCAAATAGCGCGAGCAATGTTGCCCCGATCATGGCGCGCGCTTCATCAACCGCGCCGGCGCCAAGTTTTTCCGAAACACCGCGCGTCAGCGCCATGCCAAGGCCAAGATCGAAAACGCCGAAAATGCCAATCAGCGCCAGCGCAAGTGTGAAAAGCCCCCAACGTTCCACGCCAAGGGCTGCAACCAGGAGCGGCGTGATGACAAGGGCAAGCAGCAAGGGCAGGCCGCGCCCAAGCCCATTCCAGAGAATGCCGGAGACCAGCCTGCGCCCGCCCGCGCGTTCTGCGGCTCCCGCAGGTTGCGCCTCAGCCATTGGCAATCCCTTCAATCGGCGGCGCGCGGCGACTTCAAGCAAGGGGCGCGGTGCATTGGCCGCGCCCGTTCATGATCAATGGGCGCCGCGACGCGACAAAACCGCAACCGGCGTGCGCAGCAAAATGCTGAGATCAGCCAATAGCGATGGACGCGACACATAGGAAACATCCAAGGCGACGCGGGATTCATAGGATGTTTCGCTCCGCCCGCTCACCTGCCAAAGGCCGGTGATGCCGGGGCGCACGGCCATGTAATGCGCGGCTGACGCGCCGTAATAGCGATCAATCTCGGCTTCCTGCACGGGGCGTGGGCCTACCAGGCTCATTTCCCCGCGCAGCACATTGATCAGCTGCGGCAATTCATCAAGGCTGGTGGAGCGCAGGAAGCGCCCGATCCGCGTAATGCGCGGGTCGTTCTTCAGCTTGCGGGTGGCTTCCCATTCGGCGCGCGCCGCTGGGTCACTCGCAAGCAGCGCTTCCAGGCGCGTCTGCGAATCAATCACCATGGAGCGGAACTTCAGGCAGCCGAACAGCTTGCCGCCACGCCCCACGCGCTGATGCGCGAAGAAGGCCGGGCCACCATCGGCGCGCACCAGCAGCGCCACGATCAGGAAGAAGGGGGAAAGCAGCACAAGGCCAAGCCCAGCGCCGATGATATCAAGCGCGCGCTTGGCGATGGGGAAAAACGCCTTGCGGTCGCGTTCCAGACCAACGGCCTGGGTCGCGGGTTGCGAGATGGTCTGTACGGGTACGCTGGACATGGTGTCCTGAGCCTTCGAACCTGAACGAAAGAGGTGGTGAGACCTCTCACTGGGGGGCACCGGGTTCCCGGTATTGGTGAAGGGTTTAAACCCTCAACGGGGGCGGATTTGGGCCGTGCTTGCGGCCAGATTGTGGCAAGCGCGGCCTATTTTGCGGCGCTGAGCGCGCGGCTCGAGCGGGATGCCAAAAGCGCTATCTAAATTATTGGTATCAATATATTTTACCTGCGGGCATACCATCCGGGCGCCAGCACCCAAAGCCCATTGAAGCCGCCAATCAGGTCACGGCCCGGCTGATGGCTGGCGCCAGCCAGGGCTAGCGCGCCCTCATCACCCAGAACATAAAGGGTTTGCGGCTCAAATTCGCCCTCGGCCAATTGCCGCGCCAGCTTGGCATTCAGCGCCGCCACGCGCTTTGGGTCGAGTCGCGCAAGATAGACCGCGTCCGTCTCAAGGCCCTTGGTCGCGGCGAAAACCGCAATCTCCTCCCACCACGGGGCCTGATTGCCGGAAGGGATGATGCGGATGCGGGTGTAATGCCGCGCGGCCTCGGCCCAGAAGGGGTCGGAAAGGCGGAGCGGCACGGCGGCGGCGGTGGGCGGGAAGAAGTGGTGCAGCCGGGCAAAGCCGGGGCGCATATCGAGGACCTGGATGGCGATCAGGCCGGCCAGCACAAAGCCGGCCCGCCGCCCGCCCAGCCAGCGGATCAACAGAAACGTCGCGGTGATCAGCGCGGCATAGCCAAGCGGCCAGACGAAGCGTTCTGATGCGCGCAAGGCATCCGCATAGCGCAAAATCCAGGGCGGCAATTCAACAACCGTGAAACTCACGCCAGCGACGGAGACATTGGGCGAGACCGCAAATAGCGCCATGGCGGCCAGCACCAGGATCAGCGGCCAGAAGCGCCTTTCGGGCCGGGTTGGGTTTCTCGTCCAGGCAATCAGCCCGAGCAGCACCAGCAAAAGCGCGCCAAGTCCGGCATAGGAATGGCCGACTTCCAGATGGTTTGGTCCCGGCAAATCCGGCAGGAAGGCGCCCCAGGGCGAGGGATCAAGCGGCGCCAGCAAATCCATTTGCATCTGCCCATAACCGCCCCAGCTTCCGCCAAAGCCACCGCCCAGCATGAACATCCCGCCCGCCCAAAGCGCAGCACCGACCATGGCGAAGATGATGATGATTTCAGCGACAAGCCCGGCGCGCCTGGCGCCATCCAGCCAGCGCGCCAGGACATCCGCAGCCCACAGCGCCGCCACCATGGGCAGCAGATAGGCATGGATCAGCGCGGTCGCGACCAGCAGCGCCGCCCAGGCCACCCAACGCCCTTTTGGAACCCGCGTCAGGCAAAGCCACAAGCCCATCAGCAGCAGGAAATGCGCCGAAAGCGCGAAATGCCCGCCCATGCGCGCGAGCATGGTCGGTTGCATTACAAACAAGGCCGCACCCGCGACGCGCGCCAGGGGATCATCGGTCGCCAGACCAATGATGCGCCACGCCATGAAGGCTTGCAGCGCAGCACAGCCGTAAATCCAAAGGCCCCAATATTGCGAAACCTCGATCACCGGGCTGATCGCCTTGAAGAAAAACGCGAGCAGCGGAATCGCATCCGCGTAATAGATGGAGGAACTGACCTCCAGCCCCCAAAGCGGGTTGAGGCCAGGCGGCCAGGACCAGGGCGCGCGGCGAAAAAAATTCCAGCCGAGCCAATATTGCACCGGGTCGGGGCCGATCATGCCGCTCAACATCCAGCCCGTATTCCAAGGGAGCAGGATATGCAGCCCGAAAGCATAGGCGATGACCGCCCAGCCGATCAGCACCGAAGCCGCGGCCCCGGCCCAGGCTTTCATCGCTGGTCGCGTCACGCCTTATCGCCCGGCAGATAGCGTTCCACAAGATAAAGCGGCCGGCCCTTGGTTTCGTTGAAGATGCGCCCGAGATATTCGCCGATGATGCCAAGCATCATCATCTGCACGCCACCCAGGAAAAGTGTCACGGCCAAAAGGCTCGGGTAACCCGCGACAGGATTGCCGAACAGGATGGTGCGAATGATCAATTGCACCAGATAGACCAGCGCAATAATCGCCGTCATCAGCCCGATATAGGTCGCAATCTTCAGCGGCGCGACGGTGAAGGAGGTGATGCCCTCCAACGAAAAATTCCAAAGCTTCCAGTAATTCCACTTGGTGGTGCCGGCGGCGCGCGGCGCGCGGTCATACCGCACAGCGATGGCGTGAAAGCCGATCCAGGCGAAAAGGCCCTTCATGAAGCGATGCTGTTCGCGGAGTTTCAGCAGCGCATCCAAAGCGCGGCGGCTCATCAGCCGGAAATCGCCGGTATCGGGGGGCAGATGCACCTTGCCGCTGATCCGCTGCATCAGCCGATAAAACGCCGAAGCCGTGGCTTTTTTCAGCCAGGTTTCGCCGGCGCGGGTATTGCGCTGCGCATAGGCGACATCAAAGCCCTGGCGCCAGGCGGCGATGAGGTCTGGGATCACCTCAGGCGGGTCTTGCAGATCGGCGTCTATCACCACCACCGCCTCCGCCCCGCGGGCGTGATCCAGGCCGGCGGTCAGCGCGATCTCCTTGCCGAAATTGCGGCTGAGATTGAGCACCGAGGCGCGCTGATCCTTGGCCTGAATGCCGAGCATGACGGCAAGCGTGCCATCCTTCGACCCGTCATTCACATAAACCACTTCCCAGGAGAGGCCGATATCGGCCAGCGCCGCCACCAACCGCGCATGGAATTGGGGCAGCACCTCCTCCTCATTATAGGCGGGGACGACGATGGAAAGTGCGGGCGGGTCCTGGGACAAAAGCGGGGCCTCAAGGGGGTTGAGCGGGGCTTGATAACAACCGAGATGGGGCGAAAACATGGCCCTGGATGGCCTTCACATAGGGCTTGGCCGTGGTTTTGCATCCCGCGCCCGAATCCTGGATGCTTAGCCGTGAACGAAAGGAGCTTTCCCGCCATGCCGGCCCCGCGCAACCTGACCGAGCTTGAAGCCGATATCAGCCGCGACCTGGAATTGGTGGCCCATCCGCGTGCTGCCTGGCTCGCACCCAAAACCAGCGGCGGCGCGCCGGTGCTGGATTGCCTGATTATCGGCGCGGGGCAATGCGGCCTTGCGGTCGCGCATGCGCTGAAGCGCGACAAGGTAGCCAATATCCTGCTGATTGATCGCGCGCCGGAAGGTAAGGAAGGCCCCTGGGTCACCTATGCCCGCATGCCGACTTTGCGATCCTGGAAGGATCAGAACGGGCCGGATTTGGGTATCCCTTCCTTGACCTATCAGGCCTGGCATGAGGCGCAATTCGGCGCGGCGCATTTCGCCGCCATGCGCATGATCCCGCGCGAAGCCTGGCAGGATTATCTGAATTGGCTGCGCCGGGTGCTCGCCTTGCCGGTGCAAAACGGTGTGGAGGCCGGGCGCATTTCCCCCGCGCGCACGGATGACGGGCTGCCTTGCCTTCGCGTGGAAAGCTCGGCCGGGCCGTATCTGGCGCGCAAGGTGGTGCTGGCGACGGGGCAGGAAGGCGTTGGCGAATGGTGGATGCCCGATTTCCTACGCGCGCTGCCGGCCGATAAGCGCGCCCATAGCGCGGACGCGATTGATTTCGCGGCGTTGAAGGGCCGCGTGGTGGCGGTACTGGGCGCCGGTGCCTCGGCCTTTGACAATGCCGCCATGGCGCTGGAGGCTGGGGCGGCGGAGGTGCATCTGTTCTGCCGCCGTGCCGATCCCATGATCATCCAACCCTATCGCTGGCTGACCTTTGCGGGCTTCATGCGTCATATTTTCGAAATGCCCGATGAATGGCGCTGGCGCTTCATGTCCTATATTCTTGGTCTGCGCGAGGGCTTTCCAGCTGATACCTATGCGCGGGTCAATGCCTTTCCCAATTTCACCATGCATGTCGGTCGGCCCTGGACCGGGGCGCGCTTGGTGGATGGGCGCGTTGAATTGGCAACAGCGCGCGGAGCCTTCCAGGCGGATTATGCGATTTGCGGCACGGGTGTGCGCATGGACCCGGCGCTGATCCCGGCACTCGGCGACTGCGCGAATAACATTGCGCTCTGGGCGGATCGCTATACGCCACCCCCTGAGGAAGCAAGCGAAAGGCTCGGCGAATTTCCCTATCTGGCGCCGGATTATGCCTTTGTGGAAAAGCGCGCCGGTGAGACGCCATGGATTCGCGATATCCATCTTTTTGGCATCGGCACCACCATGTCCTTTGGCCCGGCGGGGTCTTCGATCAATGCCATGACCATGGCCGCACCGCGCCTGGCAGCGGGTGTCACGCGCGGCTTGTTCGAAGCTGATCTGCCAAGGCTCTATGGCGATTTGCGCAGCTATGACATTCCGCAAGTGGTGCTTGACCCAAGCCGCATCGCGGCGGAGTGACGGGCCCGCGACATGAAAAACCCGCCCGGACCAATGGTCGGGGCGGGTCCTTCAATGTGTTGCTGAAGGCGGGGCGCTTCAGAATTTCCAGGTAAGGCCGGCCATGAAGCGATTGCTGCACACCTTGAGGTCCAGGCATTCCTTCTGGCTGATATCGGTGCCGTAATAGCCGACGGAGACCGAAAAGCCCGCTGCGATATCGCGCTGCAGGAATACGCCATAAGCCAGATAGTCAGGCGCACCGAAGCGGTTATTGCGGTCAATCCACTGATAGCCAAGCCGACCGGACAGCGTGACGTCAAACACCGGCGTCTTCCAATCAAAACCGCCTTCAAGCCACACGCCATCGCCGGAGCTGCCGAAGAAATCCGGCGAATAGGCCGCGGTGCCAAGCAGCGTTACGGGTTCAATTTCATAGGACAGCTTCATGACAGCTTCAGCGAAAGCGAGGTCATATTGGCCGGGGCCGGCGGTATAGCCGGGATAGGAATAATAGACGCCGCCAATATCAACCTTGAGGCCGCTCAGTTCAAAGCGGAAGCCCGCCAGCCCATCCACTTCCTGGCGCGCATCCGTGCCAACGAAAGCAACATTGCTGACGAAGCCACCAATGTAAAAGCCGCTTTCATGGGAAAGCTCCAGATTGCCCTGGACGGCGGGGCGATTGCGCGTTTGGCTGATATTGCGAAACATGTAATCGGTCTGCCCAACGGCGGAGCCGGTGACCGAAAAGCCATTGCCCAATTCGACTTGCGCCAAAGCAGGGGTTGAAACCAAGCCAAGCGCGAAACCGAGCGCCATGAGTTTTTTCATCATCCGAAACTTTCCCTTCGCAAAGAGGTTGCACTGATGACTGAGAGAATTCGTCATCAATGTGCTGCGAGGATGAGTTTAGAGGAGAATGTTTTTCGAGCATTTAACGCCGCACAGACAAATTGTGCTTACGAAACGTGCATTTATTGAATTTCAGATAAAAAGTGCTGCAATTTCGAAACTGAGACATCATAAAATTACACTAAAATTACATGATATACATTTTCACCAAGCAAGAGATCGGACCCGCAAAAAGCATCGCGGATCCGATCCGGCTGATTTCAGGCCGCCGGCAGCGGCATGGTCCTTTTGCGCCAGGCGGAAGCCTGCATCGCGGATGATTTCACATGCACCAGCACTGGCCGATCCGTGATGGCGAAGGCTTCCGCAAGCGCTGTTTCAATCTGATCTTCCGTTTCAATGGAAACCGCCGCTGCGCCAAAGGCCCTGGCCCAGGCAATGAAATCCGGGTTTGTCAGCCGGATCGCGGCATCATAGGTGCGGCCCGGGTAGCGGCCTTCATGATGCATGCCGATGGTGCCGTAGCAGGAATTATCGGACAGAATGATCACCGGTGCGACACCTTCACGCACGGCTGTCGCGATTTCATTCCCGGTCATAAGAATCCCGCCATCACCGACAAAGGCAACCGCGCGCTTGCCCTTGCGCCGTAAGGCTGCGGCAACGGCCATTGGTACCGCGGCACCCATGGCCCCCACCACGGAAGCGAGGAAGCATTGCGTTTGCCGGAAGGGAAAATAGCGATGCAGGAAGGATGAGAAATTGCCGGCATCCGAGGTGATCGCCGCGTCACGCGGCACATGCCGCGCCGCCGCCGCGCAAACCGCGCCGAAATTCACGCCATCTTCCATCTTGTCCCATTCGGGTGCCAGCAATTTGCGGTGAATGGCATTGAGGCCAGAAACCCAGCGCTTGCGCGCCTCACTCGCTTCCGGGGCATTGCGCGCGAGCAAGCCACGAATGACAGCCAGCGGATCAGCCGCAATCGGCAAATCCACGCGCCAGACGCGCCCGATTTCATTCGCATCCGGCCAGACCTGCACCATGGTAAGCTGCGGTTCGGGTGCAGCGGGGAAGCTATAGGATTGGCTGATCGAATCCGACATGCGTTCACCAAGACAGATCATCAGATCGGCCTTTTTCATTTCCTCGATCAGCGGTTTTGGCACGCGAATGCCCATATAGCCGCCGTAATTCGGATGCTCGGCGTCAAACAAATGTGGCCGGCGATGCGTTGGGCTGATCGGCAGCGTCCAGGCTTCCGCCAGGCGGTTCAATTCGGCCGAAGCATTTTCGCCATGCGTTGCCAGCGCGCCCCCCACCAGCACCAGCGGGCGCTCGGCATTGGCAAGCAATTCCGCGAGCTGATCCAAATCCTCTGCACGCGGGCCGGCCAAGGGCAGGGCGCGCGGCTTCACCACAGGGCCTTCGGCGGGGGCGTCAAAAATATCCTCGGGCAGGATGACGGCAACCGGGCCGGGCGTGCCGGATTCCGCCAAGTGGAAGGCGCGCGCAATCGTCTCACTTGCCTGGATCGGTTCGATGACTTCAAACACGCCCTTGGTGATATCGGACAAAAGCCGTGAATAATTCTGTTCCTGCAGGGCAAGTCGGCCAACATCCTTGCGTTCCACATGGCCAATCAGCATCACCAGCGGCGTTGCGTCATGATAGGCAGTATGGAGCGCGATCATGGCATTGGTCGCCCCCGGCCCGCGTGAGACCAGCGCCACACCGGCGCGGCCATTGCGCATGCGTCCATCGGCAGCGGCCATGAAGCCCGCGCCACCTTCATGCCGGCAGACCACCAGCCTGATGCCCGGGAATTCGCTCAACGCATCAGTGAGGCCAAGATAGCTTTCCCCCGGCACGCAATAGATGATGTCAATGTCATGCGCCGCGAGGCTTTCGGCCAGCATAAAGCCGACGGTCTTGGTCATGGGTCTCTCTCCTATCCTGTGTTATTCTGCGCGAATGCCAAGCTGGCGAATGACAGTTTCGAAATTCGCGCGATACTCCGCCAAAACCTGTCGAAAGGCATCCGGGCCGGCGAAGGCTGCCTCGGTTCCGATATTGGTCAAACGCTCATGCGTGTCTGGCTGTGCGGCAATCTGTTCCACCGCGCCCGCGATTTGCGCAATGATGGCAGGCGGTGTGGCGGCGGGGGCCATCAGGCCGATCCAGCCAGTATAGTCATAGCCTGGGATATCGGCGGCTTCGGCAAGTGGCGGAATCTCCGGCGCCAGGCGACTGCGCCGCCCGCTGGTGGAGCCATAGGCCTTGAGCTTGCTTTCGCGGATCAGCGCGCCGGCAGCGGCCAGCGTTTCAATCGCGAAATGCACCTGCCCACCAAGCAAGGCGGCCATCGCCGGCCCGCTACCCTGATAGGGGATATGCAGTGCTTCCGCATTGGCGCGCGCCAGGAAAAGCGCGGTCAACACATGCTGCGATCCCGCCGCGCCGGAAGATGCATAGGTGTATTTGCCGGGATTGGCGCGCAGCAAGCCCAGCAGGGCGCGCGCATCGGGTGGCGGGAAATCGGCCCGCACCACCAGGATATAGGGCGAACCCGAAAACCGCGCGACCGGCGCCAGATCGCGGTCCACATCATAGGGCGTGCGATGGATCAGTGGCCCCAGGCTGATCGGCCCGATGGATGCGGCGAGCAGCGTATGACCATCAGGCACGGCTTTCGCGACAATATCCGTACCGATGCTGCCACCCGCGCCGGGGCGATTTTCCGGCACGATGGGTTGGCCCAAGCGTTCCGAAAGCCGTTGCGCCATCAGCCGGCCAACCTGATCCGTTGCTTGCCCTGGCGGCCAGGGCACCACCAACCGGATGGGGCGCGATGGCCATGCCTGCGCCCTTGCCGGGCGGATCAGAAATGGCAGCCCTGCCAAGGCGAGTCTGCGTCTTTGGATCACCGCGCCTTCCTCCACTTGAACCGCATCCTGACGCATTGGCGCGCAAGTGCAAGCGGGCGTGGCTTTGGAAAAGCTATTGCGGTTTGATTTCGGCGGCCCGCGCCAGCGCGCCCAGTGTGGCCAATTCGCTTCTGATAAAGGCGGTGTATTCGGCCGGTGTCCATGGCGGGGGTGCGCCGCCTAATTCCTCAAGCTTTGCGCGCGTATCAGGTTCTGCCAGCATGGCCTGGGCTTCGCGCGTGAGCCGCGCCAGAATGGGCTGAGGCGTGGCAGCGGGGGCGGAAATGCCGAACCAAGCCGCCGAGACCACATCAAGCCCGGCTTCGCGCATGGTGGGCAAATCAGGAAATAGTGGCGAACGCGCTTCGCTGAGGAGCGCGAGCGCGCGGAGCGACCCGCTGCGCATATGCCCAACGGCGGAAGGCAGGCTATCAATAATGCCCGGCACAATACCGGCAATCACATCGGTCAGCGCCGGGCCAACGCCACGATAAACAACGGAACGCACCTCAACCCCCAGCGCCTGACCAAGCCGCACACCGGCCAAATGGGAAGACGTGCCAATGGCCGCCACGGCCAGCGTCAATTCACCCTCGCGCCGGCCCATTTCCAGATATTCCTGGATATTGCGCGCGGGATGGTTGCGCGTGACCAAAAGGGCAGGGGGCGTGCGCGACAGCAGCGCGATATGCGCGAAATCCGCCATCGGGTCATAGCCGATATTGGGATAGATCGCAGGCGATACGCCATGCGAGGTTGATGATGATACCAGCAGCGTATGGCCATCAGGTTCTGCCCGCGCGACCAATTGCGCGCCAAGTGTCGCACCGGCGCCGGGGCGGTTTTCCACCAGCATGGGCTGGCCAAGCCTTGGGCCGAGTTTCTCCGCCGCCAAGCGCCCGACAACATCGGTGGTGCCACCTGGCGCGAAAGGCACAATCAGTCGGATGGGGCGGGATGGCCAGGCGGGTGCCTGTGCCTGCGCCGCCCAAGGCAGCAGGGGAAGCGCCAAAGCCAGACGACGCGGCAGCTTCGGCGACGCTTGCATGGACTCAGCCCTTCTTCTTGCGCGCTTCCCATTCATCCAGATCAATGCGGGGGATTTCGATACGGTCCGTGGTGCGCGCATACCAGCCGCGCCCATGCATGCGGCCCACCAGGCCAAGCTTGGGGGTATCAATGTAATACTTCGCCGGATCCATCACGCAATCATCCCGCACATACATGCCAACCACCTTGCCGAGCACAATGATGTGCCGGCCCGCGGGCACAAACTGGAAAATCTCGCATTCCAAAGCGACCGGGCTTTCGGCAATGCGCGGCACGGCAACCTTGGTGGAAGGCGCGGTGGAAAGTCCCGCTTCGGTGATTTCGCTGACGCCGGGTGGGAAATCCACCGCGGTGATGTTCATTTTCTCAGCGAGATCGGCCGAGACCATATTCACCACGAATTGCCCCGTCGCTTCGATATTGGCGACCGTATCCTTAAGCGCCCCCGGCGCACGCGGCCCGCAGCCAAAGCCCACCACAACGGGATTGTCGGAAAAGGCATTGAAGAAGGAATAGGGCGCGGCATTCACCACGCCATCCTTGTCCTTCGTCACCACCCAAGCGACTGGACGCGGCACCACAGTGGACACCACCAGCTTATAGGCCTGTTCAAAGGGGATTTTCGCGAAATCGAAATTCATCTTGTGCTTCCTTGGTGTTGAGAACGAAGGCTCAGACGACGCGATGCGGGGGCGAAATGCCCTGGATCAGCACGGCGGCGAGGTTTTCTATGCAGCGCATCCCCATGGCATGGCGCGTTTCGATGGTGGCGGAACCGAGATGCGGCAGCAGCGCCACATTCTCAAGCGCCATATAGCCGGGATGCACGCGGGGTTCGCCATCATACACATCAAGCCCGGCAGCGCGGATATGGCCGGATTTCAGCGCGGCGATCAGTGCCTCATCATCCACCGAAGGCCCGCGGCCGGAATTGATGACAATGGCGCCCTTTTTCATCTGCGCCAGCCGTTCAGCATTCAGCCATTTGCGCGTGCCATCTCCACCCGGGACATGCATGGAAAGCACATCAATCATGGCCAGGAAGCCGGCATCGGTTTCATGGAAAATGGCACCTTGTTCGATTTCCGCAGGTAGCCGCTGCATGTCGCGGTAATGGATTTCCATTTGCATGCCGCGCGCCATGGCGGCCAATTCGCGGCCAATGCGGCCATAGCCCAAAACGCCGAGCTTCTTGCCCTGCAGCGTGACACCCATGAGCTGCGTTGGCGCCCAACCCTCCCAGCGCCCGGCGCGGACCATGCGTTCCCCTTCGCCGGCGCGGCGGGCCGCCATCAGCATCAGGGTGAAGGCGCATTCGGCGGTCGCGAAGGAAAGCACTTCGGGCGTATTCGTCACCGCAATGCCCCGCGCGCGCGCCGCATCAATGGCGATATGGTCAAAGCCGACGCTGAAGGTCGCGATGACCTTCACGCTTTCCGGCAAGGCGTTGATGGCGGCGGCGTTCATCGCATCCCCCGCGGCGGTTAGGATTCCAGCCGCCCCGCAGGCCTTGGCGCGCGCGGCGACCTCAGCGCCATCGCGGCCCCAAAGCGCGTCTTCCGGGTTCAGCCTGGCGTCGAAGACTTCAGTGAGCCGTGCCTCAATGGCCTCGGGCAATTTCCGGGTGACGAGAATGACTGGCTTGGCCATGGGGGTATTGTGCTCCGCGTCCTTGAACGGGCCGCACCATGGCCCGGCTTGGCCCGTCTTGCCAGAGGGCGGGTGAGGGGGCAGGGTCGGGGCCTCATTCTTTCGTGGAGAAACGGGTCATGGATTTGGGGTTGAAGGGCAAGCGGGCCTTGGTCATGGGCGGTTCCAAGGGGCTTGGGCGGTCCATCGCGGATGCCATCGCGGCCGAGGGCGCCATTGTCACGGTCAGCGGGCGCGAACAGGCGAGCCTCGATAAGGTGGCGGCGGAATTGAAGGCGCTCGGCGCCAAGGCCGCCTATGGCATTCAGGCCGATGTTTCCTCAGGCGCGGAGATGGATAAGCTTGCCGACGCCGCAGTGGCTGCGATGGGGGGCGTTGATATCCTGGTGCTGAACCATGGCGGGCCGCCGGTTTGCACCGCTTCCCAGATGAAGGAAGAAGATCTGGTCAAGTGGTTCCAGAATATCGTGCTTTCGCCCATTCGTATCACCAATCGCCTGATGCCGGCGATGCGCGCGCAAAAATGGGGCCGCGTGATTGTGGTGGGCAGCACGGGCATGCAGCACCCGATCCCCACACTCGCGCTTTCCAATACGCTGCGCGCTTCGATTTGGGGTTGGCTGAAGACGCTCGCCGCAGAAGTGGCCGCCGATGGTGTCACCATGAATGTGCTGGCGCCGGGCAGCATCCTGACCGATCGCATCACCACCAATACGGCCATTCGTGCCAAGCAAACGGGCGTTTCTGAGGATGAAATCCTGGCCCAGACCGCCAAGGAAATCCCCGCCGGCCGCATTGGCATGCCGGCCGAATATGGGCCGATGGGCGCGTTTTTGGCGGGCGAGACCGGCGCCTATATCACCGCTTCCATGATCCGCGTGGATGGCGGGCGCGTGCGGAGCATGCTGTAAGCCTGCTCATGCTGCCCAATCTGACCCCTGACATGGCGCTTGCGGCGCGGTTGTTTGACGCGCTGCGGGAAGCCACAAGCGATGGCGAAGGTGTCACGCGCGAAGCCTATGGGCGCGGAGAGCGTATTGCGCATCAATTGGTGCGTGACGCCGCCAGCGAACTTGGCCTGGAATGCCGCAATGATGTCGCGGGCAATCTATACATGACCCTGCCTGGGACGGACCGCGCGGCGAAGCGGATCATCATGGGCAGCCATTTGGATTCTGTGCGTGAGGGTGGCAATTTCGATGGCGCCGCCGGGGTTCTGGCGGGGCTCGCGGCAGTGGCCGGCATGAAGCGTGCGGGGTTTCAGCCCGCCCGCGACATGACGGTGATGGCGATCCGCGCTGAGGAAGCCGGGCAATGGTTCCCAACCTCCTACCCCGGCAGCAAGGCAGCGCTTGGGTTGCTGGCGCCGGAAATCCTGCAGGTGAAGCGTACCGATAGCGGCCGGAGTTTGGCCGAGCATATGCGGGAAGAAGGCTTTGACCCTGATGCGGTGGCGCGCGGTGAGCATCTGCTCGGCCCAGACAATACCGCGGCCTTTCTGGAAGTGCATATCGAACAGGGGCCGAGCCTTGATTCCGAAGGGCTGCCCATTGGCATTGTGACGGGCATCCCCGGATCGCGCCGGCTGCGCGCCGCGCGTGTGCTGGGTGAATATAATCATTCAGGTGCGACGGCGCGGCGCTATCGGCGCGATGCGGCGGTTGCCTTGGCCGAGCTTGTGCATCGGCTGGATGAGGAATGGTGCCGGCTGGAAGCGTTGGGCCACGCCATGGTCTGCACCTTCTGCACCATGGCGACCACGGAAGAAGCGGGCTTCACAAAAATCGCCGGTGAGGCGCGTTTTCAGCTTGATATTCGCAGTGTTGAGCCCGCCTCACGCGATCTGCTTTTCGCCGCCATGGGGCGGTTGGTGGCTGAGATTGAAGCGCGCCGTGGTGTGCGGTTTGATCTTGGCCCGGAAACCGGCAGCATCTCCGCGCCGATGGATCAGGGCGTGCGGGCGGGCATTGAAACTGCGGCCAAGGCGCTTGGTATTCGCTATCGGCATATGGCATCGGGCGCCGGGCATGATGCGGCGGCTTTTGCCGAAGCAGGCGTGCCGGCGGCGATGCTTTTCGTTCGCAATCAGAATGGCAGTCATAATCCGAAGGAAGCTATGCGCATGGAAGATTTTGCGGCCGCTTGCGCTGTAATCCAACGTTTCGCAATGGGGTACACGTGAGCGGGCGTCGCATCCTTCTGCTTGGAGCGCTTGCAATGCCTGCCCTAGCTGAAACGCCAACCAAGCCCCTTCGCGCGGCGATCATTTTGTCCAATCCGGTGCTGGTCACGCGCGGTCCAGATGGTACGCCCGGTGGCGTGACTGTCGGCCTTGCCCAGGCGCTAGCCAGGCGCCTCGGGCGACCCTTGGAGCTAGTCAGTTACGACAATCCAGCCCGCTATAACGGGAGTGTGGGCCAGGGCGCCTGGGATGTGGGCCTAGCGGCGCGCGATCCGGCGCGAGGTGAACACCTTGCGTTCAGTGTACCCTTTCTTGAGGTAGACAACGGTTATGTTGTCGGTCCCAGCAGCGCGCTGCGCCACGCTGAGGAAGTCGACCGCCCAGGCATACGCGTTGCGGTGGCAGAGGGGTCGGCACCCGATGGTGTGCTTACGCGTAACTTGCGTGCGGCAACTTTGGTTCGCGTGCCCGGCGGTCTGGAGGCGGCGCGCGCAGCCTTGTCCGACGGGCGCGCCGATGCCTATGGCGATAACACGCATCTGTGTCATGGCATTGTAGAAAAGCTGCCCGGGGCACGCGTGCTGGAAGGCCGCTTCAATCTAGTGCTGATGTCCATTGCAGTGCCGAAGGCTGAGGCAGAGCAGGCCATGCCCGCCATCAATAACTTTGTCGCTGCGGCGCTGAGCGATGGTCTCCTGGCCCGGCTCATCAGCGAAGCGGGGTTGCGCGGTGTTCGGCTACCGGTTTGAGTCGATAGTGATCAATTGCTCGTCTTTCATTGATTAAGGAGCTCCAATGACTGCTCGCCTCGCCGTTGATATCGGCGGCACCTTCACAGACTTGGCCATTGAAAAGGATGGCCAGCGCTGGACCGCCAAGGTCCTGACCACGCCCGCCGCGCCAGAGAAGGGCGTGCTTGAAGGCGTGCAGCAGGTGCTGGCCAAGGCCGCCATGAAGCCTGCCGATCTGGCGTTGGTGATCCATGGCACCACGCTTGCCACCAATGCGGTGATCGAACGCAAGGGGGCCAAGACCGCGCTGATCACAACGGAAGGTTTTCGCGATGTTTTGGCACTCGCGAATGAAGCGCGTTACGATCAATATGATCTGAATATCGAATTGCCCAAACCGCTGGTGCCGCGCCGCTGGCGCCTGCCGGTGCCGGAGCGCCTCGATAATACCGGCAAGGTGCTGCTGCCCTTGGATGAGGCTGCGCTGCGCGCGCATATTCCCTTTCTGCGCGCTGAGGGGATTGAAAGCCTCGCCATCGGTTTCATCCATGGCTTTGTGAACCCAACCCATGAACGCCGCGCGGCTGAGATTGTGCGGGAAGCCTGGCCGGAATTGCCGGTTTCGCTTTCCTCAGAAGTCTCGCCCGAAATGCGCGAATGGGAGCGTTTTTCGACCACCGTCGCCAATGCCTATGTGCAGCCTTTGATGGCGCGTTATTTGAAGCAATTGGAATTGGGCTTGCGAGAAGCGGGGCTGGCCTGCCCGCTTTATCTGATGCTGTCCGGCGGTGGGCTTACCACCATTGATACGGCGGCGCGTTTCCCGATCCGCCTGGTGGAAAGCGGCCCGGCGGGCGGCGCGATCTTCTCGGCCTTTGTCGCGCGGCAGCGTGGCTTTGATAAGGTGCTGTCCTTCGACATGGGCGGCACCACGGCCAAGGTCTGCCTGATTGATGATTTCCGCCCGCAGGCATCGCGCAGTTTCGAAGTGGCGCGCGTTGGGCGCTTCAAGAAGGGCTCTGGCCTGCCGCTGCGCATCCCCGTGATTGAAATGGTGGAAATCGGCGCGGGTGGTGGTTCCATCGCGCAGGTGGACAGCATGGGGCGCATTCAGGTGGGCCCTGAAAGCGCTGGCGCTGATCCAGGCCCCGCCTGTTACGGGCGCGGCGGCACGCATCCGGCCGTCACAGACGCCAATCTTGCCCTTGGCCGCTACGATCCGGAACTTTTCGCGGGCGGTGCGCTTAGGCTTTATCCTGATCAGTCACGCAAGGCGCTGGCAGAGCATGTTGGCGGCAAGTTGGCGCTTTCCGCAGATATGGCCGCACTTGGCGTGGTTGAGATGGTGGATGAGAATATGGCCAATGCCGCGCGCGTGCATGCCATTGAGAGTGCGAAAAATTACGAAGGCCGCGTGGTGATTGCCTTTGGTGGCGGTGGCCCTGTGCATGGCTATCGTGTGGCAGAGAAAATTGGCGTGAAGCGCATTCTGGTGCCCTCCGGCGCTGGTGTCGGTAGCGCGATTGGCTTCCTCCGCGCGCCTGTGGCTTATGAGGTGGTGAAGTCGCTCTATCAGCGCTTCGGCAGCTTTGACATCGGGGCGGTGAATAGCCTGCTCGCGGCCATGTCGCGCGAAGCGGCGGGCGTGGTGGCGGAAGGCGCCTTTGGTGCGCCGATTGAGGAAACCCGCATCGCCTATATGCGCTATGTCGGGCAGGGGCATGAAATTGCCGTACCGATCCCGCCGCGTGCCTTGACCGAACAGGATGTACGCGAAATACGCGCGCTGTATGATGCGGAATATAGCCGCTTCTATGATCGGCCAGTGCCGGGTTCGGACGTTGAAATCCTGTCCTTCGCCGTCACGGTCCGCACCGTTGAAGCGCATGTGGAACCGGCAGCGCCAGTGGCGAATGCGCCGCCACCAAACCCGATCCGCGTGCAAATGGTGCGCGATACCGCGACCGGCGAAGTGGCCGAATGGCAGGTTTATGATCGTGAGGCGATGCGGCCCGGCGCCACGTTGCCCGGCCCCGCCATCATCGCGGAGGCGGAAACCAGCACCTTGATTGGCCCTGGCTGGATTTGCCGCATGGATGGGCTGGGTTATCTCGATCTGACGCAGGAGGCTGCACGATGAAGGAAACCGGCGCGCTGGCGACAATTCAACGCCAGATCCAATGGAATCGCCTGATCGCGGTGGTGGAAGAACAGGCACAAACCATGATCCGGACTGCCTTCAGCACCACGGTGCGCGAAGCGGGCGATCTTTCAGCCGGCGTCTTTGACCTGCAAGGCCGCATGCTGGCCCAGGCCGTGACCGGCACGCCTGGCCATGTGAACTCCATGGCGGAATCGGTTGGGCATTTCCTCGCGAAGTTTCCTGCTGCCAAAATGAAGCCAGGTGATCACTACATCACCAATGACCCTTGGCTTGCGACTGGGCATTTGCATGACCTGACCGTCGTTTCGCCAGCCTTTCGCGGCGGCAAGATTGTCGGGCTTTTCGCCAATACCGCGCATATCATTGATATCGGCGGGCTTGGCATGGGCCCGGAAGGGCGCAGCGTTTTCGAAGAAGGGCTCTATATCCCGATCGTGAAATGCTTCGATGCCGGCGCCCCGAATGAGACGTTTTTCGATTTCATCCGCGCAGGATCGCGCACGCCGGTGGAATTGGAAGGCGATATCTATTCACTCTGCGCCTGCAATGATGCGGGGTCCAAGCGGCTTGTCGAAATGATGGATGAGTTCGCGATGGATAGCCTGGATGATCTGGCGGAGTATATCTTTGAAGCCAGCCGCCGCGCGACATTGCTGGAGATTGCGAAGCTGCCGCGCGGCACTTTCCGTTCCGATATCAAATCGGATGGCTATGAGGCGCCGGTGACGCTGAAGGCGGCCATGACCATTCATGCGGATCGGATTGTGGTGGATTACGCCGGGACTTCGGGGCTTTCGAGCCGCGGCATCAATGTGCCGCCCGCCTATTGTCGCGCCTATTCCTGCTTCGGCATCAAATGCGTTGTCGCCCCGGAAGTGCCGAATAATTGGGCGAGCCTTGCGCCGTTTGAGATGGAAATCCCCGAAGGTTCCATCCTGAATGCGCCGCGTCCTTATCCTGTGAGTGTGCGTCATGTGATCGGGCAATTGATCCCCGATCTGATGATGGGCTGCCTGCATCAGGCGGTGCCGGGCCGCGTAAATGCGGAAGGTTCATCAGCGCTTTGGAATCCGCCTTTGCGTGGCGGTTCCCAGGTCTCTGGACAGGAAGCCGAGGTGGATGATTTTGAAATCATCACCTTCAATTCTGGCGGTACCGGCGCGCGACCCGCCAAGGATGGGCTGGACGGCACGGCCTTCCCATCCGGCGTGCGCACCATGCCGGTGGAGGCGACCGAGAACGTCGCCCCTGTGGTTTTCTGGAAGAAGGAGCTCCGCCCGGATTCCGCGGGCGCCGGCAAGACACGCGGCGGCTTTGGTCAGATCATGGAAATCGGCGCCAAGGGTGATGCGGAATTCGCCGTGAACGCGATTTTCGATCGCGTCGCCAATCCGCCCAAGGGCCGCGATGGCGGTGGTGAAGGCGCTGGTGGCTGGGTCGGGCTGAATGACCCGAACGGCACGGTGCTGCGGACAAAAGGCTTTCAGGTTATCCCCAAGGGCCGGCGCTTGCTGCTGAAACTGCCCGGCGGTGGCGGCATGGGTGACCCCAAGGCGCGCGATCCTGAATTGGTGAAACGCGATGTCGCGGATGGGCTGATCACCGCCCATGCGGCGCGTGATGTCTATGGTGTTGAGGTGAAGTAGCCTTGCGGGGCTGGCGCGGCTTCGATCGAATTGGGGGCGGGTCCAGGAGGATTTCCTGGCTCATCCTCACCCTCCTTGGCGTTAGGATGAGCCGGACATCCTCTGTTGCTCGAATCGCCGGGGTTGTCCCGTAGGCGCTGACGCCGGTCAGCTCTGCGGTCGCCGCCGCCGGGCTGCGACTTCCACAGCGACCGTGGCAGCCAATAATGCTCTCACGATTATCAGAATTCTGCGCAAATACTGCTTGCCGTCGTCTGAGAACGGCAAGGCAAATTGCGATGACAACGCCATTGTCGAAACGTTCTTCAAGACCATCAAGGCCGAGTTGGTTTTGCGCAGGATATGGGAAACCTGTCGCCAGGCCGAGAGCAATTTTTTCCAATATATCAACGGCTTTCACAACTTGCGTCGCAGGCATTCAGCCTTGGGAGGAAAAAGCCCCCTGACCTATGAGCGCCAGGCGGCCTAAACGAGCAAGCGGAGCGGCATAATGACGTAACAAGTCCACGTGAGCGGCAGCGGGTTCGGCTAAGCACGCCACTCAACTCATTACCCAAACCATCACGGTCCCACCCGCAGTCAACAGGATATGACCAAAGGGCACCGCCGCCGTATAGCCCAGTACCGCAACCGGGCTGCCTGATTTTTCCTGCAAGGCGGCGAGTGCCGCCGTCATGGTCTGCGCGCCGGAAAGCGCGCCCAGCAGCAAAAGCGGGTTCATGCGCAAAACATAGCGCCCGACGAATAGCCCAACGCATTGCGGCACCAGTGTCACGAAGGCGCCGGCCACCAGCAAACCGAAACCCACTTCCCGCACCGCCTCCACGAATACAGGGCCGGCATGCAGACCGATCATGCCGACAAAACCGGCCAGCCCGAGCGATGTCATCAGCGAAATCGCCGCATCCGGAATGCGCGCGATTTGTGGCCGATGAGACCTCAACCAGCCAACGAAAAGCCCTGCCATCAGCGTGCCGACACTGGTCGAAAGCGTAATATGCGCCCCGCCAATATCAAAGCCCGCTACGGCACCAATCAGCCCGCCCAGGAAAATCGCAAGCCCCAGCGTCACGTAATCTGTCGCATCACCCTGGCGGATTGCGGCCCCCACCAGCGCAGCCGCAGCCTCAACATGCTTTTCAGCGCCAAGCAGCGTGATGATATCGCCGCGTTCCAGCCGCGTATCTGGTGCAATCGGTACCTCCAACCCGCTGCGCAGGATGCGGCGCAGGAATACGCCGCGCGCTACCGCCATTTCGCCAAGCTCACCAATGCTGCGGCCAGCGACATCGCGTGAGGAGACATAGACATCAAGCGAAAGCGCCGGGATATCGAGTAATTCCTTGTCCTCAACCTCCCGCACTTCACCACCGAAAAGCGTGATCAGCACCTCACGCCGAGCCTCAATGGCGATCACATCGCCCTCCTGCAGCAGCGTATCGGGCGTTGGATCAAGCAGCGTTTCGCCGCGGCGAATGCGCTGGATGAAAACGCGCTGCCCCGCGGCATGGGCTTCCGCCTCGGCCACGGTTTTGCCGACAAGCGGCGTCTCGGCTTCAAGCGCATAAGCGCGCATTTCCACAGGGCGCCAGGCGGAAGCAATGCCGGCGCGCTTTTGCGCCATGCCATATTTTTCTTCAAGCTTGCGTGCCTCGGCCGCCACATCAATGCGCAGCAACATTGGCCCAAAGACAGTGGTCATCAAAATCACGCCAAGCGCGCCGAACAGATAACAAAGCGCATCGGCGACCGCGATATGCGTGATCAGCAGGTCACGCTGTTCCTTAGGCAGCGGCAAGGCGCGGATCGCTTCGGCCGCCGTGCCGATGGCGGGCGATTCCGTCATACCGCCCGAAAACAACCCGGCCGCGAAACCGACATCAAGCCCCAGAATGCGTGCCGCAATAACGGCGGTGACAATCCCCGTGAGCGGCACAATGATGCCAATGGCAATGCCAGGCAGCCCATCGCCCTTTACCGCAACCAGAAATTTCGGCCCGACCGAATAGCCAATACCGAACAAGAACAGCAAAAACAGGATGGAGCGCGCAACTTCCGAAACCGGTACATGGGCGAATTGGCCAATCAGAATGCCGGCAAAAAGCGCGCCCGTCACCGGCCCCAGGCCGAAGCCGCGAAAGGTGACCTTGCCAAAAAGATAGCCAAGCCCAAGGACCAGATAGACCGTAAGGTCGGGATGGGCTTCCAGAAAATTGGCGAATTCCCCGTGGCCCATACTGCTTCCCCATGTTTCTCGTGAAACGCTCTCGCAAGCCTTGCCTATTGCCGCCGCTCTGCCAAGCCTTTTCGCGCGCCCGGTTCAGTTCTGCCCGTTCAGCAGGCTGAGCGTTTCGCGATAAACATCGCGCCGCTTGCGCCCGGTGGCCTTGGCGACCGCTTCCGCCGCATCCTTCACCGAAAGCCCGCCCGCAAGCGCGGCGCGAAGCTGCGCGGTCACCTCAGTGTCACTCACCACCGCCTCGGCTGCGGCGGGGCCAACCACAATGCAGATCTCGCCCCGCGCTTCGGCGCTGGCGTAATGCGCGGCAAGCGCGCCCAGGCTGTCGCGCCGCACTTCCTCAAACCGCTTGGTCATTTCACGCGCAACAGCCGCCGGGCGCTCGGCGCCAAAGGCCCCAGCCATGTCGGCCAAGCTTTCGGCGAGCCGATGCGGCGCCTCATAGAAAATCATGCTGGCGGCAAGCCCGGCCTGTTCCAGCGCCTTCAGCCGGTCAAGCGCTGCCTGGCGCGTGCCGGCACGAGGCGGCAGAAAGCCTTGAAACAGAAAGGGCTCGGGCGGCAGGCCGGAAAGCACCAGCGCCATGACCGCCGCATTGGGGCCGGGGATGGCGGAAATCGGCAGCCCCGCCGCAATGGCAGCACGCACCAGGCGAAAGCCCGGGTCGCTCACCAGCGGTGTCCCCGCATCCGATACCAGCGCCAATTTTTGCCCCTGGCCCAGCATTTGCAGTATCCGGGGAAGCTCTGAGGCTTCATTATGGTCATGCAGGGGAACAAGGCGCGCGGCGACACCCAGCCGGGCGAGCATTGCGCCGGTTGTTCTGCTATCTTCACACAGCACCGCATCGGCGGCCTTCAGGGCGGCCAGGGCGCGGGGCGAAAGATCCCCCATATTGCCTATGGGGGTGGCAACCAATGTCAGGCCGGGCCCGATGGCGGGCGCAGCCGAAGGATGGACCGACCGTGCCTCGTTTTCTGTTTCGGCTGTCGTCACGCCTGATCACCCTTGCTCCGCTTGGGATGCTTGTCGCGCTTGCAGCCTGTGCCCCGCAAGCCCCCATCATTGTAGGCGCCCCGACAAATGGCGCGCCGGTCGAAATCGCGCGCACGCGGGTTGCGCTGCTGCTGCCGCTTTCGGGGCAACAGGCGCCGCTTGGCCAGGCGCTGCAACAGGCGGCGGAATTGGCGCTGTTTCAGCAGAATGATCCAAGGGTCGAGTTTGTGCCGCTTGATACCGCCGGCACGGCGATGGGGGCAGGCGATGCGGCAAGGCGCGCCGTCAGCCTTGGTGCGGTCAGCATGGTCGGGCCACTGACCGGGGCTGAAACCGCAGGGGCTGCGCCAATTGCCCAGGCTGCGCGCTTGCCGGTGCTCGCTTTCACCAATGATGCCTCTCAAGCGCGTCCCGGAGTTTGGACGCTTGGCGTGACACCGGAACAACAAATGCGCCGCGTTATGGGCTCGGCCATGTCAACCGGGGCGCGGCAATTTGGCATGGTGGCGCCGGATGATGCCTTTGGCCGGGCGTTGGCCGTGGCGATGCGCAAGACCGCCGCTGATTTCAATCTGCCAAGCCCGGCCATTGCACTGTTCAATGAACGTGCAGGCGCGGCAGGGCCGGTTGCCGAAATGTCGCGGCAAGCGCCCCAATCTATTGATGCGGTGGTGATTGGCGCCACGGGCTTTCGCGCGCGGGAATTGGCCGCGGCCATCAGGGCTGGCGCGCGGGAGAATCCTCGGCCCCTGCTGCTCGGCCATGCGCTTTGGATTGCCGATGCTGGGCTTGCCAATGAACCGGCGCTGCATGGCGCGCTTTTCCCCGCGCCAGATGAACGCGCGCGCAGCGTGTTTGAGACGCGCTATCAGCAGGCTTTCGGCCAGCGCGCGCCGCGCATTGCAGGTGTAGCGCATGATGCGGCGCTGATGGCCGCCGGATTGGCGCTGGCCCCCGCCGGCACCCCGCCCGATGACATGCCCCGGTTTGAAGGGGTGGATGGGCCGGTGCGGCTTGGGCCGGGCGGGGCCGTGGATCGCAGTTTGGCGTTATATCGCGTCAGCCCCAATGGCGATGCCGTTCTGGCCGAACCCGCCATGCCGCTTGGTGTCGGCTTCTGAATGAGGCAGGCGGCTAGGCTGCCCGCATGAAGCCTCTGCTGCGCTTTGCCCTTGTTATCGGCTTGGTGCCGGCAGTTGGGCTTGGCCTGTTGTTGGTGACCCGCGAAGTGAGGCCAGGGCCGGGTCTGGCTGCGCTTGGGGTTGTTGCGCTGGCAAGCCTGGTGCTTGCCTGGAATTGGCGCGCGCGGCTTGCGCTGCTGGCGGCAGCGCTGCACGATGCATTGGCCCAAGGCCAAGGCGTGCCAGCCCGGGCCGAAGCCGCGCCCCTGCCATCGGCCGAGGATTTGGCCGATGGCATTCGCCGTCTGGCGCGCGGCATGGCGGAGCAGGGCGCGCAGCTTGAAAGGCTGCGCCGGGCGGACGCCGCCATTCTGGAAAACCTGCCCGAACCCGTGCTGCTACTTTCCACCGAACGCGCTGTGCTGCGCGCCAACCCCGCCGCGCGGGACATGCTGGGGCCGGAAGCCGCGGGCCAAGGGCCTGACGCGGCGGCGCTGCTGCGCCACCCCATGCTCGCCGCCGCCATGGATGAGGCGCTGGCAGGGGGGCATTCCGTCACAGCAGAACTCCATCTGCCCGTGCCCTTGCCGCGTGAGGTCTCAGCCCGCGTTGTCCCGCTTGATCCGCCGCTTGCCAATGGTGGGCGGCTTTTGATCCTGCTGATTGATCGCAGCCGGGAAGCGGCGATTGAAAGGACGCGCGCCGATTTCGTCGCCAATGCCAGCCATGAATTGCGCACCCCCCTGGCGAGCTTGCTTGGCTTTATTGAAACGCTGCGCGGCCCCGCCGCCGATGATCCCGCCGCGCAACAGCGCTTTCTTGGCATCATGGCCGAACAGGGCGAACGCATGCGCCGGCTGATTGATGATCTGCTGAACCTGTCACGCATTGAAATGGAGGAGCACCAGCCACCGCTTGGGGAAGCGCCACTCGCCATGATCCTGCGCGCCGAGGCGGAAGCGCTGGCGCCGCTGTTGAAACGGCGCGACATGCGCCTGGAAATGGCGGTGGAGGAGGCGCTGATCGCCAAGCCAGCCAATGCGGATCAGGTGGCGCAGGTCATCCGCAATGTGCTGGAAAATGCGATCAATCACGGGCGTGATGGCGGCTTGATTTCCATCACGCTTAAACGCGCAATCGCCGATGACGCATCGGCACGGATGGGCGCTTTGCTCAGTATTGCGGATGATGGGCCGGGCATCGCCAAGCATCACCTGCCCCGCCTGACCGAGCGTTTCTATCGCGTGGATCAGGCGCGATCCCGCCATAAGGGCGGCACGGGGCTTGGCCTTGCCATTACACGCCACATCGTCATGCGCCATCGCGGCCGGCTTGCCATCGAAAGCACTGAGGGGATTGGCACAAGGGTGAGCGTCTGGTTGCCACTCAGCTAAAAAAATTCAGCATTGCAACGTCATGCCTATAAGCTCATCCGTCGCGTGAGCCCCGTCAGCCGATCCATCACAAACATCAGCACCAGCACCACCAGAATAAGCACGCCAGATACCGCGGCAACCCGAACATCCAGCGTGCTTTCCATCATGCCCCACATGCGGATGGGCAGCATATCCGTCCGCGCATTGGAAAGGAAAAGCGAGACCGGCACATTATCCATGGACGCCACAAAGGCGAGGAAGGCGCCGGCGAAAATACCAGGCGCGATCAGCGGCAGAGTGATCCGCCGAAAGGTCATGAACCGCCCAGCGCCGAGGCTCGCTGAGCTTTCCAACAGCGCCGGTTCCAATTGGGTGACGGTCGCCAAGGTTGTCCGGAAGACAAAGGGCGCAATCACTACCAAATGCCCGCCAATCAGATGCGTGAGCGATGGGCGAAGCCCCAGCAGCGCGAAGAACATGAGCGTCGCCAGCCCATAGGCAAGGGAGGGCAGGATCAGCGGCGATAGAAAGCTTGCTTCCAAGGCGCGCGCCGCTGGCTTGCGGGACCGCCCAATGGCCAGCGCCGCGAGCACAGCAAGGATGGTCGCCCCCAAGGTCGCCATGCTGGCGACCCAGAGCGAATTGCCCGCAGCGCGATGGATATGTGCGGACCGCGTGCCATCAAACAAGGCCTGATACCACCTGAGCGACAATTCGGGCGGCGGAAACTTCAGAGAGGCCGAGGTGGTAAAACTCGTGATTAGCACAATGAAAACCGGACCGATCAGGATCAAGAGGCCAAGCAGCGTGAGCCCGCCAAAGACCAGCGAAAAGCTTTGATCAGCAAAGGTGCGGCGCTGCCTCATTCAATCGGTCCTTGCATAGCGGCCAAGCCAATTCAGCATCATGATCCCGGCAAGCACGGTGAATAGCAGCGTCACCGAACAGACGGCAGCAAAGGGCCAATCATAAACCACCATGGCTTGCTGCCAGATCAGCGATGGCAGATACACCAGCCGCGCACCCCCAATGACAGATTGCGAAATGAAGGCCGTGCAGGCGGAAGCGAAAACCAGCGTGGCGCCAGCGATCCAACCCGGCAGGCTGAGCGGCAGGATGACGCGAAAGAAGCTCCGCCACATCCCTGCCCCCAAGGCGCGTGACGCATCCATCAGATTCGGATCAAGCCCACGCATGACGGAGATCAAGGGCAGCAGCATCAGCGGCATTTCGATTTGCATGAGGGCAAGGATCAGGCCCGTTTCGGTCTGCAATAGCCTGAGCGGCGTGGCGCTGAGGCCGAGCGCGAGCACCACCTGATTGACCAGCCCTTCCCGCGCCAGAATCACAATCCAGGCGAAGGTGCGAATAACAACTGAGGTCAGCAGCGGCAGCAGGATGATGAAGATCAGGATTTTCTGCGTGCGCGGGCTGGCATTGCAGAAAAATACCGCAAGCGGCCAGGCGAATAACGATGTCGCGAGCACTGCCGCCACGCCAAGGCGAAGCGTGTCCCAAACGACGCCGCGATAAAAGGCATCACCCCAGAATTTGGTCCAATTATCCAGGCCCCATTGCTGCAAATCCTGATCAGCATGGAGCGAGATGCCAAGCAACAACAGCAGCGGTGCCGCGAAAAGCGCGAGATAGACAATCCCCAATGGCGCCGCCAGACGCCAATCCACCGCCGCTGCGCGCATGGCTTTACTTCGTGATCTCGCGGTTGAAGCGATCAATCCAGGCAGCACGGCGCGGGTTGATCACATTCCAATCATGCGTGACCATCTTGGACAATTCATCAAGCGACTTGATGTCCAGATTGGGGGTCAGCTGCACATCCTTATTCACGGGAATCATGTTGAAGGGCGACAATTGCAGTCGGCTTTGCGCCTCTGCGGAAAGGGCAACGTCAATATAGCGATGCGCATTGGCCTTGTTTTCGGCGCCCTTCACGATGTGCAGCGTGGTGGCGAAGGTAATTGCCCCTTCGCTTGGTGCGACAAAGGCAATGTCAACGCCGCGGGCCTTCAGCGTCGCCGCGTTATTGGTGTTGGTGTACATGATATCAATCTGGCCTTGCTGGAACAGGCCCGGCAGGGCGGCCGGTGTGGAAACAGCGGCAACCTTGGGCAAGGCTTCGCGCAGCTTGGCGAAAATCGGTTCGATATTTTCAATTGATCCGCCAAAGACTTTGGCCATTTCAATCAGCGACACCGTGCCGAACGTGGTCTGAAAGCCGGTAAGGCCAAGGCGTTCCACATAAGGCGAGCGGAACAAATCGGCCCAGCTTTTCGGCGGCTCGGGAAATTTCTTCGGATTGTAGCAAATGCCGACAATCTGCACATTCACTGTCGCGGAATCGGCGGTCAGCATGCCGGCGGGCAGCTTGCTCGCATTGGTGATCAGTCGCGGGTCAATCGGTTCAAACAGGCCCGCCTGACGCGCTGCCGCTGCCGGCCCAGGATCCAGCACGAAGCAATCAAACGGGGCCACACCGCGCGCGGCGCGCACCTTGGCGACCTGATCCACGGCGAAAAGCGGATCGAAGGAAACACTCACATTATGGCGCTGACGCAGCAGGGGGGCCACGATTTCGCGATAGGCCTCATCCCAGGTGCCGGGATAGATCGCGGCGGTCATGGAACCGGAAGCGCGCGCAATGCTGGGCGCGGCAAGCGCACCGGCCAGGCCGGCAAGGAATAGGCGTCTGGAAGCCATGGGAATTCTCCTGGAGGTTTACGGGGTGGCTAGGGGAAAGATCGAGGGCCGCGCTTCTGGCGTTAGCGCGCAATGCCAGGTGCCGGGCAAGGAGGAAGTATCGCCCGGATGCCGCGCGGTCGCGATCTTGAGCGTGGTGCCATCAGCAGCCGCGACATCATGGATCAATTGCCCACCAATCGGCAGGCTGAGTGTCAGCGTGACCGGGAAGCGATCCGGCGCGGCGTCACGCACCAGCATCAATTGCTCAGGCCGGATGGAAACCTGCACCGGCTTCCCCTGCGGCAGGTTCTGCGTCTTGCAGGAGAGCGTCGCGCCCACGGCAAGCCTGATGCAACCATCTTCAACGATACCATCAAGGATATTCGATGACCCGATGAAGCTATTGACGAAGGGGGTCGCCGGTTCGTCATAGATCGCAACCGGCGTGCCCAATTGCTCAATCCTGCCGCCGTTCATCACCGCGATGCGATCGGCGATGGACATGGCTTCTTCCTGATCATGCGTGACCAGAATGGCGGTAAGGCCAAATTGGCGTTGCAGGCGCTTGATTTCGATCTGCATATCAAGGCGCAGATTCTTGTCCAAAGCGGCGAAGGGTTCATCCAGCAATAGGATACGCGGCTGCACTGCCAAGGCACGCGCAAGCGCGATGCGCTGCTGCTGACCGCCCGATAATTGCCTGGGCTTGCGATCCGCGAAACCCTCCATGCGGACAGTGGCGAGCATCTCGGCCACGCGCGCGCGCTGTTCTGCCTTGCCCACACCACGCGCCACCAGGCCATAGGCGATGTTTTCGGCCACCGTCATATGCGGGAAAAGCGCGTAATTCTGGAAAACAATGCCGACTTCGCGCAGATTGGGCGGCAGATCATCAACGGCACGATCACCAATCACCACCTGCCCGGAAGCCTGACGAATAAAGCCCGCGACAATGCGGAGCAGCGTCGTCTTGCCGCAGCCCGATGGCCCCAGCAGGGCGACCAATTCGCCAGCCTTGACTTCCAAGGTAACGTCATCAACGGCGCGCGCATTGCCATAGCTATGGACAATGCCGTTCAGCAGCAACTGCTGCGAAGTTGTGCGTTGTGCGGAACTATTCAGAGTTTCACTCTCCCCAATCCGGACATTGAGCAGCAACTTTCATACCAGCGAGCCGGGGCGCAAAAAACACGATATTCTTTCGGACAAGGATATCCTGTGATCAGAAATTAGGCAAAAAAATGTATTTTAGGCAATAACCCGCCCAATTGGACGGCGTCAGGCTGGGCAATCGCAACCAGTCTTGAAGCCAATGCCAGGCGCATCGCCGGCTGTTCGGGGTAGGCCATCCACGATACGCGCCGATCAAGTGAAGCTTCAGCTTGGCTAAAATTACTGAATTTTCAAAACCTTGATCCGCAAGCGCCTCGCTTGACAAGCTGCCCCTGCAAATGATCAAAGCGCGCAACACAAAACCGGGGAGTCATTGCATGAAATGGCCTGCCATGGGTTATCTGCGCGCCAAGACTCTGGCTGAGCTTTGGTCCGCCCTGCAGGCGCATGGAAGCGCTGGCCAGATCATTGCTGGCGGTCAGACCCTTTTGGCGACGCTTGCTTTCCGCCTTTCTGAACCAGGCACGCTGATAGACATTACCGGCATTGACGAATTGCGCGGCATTTCTGTGCGGGGCGAAGCGCTACGGCTCGGGGCGCTGACACTCCATGCCGATCTCTGCCGCAATCCCCTGGTCAAGGCGCATGCGCCATTACTGGCGGCGGCGGCGCCGCTGATTGCGCATCCGGCCATTCGCAATCGCGGCACGATTGGTGGCAGCCTTGCCTATGCAGATCCGGCGGCGGAATTGCCTGCCTGCATGATCGCGCTTGACGCCACGGTAATCACGGCATCCGCCAAGGGCGAACGCCGTATTCCCGCGACAGCGTTTTTCACCGATCTGCTGCAAACCGCACTCGAGGCGCAGGAAATCATCGCCGCTGTCGAAATTCCGCTGACCAAGCGCCTTGGCGCCATTGAGGAAATTGCGCGCCGGTCCGGCGATTACGCCATGGCGGGGCTTGCCGCCACCTTGGCCTTCGATGCCGGGCGCGTTGTGGCGCCACGCTTGGCATATTTCGGTGTCGGCAATATCCCTGTGCTGGCCGCCGCCGCGTCTCGCGCGCTGGAAGGGCGCAGCCTTGACCGCGCGAGCATCACCGCCGCGCAGCAAGCACTCACCGAGGATCTGGACCCGCCGCGAGATTTGCACGGTCCGCCGGAGATGAAGCGCCATCTGGCGCGTGTGCTGACGGAGCGCGTTTTGCTCGGTTTTCTGAACCCGAAAGTGCAAGCGGCATGATCCCGATTACGCTGACCGTGAATGGCGAGAAGGTAACACGCCATGTGGAACCGCGCCGCCATCTGATTGATTTTCTCCGGCTTGATCTGGGCCTGACGGGTTCGCATGCGGGCTGCGAGCATGGCGTTTGCGGCGCCTGCACCTTGCGGGTCAATGGCAAGATCATGCGCGGTTGCCTGATTCTTGCGGCTTCGCTCGATGGCGCTGATGTCGTGACGATTGAAGGCCTTTCCGAAAGTGGCGAGGTTGCGGATTTGCAGGCGGCTTTCGTCGCGCGCAATGCGGCGCAATGCGGTTTTTGCACGCCGGGCATGGTGATGACGGCGGCTGAATTGCTCGCCGAGAGCGGCAGCCCAACGCGGGGTGAAATCCGCGAATATCTTTCGGGCAATTACTGCCGTTGCACGGGCTATCAGGCGATTGTGGATGCCGTTGAAGATACCTTGCGCTCCAGGGGTGCAAAGCCATGAACGAGATTACGCCTGCTTCCATCGGCCTTTCGCGCGCGGATTTACCCAATTCCTATATCGGGCGATCCGTGCCGCGCCCCAATGTGCCGAAGCTGGTACAGGGGCGCGCGACCTACACGGATGATGTGACACTGCCGCGCATGCTGCATGCGGCGTTTCTGCGCAGCCCCCATGCGCATGCTCAAATCAGCGCCATTGATACGGCGCGCGCCAAGGCCGTACCGGGGGTGGTGCGCGTCTTTACAGGCCATGATCTGGCGAAAATCTGTGACCCTTGGGTGGCGACGCTTGACCATTTGAAGGGCATGAAATCCGCGCCGCAATATCCGCTGCCGCTCACCCGCGCCACCTGGCAGGGGGAGCCGATTGTGGCGGTGGTCGCGGAAAGCCGCGCCGCCGCTGAAGATGGCGTGGCCGCGTTGCAGGTGGATTTTGTAGCCTTGCCTGCGCAGACCGATATGGAAACGGCGCTCGCCTCTGGCGCGGTCGTTATCCATCCGGAATTGGGTGATAATCTGGTGTTCACCCGCACGGCTGAAACCGGTGATGTCGCCGCGGCTTTCGCGTCTGCGCATAAGGTGGTGGAGGCGCGCTTTGTCACCGGCCGACATACGGGTGTGACGCTGGAACCGCGTTCCATCATCGCGGATTACAACCCAGCCGATGAAACACTGACGGTGTATCACTCGACCCAGGCGCCGCATATGATGCAGGGCGTCTTCGCCAAGCAGCTTCGCATGAAGGAAGGCGATGTCCGGGTGATCTGCAAGGATGTTGGCGGCAGCTTCGGCATCAAGGTGCATGTCTATCCGGATGAGGTCGCAATCGCCGCCATGGCGCGCATCATGGGCCGGCCGGTGAAATTCGTGGCTGACCGGTTCGAATCCTTCGTGAGCGATATTCATGCGCGCGATCATCGCATCAAGGGGCGCCTTGCCGTGGATGCGGAAGGCCGCGTGCTCGCCTTTGACATTGATGATCTGACGGGGATTGGCCCCTATTCCGTCTATCCGCGCACGAGCGCGATCGAAGGCAATCAGGTCGTCAATCTTTGCGGCGGTCCCTATGATTTCAAGAATTACCGCTGCACCACCACGGTTGTGCTGCAGAACAAGACACCAACCTGCCAATATCGCGCTGTAGGTCATCCCATTGCGACCGCGGTCACGGAAGGGCTGATGGATCTGGCCG
The DNA here is from genome assembly GCA_020249775.1 of Roseomonas sp. GTDB lineage: Bacteria > Pseudomonadota > Alphaproteobacteria > Acetobacterales > Acetobacteraceae > Neoroseomonas. Next base: position 45,714 of record JADCFA010000008.1, on the reverse strand, counting down.
CCGAGGCGCTCGGCATGGACCCGGTGGAGATACGCCGGCGCAATCTTATTCGTGATGATGCCTATCCCTATACCTCACCGCCCGGCATGCGGTTTGAGGGGCTGTCGCATCACGCTTCGCTGAACAAGTTGCTGGATATGGTGCCGCTGGACCGCATTCGCGCGGATCAGGCAGAAGCACGCCAGCGCGGCGTTTATCGCGGCATTGGCTTTGCTTCCTTCATTGAACTGACCAATCCCTCACCCTTCATGTATGGCATTGGTGGCGCGCGCATTTCCGCGCAGGATGGCTGCACGGTGCGGATGGACCCGGATGGGTCCATTGTTGCTTCCTCTGGCGTCACGGAACAGGGCCAAGGGACCGAGGCGATTCTGGCGCAGATCGTCGCACACGGCGTGGGCGTGCCGGTCAATCGCGTCAAGATCATCACTGGCGATACGCAGACCACGCCTTATGGCGGCGGAACCTGGGCGTGTCGTGGTGCGGGGATTGGTGGGGAAGCGGCGCTGCAATCGGCCATTGCGCTCAAGCAGCAGATCCTGGAAGTCGCCGGCGCCATGCTGCAAGCAGCGCCAGATACACTTGATATCGTGATGGGTGAAATCACGGACAGGGCCAGCGGCAAGCCGCGCATGACGCTGTTTGACCTGGGCCGTATCGTCTATTTCCGCGGCGATACCCTGCCCAAGGAATTGCAGCGCGAATTGGTGCAGACGCGCCATTTCATCACCAAGGAATACCCCTTCGCCTTCACCAATGGCATCCAGGCAAGCTGGGTTGAAGTGGACCCCGCCACCGGCATGGTGAAACTGCTGGAACATTGGTGCGTTGAAGATTGCGGCCGCGTCGTGAACCCGCTTTTGGTGGATGAACAGGTGCGCGGCGGCATTGTGCAGGGTATTGGTGGCGCGCTTTACGAACATTGCATCTATGATGCGGAAGGCAATCTGCTGACCACGACGCTCGCCGATTATCTAGTGCCCATGTCGGCGGAAATGCCCGAAATCCATGTTGGCCATGTGGAAACGCCAACGCGCGAATCCTTGCTTGGCGCCAAGGGCGCTGGAGAAGCCGGCACCGCCGGCGCGCCAGCGGCCATCATGAACGCCATCAATGATGCGCTGAAGCCCTTCAAGGCCCGCGTGCATGAACAGCCCTTCACGCCAGAGCGCATTCTGCGCGCGCTTGGCACCATCGCCTGAACAGATTCAACGGCGTTCGCAAACGCCACAACAGGGAGATTTGCAATGACGAACCTTCGACGGAGCCTGATCCTGGGCGCATCTGCGCTGCCCTTGTTTTCCATCCATAGCCGCGCGCAAACCGCGCTGAATATCACCATCGCTTCCAGCCATCCGGTTGCGAATTTCTGGGTGGCAATGATGAAGAATGTCTTTCAGCCGGAAGTGGACAAGCTGCTGCGCGATGGTGGCAATACGCATCGCATCAATTGGCGCGAAGCCTATGGTGGCACGCTGTATCGCTTCCAGGATACGATGGAAGCGGTGCGCGATAACATCACCGATATCGGCTATGTCGGCACGCTTTGGGAAGGCAGCACCATGCCGCTGCAAAACGTGACCTATTTCACGCCTTTTGCGACTGGCGATCACGCTTTGGTCGCCAATGCGTTTGAGGCGATGAATGAAAATGTGCCGGCTATTCGCCAGAATTGGAATGGCCTGAATATGGTGCCGCTCAGTTCCTACATCACAGACACCTATCACATCTGGTCGAATTTTCCGGTGCGCAGCCTGGATGATTTGCGCAATCGCAAAATCTCGGCCCCCGGCACCAGCGCGAATTGGCTGACCGGTACGGGCGCGACGCCAGTGGATGGTGCGCTCACCACCTATTACACCGATATCCAAACCGGCGTTTCGGAAGGCGCGCTTTCCTTCTTTGTCGGCATTCTGCCAACCCGCGTGCATGAAGTGGCGCGCTACATCACCAAATGTGATGTGGGTGCGATGTATGTCGGCGGTATTGCGGCGAATAAGCAGCGTTTTGATCGTTGGCCGGAAGGTGTGCGTCGCGCCATGACGGAAGCGGGCAAAACGACAACGCAGGCGCATATTCGCGATGTCTCCGCCCGTATCGCGGCGGCCGAGGCGGAGATGCTGCGCCAAGGGTCCGTTATCACCACCCTGCCGGCGGCGGAACGTGAGCGTTGGATTCGTGGCCTACCGAATATTGCGCGCACTTGGGTGGATAGCTCTGGCCCCGCGGCGCGGGACGTGCTGAACGCCTATTTCGCGGCTATCCGCGCTGCAGGCCAGACGCCTGGTCGGAATTGGGATCGCGAAGTTTCTGCCTGATCAGAAAGGCGTATCAAATTGGCCGATGACATTGATATGGCGGCGCTTGATAGCGCCGCACCAGCGCCGACCTCAGGTCCGGTTCAGATGCTGCTTGATGGTCTTGCGGCCATTGGCACCATTTGGACCTTTGGGTTGATGCTGCTGATCTGTGCCGATGTCATTGGCCGATCCTTCCTGAATGCGCCCATCACCGGGGTTGCCGAAATTGCTGCGCATTCGGTGGTGGGCATCGTCTTTCTGCAAATCGGGTCCACCATTTATCATCGGCGCATGACGCGCGCGGATTTCCTGATCCAGCGCGTGCTGAATTGGGCGCCGCGTTTCGGGCGCGGGGTTGAAGCATTGTTTTTCCTGATCGGTGCGGCGGTAATGTTCTTCATCGCGCAAGCGGCCTGGCCCGGCATGTGGAATTCGATCAATCTGCGGGAGTTTTTCGGCGTGCAGGGGCTGTTCACCGTGCCAACCTGGCCGTTTCGCGCGCTAATCGTATTGGGCGGGGTGGCGGGTGGCATTGCCTATCTTGCCGTTTTTGTCGCTGAATTGCGTGGGATGCTGACCCGCCATGGATGATACCGCCCTTGGCTTCGCGCTAATTGGCGTGATGGTCACGCTGATCATCATCGGTCTGCCGATTGGGATTACACTGATTTCAACCGGCGCGATTGGCGTTTGGCTGATTCGCGAAAACCCGGATCTCGCCTTTCGCTTTACGGCCTTGGCAACCTATTCCGGCATTCAGGATTACCTATTCGCGACCATCCCGTTATTTGTGCTGATGGGGCTGTTGGTCAGTATTTCCGATGTCGGCAAGGATACATTCGATGTCGCGCAGAATTTGCTCCGCCGCGTCAAAGGTGGCCTTGGCATAGCAACGGTTGGCGCCAACGCGGTTTTTGCGGCAGTAACGGGTGTATCCATCGCCTCGGCGGCCGTCTTCACCAAGGTCGCGGTGCCTGAAATGGTGCGGCACGGCTACGCCATGCGCTTCGCGGCCGGCACTGTGGCCGGCAGCAGCATCCTTGGCATGCTGATACCGCCATCTCTATTGATGATCGTCTATGGCGTGCTGGCTGAAGTTTCGATTGGCGCCATGTTCATCGCCGGCGCCATTCCGGGTATCATTATCGCAATTGGCTTTGCCTTCATGATCTGGTGCTATGCGAGCTTCGCGCCGCAGCGCATCATGAGCGCATCCACGGGCACTACACTTGCCAATGAGAAGCTGATGGGCCCGGCAGAAATGCTCGGCAAATCCCTGCCCATCCTATTGCTTGTGGTGCTTATCCTGGGTGGGCTTTACACAGGCTTCTTCACCCCGACGGAAGCGGGCGCGGTGGGCGCGGCTGGCGCCTTGCTGATTGCGCTGGTGCGCCGGCGCCTGGATGCGGCGAAATTCTGGCGTGTCTTGCGGGAAACCGGCCTGGTTTCCGCGGCAATCCTTTTCCTGCTGATTGCGGCTGGGCTTTATTCACGCATGCTGTCCATGGCCGGTGTGCCCAATGCCATTGGCGATTTCGTGGAACATTTGGGCCTTGGTCCCTATGGCTTTCTGTTTGCCTTTGTGGTCGTCATTCTGCTGATGGGCATGATCCTGGACAGCACCTCCATCCTCCTCATCATGGTGCCGATCGGCGCGCCAATCGCGACCGCCATGGGTTTTGACCTGATCCATTTCGGCATTGTGACCATTATCGCGGTGGAGATGGGGCTGCTGACGCCGCCCTTTGGGATTTCGGTGTTCACCGTGAAGGCAACGCTGGCCGATCCGAAGGTCAGTATTGAAACCATCTTCGCCGGCGCCTTGCCCTTTGTGGTGGTGATGGGCCTCGCGCTGATTCTGATTGCCTTTTTCCCCATTCTTGCCACAGCGCTGGTGCGCTGAAGCAAGGCTCTGCCGCCCCGGTTCAGCCGTTCCGCTTCAAGGCGAAATCATAGACCAGCTTGCGCCAAGTGCCGTCCAGGGCGCGCCCATCGGGTCCCTTGCCCGGCGGCTGTTGCACAAATTCGGCAATCAATTCCTGCTTCACACCAAAGACGGCATCGCTATCCAAATAGGGATCGCCCGCAACAAAAACATGCGTCACCAGGGTTTCATGGCCCGGCGCCGCAATCATGAAATGCACATGGGCGGGGCGCATCGGGTGCCGGCCCGTCGCGCGCAGCAATTCCCCGACCGGGCCATCATCCGGCACGGGATAGGAAGTCGGCGTCAGAGTCCAGAAATGAAAGCGACCATCGCCATCGGTGCGAAAGCGCGCCCGCAGATTGGCATCAGCTTGGTCAACGCGCTGCACATCATAAAAGCCATCTTCATCCGAATGCCAGATATCCACGATGGCGCCCGCGATGGGACCGCCCCCCGCGGTCATGACACGGCCAGAGACATGCAGCGGCTCGCCCTTCATGGCATGCGCCACTTCTGCGCCCAGCGGCAATTCCGGCGCGCCTTCAACATAGAAGGGGCCGAGCACGGTGGTGGGCGTGGCACCTTCCGGCATGCGATGATTGATCGCATCCACCAGCATGGAAACGCCGAGCGTATCCGAAAGAAGGATGAATTCCTGGCGCTTGCCATCACACATATGGCCGATGCGGGTCAGAAAGCTGATCGCCGTTTGCCATTCTTCGAAGCTTGGCTCCACATCGCGCACAAAGGCATGCAGATGCTTCACAAGGCTTTGCGCTACCTGCCTCAGGCGCGGGTCTTCAGCGCCAGCCAGGCGTTGCAGGACCGCATCTGTGATGGAGTTTTCATCGAAATCGCGCATCGCGGAGGTCCTTCAGAAGAGCTTGGGAATGGCATGGAAAGCGCAGGCTGAAACCTGAAGCCGAGCCTATACAAGTCGCCCAAGGCAGCGCCAATATCCCAGGCATCGCGACGCAGGGAATAGGGCAGGGGCCTAACCCGTCCAACAAGCATGACCCTTACTTGCGGGTCACGCGAGCAATGTCACGCCAGCCCCAAGGCCCAAAGCAGCACGCCCTTTTGTGCATGGAGCCGGTTCTCGGCCTCATCAAACACCACGCTTTGCGGGCCATCCATCACCTCATCGGTGATTTCCTCACCGCGATGGGCGGGCAGGCAATGCATGACAATCGCATCCGGCGCCGCGTGCTTCAGCAGCGCATTATTCAACTGATAGGGCGCGAGAAGATTATGCCGGCTTTCGGCACGCCCATCGCGTTCATCGGACATGGAAACCCAGGTATCCGTCACCACGCAGCGCGCATCGCGCACGGCAGCGATGGGGTCATGCGTCAATTCCACCGTGGCGCCTTGCGCGCGCGCCCAGGCAATCAATTCAGCCGGCGGCGCCAATTCCGGCGGTGTCGCCAGCCGCAGCGTAAAGCCAAAGCGCGCGGCTGCCTGAATGAAGGATTGCGCGACGTTGTTGCCATCACCCGTCCAGGCCACCACCTGCCCGGCAATCGGGCCAAGATGTTCCTCAAAGGTCATGACATCGGCCATCAATTGGCAGGGATGCGATACATCGGTCAGGCCATTGATCACCGGCACAGTCGCATGTTCCGCCAATTCGCGGATCTTCTTTACATTGTCCGTGCGCAGCATGATCGCATCCACATAGCGCGACAGCACCTTCGCGGTATCGGCAGGCGTTTCGCCTCGGCCAAGCTGCATATCCTTGGATGACAGGACAATCACCTCACCGCCCAATTGGCGAATGCCGACTTCGAAGGAAACGCGCGTGCGGGTGGAGGGTTTTTCGAAAATCAGGGCAATGGATTTGCCAGCCAGCGGCTTGCCCGCAAGCTCACCGCGCTTGGCGCGGCCGGCAAGGTCCAGCATCCGGCGCAGCACGGCCGGTTCAAGATCCATCAATTCCAGAAAGTGGCGGGGCGGCGCATCGCCGCCCCTCACTGATTTCAACATGGCACTCATTGCGCCGCAGCTTGGGTACCGGCTGGCGTCAGGCGCTGGCAGGCGCGATCAAGCAGCGCCACCGCCTCATCCGCATCCGCTTCGGTGATGATCAAGGGCGGCGCCAGGCGCAGCACATTCATGCCGGCCGCGACCGTCAGCAGGCCCTCAGCCACGGCGGCATTCTGCATTTCGCCATTGTTGACTTCGGGGCGCAGTTTCAGGCCAAGCAAAAGGCCCGCACCGCGCACATCCTCAATCACCGTCGGATGCTTGGCGGCGAGTGCCAGCAGGCCACGCCACAAATGCCGCGCGACTTGATCCACGCGGTCAAGGAAGCCGGGGGCAGAGACCACATCCATCACCGCATTGCCGGCGGCGCAAGCAAGCGGTCCGCCGCCATAGGTGGAGCCATGCGTGCCGGGCTTCAAATGCTTCGCCACATGTTCCTTGGCGAAAATGCCACCCAGCGGGAAGCCACCGCCAATACCCTTGGCAGAGGACATTACATCGGGCTCGATCCCAGCCCATTGATGGGCCCACATCTTGCCGGAACGGCCCATGCCGGTCTGGACTTCATCCATCGCCAGCAGCAGCCCGTATTCATCACACATGGCGCGCAATTCGCGCAGGAACCTGAGCGGCGCGGGGCGCACGCCGCCTTCCCCCTGCACGGGTTCAATCATGACGCCGGCGGTATTGGGGCCAATCGCATCACGCACCGCATTCATATTATCGAAGGGCACATGGTCGAAGCCTTCAACCGGCGGGCCAAAGCCGGCCAGGTATTTCTCATTCCCGGTGGCGGCCAAAGCGGCCATGGTGCGGCCATGGAAGGCGCCATCAAAGCAGATCAGCCGGTAGCGTTCAGGATGGCCGTTTTCCGCATGGTATTTGCGGACAGCCTTGATCATGCCTTCATTGGCCTCGGCGCCGGAATTGCAGAAAAACACGCTATCGGCGAAGGAATTTTCGACATGCCGCCGCGCCAGCGTTTCCGCTTGCGGGATGCGATACAGGTTGGAGGCATGGATGATCTTGCCCGCCTGTTCCGCAATCACCCGCGTCAGATGCTGATGGCCGTGACCCAAGGATGAAGTCGCGATGCCGGCACCGAAATCCAGGAAACGTCGGCCATCTTCCGTCCAAAGTCGCGCGCCTTCGCCCCGCTCAAAAGCAAGGTCGGCACGATTATAGGTCGGCATCAGGGCGGGAATCACGTTTCCAGTCTCCAGCGCAACCGGCCCGGGCGCGGGCGACCATCGCCCCACCAAGGACCGGAAAGACGAAACTTGCCGTAAAAGCGCGGAAGATGAAAGGGGAAGCCGCGAAAAACTCCCTTATTCGCCGATATTCATCAAGGCGCCCCGCACACGCGCGGCCTGGAATTGCGCCATGAAAAGCCAGGCCGCCAGGCCAAGCCAGATCAGATCAAGCCCAAAGGCATAGGCCAGATGATCCCAGGCAAAGCGCCCTTCCAGCAGTGCGGCGCGCATGCCTTCAAACACATGCGTCGCCGGAATGGCGAGAGAGATCGGCTGCAACCAGCCTGGCAGCACCGAAACCGGGTAGAAAACCGCCGAAAACGGCGCCAGACCGAACAGTACGCCCCAGGCCAAAGCCTCGGCCCCCGCGCCATGGCGGAGGATCAGCGCCGTCACCCCCAGCGCCACGGCCCAACCCATGGCCATGAGTGCGGCGAAGTAAAGCACGAGGCCCGGCCCAAGCGTCCAAATGCCAAACCCGTACAACAAAAAGGCGAGCAGAATGGCCGGTCCCACGCCAATCGCCGTGCGCAGGATGCTCATGGCGACCAGGCCCGCCACCAATTCATGCGGGCGCAGAGGTGCGACGAAGATATGGCCCAGATTGCGCGACCAGATTTCCTCCAGGAAGGAAATGGCGAAGCCCATTTGGCTGCGCAGCGTCACCTCCCACAGCAGCACGCCACCCAGCAACACGCCCGCGGTGACACTCGCGGTATTGTTCTGCACGCCGGCAAGCCAGGCGGTGACGAAACCCCAAACGAGCATTTGCAAGACGGGCCAATACATCAATTCCAGAACGCGTGGCCAGGAACGCCGATACAGCGCCAAATGCCGATACATCAGCCCCCAGACGCGCCGCGCCGCGCCGCTCATGCCGCGCGCCCCTGGCCGCGGGCGATATCCAGAAACACCTGTTCCAAATCATCGCGGCCATAGCGGGAGATCAAGTCATTGGGGCTGCCTTGATCCACAATCCGCCCGCCCTTCAGCATCAGCACGTGATCCGCAAGGCGTTCGACCTCAGCCATGTTGTGGCTCGCGAGCAGAATAGCGGCGCCAGATTCCGCGCGATAGGCTTCCAAAAGGCTGCGGACCCAATCGCCTGTATCTGGGTCAAGGCTGGCGGTGGGTTCATCAAGCAGCAGCAATTCCGGGCGATTGATGAGGGATTTCGCAATCGCAACCCGCGTTTTCTGCCCCGCTGAAAGCTGCCCCGCCGGGCGGTCCAGAAAGCCGGTCAATTGCAGGCGCTCCGCCAATTCCGCGATGCGATCTTGCGCATGCGGCACGTTATAGAGATGCGCATAAACGCCAAGGTTTTCGGCAACCGTCAGCCGATGCGGCAGCGCGACATAGGGTGAGGAGAAATTCATCCGCGCCAAGGCGCTAAAGCGATCCCGCGCCATGTCATGGCCCAGCACCACCACCCGCCCCGCACTTGGCACCAAAAGGCCAAGCAGCATTGCGATGGTGGTGGATTTGCCGGCGCCATTGCCGCCCAGCAGCGCCCAGGTAGTGCCGGCGGGCTGGATGAAATCCAGCCCCGCCACGGCGGGCGGGTCGCTGTTCTTGTAGGTTTTCGTCAGACCCTCGGCCTGGATGGCGGGAAGCGGCATGGGGTCCATATCGGCGCAAAGCGGCGTTTCGCCAAGCTGCGCCTTCAGCCGCCCTGCCGTTGGCTTTCAATCAGCCGGCCCTGGAACATGCGAATGCCCGCTTCCCAGCCCCAGGCGATGGCCGCCGCGCGATCAGCGCCGGCCAGCACTATATGTTCCGCCGCATTGGGCAGCTTGTTGCGCAGCATGGCGGTGGAAGGGCTATCGGGCGCGGGGAAATCCTCGGACCATTGCAGGCGCAGGAAGTCAAAGCCGCCGCGCAGGCTGGACACCACGCTGGCCGCAAAAGGCGACCCTGCTTCAAGCATCAACCGATAGCCACGCGCCTTCGCGAAGTTGCGCGCCAGCAAAAACACATCGGGCGCCGCCAGCACATCTTCCGCGTCCAGCCCAATAATCAGCTTATGCCTTTGGCTTTGCGGCATGAAGGAATCAAGGCGCAGGAATTCCGTTGAAAAAAGACTCTCCATGCGCAGCGGCAGAGCCAGAGTGCGCATGTCAAGCATCTCCTCCGGCCGGGCGATGTCGCTTAATTGCCGCCGGTCAATGGATTTGAGTAGCCGTTGCGCAAAGGCGGGCGTCAATGAGATATCATAGCCCGGCAAGAGGCGGTCACAGACTTCCGAAAGCTCGGCCCGGCGATCTTCCCAGAATAGCTTGCTGTTCTGCCCGCCAGGTTCCAGCCAGCAAACCTTTTGCTGGCGGAAAAAGATGCTGAGGTCAGCCGCGTTCAACCCGCGCTCCGCCGCAGCAAGCGCCGCTGTATCAACGGTGCGGTTTTCCGGCTCCTCCAGCGCCATGGCGCGCATCGCCGCCACCATGCCAAGGCTGTCTTCGACTGCGGCCATGACCGCCGCCGCCTGCTGCGGCAGGCGGAGCATATGCACCGCTTGCTCCGCCTCCTCGGGCTCCAGCATGGAAAACAGTATCTGTCGCTCCTGTTCCAAGGCCTCGCTCGCATTGGGCAGACCGATCGCGACCAGATCTCCCCCGGGCAATTTGAAGCTTCTCACCCGGGCAGTGCTATTGAGGGGTTCCCAGGCTTCACGCAGCAGCTCTGCCCTGGTGCCAAAGCGCCTGGCACGGGGCAGTGCCGAAAACCGCAGCATGAGAACCAGGCGCTCCTCACCCATGGCGACCGCATCACGAATGGCATTGGAAAGCGCCACCGCCCCAAGTGCCTCAACCGGTAAGCCGGCGGCCGAGTGCATTGCAGAAATCATGAATGGCACTCGGGCAATACGGCTTCGAGCAAAAGATGATTATGGCAACCGAGCCTGTCGAAGGGCGAAGTCGCAAGCCCACGGGCGCGGCATTCCGAACGGAGACAGCGCGCGGCTTCGCTGCAATATTCCATGCGGCTCGCAGCGATAATGTCTTCAATCCAGGGACCGCCGTAAAGATGAATGCCTTGGCTGAGGCCCCAGGAAAGGGCAGCTTCGCCATCGCAGCCATCCAGAATGACGCGCGCCTGATCTATGCGCCGCAAGGCCCTGAGCGCTTGCGTATCTTCCAGCGCGGGCGACCAATCCAGGATCAGCCAATCCACCGGCAGGGCATCCGCTTCAACCAGGGACAAAGCCGATACCGAAAGCCCCGATATAGCAATGCCCCAGGCCTCCTGCCGCAGCGCTTCTCGTCTGGCGGCAAGATTGCTGATGGAGATGGCCTCGTGCAGGGACAGCGTTGCATAAAGGGCAGGGGCGGCGGCCGGCTGCGGGTCCTGTTCCGTTTCACCCGGCGTGGAAGGCAGCAGATCAGGGGGTAAATCCAGCAATAACGGTGCTATCGGCCCGCCCCCCATCAGGGATTTGCGAGTGCCCTCATCGCCGAGCGCTTCAAGGACGTGTTTCTGCAACAGCGACTGCGTGTGGCGCAGCAGAGCCCGATCCTCGGCAAGGCTCCCAAGATGCAATTGCAGCGCTGTCTTGTCCAAGGCCAGGCGTTGAAAGATCAATCGCGGCAGCATGGCATCGGTGATCCCAACAATGCTTTGCCGACGATAGACTTGCGCCAAATTCAGCCTATCCAATCGGGCATGAAGGCCAAGAGGGGAGATCAACTCTGCCGCCGGGACTTCCAGAAATTGCGGCAAGCGGGCGGCGCTCAATAGCCCGACCAGCATGGGTTTTGACGCCGGCAGGGGGAGAAGTTGCACCGCTGAATTTCCAAGAATTTTACCGAGCAGGGTCTGGAGTTTGCCGGCCTCAAGACTGGGCAATTCAGTTACCAGCCAGTCATCCGGTGAGATTTCAAGGAGTGACCCGCCTTTGACATCGGCGGCTTCTCGCAGCAGGGCGAAGACCAGCCTTTGCGCTTCGGGCTGCGTCCCGGGGGAAACGCGCAGGGCCGCACGGCCCGCTTCGTCGCGCAGCGCCCGCCGCAGCGAATCCTGCAGCGAGCTCTGGCTCGCTGGCATATTGGGGATGGAGGGTCGTGCGATGGACATATGATTGGTTTGAAGCTTAGCAGAAACTGACTAGCGAGACGTATAAAATCGCAGGTCGGTGACCTTAATCTCCCATTTGGCCCGGCGGTGCACAAGCTTCAATCACACTCGAGTAATTTACCCCTTCGCTTTCGCCGAGAAATGCGTATATTAAAGTCTGTTCATCTTGGGGGTCCAAATCCAATGCCTCGTCCCGCCTATCTTGTCACCGCTTTCGCGGCCCTTGCCATGGTTTTGGTGCCGGTGCTGGCCGATGCCAAGCCCGGCGGCAATTCATCTTCCGGCAGCCGCGGCAGCCGGACCTATTCCGCGCCACCGCCCACCCAGACCGCGCCCAATACCGCGCGCCCGATGGAACGCACGGCAACCCAGCCTTCTGGCCCGCAACAGGCCGGCGCGCCCGCGCGTCCTGGCATGCCGCCGCAGGCGCAGCCGCAGCGTTCCTTCATGGGTGCGCTTGCCGGTGGTTTGCTGATGGGCGGCCTGATCGGCATGTTCCTAGGCGGTGGCCTGCTGGGCGGTGCCGGCGGCCTCGGCGCCATGCTTGGCCTGCTGCTGCAAGTGGCGCTGATTGGCGGGCTGATCTATCTGGCCTTCCGGCTGTTTCGCCGCCGCCAACCCGCCCCCGCCATGGCTGGGCCTTCCGGCTATGAACGCCAGATGGAACCGGCCCCCATGGGTGGTGCCGCTGCCCCGGCCACTGGCGGCGCCTATGCCCCGCCCGCACGCGATGTCCAACTGACGCCGCAGGATTATCAGGCGTTTGAGCGTTCCTTGATTGAGGTGAATGCCGCCTGGTCACGCCGCGACCTTAAGGGCCTGCGCGACTTCGCGACACCTGAGATGGTTGGCTACTTCGCCCAGGATTATCGCGATTTGGATGCGCGCGGTTGGCGCAATGAAACCCGCGATGTGAAGCTGGAAGGCGGTGACCTTTCCGAAGCCTGGAATGAGGATGGGCTGGATTACGCCACGGTTGCGATGCGCTTCAGCCTGCTGGACGCGACCTTTGAACAGGCCAGCGGGAAGGTGGTGGAAGGCTCCACGACTGAGCGCCAGACCTCCACCGAGCTTTGGACCTTTGTGCGCAGCGGCCCTGAGGAGCGCTGGCTGCTCTCGGCCATTCAGCAGACCAGCTGACGTTGAATTGCCGGCATGGCCACAGGCCATGCCGGTTTCCCGTTGCGCCATGCCGTGATCAGTTGCCGCTGATCACGGTATTTTTTTGCGCTAAAAAAAGCTCGCCTTCCGCTGATTGGTTCGTTTAGCCTTCCCCGAAAGAAACGGGAGGAAAGCATGGGTAAGCTGCTTGGTCGCCGTGCCGTAATGGCAGGCTTGGCTGGGGCGCTGGCGACACCCGCGCTGGCGCAGGCGCGGTTTCCGGACAAGCCAATCCGCATGATGGTGCCCTGGACGCCAGGCGGCGCCACCGATATCCAGATGCGTGCCTTGTGTGAACAGGCGGCAAAGCGGCTTGGTCAACCTATCATTGTAGACAATAAGCCGGGCGCGGGTGGGTCGCTCGCCGCGCAATTCCTGGCGCGCGAAGCGCGGCCCGATGGCTATGCGCTTGCGCAAATGTCCAATGGCACCTTCCGCATGCCGCTGATGCAGGAAAGGCCGCAATGGGACCCGATGCAGGATTTCACCTGGGTCATTCGCCTGGTGGGCTATATGGGCGGCGTGGTGGTGCGCCGTGATGCACCCTGGCGGAGCATGCAGGAATTGCTCGCCGATGCGCGCGCCAATCCGGGCAAGTTCAATTACGGCACGCCGGGCGCCAATACGACCGATATCCAGATGACCCGGCTGGCACGTTTGGCGGGCATTGATTGGGTGACCGTGCCCTTCCGCGGGGCTGCGCCCAATCTGCAAGCGCTATTGGCCGGCGATATTCATTTCTCGGCCGAGACCAGCGCCTGGGCGGATATGGCCCTTGAAGGCCGTGTGCGCCCCTTGGCTGTATGGATGAGCGAAAGGGCGACGCGTTTCCCGAATGTGCCGACCCTGCGGGAGATTGGCTATGATGTCCTCGGCGAAAGCACCTATGGCATTGGCGGGCCGCGCGGCATGGACCCTGGCGTAGTGCGCGTGCTGCATGACGCCTTCAAGGAGGCGTTATTCGACCCAGCGCATCTGGCGGTGATTGCGCGCTTTGACATGCCGGTGCGCTATCTGAACAGCGCCGATTACGCCGTAGCGGCTGCCGCGCATTACGAGGATGAGCGGAGAACCGTGCAGGAGCTTGGTCTGAAGCTTGGCTGAATGGTTTCAGCCAAGCCCCATCACGCGCGGCAACCAGAGCGCCAAATCCGGCACGGCCATGACAGCGACGGCGGAAAGCAACATGGCCAGCACCAGCCAGATCACCCAGGGCACGGTGCTTTCCATGGAAACGCCGGCGATACGGCAAGACACCATCAAATTCACCGCCATGGGTGGCGTGAATTGGCCGATTGCGATCATCATGGTCAGCACCACGCCGAACCAGGTCAAATCCCATTGAAAGGCATTGGCAATCGGCAATAGCACCGGCAGCAGGATCAGGAAGATCGAAATGCCATCCAGAAACATGCCTACGATGATCAGGAAAATCGTGAGCAGCGCCAGCGTGCCGGCCGAACCGAACCCAAGCCCCACCACCCATTCCACAATCGGGCGCACAATGCCAAGCGTGCTGGTGGACCAGGCAAAGACAGTCGCCAAGGCAATGACAATCAGAATGACGGCAGAGATTTCCCCGGCCTCCACCAGCATTTCATAGACATCGCGCAAGCTCAGGCTGCGGTAGATGAAAAAGCCTATAAAGAGCCCATAGAATACCGCGACAACGGCGGCTTCCGTTGGCGTGAAAAGTCCAAGCCGCATGCCGCCCAGGATCACCACCGGCGCCAGCAGGCCCCAAAAGGCTTCCTTGAAGCTTTGCCAAACGGCAATGGCCTCCTTCTGGCGCGCCTTGCCGCCGAAATCCTTCAGGATGGAAATGATCACCACGGCGGCGATGATGCAAAGCCCGGCGAGAATCCCCGGGATCATGCCGGCAGCGAAAATGGCGGGCACGGAAACCCCCGGCACCAGCACGGCATAGACAATGAAGGCGATGGAAGGCGGGATCAGGATATCGGTGGCCGCAGCGGCCCCCACGGTGCTGGCAATAAAGGGCCGCGGATAGCCATCCTCCGCCATGCTTTTCGTCACGACCTGCCCCACCGCCGCGCTGGTGGCGGGGCCGGAGCCCGAAATGCCGCCAATCACCATGGCGACCAGCACTGCGACAGAAGCCAGCGCGCCGCGCCCGGCACCGACCAGCGCGGTTGCAAAACGCACCAGCCGCAAGGCAACACCGGTGCGGTCAAACACACTACCCACCAGCACGAACATGGGAATGGCGATCAGCGGATATTTCGCAATGCCGGCATAGACATTGGTGGGCATCGCCATGATGGATTGATCCGCAAGCCAAATGGCGAAGGCGCCGGCCAGCCCAAGACAAATCGCGACCGGCACGCCGCCTGCAAGCAATATCGCAAAAGCAAGAAATAGGATGGTCGCGATCATGGCTCAGCCATCCTCACCGCGCGCGAGGCGGATCAGCCGGCCCGCCGCGCGCGCAATCACCAGCAGTGAGACCAACGGCAGCCACCCGGTATAAAGCCATTGCGGATTGCCAAGCCCGTTGGACAGCACTTCAAAGCGATATTCGTCATAAGCCAGTTTAGCGCCGAATACCGCAAGCAGCCCAAAGCAGATGATGGCTAGCAACAGCGCCAGAATTTCCGCCCGGCGTTGCCCCAGCTTGCCCATGAGATCAGTAAAATACCCAACCCGGATATGCCGCCCGGTCGCGATGGCCAGCGCCGTACCGATCAGCGCAATCACCACCATCAGCACCACCGAATATTCTTCCGTGATGGCAAGCGATACATTGGTCAGGTAGCGCGCCAGCACATTGGCCGCCGTGATCAGCGCCATGGCAGCCATGGCCAAGGCGAGCAAGATACGTTCGAAACTGAGCGGGATGCGGGTTTTCGGATCCGGAAGCGTTGCCCCCGGATCCAATTCAACACTCATGGCGCGTCAGGCAATCGCGCGCGCAATGGCGGCTTCGGCTTTTTGCACCAGCGCCGTGCCCACCGTCTGCGCCCATTTGTCAAAGACAGGGCGCGTGGCGCGGGCGAAAGCCTGCTTTTCAGCGGGCGTCAGTTCCGCCACCGCCACACCGCGGCGGATACATTCTTCGATGGAAGAACGATCCCCATCAATGCCAAGCCCCTTCCTTGCGGCGGCAATTTGCCTTTGCGCCGCTTCGCGGGCGCAGGCAATCACCAGATCGCGATCCGCCGGCGCGAAGCTATCCATCACCGCCTTGGAGGCGACGAAAATCGCCGCGTCGGCGCAGTAATTCCAGATGGTCAAATGGCGCTGCGCGAGCGTGTCCATCCGGAAACCGAGAAACAGATTGACCGGATTTTCCTGCCCATCCACCGCGCCGGTGGAAAGGGCGGGTTGCAGATCAGCGAAAGACATCTGCACCGGATTGGCGCCCAGGCCCTGATAGATTTCGCTGAAAATCGCCCCCGCCGCGAAGCGGATTTTCAGGCCGCGCAAATCCTCGGGCTTGCGGATTTCGCGCTTGCTGTTGGAGATTTCGCGGAAACCATTCTCGCCCCAGGCAACCGGTGTCACATCGCGGCTGGTCAGCGTGCCGAATAGATCACGCCCGACTTCGCCATTGATGATCGCGTCATAGGCGCGGTGATTGGGCATCAGGAAGGGCAGTGAAAAGATATTCATTTCGCGGATTTGCGGGGAGATATTGATGGTGGAAAACACCGCCATATCAATCACGCCCTGGCGCATCGCGACCAATTCGCGCGTCTGATCGCCGCCGACCAATTGGCTGCCCGGATAGACCTTCATATTGATCCGCCCGCCGGAGCGTTCCGTTACCAGCTCCGCCCAGGTGAAGGCGCCGTCCGAAATCGGCAGCGGGCGGTTGCCCACGACCGAGACCTTGTATTCGGCGCGGTATTGCCCCTGCGCACGCGCAATGCTGGGCGCGGCCAGGCCAAGCGCCCCGGCGCCCAGCAGCAGGTTACGGCGCGTCGCGCCCTGGAATGGGGTGTTCATGGCGTTCTTCTCCCTTTGCTAAAGTCCAGACTATGATCCTCCCTTGCCTAAGGCCAGCGCCGGAGGCAAGCGAAACATCGCGCGAACCGTCGGTAACCGGCGGAAAGATACAGGAGACGCCGCATGATCCCGACTTCCAACCTGGGCGCCATGCTGCTGCAAACCGCCCGCCGCCTGCCGGATCGCCCCGGCCTGATCTGGCGTGACAGGGTCTGGAACTGGGCGGAGATCGCGGCCCGCGCCTCATCAGCCGCTGCGGGCTTGCGCGCGCACGGCATTGGCCCTGGGGATCGCGTGCTGATCCATTCGCGCAACAATAACGCGATTTTCGAAGGTGTTTGGGCCTGTTGGCTGATTGGCGCCGTATGGGTGCCGACGAATTTTCGCCTGAGCCCGCCAGAAGCCGCCTATCTGGCCGGTTCTTCGCGCTGCAAGGCGCAGATTTTCGATGTGGCGTTCCCTGAACATCGCGCCGCCTGCCGCGCGGAAAACCCGGCCTGCGTGCTGGATATCGCCATTGGCGATGGCGCGGGCTTTTCCTGGGAGGATTTGATTGCGGAAGGCCAAGCCGCACCAGTAACCGTAGCCGCCGATGTGGATCGCGACCATCCGGCCTGGTTCTTCTATACCTCCGGCACCACCGGCCGGCCCAAGGGTGGTATTCTGACGCATGGGCAAATGGCCTTTGTCATCAACAGTCATATCGCTGATCTGATGCCAGGGCTGAGCGAGAACGATGCGTCGTTGGTGGTGGCGCCGCTTTCGCATGGCGCGGGCGTGCATGCGTTATCGCAAGTGGCGCGCGGCGCGGCCTCCATCCTGCTGCCTGGTGAGCGTTTTGATGTGCCGGAGGCCTGGCGGCTGATTGAAGCGCATCGGGTTTCCAACATGTTCACCGTGCCGACGATCCTGAACGCGCTTTGTCGTGATCCTGCCGTGGATACGCATGATCATTCATCGCTGCGACACGTGATTTATGCCGGTGCGCCAATGTATCGGGAGGATCAGAAATACGCGCTTGCGAAGCTCGGCCCCTGTCTGGTGCAGTATTTCGGACTGGGCGAAGTGACCGGCAATATCACAGTGCTGCCGCCGGCCTGGCATAGCCTCACGGATGATCCCGCCATGCCAATCGGTTCCTGCGGCTATCCGCGCACGGGGATCGAAGTTGCCATTCTGGATACCGCGAACCAGCCCTTGCCGGCGGGTGAAACCGGGGAGATTTGCGTGCGCGGGCCTGCGGTATTCGCCGGCTATTTCGAAAATGATGCCGCCAATGAGAAAGCCTTCGCCGGTGGCTGGTTCCATACCGGTGATCTTGGCCATTTGGATGCGCGCGGCTTTTTGTACATCACGGGCCGCGCTTCGGACATGTATATCTCTGGCGGGTCGAATGTGTATCCGCGTGAGGTAGAGGAAGCGCTGCTGACACACCCAAGCGTTGCGGAAGCCTGCGTGGTCGGTGTTGCGGATGCGAAATGGGGGGAAAGCGGTGTTGCGGTGTTGGTGGCTGAAGCGGGTGCGGCGATTGATCCGGCCGCGGTGATGGCGCATCTGGATGGCCGGCTTGGCCGCTATAAATGGCCGGCCAAGATCGTGGTTTGGGATGCGCTGCCGCGTTCCGGCTACGGCAAGGTGCCGAAGAATGAGGTGAAGCGCCTGCTGGTGGAACGCGGGCAGGCGTGACGGTGTTTAGAGCGTATCCCGTTCACTTTAGTTCACGGGGCACGCTCTAAACTTTTTGTTTGGTCGCATTTTCCGAGTCGCCAAGTGATTCCACTTGGCTTGAAAATGCTTCAGGCAGGCGGCGGCAGGCGCTTGCCGGTTTCCGCATCAAAGACATGCAAATGTTCGCTACGCGGCGCGATGTCCAGCACCGCGGCTGAAGGCGGCGCGCCGGGCAGCCGCAAGGCCATGGTCTCGCCAGACGCCAGCTTGCCATGCACCACGCTTTCGGAGCCCAGCGGTTCAATCAAATCGGTTGTCAGGCGGAGCGGCCCGGGCAGGCTGATATGTTCCGGCCGAATGCCAAGCGTCACTTTCTGCCCCGGACGCGCGGCATATTGGCCGTGTGGCAGGGCGATAACATTGCCATCCAAAAGCGCGGCGCCTTTGCCATCTTCTGTAATGGTGGCCGCTAGGAAATTCATCGCCGGGCTGCCGATGAAGCCCGCGACATAGGTATCGGCGGGGCGTTCAAAAATCTCCATGGGGGAGGCGATTTGCGCCGCACGGCCTTCATGCATGACAACGAGCCTATCGCCCAAGGTCATCGCCTCTACCTGGTCATGGGTGACGAAAAGGCTGGTGACACCAAGCCGGCGTTGCAGGCGTTTGATTTCCGCGCGCATGGCAACCCGGAGCTTCGCATCTAGGTTTGATAGCGGTTCATCAAACAGGAATAGCTTTGGTTCACGCACAATGGCGCGCCCCATGGCGACGCGCTGACGCTGCCCGCCGGAAAGCTCTCGTGGGCGGCGATCAAGCAGGGCGGAAAGGCCGAGCAAATCGGCCGCTTCCTGCACACGGCGCTTGATGTCTTCCTTGGCCAGGCCGCGAATGCGCAGACCATAGGCCATATTGTCGAAAACACGCATATGCGGATAGAGCGCGTAATTCTGAAACACCATCGCAATATCGCGCGCGGCGGGTTCCAGCGCTGTCACATCCCGATCATCAATCAGCACCGTGCCACCCGTGGCGCGTTCCAGCCCGGCCACGATACGGAGCAAGGTTGACTTGCCGCAGCCGGAAGCGCCGACAATCACAATCATCTCCCCATCCTGCACGGCAAGGTCAATGCCATGCAGCACGCGTACTGCGCCGAAATTCTTCACAATGCCGGATAGTTTCAACTCAGCCATGGGGGTTTCTCATTTCTCGGTCTCGACCAATCCCTTGACGAACCAGCGCTGCATCAGGATCACAATGGCAACGGGCGGCAGCAGTGCCAGCACCGTGGTCGCCATGACCAGATGCCATTCCGTATCCCCCTGGGAGCCCAGCATTTTCACGATGCCGATCATGATGGTTTCCACATCGGTGGAGGTTGTCACCAGCAGCGGCCAAAGATATTGGTTCCAGCCATAGACAAACAGAATGACAAAAAGCGCGGCGATATTCGTGGCCGATAGCGGCAGCACCACATCCTTGAAGAAGCGAATGGGGCCTGCGCCATCCATCTTGGCGGCTTCAACCAATTCATCCGGGATGGTCAGAAAGAATTGGCGGAACAATAGGGTCGCGGTGGCCGAGGCAATCAGCGGCACGATCAGCCCGGCATAGGTATTCACCAGGCCAAGATCGGACACCACCTGGAAGGTTGGGAAGATCCGCACCTCGACCGGCAGCATCAGCGTGATGAAAATCGCCCAGAAGAACAGCATGCGTCCAGGGAAGGCGAAGAAGGCAACCGCATAGGCGGAGATGATGGAAATCGCGATTTTGCCGAAGGTGATCAGCAAAGCCATGATGGCGCTATTGAACATCATGGTCGAGACCGGCACGCCGGCGCGCTGCCTGTTCCCCTGATTCCAGACCGCGCCATAATTCGCGGCAGCTTCGGCGCCTGGTAAAAGCGGGACCTCACCGCGCCCGATGGTTGCGGCATCATGGGTGGAGCCCATCAGCACAATCCAGATCGGCAGCGCGAAAAGCAGCACGCCCAGCACCAGGATGATATGGGTCAGCATATCAGCGCGGGGATTGCTGCCGGCCATGCCCATGGGGGCGGCGATGCTGTTGCGCGCTTCGGCCATCAGTAATGCACCTTGCGTTCAATGAAGCGGAATTGCACCAATGTCAGCGCCATCACCGCAATCATCAGCACGACCGATTGCGCGGAGGATGCGCCGATGTCCAAATTGACCCTGCCATCAATATAGGCGCGATAGATCAGGGTTTGCGTGGCATTGCCCGGCCCGCCCTTGGTCAGCGCATCAATAATGCCGAAAGTATCGAAGAAGGCATAGGTGATATTGATCACCAGCAGGAAGAAGGTGGTGGGCGACAGCAGCGGGAAGATCACCGTGCGAAAGCGATGCAGCGGCGAAGCGCCATCAATGGCAGCGGCTTCCAACACGCTGCGCGGGATGGATTGCAGCCCGGCCAGAAAGAACAGGAAGTTGTAGGAAACCTGTTTCCAGGCGGCAGCGAGCACCACCACAAGCATAGCCTGGTTGCCATTCAGCGTATAATTCCAGGCAACCCCTGCTGCCTTCAGCGCGCGGCCGATCAGCCCGATATCAGGATGAAACAGGAAAATATAGAGAATAGCGGCAACGGCAGGGGCCACCGCATAGGGCCAGATCAGCAGCGTGCGATAGCCATCCTTGCCACGAATATGCCGATCCGCCAGCACCGCCAGGCCAAGCGCCAAACCCATGGCAAGCACGGTAACGGCCACCGAGAAAATCAACGTATTGATGATAACCTGATGATAAAGCGGGTCCGCAAAAAGATCCGTGAAATTCTCAAACCAGACGAATTGCTTGGAAATGCCAAAGGCATCCTGGCGAATGAAGGAATACCAAACCGCTTCCCCCGCCGGCCAGAAGAAGAAAATAAAAGTGATGGCAAGCTGCGGCGCCAGCAGCAGATAGGGCAGCAGCTTGTTGTTGAAAATCGCCTTGCGCTGCATGGAACCTCAACCATAAAGAAGGGGCCGCCGCGAAGGCGGCCCCGATACGCGATCAGCGGCGATTGGCGCGTTCAAAATTGCGCAGCACCACATTGGCGCGGCGATTGGCATTTGCCAGCAGGGTTTCGGTATTCTGCTGCCCCTGGAAGCCGCGCTCCAGCTCTTCCTGGATGATGTTGCGGATTTCGACAAAGCCGCCCAAGCGGAAGCCCTGGCTATTGGGTGTGGGTTCTGCGCGGGAAAGCTGGATGATCGCAGCATCGGCACCGGGGTTCTGGTTGTAGTAGCCTTCAGCGCGCGATGCCTCATAGGCGGCGAGTGTCAGCGGCACATAGCCCGTGACATGGTGCCACCACTTGTCCTGCTCAACTTCCGAGATAAAGCGGTAGAATTCCGCAACACCGCGATATTCTTCCGCAGTGCGGTTGCGCGCCGTCAGCGTCCACAGGCTGGCGCCACCGATGACACCATTATGCGGCGATTGGGTAACATCACCATGATGGGGCAGCACCACGGAAGCCCAGCGGAACTTCGCTTCACGCTGCACCTGCGCCCGACCTGCCGAGGAATTGAAGGACATCGCAGCCTTACCGGCAGGGAAGCTCGCGAAGCCATCGACATCACGCCCGCCATACACAAAGCTGCCCTCGCGCTGCATCTCAAGCAGCATATTGGTGTGCTTGGTGAAGATCGGCGCGCCAAGGTTCATTTCCGCATCCAGGCCTTCAAAGCCATTCGCCTTGGTGGCAAGGCCCACATCATGCAGGGATGACATTTGTTCAAACATCACCCAGGTCGGCCAGGCGGTGCTGATCGGGATTTCGGC
This sequence comes from Roseomonas sp., assembly GCA_020249775.1. Lineage (GTDB taxonomy): Bacteria > Pseudomonadota > Alphaproteobacteria > Acetobacterales > Acetobacteraceae > Neoroseomonas. The sequence goes on along the minus strand of JADCFA010000008.1, from coordinate 23,585 downwards.
GGCATTCGTCGCCTTGATCTTTTGCGCGGCGGCGCGGATTTCGGCCCAGGTTTTCGGCAATTCGGTTGTGGAAAGCCCCGCCTTTTCGAAGGCGTCCAGGTTCACCCACATGACCGCAGAAGAAGAATTATGCGGCATGGAAACCAGGCGGCCTTGTGTGTCAGAATAATAGCCGCGCACACCCGCCAGATAGCGCTTGGGATCGAGCGTGATGCCGGCTTCGCCGAGCAATTCATGCGTCGGGCGGATGGCGGGGCCGGCGGCCATCATGGTGGCGGTGCCGACTTCAAACACTTGTGCAATGTGGGGCGGCGTGCCGGCGCGCCAGGCGGCAATCGCGCCGGTCATGACTTCTACATAGGAACCGCGGAAATTTGCATTCACGCGAAAGCGCGATTGGCTTTCATTGAAGCGCGTCACCTGTTCGGCCACGCGTTCGCCAAGCGCGCCGCCCAGCCCATACCAGAACTGGATTTCGGTGCGGCCCTGGGCGCGCACGGATGGCGCAATGAAGGGGGCCGCCAAAAGGCCACCGGTTCCCAGCAGAATGTCACGACGATTCATTTTCTCGCTCCCTCAATGTTGGCGATCGTTGCCCGATACTGACCCTCTATTACAGGTAAAAGACGGTTTCGCGAAGCTTGTGTTGCGGATTTCTCAGCCCCCCATCAGGCGGGCCAGCCTATCCCGCGCCCCCGCATCGAAGCGGAGCCCCAGCTTGCTGCGGCGCCAGAGCACATCTTCCGCCGATTCGGCCCATTCCTCCTGACGCAAATAATCTACTTCGGCGGCGTGCAGATCAGCGCCAATGGCCGGGCCGGGGTCCTGGCCAGTGGTGAAAATCCGCCAGGCGCGCGTGCCATAGGCGCGGAGCAGGCGGGTACACAGGGCCTCCGGGAGCAGCGGGAAATCGCGCCGGAAGGCGGTAAGCAGTGCGGCGAAGCCATCCGCGGCGAAATCCCCACCTGGCAAAGACGCGCGCGCGGTCCAGCCGGCCTTTTCGGGCTTCAGGCGAAGCTCGGCCAAGGCGGCTTCGGCCAGCTTGCGATAGGTGGTGATCTTGCCGCCGAATATCGTCAGCAGCGGCGCCTGACCCGTTGGCGCATCCAGTTTCAGCACATAATCGCGCGTCGCTTCCTGCGCCTTGCTCGCCCCATCATCATAAAGCGGCCTCAGCCCCGAATAGGTCCAGACAATATTTTCGCGCTCTACAGGCTTACGGAAATAGCTCGATGCTGCGGTGCAAAGATAGGCGATCTCGCCCTCAGAAATCTGTGGTGCTTCTTCTGGATTCGGGTGATCCTCATCAGTCGTGCCGATAAGGGTGAAATCACGGTCATAAGGGATGGCGAAAATGATGCGGCCATCAGCGTTCTGGAAAATATAGGCGCGGTCATGATCATAAAGCCGCGGCAGCACGATATGGCTGCCCTTCACCAGCCGAAGCCGCGCCGGCTGATTGCTGCCCATCACCAGCCCCTGCACGGCGCCAACCCAAGGGCCGGCGGCATTGACCAAGGCGCGGGCGTGGCATTCGGCAGTCCCATCTCGACCCTCAGCGGTGATGTGCCACAGCGCGCCATCGCGCCGCGCGCCCGTCACGGCCATGCGCGGATGAATGGCCGCACCGCGTTCCGCCGCATCCTTGGCGTTCAGTAGCACCAGGCGTGAATCCTCCACCCAGCAATCGGAATATTCAAAGCCGATGGTGTGCCCGGAGCTGAGCGGCGCGCCGAGCGACGAGCTTGTCAGGTCAATGCGCTTGGTCGCTGGCAGCAACTTCCGTCCGCCGAGGTGATCATACAAAAACAGCCCAAGCCGCAGCAGCCAGGCGGGCCTGAGGCCCTGGTGATGCGGCAGCACAAAGCGCAGCGGCCAGATGATATGCGGCGCAATACCGAGCAGGGTTTCACGTTCAATCAGCGCTTCACGCACCAGCCGGAATTCGTAATGTTCCAGATAGCGCAAGCCACCATGGATGAGCTTGGTGGAATTGGCCGAAGTGCCGCCGCCGAGATCACCTTTCTCAAACAGCACCACGGAAAGCCCGCGGCCTGCGGCATCACGCGCAATGCCCGCGCCATTGATACCGCCGCCAATGACGGCAAGGTCATAGGGTTCAGCCAGAGATGATGATGCGCGCAAGCTCATCCGGCGTGGTCAGCATGGGGTAATGGCCCGTGTCAATCACATGCCAGCGCGCCCCGAGTTTTTCCGCGCAGCGGCGCTGATGCGCCTCACCGGGGTTGGCCGCTTGCGGGCAATAGATCACGGAAGCCTGCCAGGATTGCTGCCAAAAGCTTGGCAGCTTCACCGGCTGGGTGAAGGTCTTGATGGGATGGAGCGTCATGCGATCCGCCGCCCATTCGGCGAGGCCCCGTTCCATACCAAGAAACAGCCGGTTCAGCGCATCATCCCGGCTGGGGCCAAGCGCGATATCCGTATTGATCGCGGCGGGGCGTGTGACGATGTCGCGAATCTTCTCGCCATCCATCAGCGCCAGCGCATCGGCGAACACCAGGCGGCCAATGCGGTCGCGCGCGCGTTCTGCCGCCGCTGTCATCACCATGCCACCGGCCGATGTGCCGACCAGCACCGCATCGCGCAAATCATGGTAATGGAGATATTCGGCAATTTCCTGACCATGGCTTTCGGTATCAATGCCGGCGCGCATCTGATGGCGGCGTTCGGCGCAACCATCCAGCGTTGGCGCATGCACGTCATGCCCCGCGGCGCGCAGCCTTTCGGCGACAAAACGCCAAATCCAGCCACCCTGATAGGCCCCGTGAATGAGAATAATGCTCGCCATGCCGCCCCCCCGTTTTGCGCATGAGCTAAGCCTGAAACGCCGGGCTTGGAAAGCCAAGCGCATCGGGGCTGGCAGAACGCCCAAGGCAGGCTAGGTTAGCGCTTGGCAAAAGCGAAAGGTCCTCCCCTCATGCTGCGTCGTTTCCTGCTTTCCGCTGCTGCGCTTGGCCTGGCGGCCCCCGCGCTTGCCCAAGCGCGGCCACTTCGCATGATCATCCCCGTGGGTGTTGGCGGCGTGACGGATGTGGTGGGGCGGATCCTGGCAGATGCCCTGCAAACCCAGTTGGGCCGGCCGGTCGTGCCGGAAAACATCGCGGGCGCTGGCAGTACCGTGGGTGCGGCGGCGTTTCATCGCCTGCCCGCCGATGGCAATACGATTTTCATCGGCACCAATAATCATCCGGTGATGCGCGCGGTCTATCCGAATTTCCCGCATGATCCGGTGGCGGATTTCATCCCGCTTGCGCTGGTGGGAAGGCAGCCCTTTGTGCTGGCCGTGCATCCGGATGTGCCGGCGCGTGATGTTGCATCGCTGATGGCGTGGCTCGCGCAGAAAAAGGAAGAAGCGAATTACGGCGCGACCAATCCAGGTGCCACCAATCATCTGGCGGGCGAATTGTTCCGCCAGCTTTCCGGTGCCAGCTTCACCATCGTGCCCTATCGCACGGCCGCCAATGCGGTGCAGGATTTGCTCGCCGGGCGAATGAACCTGACCATTGATAGCCCAACCATGCTGATGCCGCTGATGCGCGATGGCCGTGTGCGGGGCCTTGCGGTCAGCTCCGCCACACCTTCCGATCTGGTGCCCGGGCTGCCGGCGCTCGCGCAGGTTGGTGTGCCTGGCTATGAAGTCACGGCCTGGCAGGTGTTGTTCGCCAAGCCCGGCACGCCGGAAGAAGCACTCGCCCCCATTCGTGATGCAGCACTGCGCGCGGTGGCGGACCCCGCCGTGAAGCAGCGTTTGGCAGCGGCAGGGGTGGAAACCTGGCCCGATCCTTCGCCTGCCGCCGCGGCAGCGCATGTGCAGGCGGAAGTGACGCGCTGGGCACCGATTGTCTCGCGCATGAATCTCGGGGGCTGAGCCATGGCGTATGGAGGCATGCGCGCGCATCGCCCTTTGATCATGGGCAGGCGCGGGGCGGTGGCAACCAATCATCCGGTCGCGACTGCGGCGGGGATGGAGATCCTCCGCGCCGGCGGCAATGCCGCTGATGCGGCGGTGGCGATTGCGCTGACGCTTGGCGTGGTGGAACCACATATGTCGGGGCTCGGCGGCGATGGTTTCTACCATGCCTGGAATGCGAAAACCGGCGCCAGCACCACTTATAACGGCACGGGCGCGGCGCCGGCAGCGGCCAGCATTGCGCATTATCGCGCGGCGGGCGGCATACCGGTGCAGGGGCCGCTTTCCATCCAAACACCCGGCATGGTGGCCGGCATTGCCGCGCTGCATGGCGCGGAAGGCAGCAAGCCTTGGGGCGCGCTCTTTGGCCCCGCCATCGAAGCCGCACGCGATGGTTTTGCCGCGACCCATGCGCTGCGCCATTTCGCGGGCGAAAACCGCGCGCGTCTTTCGCCCGATGCGCTGAGTGCCGCGCTGTTTCTACCGGAGGGCAAACCGCCGGCTTTAGGAAATTTGCTGGTGCAGCCTGCCTTGGCGGCGACGTTGCAGCGTTTGGCCTCGGCAGGACCCGCGGATTTTTATCAGGGCAGGCTCGCCGCGCTGCTGGCGGCTGATCTGGAAAAGGCGGGCGCCCTAGTGCGCGCCGCTGATCTGGCCGCCGTGACAGCGTTGATCGCGCTGCCCATCGCCGTGCCCTATCGCGGTTTTGAGCTGCGTCAGACGCCGCCCAATTCCATGGGCTTCGCCATGGCGCAAATGGCGCGCATTCTGGATCGCTTTGACCTCGCCGCGCTCGGCTGGGGCAGTGCCGCGCTGATTCATCTGATGGTGGAAGCGAAAAAGCGCGCCTTCCTGGACCGCGAGGCCCAGGCGGGCGCGGTGAACCCGCCGCTTGATCAGCTGCTGTCCGCCGAACGCGCCGCGGACCATGCCGCCGCCATCACGGATCGCGCGGCATTTTTGCCGGTGCGTGGCGCACAGGAAACAGACACCACCTATTTCTGCGTGGTGGACCGGGATGGCAATGCGGTTTCCGCCATCCAATCCATCAATTCGGCCTTTGGTTCCGGTGTGACGGGTGCTGAGACCGGCATCCTGTTCAACAACCGCATGAGCTATTGGCATTTGGATGAAGGCCACGCCAATGCTCTGGCGCCCGGCAAGCGCGTCCGCCACACCATGAATGCGCCCATGCTGATGAAGGCGGGCAAGCCTTGGTTGATTTTCGGCACGCCGGGCGCGGATAATCAGGTGCAGGTGAATACGCAGGTGCTGGTCGCCTGCGCCGATTTCGGCATGGACCCGCAACAGGCGCTGGAGGCCCCGCGCTGGACATCTTCCCAACCCGGCCAGGAAAGCAATTACCCCCATGGCGGGGAGGATTTGCTGACCATCGAACGCGGCATGGGGGCCGAGGTGATTAGCGCCCTTGAAGCGCGCGGTCACCGGGTGAAGATTGTGCCCGATCTGGAAGGGCCATGCAGTGTGGAGGCCATTCGCGTGCTGGATAATGGCGTGCGCATGGCGGCATCCGATCCGCGCCGGGATGGCTGGGCGGGGGCCTGGTGATGGCCCCCTTGTCGCGCCCGGCCCATCAAGCCTAGTTTGGCCCTGGGATGCTTCATTTTCTAAGACGCCGCTTGACGGTTGCGATTCTGGTCGCGCTGACGGTGCTGACGTTGAGCTTTCTGCTCACGCGGCTATCGGGTGATCTTGCCATTTCCATCGCCGGTCCGAATGCAACGCAGGAGGATATTGAGCTTATCCGCCGCGCCTATGGGCTCGATCGGCCGCTTTGGGTGCAGTATTTCGATTGGCTCTGGCGCGCGCTGCAGGGCGATTTCGGCGATAGCTATTTCTTCAAGACACGCGTGGCGCGCCTGATCATGGAACGGATGCCGATTACGATGACGCTTGGGCTATGCGGCCTGTTCATCGCGCTTTGCGTCGCACTGCCCTTGGGCATTCTGGCTGCGGTCCGCGAAAATACCTGGGTGGATCGCAGCGTGCTGATGGTGGCGCTAATTGGCCAGGCCATGCCTTCCTTTTGGCTTGGGCTGATCCTGATGGTGGTGCTGGGGCTGAACCTGGGTTGGTTGCCGATCTCGGGCACCGGGTCCTGGCAGCATTACGTGATGCCTTCCATCGTGCTGTCCTTTTCCGCCATCCCGTCACTGATGCGCCTGACACGGAGCGGCATGATCGAAGCGCTCGCTTCCGATTACATCCGCACCGCCCGCGCCAAGGGGCTGTCGCGCCTTTCCATTCTGGTGAAGCACGGTTTTCGCAATGCGGCCATTCCGGTGGTGGCCATCGCCGCGGTGCAGCTTGGTTTCATGCTGGGTGGTTCGATTGTGATCGAAACCGTCTTTGCGCTGCATGGCGTTGGCTATCTGGCGTGGGAAAGCATCAGCAAGAACGACTTTCCCGTGGTGCAGGCGGTCGTGCTGGTGCTGGCGCTGATATATATCGGCCTCACGCTTTTGTCTGATCTGCTGAATGCGGTGCTCGACCCGCGCTTGAGGTCGGCATGAGTGCGGTGTTGCAACCCGCCGGCGGCAGCAATCGGCGGCGCATTTGGCGTAATGCTGGGGCCATATTGGGCGTGGGCATTGTCGGCTTCATCACCTTTGTCGCGATTTTCGCGCCTTGGCTGGCGCCCTATGATCCCTTCACCATTGATCTCGGGCGGCGCGTGATCCCGCCCATGTGGATGGAAGGCGGCACGCCCGCCAATATCCTCGGCACGGATCAATTGGGGCGGGATTACCTTTCGCGCCTGATTTATGGCGCGCGGGTTTCCATGATCATTGGTGTGGCGACGATTATCACTTCTGGCATTATCGGCACTTTCCTGGGTGTCATGGGCGGCTTCTATGGCGGGCGGATTGATGATGCGGTGGTCTTTGCCATCACCGCGCGGCTTTCCATCCCGGTGGTTCTGGTAGCCCTTGCTGTGGCGGGGCTTTTGGGTACCAGCTTTACCCTGGTGATCCTGGTGCTCGGGCTTTTGCTCTGGGATCGCTTTGCAGTGGTGGCGCGGTCTACCACCATGCAAATCCGCAATCTGGATTATGTGGCGGCAGCGCGCTGCGCGGGCTGTTCGCCGATGATCGTGCTGCTTAAGGAAGTGCTGCCCAATATCGCGACCCATCTGGCGGTGGTGGCAACGCTTGAAATGGCGCTCGCCATTCTGCTGGAAGCCGCCCTTTCCTTCCTCGGTCTTGGCGTGCCGCCGCCCTTGCCTTCCTGGGGGCTGATGATTTCGGAAGCCAAGGAATACATGTTCTTCAGCCCCTGGGTCATCATGATCCCGGGCATTGCGCTGTTCATCCTGGTGCTTGGCGTCAATCTGCTGGGCGATGCCTTGCGCGACATGCTGGGCACGGATCTGTCCCGATGAGCGCATTGTTGGACATTGAAGATCTGCGCGTGACCTTTGGCGGCACGGCGGCGGTGCGTGGCATTTCACTGACGGTGCAGAAGGGCGAAACCCATTGCCTGGTCGGTGAAAGCGGCTGCGGCAAATCTGTCACGTCACTTGCGGTGATGGGGTTGCTCGCCAAGGGCGGCAAGCGCGAAGCGGCGCGGCTTTCCTTCGCCGGTGATGACATTCGCGATTACGACGAAAAGCGCATGTCACGCCTGCGCGGTGATCGCATGGCGATGATTTTCCAGGAACCCATGACCAGCCTGAACCCGGCCTATACGGTGGGTTCGCAAATGACCGAGGTTTTGCGCCGCCATCGCGGCACGCCGCGCGCCCAAGCGGTGGACCGCGCGGTGGAATTGCTGACGCGGGTTGGCATTACCGCGCCCGGCCTCAGGCTTGGGCAATTTCCGCATCAGCTTTCAGGCGGGTTACGTCAGCGTGTCATGATCGCGATGGCGCTGATGTGCGATCCGGAATTGCTGATCGCCGATGAACCGACAACGGCGCTTGATGTGACGGTGCAGGCGCAAATCCTGCGCTTGCTGGCAGAACTGCAAAAGGACCTTGGCCTTGGTATCCTGCTGATCACGCATGATCTTGGCATTGTGGCCCGCGTCGCGGATCGCGTTTCGGTGATGTATGCCGGCGAAGTGGTCGAAAGCGCGCCAACGGCCGAGTTGTTTCGTGCGCCACGCCACCCCTATACCCGCGGCCTGCTTTCCTGCGTGCCGGTGCCGGGCAAGGTGACGCGCGATGAACCGCTGGGGTCCATCCCCGGCGTGGTGCCGCGCATTCCGCCGGGCTTCACCGGCTGCGCCTTTCGGGACCGGTGTGGTTTTGCCGAGGCCGCCTGCGCAGGCGCCATTCCCCGGCGCAATGTCGGGCCCGCGCATGAGATGCTCTGCGTCCTGCCGGAAGGGGTGCCTGCATGAGCACACCCGCGATTGAAGTGCGCGGCCTCAGGCGCGAATTCCGTGCAAGCCAAGGGCTTTTTGCCCCGCCGCGCCGCGTTGTCGCCGTTGATGATGTGAGCTTTTCCGTCCCCGCCGGCAGCGTGCTGGGCGTGGTGGGCGAAAGCGGCTGCGGCAAGACCACGCTCGCGCGCATGATCCTGGGCCTGATGGAACCCAGCGCCGGCGAGGTTTTGGTGGATGGCAAGCGGCTGGAAGGCATGGATCGCCGCGCGCGCGCTAGGCTGATCCAGCCCGTATTTCAGGACCCGTTTTCCTCGCTCAATCCCCGCCGGCGTGTGCGCGATATCATCGCCATGCCGCTGGTGGCGCAGGGCAATGTCGCGACCTCAGAAATTGATCGCCGCGTTTCTGAAAGCCTGGAACGGGTCGGGCTTTCGACGGAACAGGGCACGCGCTTCCCATCGCAATTATCGGGCGGCCAGCGCCAACGCGTGGCCATTGCACGCGCGCTGGTGCTGCGCCCGCGCATCGTCGTCTGCGATGAACCGACCAGTGCCTTGGATGTTTCAGTGCAGGCGCAAATCCTTAATCTGCTCGCGGAATTGCGGCGCGATCTGGGACTCACTTACCTGTTCATCAGCCACAATCTGGCGGTGGTGGAGCATGTCGCGAGTGAAGTGGCTGTGATGTATCTCGGCCGCATCGTGGAACGGCGCGAAAGTGAGGCGCTGTTCCGCGACCCGCGCCATCCCTATACCCGCGCCCTGCTGGATAGTGTGCTGACACCCGAACCGGGGCTTGGCGTGCCGGATGTTGGGCTTGGCGATATCATGCCCGATCCCGCGAATATCCCGCCTGGTTGCCGCTTTCACCCGCGCTGCCCGGCCTGTTTCGCGCCCTGTGCCGCGACAGCGCCGCGCATCACCAGCCTGGCAGATGGGCTGGTGGAATGCCATTTGGCCGGCTGAGCGAGAAATAAAAAACCCCGCCCGGAGATGTCCGGGCGGGGCTGTTTCGCCGAAAGCTTTCCTTACTTCCACTTTGACAAATAAAAGCGCGGCAATTCATCCGCATAGGCCTTGAATTCCAATTGCCGTTGGTAGGCATAGGTGCTGACATAGGTGTGCAGCGGCACGAAATACGCTTGTTCAGTAATGCGCTTGATCGCCGCGTCATAGGCGCGCTTGCGCACCGCCTCATCGGCGGAACTGCCGCCTTCATTCACCAGATCAATCACCTGCTGATCGCGCGCGTAATCCTCATTCCCGCCGGCGAACCATTGCGGCAGGAAGGCCGAGACGTCATTGATCGAAAAACTACCCCAGCTACCCATGGCAAGTGTCAATTCGCCGCGCTGGGAGCGTTGGATTTGCGCCGCCACCTGCATAAGGTTCAGGCGCGCGCGAATGCCGACCGCTTGCAGGTAATTCTGCACCGCTTCAGACCATTGCCGCGGCTGGACATAGGAAGTGAGCTCCACATCAAAGCCATTCGCAAAGCCCGCTTCGGCCAGCAATTGTCGCGCCTTGGCCGGGTTGTATTCATACTGCACCGCGACATCGCCATTGCAGCCGAATTGCGATGGGTAGCAAGGCGCGGGCGGTACGCGCGAACCGCCCGTCACCAGCTTCTCCGCCATCGCCTGCCGATCAATCGCGTGGAAGATCGCCTGGCGCACCTTAAGATGCGTCATCGGGTTCCCCGCCCCCGTACGCCCGGCCGCATCCATGCCAAGATAACCGACGCGCATGGTTTCCTGTTGCAAGGCTTGCAGGAAGGGCAGCCGATTCACATTGGCGATATTGTCTGGATTCATGTTCCAGATCCAATCCACCCGCTGCGCCAGCAATTCAGTCAATTCGGTGGCGGCATCGGACAGATAGCGCGCGGTGATGCGCTGAATGGCCGGGCGCCCCTTGGGCCCACCCTGGTAATAGCCATCAAAGCGTTCGTATTCGACACCGTTCGAAACATCCACCTTGGTGAAGCGATATGGCCCGGTGCTGATCGGCATGCGCGAAAAGCCCTCAGGCCCCACGCGTTCGCGGTAAGCCTTGGGCCAGATCGGTGTCACCATCGCCAAATAATCCAGCGCAGCGGGGTTGGGGCGCTTCATCTTGATGCGCACCGTATTGGCATCCAGCTTTTCCGCGCCTTCGATCCAGGAATAATTCCCAGGCGTCGAAAGCCGCCCACCCAATTCGGCAATGCCGTTCATGGTGTAGACCACATCATCCGGCCCGAAATCGCTGCCGTCATGGAACTTCACACCGGGGCGGATCTTGAAATCAATCGCGTTATTGCCCTGCCAGGCCCATTCGGTCGCAAGCGCGGGCACATTGCGGAAGGTATCGGGATCACGATGCACCAGCCCATCCATGGCCTGATGCGCGATGATGATGCCGGTGCGCTGGCTGTTGAAATAGGGGTCAATATTCGGCACGGCATCGCGGAAGGCGACACGCAGCGTATTGGCGCTGCGCTGTGCCATCACTGGCCCAGCGCCAATACCCGTTAAAGCCAAGCCACCGGCGGCGGCGGCAACACCCTGGCCAAGGCCTCGTCTGCTGATCTTCATGTGAATTGCTCCCTGTTGAAAGAACAAGACTAGAGACAAGCTCGGGGCGCCCGCAAGCGTCCCGAAACGCTCAATCCACCGTGGCGCCGGAAACCCGCACCACCTCAGCCCATTTGGTGATTTCGCTCCGGATGAAGGCCTCAAAAGCCTCGGGGCTGGTGCCGCCGGCGGGGGTCAAGGCGGGCGGTGCGCCGCCAAGCTCCGCGATGCGCGCGATATAGGCAGGGTCGCGCGTAATCGCATCAATCTCTGCCCCCAGCCGTTCAATGATCGGGCGCGGGGTGCGTGATGGCGCTTGCACACCAAACCAGGCGGTAGCTTCAAAATCGCGAATGCCGGCTTCCGCCAGGGTTGGCACATCCGGTAGTGCGGCGGCGCGCACATTGCTGGTCACCGCCAAGGCGCGCAGCCGCCCATCGCGAATATGGCCGATGCAGCTTGGCATATTGTCGCACCCGGATTCGAGCCGCCCTGCCACAACCTCCACCAGCATCGGCCCCGCACCTCGGAAGGGCACATGGGTGATATCCGTCCCGCTGCGCAGCTTGAACATTTCCATGGTCATATGCGGCGAACCACCTGAACCGCTGCTGCCGTAATTGAGCTTGCCCGGATTGGCCTTGGCGCCGGCGATCAGGTCACTGACGCTGCGATAGGGCGAATTGGCCGGCACGAAAACCACATTCGGCACCCGGATCGCGAGGCCCACCGCCGCCAAATCCTCCGGCTTGAAGGTCATGCGCGCACCCCAGAGCGAATAATTGATCGCTGCGGTGGAAATGGTGCACATCACCAGCGTATAGCCATCCGGTTCCGAGCGGACGACCATTTCAGCGCCCAGATTCCCCGTGGCGCCGGCACGGTTTTCGACAATGACGGGTTGCCCAAGCCGCGCAGCCAGGCGCTCGGCCAGAATGCGTCCGGAGATATCGGTGGTGCCGGCCGGTGGGAAGGGAATCACCAAGCGCAAGGGGCGTGTTGGAAAGGCCTGGGCGCGAGCGATGCCGGGGGCGGCCAGCACGCCGGCCATGCCAGCCAGGATGATGCGGCGTCCCAGCAGGGCGTTTTTCTTGGTCATGTTCTGCTCCTTATTCCACACGAATATCGGCTTGGCGCACCACTTCGGCCCAGCGCGTCACTTCGGTCCGCATGAAGGCAGCGAAGCTTTCCGGGCTGGAGCCGCCATCGGGCGTGAGCCGCGGCGGATCAGCGCCAAAGGCCGCGATGCGGGCGCGGAAATCGGCTTCCTTACCAATCGCGTCCAATTCCGCGCCAAGCCGCGCAATGATCGGGGCAGGCGTCGCGCCGGGCGCCAGCACACCGAACCAGGCAGTCGCCTCAAACCCCGGCATGCCTTGCTCGGCAATCGTCGGCACATCCGGCAACACGGCGCTGCGCTGAGCACCCGTCACGCCAATGGCGCGGATTTTACCTTCGCGCACGAAAGTCAGGGCGGAGGGGATATTGTCCATCCCCAGTTCAATGCGTTCCGCCACCATTTCGGTCAGCATGGGGGCGGAACCGCGGAAGGGAACATGGGTAATCTGAATACCCTGCGCGAGGCGAATTTGCTCAATCACCACATGCGGCGATGTGGCGATGCCTGCCGTGCCGTAATTCAGCGCGCCGGGCTTGGCTTTCGCTTCACGCACCATATCGGCAAGCGAGCGGATCGGCATGCGATTGGCCGCCATCAACACATTCGGCACGCGGCACATCAGGCCAACCGCCGCTAAATCTTCGGGCTTGAAGGGCATGCGATTGCCGAAAACGGCGAAATTAATCGCCCCGGTGCCGATGGTGGTCAGCAACAGCGTATGACCATCAGGTTCTGACCGCGCGACGAATTCACCGCCGACATTGCCCGAAGCGCCGGGGCGGTTATCCACCACCACCTGCTGACCAAGCCGAGCTGAAAGGCGTTCAGCCGTGAGCCGCCCGACCAGATCCGTGGTGCCGGCGGGGGTGAAGGGGATGACCAGGCGGATAGGGCGATTGGTCAGCCCCTGCGCCAGGGCGGGCAGCGGCAAGCTGGCCCCAAGGGCCAGGGCGCCCAAGCTGCGGCGTGTGATCATGGTCTTCAGCCTCCCGGGTATTGCATTACCCGGCAAGGTGGCCCGTCCCCCCCGCCAGATCAACCTGCTGCCCTGGGTTTCGGCTGGGGCGATTCCTCCCCTATGATCGGCTTAGCATAGGGGCGGCGGTCGAAATGGAGTTTTTGCGGCTTTACGGAAGGGTGCTCAGGCTGCTGGCGGCGGATCGCGCGGTCGCCATTGGGCTTGCCTTGGCGGCGCTCGCCATTGCCGGGCTGCAATTCCTGGAACCGGTATTGTTCGGGCGCGTGATTGATCTGCTCGCGCGGTCAGACCGCATGCAGGAATCGGCGGTTTGGGCGGAAGCGCTTTCGCTGCTGATCATCTGGGCGGCGGTTGGGCTTTCCGCTATTGGCGCCAATGTCACCGTGGCATTGTTCGCGGACCGCATGGCGCATCGCAATCGCCTGAAGGTGATGCATGATTACTTCCAGCATGTGCTGTCCCTGCCGCTCTCCTTTCATGGGGATACGCAATCGGGCCGGCTGATGAAGATCATGCTGGTGGGCGCCGATAACCTGTTCGGGCTTTGGCTTTCCTTTTTCCGCGAACATCTGATCACCTTCATTTCCGCCATTGTGCTTTTGCCGCTGACGCTGGTGCTGAATTGGCGCTTGGGGCTGCTGCTAATCGGGCTTGTGGTGATTTTCGGCAGCCTTGCCGCCTTTGTCATTCGCCGCACGGAAAGCGCGCAGCGGCAGGTGGAAGCGCTCCATACGCAATTGGCCGGCAGCGCGCAGGATGCGCTTTCCAATGTGATGGTGGTGCAATCCTTCACACGCCTTTCCAGTGAGGCGCGGCTTTTCAGCGATATCATCCGCCAAGTCATCACGCATCAATTTCCGGTCTTGAATTGGTGGGCGGTGGTCTCCGTCATGACCTCGGCGGCTTCCACCATTTGCGTCATCATGATCTTCATGCTGGGGACTTGGCTGCATCTGCGCGGTCAGGCGACGGTGGGCGAGATTGTTTCCTTCATGGGTTTTGCCACCATGCTGATCGGCAAGCTGGAAGGGGCGGTGGGCTTTGCGTCGCGCCTCGTGCTGCTGATGCCTTCCCTGTCCGAGCTTTTCGCCGTGCTGGATGCGCGCACCACCGTGCCGGAAAAGCCCGACGCAATTGATATCCCGCGCGCGAAAGGTGAGGTGGCGTTCGAAGATGTGGCCTTCGCCTATCCCGGCGGACAGCCGATTTTCAGCCATGTGAATTTCTCAGCCGCACCCGGCAAGACCATTGCGCTGGTGGGGCCAACCGGGGCGGGCAAATCCACCGCCATGGCGCTATTGCAGCGCCTTTGGGACCCGAAGGAAGGGCGCGTGACGCTGGATGGGCATGATTTGCGCGATGTTTCGCTGGAAAGCCTGCGGCGCAATATCGGCGTGGTGTTCCAGGAAAGCATGCTGTTCAACCGCACCATTCGCGAAAATGTGATGGTCGGGCGCCCCAATGCGACGCAGGAGGAATTGGAAAACGCCTGCCGGCTTGCGGAAGCGCATGATTTCATCCAGCGCCAGCCCCATGGCTATGATACGATGATCGGTGAGCGCGGTAGTTCGCTCTCCGGCGGGCAGCGCCAGCGCCTTGCCATTGCGCGGGCGCTGCTGAAGGACCCGCCGGTGCTGATTTTGGATGAGGCGACCAGCGCGCTTGATGCCGCCACCGAAGCGCGGGTGCAGAAGGCCCTGGCGGCGCTGATGGCGGGGCGCACCACCTTCATCATCGCGCATCGGCTTTCCACGGTGCGTGATGCGGATGAAATCCTGGTCTTTGCCGGCGGGCAAATCGCCGAACGCGGCGGCTTCAAGGAATTGGTGGCCCAGGGCGGGCATTTTGCGGAGCTGGTGCGCACCCAGCTCACGGGTTCAGCCAGCTCTTGATCATGATCAAGGCATGGGTGTGATGGTTCGGCAGGATGGGCGCATCACAACCCCATTAGGAAGGCAGAGCCGCCATGAACCATCGCCATCGCAAGGTATTGCACGCCATCTTCTCCCACCCTGTCAGCGCCAATATTGACCCCAAGGCCGTAGAGGCGGTGTTTGAGGAACTTGGTGCCGAGGTATCCCATAACGGGTCGGGGCGGCTGGCCGTGAAGCTCGGCAGCCATGCCCATGCCTTCCACAACAGCCAGCATAGCCTTTCCAAGGATGAGGTAGTGGCCATTCGCCATTTTCTGACGCAATCTGGCGTGGATCCGGCGCGCGATTACCCGCTTTGAAAGCCGGGCGGGGGCGGGGCCGGGCAGAAAAAGGAAAAAACCCGATGACGCTTCATCGTCGTTACTTTCTGGCCGGGGCCGCCGGCCTGGCCGCCCTTGCCCCCAGCCTCGGCCAAGCCCAGACGCGCTGGCAGATGGCCACACCCTATGCGGATGGCAATTTGCATACGCGCAATATCCGCACGTTCATCCAGGAAATCGAACAGGCCACCGGCGGACGGCTTTCGATCCAGCTTCATTCCAACGGTAGCCTTTTGCCGATGCCGCAGATCAAGCGCGGCGTGCAGCAGGGCCAGGTTCAGCTTGGTGAGATTCTGCTGACGGCCTATGCCAATGAAGATGTGTTTTTTGATGCCGATGCCATTCCGCAATTGGTGACAAATCTGGCCGAGGCCAAGAAGCTTGCTGATCTGCAAAAGCCCTTCATCGAAGCGCGGCTCGCGCGTCAAGGCCTGAGCCTGCTTTACATGGTGCCCTGGCCGGCTGCCGGGCTTTACGCGCAGCAGCCCGTCACCAGCCTGGAGCAATTGCGCGGGCAGCGATTCCGCACCTTCAGCCCGATGACCAATCGTTTCGCGACCATCATCGGAGCCAATCCAACCTTGGTGCAGGCGGCCGAATTGGCGCAGGCCTTCGCCACCGGCATTGTGAGTGCGCAGATCACCTCGGCCGCGACCGGTGTTGATACCTCCGCCTGGGACTATGCCAAGGTTTTCACGCCGCTTGGTTTTTCCATGACCAAGAATGCCGTGTTTGTGTCACGGCGCGCGCTGGAGGGTCTGCCGGCGGATGTCAGGACCGCGCTGACGGAAGCTGCCGCTCGTGCGGAAGCGCGCGGTTATGAACTGAGCCGCGAATCCCAATCCCAGGCGGAAGCCACACTGGCCCAGCGCGGGATGCAGGTGCTGCAGCCAAGCGAACAATTGCTGGCGGATTTGCGCCGCGTGAGCCAGCAAATGACCCAGGAATGGATCGAACGCGCGGGCGAAGACGGCAAGAAACTGATCGAAGCCTATCTGGCCGCACGCTGATTGCGGTGGGGGCAAGCCCTGCCCGCAAATTGATCGTGTGATTGCTCAAAGGGGGCGGGCGCAGGCCTGCCCCCCTTGTCTATTTCCGCGGTGGTGCGACTATTCACTGAGGATTTATTCAAAACAGGGGGCTTTCATGAAGAAACTGTCACGCCGCAATGTTCTTGCCGCGCCCTTCATCCTGACACCGCTGGCCGTTCGGGAAGCCGCGGCGCAGGCACGCTGGCAGGTCGCCACCGCCTATCCGGATGGCAATTTCCACACCCGCAATATCCGCAGCTTCCTCGATGAGGTTAAGGCGCAAACCGGCATTGATGCGCAGCTTCATTCCAATGGCAGCCTTTTGCCCATGCCGCAGATCAAGCGCGGCGTGCAGCAGGGCCAGGTGCAGATCGGCGAGATCCTGCTTTCCGCCTATGGCAATGATGATCCCTTCTTCGAAGTGGATAGCATCCCTCAGCTTGCCTGGACGGATGAACAGGCACGCAAGCTGGCGACACTCTCCCGCCCCTATATCGAAGCGCGTTTCCAAAGGCAGGGGCTGAGTGTCCTTTACAGCGTGCCTTGGCCGCCTTCGGGTTTCTATACCAATGTGCCGGTGGAAAGCCTTGAAGTGCTGCGCGGTTCGCGCATGCGCACCTTCAATGCCATGACCAACCGTTTCGCTACCCTACTGGGCGCCACGCCAACCCTGGTGCAGGCAGCGGAAGTGCCGCAAGCCTTCGCAACCGGTGTGGTCAATTCCATGGTCACCAGCGCGGCGACAGGCGTGGACAGCGCTGCCTGGGATTTCGCCAAGGTCTTCACGCCGATTGGCTTCACCCGCACGCATAACGTGATTTTCGTGCAGCGCCGCGCCTTTGAAGCCTTGCCGGCCGCTCAGCAGACCGCGATTCGCGAAGCCGCCAAGCGTGCCGAGGATCGCGGTTGGGCCTTGAGTGCGGAAGCCCGCGATGCGGCGCAGGCCACCTTGGCCGCCCGCGGCATGCAGGTATTGCAGCCAACACCGGCGGTGATGGAAGGCTTGTCGCGCATCAGCCAAACCATCGCGCAGGAATGGGCCGCGCGCGCTGGCGAAGATGGCGCAAGACTTCTTGCCGCCTATCGGGCTTGAAGCGCATGGCCTTCTTGCGCCGGGCACTTGATGGCCTTTACGATGTCTCGGCAGGGTTGGCCGCGCTTTCCCTGCTCTCGATTTTTCTTGTCATGATGGCCCAAGTTGCCCTGCGCGAGATGAATATCCAATTCGCCGGCGCCGATGACCTGAGCGCCTATCTTTGCGTCGCCACCACGTTTTTCGCCCTGGCGCGCACCTTCAAGAATGGCGAATTGATCCGCGTTGGCTTGGCGGTTGACAAGCTCGCGCCACGCGCCCGCCGCCTTGTCGAGATTATGGTGCTGCTGATGGCGGCGGGCGCGGTTGGCACGATTGTCTGGTTCACGCTGAATGATGTGTTTTTTTCCCTTGAGATTGAGGAAGTGGCCCAAGGCACTGTTGCCTTTCCGCTTTGGGTCCCGAAACTCGCCATGCCGATCGGCGCGGGCGTTTTGCTGATTGCCATTCTTGATGAATTGATCCGCGTTTTGGTGGGTGAAGTTCCCGCTTATGTCGCGGCCGCGGCGGACCGTGCCGCGCGCGGCGACTTCTCGGCGGAGGTTTGAGTCATGGAATTATTGAGCTTCGCCCTGCTGCTGCTGATCCTGCTTTGCGTTTTGCTCGGCACGGGTCTTTGGATACCAATGAGCCTCGCGGTGGTTGGCTATATCGCCATGATGGCGGTGCATCCGCAGCCTGGGCTGTTCCTGGCCAGTTCCATGTGGGAATCGACCGGTTCCTGGACCCTTGCCGCGCTGCCGATGTTTGTCTGGATGGGTGAAATTCTGTTCCGTACCAAATTATCCGAAGAATTATTCAACGGGCTTTCGCCCTGGGTGCGCTGGCTGCCGGGAAGGCTACTGCATGTGAATATCCTGGCCTGCGGCATTTTCGGTTCTGTTTCGGGCTCTTCGGCGGCCACCTGCGCCACGGTTTCCAAGATTGCGCTGCCGGAATTGCGGCGCCGGGGCTATGATGAATCGGTTGCCGTCGGCAGCCTGGCGACAGCCGGCACACTCGGCATCATGATCCCGCCTTCCATCATCATGGTGGTTTATGCGGTGGCCGCCGAGGTTTCGATTGTGCGCGTCTTCATCGCCGGCATGATCCCGGGCATCCTCGTGATGGTGCTGTTCAGCGCCTATATCGCGATTTGGGCGATGCTCAATCCGGAAAAGCAGCCAGCCAAGGAACCGGCGTTGAGCTTTCGGGAAAAAATGCGCGCCAGTGCGCAGTTGATTCCTTGCACCATCCTGATCATCGCCGTCATTGGAACCATGTTTGTCGGCTGGGCGACGGCCACCGAGGCGGCCGGCTTCGGTGTGCTTGGGTCGCTTATCCTCGCGGCTGTCACGCGGACGCTGACCTGGCAGAGCTTCAAGGAAAGCCTGATGGGCGCCACGCGGCTTTCCTGCATGATCATGTTCATCCTGGCGGGTGCGGCCTTCCTGACCAAGGCGATGGCGCTGACCGGCATCCCGTCCGCCTTGGCGGCAGGCGTTGAGGCACTCAATCTTGGCCCCTTCGGCATCATCGCCATCCTGACGGTGGTTTACCTGATCCTGGGCACCGCGTTGGATGGCGTTTCGATGATTGTACTGACGACCTCCATTGTCGTGCCCATGGTGCAGGCTGCCGGTTTTGATCTGGTGTGGTTTGGTATCTTTATTGTGCTGCTGGTGGAAATTGCCGAAATAACGCCGCCGCTTGGCTTCAATCTTTTTGTCATGCAGACAATGACAGGGAAGGAGCAGACAGAGGTCGCCTGGGCATCCTTGCCCTTTTTCCTGATGCTGGTGCTGACCGTGGTGCTGATTACGCTGTTTCCAGTAACCTTGGTGACAGGCCTGCCGGAATGGCTGCTGGCGCGGTAGGGCAGGGGGCAGTCCCGACTTCAGCGCGGTGAAGGAGCCTTCAGGCAGGGTTCGGCCAATCGGGCCTTTCAAAACGCTGCACCTCCAGCAAATAGCCGGCGGGGTCATGGAAGAAGAAATGCGTCACGCGATAGGCTTCTGAATATGCAACCTGTTCCGGCACCGTGACGCCGCGCGATTTCAATCTTGCGTGCCAGCCTTCAACATCCGGATCAACAAAGGTGAAGACAACGCCGCCTTGCACGCGTGGGTTGTCCGAAGCCCGCGGCGCCCGCGCACGGCAAATTCCCAGAAAGCCACGCTCGCCCGGGGCTGTCGCATAGATGCGGCAGGTGCCCTGATCCTGCACCAGGGCAAGGCCGAGCTTGTTTTCGTAGAAATCCCAGGAAGCAGCGGGGTCTTCCGCATAGAGAAAGGTGATTTGCTGGGCGAAGTGTTTCGGTTCCATGGGGCAAGTCTAGGCACATGATCGGCGCCGCGCCAACCTGAACTTGGCGGAACGGCCCATAGCCTGTTGAGCTTTACAAAAGGCAATCAATGAGTTTGCATGAATTTGGCAAACGAGTCTCGAAACCCCCGTTTGATGCGTTGAGGGAGCCCAAGATGAGCGATCTGACCAATAAGATCACCGGAAACCTGCCGGTGAAGGAACCGCAATGGCTGAAGGAATTCAAGGCCTTCATCATGCGGGGCAATGTGATTGACCTCGCGGTCGGCGTGGTGATTGGCGCGGCCTTTACCGCCATTGTGACGTCCATGGTGGAGGATATCTTCAACCCGATCATCGGCTTGCTGATGGGGGGCATGGATTTTTCCAACCTGTTTGTTGTCATCACCGGTGAACGCAAGGCGACACTGGCCGCGACACGTGATGGCGGCGCGGCCGTGCTGGCGGTCGGCAAATTCATCAATGCCATCATTAAATTCGTGATTGTCGGCTTTGCTGTGTTTTGGATGGTGAAGGTCTTGAGCAAGCTGCAGGCTTCCAAGGCGGTAGAAAAGGCCGCGACCCCGCCGCCACCTACACCAACGGAAACGCTGCTCACTGAAATTCGCGACGAACTCAAGGCGCGCAAGATTTGAGGGGCTGGCATGATCCATCGTCAGGGTCATGCCGTTTTTCTGATCCGGAAAGGCGCAGCGCGGGTGCGCCTATTCCGCCGCCAGAGCCGGCGCGACCTCGCCCTTCATGCCGAAAACCTCTGCCAGCAGCGTATAGGAACGCTGGCGTGCCGCCGCATCATGGCAATGCGTGATCACGGCGAATTCAGAGATTCCACCATGCGCTGCTGAAAGCGCCTCCAGCTTGGCGCGCACCTGTTCGGGCGCGCCGACCATGGCCTGGGCGCGGATTTGTTCCAACCGCGCCAATTCCAGATCGGAATAGGGATAGGCTTCGGCTTCCTCAACACTCGGCAAGGGCAGGAACATGCCGCGGTCGCGCTTGAGGCGCCATAATTCGCGCGAACGGAACAGGCGCCGTGCCTCGGCTTCCGTATCGGCAACCAGGCAAAACACGCCAAGGGCAGGATAGGGCGCAGCAAGGCGCGCGGGCAGATCGGGCTTCGGTTGGAAGCTTTGGCGATAGATTTCCATCACCTGTTCGCTGCCGCCACCATCGGAAAAGAAATGCGCAAAGCAATAAGGCAGGCCGAAATAGCCCGCGACCTGCGCGCCGTAATCCGAACTGCCCAGCACCCACATTTGCGGGCGCGTGGCGGTGACAGGCTGGGCGATGATGCTGGCGAAGGGGTGGCCTTCTGGCAGGCCATCACCATGCCAGCCCAGAATTTCCATGATCTGATTGGGGAAGCGTTCCGCCGCCCGCGCCGCATCGGGGTTGAGCGCAAAGGCCGTGCGGCCATCAGACCCCGGCGCGCGGCCAACGCCCAAATCAACCCGGCCGGGCGCGATGGCTTCCAGCATGCGGAATTGCTCGGCCACTTTCAGCGCGCTGTAATGCGGCAGCATGATGCCGGCGGAACCGATGCGGATCCTGCTGGTGGTCGCGCCAATGGCGGCCAGCAGCACTTCCGGCGCGCTGCCGGCATGGGATGCGCTATTGTGATGTTCCGCGCACCAGTAGCGGTTGAAGCCCAAAGCCTCCACATGGCGGGCCAGCGCCAGGGTTTCCTGCACCGCCGCCGCCGGGCTGCGGCCTGAGGCGACCGAGGATTGATCAAGGACGGAAAGGATGAAGCCGGTCATGTTGGAAAGAGTAGCGCAATTCATGCCGAGGACAAAAGCAGATGTATGAAAGCTTCATGCGCCGCGCCATCGCCCTTTCCTGCCAGGGGGTGGAGACCGGTGGTGGCCCCTTCGGCGCCGTGGTGGTGAAGGATGGCGAGATTATTGGGGAGGGTATGAACCGCGTGGTCCCCCATGCCGACCCCACCGCCCATGCCGAAATTGTCGCGATTCGCGCGGCTTGCGCCAAGCTTGGCACGCATGAGCTTTCCGGTGCGGTGATTGTCTCCTCCTGCGAGCCCTGCCCCATGTGCCTTGGCGCCATTTGGTGGTCACGCATTGGCCTCGTGGTCTATGGCAATGACCGCGCGGATGCGGCGGCGATTGGCTTTGATGATGCGGCGATTTACGCCGAGGTTGCCGCACCGCCCGAGGCGCGCCGCCTGCCATTGCGGCGTGTTTTGGCCGAGGAAGCGCTCAGCGCCTTTCAACTTTGGCAGGCCAAGCCGGATAAGGTGCCTTACTGAGATTCAATGAGAAACCCGCCCGAACAACGCAGTCAGCACGGCAAACAACACGCCCCCCGCCAGGAAGCCCACCAGCGTGCCATTGATGCGCACATATTGCAGATCGCGCCCGACACGCAGTTCGATCTTTTCGGTCACTGTCGCCGCATCCCAATTCGTCACCACGCCGGCGATGAAATCCGCAAGCTGCGCCTGGGCTGAGGGCAGAAGCGTCATCAGCACACCTTCAGCGGCGCGATTGAGCCTTTCTCGCGCGCCCTGATCTTCCGCGAGCAAGGCGCCCGCATTGGCGAAAATGCCGGACAGCAAGGCAACACTCCGCCCATCCGGCCGCGCGGCATCGGCCGCCAAGGCGATCTTCAACCTGTCCCACACATCCATCAGCCAGGCGGCGACAGAGGGATGGGAAAGCGCTTCGCGCAACAGCCGGCCAATCGCGGCGGCGCGTTCGGGGTCGGTTTCCAGTTTTTCAATCTCGCGTGCCAGCCATTCGGCGAAAGCGGCGCGTAAATCCGAATCATCGGGGCCGATTTTTTCCAATTCAGAATTGATGGCCGCCAAGATGCGCCGCGCAATCGCCGCCCCGGCAAGCCAGCCGACCAAGGCCCCGCCCTCAGCGCGCACGCGCGCTTCAATGGCGCTGCGCAGGTTTTCTTCGCGCGCGGCCAACAGCACCTTCAATTGCCCGATGGCCAGGCTGAAGACTTCCTGATGCTGGCCGGAAGCCACGGCGGCGCGGAGGATGCGGGCCAGCAAACGCGCACCGGCGGGGCCGGAGACAATCCTTGGCAGCAAGCGCGCCAGCAGTCGTCGTGCGCGGCCATCTTCCAGGCTCGCCAGAATGCGGGGCAGGCTTTCGGAAAGCGCCATGGCAGCGCGGCGAGAAGCCTCAGGGTCGCGCAAAAACCCTTCCAGGATGCGCGCCAGATCAAGCTTCGCCAGCACGCGGCGCACTTCGCTTTCGGTGAAGACATGGCCGGCCACAAAGCGCCCGAGGCCCCGACCCAGCCGATCCTTCTGATTGGGGATGATGGCAGTGTGCGGAATGGGCAGGCCAAGCGGGCGGCGAAACAGCGCTGTCACCGCAAACCAATCGGCAAGCCCGCCGACCAGCCCGGCCTTGGCGGCGGCTTGTAGCATTTCCGTCCAATAGCCTGGTGGTAATTGGTAGCTGAACAGAATAAGCGCCGCCATGGCCACCAGCAGGGCAGTCGCGAAGGCGCGATGGCGCTTGAGCGTCAGGCGAAGGGCTGCATCCGGGTCATGATCCGACATGGGGCGTGCATAGCTTACATGGCCCATGGCCGGAAAGCATTAAGGCGCGGTCACTCCACCTTGATCGCGGCTTCGCGGAGCAATTTGCGCAATTCCTCGGTCGCGGGTGCCATTTCCGCCATGAAGGCTTCTGGCGGGCCGGGGCGCGGCGGCACGCCTTCATTCGTCAGCCAGTCGCGCATGGCGGGTTGGTTGATCAGGTCCTGCAAGGCGCGATTGGCGCGCGCGATAATGGTCGGTGGGGTCGCCGCCGGCGCCAGCACGGCCAGCCCATCGGTGAGTTTCGCGCCTGGAATCACCTCCTGCACGGCGGGCACATTGGGCAGCACGGGGGAGCGTTCGGCATTGCCCACCGCAACCCCGATGCCGCGATTATCCTGCATATAGGGTCGCGCAAAAAGCAGCGTGGCGAGCGTTGCATCCACCCG
>JADCFA010000007.1 GCA_020249775.1 Roseomonas sp. | reverse complement strand
CGCCGCCCAGCGTGACCTTCTGCGGTCGGTCAGCATGCGGTTCTATCAGGCGCCGCGCGGCCAAATGCTACGCATGGCCCGAGGCATGTGTGGCAACAGCACCGGCAATCAGGCCGTTGCGGTTTTCCATCAGCGCATGCCCCATGAAGGCCAGCTTGGCTTGCCGCTTTCAACCTCCGCCCGCTTGACCGAGTCCAGAAACCTAAGCGCCGAACAGCCAATCTTGACCGAAATCGATAATGCCGAAGCCTAGCGAGAGGGGTGTTCCGCCTCGTGATCCAGCACCATCTCTACCGCTCGGGCACGGACTTCGGGAGAGAATTTGTTCGTCGTCTTGTGAATAAGGGCTCCATCCTATGTGGACGTTGGAGCCGTTGTTTTACCTGGGGCGGTTCAGCTTGGTCTCAAATCATTGGACCACGGACAGGCGTGGCATTGGTGATCAGGCTTGTTTACGGCCGCCTGCTTGCGTAACGTTCCAATCAAATCTAGTCTGACATTCGAGGCTTCTTGATACAAAAAAAGGAAGCAGGGATGAAACGCAGAGGATTTTTCGCGGGTGCCGCGCTTTTGGCTGCGCCCGCCCTTGTGCAGGCGCAAGCTGTCGGCAATTGGCCAGGCGCGCGCCCGGTCAGGATCATCCACCCATCGCAAGCGGGCGGGCCCGGCGATATCTACACGCGGCTAATGTGCGAGCATTTCTCGCGCGTGTTCGGCGGCACTTTTGTAACTGAAAACCGCGTAGGCGGCACTGGCACCATCGGTACCGCCGCGGTCGCACAAGCCGCGCCCGATGGCTGGACGCTGCTCATGTCTTCCAATACGGCGCATATAGTCTCACCACTTGTGCTGCCAAGCGTGCCCTATGATCCGGTGCGCGCCTTTACCGCGGTTGCGGCAATTTATCGCTATGGGATGATGCTGATTGTCTCACCCAAGCTGCCCGTGAAGAATACGGCGGAATTCGTCGCCTGGGCCAGGTCCGGCAATCGCGAAGTGAATATGGCAAGCCAGGGCATTGGCAGTGTCGGCCATATGATGGCCGAACGATTCCATCAGCGCGCTGGGTTTCGGCGCGTGCATGTGCCCTATCGCGGCGGGCCGGCAGGTATACTGGCCGTATCCCAGGGCGAGAGCGATTATATTTTCGACAATATCGGCAATGCCGGGCCCATGATCCGCGATGGTATGCTGCGCGGACTTTCACTTACGGGACGCAACCGCGCGCCGCAAATGCCCGATGTGCCGACCTTGGAAGAAGAAGGCTATCCCGGTTTTTATGAGACGGTATGGTTTGGGCTCTACGCACCCACTGGAACGCCACGCGCCATCATTGAACGCCTGAATGCCGAGACCAATCGCTGGATTGAAAGCCCCGCCATTCAGCAGAGAATGGCGGAAGGCGCGCATGAACCCATGGTGGGCACGCCGGAAGCCATGAATGACTATTGGGCGGAAGAACGCCGCTTATGGACTGCTTTGGTCAACGAAACACGGGCAACGCTAAATTAAATATGGTGCTGGGATGAATCGTCGGGACTTCAATTTCACGCTGGGTGCCGGGGCGCTTGGTGTCTTCAGTATAGGCACGGCCTGGGCACAGCAGGCGCCCGCCTTGTCGGCTGCCACGCCCGCTGAACGGGAACGCCTTGCGCCACTGATAGAAGGCGCTAGGCGCGAAGGGCGCATGACCTATTGGGATACGGTGATCCAACCGGAAACCCATGATGAATTGCAATCCGCCTTCAGGCGGCATTACGGCCTGCCCAATGCCTTTCGCGTGAATTACACACTGACCGGCACCGGCGCCTTGGTGACGCGCATTGAACAGGAACTGGCAGCTGATCGCGTGACGATTGATGTCGCCGCTATCGCCTCGCCTACCTGGGTGTTTGAAAAACTCGCCGCCGGGCATGTCGTGCGTTATGCCAGCCCGGAATGGGCGCAGTATGGGCGCGTATTTGAAGCGGGGCTTGGCGAAAAGGATGTCTTTGCCTTCAATGGCGCCTATGTGTTTGTGCCCATGTGGAATGCGGAAAGGCTGAATTTTTCAGGCAAATCATGGCTGGATGTGATCAATGCCGTGCCGCAGGGGCGGATTTCAATTGGTGATGCGGCGGTCTCAGCCTCCTACCTCGCGACCTATATTGGCCAAACCAAGGCGCTGCCGGCGCGGTTTTTCACTGATCTGGCCGCGATGAAGCCGGCCTTTCTGTTGCGATCGGAACAGGTGGCGCAGCGTTTGGTGACAGGCCAGGATCTCATGGCGTTTTCCGGCATGCCGACGCGCGCCTTTCAGAATAATGCGCAAGGTGCGAAGCTCCGCTTTCTCATGCCTCAGGAAGGCGTGGTGTTGATGCCGCAAAGCAGTTTCATTCTGCAAAAAGCACCAAGCCCGAATGCCGCACGGCTCTGGACGGATTTCATCCATTCGGAGGCTGGCCAGCAAATCCTGGCGCGGCGTGAGGCGCTGATCTCTGGCCGTTCAGGCTTTCGCAGCCCACTGCCGGAATATGCGCCGGCGATTGAGCAATTGAAGCTGCTGGATCTGGATTGGCGCGGCATGACTACCGCTGATCTGCAAAAGCATCGCGAGGATTGGACGCGCATCTTCAAATCATGAGCAATCCGCTTCCCATCAAGACCGCACTCATCACCGGCGCAACCGAGGGTATTGGCCAAGCCACCGCCTGGGCCTTGGCTGAAGCGGGCCATGACATCATCGTCACCGACCTTGATGCGGGAAGCTTGGCTGAAACCATCGCGGGCATTGAAGCGCGCGGCAGGCACGCGCTGGGGCTGCCGCTCAATCTGCTGCAAGAAAGCAGCATCAACAGCCTATTGGGCAAGGCTGAAGCTGGGCTCGGTCCCATCGGTGTCCTGGTCAATAATGCCGGCTGTACGCTGAATAAGCCGGTCATTGATGTCACTTGGGATGAATATGACCAGGTGATGGATGTGAATCTGAAGGGCAGCTATTTTCTTGCCGCCCGCATGGCCGCGCGCTGTATCGCTGCGGGACGGCCAGGCGCAATTGTGAGCATTGCTTCCACTCATGGGCTGATCGGCATTGCGGATCGTTCCGTCTATAGCATTTCCAAGGGTGGCATTGTGCAAATGACCCGCGCGCTGGCGATTGAATGGGCCGCCAAGGGCATACGCGTGAATGCCGTGGCGCCCGGAACGGTGCTGACACCATCACGCGCGCGCATTTTGGCGGACCCTGTGCGACGTCAGCGCATGCTGGACCGTATCCCGACTGGCCGCTTCCCAAGTGCTGAAGAAGTGGCCGCCGCCGTCGCGTATCTGGTGAGCCCCCTGGCTGCCACGGTGACAGGACAAATCCTGCCAGTGGATGGTGGCCTGACCGCCTATTGATCTTCGGGGGGCAGGATTACGCAATGGGTGGATGGGATATCCACACCCACCACCATATCCACGCGGGCTTCGGGGAAATGCTGGATAGCGCGCAATTCCTGCCCGGCAAGATCCAGGATGAATTCATCAGCAAGGCCAAGGAAGGATGAGCCGCGAATACGCGCCATGATGCTGCCGGACGTCACGCTCAACTGCACATGTTCCTTGCGGATACAGGCAATCGCAGCATCGCCTTCGGTAAGGTTGCCTGCTTTTTGTGGGATATGGCCGCGAATGCAGGCACCACCCGCAAGCGTGATTTCCGCCTGCGCGCCATCGCGTCCCTTGATCCTGCCAGGCAGCAAATTCAAGCCCAGAAACCGCGCGACAAAGGCCGTATCGGGTTCGTGGAAAATCCGCCGCGGTGGGCCTTGGGTTTCGATGCGACCCTTATTCATCACCACGATATGCTCGGCAAGGCCGAAGGCCTCTGCCTGATCATGCGTCACGTAAATGGCGGTGAAGCCAAGCCTGTCCTGCAATAGGTTCAGTTCAAGCCGCATCTGTTCGCGAAGCTGCGCGTCAAGATTGGATAATGCTTCATCAAACAGCACCAGGCGCGGTTCATGGATCAAGGCGCGTGCCAGCGCGACGCGCTGCTGCTGGCCGCCGGATAGATTGGTGGCCGGTCGGTCATGCCAGGCGCCGAGCCCAACAATCTCGAGGATGCGCGCCACACGCTGATCACGTTCTGCAACGCCGATTTTCCTGACCTTGAGTGGAAAGCCGACATTTTCTGCGACAGTCATATGCGGCCAGACGGCATAGGATTGGAACACAATGCCAAGCCCACGAGCTTCCGGTTGCAGATTGATGCGCTGGGCCGCATCGAAAACACAAACACCGCCGATTTCAATGCGGCCGGCCTCAGGTGTTTCAAGGCCGGCAATACAGCGGAGCATGGTGGTCTTGCCGCAACCACTCGGCCCCAAAAGTGCAAGCGTGTGGCCTTCTTCGACCATCAAGGAAACACCATTCACGGCCTTATGCAGGCCGTAGCTTTTCTCAAGCCCGGCGACACTCAGGAAAGGGGATGTCGCCTTCATGAGGATCTATCCGATTTCATGACTGCACAATGCTGGTCTTGGTGGCACGCATGATGGCGAAGGCCCCCAGCAGCAGAAGCAGCTGCACCATGGCAAGGGCGGCCGCATAGCCGAAGCTGCGATCACTCAAGACAACCAGCACCACGCTGATGGTTTCAGTACCCTGCGCATACAGCAGGATGGTTGCACCCAATTCGCGAATGAAAATCACAAATAGCATGATCCAGGCGGCAATCAGGGCGGGGCGCAGCAGTGGCAAGATGATGTGGCGCAAGGTCTCCGCCCAGCTGGCCCCGGCGGCGCGCGCGCTCTGTTCCAATTCAGGATTGAGCGAGCCGAACATGGCCGAAATGGTGCGCGTTGCAAAAGGGAAAAAGCGCGCGATATAGGCAATCAGCACGATGGTGAGCGTGCTGTAAAGCGGCGTACGGACTGCCAGGATCAGGAAGCCAAGCCCAAGGATGATGCCCGGAATCCCAAGCGGCAGGGACAGCACCGCATCCGCAAAGGATCGCCGCTTCGGCGCGCTGCGATTGAGGTAATAGGCCTGCAAGACACTAAGCCCAACCCCCAAGGTCGCCCCCACCACAGCCAGGATCAGGCTATTGATGATGGCCTGTTGCGTAAGCTGGTAATTGAACAGCACATATTCATAATTCGCGAGCGAGGCGCGGGCCGGATCAAATCGTCCAGTCCAAAGCCGTGTGAGCGATACCAGCACCAGGGCAATGGTCGGCAGGACCACGCCAACACCGATATAGAAACATTGAAAGGCCAGCGCCGCGGCGCGCCCCCAGGGCCCAAGCGCCAGAAGCCGTGGGCGATAGCCCTTACCCGTCACGGTCTCATAGCGCCGCCCTGCCAGATAGCGGCGTTGCAGCAGCGCCAAAAGCACCGTCACGCAAAGCACAATCACGCCAAAGGCGGCCGCGCGGCCGAAATCGGAAGGGTATTGCACCGAAGCGAAAATCTCGGTCGGCATGGTGCGAATGCCGCTTGGTGATGCAAGGGCCAGCGGCACATCAAAAAGTCCAGCGCTGGTCACGAAAACCACCAAGGCGCCGGATAACAGTGCAGGGCTCAGCAAGGGAAGCGTCACGTGGCGTAGGGTAAACCAGAAACCAGCACCATGCACGCGGGCAGCATCCTCAAGCGCGGCATCCATGCGGCGCAAGGGTGCAATGACGAAAAGATAGACATAGGGCGTGTAGAAGATGGTCAAGACCCAAATCACGCCAGGCAGGCTGTAGATATTGATGAAGGACAGATCGGTATCGAACTGATCCTTGAAGAAATTGATCGCAAGCCCGCTATTGGGTGCAGCCAAATAAATCCAACTAATGGCCCCGACATAGGGCGAGAGAAAAAAGGGAATAAGATTGCCCACCTCAAACCATTGCCGTCCCGGCATATCGGTACGCGCCACAAGCCAAGCCAAGATAAAGCCTAAGATCAGGCTGAAGAAGGTGGTGGCCAGGCCGCAGATCAGCGTATTGCCAAGCGCCGCATGGATCGCAGAATCCCTGAAAATTTGGATGAAATGATCAGGCGAAAGCCGCGCATCATCCCCTTCAAACACCAAGAGGCTGCGCATCACTGTTGCCAGCAACGGGCCGATCACCAGCAGAAAGCCGGCGACAACGCCGACTACGGGCAGATATTGCGGCCAGCGTCCCGGCTTCGCCGCCTGTTGCGCCATGGGTCAGCCCAGAAAGTCGCGGAGCGTCCGCACGACAAAATCCGGCTGATCGCGCACGGAAGCATGGCCCGCATCGGGTACGGTTACCTTGCGGCTACCAGGAATGGTGGCCTCCATCCAATCGGCGGCATCCTGGAAAGATTTGCGTTCTTCGGAGCCCACCAGGATTAGCGTTGGCGCTTTCACACGCTTGGTTTCTTCCCGCGCATCAAGGGTCGCAAGAGCCTCACAGGCCAGCGCATAGCCTTCGCCCGAGCAGGCTTCCAGCGTCGCCTTGGCAAAGCGCACATTTGGTCCATCGGCGGCCAGCGTATTTGGGCTGAACCAGGTTTTCATCAGCGTCGGCACCAGGGAGGCAACACCATCCTTGCGCGCCGCCGCCGCGCGAACCGGCCAATTGGCGCGGCTGTCATCATCATAACGCGGCGTGCAATCAGCGAGGATGAGCTTATTCACCATATTCGGATAGGTACCGGCGAAATGCTGCGCCACGCTGCCGCCAAGCGAAATACCCATCAGGTGAAAGCGCGAAAGCCCTTCGCGTTGCGCCACGGCGCGCAATTGCTCGGTCAATTCCGGCACGCCGTATTGATGGCCGGGCAAAGGGGTGTCGTGATGGCCAGGAAAAGAATAGGCGATCAGCTCAAAGCGATCCATCAGCGGTTCAAGCACATCCCAAAAACGCCAGGACATGCCAAGGCAATGCAGCAGCATGAGCGGCTCGCCCTTGCCGCGGCGGTGCAGCTTGATCATGCCGGGGTCAAGCGGCTTCGGGTTCCATTCCATGGCGGTTTTCCTGAACTGTCTCCGGCGCAAGATTGGGCAGGCTTTGGGCTGGCTGGCAACCGGGCAAGGCCCCCCAGGGGCGCCTGCGCCCCAGGTTTTCGTGCAAAATCCAACAAAGAAACCCCTTTACCGGAGCGGCCCCAAGCCTCAGAATATATCCTCCCGATCAGGAGGGTCACACCATGCGCTTTGGTCTGTTTGGAGGGGCGCGGACAAAGCGTTCGGTCGGCCTTGGCGATAGCCACGGCTATAAGGACTTCATTGACTATGTGCAGGAAGCCGAAAGGCTCGGCTTTGCGCATATGTTTATGGTGGAACATCACTTCACCGGGCAAGGGCAGGTTTCGGCTTCCATGACCTTGCTTTCTTACCTTGCGGCGAAGACAGAACGCATTCGCCTGGGCACGGCAGTTGTGGTGCTGCCTTGGCATAACCCGGTGTTGATTGCTGAACAGGCCGCGACGCTTGACCTGCTTTCGGGGGGGCGGTTCGATTTTGGCGTTGGCAAGGGGTATCGTGCCTCTGAATTCAGCGGCTTCTGCATCCCGCCCGAAGAAGCAACCGAACGCTTTGATGAAGCGATTGAGGTGATCCGCAAGGCTTGGACCTCGGAAGATCGCTTCAGCCATCATGGCAAGCGCTGGCATTATGAAAATATTGTGGTGGAACCTGCGGTAGCGCAGCGCCCGCATCCTCCCTTCTGGTTGGCCGCCGGCAGTGAGGAGAGCATTCGCCGCGCCGCGCGAGAGGGCTTCAACCTGCTGCTTGATCAATTGGCCTCGGTTGATCAAATCATCGAACGTGTGGGCATTTTCCGTGAAGAATGCGAAAAGCAAGGCCGCGCCTGGCAGCCGCATGATGTGGCCGTGGCGCGCGCGCTGCAGATGATCCATTCTGAAGAAGAACGCGCTGCCGCTTATGAAGTGCGCCGGCGCGTGGTCGGCGTGATAGGCGATTTGCACAAGGGCAAGCGTGCCGACAGTATTGAAACCGATGACGCGCCGCTATTGGGCACGCCAGCGGAAATCATCGCGCGCATCGAAAGGCTCAAGGCGGGTGGGGTGGCGACGATCCTGATCGTGGACCCCAATGCTTCGATTGCCAATCTGCGCGGTTTCGCGCGGGAAATCATGCCCCATTTCGGGTCCTACCCCGCCGTAGCGGCAGCCGCGGAATGAGCGCGGCGCGCCTGCCCGCGCAAACGCGCGAAAGCCTGGATGCCGCTCAGCAAGCGGTGTGGGACCGGATGACCTCCGGCGCGCGGGGCGGTGTGAAAGGCCCCTTTCAGGCGCTGATCACAAGCCCTGAGCTTTGCGCGCGGGTGGAACAGCTTGGTGTCTTTGTGCGCTTTGAATGCAGCGTCCCAATGCGGCTCCGCGAACTGGCCATTTTATGCGTCGGCCACCACTGGAAGGCGGCCTATGAGTGGTTTGCCCATGCGCCGATTGCCGAAAAGCAGGGCGTACCGGCGGCAGTGATTGCGGCCATCGGGCGCGATTCGGAAAAAATCCCCTTTGATACCGAAGCGGATCGGGTGGTGGTGGAATTTGTCCGTTCCGTGCTGCGTACCGGCAAGGCGCCGGATGCGCTGTATCAGCCGGTGCGTGATCTACTGGGCGACAGGGGCGCTGTCGAATTGACGGGGCTTATTGGTTACTATTCGCTGCTGGCGATGCAGTTGAATGTATTTCGCCTGGAACCGCCCGAGGGGACAGCGATTCCCTGGTGGTGAGGCTTTTGTCCAGCGTCAGCGCCTATGGGACCAAACTGGCGGTTTGAGCAACGGAGGAGTTCTGGCTGATCGTAATACCAAGGAGAGTGGAGATGAGCCAGAAATCCTCCACCCTAACCGTCCGGGTGCCAGCTGAAAAGCTAGGCCACGATATTCGCCGCGCCGCGAGCAAGCACCATTCCGCCGAGGACAAGGTCCGCATCGTCCTGGTAGAGCTTCGCCGAGAGGAAAGCGGTACTTCGTAGTTCGGCAGCATGGGGTCAGCCGTTCTTCCAATCTATGCCACAATACCCGAAAAGTTTCGCCTTTTTGGTCGCCACTGCCGCTCGAGCCACTACCTACCCGAACCATGTTAGCGCCCCAGATGGATTGATAGGGTGCAGCGGGGCTTAGACGGGAAAACTGATCGGAGATCATAAGATTTTGAATTCTGCTTCATAGAGAAATATTGATTATATGAATTGTATGGTCTACCTCCGGTCCCTGGTTTGCTGGCCGGCACCATTAGTCTAAAGGCCGGTCTCGAACCGATTTTCCCGGTCTCCTGCTGGAGAATAGCCCGCCAAATCGTGCGGTGATTGGGTCAATGAAAATGCGCAACCAGCATCGCGACATGGTTCGTTGCCTTGCGCATTTCCAATTAGCCCGCGCGCCCAAATCGTTCAAAAATCCGTCTTGGATGCCACGGCAGGACATGGCTGATTAAAGTTGACACGATAATTACCCTCGGCATGCAGAAAAGACATCCGCCGGCTGCGCTCATTTTATTGGCTCTACGACAAAGCGGCGATAAACCCATCCAAGAGCAATCAGCGACAGGCCGTGCCCAAGAAAACTTAACAGGCGCCAAAACCCGCTCAGGTCACTCATATCCACCAGAAAGGCCTTTGCCACCACGGCAGCGATAATGCTCACCGCAGCGAGCCTTAGTGCGGGCAGCTGCGTGCGAATACCAAGCGCCAAAAGGCCACCGGCCAGCACAAGCCAAGCGCCACTATAGGCATAGAGCTCTGCACCACCGGGCCAGCTACGCCAGAAGAGCATAGCTTCGGGCTGAAAGCTGTGCCGAACCTCCAGTATGATCCAGGTGAAGATCGCAATTATCGCGTAAATACCAAGGAATTGTCTTACGGAACCGTGATCGTTTGTCTCGGGTGCGCGCGACGTAAGCCCTGCAAGGATAGCGGGCAGCGCATATGCCAGGAGTAATTCGTTCAACAATGGCAGCCGTATGAGCGTCAACGCAATCGCCCTGTTGCCGACAAAGCCCTCATCGCGGATCTTCACCCTGATCACCTCGCGGCTGCCGCCCAGCCAGAAGCTGATGCAGTGGCGCTTCGTTCATCGCCATATTGATGGGTCCTTTCATTCCATCTATATGACCCCGCGCACAAAAATTACTGTTAGGCCCTGTCCGCCGGGCAGGCCTTTGCAAACGCAATGCACATCCCAAATGCCATGGAGGGAATTGTTGGCAGGCTCGGTACGATGACCGTGATACCACTGGGATAGGCGCATGCTTTACCCATATCACCATAGCGATGAGCGCAGTCTGGCCCTCTCCTATTCATACGAATTAGAGAGGCACGGGACGCAAAAGGCATGTAGTGCTTGCTATCTGAGCATTCGAGCAGCAGCCATGCACGAAACTACGGTCTGATTGGACCTTAAGGGTCGCGGCGCGGAAGCATTCGACACCAATTTGATCACCTGGCCTCCGCCATGGCCCGCACCTCAGCGGCGCTAAGCCCCTTCTCCCGCAACGCCCGCAGGCTTTCCGCGCCATCGCGTTTCGCAAGCCTTCTCCCCGAAGCATCCCGCATCAGCGCATGATGCGCATAGCGCGGCGCAGGCCAGCCCATCAGCGCCTGGATCAGCCGATGCAAATCGGTCGCCGGCTTCAGGTCATCACCACGCGTCACCAGCGTGACACCTTGCAGCGCATCATCATGCGTGACGCAAAGGTGGTAGGATGCCGGCACATCCTTCCGCCCAAGCACCGCATCACCAAAAACTTCGGGGCGGCATCTATACCAACCCTCATTTTCCTCATGCGCCTGCAACGGCCCTGGCACAGCCTCACAAGCGCGCACCATGTGCAGACGCAGTGCATAAGGCTGCCCGGCGGCGATGCGGCGTGTGGCCTCGGCTTCTGGCAAGTCGCGGCAAATCCCCGGATAAAGCGGCCCATCCGGGCCTTGAGGCGCCGCACCCGCCGCGGCCACTTCGCGCGCAATATCGGCCCGGGTGCAAAAACAGGGATAGACGAGGCCGCGCGCCGCCAACGCATCCAGCGCGGCGCGATATTCGGCAAAATGCGCGGATTGCCGGCGCGGGGTGCCATCCCAAGCCAGGCCCAGCCAGCGCAAATCCTCAAAAATCGCGGCTTCATATTCCGGGCGGCAGCGCGTGGTATCTATATCTTCAATGCGCAATAAGAACCGCCCGCCCGTGGCGCGCGCGCGGCGCCAGGCAAACAAGGCAGCGCGCGCATGGCCCAGATGCAAATACCCTGTCGGGCTTGGCGCGAAGCGCGTGATTTCAGGCGTTGCATCCATGGCTTGCGCCGGGTAGCGGGCGAAGCGCATCGCAAGCAAGGGGAGAATCCCACATGGCCACCTTGGAAGGCCCGCAATACGGCCCTGCTTCGGGCGGCAAGCCCGATTCTCTGGTCCTGCTGCTGCATGGCGTGGGGGCGGATGGCTTTGACCTGATTGATCTGGCCCCGGTTTGGGCCGAGGCCCTGCCCCATACCCTATTCATCGCCCCCCATGCGCCCTTCCCCTTCCAGGGCGCGCCCTTTGGCCGGCAATGGTTCGAAATCATGGACCCTACCCCGGCGCGGCTTGAAGCGGGGCTGCGCCATGCCGCCACCATCCTTGTCGAATTCACGCATGCAAAGCTGGCGGAGCTTGGCCTTGCTGGGGATCGCCTTGCGCTGATGGGCTTCAGCCAAGGCGCCATGGTCGCACTTTTCGCAGGGCTGCGCGGCGGCGTGCCTGCGCCCGCCTGCATCCTGGCCTATTCCGGTGCGCTTTTGGCGCCGGAAAGCTTCGCCGCCGAAGTCACCGCCGGCCCGTCGGTTTTGCTCGTGCATGGCGAAGCGGATGAGGTGGTGCCCGCCATGGCCAGCCGCCAGGCCGCGCTGGCTTTGCAGGCCGCGGGCGTGCCGCATGAATTGCTGCTGCGGCCTGATCTTGGCCATGGGCTGGATGATGCCGGGCTGGCCGCGGGCACCGCGCTACTGGCCCGCAGCCTTGGCACTATGACAGCCGGATGAAACCTGCCCCGGGTGGCTTGCGGCGCGGCGCGGCGCATGTCATGACTCCGTCATTACGCGGCGGCGCCGCTATATCTGGGGCTCTACCGCCGGGCAGAGCCCCTGAATGATGTGGCGCCTCGCTGGAAGGAGCGAGGCTTGCCAGATGGCGGTCACTTCGCGGGGGCGCATGCCTATCCCGCGCTGGTTCTGAATGCGGATTTCCGTCCGCTTTCCTATTTTCCGCTGTCCATCTGGTCCTGGCAGGATGCCATCAAGGCTGTCTTTCTGGACCGTGTTTCCGTGCTGAATGAATATGATGTGGAAGTGCATTCGCCATCACTGGCGCTCCGCCTGCCAAGCGTGATTGCGCTGAAGGAATTCATCCCCGCCGCGCGGCGCCCGGCCTTCACCCGCTTCAATGTTTTCCTGCGCGATCACTTTGCCTGCCAATATTGCGGCGGGTCCCATCCCACGCCGGATTTGACCTTTGACCATGTGATCCCTCGTTCGCGTGGTGGGCGCACATCCTGGGATAATGTGGTCACCGCCTGCGGGCCGTGCAATTTGCGCAAGGGCAATCGCCTGCCGCGCGAATGCCAGATGATCCCGCGCCAGACCCCGCGCCAGCCGACAAGCTGGGAATTGCAGGAAAATGGCCGGTCCTTCCCGCCGAATTATTTGCATGAAAGCTGGCGGGATTATCTGTATTGGGACAGCGAATTGGAGAATTAGATTCCGATGACTTTGATGAACCTCTGATCTGTCCGTCATCAAATCATTTGAGACTGCTTGGCGCGCTGTCTAAGGGAGTATCTGGCCCATCTGCGGTTAAGGTCAAGCTGCGTTCTGGTGATGCATGAAGCGGCGTTGCTGGATTCTTCTACGCTTGATGCGCTCACGCTCCAGCAGGATGGTCTGCCCCCTGCCGAAATGGGACATCGGCCGGGGTCAGGTTGTTCAGGCTCTCCTGATAGCGCCGGTGGTTATATTGCTCGACAAACTCTTCGATCTCAGCCTGCAGCGCGCCCGGCAGGTAGTAATTCTCCAACAGGATGCAGTTCTTCATGGTCTGGTGCCTGCGTTCGATTTTGCCCTGCGTCTGGGGATGGGCAGGTCAAAGCGATTCCCCTGGTGCATGGGTGCGGTCGACTTGGCAAAATCGGCCACTAGAGCGGGATGACGTTTGAGCGAATCGAATTGGGATTCCCATGGACGTGATTTTCGGATTCAAGCTGCTGGCTGGGTTTGGAGGCCAGCGTTGATGACCAGACCCTATTCGATGGATTTGCGGGAGCGCGCGATAGCGCGGGTTATGGCCGGAGAGAGTGTTCGGACGGTTGCTGCGGCCTTGAGCATCAGCGCGGCGACGGTTGTGCGCTGGTCGCAGCGCTACCGGGCGTCAGGCAGTCTGGCTCCTGGCAAGGTTGGTGGCCACAAGCCCCGGTT
>JADCFA010000006.1 GCA_020249775.1 Roseomonas sp. | reverse complement strand
GGCCTGATCTTCAGCCCCCCCTTTTTCGCGCCGGAAGCGTGTTGATGGGCGCGAATGATGGTGCTGTCCACGATCAGGTATTCAAGATCCAGATCGTCAGCCATGGCTTCGAAAATGCGAAGCCAAACACCCTTTTGGCTCCAGCGGCTAAAACGGCGGAATACGCTGTTCCACTCTCCAAAGGCTTCCGGTAGATCGCGCCACGGTGAACCAGTGCGCACAATCCATAGCACCCCTTCAACAAACATGCGGTTATCGCGCCCAGTCGAACCTTTCTGATCAGGGCGACCAATAATCAATGGCGCCATCCGGCCCCAGGCATCGTCGCTCAATACCAGCCGGTCCAAAACTCCCTTAGGTGCCCCCAAAAAAGCACCTTGAATCATATGTCAGAGAATTAGGGAATCCCTAGAGTCCACAGAACCTAGGCCGCCTTGGTCGCCGCCCAGTCACCACACGCAGCCGGGACAGGTTGGCCAGGTGATGCTGACATCTGATCCAGAAGGCACATCAATCGCCTCGCCAGCCGCTTGTCCGGCAGCCCCGCCCCAACAACCTCCTGGTCATGCCAGCCGTTTGTATTGACTACCTTCTCCCCACTAATCCGTGACGCCTCCGCGAATCGGCGTCACAAACAGAATCACAAATGATTCACTCGGAGCAAATGCCTCATTAGAGATGTGGGTAATTGAAAGACTCGCCGGATGGGTACGGTCGAGCCGCAGTAAGACGCCTTTTGGCACTGAGCCCAAAGGAAACACAAAAAAGCACGCGTATCTACTATTCTGTTTCGATCAAGCGAGCTTCGGCCGTTGATGCCCTTGTTGCCGGGCTGGGCAGAGCCGGTCTGCCAATGGATGATGTCAAGGACAGCGTCGCGCGACGCCCCACGAGATTCTTCTGATCAGGGGCTTCCTAATCGAGGCCTCCTGCAGCTGTTAGTCGATCAGCAAGTCGATAAGCCATTGCGGCTATGGTCAGGCTCGGCGCATTGACGGGCGCTGTGCAATGTGTCGAAGCGCCAAGAATGGACAGATTCGCGTGATCATGCGTGAGCAAATCCGGCCCAACAACCGAAGTCGTAGGCTCGCGTCCCATCCGGGTCGTTCCGGCAATAATGGCATTTGACAGATACGGGCTGTTCCATTCGACCTTCGTCTCATTCATCAGCCCAAAAATCTTAAAAATCTCACGATTGATATCGAGCGCTCGCTCGAGCCCACGCTTCGTATACTCATCCAAGGAGAAGGTGACCCGCGGGCGAGGAACACCTGCTTCATCACGCAGATCCTTGTCCAATTCCACCCGGTTCTCCGGGCGGGGTAGGATCTCAGCCGAAGAGTTAAGCCGCAGATGCCGCGAGATACGATCATTGAGCGTATGGACAAGTTCCTGGCCCCTCAGGCCTTGCTTGATCAGCGTTACCGCAAGCTTCGACGCATCACTATTGCCAGACCAGCCGCTATTCATGAAGGACGTTCCAACAGCCGCATAATCACGGCGGAATGCACCGTCGCGCAATTGTTCTATGCCGCTGGTTTGCTGTGGACCGCGATATGGCAATACCGCTTCACGCGTGAGCCCCCAACAATCCTGGTTCGCCTGCGTAAGAAGCCAGCGTCCAACATTATCATGGCTATTGGCGACACCGATCGGCGCATATTCCTGACGAGACGCCAGCAAGAGGCGCGGCGTTTCAATCGCATGGCAGCAAATGACATAATGGCGCGCTACCACGCGCAGACTTGATCCATCAGGGCGCGCCGCCACCAGAGCGGAAACCCGACGCGCAGCATCAAGTTCAATGAAGTCGACCCGGTGACGATCCAAAAGCTTTGCGCCGGCCTTCTCCGCCTTTGCCACATGCACAGAAGCATCGTATTTCGCGCCAATCGGACATATCGGCACGCAGGTATTGCTCCCGCAGCAAATGGGCCGCCCATCGAAGTAAACAGAATTGCGTGCATGCGAAAAGGGCGCACCATTCAGGCCCAATTGCCGCAAGGCAGGTTCCAGTTTTTGGTCAAGTAAAGTGGTCGGGATGGGCGGTTGCGGAAACGGGCCACGCCGCGGAGCACCCCATACGAAGCGCTCATCACCGGCGACGCCCCATTCCTTCTCGGCCAATTCATAATAAGGCTCCAATTCGGCGTAGCTTATCGGCCAGTCCTCTCCAACACCATAAAGCGATCGCATTTGCAGATCATTCGGACGCAAGCGATCCGCAAAACCTGTCCAGTGCCAAGAAGTCCCGCCGACTAAACGAAGATAGGCCCCAATGAAGGGCATTTCGCCGCCTTGGACGTAGAATTGGTCATAGCGGTCATCGAGTGGAAATGGCGCAAATGCATCCGGCGGATAAGCTGATTGCGGCCCCTTGGTCGGGTTCGCAAAAAAATGCCGAACAAGTTCGCTGCGTGACCGCCGCGCTCCCGCTTCCAGGATGATGACCTTCATGCTCCTTGGCGCCAGGGCATAGGCGAGGTGCGCGCCGGCAACCCCCGACCCCACAATCGCCACATCGCAGGTTTCAATGGCTGAAGCGGTCATGATTTTGACCAGGCGCCGAAACCGGCGCCGCAAATACCGGGAGCCTTTGTAAAGGCCAGTACTCGCCAGGCGAGCGCCCAGGGATAATGCCCTAATCGAGTGGATGGCGCAGGACCCGCAGTCTCACCAGTGTAGAGGATGACAAGAAGGCGCTGCGCTAGCGCTTCGACATCATGCGGCAGTGGTACCCCTGGCGGAGTTTCTTGAACCCCCGCTACGAGCTTCAAGTCGCTGCCGACGCCGAATTCCCGCACCAGTAACTGCCGTGCAGCATCAATAACAAAATCTGGCAGCTCCTCGATAAGGGAAGGAAGCGCACCACTGCCGTAAAGCAGGCGTGCCATTGCGGTGAAATCGTCAACCGCCGCATCTACGGGATCAACTGGCTCCCCCTCGTCGGAATTATTGTTCATTCGCTCCTCCTCCGCTTGATGAACAATACCCCGCGTGATCGGCCTGCTTCGGTATCAAGCTTTTCCATGGCTATGACAAGATCGCGCAATGGTATCCAGATGGGAGGGTATTTGTAGCGTGCAACATCAAGGATCAAAACACTATCACTGGCTTCGTCATAGGCCGCCAATGGAGAGATATGGCCATCCCCTTCCTGGCCAAGAGGAATACGAGAGTAATTCACCACAACGCGCATATGTGGATCCCGCAAGGCCAAAAGAAGCCTTTCGCGAAATCCGACGAGTTCCAAATGTTCCGCATGCAGCGATTGTGCTTCAACGCCAAGATTGCGCGCAAAGGCCGCAAGTTGTTCGAGCGTGAGGCCAGTGGACTGTACCGCAGCAAAGGTCTTTATTCGCAAATTCTGCTCAGTGAAGAGCGAATCTTGGGTAAGGCGCCGATACGGGAAAAAGGCAGCCGGTGAAGGTTCACGAACCCCGAGGGAGTTGAGCACTGTCGCCAATGAGGCCGGACCGCAGAAGGTAAGGTAAATCTCGGTTTCAAGGTGCGACAGCAGGCTGAGCGCGCTGCGGGTATCGGTAAGGCGCTGAAAACGCGCTGCTCCCTCAGTCGATTCCAGGGCGATGATTTCAGAACGAACACCCAGAGGAAGAAAGAGAACAAGAACCGCCAGGAAGCGGCAAAGCAGACTGTTCATCGACGTGGCCTCAAGGAAGAGAAGAAGTTCGCGAGCTCTTTGATTGAGGTTTCATCAAGCTGAAGCGTCCGGAGAAAATTGCTCATTATTTCAGCACTCTCCCCAGTTCGAAGACCGTTTTGATAAGCACGCAGCGCATTTGCCAGGTAATCGGCATGTTGGCCGCCGATAATCGGAATACTGGTATCGTCGGGCTTACCCATGGGGCCATGGCACGCCAAGCATTGGTCAACAATATCAGGCGGCACGCTGGGAATGGTCTGCCCCAGGGCCCCCGGTGACAGCAGCCCTAGCCACAGAAAAATCAAGGCCCAAGTCGCATTGAATTTCACCGCCAAGTAACCAAAAGCCTTTTCCATCTATTTAGCACTCCTCCTGAAATGCCTCACTCAGCATCATCCGAGATCATCTCATCGTCGCAACGCAAGAAAAATCTGCAGATGTCCGTCGTCAAATGATTTGAGACTAATTGGCGGGCTTTGTAACGGAGTAAACAGCCCACCCGCGGTCGAGGTTAAGCTGCGTTTTGGTGCTGCATCAAGCGGTAACGCGATCCAACTGCCCCCCTCAAACCCTTTCCACCACCCTGAACCCGCGCGACGCCAGCGGCAGGCTGTCCCGGCTGATGGTGGCGTCTTCCCCTGGCGCGTTCATGGCCTCGCCAACCTCACCCCACCCTTCTCTTCACCACCTGCACATGCAGCGCCGCCGCGGGAAAATCCACGGTGGACAGGCTCACATTCCGGGCCGTGATGCGCACCCTGTCGTTAGACCAGACATGGCGATCCAGCACAAAGGCAATGCTGCTGCGGCTGGCTTCCAGATGATCTCTCACACCCTCTCCACCATCCTGAACGCCCGCGACGCCAGCGGCAGACTATCCCGGCTGATGGCAGCGTCCTCGCCGGGCGCGTTCATCGCACCCCAAATGGCGCGGCGGTTGCGCTCCGCCATGCTGTCGGAAAGCTCCGCAATCCAAAGCGTATCCCGCGCCGCGCCAAGGCGGCGCAGCATGTCGCGGTGTTGAACTGCGTTGCATCGGCGCCGTCGAGGAAGCCAAAGACTCAGACCGGTGCCCCCGCGGCATCGGCCAAGACGTACCCGCGATTGCAGGGGATCCGCGCGATGACGCGGGAGCTATGGGCGCCACTGGCGTGCTCGGCGGATTGCCGCCCCCCATTCTTGCCACCTGCCGCCGCCGGGCTGAAGTGGCCGCGTCACTTCAATCTGACGTCATCTCATCAAGGGCCTGCTGCAATATCGCCGGTTGACTGATGATCAACGCACCACGCCCCCGCTGCAGCACGCCAGCCCGCAGCAGCCGAGCAATCT
This sequence comes from Roseomonas sp., assembly GCA_020249775.1. Lineage (GTDB taxonomy): Bacteria > Pseudomonadota > Alphaproteobacteria > Acetobacterales > Acetobacteraceae > Neoroseomonas. Next base: position 33,017 of record JADCFA010000006.1, on the reverse strand, counting down.
CGCGCGAGACTGCCTCGCGGCGGGCGCCGATCCGGCTCGCAATGATCTGCTGTACCGGTGGCGGCGAGATGGCCCGCGCGCCATTCGCCATGGGCGGGCCGGCGGCGCGCAGCAGATCAGCATAAAGCCGGTGACGAATATCTAGGGTGGTCAACTCCAGCATGCGGCCATTGGCTTCACGCAGGCGCTGCACCAGTACGCGCATCAGCCGGCGCGACAGCTCGGGCGCATCCGCCAGCAAGGCCATGAAAACCTGGCCCGGGACGCGACAGATCCGGCTGCGATGCAATGCCGTGACGGCGGCCGAGCGCGGCGCGCCGTCAATGGCCGCCATTTCACCAAAGAAGCGGCCAGCGGGTATGTCATCGAGGATGAGCTCCCGGCCCCCTGGCGTGCGCATCGCCACACGCACAGTGCCGAACACCACGAAGAACACGTCATCCGATGCATCGTCGAAATCAACCAGTAACTGGTCAGGTGCTGCGGTCAGCCAATGCACCCTTGGGCCGTAGCGCTCTGCCACCGCAGGTGAAACGCCGGCGAAGAAAGGTATCGCCGCCAGGCTTTGTCGTGCGTCGCCGCTGATGTTCATGCGCCCCCCAAATTGCTCAGCCACAACCCGGAAGGCGGGCTCGTATGCCGGCAAGGCTGCTTGTTAAACGTTAGCTCAACCATCCGGACCATCTGCGCCTTCTGCTGCGTCCCCAGCCTAACGCGGCGCGAAGGCGCTACCATGTGTTATTTAGCACATCCGGAAGGTAGCGGCGATGCCTACATGACATTGAAACGGTGCCATCCCGGCGCGCGTGAGGCTTTTGCGCATGAAAGACCGATTGCTCCGCCGCATCTCACCACTGCTCGCCACGGCGTCGGCAGCGCAGGCCAAACGGCCGCTGCGGGTCGGCTACATCGTGAACGGGCCGGACACATCCATCTTTGAAGAACGGTTCAAACTCGGGATGCGCGAAAACGGCTATTCAGGACTGCGTGACGGGCTTGGTGGCAGTCTGAGCCGCGTCGGGATCGTCCCGGCGTGGGGTGAAAAATGCTTATCACACCTGACTGTCATAGGGAGATTTCAAAATGAATTATAACGGTCTCACCCGCCGCGCGACGCTCGGCGCGGCATCGGCCTTCTGGGCCTCTGCGCCGGCACGTGCGCAGCCGGCCTGGCCCACGCGGCCCATCCGGATCATCATCCCTTTCGGCCCTGGCGGTTCGCCGGACACGGTGACGCGCCGCATGGCCGAGCATTGGACCGCCGCGCTGCGCCAACCGGTCGTGATCGACAACCGCCCCGGCGGCGGGGGTGTTGTGGCGACGGAGGCGATCGCACGCGCCGCGCCCGATGGCTACACCTTCGGCATCGGCAATGCTGGGCCGCTGTCCACCAGCCCGGCACTGGAGCCGAACCTGCCGTATCACCCGGTGCGCGACTTCACGCATCTCGCGATGCTCGCGGAATTCCCGCTCGCCATCGCTGTCGCGAGCAACGGTCCGGTCCGCGACGTCCGCGATCTGCTGGCGCTCGGCCGCACCAAGCAGGGCGGCGTCGACGTCGGAACGCCAGGGACCGCGGGCCCGCGCCTCGTGCTTGAACTGATGCGGCAGCGCTACGGAGCGGTCGTTACCATCGTGCCCTATCGCGGCGGCACCTCGGCGGGGACGGAAGTCGTCGCCGGGCGGCTCGATGCGGCCGTGGCGTCCTTCGGTGAATTCGCGGGCAACGACCGCCTGCGGGTGATCGCCATGCTCTCGGACGATCGGCATCCGACGCGGCCGGAGATACCGACCTTGCGTGAGCAGGGCTTCGACGTGACGTTCAACGTTACCTTCTGGCTTCTGGCGCCCGCGCTGCTGCCCGAGCTCATCGCCGCACGCGCGACCACGTTGGTCGACGAGGCAATGCGCCTGCCCGAGACCGTGTCCCTGGCGACGCGGATAGGCGCGATGCCCTATCGGCCGATCTTTTCGCCCGCGCTCACCTCGATGCTCGTCGAGGACAATGCTCGTTGGTCCGAGGTCGTCCGCGCGGGCAACCTTCGGTCGGAGTGACGGGCTTGACCTATTCTGTCATCGCCGATGTCGGGGCTGCCGCGACCACGACCATCCCGATCATCTTCGCCGCAACGCGCGACGCCGTGCAGGATGGGCTGGTCCAGAGCCTCGCCCGGCCCGAGGCCAATGTCACCGGTCAATCTTTCCACGCTGGAGAGCTCTCGGCCAAGCGCGTGCAATTGATGCGCGATGCCTTTCCTCAGGCCAGCAAATTCGCGGTGATCTACAACATCTTCTACCCATCGCAGATCCAGATTGACGAGGCCGCGCGAGCCCAGGCGGCGCTGGGCGTCGAGCTGGTCTTCCGGGGCATCGCCGTGCCGGAGGGGCTGGACGAGGCCTTCGGCGCGCTCAAGCATGAGGGGGTCGCAGCACTCTTTGTGGTATCCGATGTCTCCACCATCACCAGCCGCTTCCGAATTGGCGAGGTCGCGCTGCGGCATGGCATGCCGATGATGATGTCGAACAAGCGCTACCTCACCGGCGGTGCGCTGATGAGCTACGGGCCTGACATCAGTGAGGGGTTTCGTCGGGCCGCGCGGCAGGCGGTGCGGGCGGCCAATGGCACGCCCGTTAACCACCTGCCGGTCGAGAATCCCACGCATTTTGAATTGGTGGTGGATTTACGCGCCGCCCGTGCCCTGGGCGCCGAAATCGCGCCAGCCATCCTCGACCGCGCAGATGAGGTGATAGAATGATCGCACGCCGTGCCCTCCTGTCATTGGCGCTCGCCGCCCCCGCCCAGGCGCAGGGTCGCGTTGCGCGGCTCGGCATGCTGTCCTCCGGGCAAATCTCGATTGACCAGTTCCGCCAATGGGGCCTGCCCGAATTGGCGCGCGAGGGTTTCATCGAAGGACGCACGCTGAGCCTGATCGCGCGCACGTCGAATGGCGTTGCCGCGCGCCTCACGCCGCTTGCGGCCGAGATCCTCGCGGCGCGTCCCGATGTGATCATCGCGGTCTCCAACCCGGCCGCACATGCGATCCGCGCGCTTGATGCGCAAATCCCTATCGTCATGGGCTTCGCCGGCACCGACCCGGTGGCCGATGGCCTGGCGGTGAGCCTGGCGCGGCCAGGCGGCAGTGTCACCGGCGTGGTGATGCTGGCCGAGGAACTGGACGTGAAGCGCCTGGAGATGCTGCGCCTGGCCTTGCCCCATGCGCGGCGCATCGGCTTCCTGGCCGGCGCCACCTTCGTGCCATCACGCGTGCCAGCGATGGAGCAGGCGGCGCGGCGCATGGGGGTGGAGCTGGTGGCGGTCAGCGCCGGCGCGCCGGAGAGTTTCACCCCTGCCTTCGCGGCGCTGCGCGCGGCGCGGGTGGAAGCGCTGGTCATTGCCTCCTTCCCCGGCTTTTCCACCCATGCCGCAGCGCTGGCGTCCTTGGCGCGTGAGGCCGGGCTGGCCACGATCTGCGAGTGGCGCAGCATGGCCGAGGCCGGCTGCCTGATCAGCCACGGCCCGGTGAATGAGGATCTGCGCCGCCAGGTCGCCCGCCACGTCGCGCGCATCCTGCGCGGCCAGCCGCCCAGCGAAATTCCGATGTTCCAGGCCGAACGCTTCGAGACGGTGGTGAATCTCCGCACCGCTCGCGAGATCGGCCTGGATGTACCGCCGCTGGTACTGGCCTCGGCGCAGGAGGTGATAGAATGATCGCCCGTCGTACGTTGCCTTGCCTGTTCGCGGCATGCGCCGTTCGCCCTGGCGCCTTGGGCGCGCAGGAGCGGGGGCGCCTGCGCCGCATAGGTCTGCTGATGGCAGGCGCGGAGTCCGATCCGGACAGCCAGCAGCGCGCCACCGCCTTCGTTGAGGCACTGCATGGGCTTGGCTGGGCCGAAGGACGGCAGGTGCGGCTGGAACGGCGCTGGGCATCGGGTAACCCCATCTTGTTCCACGCCCATGCCGTCGAGCTCGTGGCCATGGCACCAGACCTGCTGCTGGCCGACGGTACGCCCTCGGTCACGGCCCTGCTGCGTGAAACACGCCAGCTGCCTGTGGTGTTCGTCCGCGTGGGCGATCCGGTTGGCTCCGGCTTCGTCGAAAGCTTTGCCCGGCCGGGTGGCAATGCGACCGGCTTTACGGCCTTCGACCCGCTGATGGGGCCGAAATGGATCGAACTTCTGCGCGAGGCCGTACCCGGCCTCGCGCAGGTCGGGCTACTCTTCCATCCGCAGACCGCCCCACATGTCGAAGCACTGTTCATGCGGCCAATTGAGGTAGCCGCGCGCGCACGCGGCTTGAGCATCGCGGCCCTGCGGGTGCGCGGGCCGGGCGACATTGAGGCGATGCTACCGGACTTCGCAAACCAAACAGGTAGTGGGCTCGTGGCGATGCCCGACACCTTCCTCGTGGATCATCGCGCCTCCATCATCGCACTCGCTGCGCGCCACAGGTTGCCGGCGATCTACACCAACCGCCTGTTTGCGGCCGAAGGTGGTCTGCTATCCTATGGCTTTCCGGTAACCGACGCCTATCGCCAGGCGGCATCCTACGCGGACCGGCTCCTGCGCGGGGCGCGCACCGTCGAGTTGCCGGTCCAGGCCCCCACAAACTGGCAGCTGGTGGTAAATCAGCGAACTGCCGATGCGCTCGGGCTTACTTTGTCCGCTGCCCTAATCGCCCGCGCCGATGAGGTGATAGAATGATCGCGCGTCGCGCGCTTCCTCTGCTGCTGCTGCCCGCGTTGGCCACGGCCCAGCGCCGCCTGCCCGTGGTGGGGTTCGTCGGCTTCGCCTCCGAGGACGGCGACCGCCTGACCGTCGAAGCCTTCCGCGAAGGCATGCGCGCGCAGAGCCAGGTGGAGGGAGTGGGCTGGTTGCTCGACAATCGCCATGCCGATGGCGATGCGGCACGTGGCGCCGCCATCATTCAGGAGATGATCGCGCTGCCGGTGGCTGTCTTCATTGTGCCGGGCCCCGCCGCGGCGCGGGCCGTGCGGCGCGCAACCACCATCCCGCTCGTCGCGATTGGCCTGCCGCCGGTACAGAGCGACCCGGATCTTTTCGCCTCCCTTGCCCGGCCGGGCGGCTCGGTCACTGGCTTCGCCAGCTTCGGCGAGGAGATGTCGGCCAAGCGCATCGAATTCCTCCGCGAGACCATTCCGGCCCTCTCAGCCATCGGCGTGATGCACAATGCCGCCGACCCGACCTTCGACGCCTGGGGGCGGTTGAGCGAGGCCTCGGCCCGCGCCCAGGGGTTGCGGGTGCTGCGCCTGCCGCTGACGCAGCGGGACCCGGTGGCATTGGCGGCTGGCATGCGCGCGCTGCGCCAGGAAGGCGCGCAGGCGCTGGTGGTAGTGCGCGACTTTCTGACCTCCTCGTTGATCGAGGACATCACCGCCACCGCCCTGGCCGAGGGCATCGCCGTGATCGGGGACCAGGCGCGCTTTGCCCATGCCGGTGCCTTGTTCAGCTACGGCGCCAATCTGCCCGACCTGTTCCGCCGCGCCGCCGGCTATGTCATCCGCATCCTGCGCGGCGAGAAGCCGGGGGACCTGCCGGTGCAGCTGCCAACCGCCATCGAATTCGTGGTGAATCTGCGCACCGCCCGGGCGCTGGGCCTGACCGTGCCCCATCCCATCCTGGCCCGCGCCGATGAGGTGATAGAATGAGACCGATCAGCCGCCGCGCCGCCATTAGCCTTTTGGCCGCCATGGGCGCTTCGCCAACAGCAATTGCGCAACAAGCCGGCCGGCGTCGCCTCGTCGGCGCGTTGTTTTCGCTAGCCGCCGATGATCCGGAGGGGCAAGCCCGGCTCGGCGCCTTTCGGGACGGCCTGCGGGCGCTTGGCTGGGTTGAGGGCGTCAATCTGGAGCTAGCGGTGCGCTGGTCTGCCGGGGATGCCGGGCAACTGTGGCGTTCGGCGCGCGAACTGACGGGTCTTTCTCCAGCCGCGATCCTGGCAGGTGCCACAACCGAGCTGGTCGCGCTCAAGGAGGCGACGTCCACAGTCCCGATCGTGTTCGCACAGGTGACCGACCCTGTCGGGCTCGGGGTCGTGGCGAGCCTGGCGCGGCCAGGCGGCAACATCACCGGCGTCACGCAGCATGGTTTTTCATTAGGCGCGAAATGGGTCGAACTGATGCGCCTGCTGAGCCCTGAAATTGAGCGCATCGGCATTTTTTTCGACCCGAGCAATCCTGCGAACGAGGGCTACGTCCACGCGGCCGAGCTTGTCGCAACCCGGTTTGCCGTGCGCATCGAGCCATTGGGCGTTCGCACACCTGACGCCCTGCGGCAACAAACGCGCCATTTCGGCACGTCGCCGCGCGGCGGGGTCATCCTGCTGCCGGGACCTCTGGGGGCCGCAAACCGCGATGTCTTCATAGGAGAAGCGAACGCAGCGCGTATGCCCAGTGTTTTTGCCTTCCGCTATCATGTGATTAGCGGAGGACTGGCGTCATACGGCGTTGATAACATTGCTCTGTACCGGCAAGCCGCCCGCTTGACCGACAGGGTGCTGCGCGGCGAACAGCCAGCGGTGCTGCCTGTCGAAAACGGCGATGCCTTCCAAATGGTCCTCAACCTGCGAACCGCACGCATCATCGGCCTCGACCTGCCGCCATCAGTCGTCGCCCGCGCCGACGAGGTGATCGAATGATCGCACGGCGCGCGCTCCTGGCCGGCCTGCTCCTGCCGTGCGCCGCCATGGCGCAGCCGGCCCGCCCACTGGTGTCCGTACTGACCATCGGCGCCGGGCAGGCGGCGCGGATCATGGCGCATTTTCCCAACCATCTGCTTGCTGCGGGTCTGCGTGTCGGCCGCGACCTCGATCTGGATATTCGCCACGGCACGCCCGAGGAACTGCCTGCCCTGGCGCGCGAGATTGTGCGCCGCGCGCCGCGCCTGATCATTACCACTGGCAGCCCGGCTGCGGTCGCGGTGGCCGCGGCGACGCCCGATATCCCACTGCTGGTGCTCGGCCCGGACCCGACTGAACTCGGCCTCGCCGAAAGCCTCGCGCAGCCGGGTGGGCGTGTGACCGGGGTGATCATCTTTGCCGGAGACCTGGACGTGAAACGGCTGGAATTGCTGGCCGAGGCTCTGCCCCAGGTGTCACGGCTGGGCGTGCTGGTGCTGGAGGGCGCGCCCCTGCGCGCACAGCATGACGCGGCCCTGCGCCAAGCCGCGGCGGTGCTGGGGCGAGAACTGCTGATCTTCCCGACCCGGGAGAGGGTGGAGCCTGCTCTGTTCGACCGCATGGCGGCCGAGGGCATTGGCGGGCTCGTGGTCTCCGCTAGCCCGGCCTTCTTCGATCAGACAGGCCCGCTCGCCGCCATGGCCGGTGCACGCGGCATCCCCCTGGCCTGCCAGTGGCGCGAAATGGCCGAGGCCGGCTGCCTGCTCAGCTACGGCCCCGACCGGAACCTGGCCTGGCGGCGCATTGCCGGGATGGCGGCGGAGATCCTGCGCGGCACCCCGCCGCATCGCCTGCCCATCGAGCGCCCGATGCGTTTCGAACTTGTGCTGAACGGGGGCGCGGCCCGCAGGCTCGGACTGGACCTGCCCACCAGCCTTCTGGCCCGTGCCGAGGAGGTAATAGAATGATCCTACGCCGCGCCCTGCCGCTCCTGGCGCTTCCTTCGCTCGCCCTTGCCCAGGGCCGAATGCGCCGCATCGCGGTGATCGTCTCCAGCGCTGAGGGCGACCCCGATGCGCTGGGCCGCGCCGCCGCCCTGCGCGAAGGGCTGCGCGCGCTGGGCTGGGTGGAGGGGCGCAACATCCAGATCGAGTATCGCTGGGGCGCCGGCGATGTGGCGCGCGCCGAGGCCCATGCCCGCGAGCTGGTGGCCTCAGCGCCGGACCTCATTGTCTCCAACGGCACGCCGCAGCTCGCGGCTTTACAGCGGCACAATCGCGCCATCCCGGTGGTGTTTGTGGTGGTTGTGGACCCGGTCGGCGCGGGCTTCGTGCGCTCCATGGCGCGGCCGGGCGGGCATGTGACAGGCTTCGCCACCTATGAGCCCGAGCTAGGCGGCAAATGGCTCGACCTGCTACGTGAGTACGACACCAGCCTGCGCCGCATCGCCGTGCTGGGCGACCCCGAATTCCGAGGCTTCGCGGGGCTGGCAGATCATGTTCTCGCGCGCGCGCCAAGGCTCGGCCTGGCCGCCGAAAACCTGACCTTCCACGCGCCGGCAGAGCCGGTGGAGACGCGGCTCGCGGCCTTCGCGCAAGGCGGCGGCGGGGGGATGATTGTGCTGCCCACGGCGCTCAACCTGCTGGCCCGGGCGCGGCTGATTGCGGCGGCTGAGGCTGCCGGGATGCCGGCGATCTACCCCTTTCGGCCCTTTGTCGATTCGGGCGGGCTGATGTCCTACGGCTTTGAGCCGCTCGACCTTTTCCGCCGCAGCGCGGCCTATGTGGACCGCATCCTGCGCGGTGAGAACCCGGGCGATTTGCCAGTGCAATTGCCCACGCGCTTCGAGTTCTTCATCAACCGCCGCGCCGCCCGCGCGCTGGGCCGCGATTTCTCCGACATGCTGCTGGCCCGGGCCGATGAGGTGATAGAATGAAGCGCCGCCATACCCTGCTCCTGCCTGCCGTTCTGGCCGCCCCCGCCGTGCAGGCGCAGACCCGCAGGCCGCGCCGCATTGGCTACCTCCACGCGGTCACCATCGCCCCGAGCAATAGTACACTGCAAGTGTTCCTGCCGCTTTGGCGGCGCGCCGGCCTGGTTGAGGAGCAGAGCCTGTTCCTGCGCAGCGCCGGCGGCGATGCCAGCCGCCTGCCGGGACTGGTGGAGGAGATGCTGCGGCTCGATGTCTCGGTCATCATGGCCATCGGCGCCGAGGTCCTGGCCGCCTGCGCACGGGCCGCGCGCAGCCCGCCCATCGTGGCGGTCGATCTCGAGACGGATCCGGTGGCGGCGGGCTATGCTGAAAGCTTGGCCCGGCCGGGCGGCAACATCACCGGGCTGTTCATGGACCAGCCCTCGATGGTCGGGAAATGGCTGGACTTGTTGGTCGAGGCAGCGCCGCGCACCCGCCAAATCGTCTTCCTGTGGGACCCCAGCACGGGGCCGCTGCAACTGGCGGTGGCAGAACGCCAAGCGGCGCAGCGCGGCCTGACGACACAGGTAATGAACTGGCGGCAGATCCAGGATTTCGACCAAGCCTTCGCAAGCCTCGACGCGGCGCGGACTGGCGTGATGTGCCTTACCGCGCCGGGCTGGAGCAGCGTTCTGCCGCGGCTCGGCCCGGCCTTGCTGGCGCGCCGGCTGCCCTGCGTCACCTTCCTCAGCAGCTATCTCGGCGGCGGCATCCTGCTGGGCTACGGTCCCGATCAGGCGCAGTTCTGGGGGCTGGCGATGCCGATGGTCGAGCGTATCCTGGCCGGTGAGAGCCCAGCCACCATGCCCATCGAGCGGCCGCGCCGTTTCCATTTCGCGGTGGACCTCCGTGCCGCCGCCACCTTGGGCCTTGCGATGCCGCACACGTTGCTGGCACAGGCGGATGAGGTGATAGAATGAAGCGCCGCGCCCTTCTGGCAACCCCGCTGCTTGCTGCGGCCCCGGCCACGCGCGGCGCCCTTGCCCAACCGCGCCCGGCGCGCCTGCCCCGGCTTGGCATGATTTCCGCCGCCAGCGCCGATGATCCGGTGGCCTTCGTGCATCTACGGCGCTATTTGGCGGCCCTTGGCTGGCGGCATGGCGAAACGCTGCACATCGAGGAGCGCCACGGCAATGGCGAACCCGGTGTCTCACCCCGCCTTGCCGCCGAGATTGTGGCGACGCAGCCCGATGTGATCGTCGTGACCGGTTCCACCGAGGCAAGGGCGGCGCAGCAGGCCACGCGCCGCATCCCCATAGTGTTCCTCCAGGTGGTAGACCCGGTGGCGCTTGGGCTTGTGGCCTCGCTGGCGCGGCCAGGCGGCAATGTCACTGGGGCGGCGGCGTCCGGGCAGATGCTCTGGGGCAAACGGCTGGAGCTGCTGGCCGAGTTGCTACCGCCCGAGCGTCGGCGCCTGGCCGTGCTGACCAACCCCACCAACCCCGCCCATGCGCGCAACCTGACCGACATTGCCGAACAGGCGCCGCGGCTGGAGTTTTCGGCGCGCGTGCTGCCCCTGGCCAGGCCATCCGACATGCCGGCCGTGCTGGCCGAGGCGGCGCGCGAGCACGCCATGCTGGTGCCGCACGACTTCATCTTGTTCCCAGCGCGCCGCCGCGTGGTGGCCTTCGCAGCCGAGGCCCGGCTGCCGGCGGTTTATGAGAACCGCTTCTCGCCCGAGGTCGGCGGCATGGCCTCCTACGGGGCGGATCTGCGGGAGAATTATCGCCAGGGGGCGCAGTATGTGGATCGCCTGTTGCGCGGCGCGCGGGTGGAGGACCTGCCGGTGGTGCAGCCGAACCGGGTCGAGCTAGTGATCAACATGGCGGCCGTGACGGCACTCGGCCTCAACGCGCCGCCGATGCTGTTGGCCCGTGCCGAGGAGGTGATCGAATGAAGCGCCGTGTCCTTCTGGCAACCCCGCTGCTTGCCGCCGGCCCCGCCGTGGCGCAGCCCAACCGCCCGCATGCCCGCATCGGCCTGCTGACCGCGCAGCGTGCGGCTAGCATGGAACCCTTCCTGCCAACGCTGCGCGCGGGCTTGGCCGCGGCTGGGCTGGTCGAGGGCCGCAACCTCACCCTGGAAACCCGCTTCGGTGATGATGACCTAAGCCGGGTGCCCGCGCTGATGGAGGAACTAGTCCGGCTTCCGGTGCAGGTGCTGCTGGTGCAAGGCGCCGCGGTGTCCGTGGTGGTCCGGGCGCGCCCGCCGGTGCCTGTGGTCTTCGTGCTCAGCGGTAACCCGGTGGCCGCTGGCATCGCGCAAAGCCTGGCACGCCCGCCGGTGGGCTTCACCGGCCTGACGCTGCTCTCGGCCGAGTTGAACGCCAAGCGGCTGGAACTGCTGCACGACCTGCGGCCCGGCTTGCGCCGCGTGGCGGTGATCGCCAATCCTGACCATCCGGGCGAGACTTTGGAACGGTCCCAGATTTTCGAGATGGCGGAGCGCCTCGGCATCACCATCAGCCTGTACCACACGCGCAGCCGTGCGGAGCTGGACGCCGCCTTCGCCGCCATGGATGCCGATGCGCTATGCGTCTTCGCCGATGGCTTCGTGCTGCAAAATCGCGAGGCCATCGCCCGCTTCGCCATCGCGCGGCGGATGCCGCTGATCTCCGGCTGGCGCGCCTTTGCGGAAAGCGGCGCGCTGATCACTTATGGCCCACGCCTCGCGGAATCCTATCGCCGCTTCGCCTATTTCGTGGACCGCATCCTGCGCGGCACGCCGCCCGAGGAGCTGCCAATCGAGCGGCCTAGCGTGTTCGAACTTGTGATCAACCAGCGCACCGCCGCCGCCATCGGCGTGGAGATACCGCTATCGCTGCTCGCGCGCGCTGATCTGGTGATCGAATGAAACGCACCCTTTCCCTCGCCCAGCGCCTTGCCTTGGCCTTCCTTGGCCTGGTCGCCGCCGTGCTGGTGGTGAATGGCAGCATCTCCATGTGGTTCGCCTATCGCGAGGCGACCGAGGCCGCCGTCCGGGTCGAACAGGAAAAGGCCGATGCCGCAGCCGAGCGCGTTGGGCAATTCATCGCCGAATTGGAACAACAAATCGGCTGGACAACGCGCGCCGATTGGGCGCGCGTGCCGATCGAACAGCGCCGCTATGATTTCATCCGCCTGCTGCGCCAAGCCCCCGCCATCACCGAGGCGCTGTTTGTGGACGGTCAGGGGCGCGAGCAGCTGCGCCTATCGCGCCTTGAACCCGATGTGCTGGCCAGTGGCGCCGATCTTTCGGCCGATGCGCGGTTCCGTGGCACGCGTGAGGGGCGCGTTTGGTACGGTCCCGTCACCTTCCGCCGCGGCTCTGAGCCCTACATGGCGCTCGCCATGGCCCATGCCGGGCGCAACCCGGGTGCGACCATCGCGGAGGTAAATCTGAAGCTGATCTGGGAGGTCATCGCCGGCATCCGCGTGGGCGGCAGCGGTTATGCCTTCGTTACCGACACGGCAGGGCGTCTGATCGCGCATCCCGACATGAGCCTGGTGCTGCGCGAGACCGACCTGTCAGCCCTGCCGCAGGTGGCGGACGCCATTGCTGGCCGTGACGAACGGGTGCAGACGGCGCGGACACTCAGCGGGCAATCGGTGCTCTCGGCGCATGCGACGATCCCTCGGCTGGGCTGGATTGTCTTCGTCGAGCAACCGACCTCTGAGGCGCTCGCCCCGGTCTATGCCACCGCCTATCAGACGCTCGCGCTGCTCGGGCTTGGGGTTGTGCTGGCGCTGCTCGCCGGCGTGGTACTGGCGCGGCGGCTGACGGGCCCGATCCGTGCGCTCCAGGCGGGGGCGGAGCGGCTGGGCCAGGGCGACCTGACGCAGCGCATCGAGGTCTCCGCCGGGGACGAGATCGGTACGCTGGCGCTGCGCTTCAACGAGATGGCCGGCCGCATCCAGGACGCCCAGGAAACGCTGGAGGCGAAGGTGGCCGACCGCACGCGCGAACTCTCGCAATCCCTGGAGGAACTGCGCAACGCGCAGGACCGGCTGTTACAGACCGAGAAGCTCGCCTCGCTCGGCCAGCTCACCGCTGGTATCGCGCATGAGATCAAAAACCCGCTAAACTTCGTCAATAACTTCGCCGAGCTTTCGGTCGAACTGCTGGCCGAACTGCGCGCGGCGATGGAGCAGGCGGGATTAGACCCCGCGCTGCGCGCCGAGTTGGAGGAGCTTTGTGCCATGCTGAGCGATAACCTTGCCAAGGTGACGGCGCATGGCAAGCGCGCCGACAGCATTGTGCGCAACATGTTGGCGCATTCCCGCGAAGGTGGTGGCGAGCGCCGGCGCGTAGATGTGAACGCACTGCTGGAGGAAACGCTGGGGCTTGCCTGGCACGGCGCGCGCGCCGAACGCCCGGGCTTCAACGTGACGATCGAGAAGCGGCTGGATGCGAATGTGGGCGAGCTAGACCTTTTCCCGCAGGAGTTCGCCCGCGTGCTGCTCAACCTATTCGGCAATGCCTTCCATGCGGTACAGCAGAAGCACACCCCGGGCTTCCAGCCGCATGTTCTGGTGGCCACGCACGCAACGCCAGCCAGCGTGGCCGTCACCATCCGCGACAATGGCACCGGCATCCCCGAAGCCGTCCGCAGCCACATTTTCGAACCCTTCTTCACCACCAAGCCGCCGGGCCAGGGCACCGGGCTCGGCTTATCTCTCTCCCACGACATCGTGGTGCAGCAGCATGGCGGGCAGATCGCGGTGGCGACCGAACCCGGCGCCTGGACCGAATTCACCATCACGCTGCCGCGCCGCCCGCAGCCACAGGACCGCGCGGCATGAACGTGCTTGTGCTCGTGGTGGATGACGAACCGGACATCGAAGCGTTGTTCCGCCAGCAATTCCGCCGTGACCTGCGCGCGGCCCGCTTCGCGATGGATTTCGCAACCTCCGGCCCGCAGGCGCTTGGCCTTATTGCGGCCAGTGCGGGGCGCGAAATCATCCTGCTGCTGTCAGATGTGAACATGCCTGGCATGAGCGGCTTTGATCTGCTGACCCGTGCCCGCGCGCTGTATCCCGGCCTGCCCGTTGTGATGATCACCGCCTATGATGACGAAGCGACGCGCCTGCGCGCCACGACGAGCGGCGCTGCGGGCCTCATCGCCAAGCCGATCGACTTTGCCCTGCTGCGCGCCGAGATCGAGCGCCGGCTGGCCGAACGGGGCGCCCCGCCATGAGCCTCATTCTAGTGGTGGATGACGAGCCGGATCTGGAGGCGCTGATCCTCCAGACATTCCGTCGCGAGACGCGCGACGGCCGCTTCGCCTTCCACTTCGCGCGCGACGGGGTGGAGGCGCTGGAACGCCTGGCCGTCGCGCCGGATACCGAGCTGGTTTTGGCCGACATCAACATGCCGCGCATGGATGGGCTGACGATGCTCGCGCGCTTGCAGGAGATGCCAGACCCGCCAGCCACGGTCATCGTCTCTGCCTATGGGGATATGGCGAACATCCGCACTGCGATGAACCGCGGCGCCTTCGACTTCCTGACCAAGCCGATTGACCTTGCCGACCTGGAAGCGACGATGACCAGGACGCTGCGCCACGTCGAGCAACGTCGGGCGGCGGAGGCCCGACGCCATCTGGCCGAGCGCGCGCATGCGGCGCTCGCCCGCTACTTCTCGCCAAATCTCGCGCGGCAGCTTGCCGATGATGCACGCGCGCTCGACCTCGGCGGACAACGGCGGGAGGTGAGCGCGGTGTTCACCGATATCGCCGGCTTCACTGCCTTGGTCGAAACACTGGAAGCCGCGTCGCTCGCGGCGCTGCTCAACGCCTATTTCACCGGCATGACCGATATCGTCTTCGCCCATGGCGGGACCGTGGCGAAGGTGATGGGCGATGCCATGCTGTTGCTGTTCGGCGCACCGGACGACCAGCCGGACCACGCGGCGCGCGCGGTCGCCTGCGCGCTGGCGCTGGATGCCTTCGCGGAGGCCTTTCGGGCCGGACATACAGGCCGGGGCAGCGCGCTTGGCGTCACCCGGATCAGTGTTCACAGCGGCCCCGCGCTGGTCGGTGATTTCGGCGGCGGCCGGCATTTCGACTACACGGCCTATGGCGAGACCATCAATATCGCGGCCCGGTTGGAGGCAGCGAACAAGGTGCTGGGCACGCGCCTTCTTGTCTCAGCGGCAACAGCCGAACGCATCGGTGGCTTTTTGGGGCGTCCCGTCGGTGACCTGTTACTGCGCGGCTGCGCCCAGCCGGTTGCGGCCTTCGAGCCGCTGACCGCGGATCAGGCTGCCTCACCGCCCGCGGGTGCTGCTGGGCGACTGGTAGATCTGCGGTGAGCGCCTGGAGCGAGGCGCGCGCCGGGCTGCATGCGGGGATCATCGCGGCGTCGCAGACGCTGATGCATGGGCTCATCGCCTTCGCCTCCCTCGGTGCGGCGGGCGTCGCCTTTGGCATGTCGGCAGGGCTGGCGGCCTCCGCGCTGGCAGGCCTAGCGATGGCAATGTTCGGAGCAAGCCGCCCGCTGATCGGCAGCACCTCGGTCGGGCCGGCGCTGCTGACGGCGGGGCTGCTCGCCGCCGTCCAACCTGCAGGCCTCGGCCACGCCATCCTGCTCGCGATGCTGTTGGCCAGTTCTGCGGGCCTCTTGATGCTCGCGCTTGCGGGGACGGGGTGGGCACGCCTCACGGCGCTGGTTCCAAGCCCGGTCACCCAAGGGCTCGGCAACGCCATCGCGCTACTGGTGGTCGTGAGCCAACTACCCCTGCTGCTCGGCGCCGGGCCGGGTGCCGCAGTTCCCTGGCAAACGCCGCTGCCTGGCGCGCTGATGGTGGCCGCGCTGGCGCTGCTGTTGATGCTGCGGCCCTTGCCCGGGCTGCCGGCACCTTTGCTGGCGCTGGGTGCTGCGACCGTCCTGCATTTACTTCTGTCGCAGTTCGGCGTCGCAACCGGTCCGGTCGTCGGCGCAATGCCAGACCTGGAGACGCTGGCCGCGGGTCTCGACGAGGCACGCGCCGCGGCAGGCACTTCGTTGCAGCTGGAACGCCTGCTGCTGGTGGCGCTGTCGCTCGCGTTGCTCGCCACCATCGAGACAATGGCAGTGTCCGCAATGCTGCGTGAGGCGTCCGGCCTGCGCTGCGACCAGAATCGAGACCTGAAGGGTGCTGCGATCTCGATGCTTGGCGGTGCGGTCAGCGGCGGCATGCCTACTTCTGGCGCTTCGGTGCCTAGCCTGACCTGCTGGAGGGCGGGTGGGCGCGGGCCTGCGGCGCAAATCTGGCGGGCGGCGGTGGCGGTTGCGGTGTTGCTTGCGGGCGGTGCGTTGATTGCCATCCTGCCCTTCGCGGCGCTGTCTGGTGTGTTCTGCGGGGCGGTGGCGCGGCTCATCCAATTGCCGCCATCCCCCTTCAGCGGCGGGCCGGGCCGAGCGCGGCGGCTGGGCGACGGTCTGATTGTCCTATCGGTGATGGCAGCGGCACTGGCGTTTGGTCTGGTGGCGGCGGTGGGGGTGGGCGTGCTGTTTGCGGTGTCGATCTTCACCGCCTCCATGGCGGTGACGCCGGTCCGCCGTGCCTCGCGGAACCCCGTCGGACGTTCGCGCATTCGTCGCGCTTCGGCGCAAGAGAGAGCGTTGCGCCACGCCGGAGAGCAGATCGCCCTGATTGAGCTAGAGGGACCTATCTTCTTCGGCAGCGCCGAGCGCGTGTTGCAGCGCGCTGAGGCGGAGGTCGCAGACGGTGCAACCGTGCTGATCCTTGATCTTGCGCGAGTGACGCGCATTGATCTCTCGGGAGGGCGGCGGTTGATCGAAGTTTGGCGTCTCCTGCCGGGGCGTGTCTTGCTGACACCTCTGCATCCCGGCAGCCGCGCGGCTGCCGAGTTAGCGGCGCTTGGCCTTGCCGGCCAGATACCAAAGGGCTGTGCCTTCGCCGATCTCCCGATGGCCGTGGAGGCGGCGGAGGCGCTGATACTGGCAGAAATCGTAGCAGAGCTGCCAGACCCGCCGCATACGCCTCGCTCAGCACTGGAGGCGCTTGGCATCCCACCATCAGCCATCGGGCCAATCCTAGCACTATGTACCGAGCAACGCTTTGCCGCCGGTTCCATGATCCTGCGCCAGGGCGATGCCGCCGATGCGGCCTATGTGCTACTCTCGGGTGAGGTGTTGATCAGCCTGTCGGTCTGTCCCGCGCGGCCCGCTACGCGGCTCGCCGTATTGGCGCCAGGGGTCGTCTTCGGTGAATCCGCCCTGCTAGGCCAGACGCGCCGCAGCGCGGATGCGACGGCGCGCAGTGACGTGCATTGCCTGCGCCTTGAAGTTACGGCGGCGGAGCGGTTGCGCATCGAGGCGCCGGCCGTGGGCTGGCACCTCATGACAATAGTGGCACGGCAGCTTTCCACCCATGTCAGTGCGGCCAATGCCGTCATTGACAGGCTTGAGGCATGAAGGCCGCGCCGCCGGGGCTGGCTGCGCTGCTCGCGCGGCTGCCCATAGCCGAACCGGCGCGGCGCGCACTGCGCCAGCGCCTAGCCGAGCCGGGGCGACATTATCACGGCGCCGCCCATGTCGCGCTGTTGTGGCGCCGGCACCGGCGCTTCGGCGCCGGGAGCTTTCTTGTGCGCTCCCCCTGGGACCAGATGATCGCCTGCGCGATCGCCTTTCATGACGCGGTGCATGACGCGCGGCGCGGCGACAATGAGGCGGCATCCGCGCTGCTGTGGCGACGCTGCTCCGGCAGGCTTGCGGCCCGCCAGCGCCGCTGGGTCGAGCAGACCATTCTGGCGACGGCGGATCATCTGGGTGGCGATGCGCTACGCGGCACGCGCGGGCACGCGCGGTTGGCGCGCGCATGGCTGCTGGATCTGGACCTGACGCCGCTGGGCGAAGGGCCCGGCGAGTTCACCGCCAATACCCACCGGCTGCGCCGCGAGTTCGCTCATTTGCAGGAGGACGCCTGGGATGCTGGCCGGCTGGCCTTCCTGGGGCGCATGGTGGAAGCGCCGCAGCGGTTCAGGACCAGGCTTCTGGCGGCCCAATTTGATAGCAGGGCGCGGGCCAATCTGGCGCGCACGCTGCATGAGAAGCCATTGCTAACCTAGGCGCTTCTACCGGGCAGTGCCGGGCACCCTGGAGGAATGCTGCTCGGCGATCTGCCATTGGCCATCAGGGGAGCGGCGCAGGGCCAGGGTGAAGCGGCTCGCCTCCTCCGCGATGCTGCCATCCCAGCGCTCGCGCAACAGCGTGTAGCGCCCACTTACCAGCATGACATCGGAGAATTCGCGCTGGCTTTGGGAGTCGATGTGCATACGCAGCGGCGAAGGCCCGAGACCGGCCGTGCCGAAGTAGTGGGCGACCCCCGCCCATCCCACTTCTTCATGCGGCGAAAATTCGCTCAGCAGACGAGCATCGCTGGTGTATAGCCGCGACACCTCGGCCTTGTCGCCGGCGGTGTAGGCGGCCGACCAGTCTGCAAGCAGGCGCGCGGCGTCTTGAGCCTGCACTGGCATACTGCTGCTGAGAGCGGCCATGAGGGTCACGGTTGCGAATGGGATACGGGACATTGTGGGACCTCCTTCATCTGCGGAGACCGGCTCGGCCTCTTCGCCGCAAAGATCCCAAGTTCTGAAGGGGTGGTCTGTGCGATTTCGCTCATCACCGTTCCGATACAGCGCGAGCTTTGCGTCGAAGGGAAGTTCGCGCTGCTCCCGGATCAGTTCCGCGAATTGAAGCAGCCGTCGCGTCAATCCACGGCACCCACGCCCTGGATCTTCCGAGGCTGCAGCATGGCGCCAACACGATGGCGGACGTGGCTATATGAACCTTCGTGCGAACCTATTTGTATTGGTCGCCTCGCTGACATAGGAACGACTCGTCAGGTGCGTTTTCGCACAGCCAACCCAATGCGAATTCATCATTTTGGTATCGGAGGGAACACCAACCGTGCTTTCTTAGCCGACTGGGAGATCGTTATGCATCGTCGTGCGCTTTTGGCCGTGCCCGCCATCCTGACTGCTCGGCCCGCTGCTTCCCAAGGTAGATGGCCTAACCGGCCGGTCACCATGATCGTACCTTGGGCGCCCGCTGGCTCGAACGATATCACTGCGCGCCTTATGGCTGGACAGTTCGAAGCGCGCTTCGGCCAACCCTTCATCGTGGAAAATCGCCCTGGCGGCGGAGGCTCAATTGGCATGGGCCTGGCGATGCGGGCACGGCCAGATGGTCACACGCTCTTGGCATCTTCGGCTTCCAACCATGTGTTTCATCCGCCGATTTCAGGCGAAGTAAACTATGATGTGCGTGAGGTGTTTCACGGCATGGCCATGTGGGTCGATGTCCCAAACGTTATCGCCGTCCACCCTTCGCTTCCGGTGCACAATGTGCAGGAGTTGATCGCCTATATCCGGACCGTGAGTGGCGGCATCAGCTTCGGATCCTCAGGTGTTGGCACGTCAAATCATCTGGCAGGCGAGTTGTTCCGCTTACGGACCGGGCTGGACATGACGCATGTGCCTTATCGTGGTGGCGGCCCGGTGCTGGCGGATCTCCTCGCCGGGACGATCCAGCTGGGTTTCATGAACCTGCCGACAGTGATTCCGTCAGCCGACGCGGGGCGAGTACGAATCATCGCCGTTTGCACGGCTGAGCGAGTGGCTTTACGGCCTGATTTGCCGACAGTGAGCGAGGGCGGCGTATTGGACTACGCTGTACGCTCCTGGATGGGTCTTTTTGCCCCACGTGGCACCCCTGCGCCGATTATCCAGTCGATGTCGGAGGCATCGCGCCTCGCGCTTGAAGCTCAACAAGTGCTGAGCAGACTACGAACGCTTGGCAGTGAGACGATCTGGATGGATGCGACAACGACCGATCGGTTCGCTGGGGAGGAATATGCCCGCTGGGGGCCCATCATCCGTCAGGCGGGCGTCAAGATCGACTGAGGCGGCCTACATTGGGGGGCTACGTGGCGGATGAGATTTTTCTGTCGGTGCACGATCTGAGATTTGCGTCATTGCGTGACGAGCAAATGACAAAGGAGACGCCACAGCGGAGGCACCGAAGGACATCGAAAAGATGGTTAATGAGACGGTAAAAGTGAGCTACTGACGTCTTTCCCGGAAACGGACAGCTGCGGGCCGATCTGGCCCAAATTCCAGCCTTAAAGAAAAAACTCGTCCGACTCCGGGCGGAGCGCGACATCCTGAAAAAAGCTGCATATCGAAATGTTCCCGGACGGGCTCTTCGGCGAATTCGAGCCATTTAGTGTCCTTTGGCAGATCAATCAAATACGTTTCATCAATAATTTAGGGAATGGCTCCTGCGTAGGGGCGTAGATCGGACATACTCCAGGCTGGCGGGCCGGAACAACCCGGCGGGCGATATTCCTTTTAGATGTGCCAAACGCCACAGAAGAATCACTATTGGGCGTGCTGAAACCTGCATCGGGTTGTTTCGATCTGATCCGATGCAGGAGAATACAGCAATGAGTTTTCAGTCGGTGGAACTATTCTCCGTTCTGTGGGTGCATCTGTTTTTGGTGGTCGTTTTGGCCCGCACGGCCGCTGCCACTCTGTTTTGGCTGACCTCTGCGGTTTTGTGGGGGTCGGCCCTTGCACGGCGTCTTCGTATGCTGGGCCGCGCTGTCCGGGCGAATGATGCACCCGCGCTTCAAGGGGGCTACGCATGAACCCCGCACTCTTCATCGTGTTCTTCTTTTGGTGTGGCCCCAGCGATCCCTTCTGCGAAGAGGGGCGCATGATCCACCCTTCCTGC
Source organism: Roseomonas sp. (assembly GCA_020249775.1). Classification (GTDB taxonomy): domain Bacteria; phylum Pseudomonadota; class Alphaproteobacteria; order Acetobacterales; family Acetobacteraceae; genus Neoroseomonas. The sequence goes on along the minus strand of JADCFA010000006.1, from coordinate 12,691 downwards.
ACGGCAGCCGAGGCTTGGCTGCGTGCGGGACTCAGGCACGATCAATCGCTGCTTGTCCTGGATTGCCGCCCCCACGACCCGGCGGCGGCAGAAGATGACTGACCCGCAGGTCCAAGGCGTCAGCCAGTATCACCCACACCGCGCCCATGGGAGGCAGGCCTGCGCAATGCGGCAGAGCGTGACGGACGCTTCGCGCTGTGTTTCGCGCGAGCCAAGGCAATAAAGCGCCAGGGATCGCGATGATCCCTGGGCTTGGCAATCATTCATGCCGCTGTCGCTGCGCAGCTTCATTCAGCTACGCGATAGACGGTGTAGGACCCCTTGGCGCCCTGCTTGTTCGGGCCGACTTGGCGAATGCGCTCCGCAATCTCCACCGTGATGCCCTGGCGCTTTTTCAGCCCGGCAAAGAACCCGCGCACCGTATGCTGCGCCCAGCCGGTGGCCTCGGCGATTTGCGCCACCGTCGCGCCCTCAGGGCGACGGAGCATCGCCAGCACCACTTCCTGCTTGGTGCCCTCGCGCGGCTTGCGTGGCGCGCCCGTGGCGCGTGTGCCGCGCCGTGTCAGCGCGCTGCGCAGCATTGCCATGGCTTGGGCGACAGGGTCGTCGTTGGCGTTCTTCTGTGGCGTCGCTTCCCAGGCTGCGAGCAAGCGCTCAGCAGCTTCGCGCAGGTTCACGCTGCCCATGTTGGGCGCCTCGGGCGTGGCCTGGGCGGGTTGTTCTGCCTCCGCGTCGTCCTGCTGCGGTGCTTTGTCCTCCCCGCCCTGCGGCGCCGTTTCGCGCGCCGCGCGCCCCTCATTCGGGTCAATGCCAATCGCGCGCAGCCCTTCATCCGTCACTTGGATCAGGATCGGCGTGCCATCCCCATCCTTGCGCCACACCATCGCCAATTGATCGCGCGGCGCAGCCACCTCAATCAGCAAGCGGCTCTTGATCAGGCTGTTCACCACCGCGCGGCAGGCAGCGACTGGCAAATGCTTCGGCGCAATCGCCAGCAATTGCGGGTGCTGCGCGCCATGGCTCAATACAATCCGCTGCGTATCTGAAAGCTTCATCGTCTCGGTCTCCGGTTGTGGGTGCCGACCATCGGCCCCCTACTGCCGGGAGCCCCGCGGGCGGACCCTGCGGGGCAGTGCGGCGCCGCCTTGCGGCGGGCGTCGCTTCAGTCCTGCGCTTCGGCGGCGATGCCCTCGTTGATCACGAAGCCCGTCAGGTAGGGCAGGCCGGCGGGGATGCCCGTTTCGCGGCTGGTCCGCTGCGTGATGCGCCAGCCCATCCATTCCGCGGTGGTTTTCGCGATGGCATCCGCGAGGCTCGCGCCGTAATGCATCTGGCTGTTCACCCCATCCGCGAAATGGCGTCCGTAGCGGCTGTCGAGGAAGGCGCGGACCGAGGCGGGATCCGTGCTGGTCGCGTTGTGGATCGCGGTGAAGGCAATCGGCCAGGCGGGCGCTGCGTGTTCGCGCATCGTGCCCCAGAAACCCCAGTCTTGGTTTTCGGTGGGAAGGATCGTGTTCATCTGTTTGTCTCCGTCATCGGCGGGGGAAATCCCCTGCGCGTGACAGACCATTCGCGCTGTGATGGGGGCTGAGCCAAGCGAAATAGAGCGTTATTTCATTGCATTGTTTCGGGCGAATTGATCATGATGTGAGGGCCAGAGGCTGCTGCCATCTGGCCCTTCATTGGCGTGTCTAGCGGCGCTTTTTGCTGCGCTTGGCGGCGGCTTGGCCGGCGGCGTAGGCTTCCGCGAGGGAGTTGCGGATGGACCAAACCGCGACATCGTGAAAGTCGAGCGCGTCGCGGTTTCTGGTTTCCAGCGTTTCAACCGAGGGCATGTGCCGCTTGGCGATTTCGAGGAAAAGCTGTTCGGTTGAAGGGGTGTCGTTCATCTTGGTCTCCTTGCTGTGGCGCTGGGGTGTTTCCCTGTGCCTGAGGGACCATTCGCGCTGTAGCGGGGGGCGAGCCAAGCAAGAATGAGCGTTAGTTTATTGCTATGATTGGGGAGTTTCAATCATGATCTATTGGTTGCGCGTGTTGCAGTGACATCGGCAAAAGTGCGGTCCTCGCCATCCAGCACCGCCACTTGCCCTGTTTCTTCCTGCCAGCGCTGCACAATCACATCGCAATAGGCGGGATCAATCTCCAGCAGCACCGCGCGCCGCCCAGTACGCTCTGCCGCGATCATCGTCGTCCCCGATCCGCCAAAGCAATCCAGCACCGTATCGCGCGGCTTGCTGCTGTTGCGGATGGCGCGTTCCACCAGTGCCACTGGCTTCATTGTCGGGTGCAGATCGTTCCTCGCCGGCTTGTCGAAATGCCAGACATTCCCCTGGTCGCGCGCGCCGCACCAGTAATGCTGCGCCCCGGCCTTCCAGCCATAGAGCATCGCCTCGAATTGCTGATGGTAATCTGCGCCTCCAAGCGCAAAGGTGTTCTTGGCCCAGATGATGGTGCTGGACCACTTGCCGCCCGCTTCCTGCCAGGCGCGATGCAGCGTCGGCCATTCAGAGGATGACATGCAAATATAGCAGGCGCCTTTGGTGACCGAGAGCAGGTTTGTCAGCGCCGGGCGCAGGAAATCCAGAAACCCCTTGCCCAGCGCATCATTCGCGATCGTCATCTTGGCGGCGGTGCCCCCCTCGTAAGCAACATTATAGGGTGGGTCTTGCCACGCCATGTCCGCCAAGTGGCCGGCTCCAAGCGCGCGCTGCACATCAGCAAGCTTGGTCGCATCACCGCAGAGCAGCCGATGTTCTCCACAACGCCAGAAATCACCCTCGCGCGTTACAGGATTGACCGGCAGTGGCGGGGCTTCGTCAGCATCCTCACCATCAAGGCTGGCATCCGCCACTGCAAGCAGCCGATCCAATTCCATGCCGGAGAAGCCGAGCTCATCCAGATCAACCGTATCTTCATCGCGAATGCGTGCGATTTCTGCCGCCAGCAGCGCCTCGTCCCAACCGGAATTCAGCGCGATCTGATTATCCGCAAGCCGCAGTGCGCGCGCCTGGGGTTCGGTGAGATGCGCCAGCCGAATAGCCGGGACAATCGCCATACCGAGCCGCTTGGCCGCCATGACGCGGCCATGGCCTGCCACAAGAACACCGGCACTATCCACCAACACCGGGTTCACAAAGCCGAATTCAGCAATCGAGGCGGCAATCTGCGCCACCTGCGCCGGCGAATGCGTGCGCGCATTCTCAGCATAGGGCACCAGCCCCGCGACCGGCAGCGAGACAACGGCAAGCTCAGGCTGCATTGGCAACCTCCACGACTCAAAGTTTTTTCCGAATGGCGAATTGATGGGTGCGGTGCCGCATATCCCTGCCGGCTTTATCCGCGACCCCTATACCCGTCTGCAGCGCGCGACTGGCGGCGGACGCTCATTGGCTAGAGCGACCATGAACCTGCGTCCAAGCGGAACGACCGAGCTGTTGGCTTGCCCTGACGTTTCAAACTGGCGCCCGTTTCCCAAGCCGGGTTCAAGACCCGGCGAGGAACGGCCGTGCGGCTGCCAGCGCCGGCGCGCAGGAGGGTTCGGCATCAGTCAGAACCGCGACCGGTGACGTGGTGCCAACCCAGGCGCCAATCGCTGTCGTAATGGCCCACCAGGGCTCGTTGGCGGCGCGTTTCACCAACGCTGGCAGTGCCGCAGTCGCGCAGGCCTCGACCTGTTGCACCACCGCTGCTGGCGCACGCCCGCCCGCGAGCTGTTCGACCAGCTTCGATTGCAACGGCTCTACCAGAAAGGTCGCGACCAGGAAGGCGATAAGGTTGCCGATCATGCTTGCCCGCCCCGGCCGCCGCGCAGCGCCCATATCAGACCGCCCACCGCCAGGATCGCCGCAGCCGCAGTGGCGGAGCGCGAAGCGACCGCCGCGCCAGCCTCCCCGGCCAGCAGCGCGGGCAACTGGACAAGCGCAGACCCGCCGCCCGCCAACGCCACCATGGCGACTAGCGCGCCGCCGACCGCCGCCACCACTGGCCATCGACCGGCCAGCGATATCAGCAGCGCGAGTACGCCCAGCCCAGCCGGAATCAGCGCCGTCCAGTGCACCGGCGGTGCCGGCAGCAAATAGCCCGCCGCGCCCACCAGCAGCAGCACAGCACCAAAGCCGCGCAGCACCAGCGGCACACGCGAAGGGGATTTTTCAGTCATAGCGCAACGCCTCCTCTGCCACGGCGCGCATGACGCGCCGGATGGAGGTCCGACATCGCGATGCGCTGTGCACCGCCAGAGGGGCCCGGACCGATGCTTCATCAAATGGTCCGGCGGTCCCGCCATTCAAGAACCGCGCGGCGCCACTTGAGCGGCAAGCTCAGGCTGCATCGGAAATTGCCCCTTCGCGCGCTGCTGCTACCGCATCGTAATCGCGCCCATCGCCCGCCAGCGTCACCGGTTGATCCGGATAGAGCATCCGCCAACGCGCAATCGCCAGATCCACATAGGCCGGCGCCAATTCAATGCCGCGTACAACGCGGCCCGTGCGTTCCCCGGCAATCAGGGTCGTACCGCTACCGGCAAAGGGCTCAAACACCACCTCGCCAGCCTCCGTGTAGGCGCGCATCAGAAAGTCCGGTAGCGCCACCGGAAACACCGCCGGATGTTCAGTCTCGATCCCGCGCCCCTTGTGGCGCGTGATGCGCAGCACCGCGTCAGGAATGCGCATGTCCTGCACCGGCTGGCCGATATGCGTGTAGGACTTCACCTCGCCATCGGCGGCGCGGAGCCCACTGCCCTTATTCGGCGTGCCAGCCCATTTGCAGGGGATGATCTTGTTGGCCTGCCGCGCCGTGCGGTTGAAGTGAAACACAAGCTCGAAGGCCGGCGCCAAACGCCCGTTCCAGTCGCCCGGCAAGCCTGGTCCCTGGTCCCAGGTATAGAGCCCAAAGCGACGCCAGCCGTGCGCGCGCATCCATTCCAGCCAGGCTTCCCAATACGGCTGCCATTCATTCTCGCGATGGATGAGGCCAAGATTGACCAGCGCCTGGCCATCCGGCCGCAGCGCCGCGTCCAGATGCTGAAACACGCCCTGCGTGAGTGCATCCCAATCCGATACCCCGCCGGTCGTGTAAGCCCTCTGGTTGCCATAGGGCGGCGAGGTGAACAGCATCGCCGCGCGATCGCTTTCCATCACGCGCGCGACCGTCGCCGCGTCGGTGCTATCGCCGCACAGCAGCCGATGCGCGCCCATCAGCCAAAGATCACCGGGGCGCGAGACTGCTTGGCGCGGTGCCTCGGGCTCGGCATCGGCGGGATCGTCAACATCTTCGCCAATCGCCGGCGCGGCAGGGTTCTCGGCGGTGTCCGCGGGCAGGGCCTCGGGCGCATCGCCGTCGGACACGGCATCTCCAGCCGCCGCGAGGATGCCCGCAAGTTCATCCGCCGAGAAACCAAGCGCCGCGAGGTCAATTTCCGCCGCCTGGACGCTGGCCAACGCATCGCGCAGCAGCGCCTGGTCCCAGGTGGCGTTTTCTGCGATGCGATTATCAGCAAGCCGCAGCGCTTCCTTCTGCGCGGGCACCAAGTGCTTGAGCACAATCACCGGCACCTTGGCGATGCCGAGCGCTTCAGCCGCTGCCAAGCGGCCGTGGCCTGCGATCAGCACGCCGTCTTCATCCACCAGGAGCGGATTGGTGAAGCCGAAGGCCTGCATGCTGGCCATGATCTGCGCGAGCTGCGCCGCGTCATGCACGCGCGCATTGCCGGCATGCGGGCGCAGCGATGCAATCGCGCGGAGTTGGATCCGCTCGGCCATCTAGGGAAGCGTCATGGGGGATATCCGGGAAGGGTGGGGCGGGTGTTGGGTGCAAACTAGTTGCCAACCAAGTGCAAACCTGAGGGGCCTAGGTTTGCACCTAAGTCATTGAATTCACGCCGCTATGGTGCAAACTGCAACCCATATTTTTATTCTGGCGCTAGCGATGTCGAGCGCGAATGCCCCCCGCATACGAAATCGCCAGGAAGGAACCATGTAATCAGAAATATTGTTATTGGAGATTAGATCTTGACTTTGCGTTCTCTCGTGACCTGCTCTACAATCTTCGTTCCGTTCTTCGATCCACTGCCCGTCGGCGTCACCGCCGCTCAACACAATTTCTCGACCTTCACGAGGTATATCACTTTCGTTTTACGCGCCGGAAGGGGGAGAATTGTAACAGAGAATGCGCGCCGCAATTCCCCCCATTCACAGCACGTCAAGCCGCGTGCGAACGCGGCAGCAGACCGAAGTGATTCGCCAAAGTTCCAAGCGCAGCAACAAGAATTCCGCAGGCAATGGGTGCCGAGACAAGCCGCCCATTCCAGCCTTGCTGCGCCGACCACGCACGCAGCGACACCTCAAGCCCCACTACGTGCCACACAATCGAACCGCTAGGGCTGTCAATGCCGCCCAGCACATCGAGTGCATTCAATACGCGACGCCGCGCATCAAGTTGACTGACCGAGAGCCAATCGCCCGATGATGCAGCAACACGAACGAATTGCGATGTCGCAATACTATCCAGTGCAGCACTACGAAAGAGCGTACGAAAGATGCAGCCCGCTTCATGCATCTCACGCGAGATACTACCATGCGCGAGCATTTGCGAGAGCGTGTCAACAACCTTTCGCTGCATGATGGGCGTGCCTGTCTCCGGATCTGCTGCGCGAATCGCTGCCCCGACATCGCCATGCTGCAAGCGCCATTTCGATGGGCCTGACAAATCCTCACGCGCCTTGGTAGGATTTCTGTTCTTTCGCTTAGCGGCCATGATCATTTCCTCCATTGCGCCGCCCCCAGCGGCGATTGGCTTCGTTGGTGATGGCCTGGCGCAGCCAAGGATCGGTGATGTCATCCACCGCAATGCTGGCCACGCCATGCCGGTGCCATGCGGCCGCGCGCATGGCGTTCAGTTCGGTGTCGTTGGTTGTGCTGCGCAGGCGCGTGAGCGGACTCTGCGCAAGCATTGGTGCGCCGTGCAGGGTCATGCCCGGCCTCCCCATCCCGGTTGAAAATAGGGCTTGGGTTTTGTCGGCCTCTGGCCTATATGGTGGTTATGGATTTCGAGTGGGACGACGCCAAGAGCGAAGCCTGTTTTGTTGGTCGAGGTTTTGACTTCGCCTATGCGATCCAGATTTTCCTCGATCCGGATCGCCTGATCGAACGCGACGATCGCTTCGATTATGGCGAGCCGCGTTTTCAGGTGCTTGGCCGCATCGGGTCGCGTCTGTTCCTGGTCGTCTATACGCCGCGCGGCGATGCGTTGCGCATTATTTCCGCCCGCAAGGCAAATGCAAAGGAGGTGTCTCGCTATGGGGACGGTTCGCGTGAAGCTTGAAGCCGGCAAGCCTGTCGCGGGGCGTATTGACGCCCGCAGGGTAGATGCCACGACAGAGGCTGATCTGCGGCGCCATGCGGCTGAGGATGATGCCGGAGCGGCGCAGGATGCCGCATTGTATGCGCGACGCGTGCGTCGCCGTACCGGGCTGACGCAGGCTGATTTCGCAGCCCGGCTAGGCGTGCCGGTGGATACGGTGCGCAATTGGGAACAGGGCAAGCGCTTGCCGGCGGGACCTGCGAAGGCGCTGCTACGGATTTTGGACAAGGCGCCCGAGGCAGCACTCTCAGCGCTCAGCTGATCGCCCGGGCACGCATTTGCGAGATGGCTCATGCCCGGCCTCCCTCTGCGTCGGTGGCCCAGAGCAGCAGGGCCAGCGCATCAGCCTCGTTGTCGTCTGTCGGCGCAAAGCCGCGTGCCCGCATGGCAGCGATCATGGCTCCCTTGTCGGCATTGCCCTTGCCGGTCGCGTAGCGCTTGATCGTGCCGACCGGGACGCCCTGGTAAGCGATGGCGCGTTCCTCGCACCACGCCGAAAGATGGGCCAGAAAGCCGCCGTAGAGGTGCGCAGCGTCAGTACCTGCATGGGCGCGCACTTCTTCGAACGCGATTTGAGACAATTCACCGGCGAGCTGTGTGACCTCGGTCAGCCAGGCGCGAAAGCGGAGAAACCGCATGCCGCCGCCTTCGAAGCGGCTTGGCCGAAAGGTCATGGTGCCCGAGGTGATTGCGCCGGTACCTGAGCGCAGAGCCCAGCCTGTGGTGGTGCCAAGATCAAGCGCCAGGACAGCCCGTCGCGGTGCGGCGCCGACCTCGCAATTGGAAATGATCGGCGGCCTGCTTGCCAGCGCCGCGGACATGGGGAGAGTCGAGAGAGCCATGATTGTCTCCTGATGGGGATGGTGATGGTGAGGGCGGCGGCGGTGGGGTTCTTGGCGGAGCACACCGTCGCTGCCCGGCTTTGAGGATCGGCCCGCGCGTGGCGGTCCGGTGCTGTTCGGGCGGCGCGTCATGGCACGCCCTCGAGCCAATGGGGGTCTTTGGGGGTCTGTGGGGGTCTCTCTTCGGAAGACCCCCATCCGTAAGCATCTGAATTTACTGCGCTTTGGGGGTCTTGGGGGTCTTGGGGGTCTTTTTCGACTTCTCTTTTATTCACACGCGTGTGCGCGCGCGTGTAGGGTATGGAAGAAGACCCCCAAGACCCCCAAGACCCGTCAAACCCGCGGATTTCCTGGGATCCAGCTATGGGGGTCTTCAGATCAGAGACCCCCATAAGACCCCCAAGACCCCCATTCACGGGCGCATCCTGGGCGGGTGCGAGGCGCCAGCGCTGCGAATTGTGCAGAAGTTTTCCCTGCCGAAGATGCACAAGCCGATCACTGGTGCGGAAGGCGCGGTCGCGGAGCTTGGTAAAGGCGGCCCCGAGGGCGACCTTCAGGCCATGGTCGTTCTTCGCGCTGATGGGCAGGCTGGCCTCCGCATCTTTCGCGAAGCCAATCAAATCGCTGACGCTCACCTCGGCGCTGCCAAAGCGGTCCCACCAAAGCTGGATAAAGGCGCGCCAGCTACCGCCCTCGCTATCCGATGCCTCCATCACCTTATCCAGGTTGCCCAGAAAGCCAGGCACGCCGGCCACGTGAAGGATGCCGCCCAGGGTCTGGCTCCATGTCTCAAAGCTGCCCAGGCTGCGCGTAGCGGGCGGCCTGCCGGCACTGCCCCAGGCCTGGCAGAGCGTCAGGCACGCCGCCACAAGCCGTGCGCGATTGGCGCGCACCCAGATCATCAGATCGGGATGGCGAAAGCCCTCACGGCGCCAGGGCTGGTCGCTGCGGGCGTCCAGCCGGATGCGCACCAGGCGCCGGGCGATTTCATGCGAGACGGCTGGGTTATTGCCGGTGGCGACCCAGGTGCAGCGCACGGGCAGCCGAATGATGTCCGAGACACCAAGGATGCGGTCCTCCCAGGCCGGTGCGGTCAATGCAGCGGCCAGGGCTGCGCTATCGAGTTCCTGGCGCAGGTTATCGATCAGCAGCAACACCGGCAGTTGCCGGAGTTTCGCGGTAAGGCGCTTCCGCCATTCATCATCATCGCGCCCTTCAGTCATGACGGAGGCGCTGGAGCCCGTCAGCACCGTCGCAATGGCATCGACCATCAGCGTGGCGCCGGTGCCGGGCGTTGGCTTTTCGATCATATGCAGTGGCGTTGGCCCTTCGATCATCGGGCGCACAAAGCCAAGCAACAGCAGGCAGAGCGCATGCGCGCGTTCCGCTTCACCGGTGAATGGAAAATCGCCAAGCAACTCATCCAGCAATAGGCTGCGCGCTGCGGCGATTTCTTCGGCAGATGGTTTGGCCGGGATGGGTGGCAGCGCAAACCCTGGCGGCGGGTGATAGAGCAGCCGCGCATCCGGATGATAGCCGGGCTCTGTCAGCAAGGAGCCGTTGCGGCCGAATACCGGTGCGGTGACGATGCCAGCAAGAACAGGCAAGGCGGGATCGGGCGTTGCCAGCAGCGATTTGATCACGTTGGACGGCGGCGGTGTTGGGATTGATTCGCCCTTGCCCAGAGGTTTCCGCCAGTCAGCAAGGTTCGCCAGCATGTGGCGCATGCGTTCGATGTCGATTGTCGCGGCAGCAGGGCGTCCTTCATCATCGGGCACAACCCAGGTCGGTTGACCGCCCAGGCGGAAAATCCAAGGTGATCGGTTAGAGGCAATGAGCAGCGACCAGGCGCGCCGCGTTGAATGGCGCAGATTGCCTTCAATGGAACTCAAGCTCGGCAGGGGCTGCGAAGGCTCAACAAAGCCGATCGGCAAATGCCGACCTGTCTCTGGTGCTTGTGGTGTGGCTTGCGCGTTGGCTGCATCCTGACCGCTGATGGCATCCTCGATCAGCTTGAGGATCGCGGGGCCACCTTCACGCAGCAGCATGTCGTTGAAATCCGTGCCGGGTGTTTGCGGCATGGCGATGCGCACCTCGCGCCCTTCAAGCTGCAGCTTGGCGACGGTGGCTTCCGCGGCGCGCAGCCCAGCGCCGGAGGGATCGTGATCGGCAAGGATGACAATGCGCCTTGCCTCGGGCGGCAGCTGCGCCTGTTCCATGCCGCTCGTGGAAAGCGCTGCCCAGACCGGCAAGGTCGGACAGGCGCGCATGACGGCAAGGCCGGTTTCGATACCTTCGCAAAGTCCGAGCAAGCCTTGTGGGGTGATTGCGCCAAGCCGCACCGTACCGCCGGCGGTCTTGCCAAGCATCATGCGCGGCTTTGCGATATTGGCCTTGGTCACCTTGTCCGGCTGTTCAGCAAGGTAGGTCCGGTGCAGCGCTGTCACCTCGCCAGCGATATTGCGAATGAGCCCGATCATGGCAGGATAGCCGGTGCGGGTTTCGTAATGCGTGAGGTCGGGGTGAAACAGCAGATCCGCATCGGGCGGGACGATCAGGCCGCGACCTTCAAGGTAGCGTTCCGCTGCCGTGCCCTGGATGGGTGCTGCGTTGTCGCGAATAAAGGCGATGTCGAGCGATGCATCGCGTTCCGGCTTTGGTGCTGCTGGCGGTTCCTGCCGCTTGGGGCCTTCGCCCTGCCAGCCGGTGATGCCAGCCGCATGAGCGAATAGCGCACGATCGGCAAGGCCGGTTCCCTGCGCCAAGGTGGCAAGCGGCCCGCCGCCCTGGCCACCGTCAAAATCATGCCAATCCCCGGCATGATCACCGCGCAGCATGATAACGCAGGAGCCCGATTTGCGTGGCGGGGCACCTTGGATGTTGGCCAGCCGCCATTCATCACCCTGGCGGCGACCCTTTGGAAAGAGTGCCGGCACCCAGCGCTCAGCGCTGCTGCGCAAGCGGTGCACGATCTCATCAAGATCGTAGCGGATGGGCGCCGGATCGATCTGGTTCAGGTCAATCAAGGATCACCAGCCCACGCTCTGCGCGTGTGATCGCGGTGTAGAGCCAGCGCTTGCGGTCCTCCTCGGTGCGCGACAGTTGATCGTCATAGACAATCACATTGGGCCAGGAGCTTCCTTGCGCCTTGTGGCAGGTGATCGCGTAACCCCAGGAGGTTTCGATCATGCCGCGCATATCGCGCCAGTCGCGCCTTTCGCGTTCCGGGTCGCGCTGGATGTGCTCGTCGTAATGGCCCTTGTAAAAGCGGTGGCGGCCGGAGATTTCGTCGCCATCCTCAGTGGTGACGCTGGCGCGAAAGCTGAGCGGCCCGTCATCCTCGATATCGCGGAGGGTCACGAACATGCCATTGATCAGGCCAAGGTCATGGCGGTTCTTGAGACAGATGATCTTTTCGTCGCAGCCTTGCGGATAGGGCATGGGAAAGCCCGCCGCCGCCTTCATTTGGCTATTGAGCCAGAGCCTTGTGTTATTGCGCCCGCAAATCACCTGCCCGCCGCGCAGCATTTGCTCGGGGCCAACCGCACGGCGCGGCATTTTCCAGACATGCGCATCATGCGCGCCGGGGGGAATCTCAATGCCCTGCCGCGCCATGGTGGCAAGGCGGATGATGGCGCTTTCCTCGGCCTGGCGGTGGATTTCCGTCAGCATGATATCGGGCGTTGCCATGGTGAAAGCGCCGGTGCCCTTGATCGGCGGCAATTGACCGGGATCGCCCAGCACCAGGATTGGCTTGCCAAAGGCCAGCAGGTCGGCGGCCATTTCCTCCCCGACCATGGAAACCTCGTCCAGTACAAGCAGTGACGCATCGCGCAGCCGCGATTGCTCATTCAGCAGAAAGGTCGGGCGATGGATGTCAGCCAGGCGCAATTCCAGGCGGCGGATTTGGGTCTCGGCAAAGGCGCGCTCGGCATATCCCATGCGGCTGAGGCTACGTTGCAGGTCAAAAAGCTCCTTCTCAACACGGGCGATTTCCTCGGGCGTTGCTTCGGAAACGCGATAGATCAGGGAATGAATGGTGGAGGCCGGCGTGCCCTTGCGGGTCATCACCAGCGCGGCCTTGCCGGTGAAGGCGGCATAGAGCACGGCGCTGCTGAGGTCCTGGTTCGGCTGTTCCTCCAGGCCAAGCGCATCAATGGCGGAACGGGTGGTGGTGGTCTTGCCCGATCCGGCATAGCCAAAGAGGCGAAACACCTGCTGCCGCGCGCTGCGATGGTGATACCAATCGACAATCGCCTTGATGGCGGCTTCTTGTTGCGGTGAGGGCGTAAAGCTCATGCTTGTCTCTCCCAACAGCGGGCCGCGTAGGGGCAGGCGCGGCAGAGGTGGAAATCGGCTTGTGCGGCGATGCGGGGCGGCAATTCGCGGGCCTCGGCGGCGCGAAGGACATCAACCGCGCGATCGGACAGGCGCTGTGCTTCGGCAGCGTCAAAGGGCACGGCCTCATGATGCAAAGCGAGGCTGTCGCG
>JADCFA010000056.1 GCA_020249775.1 Roseomonas sp. | reverse complement strand
TTCGCGTGGACATCGAATTGGGCAGCCAGTTCGGCGAGCGTCTTCTCGCCCTTCACAGCGGCAAGCGCCACCTTGGCCTTGAAGGCAGGGCTGTGGTTCCGGCGGGGTCGTCTCGTCATGGTGTCTCCTGTTCACGGCATCATGCCGCTCTCAGGCAGAAAATATACTTATACCAGATGTGCAGATTATCCGAGCCAGGTCTTCGCTGGGCAAAGACGGTGGCTGGCCTACGCAAGGCCCGCCATCGCGGGCTGCCCAAGGTGGGCTGGCAGTTCACCTTGGCGATGGCAGCGTACAAGCTGGTGCGCCTGCCGAAGCTGCTGGTGGTGGCGGCGTGATGCCGGGAGTCTGTCCGGAGCGTACCGACGGGGCCAAAAAATCACTGAAAATGGTTGTGCCCAGGCGCAGGAAGCGTTGAGGACATGCTCGCGAGACAAAATGACGATACTCAATGACAGCTTTTCAGCAGCCTGCTAGGTGCGGGACCACTCCCTTCGTGTCATCCCAATAAAGCCATCGTGCGGAACGGAACCGTTCCGGGCCAGAACGTCGCGAAGGCGTGTTGTCGCTTTGATCACGCCAATACCAAGTTCTGTGAAAGCCAAACGTTGATTTTCCGGGTCTCCCCAAACATGCTCGCTCAACAGGGGATTTGTGAGCGCCTGCGAAAACGCATCCATAGCAACAAGGTCTGAAACAAGCTCCGGCAGAGGGCCGTTCTCCTGAACTGGCTCTGCGAAAAGACCAATATAAAACTCAACATTATCCACATCACCATAAAGGGCTTCAAGTTCGGCGGCCAACGCCTGCAATCTCACCTGTTCAGAAGCATCATCGCTGCTACCGACAATATCCTGAAAGCTTGCCGCGGGCGCGGCGCCAACGGCAACTCGGTAGTCATTGTAACTTGCGACGTTATTGATGCGCGCCTGATTGATGGCATTAGTTTCGGCAAAGAGCATGAAATCGGCTGAATTGCGAAGACCCAGCGCCGCCGTACGATTTGCAGAGACATCCATAAAGCTTCGCACAAGGCCGCCAATGAATAGTGGCTTGTTGTTGAGCAGCATGGCATTCGCGGGCACGGCTTGCTTGTTCCACGTCACCTGCTCCGTCACCAGCCCATGCCAGCGATAAAGCAGACTGAATTCAACCGTCATCCAATTCGGGCGGTTCCAGTCCGCATGCCAGGCCGCGCTTGGATCTGCCCGCAAGGGAAATTCTGTTGTATTTATGTGATTGATGTATTCTTCGACCACAATCTTGATAAACATCACAATGACGATGTTGCGCGCCGTCTGAAAAACACGTTCGTCGTCCCAGTTTGCATTTTCTTTCTCAAGCAGACCGGCAAGCCGATTATGCTCGCGCAGAAACAAGGTATTGATCATGGCCGTCTGGGGTGCAGCATTCACGCGGTCCCCGCCCGCGGCGAAAAGAACGATCTTCGCGTCCAAGGCTGCATTTTTCAGACCAAGCGGTTCGTCAAGGACCATGAATTCAGGCTTAATGCCGCCGCCCTGATCGCAAAGAAAAGGCGAATACTCCTCACCATTGATGATCTGGCTCTTCAATCTGCCCCGCAAGCCGTGGTCATTCGAGAGCAGTCGCAGTGCAGTGGTCTGCGCCTCAGTCCGGCCATAGAGTGGGCTCAGGTCGATCTCATGGTTGGAAGTGGTACGACGCCGATCTTCAAGCTTTGGATCATTGCTGAGTTGCGTGCGAATAAATCCATCCGTCAGATATTGGGCAAAAGCTGGAAAGAGGCCGGTTGACTTGGGGCAGAGACGCTGGGCCGTACCGGGCAAGCGCTTGAACAGGGCCGCCACATCCGAGATCGGCGGGCGTCTGGTCCCGCGGGCCTCAATCTGCGGATAAGGCTTCGCCGGCAATAAGCGGGCATTGTAGCTCCGGTCAGTCAGTCCGGACCAGGAAATGTAATCATGTCGGGTTGACCAGGGGTGCGGCCTATTTCGGCTAACCTTCACGGCACGATTTATGACAAAGCGGTTCACATCATCGTCAAGCTTCAAGGCCTGCAAGGCACCGACCACAATAGACATCAAAGACATGACGCTCTCCCCAAGGTGAGTCTTTGGGAAACGATAACCTTATAAATCGTAGCTGTCATCAATTTGTTGCGGCCTCGATACCGAAACCGGGACAGGGGCCCCTGATCAATTCAGTTCGGCCCAGGTTCAAGGTGAAAACGCGAAGAAGTGCCCATCACCATTGCCCGCAGCGATCGGCCTTGCGGGCGGGCTGGGGTGGTGATCATCCAGCCCCAAGGCCGCTGCGCGCCACCGCCTTCCCAACACTTACCAGCACCCTATCCGCGCTATGGCTATTACGCGCGGCCTGGCGGTTCACTGAATTTCCGCTTCTGAACCCGGCTTGCGCACCGCGGCCATGCGGCGCAATTTCTCGCCTCAATGTGCACGCTGATTTTGCTCAACCGGCCAGGTCACGCCTGGCCAATGCTGGTGGCCGCCAATCGGGATGAAAGGGCGGATCGCGCCTGGGATGCGCCGGCGGCCTGGTGGCCCGACTATCCCGGCGTGATCGGTGGCCGAGACCGCCATGCCGGCGGCAGTTGGATGGCGCTTGGCCCTAAAGGTGTGCTGGCGGCAGCGCTGAACCGCCCCGGCAGTCTCGGCCCCGCGCCGGGCAAACGCAGCCGCGGTGAATTACCCCTGATGGCGGCAGGTGCCGAAACGGCCAAAGCGGCGGTGGAGGCCATCTCCCGGCTTGATGCCGATGCCTGGCGGCCCTTCAACCTGGTGATCGCGGATCAGCAGAGCGCCTTTTACATCGAAGGCCTTGGGGAGGGGCGGCCGCAGGCCATCCCATTGGCGCGGGGGATTTCCATGGTGACATCTCATCCGCCCAATGATGAAAGCCACCCGCGCACGCGGCGCCATTTGCCGCGCTTTCGTGCCGCCGCCGTGCCCGACCCTGGTCGAGGCGATTGGCGCGCCTGGGAAGAACGGCTGGCCGACGACAGCCATGAGGGGGATCTGGCGGCAACGCTGAAAGTGCCGCTGATTTCGGGCTATGGGACTGTATCGGCCAGTCTTTTGGGTTTTGGCGCAGCGGGTGAGAGGCTGTGGCGCTTTTGCGCCGCGCCACCGGGAGAGGGGATGTTTCAGCGCTTGGCCCTGGTATCTTCAGCGTGAGCTTTTGAGTAACCCTCTGCCGCAAGAACTTAGCGCCAAGGCGGCCCCGATCATCAGGAACTTGGCACCCTTCAAGCTGGATTGAAGCGGTGGCAAGCCAAGCTGGCCTTCATGGGGCATGCGCTGATGGAAAACCGCAACGGCCTGATTGCCGGTGCTGTTGCCACACATGCCTCGGGCCATGCGGAGCATTTGGCCGCGCGGCGCCTG
>JADCFA010000055.1 GCA_020249775.1 Roseomonas sp. | reverse complement strand
CTTCAGGAACAGCTCCGCAACCCAGACCCATCGCGAAAGGAAACCACAGCCCACCTGACGGGATAAAAAAACCCCGCATCCCCAAAACCCGGGTCAAATCTGCGTGGCAAACCCGGGTCAGCTCTCGGCGGCATTCAACACTCCGCCCCCAGGTCGGCGGTAATGGTCGCGCAGCTGCCCATCAGGCGTGTGCGCAGTTAGTGATTGATCAGACGAGGTCTCGCGAACTCGGCGTTCCAATCGCCATCAGGGCGCCACCGAAATGCCGACTAACGCAGCAACATAGGCCCCTATGGTCAAACCGGTCCAGCTAAACGCGGCAACTCCGATGACCGCCGGTGTTGCCGATCGCAATAACAGCGCCGCCGCCGGCAGCGCCTGCATGGCATGAATTGCAAGGAAATGCGCAACGCGCAGATCGCCCCCATCGCGCGACCAGAAGAACGGCGCGAAATTCGCAGCATCCGTCATGGTGCCGCCGATATAGGGTGTTGTCACGGTTGAGATTGTGGCGCCGGTGATGCCGCCAAGAATCCCGGTGATTGCCAGGCCAAGCCCAACGGCCAGCCGCCAATTCTTGGGTTGCTGCTGATCGCCACGCAGCAGGACCAATATGCCGAGCAAGAGCGCCAAAAAGACCAGGCTCATGGCGCCGAGCCCCATCAGCCGATAGGCAATCTCGCCAACGCGGTCTGTGGCAAAATGGCTCGGTAGCCCAAGTGCAGCGCGCAACAGGATCCAGCCTTGCTCTAAAGTCGCTGCCAGGACTGTCCCCCACAGGACAATCTGCGCCACCCAACCGTCACGCGCTGCAGGCGCAAGCACCCCCCAGGCCCATGCCATGGTCCAGAACCAAGCGACGAAGGACGCCGCGAATTTGGCGGGCTTCACCCAAACCGAAACGCCTTTGATCGTTCGGCCATCAATCATCGCCGCGATCAGGCAAAATACCACGATGATCAGCATCACCCAGCCCAGACGGGCAAGGATTGGCTGGCGTTGATCCAACGCCGCGAAGAGCGCCCGGAGTTTTGTCATGATCGCTCCCCTGGGCTGACGCGCCGCAGGAGAAAAAATCGGAGGATCAGGAACAAAAGAAGCCCAACCGGTCCCACCAGAAAGGTTGGCGGCAGGCAAAGCCGCACCGCCCAGGGATTCATCTGCTCGGCAGCGGCGATACGGCACATCCAGGCGCCGATGAACATGTCGAAGGCGAGGTAGTGCACCCAACCCGCGAGCAATACACCATCATTGCGGAACAGCAGGGCGACCTCGGCCAGGGATGAGAAGCCCCCTTCCGCTTGCGGCGCGTAGAGCAGCATGAAAAGCACATAGAGCATCGTCAGCAGCCCGGGGATGCCAAGGCCGCAAATCCACCAGGTCAAAAGGCGCGACCGCGGCGCGACCAGCATGGCCAACCATCCTGCGATGGCAAGGTTGTTGGCCGCCGAAAAGACTATTGCAGGTTCCATGAGCCACCATTATCTTTCCAATGGTCAGTTTATGGCCACCAGGATTTTCCATTGTCAAGCAAATCATCACACATCATGGTCGCGGCATGACGGCCACGCCGAAGCCCAAGAATAGACACCACCATGGCGCGCTCCGCCGCGCGCTGCTTGATGCGGTGGCCGATATTGTGCTGGAGGCCGGACCGGATGCTGTCAGCCTAAGGGAATGTGCCCGCCGTGCTGGCGTTTCCCATTCCGCTGCCGCGCCACATTTCGGCGATCTGCGCGGCCTGCTGACAAGCTTCGCCACTGAAGCTGAAGCTCACTTGGCACAAACCATGAAGAATGCGATCAAGGCCTTGGCGCCCGACGCCGATGCACGCGCCCGCCTTGCCGCCACAGGCTTTGCCTATATGGCCTTTGCGCGCGACAATCCGGCGCATTTTCGCCTTATGGTCAGGGGCGACCTTTTGAATAGAGCGGATCCTGCATGGCGACTGGCGAGTCAAGAAGCCTGGAGACCACTTGCGGAGGCCATGACCTCATTGGTACCAGGCATTAGTGAACGCGCCTTGCGAGCGCGGCTCGCACTCGCCTGGGCCGCCGTTCATGGATTCTGTGCCTTGCGCGCCGAAGGGACGGGGGGAGATCTATGGAACCCCGAGGATCGCGCGCAGGAGGTGGCAGATGACCTTATTGAGTTGATCCTGGCGGCATGCGCCATGCCTGACGATGGTGACGAAAGGCTGACCCCTGCGGTTTAGCCATGTTTTGGTTTACCTTCGGTCGGGCGACCTACTTTAACGCATTGTTTAGACGTATTTTTTTGTAGTGGTGGCTGGCGCGACCCCACGAGAAAATTCCCTAACCCCGCAGTTCTGTCGCCCCTGCTGCGGCAGAGTATCCGTAACAATATGTTACACGAAATTTATCTGGACATTGGTCAGTTCAATGTTAAACTAAGT
The DNA here is from genome assembly GCA_020249775.1 of Roseomonas sp. Taxonomy (GTDB): domain Bacteria; phylum Pseudomonadota; class Alphaproteobacteria; order Acetobacterales; family Acetobacteraceae; genus Neoroseomonas. Next base: position 10,480 of record JADCFA010000055.1, on the reverse strand, counting down.
TTAGGTGAGCGCTTCGTCCCCGCATCCGCAGAGCCGATGTCTCACATAACGATGATTACCGTTTGAACCGAAAGGCCCTGCGTCCATGAATACAAACAACCGCTTCCCACTGGTCGCTCTCGCAGCGCCCCTTTTGCTGACGGGTCTCGCCGCCCCGGCCATGGCCCAGTCTGACCCGCGCATTTCGGGTTTCTTTGCGCTCGGTGTCCTCTCTACCCCAGAGTATCAGGGCTCGAGCGACCGGACGGTCGGCCCGCTCATCGCCGCGCGCCTCGCTTACGATACTTTTTACATCGAAACTGCCACGCTGGCCGGCGGCTTTGGCGCGCGTGCCAATGTCTTACCCTGGTCTGGCATCGAAGCTGGCCCGGTTCTGGGTCAGCGCCGTGGCCGCTCCGACGTCGAGAATGAACGTGTCAAGCGGCTCGGCGATATTGACGATGGGACCATAGCCGGAGCCTTCATGCGGCTACCCTTTCGCGATGTTCTCACCAGGCGCGACGAAGCCGCGATTGAATTGGAGTATCACCATGATGTTTCTTCGACCGCATCCGGCGGCCTGCTCTTTTTTGGCGGCAGCTATCGCTTCGATCCCACCGATCGGCTGCGGCTCCGTGCCATCGCACTCGCGTCCTATGCCAGCGATAGCTACAATCAGACATTCTTCGGTGTGACACGGGCTGGCGCCACCGCGAGTGGCCTGCCGGAATACAAGGCCGGCGGTGGCATCCGCGATGTCGGCCTCACGCTCACGGCAAATTATACAATCTCCGGCGGCTGGGGCGTCACTGGGTTGGTTACTCTCCGGCGCCTGTTGGGCGACGCTGCGGACAGTCCCATCGTCTCGCGTGAAGGTGAGGAAAACCAAATAAGCTTCGGCCTTGGCCTCAGCTACAGGTTCTGACGCTGTCCAAGCGACCCCGGCATGGCCGTCGCCAGAGGCGAATGCTTCTGCGCCGGCCACTAAGCTTCGCGATTCATCTTTGACGCCAATGCAGCCAGAGACACGCCATGTCAGACAAGCCGGCTACCACGCCGATGACCCGCGCCGAAACCATCGCCCTGGTGCTTTTGACCTTGTCTCAACTGGTGCTTTTCCTGATCCCCGTCATCGTGCTGGGGCAGGCGATCGGCTGGCCCGCCAGCTTGAGGCTGCCGGCAAACCAGGCGCTTCCCCTTGTCGCGGCTAATCCCAGCGCCATTCAGGTTGGTTATTGGGGCTATCTATTGACCGCTGTCGCCATGGTGCCCTTCGGTATAGCCTTGCGGCGCTTCGCGATGGCGCATGGCGCTGGCGGCATGCTGGCCGACACCATGGCGGCCTTTGCCATTGCGGCCGGCACCCTCAAGACGCTCGGCATTGTTCGATGGCTGACCACCATGCCGATGCTGGCCGATCTTTATGTGTCAGCTCCCGACCCGGCGATCCGCAGCATCATCGAGATGAACTACATGACGCTCAACGCCTATGCTGGCGGGGTTGGGGAGCTGCTTGGCGTGCAGCTTGTCTCAGGCCTTTGGCTCATCTCGCTCGGGTTGGTCTTCCAAAAGCTGGGCATGAGGATTAACGCCATCATCAGCGCGGTTCTCGGGATTGCCTTCGCGCTTACGGCCTTTCGAACCGTTTTGCCGGAACTGAATGCCCTGAGCGCCACGGTCCCACCCTTTGCCCTGGTCTGGCTGTTTGCGCTCGCCGTGACCTTTTGGCGCAAGGTTTGAACTGCGGCGAAGTGACCGGCTTTCCCGCCCTAGAAACCGAAGCCCGCATTACCTGCCTTGCTCATTATCCTCGGAAATCAAACGCAAAGGGGACTGAAGAATATGTCCAGTGAGATGACCAAAGCCATGCCAGAAAGCAGTGTCGGCAAGGCACGCTGGCTTCGCCTCGCCATCGTGATCGTCACTTTCCTTCTGCTGTTTTTCGGACTGACCACCCTATCCGCTGTTATTGGCTTTTTTGGTATCTCCCAGCGCTCGTCGCAGGACATCATCGCGTTCTACGCGACAAATGCGCCGGTCCTCCAAAAGGCACTATTTGCGGCGCTTCTCGGCTATATCCTTTCCGTACCAGTCATGGCGATGGTAACGCGGCATTACCAGGCTGCGGCCCCGGAAACTCGCTTCGGAGACCTGATGTTGGGCCTCCTCTGGGCCTCTCTCGCGCTCCGTCCCCTGTGGTGGGCGGCGCATCTGGTGCTCATGCCAGACATCGTGGCGCTTGGCGCGCCTGGAACAAATCCAGCCGAAATCGCCGCCTTCATGACGGCCTTCCGCATGCTGGATACCATTCTCAATACGGTGACCGAAGATATCGCGGTGAATGTACTCGGCGGCGCTTGGTTCCTGCTGATCGGGCGCGAAATGCTGCGCAAGGGTGGGCGGATGCTCGCAGTCGGCGGCATCACCATGCTGATCGGCGCCTTGTATCTCCTATCGTCTTCGGAATTGCTCGGCATGTCCTTTGGCGAGGGGGGCGGCATCATCCCTGTCATAGCGTCGGTATCCGGGCCTTTTTGGATACTCTTCGTGGGTGGCGCGGTGGCTTTACGCTCCCGCTGAAGCCACTGATAGGGCGGTCTTGGTCGCACTCATTGCATCAGAATTGGGCCAACAATCATTCCTAAGCTGGAGCTTGAGCTATGAAAATTGGCCATAAGATCAGGCGCTGAGGAGGCTCAGCAACATGCCCCATGAGATGCGCAAAACCGAGTACTTGTCGGGAATCGGTGCCAACAAGATGCATTGGCCGCTTGTTCACGCAAGCCGCCACCGACTGGCACAGTCAGAAACCGCTTATTTATGCGGGCGACCGCTTGTTCAATCGCCCGGTACGGGATTCCAGCCCGCCCCTATAACTGCCGCGTCTGAGTCGCGCCCGTCGAAGCGCGCGGCGCTTCAGGTTTTGCCTAAGATGGTTTGGAGGCTCGATCATGCCTGATTTCCTGTTCTCCCGACGTGAATTGCTCGCTGGCCTTGCCGGCCTTGTCAGCGGCCCGGCGCATGCGCAGCAGATGGATATCAGCCGCGCCACTGCCTTTGTGGGCAAGGCGGGGCAGGAATTGGTCAATGCCATCAATGACCCCCGCCTTAACCAGGTGCAGCGGCGTGATCGGGTTGCCGGCATCCTGCGCGCCGCGATTGACATTGAAGGCACTGGCCGCTTCATCCTGGGCCGCTATGTGCGCCAGGCAACGCCTGGTGAAATGCAGGACTACCTCAAGCTTTTTGATGAAATCATCATCCGCAATCTCTCATCCCGCTTCGGCGAGTATCGCGGTGTGAAATTCGCGCTTGGGCGTTCTCAACAACGTACAGAGGAGGATGCGCTGGTCAGCACCCTGGTCGAGCGCCCGAATACGCCGCCATTCGCGCTGGATTGGCGCGTGGCGGAGATCGCTGGCCAGCCCAAGGTGGTGGATATGATCGCGGAAGGCACATCGCTTCGTCTGACCACGCGCAGCGAATATGCCGCCGTCATCCAACGCAATGGCGGGCGCGTGGTGGCGCTTTTGGATGCCATGCGCGGCCAGATCGCCCAATTGGTGGCTAGGGAAGGAAGCTGATTTGCACGTTTTTCCCGTTAGGGTGATCCGAGGTAATTGGGCGTGAGGTCATTGGAGACCTAAGGCTGGCATCCCATGAAGATTTAAGGAACTGATTTTAAGATATTTTTTCCGTCAAGCCCGCTCGGAAGGGGTAAGGTCATCGGATCTTGGCCGCATGGCACCTTGGCCCCTTCAAACTCAGGCGTGTCTCCGCCGGAGCAGGTTGGGGTACGTGGTTGCCTGGGGCGAGTGGCGCTCAGCGGCTCGAAAGGCTGACTGGTGCTATCGCGGCCAATGTACAACCGATGAGCCGGCCTGAGCGCGCCCAGGTCCCGCTTGGCGCAGCGTGGTCTCAGAGGGCTGGGTACGGCCGGCAGCCAAAGGCGCAATGCCGAATCGCTTAGGCCGTACCTTGCTCAGCGGCGTCCCTGATCACTTGTTCAAGCAAACCGCCGCTGGCTTGGGCGGGCGAAAGCCGCTCATTCATCCAGGCAACCGCTCATTCAATCGCCCGATACGGCATTTCAGCCCTCCCCTATATCCGCAGGCGTTGGTTCGCGTCTCCCCAGGCGGCGCGGCTCGGCGCATCCGAACATATCCTTTCATGGAGACTTGTCTATGAATTTTCGTCGTTTTCTTGGCCTGGCTGTCGTGCTGGCCTGCCTTGTCGGCCAGGCAGGGCCTTCGCTGGCACAGACCGAACCGCGGGGCGTGTATGCCACGGTCTATGGCCAGGCGAGCTGGCTTGGATCCACCTCCTTCAACGAGGTCGGCAATGCCGGCTTTGGCTCCGGTCTGGAGGCCAGCTTCAATACCGGCTTCGGCTTGGGCGCCAATATCGGCTTCCAGTTCGGCAATGGCTGGGCCACGGAACTTGAGTGGAATTACCGCAGCCACCCGCTCGATTCACTGACCAAGGGCGGCGCAACGCTGGCGACGGATGGCGATTTCGCCTCAAATATCCTTTTCATCAATGGCTTGCGCCGCTTTGTGGGTCTGACCAGGGGATGGACGCCCTATCTCGGCCTTGGGGTCGGCTGGGTGCAGGAAATAGACCTCGACCTGAACACAAGTTCCAACCAACGCGCCTGGTCCGAGCAAGGCAAGTTTGGTGTGCAATTCATCGCGGGTGGGGAAATCCCGCTCGGCAATGCCTGGCGGCTGGTGACGGATGTCCGATTCCTGGCCTTGGGCGGCATTGATATGCCGGCAGAATCGGGTGTTACCGGGCGGCTATCCAAGCCGGACTACAACCCTGTGTCGCTTCAAGTCGGGCTTAAGCGCTTGTTCTGAGCCAAGTCCACCGAAGGTGGCGGTGGCGCGGGGGCTATTTCATACAGTGCACCGTCGCCGAAGCGTGCCAGAACCTCGGCCTTGCGGCGCCGGCTGACTGGCACTTGGCGACCGTCGCTCATGTCGCAAGTGGCCCCGTCACCGCTTCGGCGGATGCTGCGCACATGCCGAGCGCTGACCCACCATGACCGATGGACGCGCATCCCGCCCGCCCCTTCGCCATCCTCCACATCCTGCAAGGACCCAAGAACCAGCGCATTGCCGCGTGTGGTCCAAACCCGCAGGTACTGCAGCTCGGAAGAAACCGCGATCAGATCATCGCCTAATTCGCGCGGCAAGGCAGCGCGCCATGCGGGTGGTTCTGGGCTGATGCTCTCAGATGGGTTTGGCAAGGGCGGTAGTGCGGGCTTTGGCACCCCGGCTTGCGGCACCGCGACCAAGGGTGACGCTTGGCCATAAAGCCGCGGCCAGGAAATCAGCAGCCAGGCGGCGGTCACCGGTCCCACAACATCGCTGAATTCCCGCAGCATGACCGCAAGGCCGAAGCCCAATTGCGGCGCCAAATCATCATCATCATCAATCGTGGCCGGGAAGCCGAGCGCCTGCTGCATCAGCCCCTCACCGATCAGCCAATAAACCGGCGCCAGCACGAAGGAACCGACCACACCGCTGACCACAACCAGCAGCCATGCGGGCCATGTGCTGAGCTTAGGCAGGCGCCGCAACAGATGCAGCACGCGGTGCAGAACGGCGAGGCCAATGCCGATCTGGAGCGCCCAGAATAGCGCCAACCAGGGCCAATTCGCGGTGAATCCAGGGTCCGGCCCCAACACCATGATAAGAGCCCAAAGCGCAGCCCCGGCACCGCAGAGATGAAGCCTCATGGACCAAGTGATGCTTGGCTCAGAGAAGTTACGCGCAGTGCGCATCCAACGTCACCGACGATGTCAAGGCAGGACACAAGGGCGTGGAGCTTTCCAAAACCGAGGCAGAGATATACGGCTGGTTGCCGACATTTAAAGGTCATGCGGCGCAGTTTGGCAGCACTGCGCCGAATCGCCGCCTGCGAGGTGGTCAGCGTTCCGTTTCGCCGGGCATCGGTTCCGCCCACCTTCCTTCGATGGGGCTGATCCAATCCGTGATGGGGTCGCATTTTCCATGCCGCCGGGTGAATCCAATTTGCTTCGCTTCCCTAATCCCGCGCCGCGTCCAGATGCGCGCGCAGCCGTCTGAGGTGCGGCAGTATTTCAGCAATCTCAGCCTCGGACAGCACTCCGCCTATGGCGGTCATCTGTGGCCCGACAGCGGCGATGGCGCGTTCACGCATGGCGCGCCCGGCATCAGTCAGAAAGACGCGCTTGCCCCGCCCATCTTTTGGGTCAGCCTCCACCCGGATCAGGCCGCGCGCTTCCAGCCGGTGCAGGGTATTGGTCATCGCCGCCTTGGCCGTCTGAAAAGCGCGCGCCAGGGCGCCTGGTGACGCGCCATCCCCGCGCCGCACCAGGTGATTGAGCACGGCGAAATGCGGCTGCCGCAGCCGATCCGGCAGCGCGCGTTCCAGGGCATTACGGGCCAGCTGCTCAACAATTGCAATCTCATTGAGCAATTGGAAGGTGGGCGGGTCGTTCGCGGTCACCCGCACAGTATACGCGATTCCGCCGGCCAGCGTAGAGCAGTCCGAATGCCCGGCGATGCCGGATGGCCAATTCTGCCGACCATTTGCAGCCTCTCGCCCGATGCCACACCCATCGCGCGGCGCATCGCCTCATGCAGCGGCTCCATTTCCGGGAATTCCTGTAGCGCTTGGCTCAATGGCTGGATGCCAAGGCCAGCGGCAGCCGCGGCCAGATCAAGCCGAAGCCAATCGCGCCCCGCCTCAAGCTACGCCACGCGTCCATCGCCAGGCATCGAGGTCCGGACGAAACCGGGCGAAGCGGCAATGACTGAAAGCATTGATTGCATCATAATCCCGAAGCCCTGGCTTGCCCGAAGGCACGAATGCGCGGATCAGCGTGGCGCGTCGCCGGATCGCCTTCGGGCGCGGGCTGGGCTGTCGCCAGGCGCCGCATCCCGCCTGACAGGACAAGCATGGCGCCGGCGGCGGTAGATGTAAGGGGGCCAGAATACTGTATCGCGTGCTTGGCCTCCCCAAAACGCGTGTCACCCGCCCGGACGCGCGGGACGCTCGGTCAGGCGGAAAAGCGCTTGATTATTCATGTAAGTAACGCGCTCCGCTTCATGGCAGGCCATGCATACCGCACGCGCGGTCTGGAATGCCTCCCACGCCTTTTCGGGATTGCCGGCGCGGAAGGCCGCCAGCGTCGGTTGAAAGACATTGTCCACGAACATCGCTTGCGAATTTGGCTGGCGCAGTGGCCGCTTCAGATAGCCATTCACAATCGTGTCGCGCGTCTTTTCCCAATGATAGACGGCCAGTTCCCAGTTTTCGTCGGCAAGCGCCTGGTGGATCATGCGGAAGCGTTCGCCCACTTCCCACATTGGCTGGTCGAAGCCGCGAAGATAGCGCTGCAGCAGCTGGAACCGCGTGGTGTCGTCTGGCGCGTTCAGTAGCCAGTCATTGACGTTGCGCTGCGCCTGCTGCTGAGCAAAAGCGCCGCCAAGTGCGGTAATCACCAGCGCGGCTATCGCAACCACGCTCCATTTGGATTTCTTCATGTGACATTTCCTTTCCTGTGATGGAATATTTCCTTTGATCGGTTCATCTTTTTCTTGGATGGACAGCAATCGCTCCGCTGCCGCGCGAAGGTTTACGCTGGCCATGCTGGGGGCCTCGGGAGCATCTTCACTTCCTTTCCCCTGTGATGCCTCCTTGCGCATGCCGTGAAACTCCTTTGACGCAAGCTTACCCACGCGGTGCCCTTTAACTGCCGCCCTGATCAGCTTGCGCGTGTTAACCACTTCAAGATGCCGAACAGCCCCCTTTTGATCATGCGGCTCGGCCAGTACGATCAGGAATTGCACCGCCTGTCCGATCCTCCTTTTCTCTTTCGGCACGCAGCAACGAAAGCTAGACTGCGATAACTTGTTTAAGGCAGTTTTCGGGGGTGAAGGCCGTCATGCGGGTGCTGATTATCGAGGATGAAGCGGAGATTGCGCGCAACCTTCGATCTGCGCTTGCCGCTGCCGGCATGGCGCCGGACATCGCCACCACGCGATCGGAGGCGGAGGCTGCGCTGACCACGACACCGTATGACGCTGGCATTCTCGACCTCAACCTTCCGGATGGTGATGGTCTCAGCTTGCTGCGCTGGTTACGTGGCCGCGGTTGCGGCACACCGCTGCTCATCCTGAGCGCGCGTGACAGCCTTGAAGCACGGGTAACTGGCCTTGACGAAGGGGCCGACGACTACCTGGTGAAGCCCTATGCAGAAGCCGAATTGCTGGCACGGCTGCGCGCGCTTCTGCGCCGCCCGGGTGCCGCGCTTGGCCGCGTGCTTGCCTGTGGCGGCATCGTACTCGACAGCATCAGCCGCGCTGTTGCGATTAATGGATTGCCGCTGACACTGCCAAGGCACGAACTCGCGCTGCTTGAGGCGCTGCTGCGCCGCCAAGGACGCATGGTGACCCGGACACTCCTGATCGAGCAGATCTACGCGGCAGAGGATGAGCCGGCTTCCAACGCCTTGCCGGTGCATGTCCACAACCTTCGCCGGCGGATGGCACAGGCTGGTGCGACGGCAACGATCATTACCTTCCGCGGCCTCGGCTATATGATGCGCGCACCATGAAGCGAAGGTCGCTGCAACATGCGCTGGTGCTACGCCTTTCGCTAGCGCTGACAGCGATCACGGCTATCGGCCTTGCGGGCTTTGTGTGGCACGCGCTGGAACTGGATGAAGCGGCATCAAGCCCAATCGCGCATGAGGTGATCTGGGAATTCTTGGTGGATGTCGCATGGGCGGTGCCATTGGGCTGCGCATTGGCGGTCCTTGTGGCAGCGCTGGTCGTACGCCGCGGGTTGGCGCCGCTGCGCGAACTCGCGGCGAGAGCACGCGCGATCCAACCAGGGTCCCACCTTCCGCGGCTTGCCAATGCAACCTTGCCAGCCGAGTTGATACCGTTGGTTGCGGCCTTCGATGAGGCAACGGCGCGACTTGATAGCGCCTTGGCGGCGCAGAAGCGCTTCACTGCCAATGCCGCCCATGAGCTGCGCACGCCGCTCACGGTGCTGTCCGGACGGCTGGACCGCTTGGTAACAGGCCCAGTCACCGCCGAGGATATCCGCATGCTCCAGGCCGATTGCCAGCGCATGACACGTGTGGTGGCCCAGCTGACTGCCCTTGCACGTGCCGAGAGTATCGTTACGATGCCAGAAACACGCACCATGATCGCGCCGCTATTGCGAGAAGTGGCCTGCAGCCTTGCCCCGCTCGCGGTTTCGCGTGACGTTAGGATCGGGCTGGACGTCGCGTTGGAGCAGCTGAAAGTGCGCGGCACCGCCGAGGCGATTGAGGCGATGCTCCGCAACGTCATCGAAAACGCGATACAGCACGCCCCAAACGGGACCGAGGTAGCGATCCGGCTTGACCCCGATGCTACAGTCGAGATCGAGGATGCCGGGCCCGGCATTCCAGCCTCACTCAGAAGCCAGGTGTTCGAGAGGTTTTGGCGTGGGTCATGGAGCCGCCATGTGGGCTCTGGCCTCGGCCTCGCTATCGTCGGCGAAGCCGCGACGCAGATCGGTGCGGCGGTGGCGGTTGAAGACGCGCCCTCGGGCGGTGCCCGTGTTGTACTGCGTTTTGACTCTGCCTGAGCGGATGCTGGATTGGGTTGTTCCTGAGGCGGCATTGCCGGCATGCAGGCGCCGCGTCGTGTCTTGGCGAAGGGAGCCCTCAATAAACCCTTTGGTCCGGTACCAGCAATCTTGGTAGGCGCTCCATCCTTTGGCCGACGGGTTTGCTTGGCAGTACCGTGTTTTGCGGGCGCCGCGTGGCCTCTGGTTTCCTCAGCCGGCGCACCCGCGCGCAGAACCCCGAAGTCGTCGCGGAGTTTGTGCCGGCCTTTCCCGCGCGCACGCCGCGCGTGCCATAGGCGGTCGGGTCGTTCGCGATCACCCGCGCAATATACGCGATTCCGCTGGCCAGCGTAGAGCGGTTCGGATGCCCGGCGATGCCGGATGACCAAGCCGCCCGAACATTTGCAGCCTTTCACCCGACGCCACACCCGTTGCGCGGCGCATCGCCTCATGCAGCGGCTCCATTTCCGGGAATTCCTGTAGCGTCTGGCTCAATGGCTGGATGCCAAGGCCCGCGGCATTGGCCGCCAGATCAAGCCGAAGCCAGTCGCGCCCGGCCTCAAGCTGCGCCACGCGTCCATTTCCCGGTGTCGTGGTCCAGACGAAGCAGGGCGAAGCCGCAATGACCGAAAGCGTTGATTGCATCATGAGTCCGAAGGCCTGGCCATTGCGGTCAGTGAATGCAGCGCGGGTCAGCTGTCCGCGGGCGACCATTTCTTCGACCTGCGGTCCACCAATGCCGATCCCGTCCGGGTTCGCTGCCATCTCGGCCCGGCCTAGGCGAAACAGGTCCACGCTTTCCTGAAGCGTATGCGGCGTGCCGGCCTCAACCCGGAAGCCCTCCTGCGCGATGTCGCGCAATGCGACGACCCGCGCCGGATCCGTG
>JADCFA010000054.1 GCA_020249775.1 Roseomonas sp. | reverse complement strand
TTGACGACTGCAATCCGTGGTCGCGTAGGATTTTCTGATATGCATGCGAACAGTATTGGCTGCCACGGTCGCTATGAAACACGCAGCCCCGCGGCGGGGACCGGAGCGCGATGGCCATTTTCAGCGCGCGGATTGCCAGATTACGCTTCAGGCGATCACTGACGGCCCAGCCGATGACGCGCCGGAGGTGCAGGTCCAGGATCACCGCCAGATAGAGCCAGCCCTCGCGGGTCCAGATATAGCTGATGTCTCCTGCCCATTTCTGATTGGGTTGATCGGCAGTGAAGTCGCGCTCCAGTAGGTTCGGTGCGATGTTGAACGTGTGGCCACTGTCTGTCGTCGCCTTGAACTTGCGTGTTCTTTCAACGACAATCCCGTTCTCGCGCATCAGCCTCCCGACACGCCGGTGCCCCACATCGACACCAACTTCCTTCAATTCTTCGGTCATGCGCGGGCGGCCATAACTGCCCAGGCTCAGGTGTGATTGCTCCTTGATGTGGGCCAGAACCACCATGTCCATGCGTTGCCTGGGGCTGGCGGGGCGGCTGCGAAAGGCCCGCAAGCCGCGTGGGCTGACATTCATCACGCGGCACAACCGATCAATCGGAAAGGCCCCACGCCGTTCTTCGACGAACCTAAACCTCGCGGCTTTTGGCTCGCGAAGAACTGGGTGGCTTTTTTTAGGATGTCCCTCTCCGTGCCAATCTTGATGCCCTTGGATTTCAGGTGATCATTGACCGCTGCCAGCATCATCTTGCTGGGCCCATCGGCCTCAATCAGATGGCGGAACTTGCAAATCGTCGTCGCGTCTGGCGCGGCCTCATTGCCAAGATCAATGCCTGCGAAGTTACGCATCGCGGCGCTGTCATAAAGGCTGTCTTCGGCCTGCGGGTCAGACATGTTGAACCATTGCTGCAGGAAATAGATACGCGGCATCTTTTCAATCCCGATCGGCGGCGACCGCGTTCGCCTGAGGGGTAATGAGGCTCAATCAGGGCAGAGAGCGCGGCCTAGGGAACGACAATCTCCATCTCGGCCAGGAAGCGCTCGCGCCGCGTTTGCTTGCGAGCGCGGTCAAAGCCGAGGCTGGAAAAGCTTCTTTGCGGCATGGGGGGCGTGCTCAAGGGTTTATTGGACGATACGGAAGAGAATCAGAAAATCAGTGACATGCCAGGAGGGAGGGATTAAATCAGAGGTTTCTTCAAGCTATTTCTGGAAAAGCGGTTCCGGCTCGGCCAGCGCGCCGCGCAGCAGCCTATCCATAGTCTGACCCGCCGTGCCTGCTCACGTCACCCGCGGCAGCTTCTGTTCCACCAGCGCCGCCATCACGCCGCCGCCATAGGGAATGGCTTCGTCATTGAAGTCATAATGCGGGTTATGCACATCGCAGCCGCCCGCATCGCCCGTGCCATTGCCAACATGAATGTAAGCGCCTGGGCGTTGCAGCAGCATATAGGCGAAATCCTCACTCCCCATCACGGGCGTGCGGTTGCGCTCCACGGCTGTTTCACCCACCAATGAAGCGGCGGCGTCCGCCAGCGCGGTCGCTTCTTCTGGCGCATTGATGGTAGGCGCGGCGATTTCCTTGAAAGTGATCGCGGCGGTTGCACCAAAGGCTGCTGCCGTGCCCTGCACCACGGCGCGCATGCGGTCTTCCACCAGGCGCATCATTTCCACCTTGAAGGCGCGCACCGTGCCCTTCAGCGTCACCTGATCCGGGATCACGTTATGCGCCTGGCCAGCATTGAAGCAGGTCACGCTCAGCACCGCGCTATCCAGGGCCGGCACATTGCGCGCGACCACGGTCTGCAAGGCAGTGACGATCTGCGCGCCCACCACCACGGGATCAATCGTCTGTTCCGGGCGCGCGCCATGGCCGCCCTTGCCCTGGATCAGGATGTCGAAAAATATCGCGCCGGCCATGATCGGGCCGGGGCGGATGGCGAATTGCCCAACCGGCAGGCCAGGGCGGTTATGCAGCCCATAGACGGTATCGCAGGGGAAGCGATCAAAGAGGCCATCTGCCAGCATGGCCTGCGCGCCACCACGGCCTTCTTCCGCCGGCTGGAAAATGAAATGCACCGTGCCATCGAAATTGCGCGTCTCGGCCAGATAGCGCGCCGTCGCGAGCAACATGGTGGTATGCCCATCATGCCCGCAGCCATGCATCTTGCCCTCAATGCCTGATTTATGCGCGAAGCCATTGGCTTCGGGCATGGGCAGCGCATCCATATCGGCACGCAGCCCAAGCCGGCCCTGACCATTGCCGTTGCGCAAGACACCCACCACGCCGGTCTTGCCAATGCCGCGATGCACCTCAATCCCCCAGGAAGCGAGGCGTTCGGCCACCAGCGCGCTGGTCCGCACTTCCTCAAACCCCAATTCGGGATGGGCGTGGAAATCCCGCCGCCAGGCGGTGAGTTCTTCATGCCATTCGCGGATTTTCTCGACAGGTGTCACGCGGCGTCCCCCAAGATCAGGCTTCGAATGAAAAACCTATAGGGCAGCGCCGCGCCCTGGGCTACGCTTGACCCCAAGAGCCGGAAAGCCGGCCGAAGCCACAGGAGGATACCCGATGCGCCCAACCCGCCGCCATGTGCTCGCTGCCCTGCCCGCCGCCGCGCTGATCGGCCGCGCGCAAGCCCAAGGCGCCTTCCCTGATCGCGCCCTGCGCTACATCGTGCCTTTTCCGCCCGGTGGGCTCACTGACATCATGGCGCGCCTTGTGGGCCAAAAGCTGTCGGAGATTTGGGGCAAGCCGGTGATCATCGAAAACCGCGCCGGCGGCAACGCGCTGATCGGCGCCGATGCGGCGGCGAAAAGCCCAGCCGATGGCTATACGCTGCTCGCCATCACCATGACGCATACGGTGAATGCCTCGCTCTTTCCAAACGCCCCCTTCAATTTCCGCCAGGATTTCACGGCGGTTTCTGTTCTTGGGTCGCTGCCCTTGGTGGTGGTGGTGAATGCCGAACGCAACCCGGCACGAAGCCTGGCTGATCTGCTGACGCAAGCCCGCGAACGCAATCTGAATGCCGGGTCATCAGGCAATGGATCGCCGCCGCATCTGGGGTTGGAATTGGTGCGCCGTGTCTCCGGCGCGGGGGACCGCATCACCCATGTCCCCTATCGCGGTGGCGCGCCTTCGGTGACGGACCTTGCGGCGGGCAACCTCGATTTCATGGTCTCCAACCTGCCGGAATGCATTGCGCAAATCCAAGGCGGGCGGCTACGCGCGCTTGCCATCACCTCCGCCGCCCGCCATCCCCTGGTGCCGGATGTGCCAACCGTGCGCGAAGCGGGCTCACCCGAACTTGAAATGACGAACTGGACCGCGATGATGACCAATGCGGCGGTGCCCGCGCCCATCCTGGCCAAGCTTGAAGCCGATACCCTGGCCGCAATCCGCGACCCTGAGGTATCGCGCCGCGCGCGCGAGGGCGGTTTTACGGTGGAAGCCTGGGACAGGGGGCGGAGCGCGGCCTATATCAGCGCCGAAACTGACCGCTGGGCCAGGCTGGTGCAGGAAGCGAAGTTGAAGGCGGATTAATGCGAGTTTCCCTGATTGAGGCTGAAAAACTTGTCACCGCAGCGCTGAGTGCCTCAGGCGCCGGGCCTGAGATGGCGAAACGCACCGCCGCCGCGCTGGTCGCCGCCGAGGCCGCCGGGCAGGCGGGACATGGGCTTTCGCGCGTGGCGCAATATGCGGCGTTTCTGCGCAATGGCCGCGCAGATGGGAAGGCAACACCGCGCATCATCAATGAACGCGGCGGCGCGGCTTTGATTGATGCGCGGCATGGGCTGGCTTACCCGGCGCTTGCCTTGGCGGAACAGGAAGCCGCCTGGCGTGCGCGCGGGCATGGCATTGCCTTTGTTGGCATTACCAATAGCCACCATTCCGGCGCCATGGGCCTGCCGGTGCGGCGCTTGGCGGAACAGGGGCTGGTGGCTTTGGCCTTCACCAATTCACCCGCTGCCATGCCGGTGCCGGGCGGGCGCCGGCCGCTGATGGGCACCAACCCCATCGCGGCAGCTTTTCCGCGCCAAGCCGCGCCGCCGCTCGTGATTGACATGGCGCTATCGGAAGTGGCGCGCGGCAAGATCATGGTGGCCGCCAAGGAAGGCCGCCCCATCCCTGAGGGCTGGGCTTTGGATGCCGAAGGCCGCCCCACCACCGATGCCAAGGCCGCGCTTTCAGGCGCCATGCTCGCCATGGGCGGCACCAAGGGCGCCTTGCTGGCGCTGATTGTCGAATTGCTCTGCTGCGCGCTGACCGGCGCCGCTTTCGGCTTTGAAGCCGATAGCTTCTTCCAGGATGAGGGCAATCGCCCGCGCTTGGGGCAGGCGCTGCTGGTGATAGACCCTGGCGCGCTGGCGGGCGCGGATGGCTTTGGCGCGCGCGTTGAGACCCTGATCGCCGCCATGCTGGCCGATGAGGGCGTGCGCCTGCCCGGCGCCAAGCGCGATGCGCAAAGTGCCCGTGCCGGTGCCGAAGGCTTGGAAATCCCCGATGCCGTGCTGGAAAAGATCAAGGCATTAGCGACGCCGTGAGCAAAGCCCAGGAACCGGACAAGCATTGCGGCCCTGCTGCCGTGGCCGCGCTTTTCGCGCATCGGCCCGCCGATGTGCTGCGGTTTTTTCATACGCCGATGCGCCGGCAGGAAGCGGGCCCGTTATGCGCGGCTTTGGCAAAGCGCCGCCTGCCCTATCGCGAAGTCCCGCCCGAGGAATTGCAGCGCATCGCCGGCACCACGCATCACGGCGGCATGGTTGCAGTGGCGCGCCCGCGCGCTGTGACTTTGTTGGACCTAGCCAACCTGCCGCCACTACTTTGGGCCGCGCCGGTGCTCCCCATTTTGGATGGCATCGGCAATCCGCATAATCTTGGCGCTATCGCACGCTCCGCCGCATTTTTCGGCTGCAAGGCGCTGGTGATTTCGGGCGATAACCGCCAGGCGCGGCTTTCCGATGCGGCGCTCCGCACCGCCGAGGGGGGCTTGGAAGCGCTGGCGGTATTTCAGGCCCCCGATCTGCCCGGCTTGTTGCGCGCGCTTGCGCCACGCATGTTAAGCGTAGCCGCCGTGGCGCGGGATGGCGAGGCACCGGAAGCGCTGCCGTGCGGGCGCCCCTTTGCCCTGGTGCTCGGCAATGAGGAGAGGGGCCTCTCGCGCGAAAGCATCGCCGCCTCAGCGGCGCGCGTAACGCTGCCAGGTTCCGGGGCGGTGGAAAGCCTGAATGTCTCGGTCGCGGCTGCGGTACTGATCCATGCGCTGTGGCGCTGAGGAGTTTACGCTTGAAATGCTTGCGGAAGCCTCGCAAAGCTGCGCTTGGTAATGCGTGACATGACCAAACCCGCCCTTTCATCGCGCACCGCGCCGCAAGGCAAGGTGCTGGCATTTTCCGGCAGGCTGGATGCCGAAGCCGCGGCCACGCTTTGGCCCGCGATGACGCGTGCCTTGGCGGAACAGCCAAAGGCGATTGATCTTTCCGAAGTTGAGACAATGGATAGCGCCGGCGCCATCCTGGTGTTGCGCGCAGGTGATGCGGTGGCGGTTGAAGGTGGCTCGCCCGATGTGCTTGCCGTGCTGGAACGCAACCGCGCCGCACTGAAAGCCGCGCCGGCACCCACCGAAGCGCCGCGTGACTTCGCGCCGATCACGGCTTTTGGTGGCACGGTTTATGGCGGCATCCAGGCGGCGCTTTCGGGCATTGCCTTTGCCGGGGAAGCTTTGGTCGCGGCGTTTCGCGTAATGTTCCGCCCGCGGCTTTTTCGCGGCGCGGAATTCCTCCGCCATTTGGATGAGATTGGGCTGCGCGCCTTTCCGCTCACGCTGCTGCTTGGTTTTCTGATCGGGTTGATCCTGGCCTATCAATCCTCCATCCCGCTCAAGCGTTTCGGGGCAGAGATCTTCGTGCCCAATCTGGTTGGCATTTCGCTGCTGCGCGAATTGGGCGCGCTTTTGGCTGGCGTGGTGCTGGCCGGGCGCACAGGTTCTGCCTTTGCCGCCGAACTCGGCACCATGACAGTGAATGAGGAAGTGAATGCGCTCCGCATCATGGGCATTGACCCCATGGTGATGCTGGTGCTGCCGCGCATCCTGGCGGGCATATTGGTGATGCCGGTGCTGACCTTGGTGATGAACCTGGCCGGGCTCACGGGCATGACGGTAGTGATGCAAAGCCTGGGTTTTCCCTGGAGCGCGGTTTCCAATCAATTGCAGCAATGGCTGGCCCTTGGGGATCTGATGGGCGGCCTGTTCAAATCCTGCTGCTTCGGCCTGGTGATCGCCGCCATTGGCTGCCGCGCCGGGCTTTCCGCCGGCTTCGGCCCGCGCGCGGTGGGTGACGCCGCAACCGCGGCCGTGGTGGGCGGCATTGTCGCCATTGTCGCCATGGATGGCGTTTTTGCGATTCTGTTTTTCAGGCTTGGCATATGAACGACGATACCGTCATTCGCGTGGAGAGCCTGGCCGTCAGCTTCGGCCCGCGCACCATTTTCAAGGACGTCAGTTTTGAGGTGAAGCGTGGTGAGGTTTTCGTCATTCTGGGTGGTTCTGGCTGCGGCAAATCCACCCTGCTCAAGGCGCTGATCGGCATTGTGCCGATTGCTGCCGGGCGGGCTGAAATCCTTGGCGTTGATCTGGCGGAAGCGGATGCGGAAGGCCAACTTGAACTGCTGAAACGAATTGGCGTGATGTGGCAATCCGGCGCGCTTTTCGGCAATATGACGCTGTCCGAAAATGTGGAATTGCCCTTGGAAGAACATACCGATCTGCCGCGCCCGGCGCGGGAGGCTTTGGCACGCGCCAAGCTTGGCCTGGTTGGGCTTGGCGATGCGGCGGGGCTGCTGCCCGCTGAGATTTCGGGCGGCATGGCCAAGCGCGCCGGCATTGCGCGCGCCATGGCGCTTGACCCGCCTTTGCTGATTTTGGATGAGCCCTCCGCCGGGCTTGACCCCATCACCTCAGCCGGTTTGGACAAGCTGATCCTGGATATTGCGCGCAGCACCGGGACGACGTTTGTTGTAGTAACGCATGAATTGCAATCCATTCTGGCCATTGGGGATCGCTGCATCATGCTGGATAAGGAAGCGCGCGGCATGATCGCCATGGGCAAGCCGCGTGACCTGCGCGAGACCGGCACGCACCCCACTGTGCGCGCCTTCTTCCGGCGAGAGGCTGCCTGACATGGCGAAACCGCCCAATACCCTATTCCTCCGCGTCGGCATGCTGGCGCTTTCCGCCATTGCGCTGGCGATTGGCTTCATTCTGTATCTCACGGCTGGGCAATTCGGCAGACAATCGGATTATTTTGAGACCTATGTTGGCGAATCCATCGTCGGTCTCGATGTTGGGGCATCGGTGCGCTTTCGTGGCGTGCAGATTGGGCGGGTGACGGAAATCTCGCTCGCCGCCGCTCTCTATGATGTACCGGAAGCGCGCGCCAATCGTTATGCAATGCAGTTGGTGGTGATACGCTTTGCGGTCGAACGAACCCGTGTGTCGCGTATCGCATCCTTGGAAGACATGATCGCCGGCGGCTTGCGCACGCGCATTGCCTCACAGGGAATCACCGGCGTCACCTATCTTGAAATTGATATTCTTGACCCCGCGCGCTACCCGCCCCTTCAGGTGCCATGGCGGCCGCGTTACGATCATATTCCTGCCGTGCCTTCAACCATTTCCCAGGTGACTAGTGCGGCGGATCAGATCCTCAGGCGCCTGGAAGCGCTGGATATTGAAGGGCTGGTCAATAACGCTGCGGGATTGATGGGTGATTTGCGCCGACAAGTGAGCGATGGGGAAGTGGCGACCGCCCTGCGCGAAGCCAGAGAGACCCTGACCGAACTCCGCGCTGAAATCCGCAAGGCACGCTTCGAAGATACGGCGGCTGAATTGCGCGATGCGATCCATCATTTGGGTGAGGCCGGGCGCAGCACGCAGGAATTGATGGCAAGCCGCGAAGTACGGGACGCTTTGGTGCGTATCCCCGCCGCGGTCACGGCGCTGGAACAAACACTCCGCACCGCGCGCGGCACCACGGCCGATCTGCAAGCCGATCTCTCACCACTGATGCGCGATTTGCGATCCTCGGTCGCCAATCTGCGTGACACCACGGAAGCGCTGCGGCGCAATCCATCGCAAACCCTTCTCGGCGCGCCTCCGCCGCCGCCCAATCGGGAACGCCGCTGACATGAAGCCCCTCAATCGCCGCGCCCTGCTGCTGGCCGCACCTTTCCTTGCCTCTGCCTGCACTATCCTGCCGGAACGGCCCTATCAGGAAGTGCTGCGCTACGCCCTGGAACCGCGCCGGCAGGGGGATGGCTGGCGCGGCAAGGGGCGGCGCTTGGTGCTGCTGCGCACGCTGCGCGCACCGCCGGCCTTGGATGTGCGGGGGCTACGCAGCATCCGGCCCGATGGCACGGAAGAAATCGATTTCTACGCTGAATGGATCGCACCCCCCGCGGAAGCCGCGGAACAGGCTTTGCGCCGCTGGCTGATGGACGCACGGCTTTTCGCCGCCGTGCTCGCGCCTGGCAGCCGCGCCAATCCTGATCTGGTGCTGGAAGGCGAATTGACGCGGCTGGTCGCCAATCGCGCCCGCGGTCAGGCCGAGGCCGAGTTGAATTTCGTGCTAATTTCCGAACGTGAAAGCGCGCCGCGCGTGCTGGGGCAGATGCTCAGCAACGGGACGGCGGCACTGCCCAATGGCACGCTCCGCCCGGATCAGGCAGCGGCGGCGATGAATGCCGCGCTGGCCAATGCTTTCGCGTCCCTGGAACAGGCGCTGGCACGCTACGCCTGATCCCGCCGGCGCCTTGCGCGACGAAAGGCATGGATCAAATGCAGCGCATAGGCCGCGATGGAACCGCCCACCACTACCCAGGCCAGCGGTTCCACCCAGCCCTGCACCCTGTCGTAATGGTCTTCCAGCAAATAGCCCGCGATGGCGAGGAAGCTTAGCCAAATCGCTGAGCCAATCGCGGTCCAGACATAGAATACACCGCGCGGGATCAGCACCATGCCGGCGGGGATGGAAATGATGGTGCGAATGCCAGGCAGCATGCGCCCGAAGCAAAGCGCGATAGGTCCCCAGCGCTTGAGCGTGCGTTCCGCGCGGTCCATATCTTCGGTTTCAATCGCGAACCATTTGCCGTAGCGCGCGACCAAGGGGCGGATGCGTTCCAGGCCGAACCAGCGGCCAATTTCATACCAGAAGGCATTGCCGACAACCGTGCCCAATACGGCGACGATGATGGTGCCGATCAATGAAATCTCGCCCCGCGCGGCAGCGAAGCCCGATGCGGCCATGATGATTTCGGATGGGATGGGCGGGAAGATGTTTTCCGCCACCATCAGCACAAACACGCCAAGAAGCCCGGTTTCCGCGACCTGGCGCGCCACCCATTCAAACATTCAATCCACCTTGAAGATCAGCAGCGTGAGCCAGCGCCCGCGCACGTAATTGAGGCCTGTGACAGAACCCGCATCGCGCGGCGTGATGCCGCGTCCCGCCGCCGCCGCACGAAACGCCGCTTCCTGCCGATGCGAAACCGCCACTACCCGACCGGGCTTTTCCGCGAGAAACTCTGCGGCCGCCACACCATCACGCAGCAGGGCAATGCCACCCCCAAGCGCGAATTGCAGCGAAGGTTCATGATAGCCCACCACGCCGAAATCCCGGTCACGCAAGCCTGGGGCAATGGCGCGCACCTCTGCCGCGATGCGCGGGGACATCCAAACGGCATGGATGCGCGGAATAACGCCTTCCAGCACGGCGGCATAAACCGGCAGGCTGAGTACGGCGCCTAGCAGGGCAGCGCGCGCCCAAAGCCCTGTGCGCGCCGCGCGCCACAGCACCAGGAACAGCGCAACACCAAACCCAAGCCCGATCAAGCCGAAAATATCCACGCGCCTTTCGGCGTAAAACGCGGCTGCCATGGCGGCGATGGGCAAGCCAAGCGCGACACCACCGAGCGCCAGCCAGCCAATCGCCGCCAGCCAGCGCGGTGTGGGCCGCCGCAAGGGATCAAGCGCCCAGGCAGCCGCCAGCAGCATCAGCGCGGGGTAGGCGGGCAGCGCGTAATGCGGCAGCTTGGTTGCCACGGCTTCGAACAGCAGCCAAACCGGCACTGCCCAGCCCAACAAAAACCGCGTTTGCGGCTTCAACCGATCCGCCCAAGCACCGGGCAGCGCGCGCAGCACAATCCAGGCCGACGGGAAGGCGGTGATGCCGAACAGCAAGGTGTAAAAGCCAGGCGGGCCCCAATGGCTTTCCTCACCCGATCCCACCTTGTTCAGCATGTCATCACCGATGGCTTCGGCGAAAAACCGCCCCTCGGTCGCGATGCCAATGGCGATGAACCAGGGCGCGGCGCAGGCAATCATCAGCGGCACACCCCAAAGCGGGCGAAGCGCGCGAAACCAGGGCGCGCGGCGGTCCATGACCAGCAGCGTTATGCCGGCCAGTAACGGCACCATGGGCGCAATCGGCCCCTTCAGCAGCACGCCAGCGCCAAGCGCCAACCAAAAGCCCAATGCCTGTTTCGTGGTGAATTGCGCCGGCGCCAGATAGGCGCGGCCCATCAACAGCATCGCTGCCGTGATACTCGCCAACAGCGCCGCATCGGTCTTGGCGATATGGGTTTCCACCACCAGCACCATGCAAGGGGCGAGCATGGCGCCGGCCAGAAAGGCCGCGCGTCGCCCAACCAAAGCGCGCCCCAAATAGCAGGTGGCCAATACCGCGAGCAGCGCGCCAATCAGCGATGGCAGCCGATAGGCCCAAATCGCACCCCGCGCCGGGATGCCCACGGCTTCCAGCGCATGCACGGTCGAGGCCTGCGCCCAATGAATGCCGACGGGTTTCTTGTTGCGCTCAACCTCACCAAGCTTGATCCGCACATAATCGCCGGTTTCCACCATCTGCCGGCTCGCCTGGGCAAAGCGGCTTTCATCGCGATCCCCGGGCGGGATGGAAAAAAAGCCCGGCAGCCACACAAGCAGACACAGCAGCGCAAGCCACCAGCCTGGCCGGCGCGTTTCCGGCAAACGGTCAAGAAAGCTGCCCAGGGTCATCGCGCCGCGGCTCTAGCACGAGACAATGGCGGGTGCCATGAAGGCGGCATGAATGAAGCCCCATCCCGGCCAAGGCGCCCGCCCGGCCTGCCCACCAGGCGCGCCGCGCGCGATGTGCTGGATGCCGTGCTGGAAGCGCATCGGCCGCTGGAAGAAGCGCTGGAAGCGCTGCCCGCGCGGCTTGAAGCGCGCGACAGGGCGGCGGCGCATCGCATTGCAGCCACGGTACTGCGGCGGCTTGGCAGCATTGATGCCGTGCTGGAACCCTTTCTGCGACGCGAACCCCCGCCGCCGGCGCGTCACGCCCTCAGGATCGGTGTCGCGGAATTGCTGCTGCTTGGCACCCCTTCCCATGCCGCCGTTGCTTCCGCCGTGGATCTGGCGCCGCGCGCCTTTGCTGGCCTCGTGAATGCTGTTTTGCGCAAGGTGGCGGCGGAAGGCGAAGCGCTGCTGGAAGGGCTGGATGCGGCGCGGCTCGATACGCCGCCATGGCTCTGGTCCGCCTGGCATGCGGCCTATGGCCCGGCGGTGCGGAGCATTGCGGAAGCGCATTGCGGCCCGGCGCCTTTGGATATTTCGCTGAAACCCGGCACTGCGCCGCCAGAAGGCGCGGAAGCGCTGCCCGGCGGGTCCTTTCGCCTGCCCGCCGGTACGCGCGTGACGGAAATCCCCGGCTTTGCCGAGGGCGCCTTCTGGGTGCAGGATGCCGCTGCGGCCCTGCCCGCGCGGCTATTGGCGGCTCGTCCGGGGGAACGCATTGCTGATCTTTGCGCGGCCCCCGGCGGCAAAACGGCGCAGCTTGCGGCGGCGGGCGCCAAGGTCACGGCGGTGGAGCGTGATCCGAAGCGCGCGGAACGGCTGCGCGAAAACCTCGCACGGCTGCATCTGCCGGCGGAGATCATCACCGCGGATGCGGCGCAGTTTCGCCCATCCATGCCCTTTGATGCCATTCTGCTGGATGCGCCCTGCACCGCCACCGGCACCATCCGCCGCCATCCGGATGTGGCCTGGCTGAAGCGCCCGCGTGATGTCGCCACCGCCGCCGCCCTGCAATCTCGGCTATTGCAATCGGCCGCCGGCATGCTGGCTCCGGGCGGGCGCTTGGTTTTCGCCACCTGTTCCTTGCAGGCCGAAGAAGGTGAAGCGCATTTGCGCGAAGGCGCAGCGCTTGGCCTTCGGCTTGATCCGATCCAGCCAGAGGAAGTGCCAGGACTGCCAGAGGCAATCCTGCCATCCGGTGCGCTGCGCACCCGCCCCGATTATTGGGCGGCGCGCGGGGGCATGGATGGGTTTTTCATCGCGCGATTTGTTAAGGGCTGATTGCTTGAAAACCATTGCGCTTCGCCGCGCGCTTCGGCACATCTAACGCCATGCCGCGCGGAGACCTTTTCCCCGATATTGCCCCCTATGAAACCGGCTTCCTGCCGCTTTCGGCTGGGCATGTCATGTATTGGGAACAGGTCGGCAATCCACGCGGCCAACCAGTCCTGTTCCTGCATGGTGGCCCAGGTGCGGGCGCAGGTGCGGTGCATCGGCGCTTCTTTGACCCGCAGCATTGGCGCGTGATCATTTTCGATCAGCGCGGCGCGGGGCGGTCCCGCCCGCTTGGGGAATTGCGCGAAAATACCACGCCGCATCTGGTGCGCGATATTGAAGTGCTGCGCCAATTCCTTGGTATCGAAAATTGGTTGCTGTTTGGCGGTTCCTGGGGTTCAACCCTTGCGCTGGCTTATGCGCAGGAACACCCATCACGCGTGCTGGGCTGCGTATTGCGCGGCGTGTTTTTGGGCCGACGAGAGGAAGTGAGCTGGTTTCTGGAAGGGCTTCGGCGCGTTTTCCCCGATGCCTGGGCGGCCTTCAGCGAACACCTACCGCCTGAAGAACGCGGCGACCTGCTTGGGGCGTATCTGCGCCGGCTATGCGACCCCGACCCCGCGGTGCATCTGCCCGCCGCGCGCGCCTGGAGCCAGTATGAAGGGTCATGCTCTACGCTTTTGCCCTCACCGGAAACAGTCGCGAGCTTCGCGCAGGACCGCACCGCCCTAGGGCTGGCGCGGATTGAGGCGCATTACTTCGCGCATGATCTTTTCCTGCCGCCCGAGGGCCTGCTTGGCCGCATGGACCGCCTGGCCGGGATTGAGGCCGAGATTGTGCAAGGCCGCTACGATATGGTCTGCCCCGCAACCAGCGCCTTTGAATTGGCCGCCGCCTGGCCTTCCGCGCGCCTGACGGTGATCCCCGATGCAGGCCATTCCGCGCTGGAACCCGGGCTGCGCACGGCGCTGGTAAGCGCGGTTGAGCGTTTCCGCCGGCGTTAGAACGGTTTCCTGAGGGGCTATTTTGCGCTATGAACGAGATTGGTGTCCCCGTAGCTCAGCAGGATAGAGCACCAGATTCCTAATCTGGGGGCCGTGAGTTCGAATCTCGCCGGGGACGCCAGACACATCGGAGATTTTTTGGCCTTTTGGGCCTGGGGCGAAAATCCTGTGTTCTGCAGCAGCCTTAGCGCGGACCCCGCGCGAGCGGTGCTTCGTGACTGAGTGGTTTCCCCTATGCCGGATCCCTGGGATATTCCGCCGGCGGCCACCCTTCGGACCCTGCTGAACCGCGCCGACTGCGAAGCCACCAGGACCAGTCTTCAGGCATGAGTGAATATGGATCCTTCTGGCCCAGTTCCCGCGCAGCCCAAACTGGCCAATGCGGATTGGCCAAAGCTGGGCGGCCGAGGAAAATCAGATCGGCCTGTTCATCACGGATCACCTGATCAGCAACACGCGGCACGCCCAAATTCCAACTGACCCCCACTGGTATGCCAACTTCCCGCCTGACGCGTGCGGCGCGCTCAACCATGAAAGCTTCTTCGTTGAAGGGCGGGTTCACCATGGCATCAGTGTTGAGACCGAGGCTGATATCAGCCAAATCAAGCCCGTGCTTACGCAATTCGGCTACGGCCCAGACAGCATCGTTAAACTGTATGCCATCAGGGTGCAAATCATCAGATCCCAAGCGCATCGTCAGAGGTAGGTTTTCTGGCCAGACAGTACGGACCGCATCCATGGCTTCACGGTGAAAACGCAACCGGTTTTCAAGGCTATTGCCATAGGAATCCCGGCGCTGATTGGCGATGGGCGAAAAGAAGCTGGCGCCCAGATAGCCATGCGCGAAATGCATTTCCAACCATTCGAACCCTGCGGCAAGCGCCCGGCGCGCAGCAGCTGCATACGCATGATGAATTTCCCGAATTTCTGGGACGGAAAGTTCCTGCACAGGGTAGGTATAGCGACCACCATAGGTGATGGCTGAGGGCCCCCGCACCTGCCATCCATCTGGATGGTCCGGCGGCAACTGGGTTTTTCCATCCCAAGGTTTCTTTTCGCTGCCTTTCCTGCCTGTATGGCCAAGCTGGATTGCAGGCACGGCGCCCATTTCCTTGATCATCCGGGTAACGCGGGCAAGACCCTCTATATGGCCATCATCCCATATACCGGCACAGCAGCTCCCAGTCCGACCATCAGGCAGGATGGCGATTTGTTCGAGGAAAACCAGGCCAAATCCCCCTGCCGCACGGGAACCTGCGAGCATCACATGGTAATCCGAAGTATGGCCATCCAAAGCGCGATACATGGTCATGGGAGACATCACGATACGATTCCGAATTGTGATGCTTTTCAGGGTGAAGGTACTGAATAGATTCGGCATGTTTCAACTAAAGGCCTTTGCGCTTGGGGCGCGGACACGAAAGGGCGTCCATGCAAATGGCGTGATCCCGAAAGCTTTTTTAAGCATCGGTCAACGGCAAGTTTATACGAAGCTTCACCTGCGGCCAGCGATGAAGGCGACGCCCCTCGGGCCGACTTTCTCCGCATGCGGATAATTGGCGGGCACGACGCATGTATCGCCCATACGAAAAATCTCCGCCTTTCCGTCCCGAGTGATGGCGATTTCACCGCCCAATATCATCAGGCGCGCATCCCACGCATGGACATGATCCGGGTTTTCCAAACCGGCACGAAAACCGCCATAGTAAACTTCATAACCTTCGCGGCGCAGGCTTTCTTCAAATGCTTCGCGTGTCATACGGCCTCCTTTCCTGGGGTAAATTGGGGTTCTTACATCTTTGGTTTGCATTCCACATCGGTTCTGATGATTGGACAAAACCAAGCTTTCAAAACCTGCAGTTCAATTACATCGCCTGTCAAATCACATTTATGCTGATTCTTTTTTTATGGGCAAATCTGCATCGTATTTGCCAGCCACGATAAAATGACCCAGCGTGAACCCTTTCTGGAGGAGATCGGTATTATCATTCCCCCGGCTTCGCTCTGTGCCCCGGTCAAGCCGCATTATCCACCGGAGGAGAGAGGTCGCCTAAGCTCTCGCGAAGCTCAATCTCAAGCGTTGCATTCTTTTGCGATCTTGTCACGCATGGTGGGAAAATTGCTGCGAAAACCGACAAATACTACAAGTTCAACCCTCTCAACAGGTTAGGGAAAAAATCAAGCTGCGCGAAAATCCGATCAAACTTTCCCAACCGAAAAAATCTGACGCGGCGGTGCTTGAGGTTACCGCCGCCGTGCCGGGCGCCAAGCTGCAATTGGGCGGCGGGATTCGTTCCATGGCAACGGCTGAGGCTTGGCTTTCCGCGGGGGTCAGCCGGATCATTTTGGGCTCGGCCGCCGTCAAGGACCCGGATTTTGCCCGCGCTGCCTGCCGTGCTTTTCCGGGCCGTGTCGCGCTTGGCATTGATGCGCGCGATGGCATGGTGGCGACCGAAGGTTGGGCTGAGACCAGCGATGTCAGCGCCACCGATCTGACGCGCCGCTTTGAAGATTCCGGCGCGGCGGCGGTGATTTACACCGATATCGCGCGCGATGGCATGTTGAGCGGCGTGAATGTCGCAGCAACAGCGGCGCTCGCACGCGCGGTGCATTTGCCGGTCATTGCCTCGGGCGGT
>JADCFA010000053.1 GCA_020249775.1 Roseomonas sp. | reverse complement strand
GAGACGTAGTAGAGCGTCCCCCGGCTGATGCTGAGTGCCTGGCCTGTTTCGCCAGAGGCAGGGCGTGCTCACGGTCAATCATCGCTTTGCGCTCAGCAATCCCGCCTTGGTGAGCGCGCCTGCTAAAAAATCATTCGTGAGCGTCAACTCCCCGATCTTCGCATGGAGTTTTTTCACATCAACCGGTGGCGGCGCTTCCGGCTTACCTTCGCCAAAAATCCCGGCAGTCCCTTCAAGAAGCTGATCCCGCCATGTCTTGATCACATTCGCGTGGACATCGAATTGGGCAGCCAGTTCGGCGAGCGTCTTCTCGCCCTTCACAGCGGCAAGCGCCACCTTCGCCTTGAAGGCAGGGCTGTGGTTCCGGCGGGGTCGTCTCGTCATGGTGTCTCCTGTTCACGGCTTCATGCCGCTCTCAGGCAGAAAATCCACTTATACCGGATGTGCAGATTATCCGAGCCAGGTCTGGAGCCGATGGCTTACCCGGGGCGCTTCAAATCCCTGTTCTGACATATTTTTTTACAGGCGGCGGCCAGTGCCCCGAATTTCACCAAACAGGCTCCAACCCAAGCCCCGGGCCTTGTGGCACAGAGATTTCACCACTGATCGGCACAAGATGCCGCCCAAAAGGCGGCTTCTCCAAGTCTGCAAAATAAATCTCCAGGGGCTCAGCAACCTCCATCGCCGCCAGGAAATGCAGGCTCGCCAACAGACCGGGCCCGAAATAGGGGCAATGCGGCACTACCCGCAGACCGGCACCCTGCGCCAACTCGGCCACCTCAAGCATTGCGGTCAGCCCACCGACCTTGGTCACGCTGGGTTGCAGAATACCCGCCGCGCCAGCTTCAATCATTCGGCAGAAATCCTCAGGGTTCGATGCATTTTCCCCGGCCGCTATCGCGCAGGGAGAGGCCGCGCGTACCCGCGCCATGGCTGCATGATCCTCAGGCGGCCAGGTTGGTTCTTCAACCCATGCGACACCCAAATTTTTTACTGCCTCGCAAAAATCCAATGCATCGCCTTCATTATCCCATGCACAATTGATATCGAGCATGAGAGGAATCTTGGCCGGTGCTGAGCCCCGCGCCGCGCGGATGCAGCCCAGATCAATTTCATGCAGCTTGATGTCACGATAGCCGCGCCGCACCGCCTCAGCCGTATTGCGCGCGACATCTTCCGGATTGCCGTAGCGCAACAGGCTGGCATAGGCGCGAACCTTACACCGCCCCGCACCCCCCAGCAGCGCATGCAACGGCTTTCCCACAATTTTCCCGGCAATATCCCAAAGCGCGATATCAATCGCTGAAATGCCGAAGGTCACCGGACCGTTACGGCCAAAATTATGAAAGCGCTTTTGCAGCATTCGATTAAGCGCAACGATATCCCGCGCATCCTGGCCAATACAGGCCGGCGCAATCAGCCGATCAACCGCATCACGCGTTGTATCCACCAGGGTAAAGCCAAAACCCTCACCCCAGCCATGAAGACCCTGATCAGTTTCGACCTTTACCAGCAGCGTATCCATGGTCTTGAGCGCCAGATTGCCGCCTGTTGCGCGGCTTGCACCGCCCGCCGCATCAAGTCCTACCCCATATGTGAAAGCACTACGATGAATACGAGTTTCGATCCGCGTGATCTTCATGCCGGGCGCTTTCCTTCATATCTTGCAGTTCCTCGTCACCTTCGCGATCATGGCACTTGAATCGCGAGAACAAAAGATAGGAACGGGAGGAAAGCCCATCATGATGCGATCACTGACCGCCGCGCTCTTTGCTATGCTCTTCTGCGCACCGCTTGCGGCGCAGGAAAACTTCCCAAACCGCCCCATCCGGATCATCGTGCCCTTCGCAGCGGGCGGTCCCAGCGACATTGTGGCCCGGCTTCTCGCGCCGAAAATGATGACAACGCTTGGCCAAGCAGTGATCATTGACAATCGCCCCGGCGCGGGCGGTGTCACAGGTGTTGATGTTGCTGCAAAGGCCGTGCCGGATGGCTATACCATCGCACTCGGCAGCGCTGGCGGTGTTGCCATTTCACCGCAGCTTGATCGTGGCACGCCTTATGATCCGCTGCGCGACCTTGCGCCGTTGACGCTGGGTGTTCTGGTGCCGGAACCCATTGTTGTATCATCGGCGACTCCCTTCCGTTCCTTGCAGGAACTGATCGCGGCGGCGCGCGCGCAACCAGGCCGGATCAACCAGGGCTCCACCGGATCGGGCAGTCTGCCGCATCTGGCAGGCGAATTGCTGAAAAACGCCACCGGGATCGAGCTGACGCATGTGCCCTATCGCGGCGGTGCGCCGCTCACCACCGCCCTGATCCAGAATGAGGTTCAAGTTGGGCTGGCCGATCTACCAATCCTGCTACCACAAATCCGCGCCGGCACGATTCGCGCGCTTGCCGTTGGTTCCGCACAGCGACTGCCCTGGTTGCCTGATGTGCCCACGATGATCGAGCTTGGATATCCCAGTGTGGATACGAATAATTGGCATGGCTTTGTCGCGCCAGCACGCCTGCCGGAACCCATTTTGGAAAGGCTGCATAGCGCCATTGCCGGCGCCATACGGGACCCCGAGATATCCAAGCAGCTTTTCGATCAGGGAGCCGTTCCGGGCGGTAATAGCCGCGCGGAATTCAGCGACTTCATCAAGGCCGAAATGGCGAAATGGGGCGAAGTTATCCGGCGCGGCAATATCCGCGCCGACTGAAACTTTCTCGATGCTGTATCAACCGGCAGCAGCAAGGATGCGCAGCGTCGCCTCCTCCCGCCCCAGCGCCCAGAGCACGGCGTCAATCGGTGGGCTGGTCGTGCTGCCGCTGAGTGCCGCGCGCAAGGGCTGCGCCACCTGGCCAAGCTTGATCCCCTTCACTTCGCAGTAATCGCGCAGCCACTGGTCCAGATCCTGCTTTTCCCATGGTGCAGTCTGCAAAAACGCCGCCAGATCGGCAAGCCGCGCCTTCGCTTCTGGCGTCAGCAATGCCTCGGCCTTGGCTTCCATTATCGGTGGGCCATCCTGCACCGCAAACGCCGAAGCGCCGGTCAATTCTTCCAGCGTCTTGGCCCTTTCCTTCAGGAAAGGCATCAGCATCCGCACGCGCTTGGCACCATCAGGTCCGAACAATACGGTGCGTTTGGCGAGCCGTTCCAGGACATCGCGCGTCAGCAGATCATCATCGGCCAGGCGCAGATATTGCCCGTTCAAATGGGTGAGCTTGGCATAATCCATCCGCGCCGCCGCGCGCCCGACATCCTTGATGTCAAACAGCGTCACCGCGCGGTCGCGCGGGATGAATTCCTCATCGCCATACCCCCAACCAAGCCGCATCAAATAATTGCAGACAGCATCGGGCAGATAGCCTTGCTCACGAAAATCCAGCACGGAAACCGCACCATGGCGCTTGGAAAGCTTGGCGCCATCCGCGCCATGGATCAAAGGCACATGGGCGAAATACGGGCGGTGCCAGCCCATGGCGTCATAGACCATGCACTGGCGAAAAGTATTGGTCAGGTGATCATCGCCGCGGATCACATGGGTAATTCCCATGTCGTGATCATCCACCACAACAGCATGCAGATAAGTGGGTGTACCGTCACTGCGCAGGATGATCATGTCATCCAATTCGCTATTGGCGACGCGCACTTCGCCCTGCACCAAATCGGCGACCACGGTTTCACCTTCCAGCGGTGCCTTGATGCGGATGGCGAAGGGCTTGCCCGCCTGTTCCGGCCCAGGCTCCCTGTCACGCCAACGGCGGTCATACCGTGGTGGGCGGCCTTCGGCTGCTGCGCGTTCGCGCATTTCAGCCAGTTCTTCCGGCGTTGCCCAGCAGCGATAGGCCTTGCCCATGGCCAGCAGCGCTTCAGCAATTTCGCGATGCCGCGCCTCTTGCTGCGCCTGGAAGACCGGTGGTTCATCCGGTGAAAGTCCAAGCCAGGCCAAGCTGTCCAGGATTTGATCAACCGCTTCCCGGGTAGACCGTTCCCGGTCCGTATCTTCAATACGCAGCAGGTATTCCCCGCCGTGATGGCGCGCAAACAGCCAATTGAACAAAGCGGTACGAGCCCCGCCGATATGCAGATAGCCGGTGGGGGAAGGGGCAAAGCGCGTGCGAACAGTCATGGCGTACTAATCATTCTCCTGATGGATTGCCTTTAGACCACAAGCCGCGCGGGGGAAATCTGCGCTCTGGCCGGGCGGCTGATGAATTTCTCTTTTGGTTGTCACGGCAAGTTCATATAAACCTATGGTTGTGTCTTCGCCATCCCCCTCAGCGCCCATGATCCGGCCATGACTGCACTGGCCATCCCTTGGCGCGCGATACTGACAAGCGCGCAGAACGCCTTTGCCTCGGAGCGTCAGCAGCAAGCACTCTGGCTGCCAGTGGCGATGGGCGCCGGCA
Source organism: Roseomonas sp. (assembly GCA_020249775.1). Classification (GTDB taxonomy): domain Bacteria; phylum Pseudomonadota; class Alphaproteobacteria; order Acetobacterales; family Acetobacteraceae; genus Neoroseomonas. Next base: position 25,323 of record JADCFA010000053.1, on the reverse strand, counting down.
TCCTTGGCTATTTCAACCTGCGCGTAGAGCCTGACGGACGCCTGATCTGGCTCCCCCCGGCCGTCATCATCCTTGCCGTTATTGTTGCGCGGCGTCTACCATTTTGCGGTTGGCTTTACGCACTCGCGGCCGCGGCTAGTTTCGGTTTTGCTGTCGTGCTTTGGCACGCGCAACGGGCGCCGCCACCAATTTCCCCGCCGTCACGCGCGCTGGTAATTGAGGGCATTGTCCAAAATGTTGAAGCGCTACCGCAGGGGCTGCGGGTCACGCTGGCAAACGCAAGACTTGGACCTGAGGCGCCAATCCTTGAACGCAGCTTACGCCTGCGCCTGCGTAGTGATGACCCCGCACGGCCCGCACCTGGAGATTTACTGCGCGTCCGCGCGCTGATCCGCCCACCCGCTGCGCCGGCCTATCCGGGTGCCTGGGATTTCCAACGCACCGCCTATTTCAATGGCCAAGGCGGTGTAGGTTTCGCCATCGGCGCTGCGGAGGTGATTCCGCGCGCAGGAGAAGCCCCGCCGCTTTCGGGCCTGCGCCGCGATCTTGAAGCGCGCGTCATCGCCGCACTGCCTGGGCCGGCTGGCGCCATCTCTGCCGCTTTGCTGACCGGTAGCCAAAGCGCCATCCCTGCAGCCGATTTGAATGCCATGCGCGATTCGGGCCTGGCGCATCTACTGTCAGTCTCAGGTCTGCATATCGCAATTGTAATGAGCGTTTCCTTTTGGGTCTGTCGCTTGCTGCTGGCACTTTATCGCCCCATGGCGTTGCGCGTTCCGGGCAAGCTGATTGCCGGTTGCGCCGCGCTGCTTGCAGGCGGTTTTTACATGCTACTGACCGGTGCGCAGGTTCCCATGCAGCGTAGCTTCGCCATGGCCTGCCTGGTCACGCTCGCCATTCTGGCAGGGAGAAAAGCGATATCGCTACGCGGGCTCGCCTGGGCTGCGACAGTGGTGATGCTTTTCGATCCGGCTTCGCTGCTTGGCCCTTCCTTCCAGATGTCCTTCGCTGCGGTGCTCGCCCTGATCGCGGGTTGGGAAGCGCTGCAACCGCGCCTCATGAAGCTGCGCGCCAGCCTCGGTTGGGCCAAGCGAATCGTTTTGGGCATGCTGGGGCTGATGCTGACCTCCATCCTTGCGGGAGCGGCGACCGCGCCCTTTGGCCTTGCCCATTTTGGCCGGCTGCAATGGTACGGGGTCGCGGCAAATGCGGTTGCGGTGCCGTTGACTTCCTTCATTGTCATGCCTGCCGGCATGTTGGCGGCGGTGCTTATGCCGCTTGGGCTGGAAGCGCCGGCACTTTGGGTCATGGGGTTTGGTGTTGAGGGCGTTTTGTGGGTGGCGCGCATTGTCGCGGCCTGGCCCGGTGCGACGCAAGCCGCCATGCCGATCCCTGCCTGGGGCTTGGCAGTCTTTGCCTTTGGCCTTTGCTGGCTATGCCTTTGGCGGCGCTGGTGGCGCGCCTTGGGCGTGCTACCCATGCTTCTTGGACTTTCCAGCGCCGCCATTTTTCAACCACCACATATTCTGATTTCCGGTGATGCGCGCCTCATTGCGATTTCCACCGCTGATACGCTTTTCCTGCAACGCCAGCCGGGCGCTTCGTCGCTGACGCGCGATACGTGGCTACGCCTTTACGGGCAAACCGCCGCACAAGCCTTGCCTGCCGAGGGCAGCACTGCAGAAGGCAAACTACGCTGCAGCGCTGACGGGTGTGTCTTGAATGAAGGTCCAGGCGCCTTCCTGGTGCGGCGCGGCAATATCATGGCGCAATGCGGCGCCGTTGCTGTGATCATTTCCGCCGAACCCACAAGGCAGCGTTGCCGCCAGAGTATCGTGATTGATCGCTTTTCCGTCTGGCGAGATGGTCCACACGCGGTTTGGCTTCTGCCCGCTGGGGCAGAGGTGATTTCTGATCGCGCCTGGCGCGGCAATCGCCGATGGGTACCGCCGCCACCACAACCACGCGCCGCGGCGGAACCGCCCGCGCCGATTGAATAGGCGCCTTGCCCTTGTCATGCCCTGGCTCAGCATGGAAACTTAGCAGATGTTAATCGGGGGCTCACATGACTATCGGCTGGGAGAAATTCAGCGCCGCGCCATTGCTTGATCGTTGGCGCAGCCTTTGTGCAGGCGATGAGATATTGCATTCTCGGCTACCGGGAGCCAATGGGCGCTTTGCTGTCATGCAGCCGGGCTTCGCCATCACCATCACATTTTCTGATACCTCGGTTGACCTTACATTGGCATCAAAAGCCGAGACGCGCTTCATCGCCACGGATGCGATTTGGGATGAATTTCTGAAACTGTGCCCAGCGCGACATCACCATCATCTTTACGCGCTACGCATGCGCGTTCCGGGGTTTTCGGCCGAAGGCGATGAGCTCGCCTGGGCGCAACATGCGCATCTTTTGCGACGCGTTTTCGATCTTGCGCGCTGGTCGCTGACCGGCACATCAATGCAAGCGCCGGCTTCACTCAGACCGCGCCTTGGCGCCGGCAGTCCCTGCTCTACTGCACAGGGCCGCTATGTGACGCTCAACGCCAAAGGGCGCGATTTTGTCATTTATGGCGAGACCGCGGGGCGGGGACGTCCCATCCTTGGGCTACACACTGCCGGGTCTGATTCGCGCCAATTCCACCGCGTCATGGCCCATCCTCGGCTTGCGGAAGCGGGCTTCGCCGTTACCGCCTTCGATCTGCCCGGACACGGCCGGTCCGCACCCGCCGCCGAGCCCGGGTCCTGGGCGCTGGATACGGATCTTTATGCCGCATTGATTCTGAACTTTCTCGATGCCTGGGGCTTTGACGAAAAACCAATCCTGCTTGGCGCTTCCATGTCCGGTGAGATCTGTCTTGAGATGGCGCTGCGCGCGCCAGAACGCTTCGCTGCCATTATCGCCTGCGAGGCTTCTGAACATATCGCCGGCCGACGCACGCCATGGGCGGATCATCCGCGGGTCAATGCCGCCATTTTCATACCTGAATGGATTGAAGGCTTGATGGCGCCTCAATCACCCGCCGAATGCGCCGCAGAAGTCTGGTGGCACTATAGCCAAGGGGGTTGCGGAACATTTCCGGGCGATATTCTCTTCTATTCCGGTGGCTGGGATGCGCGCGATCGGATCCACCGCATTGATACCCAGAAATGCCCGTTAACCATGCTGACCGGCGAATATGATTATTCCTGCACGGCAGAACATTCGGCCGCGACAGCAGCAAAAATCCCCGGTGCGCGTTTCCAGCGCATGGATGGCATCGGGCATTTTCCCTTTGCCGAAAACCCCGATCTGTTTCTTGATTACCTTATCCCAGCTCTCCCTCAGCGTAAGGCGTGATCAGAGAAACTGCGTCAGCCGATAGAACCGCGCAGCGCTCCGCCAGAACAGATCGGCTTTTTCCTCGACCGAGGCGCCGGCGGCGATGCGCTTGAAGGCATTCCAACCGACCGCATAACCGTAGCCGCCCTTATCCACCGGGAAATTACTTTCGAACATGCAGCGCCGCGCACCAAATAATTCGATGCAGCGTTCCATCCAGGGGCGCCAATGCTGCGCGAGTTCTTCTGACGAAGGCGCAATCGCGCCTGCTTCAAGCCCAAATCCGGGCAGGCGCATCCCGAGCCCGCCGACCTTCACCATGACATTGGGGCATTGCGCCAATTCGGCCATATGGCGCGACCAGGCGGCAAAAACCTCATCACGTTTGCCGGCATAGGGGCCGATACCAAGAATCCCACCGCAATGATCGAGCACAATCGGGATTTCGGGGAAGGCGCGTGCCAATGATGCAAGGCGTGGGATCTGATGGAAGTAAATCCAGGCGTCAAAGGAAAGCCCGTTGCGGCCCAGCGCGGCAAAACCGGCGCGAAACGCCGCGCTGTCCATCATGTCTTCCGCCGGCGTATAGGCCGGGTTCAACATGGCGGGGTCAGGGTCCCAGGTGGCGATATGGCGAATGCCGCGAAACCTGCCACCGGCAGCCGCGATATGCGCTTCCAGAACGGGCTGCACCGCATCACCCAGCGTCAGGTCCGCATAGCCCACAATCCCAGCATTGGCAGCGATATCGCCATAGATGCCGCTTTCGAACATGGCGGCGATGCCGGTGACGAATTCCGTCTCACCCACCGGCTTCAAGGCTTCAGGCCCAGCCGCGCGGTGCATGGACCGCGCCTGCACATAAACTGTCGCCTTGACGTTATGGCCGCTTTTTAGATCCGCCAGGAATTCATCGTGCAAATAGCGCCAGCCTGGCCGATCCCAAAGGTGATGATGTGGATCAACGATGAGCTGGGCGGGGTCCAAAATTTCTTCCTGCCGGGCAGCGAGCCAATCCTCTCGCACGGCAAGGTAATGCTGCACCTGATTTTGGGACATGGCGTGTTCCTGACGGCGTGGCTTTAAGCGTCCATGGGATGGCGCTTTATGCCAAGCGTCAAGCCTGGGCGCGGCAAGCGGCTTGTTATATGATCCCGCCATCATCTGAGGACCCGTCCATGCTCACCAGAAATGCCAAGGGCGTTTTCGTCATTGCGCCCACCCCCTTCCTGCCCGATGGCGCGCTTGATCTTGCCAGCGCGGATCGCATGACCGATGCCTTCCTGGCCGCGGGGGCGAGTGGCCTGACGCTGCTCGGCGTCATGGGGGAAGCGCCGAAGCTGGATCAGGAAGAAGCGATCAGCTTTGTGAAGCGCGTGATCAACCGCGTGGCGGGGCGTGTGCCGGTGGTGGTGGGTGCCTCGGCGCCTGGTTTTGCCAGCATGCGCGCCGTGGCGCGTGGTGCGCTTGATCTGGGGGCGGCGGGCATCATGGTGGCGCCTCCGCCGGGCCTCAAGGGCGATGATGCGGTGCTGGCCTACATCATGCAGGCCATGGATGTGGTTGGCGATGCGCCCTTTGTCTTGCAGGATTTCCCGCAACTGACCGGCATTCACATCAGCGCGGCCATGGTGGCGCGCGCCGCCGCCGATTCGCGCCTAGTGATGCTGAAGGCCGAGGATTATCCCGGCCTGGATAAGCTTTCCACCATCCGCAAGATGGAGAAGGAAGGCAAGATGCCGCGCATCAGCATCCTGGGCGGTAATGGAGGTCAATTCCTGCCCGAAGAACTTTCGCGCGGCGCGGATGGCATCATGACCGGCTATGCCTTTCCGGAAATGCTGGCCGAGGTGATTGCGCTGATGGCGGCCGGCAAGCGCGATGCGGCGCAAGACGCGTTTGATTTGCACCTGCCCCTGATCCGGAGCGAATTGCAGCCCGGCCTTGGCCTTGCCATCAGGAAGCATGTGCTGGCACAGCGCGGCATCATCGCCCATGCAGCCTTGCGCGCGCCCGGCCCCAAGCTTTCGGCGGAAACCACCGCCGAGATTGATTACTTGCTGGCCCGGCTGCAAGCGCGGGGGGGAGCAAAGCTGCCCAAAACCTGATCTATTTTGGTAATGGTGCCATCTCCCGCGGTGGCTAGCGCCTACGCCCCGCGCAACCCATTCGCCGGCATATCGCGCGGCAGCAAATGCGCGCGCCAGAAAAGCGCAATCGCAACCGTGCATAAGGCGCCAAAGCCTGCATAAAGCGCGCCGGCATCGGCGAAGCCGATTTCCCCCACCAAGGGCCCAGCCATCATCAGCCCAACCGGCAAGCCATAGACCGCCAGCATGCGCAGCCCCATCACGCGGCCACGGAAATCCTGCAAGGTGATCCTCAACAACAGCACCGCCAGCGGCACCATGCAAAAGCTTTGTACAAACCCCGCCAGCGCCAGCACCACACCACCAAAAACGGGATCGGTCAGCCGCGCAAAAACCAATAGCAACAAAAACCAGGAAAGCGATGCCGCCAGCATGGTGCGCGCCGGCGGCAGCCCCCCGCCCCGCACGCTGATAAACAGCGAACCAAGCATCGCGCCGCCTGCGAAGCTTGCCGATAGATAGCCAAGCCCAGTGCGATCCAGCCCATAAATATCGCGCGCCACATGGGGCAGCAGGCCACCACTGATCGGATAGGCCGCGAAATTGGCAAGACACGCCAGCAGCAGCGCCGCCAACACGGGCGGCGTTGAGCGTGCATAGGCAATGCCATCCCCAAGATCAGCCCAGGGCGTTTTCATCGCCACGCCTTGGGCAGCGCGCGCGGGTGGTTCATCCACCTGCAAGGTCAGAACAAAGGCGCAAAGATAGATCGCGGTCACCGCCATATAGGCCGGACCGATGCCAAGAAACGCAACCAAGCCCGCCCCGGTCAGCGCGCCGATCACGCGCGCGCTGTCGGCGCTCATGCGTTCAATGCCCATGGCGCCCATCAGCAAGGGCGGCGGCATGCTGGCCGCGATCAGTGCATTGCGCATGCCCATATCGGAAGGGCGCACGAGGCCACTCAGCAATGCGACGCCACAGACCAGCAATGGGGACAGCAAGTCCGCCATGGCACAAATTGTCAGCAGCGCCGCCAGAACCGCATACCAGGCGCGCATGGCGGATAGCACGCGCCGATGCCCAACCCGATCCCCCATCACGCCAAACATGGGCGACAGCAGCGTGCCGATCAGCAGCAGTGATCCAAAAATAGCCAGCCAGGTGACAGACCCTGTTTCGGTCAGCACATACCAGCCCAGGATAATCGTCTCCATTTCAAAAGCCCAGGAGGTGGCAAGATCAGCCGGCCATTGAAAGCGAAAGCCGCGCTGCCCGAAGGGCGCAAGAACACCGGTGGCGCGGAGCTTCCCGCCTGCCATGCTGTTTCCCCCTTGCCGCACTGAGTGGGCGGCCATGGCCCATGATGCCCGAACCAGGGGCGCGCGCCAGGGGGTTGGCTGATTTCATTCACGCGGCTTCTGGGGTAAGTTCGTCGCCATGATTGCTGGTCGCAAAATCCTGCTGATCGTCTCAGGCTCCGTCGCTGCCTATAAGGTGCTGGAATTCACGCGGCTTGCGCGCAAGGCGGGGGCGAGTGTCACCGCCATCCTGACCGCGGGCGGGGCCCGCTTTGTCACCAAGGAAGCGCTTGCCGCCATTACTGGCCAGGCAGTGCATGATGATCTTTGGGCAGCCGAGGCCGAGATTGGCCATATCCGCCTGGCGCGGCTGCCTGATCTGGTGTTGGTGGCGCCGGCTTCGGCAGATTTGCTGGCAAAGATTACCCATGGGCTTGCCGATGATTTGGCGACCTGCGTGCTTCTGGCCACGCGCGCGCCAATCATGGTGGCGCCTGCGATGAACCCCGCCATGTGGGAAAACCCGGCGACGCAGACGAATATTGCAACCCTGCGCGCGCGGGGGGTGATGCTGGTCGGGCCGGAAGTGGGCGCCATGGCGGAACCGGAATCCGGGCCGGGCCGGTTGATTGAACCAGCGACACTGCTGGCGGCGGTGGAAGCCGCGCTGACGCCTGCTGCACAGCCGCTGCAAGGCCGCCATGTGCTGGTGACAAGCGGGCCCACACATGAACCCATTGACCCGGTGCGCTACATCGCCAATCGCAGCAGCGGCAAGCAAGGCCATGCGATTGCCGCAGCGCTCGCCGCGCTTGGCGCGCGGGTGACTTTGGTCTCCGGCCCAGTGGCGCAACCTGACCCGCCGGGTGTCACGGTGCGGCGCGTGGAATCAGCGCGCGATATGCTAGCGGCTTGCGAAGCGGCACTGCCCGCCGATGTTGCGATTTGCGCTGCGGCCGTTGCGGATTGGCGAAGCGCCGCCGCAGCCGATCAGAAAATGAAAAAAATCGCGGGCGAAGTGCCGCCACCAATCGCCCTTGCGCTCAACCCCGATATTCTCGCGACACTTTCGGCCGCCGGGCCGCGCCGACCTAAGCTGGTGGTGGGTTTCGCGGCAGAGACCGAAAAGCTGGAAGAACATGCGCGCGCAAAGCGCAAGAAGAAGGGCTGCGATTGGATTGTGGCGAATGATGTCTCGGGCGATGTGATGGGGGGGGCGGAAAATACCGTACTGCTGATCACGCCCAAGGGGGCGGAAGCCTGGCCACGCATGAAGAAGGAAGACGTCGCGGCGAAGCTTGCTGCGCGCATTGCAGAGGCTTTGGCATGACCCCGGAAATTGCTGTGATACGCTTACCCCATGGCGCGGATTTGCCGCTGCCAAGCTATGCGACGGAAGGCGCGGCGGGGATGGATTTGCTGGCGGCAATCAGCGCGCCAGTGGTGATCCCACCCGGCGGGCGCGCCCTGATCCCGACGGGGCTGAAAATGGCAATCCCGGCTGGGTATGAGATTCAGGTACGGCCCAGGTCCGGTTTGGCGCTCAAGAACGGCATTACGCTGCCCAATAGCCCCGGCACGATTGATGAGGATTATCGCGGAGAATTGGGCGTTATTCTGATGAATGCGGGCAATGAGCCCTTCACCGTGGAGCGCGGCATGCGCATCGCCCAGGCCGTGCTGGCGCCGGTGACGCGCGGGGTTTGGCGCGAAGTGACCGCGCTGCCGGAATCCGGGCGCGGGGCGGGCGGCTTCGGCAGTACCGGGACGAAGATTTGATCCGCTTCAGTCCAGCACGCGGAAAATCGCCTCTATCTCCACCGGGATTTGATTGGGCAGGCTGCCAAAGCCAACGGCGGAACGCGCATGCTGGCCATTATCGCCAAGCACTGCAACGAAAAGATCCGAACAGCCATTGATGATGCGGGGATGCTCTCGGAAGTCCGGCACTGCATTGACCATGCCAAGCACCTTCAGCGCACGCAACCGGGAAAGCCCGCCGGCAGCAGATGCCGCCACTGACAGCAAGGAAAGCCCTACCCGGCGCGCAAGCTGATAGGCCTCATCAATGCTGACTTCGGTTGGCACCTTGCCGCTGATGGGTTTGCCTTCCGCATCGCGTGGCCCCTGGCCAGAGAGGTAGATGATATTCCCATCGCGCCGGAAGGGCACATAAGTCCCCAAGGGCTTCGGCGCCGGCGGCAGAACAAGGCCAAGCGCGGCCAGGCGGGCTTCGGGGCTGTCTTCGGACATTTCTCTCTCCTTCGTGGCGTTACCCATACTCGACACGGCTTGGCCAAGGCTGGCAAGCTTTGTTTGCCAATGTCGGAGTTTCAGCATGCCCCAGGATCAGCACGGCCTTGCCATCACCAGCGCATCGGATGCGGCAACGCGCGCCTATAATCATGTGGTGACGGGCTATCTGAAATATCGCGCCGACACGCCCATGCGCATGAAGACGCTGCTGGAAGCGGATGGCGAGATGCCGATGGCGCGCGTGTTACAATCGGCGCTGACCTTGCTTGGCTATAAGGCCTTGCTGCTGCCCGCCGCGCGCGAAGCGGCCGCAACGGCAACCCGCCTTGCCGCCAAGGCCAGCGCGCGGGAAGCCGCCCATGCCGCTGCCGTGACCGCCTGGGCGGCGGGAGATTTGGACAAGGCGCTGGCGGGGTGGGAGGCGATTTTGCGCGACCATCCGCATGACATCCTGGCGTTTCGTTTGCACCACTTCAACGCTTTTTGGCTTGGGCGCGCGGGTCTTATGCAGCGCGTGGTAGATGGCGTTTACCCGCATTGGTCGGCGGCATTGCCGGCCTTTGGCAGCATTCTTGCCTGCCGTTGCTTCGCGCATGAGGAATGCGGGAATTACCAAATTGCGGAAGAAAGCGGGCGTGCGGCGATTGACCTAGACCCCGGCGATTTATGGGCCGCACATGCGGTAGCGCATGTGATGGAAATGCAAGGCCGCCGTGGCGAGGGCATTGCCTGGCTCGCGGGCTTGGAAAAGCATTGGGATGGCGCTTCCAACCTGGCGCATCATTTGTGGTGGCACCGCGCCATGTATCATTTGGAACGCGCGGAGTCAGAGGAAGTGCTGACGCTTTACGACACGGGTTTTCGCAACCTGCAAAGCCCGCTGACGGAAGCCGCACCCGATTTGTATATTGATGTGCAGAACGCCGCTTCCATGCTGTTTCGCCTGCAGCGCCAGGGCGTGAATGTCGGCGCGCGCTGGGAAGAATTGGCTGACAAGGCAGAAGCGCGGATTGGTGATTGCCTCTCCGCCTTCACCCTGCCGCATTGGATGATGGCGCTGACCGCGACCGGGCGCTTCCAGGCGGCAGCGCGGCTTTTGGATGGGATACGCGATGCGATTGCCGCTGGCGGCACACTCGCCCCCATTCTGCGCGACGCGGCGCTACCGGTCTGTGCGGCAGTGCTGGCATATGGGCGCGGCGATCACGCCCGTGCCGTAAGCGTGATGCGCCCTGCCATTGGCGTGATGCACCGTATGGGCGGCAGCCATGCGCAGCAGGATGTATTGGAACAGCTTTTCCTGGATGCCGCCATGAAGGCCGGCATGCTCGCCGATGCGCGCCTGTTGCTGGAACGCGTGGCCGGGCGCCATCCCGTGCCGCCGGAACGCCGCGTGGGCTATGCCAGCGCTGCGGCTGCCGTAATGCATTGAAGGGATAATGAGCCATGACCGAAGTCAAAGATTGGGCAAGTTACAGCGCGGGGCTGAAGGCGCGCGGCAAGGAATTAGGCCAACTGCACCCTGACATCGTCAAGGGTTTTGTCGCCCTTTCCAATGGCGCGGCGCAGACCAAGTATTTGGATGCCAAGACGCGCGAATTCATCGCCCTTGCCGTTGCCATTACCACGAAATGCGATGGCTGCATTGATGCCCATGCGCGCAAGGCCAAGGCCGCCGGCGCCACCAAGGAAGAAATCGCCGAAGCGCTTGGCGTTGCCATCGCGCTCAATGCCGGCGCTGCCTATACCTATGCGCTGCATGTGCTGGATGCGGTTGGGGATTAGCCTCATTCATCCAAGGCGTTTCTTCGCAACAGCAAGGGCAGCGCGCTGTTCCTTAGTCAAGGCGGGGTAATGCAAATCAAGCTTCTCCAGCGCCTCAATAATCGCCGCCACCACCACCAGGCGCGTGAACCATTTGGCATCTGCCGGCACCACAAACCACGGTGCATGTGGTGCGGCGGTCTCACCGATTGCGGCCTGATAGGCCTTCATGTAGCTATCCCAATGGGCGCGTTCCGCCACATCATTGGGTGAGAACTTCCAGTTCTTTTGCGGTTCATCAATGCGGGATAGGAAGCGTCTTTTCTGCTCCTCCTCACTCACATTCAGGAAGAACTTCAGCACTACCGTCCCCTGTCGCGCGAGATAGCGCTCATAGGCGGCAATGTCTTCCAGCCTCTCATCCCAAATCTTCTTGCCAATCAGCGAATGGGGCAGCCTTTGGCGCGCGAGGAATTCCGGATGCACCCGCAGCACCAGCACTTCCTCATACCAGGACCGGTTATGAATGCCGATGCGCCCGCGTTCAGGCAGGGCAATGGAATGGCGCCAGAGGAAATCGTGGTCCAACTCCATCGCTCCAGGTGCCTTGAAGGAATGGACCTGGCAGCCCTGCGGATTGACGCCGGAAAACACATGTTTGATGGCGCCATCTTTGCCTGCGGCATCCATCGCCTGAAAGATGCATAAGACCGACCAGCGATCCTGCGCATAAAGCTTGTCCTGCATTTCCGCGAGCCGCGCGATACCCTGCTGGAGCAGCGCCTCGGCTGCAGTTTTCTGCATCTCAAGCCCGGCGGTATCGCCAGGGTCATAATCCTTCAAGCGAAAGCCGCGACCTTTCGTGACCCGATAACGATCCAGGATTTTGCTTACTCGCTTTTCCATCACGCGGGTTCCTTTCGCGGTTGCCACCAGGGTAGAAATATCCAGAGCGCTGCCGCCAACTGGATGAGGAATGTCATGCCAAGCGCCCAGACATAGCCCTCAGGCGCCCAGCCACCCGTTGGGGTGCGTGGCCAGAGATCAAGGATGGCACCAATGCCAGTCTGAAACAAGAAAACCACGCAGAGCATCAGGAAATTGATGGCGGTTGCAACGCGGCCCGCCAAAGCCGGGGGGAAGCCTTGCGCAATCGCCGCATAACCCGCCGGCCCGACGGAACCGGAGAAGGAGAAAAAAAACCATAGAAAGGCCATGGTCCAGAAATCACCTGGCGCCAGCATCAGCATCGCCTGCGCAAAAAGACAGCCCGCAACACCGAAATAGGGCATCAACATGGGCGAATAGCCGCGCGCCTGCGCGAAGGACGCCGCCTGGCCCGTCACAAGGCTGCCCAGCATCATGCCAAGGGAGTAGATCAGCAGCGCAGCCGCCCGCGGCGCATCATCAAGCCCGCCGACATCGCGCAGCCATGGCCCCGCCCAAAGCCCCTGATAGGTAAAATTCAACGTCGAGAGCATGCCAACCGTCGGCACCAGGCGCAGAAAGACCGGGTCTTTGAAAATGCGGCCATATTCACCGATTTCCTGCCGCAAGCTGCGCCGCGGCGCTGGCGCAACACCGGGCGGTGCATTTGGCACGGAAAACCAAATCCACGCGGAAACCATGACGGCGAGCATTGCCAGGACGACAAAAACACCGCGCCAGCCAATGAAGGGTAGCGCCCATTGCACCGGCATGGTGGCGGAAAGCCCGCCCATGGAAGCAAAGAACAGGCCGGCACCCGTCACCGCCGCGACCCGTTCCTTGGGATACCACTGCGTATTGGCCTTGAGCATTGCCATCAGCCCCGCCGCTACACCAACCCCCGCCACGCAACGCCCAACCGCCAGCATAAGCACATCAGCCGACAAGGCGCTGATGACAAAGCCTGTGGCGGCAATCAGGGCAAGCGTCGCTTGCACGCGGCGCGGGCCTTTCAAGTCCAATGCAAGGCCGATCGGCAATTGTGCAATGGCGTAGCTTGCGAAAAAGCAGGCCGCCAGAAGGCCAAGCTCCGCCGCGGTCAAACCGAATTCAAGCGCAAGGAATGGCCCAATCACTGCAACCAGGGAACGATTAGCCTGATTGATGAAGTTAATGGCCGCGAGCGGCAGGGTGATTCGGGTGAAGAGCGACATGAGCGCAGCATGGCACGGGCGCCACACGCCGCCCATAGCGTATTTCAGGGCAAGCGCAGGCGCACGGAAATCGGGCAGTGATCGCTAATCACATCGCGCAGCGCGGGATCACGTTCCGTATAGGAAAACACGCGAAAACTATCCCGCACAAACCAATCCGCCGCGCGCATGCCAAGCAGGATATGGTCTATGAACGGCCTGCCCTGCCCATCTCGACCCCAACAGGGGTTGGAAAGCCCTTCGGTCGGGCGGCGCATGGGCGATGCAGCATTCAGCACTGAAAGCATGTCATCTTCGCGTGAAAAACGCCGATTGAAATCCCCCAGGATGACGAAGGGCATGTTTTCGCGACGCCTTTCCGTGATCCATTCGGCCAGAATCTGCGCCTGCTGACCAAGGCTTTGACAGTCACTATTATTTGGCTGGCGGACAGAACCCTGCGCGCAACCTCCATCCAGATGAATGGATAGCAGGCGCAGGCGCGCTCCATTTTCGCCATGAAGCGTGATATCGGCACCACGCCGCAAGGAACGCCGTGCGGTTGGGCGAAGGTCAAGCGCCATCAGATCGGGGTTGCGCGCTACCTGTAGCCCCTTGCGCCAGGCAAATCCTGAGCGCTGCACATCGCTTTCCGCCGGAAAGTGAAAATCATAGGCCGTGGCGTCAAAAACCCGCGCCGCTGCCAAGGGGCCATCCACTTCCTGCAACGCGACCACATCCGCTGCCAGCCGCTCGGCATAAGCACGCAGCCGAGCAAAATCCTGCTCGGCTCTTGGCGTCAGATCGCGCGGCAAATCCGGATGGCCGGCGGGCTTGGTGGTGAGCCAGGCGATATTCCAGGTGGCAAGCTTGATTTCCTGCGCCCATGCTGGCAGCGCAAAAGCAATCAGGGCCAAAAGGATGAAGGCGCGCATCATAGCCTCATAACAATCGTACTGGTTCCCGTGCAGAGCTATTTGGTATGATAATGCCTTCCAAGGGCCGTGCGCCAGAGGCCAATAGAAAATCCGCGATGGCATCCATTTCATCAGCTGGGCGCGTGATGTCATGGAAGGGATCATCAGCGGCAGAACCGGGCGGGACCCAGATGATCGTTTCATATCGTGCGCGCGTCAGCAAAACGCGATAGGTATTCAGGATATAGCGCTGCTCCTCCACGCCACGCACCACCTGCCATTGATTGCCAGCAAAGCGCCGCGCGCGCCATTGCCCGCCATGGCGGAGGAAATCACCGCCCCAGGCAAGGCCCACTGCATCCAATTCCAAGCCCTGGCAATCATATTCTGTGGCAAAGGTTTCCAGCGCTTCGGAAGAACGGATATCTGGCCAGCGCTTCAGGAACCAATCGGCGATATCGGGCACCTGCACGCCAAGCCTTTCCGCGCGTAGGCGCCGTGCGCCGGCGGAAGCGACCAAGCCGGCGCGGCGCAAGCCCCTGGTGCGGGCGCGTAGGGCCGCGCGCCAGGCGATCGGATCACGCGTGATATAATAGGGCAAGTCCGTTGTCGCCGCGGCAATGGCGCGGGCGGCGGGTGCGTCACCGTGCAGGACCGCATCCACCCAATCGGTGCCCCGGCTGGTCCGCAGGCTGCGAATGGGCGTTTGCAGATCCAGATCATCATCAAAGGCAAGCCAAGATGCGGCAGCTTCGGCCAGGCGCTGCGCGGGATCGGCAGCGGTGATGCTGCGCCGGGCCGCGACCGCGCGCCAGGAAGGGGCAGCGGCAATCACACGGCCCCATTCGGCGAGGCCCGCTTCACCGGTATTGATTTCCTGACCATTGCCAATCAGCGCGACAACCACCGCCCAGCCATCATGGCGCGCCATGATTTCCAGCGTATGGGCGGGTTCGCTCATGGTCAGGTGGCTTTTGCGGCGCTGACCATCGCGGGTTGCTTGCGCTTCATCCCAGGCGCGCTGCGCCTCATCAAAGACAATGATGCGCGCTTCGGGCGTTTCATGCGCATGGATCACATGATGTTCCAGAAAGCGATGGACATTTTGCAGCGCGGTACGGGCAGCGCGTTCGGCGGCCTGGAAAGCGGCGCCTCCTTGCGGCGCGGCATCACGCGCCAAGGCTTCCCGCAATACCGTCACCAAGGGCACATTGCCGGAAAGAAAAGCCGCCCCAGCTTCGCGCAAAGAACCGAACACAAGATTGAGACCGCAAAGCGTTTTGCCCGCCCCGGGAATGCCAGTGACGAAAACCACATAACGCCCACCTTCGGCCTGGGCACGTGCAATCACACGCGCAATCGCCTCTGTCGTGCGGGTCAGGTTATGCGCATCGGCCCGCGTGGCGCCGATATCCGGCACGGCATTGCGACGATATAAAAGTCGCGCCGCTTCCAGGACGCTAGGCACGGGGCGATAGGCAGAACGCGCCCAGCTATCCGCATCAATCGGTGTTTTTGGCAGCGGTATCATCGCCTGGGCGCGCGCCACGATGCTACGCAACATTGCACGATTGGCCACCATGACTGGCGCCACCCCATGCCAAAACAATGGCAGGTCTGGTTCACGCTGCGGCACGCCTGGCGCGATTAGAATGGGGATGATCGGCACGCCGCGGCTGCCGGCGTGGAAATCATGCAAATCCATGGCGTAATTATCAGTCTGGCGCAGATCATTCAGGTCCGGCTTCTGCGCACCCATCTTGAATTCCAGAACAAAGACCGCACGATCGGTCAGCAATATGGCATCGGCGCGTTTTTCAAGGCGGAGCAAATCGCATTCCATGAAGATGTGCCAGGAAGCGTCGCCCTCGGCCAAGGCATCCTGCAACAGGGCCGTGCTGGCTACCCAGGAATCGCGCTGCTTCAATTCAAGCGTGCCGAAACGCGCCGCCTGTTCATAGGCTAAAGATGCCGCGATTTGCGCCGGCGCCTGGCGACGAAATGCGCCAAGGCTTTGCGTAAACCACGGCCTCATGCGCTTTGCCTGCGCGGCCAAGTGGCGATCAGCACGCTCAACATCATCAGCGCGAAGCCAATGCCATGGATGGCAGTAAAGGCTTCCTGCAAAACTACCACCGCCACAATCGCGGCGGTCGCGGGCAGAAAGGCCGTGAAAATCCCAGCCACACCAGCGCCGACGCGCTTCAGGCCAGCATACCAAAGCAATAGGCAGAGCACGCTCGCCGTCACGCTATGAAATACCAGCAATGCGGCAAGACGCGGATCGGCAAGCGCCGCAATGCTGGCAATATCCGGCAGGGCAAAGGGTGCGAGCATCAGCGCCGAGAAAATCTGCATCCAAAGGCTTGCGGTGATCACGCCAACGCGGCCCGAAATGCGGCGGGCTAGCAGTACGTAAAGCGCCTCCCCAATCACGCCACCGAAGATCAGCAGATTGCCAAGGACAGACCCCTCGGCCTCACCACCGCTGCGCGCAACCGTCATGGCTGCCATGCCGAAGGCTGCGAGGCTGACGGCGATCCATTGCGGTTGTGACAATTTTTCGCGCAGCCAAAAGGCGCTGCCCAGAGCGACCACCGCGGGTAGGCTTGCCAATACCAGCCCGCCTTCCAGCGCCGAGGTCAGGCGCAAGCCCGCCAGCAAGCCCGCATTATAGATCACCGTGCCAAACAGCGCCTGCCAAGCAAGGTTACGCATCACCTCGCCCTCAGGCCGTGGCGCGGCTTCCAACAGGCGCGCCAAGGGCCAGAGCAACGCCACCGCCAAAACGCAACGCAGAAAGGCGATCATCGGAATGGGCAGCGCTTCCGCGAGTAGTTTCGCCACCGCGACATTGGCACCGACCAGCGCCATGGATGCCGCCAATTGCAGATAGGCGCTGCGCGGCGCGCCCGGTGTCACGCGCCCTCATCCGCCTGGCGAAAGGGGGAAAGCGTCGCGAGTGCCGCCATTTCGCGTTCCATTGCCGGGCGCTCGCGGGAGAGGAAGTCATCTACCGCGCGGGAAAGCCCCGGATGCGCGATCCAATGTGCGGAATAGGTCGGCACCGGCAGATAGCCGCGCTGGATTTTATGCTCACCCTGCGCGCCGGCTTCCACGCGCGCAATGCCATGCGCAATCGCGAAATCCATCGCCATGTAATAGCAAAGCTCAAAATGCAGAAAGGGCACATCCACTATGGCGCCCCAGTTGCGGCCGTAAATCGCATCGCGCCCAATCAGATTGAGCGCGCCGGCCACGGGTTCCCCATCACGCTCCGCCACCATGAGCAGTACGCGATCGCCAAGCCTTTCGCCAAGCAGCGGCCAGAAATCGCGCGTCAGATAGGCGCTGCGGCCCCATTTCTTATCCGTGGTGGCGCGATAGAAGCGGTGAAAGGCCTGCCAATGGCGCAGCGTGATTTCCGCCCCGCGCAGTGTGCGGAGCGTCAGTCCCGTCGCCTGCACATCACGCCTTTCGCGCTTCAGCGCCTTGCGTTTGCGTGATGCCAAGGCGCCCAGAAAATCATCGAAATCGCGATAGCCAGGATTGGCCCAATGGAATTGCGTGCCTAGCCGTTGTAACCAGCCGGCATCGCCCAAGGCGCGCCATTCGGCTTCCGTGCAGAAGGTGGCATGGACCGATGAAGCGCCAATGCCCTTGCAGGCCTGCACCAGGGCGCCGCCTAGAACATCCGGCCCGAAGCCGGCTTCAGGATGGAGCAAAAGCCGCGGACCAGGCACGGGGCTGAAGGGCACGGCGACTTGCAGCTTCGGGTAGTAATCCCCGCCCGCGCGTTCCAAAGCATCCGCCCAGCCATGGTCGAAAACATATTCGCCCTGGGAATGGGATTTGGCATAGGCCGGCGCGCAAGCCAGCAATCGCCCAGTGCCATCGCGTAAGGCAGCATGCTGCGGCAGCCAGCCGCGTTCCGCCACCGCGCTGCCGCTTTCCTCCAATGCCAACAGAAAGGCGTGGGTCAAAAAAGGATTATCACCGCCTGCACAGGCGTCCCAATCGCGCGCCGAGATTTCGGCAATGGCGCGATGCAGGGTCAGCGTCAGTTCGGATGGATCACTTGGCATAGAATAAACGCTTTATCTAGCATAAGGCGCATTAGAGAGAAATCATGTCATGCTAGTGATCCGATCGCTGCCCTCGGGAACCGACAGCAACGATCAGACCACTAGCGCGGACATAGGCGGCCTTCTTCAGATGCGGGGACGCCCAAGCGTCAGGCGCCATCAATCCGCTTCAGGCCGCGGCTGAAGCGGCGGGCATTTTCAACATAATGCGCGGCGGAACCAAGCAGGCGCTGCCGGGTTTCGGCATCAAGCGCGCGGATGACCTTGGCTGGCGCCCCCATCACCAATGAGCCTTCGGGGATTTCCTTGCCTTCGGTGACAAGCGCGCCGGCGCCAATGATGCTGCCCGCGCCAATCCGCGCACCATTCATCACCGTGGCGCCCATGCCAATCAGCGCGCCATCGCCAATGGTGCAGCCATGCAGGATCGCGCGATGCCCAACCGTGACATCGGCACCGATTGTCAGCGGAAACCCGGCATCGGAATGCAATACGGCACCTTCCTGGATGTTACTGCGCGCGCCTATGCGGATGGGTTCATTGTCACCCCGAATGGCCGCACCGAACCAGATGCCAACATCCTCGGCCAGGATCACGTGCCCCACCACCTGCGCATCCGGCGCTACCCAGAAATGCCCCGCGCCTGGGGTTTGTGGGATAAGATCATCAAGCGCATAGATCGGCATGGTGTTTTCCTTTTCTGTTTGGCTGCGTCACTTCATGTCTTGGCGGTCGCGCAAGCTCATTTGCCCTTGGCCGCAAGGATTGGACCCAGAATTTCCTCATTATGCTGGCCAGGGCTTGCCAGATCATGCCGAAGCGGCAGGCGTTCCGCACCGAATTGCATCGGCAGCGCTGGCACCTTGGCGCGGCGCCCATCGGCAAGGGTCACTTCATGCAAGCCGCCGCTTGCCAGAAGATGCGCATCTTCAAACAAATCCCAAGGCCTCGCGATGCGTGAATAGGGCAGGCCGGCGCGCGCGCACATTTCCTCAAGCGCCGCGACGCGGCGTTTGATCAATAGGGATTGCACCAGCGGGATCAGGGTTTCGCGGCGCTTGGCGCGTTCGGTATTGTTGGAGTATTCCGGATTGTTGAGTGCCGGTTCATTCAATTCATGGACAAAGATTTCCCATTGGCGTTCGGTCACGACGCCAATGAAAATCTGCTCGCCATCTGCGGTGTCAAACACATCATAAACGCCCCAGGCACGGCGGCCAGCCGGCATTGGCTCTGGCACCTTGCCGGTGATTGCCTGTTGCAGCATGGCGGTGGAAACCAGGAAGGCCGCATTCTCAAACAATCCAGCCTGCAAATGCTGCCCACGGCCCGAGGCATCGCGTTGGCGAAGCGCCCCCAGAATGGCAATGGCGCCGAACATGCCGCCCATCATGTCATTCACCGGCGCACCGGCGCGCAACGGCCGCCCTGGCGGGCCGGTCATGTAAGCCAGGCCTGATTGCATTTGCACAACCTCATCCAAGGCGGTGCGGTTTTCATAAGGGCCGGGCAGATAGCCCTTGAGCGAGCAATAGATCAGCCGCGGATTGCGCGCCGCAAGCGCTTCATAGCCAAGGCCTTTGGCGGCAAGCCCACCGGGGCGGAAATTTTCCACCACCACATCCGCGGTATCAATCAGGCGCTTCAGGGTTTCCAGATCGCCGGCGTCATCCGTATCTATCGTCACGCTTTTCTTGTTGCGGCTGAAGGCGGGGAAGAAACCCGTGCCGGAAGCAACCAGGTAGCGTGTGCGATCACCGTTGCCGGGCGGCTCAATCTTGATCACCTCGGCGCCCAGATCGGCCAGAACCAGGCCACAAGTGGGCCCCATGACCATGTGGGAAAACTCAACAACGCGAATTCCGGCAAGCGGAAGCGAATCCATGGCGGCAACCTGCGGGCGTGGTGAAACTGGCGGCGCACCTGCCCTGTGGCGCGACCGGCGACCAAGCTTAGGCGATTTCGCGCCGAAGCAAAATCAACCGCGCCAAGGCCGCCGCTTTGCGGAGGCGGCTGGAATTCAGTAAGCAGTCTTGCATGGAAGCATTCATCTATACGCTGCTCCGCGCCGATGATTGGCGCGCGGCAGAAGCCGCCGGCGCCTATCACGGCAGCGCGGATGATCGGCGCGATGGTTTTCTGCATTTTTCCACCGCCGCGCAGCTGCGCGCCAGCGCCGCCAAGCACCGCGCCGGCATCGCTGATTTGCTGATGCTGGAGGTGCCAAGCGCGGCCCTGGGCGAGAGCCTGAAATGGGAACCTGCGAGCGGCGGATCGCGCCCGGGCTTGTTTCCGCATCTTTATGGTGCCTTGCCGCTGGCCGCGGTGCGGCGCGTGGTATCGCTGCCGCTTGGCGCCGATGGGCGGCATCAATTTCCGCCCGAGATTCCTTAGGCCGCCAGGCTGGCGCTACCTGGTCCTGGAGGCACGTTCGCTCATCAGGCAGGCAAAGACCACAATCGCCGCACCTGCCAGGGTCCAGCCGCCGGGCCAAAGCTGCCAGATCGCCGCATCCAAAAGCAGCGCAAAAACCAAGGCGGAAAACTCAAGCGGCGCCAGCCGCGCGGCCCGGTCAATGCTGAAAGCCAGCGCCAACGCCAAGGTCGCCCCGCCCGCGAAAAGCCCATTGGCAATCAGCGCCAGCCAATCATAGGCATCGGGCATCACCCATGTGCCAATGGCGAAGGGCAGGATTGCCAGAAAAAGCGGGCCCGAGGACCAGAAAATCAGCCGCGCCGCGCCTTGTTCCGCCCGCAATAGCCGGCTGATTGTTAGAAACCCGGCATAGGTCATGGTACCCAGAAAGGCCCAGGCATAGGCGCCCCATGGTCCCGCCGCCGAAAGCCCCGGCGCCATGGCGACAATTACGCCAAGAAAACCCATGGCCGACCAGAACCAAACGGCGCGGCCATTTTTCTCCCCAAGCACCAGCGCCGCCAGCAATAGGGTGAAGAACGGCGCGGTGAAGTAAACCAGATAACCCTCCGCCAGCGGAATCTCGCGAAAGGCCAGAAAGAAGCCATAGGCGCTTCCCGCCATGCAAAGCGCCCGCAGCAAATGCAGCCCCGGCCGCGCGGTGGCGATCGGCCCGCCCGAGCCCGGGCGCAAGAGTCGCAAAAGCCCAAGCAGCGCCAGCAAGGTGCCGTAGCGAATGACCAATACCTGATCGGCGCCATAACGGCCCGCGAGCAGCTTCGAATTGGCATCGAGCAGCGCGAAAAGCGCCATGGCCCCCACCAGCAGCAGCGGCCCTTTGAAGCTTGTCATATGATCCCGGATCGGCATGGCGCCGAAACAGCTTCGGCTGGCGCCTTCTCGCCCCGCCTTCAGGGGGCGTCAAGCGCAAGCATGGCGATCAGATGTTTATGGCAAAAAGTGCCAGAAGATCGGCAGGCTGGACGCCGCCCAGCAGGATGACATCATCACCCGCTCCGCCATCAATACAATTGCCCAAGCCATCGGCCATCAGCAGGTCATCGCCCGCACCGCCATAAAGGCTGTCATTGCCGGCGCCACCAACCAGCGTATCGGCGCCAGCATTGCCGGAAAGCATGATATCCGCAGCATTGCCGATGATGCTATCAGCGCCCTGCCCGCCCGCAGCGCCTTCGATCTCCAGCAGCAGATCGGCACCGATATCGCTGCCCGATGCTGTGCCCGCATTCAGATTGACGAAAATGGCGCTGCCAAAAACCTGATAATCAGCCACGTCCAAACCCGCGCCACCGATCAGGCGATCATCACCCGCACCGCCAGAAAGAATGTCATTCTCGGCACCACCATCCAGCGTATCGGCGCCCGCATTGCCAGAAAGCAAATTCGCAGCCGTATTGCCAAGCAGGCTATCAGGCCCATCGCCGCCAATCGCGGCTTCAATGATAACATTGCGCGCGATGGCGATATTGTTGGTCATGCCACCGATGGAAGAAAAGGCTTCCGGGTTCAGGTTGATGATTTGATTGGCACTATAGCCCGAGGCATCCAGCGTATCCGCACCACCCGCATCATAGATACTGAAGGCAGGAGCCGTGGTGTAGCTGGCAAAGTCATAGAGCGAACCTGCTGTCGCGTTACGGCCATAAACGGTATTGCCCACATTGAAACTCGTATTGGCGCCGTAAAGGTTCTGGACCGCCAGGATATCGGCGATACTCGGCCCCATGACGTAGCGATAGCTGCCGAAGCCGGTTTCCGCCTGATCGAAATAGGACATCACGGTGTAGGACCAGACATCATTCACATAGAGATTATCCTGCCCATAATTGGCCGAACCATTATAGGGGCCGCCATGACCAAGCCCCAGTGCATGGCCGATTTCATGCACATAGGTCTGGAAGGAATAGCTATCCAGGGCGGTGCCGTAGCTCGAAAGCCAGGCCGTGCTGACATTCACCCGCATGGAGGTGATGAGCCCCGCCTCCCAGTTGCCACCCGCAAAAGCGCCGGGCTCATTATCGTCAAACGGAATATCGCCGCCGCTTTCAACTTCCTGAAACACCAGATTGGTGACATTGGCCCAGGCCTGAAAGGCCGCGCGCGCCAGGGTCTGGCCCGCCACCGTCAATGCCGTG
Source organism: Roseomonas sp. (assembly GCA_020249775.1). Taxonomy (GTDB): domain Bacteria; phylum Pseudomonadota; class Alphaproteobacteria; order Acetobacterales; family Acetobacteraceae; genus Neoroseomonas. Next base: position 2,900 of record JADCFA010000053.1, on the reverse strand, counting down.
ATATTGTAGGTGACGATATTATCCGCGCTGGTATCCCAGCGATGGCCACCATTGCCCCAGTAACCGGTAGTCAGGAAATCAGCGATCTGATCCAGGGAATAATTCGGCGGATTATAGGCGGAAATTGTCAACCGATAGCCACCAACATAATCCTCATTCCAGGCGCCAACATCCAGGTAATAGCGCCCCGTCCCGGTCGCAATCCAATTGAGCAACGAATAACGGCCCGGCCCACCATCATCATCTTCGTCGATAAGTGTGCCATTGGCATCGCGCAAATAAATATAAGGGTCTTCCAGCGCGCCATAGTCTTCGAAAAGCGCGCCATCCAGGGTGATCCGGTAGCGTGCGCCAGCCACCAGATCCACGGCATACCAATCGTGATCCGACTTTTCCTCAAGGGCGCCATAAAGCGGCGTACCAAGCGTGATCGCAAAGCTGGTGGATGTATCATTCGGTACATCGCCCGGCGCGCTCGCCGGCGCCGGGTCAGGCCCAGCCGCCGCCAGCGGCTTCCAGGCTTCCTGGCAGGCCGCGCAAGCACAGCCAAAGCTGGCGGCATCGCCCGCTTGGGCGGCAAGGCAGGCGAAACGCTGCAAATTATCTCTTTCCAACTTGAGTTACCGGACTAGGAACATGAGAATAAAATTGCCTCGTGAAGAATGGAAGCACTAATTGGCAGGGCCGGGGCAGCAGACCCCCCTTGCCCCGGCCCTTCCACCGCGCCACCTTCCGGGGCAGAAGACCGGCATGACACCCGCCATTGCCTCCGCCCTTATGCCGCTCATGCGCGGCATGGATGCCGAAACCGCCCATGGTATCGCACTCCGCGCCCTCTCCCTTGGCCTTGTTGGCCGGGATCGCGGCGCCAATCACCCAAGCCTTGCGACCGAAGTCGCGGGGCTTCGCTTCCGCAATCCGCTCGGCCTCGCGGCGGGTTTCGACAAGAATGCCGAGGCGGTGCTGCCGTTGCTGCGCCTCGGCTTTGGCTTCATGGAAGCCGGCACCGTCACGCCGCGCCCGCAAATCGGCAATCCGCGGCCGCGAATTTTCCGCCTTGCTGAAGACCGCGCGGTGATCAATCGCCTTGGCTTCAATAATGCCGGGCTGGATGCCTTCATCGCCCGGCTGAAGGCCCTGCCCCGGCCGCTGCCCGGCATTTTCGGCGCCAATATCGGCATCAATAAGGAAGGTGCTGATCCCGAACGCGACTACCCGGCACTTTATGAGGCGCTGGCACCGCATGTGGATTACGTCACCGTCAATGTATCCTCCCCCAATACGCCGGGCTTGCGTGACTTGCAGGGGGAAGAACGCCTCGCCTCGATTCTGGCCGCCATCAATGCGCGCCGCACGGCCCTCGCCAAGCGCCCGCCCATGCTGGTGAAGATCGCGCCTGATCTGGCCGATGATGCGCTTGGGCCGATTGTGGAAGCCTGCGTGGCCCAGGGCATTGCCGGGCTGATCATCTCCAATACCACCATCACGCGCCCGGCTTCGCTGCAATCGGCCCTGAAGGATCAGGCCGGCGGGCTTTCCGGCGCGCCGCTTTTCGGCCCCTCGACCGCGTTGCTCAAGCGCGGCTATCGCCTGGCACAAGGCCGCCTTGCGCTGATTGGCGTGGGAGGCATTGCCAGCGCCGAACAGGCTTATGCGAAAATCCGCGCCGGCGCTGCGCTGGTGCAGCTTTATTCCGGCTTCGCCTATGCCGGGCCCGTTTTGGTGCGGCAGATTCTCGATGGCCTCGCGGCGCTGCTGGCGCGTGATGGCTTTACCTCGGTCGCCGATGCTATCGGCAAGGATGCGTGATGCAAATTCTGGACGGTATCGCTGACCTGGCTGATCGCTATGACGGCTATGTGCTGGATCTTTGGGGCGTGGTGCATGATGGGCGCAAACCCTATCCCGGCGTGCCGGAAGCGCTGGCTGCGTTGAAAGCACGCGGCAAACGCATTGTCTTCCTGACCAATGCCCCGCGCCGCGCCTGGTTCGTGCAAGGCATGCTGGACCGCATGGGGCTCGACCGCGGGCTTTATGATGGCATCATGTCCTCCGGAGAGGCTTCCTGGCGGCTGATGAAGGAACGCAAGCACCCATGGTTCGCGCGCTTCGGTCGCCGCGTTGTGCATATCGGGCCGGAGCGTGATCTTTCCGTGGTGGAGGAAGACGCCGCCGAGATTGTGACAGACCCGACCAAGGCAGATTTCCTGCTGAATACCGGCCCGGATGCGGATGGCGGCACAAAAAGCGCGGAACCTTATCGCGCGGCCTTGCGCGCCTGTTTCGATGCCGGGCTGCCGATGCTCTGCGTCAATCCCGATCGGCATGTGATGGTGGCCGGTGAGAAGGTGATCTGCGCCGGCGCCTTGGCCGATGTGTATCGCGAATTCGGCGGCGATGTGCTGGAAATCGGCAAGCCTGACCCTGCGATTTATGACCCGGTGATGGAATTGCTGGGGCCAATCCCGAAGGCGCGTGTGCTTGCCATTGGCGATAGCCCGCATACGGATTTGGCCGGCGCGCAGGCCGTGGGCATTGACGCGCTTTGGGCGCTAACCGGCCTTGCCGGGGAAGCGCATGGCGCAGACCCAAGCCCTGAAGCGCTCGCGGCTGTTGCAGCGGCCGAAAAAGTGGCACCGCTTGCGGCGCTGAGGAGCCTGCGTTGGTAGCGCGGGCCTTCAATCCGTCCCCCTATGGTAATCACCTGACATAGGCCACCGATGGAACCGGGCGCGGACCGTAAGGGTCTGCGCGCCCGGTTCGCGGTGTCCGGACCGCGTGGAAGCGGGTTTGATGGCGTTGCGACACAACCCTCAAACACGAAAGACCACGATGATGACCACGAAAGACAAGGTAGCACGACGCAAGCTGTCGTTGCTCGAACTTGCCAAAGATTTGTC
>JADCFA010000052.1 GCA_020249775.1 Roseomonas sp. | reverse complement strand
GTGGTTTTATCTGTGCACCGTGCTGGATGATTTCTCGCGCTACGTCATCGCCTGGCGGCTGTGCACGGGCATGACCGCGAGCGATGTCAGTGAGACGCTGGAGCTGGCCATGACGGCCTCAGGCTGCCGTGATGTGCCGCTACGACAACGCCCGCGATTGCTCTCTGACAATGGGCCCGGGTTCATCTCGGACGCTTTCGCCCAATGGCTGGCGCAGCATGGTATCCAGCATGTCCGCGGCGCGCCTGCCCATCCCCAGACGCAGGGAAAGATCGAACGCTGGCACCAGACCATGAAGAACCGCATCCTGTTGGAGAATTACTACCTGCCGGGCGCGCTGCAGGCTGAGATCGAGGAGTTTGTCGAGCGGTATAGCCAACGGCGCTATCACGAGAGTCTGGCCCACCTGACCCCGGCTGATGTCTATTTCGGCAGGGGGCAGACCATCCTACTGGAACGTGAGCGCATCGAGCGCCGAACCATCCAGCACCGCCGCTTGATGCATCACCAAAACGCAGCTTAACCTCAACCACAGATGGGCCAGATACTCCGCTAGACAGCGCGCAAAGCAGTCTCAAATGATTTGACGACGGACAACGCGGACCAGTTTTTCGGCTGGCACTCGCACGGGTGGGGCAGAGGATTTCTGGCTCATCTTCACTCTCCTTTGGGTACGGTGAGCCAGAAATCCTCCGTCATTCAAATCGCCAATTTGGTCCCATAGGCGCTGACGCCGGACAGTTCCGGTTACCGCGACGCGCGCCGCACCACATCCGAGGGGGTCTCGCCAAAACGACGCTCGAATGCGGCTTTTAACCGCGACGCATTGGTAAAGCCGTAGCGGCGCGCGACAGTGCCCACTGTGGCCCCGGCTTCAATGCGGCCGAGTTCTGCATGCACCTTCTCCAGCCGGACCCCTTGCAGAACAGCCAGCGCTGTCCTGCCACGAAAACGCGAGAAAACGTCGCTCAATGTTCGCACGCTGCATCCGGCTGCGGCCGCGATGTCCGTGATGCGAATCGGCTCCGCGCAATGCGCGCGCATGAACTCCTCAGCGCGACGGACATAGGCCGGAACGGCGGCCACCGGGCCCACCGTGAGCTGGTCGGTGTAGTTATGCGGCGCCGCGCGCAGGGCCAGTGTCACCAGTAAATCTGTCATCGAGGCAAGCGCCACAGCATTGCTGGTCAACCCGTCTGCCCGCTCCATTTCCTGCATCATGAAGGCAAGCTGCCATTTCAGGCTGGCTGCTAGCCCGCAACTCCAGTCGATCTCGGTATGGAATTCGAGCGGCCGATGCAGGCGAGCGTCGAGCATGTGCTCCAGTGCCTTTTCAAGGTCCTTGGCCTTGATGAAGAAATTTGTGCGCGCGGACTGATCGCTCGTCAGCAGCCGAGCCTCATGGCGAGGCCGAAACACAAGCCCTCGATCTGCCGTTCCCACCCCCGAGAGGCCAGCCGCATTCAAGGCCACCTCCCCTCGCAGCACGGTAAAGAAGTTGATGAGTTCGCTGTACTCACCGTCATGGACGACCTCGGTTGCGAGGCTACTACCCGCATAGCTCCCAACAAAGGGGCCCACGGAACGGATCGCAAGGCTGAGAATTGGATGGTCAAAGCGCGTACGGGACGATGTGGGGTCCAGTAGCCGGTACTTGTATGTCCGGGTCCGATCCGGAAAGGGGGCGACAGTGCACAGACGTTCCGCAAAGCTATCGGCAGAATTCGCTTTGACAAGTTTGAAGGCACCGAGTCGACTTTCATCAAGGTGAAGCTGCATCGAATCCTCCTCGCGCGTTAACTATCACCACTCAGCCTCAGTATCCAACGAGGTTTCGCTGATGAAGCAGACAAAATCGGCAACGGATGGACAGATTCGGCGACGCATAGACACATTTGGCGCTGGACAGACGGATTGGGCAGGTAAGCCTGCCAAAGCGTGATTTGTTCCTACACAAGGGTCGTTTCGTGAGGCTTTTCTGGGCGGGTTAAGAAAAGGGTCCCGCCCGTGGTCAACGATCGTGAACGCCAAGACATGCCGGTCGGCATGGTGAACCGAGCATCGCTTGCGACGCTTTGGCTGTGCGCTAAGCCCAAGCCCGATCAAGCGTTGCTGGTTTCCGCCTTTGAGGTCGCTGAAGGGAGCGTGCCGTGAACGCCGGCGCGAACGCCCTTCTGGGCCGGGCCGGGCGCAACGGTCCTGCGCTGCTCTGCGGCGGGGTACTGATCGGCGTGGTCGCCCCGACGCTGGCCGATGCCGCGCGCCCGCTGATGGGGGTGGCCGTCTTCGTCTCCACGCTCGGCGCCTTCCTCAAGGTGGACGGCGCGGCGTTCCGCGCGGAAATGGTGGACCGGCGCAGTATATTGGCCATCCTCACCTGGTCCGTCTTCGGAGTGCCGCTACTCGCCTACACCCTTGTGCAGGCGTTGCAGCCCGGGCCGGACCTCGCTCTCGGCCTCCTGCTCTGCACGCTCGCGCCGCCTGTCGGCAGCGCCGCCGCAATCGCGGTGATGCTGGGGCTCAGCGCGCCGCTTGCGCTGCTGGCGAGCGTCTTGGCCACGCTCGCCGCACCGCTCTACCTGCCGCCTCTCGCGGCGATAATGGCCGGCGCCGAGCTAGCTATCGACCCGCATGCCATGTCCCTGCGCCTGGGCGCCATCATCGGCGCTGCGGCGCTCACGGCTTGGCTGCTCCGGCGCTACGCCGGCCGCTGGGTGGCGGAGAACCCGAACGCCATGACGGGCATCGCGGTGATCGGGCTGGCGGCGACGAGCTTCTCTGCCCGCACATCTAGCAATGGAGGCAAGTGATGCCTCGTAGATCCCTATTGCAGCGCCATCGCGGCTGGCTGGTCGTGCTTGGTGCGTTTCTCATCCAGATGGTGGGCTTTGGCGCGATCTACTCAAGCGCTGCCTTTTCGGCTGAGATTGCCGCAAGCATCGGCATGAATCGCGCGGACGCCGATCTGGTGATGGGGCTGAGTCTTGGCGGCAGCTTTTTGGTGAGTGCCATCAGCGGATCCCTGGCGGATCGCTTTGGCCCTCGCTATCTGGCGGCTTTCGGTATGATGCTGGTGGCATCCGGCCTCGCCACAGCGGCTTTGGCGCAGAATACCCTCACGCTTTTCCTGGGCTACGGGCTGCTGCTGGGGCTTGGGGTTGGGCTGGCCAATGTTCCTGGCATTGCTGCCGTGCAGCGCTGGTTTGTGGCAAAGCGCGGCCTTGCCGCCGGCCTTGCCGGGACTGGCATGGCGGGCGGCATGGCCTTGGTGCCGATACTTAAGGACCTTCTTTCCCCCATTGGCGACTGGCGCGCCATTTTCCTCTGCTGCGCCGCATTCGCGGCGCTGATCGGCTTCGCTGCAGCGCTGCTACTGGATGCGCAACCCGAAAAACATGGCATGGGGCCGGATGGCAAGCGGCTTGATCCTGCGCGCACCGCGCCCGCGGCCGAGGGCTTAAGCCTTGGTCATGCATTGCGCCTCCGTAGCTTCCACTACGCGGTTGTTGGCACGCTGCTGGTTTCGATACCCGCCTCTGCGCCGCTCATGCAGCTGGTGGGTTCGGCTGAGGCGCAGGGGCTCAGCCATCATCAGGCCGTTGGGTTGCTCGCCCTGATCGGCATAGGTTCGCTGGCTGGGCGTTTGATTCTGGCGGCTGTATCGGATCGGGCTGGCCGGCGTATGAGTTTCCTGGTCACCTGCTTTGCGCTCGGCCTAGCCATGTTTGCGTGGGCTGTGGCGGACGATGCCTGGTCGCTTGGTGCCTTCGCCCTGATCTACGGCGTGCTGCAGGGTGGATTCCAGGCGCTGCTGCCCGCCTTTGCCGCGGATAGCTTCGGCAGCCGCGGCATCGGTGGCCTGATTGGCGCGCTCTATACCAGCCGCGGCATCGCCTTACTGGCGGGCTTGCCGCTGATGAGTGCCGGCATCGCCTTCTTCGGCACCTATGAGGTCTCGGTCATCGGCTGCGGCCTTGCCGGCCTGCTGGGCGCCTTCCTGCTTTCCTTGGCGCGGCCCGCGGCAGCCAGCGAGTGCAAGATCGCCCCCGCCAAACCCGCGACAGCCCAAGGCACTGTGGTCCCCGCCCGGACAGGGCAGGTTGCCCTGGCGCTTTGGTTGTTGTCGCCTCTCGGCCTTGGGGGCGGCCTGCTGGCGGTCTCGCCGCGCGGTGCTGCGGCCGAAGCGCTGGCGCCGGATACCGCGATCCGCATCGCGAGCCTGCCCAACACCCAGGCGCGCGGTGGCGTGCGGTCCTTCGCGGTGGAATTGGCCGATGGCGCGGGCGTTTTCGACATGCCCGAAGCCGCTGCCCGATCCCCGGTCCCGGCGGTGCTGATCCTGCATGATGCCTCCGGCGTTGATGGCCGCACCGCTTCCTATGCCGAGCAATTGCTGGGCGCGGATATCGCCGTGCTGGAATTGCGTGAAGGGGACGCTGCCGCGGCGGGTGCAGCGCTTGCGGCACTTGCCGCCGACCCGCGCATCAACCCAGCACGGCTTGGCGTGCTGGGCTTTGGTGCTGGTGCCCGCCTTGCCCTGGAATTGCCCGGCACGGCTGCGCGCGCCTTGCTCTATCCCGGCTGTGGCAGCCTGGCCGGCGCGCGCAAGATGGCGGACGCGCCTGCGCCCACACCGCTGATGCATCGCGTCGCCTGGATGGGCGATGCCGACATTCGCGACTTCGTGGGGCCCGCGGAATATGCCTGGAACTACAATGCCCCAGGCGGCGCCCCCGGCTTCGCCTTGCCGCACAAAAACGCTGCGATCCTGCTGCTGCATGGCGCGGAAGATCCCGCCAACCCAACCGAGGCTTGCGCCTTCCTACGCGAAAGCCTGCGCGCGACGGGCGCCGAGGTGGAGCATCAGGAAGTGCCCAGTGCCGGCTACGCCTGGGACTTTCCGCAGCTTGGCGCGGCGCAGGAAGTGATGCTGCCTGCGCCCGGCCTGGCTGGGCGCGTGGCGGCCCGCCCCTGGCCTGCCATGGCCGCGCAAACGGCGGCGACTGTGGCCGGGTTTTTCGCCGTGAATCTGGCGCGGTGATGCCATGAGACCGGCAACGCACCACACCGCGCCGACCAGCCATGACCTGCCTTTGGATGCAATGCGGAGGCTGCCATGATGCTTGAAGCAACCACGCTTTCTTATTCGCTGCTGCTGAAATTCGCCCTTGGCTATTTCGCCATCCTGGCCACGCCTGGGCCGAATATGTTGACCATTGGCACTATGGCTGCGCTGCGCGGCTTTCGCGGCGCCCTGCCCTTTTGCCTTGGCATTGCGCTTGGCGCCGGCCTGGTGGCTGGTGCGACATCGCTTCTGCTTGAAGCCTTCGCGGGCTCTCATAAGTTGGAAATGGTGGGGCGCGTTGTGGCAGGCACCTTGTTGATGGTGCTTGCCTTTCGTATCGTCTGCGCCCGCGCGCCACGTCTTTCAAACCAATCCCTGCCTTCTGAGCCGCAGTTGCTGAGCAATTGGACTGTTGGTCTTGGGACGGGCTTTTTCATTGCGCTGACCAACCCGGTCACGGCGGCCTATTTCTTCGCACAATTCATCGGCCCCTTGGCGCAGAGTGATGCGGCGCCCTGGGTGATTTTGCTGGTTGCGACGCAAGCGCTGCTTTTTGGCCTGCTGATAGCGGCACTTTTCGCGCATCCCTTCGTGCGGCATGTGGCCTTCACTCATCATCGCCCAGTCTGCGCCCTTTCCGGTATGGTATTGATGAGCCTTGGCCTGCTGATGCTTCTGCCCGTGGTGCTGCCATGACAGCGCAACTGAGTTTGGGGATACAGCACAGGCGTGTCTGTGTTCACGCCCAGTTGGTCGCCTTGAACGTGGCCAGCGAAGGCGGAGTCATCGCTTACGCAGCGCTTCCAATGCCGCATTTGCAGCGGCAAGCTCCGGACGCGGCGCGTCTGCCTCAGCGGCCATCCTGATCAGTGGCCGGTAGCGCCCTTAAACTTCTTTCGTGTCCAAAACTTTGCCACGGTTAATCCAATCGGCGCGCCGCTCAGGTTCAACGCCAAGCTTGAATGCATCGACATCCCGCACAAGGTCCGCACATTAGGACGACCCGCCTTGTAGCGCCCACCATTGATGGATTTGGTGAAGCCGATCATGCCAGGTTGCGCGCGGTTATAGATAAACTCCGTCGTATCCTGCAAAATGAGGATCGGCCCCTCACTCGCAGCAACCCTGGCGGCAGTTGCCGCAAAATGACCAGCCAGAACGCCGTGCTCTGT
>JADCFA010000051.1 GCA_020249775.1 Roseomonas sp. | reverse complement strand
CGGCAGCCCCGCCCCAACCACCTCCTGGTCATGCCAGCCGTATGTATTGACTACCTTCTCCCCACTCATCCGTGACGCCTCCGCGAATCGGCGTCACAAACAGAATCACAAATGATTCACTCAGAGCAAATGCCCCATCAGAGATGTGGGTAATTGAAAGCATTGCCGGACCTTCAGCCCCTTGGGGCATAGGCGCTGCCGCATCCTGACCTTGAGCCACCATGGCGGGCACAGCCCGGGAAGCGCCCATCAAGACATGCGGGGACAGGGCGACATACGTCCCCCAACCAGCCGGCACCATCGGCCAAGGCTGAAGCCCCAGGCCAGTATCGTAGAAATCAGGGGATGAAACCGCATCGTCTGGGGCCGCGAAATAAAGGACGCCATCGGGAGACAGTCCTTCTTTCAGCTCCTGATCACGAGAGTTGATTTCGTCGAGAGAACTCCCAAGCGTACTACGCCGCGCCATGCCCTCAAACTCGCATTGTTCACCTCTTTTTAACCTATCCAACAGGCCCGCCGCCTTCAATATCGAAAACACCGATTGATGCGGCAATAATTGGGCCAAAGGCTCCGTCAGGGTCCTTCCCTCCCGCGCCTACCCCCTACTGCCGCGCCAAGATAAACAACCGCCGAAACGGCAACAGCACCGCCCCATCCGCCCCCGGCGGATAGGCATCGCGCATCGCCGCCGCATATTCCGCCAGGAACCCCTTGCTGCCCTCAGTCCCCAAAGCATCCAAATAGGGCCGAAGGCTCGTGCCCATGGCCCAGCGCACCACCGGGTCATCGCCCTGCAGCACATGGATATACTCCGTCACCCACATCTCAAGTTTTGTGACACGCGGGCTGAGCAGCGCGTAATAGGCTTCCGGCGTCAGAATAGCGGGGGCGCTTTTCACGCGCTGCAATGCCTCAGCCCAAGGCCCTTCCCGCGCAAGCCGAACCTGCACCGCGCGCAAGGGTGCCGCATGCATGGCTGGCATTTGCACCGCCAAAACGCCGCCCGGCGCCAAACACTCCAACAGGCGCGGAAGCAGCGCCTCATGCCCATCCAACCATTGCAGCGCGGCATTGCTGAAAATCACATCCACCGGCGCTGCCGGGACCCAAGTGCTGATCTCCGCCTGCGCAGTCTCGAACCCCGCCGCCGCAGCCTTTGCCAGCATCGCGGCACTGCCATCCACACCCATCACCCGCGCACCCGGAAAGCGCGCAGCCAGCACCGGCAGCGCATTCCCCGCACCGCAACCCAAATCCACCACCAGCTTCGGTGCCTCATGCGGAATGCGCGCAATCAGATCAAGCGCCGGGCGCAGCCTTTCATCCTCAAACTGCAAATAGACCTTGGCGTCCCAAATATCCTTAGCGGTCACAGAAAACGTTCCCGAATATCCACGCTGCTTTCGCGACCAAGTTTGTCAAAATGATCGGTCAGCCATTTATCTGCCGCATCGCGCCCGAATTGACGCAGCATGCACAAGAATTCCCAATCGCCATTGAATTTAGTCGAAAGCTTGAAGGAACGGAGCCTGTCTTCATCCTCGATCAAATGGATGAACAGGCGCCGATAGCGCGGCTGTTCCAGCCGCCCCGCATCAAGCAAACGCTGCACGAAATCAATCGCGCGCATTTCCGCCATCAAACTGCCATTGAAGGTGATTTCATTCAGTCTATTAACAATGTCCGAAGCACTCGTCGGCATTTCTTCGCGCACTTGCGGGTTCAACTGGATCAGCATGATATCCGGCGGCCCGCCCTGTTCATAGAGCGGCCATAGCGCCGGATTGCCGAGGTAACCGCCATCCCAATAGGATTCGCCATCAATCTCCACCGCCTTGAAGACTTGCGGCAGGCAGGCGGAAGCCAACAACACCTCCGCATCCAATTCCCGCCGCGTGAAGACGCGCGGCTTGCCGGTGCGCACATTGGTGGCCGAGACAAATAGCCGCGGCGCCTTGGTTTCTTCGCGCAACCGCTCAAAATCAATGCTCTGGTTCAAAGCGTCGCGCAGCGGATTGTAATTGATGGGAAAGGGATTGATCTGATAGGGCGAAAGCACGCGCGAAAGCGTGTCAAAGGTGCGATAGGCGATGGACCAGGTCAGATCATGCCCCCACATCGCCTTTTCCCAAGGCAGCGCCTGCAAGGGACTCATCGCAAGATTGGCCGCCATGCTGCGCCAGAAACGATCCAGCGCCTTGATGGCACCCGCCGGCCCGCCTTCGATCAGCCCCTGCACCACCATCGCACCATTGATCGCGCCGGCCGAGGTGCCGGAAAAACCATCGAAATCTATCCGCTCATCTTCCAGCAGGCGTTCCATGGCCCCCCAGGTAAAGGCGCCATGCGTGCCGCCCCCCTGCAAGGCCAGGCTCAACCGCTTTTTCGCCACCGGCTTGGCGACAGCCGGTGAAGACAAATCATCCGCCGGCGTCCCGGCGCCCTTCCCTGCCGGGGTATTCGCGTCCATCACGCAGCGAGCCACCCGCCATCAATGGAAAGTGCCGCGCCATTCACCGCACCCGAACCGGGGCCGCAGAGATAAAGCGCCATGCGCGCAATATCCTCAACCTCAATCCAACGCCGCGATGGTTGCTTGACCAGCAAATGATCGCGCAGCGCCGCTTCTTCCGAAATGCCGAATTTATCGGCGAGTGGCTTCACCTGCGCCTCGGCCAAAGGTGTCCTCACAAAACCAGGGCAGATCGCATTGCAGGTGATCGGTGTCTCGGCAATTTCCAAAGCCACCACCTTGGTCATGCCCACCACGCCATGCTTGGCCGCAACATAAGCCACCTTATAGGGGCTCGCGACCAGGCCATGCGCGGAGGCGATATTGATGATCCGCCCCCAGCCGCGCTTTCTCATCCCCGGCAGTGCGGCGCGAATGGCGTGGAAATTGGACGACATATTGATCGCAATGATCGCATCCCATTTTTCTTCCGGGAAATCCTCGACCGGGCTCACGAATTGAATGCCGGCATTATTCACTAGGATATCAACGCCGCCGAAAGCGGCTTCCGCTTCCGCCACCATGGCGCGCACGCCGGCGGGCTTCGAGAGATCCGCCGCTGAATAAGGCGCCTCACCCCCACCCATCGCTGCGCCCACCCTGGTGCGGGCTGCGGCGATGTCTTCTGCCTTGCCCATGCCATTCAACATCACCCGGGCACCGGCTTCCGCCAGCAGCAGCGCAATGCCAAGCCCAATGCCCGAGGTGGAACCGGTGACGAGCGCCGAGCGCCCCGCAAGGATGCGTTCCATCAAACACCTGTGTCAGTTTAGATTGACGTCAATTAGCCTGGAACGGCCCCCAGGGGAACCATCTCAGGGCAGGTGCTTCAACAACCCCAAAAGCCTTTTGACCAGGGGGGAGGCCAGCTTCGGCGCATAAAAATCCCCCGCCGCGCGCTTCGCAGCCTCCTGCAGCGTCGGATAGGGCAAAACCATCCCCGCCAAGGCCGAAAGCGGCAGCCGCCGGCCGATCATCAGCCCCAGCATCCCCGCCATATCCCCAGCCCGAGGCCCCACCACCGAGGCCCCCAAAAGCCGCCCGCGCGGTGTCGCAATCAGCTTGATCAGCCCCTCCGCCCGATCCTCGGCAACCAGCCGATCATTCTCCTGCAAGCCGCGCCTGAGAACCCGCACCTCCCCATGCGCCGCCCGCGCCTCAGCCTCGGTCAGCCCAATCTGCGCCAATTCCGGATCGGTATAGGTCACCCGCGGCAGCGCCGCGTAATCCAGCCTGGAGGGCAGGCGAAACAGCATGGACCTGGCAATAATCCCCGCATGCTGAGACGCCACATGCGTGAAAGCACGCGGCCCAAGCCCAACCGGGTCCGCAATATCCCCCGCCACCCAAATGCGCCGATTACCCTCGGCCCGCAGCGCCAGATTGGTCGCAACCCCGCGCGCTGAGCCAACCAAGCCCGCCGCTTCCAAGCCAAGCCCCTCAACACGCGCGGCACGCCCCGCCGCCACCAGCAAATGGCTCGCCTGTAGCTCGGCGCCATCAGCCAGCCGCGCCATCAGGCCGCCAGGTGCCGGCGCAACCTCGGCTACACCAACCCCTTCCCGCAGCTCCACACCCTCAGCCAGTAGCGCAGCCCGCAGCAGCGCCACACACTCCTGATCCTCACGCGCCGCAATCCGCGCCTGCTCCACCAGCGTCACCCGCGCCCCAAGCCGGCGAAACGCCAAAGCCATCTCCAACCCAATCGGGCCGCCACCCAAGACCAACAAATGTTTAGGGCAGGCCGGCAGATCAAACACCGTCTCATGCGTCAGGAAAGGCACCCGCCCAAGCCCAGGGACCGCCGGCACCACCGCACGCGACCCCGCAGCAATCACCGCACGGCGAAACACCAAACGCCGGCCACCCACATCCAAACTATCCCGCCCGGTGAAATGCGCGCCCGCACGCAATACCTCCACCCCCAGACCACGAAACCGCTCCTCAGAATCATGCGGGGCAATCGTGCCAATGGCACGCTTCACCGCGGCCTGCACCAAAGCCCAATCAATCACGGGCGGCGGCACCATCACACCATAACGCGGCGCACGCCTGGCCTCCGCCGCCAAATGCGCCACCGAAAGCAATGCCTTGGAAGGGACACACCCCGTATTGAGGCAATCGCCACCCATCTCACCACGCTCAATCAACGTCACGCGAAAGCCAAGCGCAGCCGAAATCGCAGCGACCGAAAGGCCGGCAGCACCGGCACCGATGATGGCGATGTCTGTGTCTGGCACTGAAAAAATCCTCAAAAAACGGGGGCGCTGCCCCCGTACCCCCGCCGGGGTAATAGTATTACCCCGGACCCCGCCAGGACGAAATCACCGCAAACTACGGCGGCGCCACCATGCGCCAAACAACGAAAGCAACGCGAGACCCAATAAGGGCAGCAAAACGCCGGGGGAAAAGATCACACCAAGGTCGGGCACACCGCCAGACAAAAAAACCTCGTCAAGGCCCGCTCCAATGCCCGCAAACACCAAAGTGCCGGGGATAATGCCGAAGAAAGTCGCGGCCAGGTAAGGCGCAAAACCCATGCCCAACAAGGCCGGCGCCAGATTCAACAACCAAAAGGGAAAGACCGGCACCAGACGCAAACTCAACAAATAAAAGAACCCATCACGCGCCAAACCCGCCCGCAACGGACCAAGCAACCCCTCCGCACGCCCAGCCACCAAAGGCGCAAAAGCAGATCGGGCCAATAGGAACAGCACCGCCGCTCCAATGGTGGCGCCAAGCACAGCCAAAGCCGCACCCAACACAACGCCAAACAACAACCCACCGGCCAGGGTCATCACCGCACCACCCGGCAGGGAAAACGCCACCACGACAATATAGGCCAACAGGTAAAGCAATGCCGCCAGCATCGGCTGCGCTGCCACCAAACCCGCCAAAGCCTCACGCTGCGCCGCCAGGGCTTCAAGGCTCAAATGCCGGTGCAAACCCAAGGCCCACACCAGGCCCAGCACCACAACCACCGCCAAAGGCGCCACAAACCGGCGCCATTTCACAGCCGGCGTCAATGGCGTTCGTAGATCAATCGCGCGCGGATGGTCCCGGGCAATTCACGGAGCTCACCAAGAATCTCCTCTGCCTCCTTCCGCGCCTCGGCACTGTCAATCACGAGATAGCCGATATTGCCCGCCGTCTGCAGATATTGCGCCGAGATATTCAAGCCGCGCCGCCCAAAGATTTCATTGATGCGCGAAAGCATGCCGGGCGTATCCCGATGCGCATGGGTCCAACGCGCGCCCGATGGCCGCGCCGGCAATTGCACCTGCGGGAAATTCACCGCGCCAAAGGTCGCTGCCGTGTCCGAGAAATCAATCAACTTCCGCGCCACTTCCTGCCCGATGCGCGACTGCGCTTCCCCGGTGCTGCCGCCGATATGCGGCGTCAAAATCGCATTCGGTAGGCCCTGCAGGGGGGAGACAAAGGCCTCCCCATTGCGCGACGGCTCCACCGGGAAAACATCCACCGCCGCGCCGAGCACATGCCCATCCTTCAACGCGGCCGCGAGCGCTTCCAGATCCACCACCGTGCCGCGCGCATTATTCACGAAAACCGCACCCGGCTTCATGGCGCGAATGGCTGCTTCCCCGATCATGCCCATGGTCTCGGCGGTTTCGGGCACATGCACCGTGACCGCATCGGCTTCGGCCAGCAACGCATGCAGGCTTGGCATGGGTTGCGCATTGCCATGCGGCAGTTTGGTGGTGTGATCGTAATAGATCACGCGCATGCCGAAGGCTTCCGCCAGCACCGAAAGCTGCGCGCCGATATTGCCATAGCCGATAATGCCAAGCGTCTTGCCACGCACTTCCCAGCTATTGGCCGCCGATTTGTCCCATTCCCCGCGATGCGCGGCATTGGATTTCGGGAAGACGCCGCGCATCATCATGATGATTTCGCCAAGCGTCAGTTCCGCGACCGACCGCGTATTGGAAAACGGCGCATTGAACACCGGAATGCCACGCGAAGCCGCCGCTTCCAGGGCCACCTGATTGGTGCCGATGCAAAAGCAGCCAATGGTGATCAGCCGATCCGCCGCCGCCAGCACTTCTTCCGTCACCTGGGTGCGGGAACGGATGCCAAGCACATGCACGCCCTTCAGCGCGCGCGCCAGCACAGCGCCATCCAGCGCCTTGGTTTCGCGTTTGACGGAACGATAGCCGGCATCGGCCAGCAGCTCGACAGCGCTATCGGAGATACCCTCAAGCAACAGGATCTTGATCTTGTCCTTGGGGAGGGAGAGGCGGGTAGGGCTCATGGGGGGCGGTTCCTGCGCCTCATTCGCCCCGGTTTCAAGGGGAAATCCGCCCTGCCCCGCTTTGCCCTTGCCGTAATCGCATCTTGCGACGCATTGTGGCGCCGTAACAGAAGCCCTTTTCCTGGGAACACCGATGGATTTCGCCGCCCTTTCCGAATGGGTCAATTTGGCCATACGCTGGCTGCACCTGATCACGGGCATCGCCTGGATCGGGGCGTCCTTCTATTTCATTTCATTGGACAATCAGCTTGACCCGCCGGCGGACAAGAACCCGCTCGTACGAGGTGAGCAATGGGCGGTGCATGGCGGCGGTTTCTACTACAAGCGCAAATACCTGTTGGCGCCCGAAAAGCTGCCGGAAAAGCTCCATTGGTTCAAATGGGAAGCCTATTGGACCTGGATCAGCGGCTTTGCGCTTTTCGTGCTGATCTATTGGGGCCAGGCTTCCAGCTATTTGATTGATCCCGCCGTGATGCCGCTTTCCCCCTGGCAGGCCATTGGCATCAGCGCGGCCATGCTGGTGGGCGGCTGGGTCGCCTATGATCTGGTCTGCCGATCCAAGCTCGGGGAAAATGAGGCGCTTTTGGGCGTGATCGGCGCCGTGGCGCTGGCGGTGGTGGCCTATGTCTCCTGCCAAGTCTTCTCGGGCCGCGGGGCGTTTTTGCAGGTGGGCGCCATGACCGGCACCATCATGGTCGCCAATGTCGCCATGGTAATCATCCCCGGCCAGCGCAAAATGGTCGCGGCGATGAGCGCCGGCGCCACGCCCGATCCGAAATATGGCCGCTGGGGCAAGCAGCGCAGTGTGCATAACACCTACCTCACGTTGCCCGTGATTTTCATCATGATCTCGCCCCATTACCCCATGACCTGGCAGCACCCGCTGAATTGGCTGATCCTGCTGGTGATTGGCCTGGCCGGCGCCTTGGTGCGGCAATTCTTCGTGCTGCGCCAACAGGGGCGGAATGCGCTTTGGCTGCCTGCCGGGGCGGTTGCGGCCATGATTGCGGCGTTTTTCATCGTGCAATCCGGCAAGCGGGATTACGCGAGTGCCGAAGTGCCGCCCTTCACCGAAGTTCAGGCCATTGTCGCCGCGCGCTGCGTAAGCTGCCATGCTGCGAAGCCGAGTTTTGAGGGCATCGCGGTTGCGCCCAAGGGCGTGATCATGGAAACCCCGGCGCAAATCCGCCGCTGGGCGGCTTCCATGCGCCAGCAGGTGCAGACCGAAGCCATGCCCCCCGGCAATATGACCGAAATCACCGCCGAGGAACGCGCCAAGCTGATCGCCTGGGTCGCCGCCGGCGCGCCCTTGGATTGAAGGAGATTCCCCCATGGCCCGCAGCGGACCCGGCTCCCTTTCAACACATGTGCTGAACACGGCCGAGGGCATCCCGGCTGAGGGCATGGCGGTGGAGCTTTGGCGCATGGACCCCGCGCCGGTTTTGGTGACCACGCGGCGCACCAATGCCGATGGCCGCACCGATAGCCCCTTGATGACGCAGGCGGATTTCGTCCCTGGGCGCTACGAATTGCGCTTTGCGGTGGCCGAGTATTTCCGCGCCCGCGGCCAGGGGGCAGAGGTGCCTTACTTGGATGTGGTGACGCTCGCGGTTGGGCTGATGGCCGATCAGGGGCATTACCATGTGCCGCTGCTTTGTTCGCCTTGGAGTTACGCGACCTATCGCGGGTCTTGAGGGAGGCGAAGGTGAAGGCGTGCCTAAGGCTGGCTCCTTATTGCGGCCCATTCACCAAGCACTGAACGTAATTGCCACTTTCAAAGATTGGTTTTGGTGACGCGCGCCAATCCCTTATCGGCGAAGGACGGAACGTGAAAATGCTGGTCGTTTGATGGGCCGAGTTCGGGTATGAACGCTCTCGGCTTTTTCCTCAGGCCCGAATGGGAAGTTAGGCCGCCACCCTTCCCGGCATCCGGTGGCGGAAGGCGAGCGCTTCGGCGATATGCGCGCGCCTGATCATGGCGCTGCCAGCCAGATCGGCGATGCTACGTGCCACACGCAGGCTTCGTACCTGCCCGCGTGATGAAAGCCCAAGCCGTGTCGCGGCGATCTCAAGCAGGTTGGCCGCTTCCGCTTCCAGCCCAAGCTGCAATTGAGCGAGGCTCGCTTCGGCATTATTCGGCGGTCCATCCGCGCCATAGCGCGCGCGTTGCGCCGCACGTGCGGCCTTCACACGCGCTGCTACCGCCGTGCTGCCCTCCCCCGCCGGGGCGCGGGCCAATTCAGCGGGCGCGATCGGCATGACTTCGATGGTGATATCCATGCGATCAAGCAGCGGGCCGGAAAGCCGCATTTGATAATCCTCTCCACAGCGCGGCGCGCGACCGCATTCGCGGCCCGGCTGACCAAGGTAGCCGCAGCGGCAAGGATTCATCGCCGCAATGCATTGAAACCGCGCCGGATAGGTCACATGCGAATGCACGCGGCTGATCGTGGTGCGCCCGGTTTCCATCGGCTGACGCAAAGCCTCAAGCGCCTGGCGCGGAAATTCCGGCCATTCATCCAGGAACAAAACGCCACGATGCGCGAGGCTGATTTCGCCTGGCTTGGCGCGCGACCCACCGCCGACAAGCGCGGGCATGGAAGCGGAATGATGCGGTTCCCGAAAGGGTGGGCGGGTCACCAGCCGCCCGCCTTGCAGCAGGCCCGCGATGGAATGCACGAGGCTCACTTCCAAAGCCTCAGCCGGCGAAAGATCAGGCAGCAAAGCAGGCAGGCGCGCGGCGAGCATGGATTTGCCGCCACCCGGCGGGCCGATCATGAGCAAATTATGCCCACCAGCCGCAGCGATTTCCAAGGCGCGCTTTGCGGTTTCCTGCCCCTTCACATCGGAAAGACAAGGGCCTGATTGCGGCGCGGCATCCAGCTTCGGCGCTTCCGGCGCGCGCAAGACTTGCACGCCCTTGAAGTGATTGAGCAGCGCTGGAAGATCAGGTGCGGCGAGCACTTCAATCTGCCCGGCCCAGGCGGCCTCTCCGCCCTGCGCGGCGGGGCAGATCAGTCCCAAGTCACGCGCTGAGGCGCCAAGAGCTGCCGGCAGCACGCCCGCGACAGGCATGATGGCGCCATCAAGCGACAATTCACCAAGCGCGGCAAAGCCGGCCAATTCATCACGCGGCAGCACATCCATCGCGGCCAGTACGGCGAGCGCAATGGGTAGATCGAAATGGCTGCCTTCCTTGGTGATATCGGCAGGGGCCAAGTTCACCAGCACGCGCTTGGGCGGCATGGAAAGCCCTAGGCCAAGCAAGGCCGCGCGCACCCTTTCCCGGCTTTCCGCCACTGCCTTATCGGGCAAGCCGACCACCAAGAAGGCCGGCAGGCCCGGGGCGATTTGCACCTGCACTTCAACCGCCTGGGCTTCGATCCCAGCGAAGGCGAAGGTGGCGATACGGGCAATAGACATGGCACCGCATAAATGACGCAAAGCGCCACGCAATACAACCATAAGTTATATTATCGTGGATTTTCTCGCCATGAATTCCTGGCCGGATGGGGCGTTGTTGCTTGTCTCCAGCTTTGCTCCGCGCCAGGGTGCCCGCATGATCCCCGATAACCCCGCGCCCGGTCAGGCCGCGACACTCCGGCCCGGCTTGCGCTGGCTGCGCTTTCCGCTGCCCTTCCCGCCTAGCCATGTGAATGTCTGGCTTTTGGAAGACGGGCCGGGTTGGCTCGCGATTGATTGTTCCATCGCCAATGATGCGTCGCGCGATTTGTGGCGCGAAGCGCTGGCGGGTGATGCCTTTGGCGGGCGGGCCTTGCATCGGCTGTTGGTGACGCATTTTCACCCGGATCATGCCGGGCTGATGGGCTGGCTTTCCGAAAACCACGGGCTTGTCCCGCTGATGACCAAGATCGAATGGCTGCAAGCCCGCGCGCTGTGGTTTGATACAGGCGTAGAGATGGTGGAGCATCAGGCGCGCTTCGCCGAAGCCGCTGGCGCGCCCGCCGAATATGCCGATTTCATCCGCGCCCGCGGGCCGCTTTATGTGAAATCCGTGGCGCCCTTGCCGCGCGTTTTTGAAGCCATTGCCGATGGGCAGGATATCACCATTGGTGGCCGCCGCTGGCGTGTGATCACCGGCCAAGGCCATGCGCCGGATATGGCCTGTCTGTTCAATGCGGAAGACCGCGTGCTGATCGCCGCCGATCAGATCCTGCCGCGCATTTCGCCCTATATCGGCCTCCATGCCGGGGAACCTGCGGCCGATCCGCTCGGCGCCTTTCTGGCATCGCTGGATCGTTTCCGCACACTTCCTGAAGATGTGCTGGTAGTACCTTCGCATGGCGAGCCATTTTACGGCCTGCATGCGCGGCTTGATTGGCTGGCGGCGCATCACGCGGAACGGCTTTCGCTATTGCTGGACGCGATGGAGGGTAGCAGCGCGCATGATCTGCTGCCGGTGCTGTTTCGCAGGTCGCTCGATTTGCGTAATCTCGGCTTCGGGCTTGGCGAAACACTCGCCCATTTGCGGCGCTTGCAGGTAATGGGCGAAGCGGTGGCGGAAACAGACGCTAACGGTGTCCTGCGTTGGCGCCGCGCGTGAGGAGCAATCTATGACACCAGAAGAAATCATTGCCGCCATTCGCGCCGATGCGCGTTTTGCCGCTGCCTCCGCCAAACTCGCCGCTGGTCACGCGCGCATGGTGGAAGATTGCATCACCCTCACGCAGATACCCGCACCACCTTTTGCCGAAGAAGAACGCGCCGCCGCCTATCTTGCCATGCTGCGCGACCATGGGCTTGAGGAGGTGGAGCAGGATGAGATCGGCAATGTGATGGGCTTGCGCCGTGGCTTCGGCAATGGCGATATTCTGGTGATTGCCGCGCATCTGGACACGGTGTTTCCCGCCGGCACGGATGTGCGTGTGCGGCGCGAAGGCACCAGGCTTTTCGCGCCGGGGGTGAGCGACGATACCTGGTCGCTTGCGGTCAATCTCGGCTTTTTGCGCGCCTTGGATGCGGAGGGGATTCGCACGCGGCATGATCTGCTTTTTGTGGGTGATGTTGGGGAAGAAGGCCTCGGCGATTTGCGCGGCATTCGCCATCTTTTCACCAAGGGGCGGCATCGCGCGCGCATTCGTGGTTTTCTGACCGTGGATAGCCCGCAGGTGGAAGGCATTGTCAGCGGCGGTGTCGGTTCCAAGCGCTATCGCGTCACGTTCCAGGGGCCGGGCGGGCATTCCTATGCCGCTTTCGGGCTGGTGAACCCGATGTATGCCATGGCGGAATGCGCGCGTGGCCTTGCTGCCGTGAAGGTGCCCGATAACCCGCCCACCACGCATTGCGTGAGTGTGGTCTCGGGCGGCACATCCATCAATGCGATTGCCAATCGCGTGGTGATGGAGGTTGATTTGCGCTCAGCCTCGGCCACCGAACTTGCCAAGCTGGATCGTGCCTTTCTGGAAATTGTGGATCTGGCGGTCGCGACCGAAAACGCCGCGCGTTCCACTGCCAATGGCGCGATCACCGCCGATATCCAGCCGGTAGGTGATCGTCCGGCCGGCGAAACGCCGGCGGGCAGCCCGATCCGCGCCTTGGCAGCGGCGGCGGTTGCGGCGGAAGGCTATCGGCCAAGCTTTGAATGGTCTTCAACGGATGCGAATATCCCGATGTCGCTCGGCATTCCCGCCTTGAAGATTGGTGCGGGTGGCCGCGGCGGGCGGGCGCATTCGCTGGATGAATGGCTGGATGTGGAACCCATCGAGACGCTGCGCGGCATGCGTTCAAGCTTGGCCACGATCCTCGCCATTGCTGGCATGGAGGGCATTGGCTAACCGGCTTTTGGCTGGACAGCGCCCGAGCGCTGGCGATGATGCGCCCCAGTCGCGCCGAGTCGCGCGCGAAGAAAGGGGAGAAACGATCATGGCAGGTCATGGGCATGGTGCGGATCATGGTGGGGAAGGCCATAAGGGCGTCGCGCTGCTGATTGCCGTTTTGGCGCTATTTCTGGCCTTGGCGGAAACCGGGGCGAAAAGCGCACAGACGGAAGCGCTCGCCAAGAATGTGGAAGCCGCCAATCTTTGGGCCTTCTTTCAGGCGCGGACCATTCGCCAGACCACGGTCCGCACCGCAGCCGAACAGGTGGTGCTGGATATGGCAGCGGCGCCTGAGGGCCAGCGCGCCGCCATGCAGCGCCAGATCGAAGCCTGGCGGGCAACTGCAACGCGCTGGGAGAGCGAACCCGAGACAGGCGAGGGTCGGCGTGAATTGATGGCGCGCGCGAAGGCGGCCGAGGAAAAGCGCGATACCGCCAGTGCCGCCTATCATAACTACGAAATCGGCTCGGCGGCCTTTCAGGTGGCGATTGTGCTGGCCTCGGCCTCCATCATCACCGGTGTTGGCCTATTGGCTTTCGTGGCGGGCGGGCTTGGCGTGGTGGGCCTTGTCCTGACTGGCTTCGCCTTCTGGGCACCGCACGCGCTTCATCTGTTCTGATACCGGTTTTGGGCTTCACAAGCCCGCCCCGCCGGGCCATCACTTGCCCATCATGACCGCTGCCGCCCCCCTGCTGCCCCCCGAACGCGCCGCTCAGCTTGCTGCCGAATTCGGCCTCAAGCCCGATGAGTATGAACGCGTGCTCGCCATTCTTGGCCGCGCGCCGCGCCTGGCAGAGCTTGGCCTGTTCAGCGTGATGTGGTCGGAGCATTGTTCCTATAAATCATCGCGCGTGTGGTTGAAGGAACTGCCGACCAAGGCGCCTTGGGTGATCCAGGGCCCGGGTGAGAATGCCGGCGTAATTGATATCGGCGAAGGCTTGGCCGCGGTTTTCAAAATGGAAAGCCACAACCACCCATCCTATATCGAACCCTATAACGGCGCGGCGACTGGTGTTGGCGGCATTTTGCGCGATGTCTTCACCATGGGCGCGCGGCCCATTGCCAATTTGAATGCGCTGCGTTTCGGCGCGCCGGATGCGCCGCGCATGAAACGAATTATTGATGGTGTGGTGCGCGGCATTGGCGGTTATGGCAATTGCGTGGGTGTGCCGACCGTGGGCGGCGAGGTGAATTTCCACCCGCGCTATAATGGCAACCCTTTGGTCAATGCCATGACGGTCGGCATTGCGCGCGCTGATCGGATTTTCACGGCCAAGGCGACCGGCATTGGCAATCCCGTTGTCTATGTGGGCTCCAAAACCGGGCGCGATGGCATCCATGGCGCCACCATGGCGAGTGCGGAATTCAGCGCCGATTCGGAAGAAAAGCGCCCGACAGTGCAAATCGGCGATCCCTTCGCCGAAAAACTGCTGATCGAAGCCTGCATGGAATTGATGGCAACGGATGCGATTGTCGCCATTCAGGATATGGGCGCGGCGGGCCTGACAAGTTCCAGCGTGGAGATGGCCGGCAAGGGCGGCATGGGCATTGAGCTTGAATTGGAAGCCGTGCCGCAGCGCGAAGAAGGCATGTCGGCTTATGAGATGATGCTCTCGGAAAGCCAGGAACGCATGCTGATGATCCTGAAGCCAGGCCATGAGGCCGAGGCTGAGGCGATTTTCCGCAAATGGGAATTGGATTTCGCGGTGATCGGCAAGCTCACTGATACGGGCCGTATCGTGATCCGCCATAAGGGTGTGCTGGAAGCGGATATTCCGCTGGCGCCTTTGGAATCCGAAGCGCCGCTGTATCGCCGCCCGACGGCGGAAACGCCGAAGCAGCCGATGCTCGCCGCGTCCGCCATTCCTGATCCGGTCGGGCTTGGGCCAGCGCTGCTGCAGTTGGTCGCCTGCCCTGACCTTTGTTCACGGCGCTGGATTTGGGACCAATATGACAGCCTGGTGAATGGCCAAACGGTGCAGCGCCCCGGTGGCGCGGATGCCGCCGTGGTCAGGATTGAAGATCATGACCGCGCGCTGGCGATGACCACGGATTGCACGCCGCGCTATTGCCTCGCGGACCCGGAAGAAGGCGGCAAGCAGGCGGTGGCGGAAGCGTGGCGGAATATCACCGCCGTGGGCGCGCTGCCCTTGGCCATCACCGACAATATGAATTTCGGCAATCCGGAAAAGCCGGAAATCATGGGGCAGTTTGCCTCGGCTGTGCGCGGCATGGCGGCGGCGTGCATCGCGCTCGAATTCCCGGTCGTCTCGGGCAATGTGTCGCTTTACAATGAAACGGAAGGCCGCGCGATTTTGCCGACACCCGCGATTGGCGGGGTTGGCGTGCTGGAAAAAGCCGCGCAGGCGGTGGGCTTGGCCATGCCGGCCAAGGGCGATCTGGTACTGATTGGCGTTACGCAAGGTTGGCTTGGCCAATCGCTATGGCTGCGCGAAATCGCGGGGCGCGAAGAAGGCGCGCCGCCGCCGGTTGATTTGGCAGCCGAACGCCGCAATGGTGATTTTGTCCGCGCGCGCATCCTGGCCGGCGAGGTTCTGGCGAGCCATGATTGCGCCGATGGCGGGCTGCTGGTCGCCCTGGCGGAAATGGCGATGGGCAGTGGCATTGGCGCCCGGCTCAGCCCGGCGTCCGATGATATCCCCGCCCATGGCTTCTGGTTTGGCGAAGACCAGGCCCGCTATGTGCTGGCAGTGGCCGATGGCGCGTCGCTGATCGCCAAGGCAAGCTCGGCGGGGGTTCCGGCACAGCTGATCGGCGCGGCCGGCGGGGGGGACTTGGTTCTGCCCGATGGCGCCGCCATATCGGTCTCAACGCTGGCGGCGGCCCATGAGGCAACCCTGCCGGCCCTGATGGGGGAGAGTTAGCAGCCATGGGCATGCAGGCCGCGGAAATTGAAGCGCTGATCAAGGCAGCGCTGCCAGATGCGGAAGTGACGATCGAGGATTTGGCCGGTGATGGCGACCATTACGCCGCCAAGGTCGTTTCCTCGGCCTTCAAGGGCTTGCCCCGCGTGCGCCAACATCAGATTGTCTATGCTGCGCTACAGGGCCGCATGGGGGGTGTTCTTCATGCGCTGGCCTTGCAAACCTCTGCCCCGGAATAGGAACCACAAAGATGAGCAACCCGGTTTTTGAACGTATCGAAGCCGATATCAAGGCCAACCCCGTTGTGCTGTTCATGAAGGGCACGCCGGTTTTTCCGCAATGCGGCTTTTCCGCCCGCGTGGTGCAGATCTTGTCCCATATGGGCGTGCCCTTCAAGGGCGTGAATGTGCTGGAAGATATGGAAATTCGTGAAGGCATCAAGGAATTCACGAATTGGCCGACCATCCCGCAGCTTTATGTGCAGGGCGAATTCGTGGGCGGCTGCGATATCATCACCGAGATGTTCCAGTCCGGCGAGCTTTCCGGCCTGCTCAAGGAAAAGGGTGTCGCGCATAAGGCAGACGCCTGAGGGCACGGTCCACAGCTTGGCGTGACCGGCGTGCGGAATCGCGCTTGGCGCTTGCGGCGCTAAGGGACCAAGGTGCCAGGATGATCGTTCAGACAGCTTGACTTCCAGGCCAAGCTGCGGCACTCACCCTGCCTCTGGTTCGGGGCTGTAGCTCAGTTGGGAGAGCGCGTCGTTCGCAATGACGAGGTCAGCGGTTCGATCCCGCTCAGCTCCACCAGATTTTGAAAAAGTGGCGAAAATGTTTCTACATCTTGGCTAGGCCTTGCTCTATGCGGGTAAGCGCCTGCCCTGGTGAAAATAGTGTCCATGAAGGTCAAGCCACCCGTGGTTGCTGCTTTCTCGCTTTTTTGGGCAGTGCGGAAACAACCTCGCCTATTCAGGCCATGCTTCCACTCAAAAAAGCATGCTCCGGGGGCAACCGCCCCTGTTCAGGCTTGTGAACGGCCGAGATCTCGGAAAGCGCCAAGGTCTCTTCCGCTGCATCACGCAGCAAATGCGCTAGATAACCGGGCGGTACGTTTTGGCGCAACGAACCCGGAACGAGCCTTGCCTGATCCATGCATCAGGCCCGGAAGCGCTTGCTGATGCCTGGGAGAGATTGAGAAACAGAATACGCAGGAAAGAAAACTGTCAAACCAGCCTGTAGGGCGCGTCCGGTTCACCCTCGTTCACCAGACGCGCATTGAACGCTTGTTTGGGTGCATTTTCCGAGGCGCCAAGTGCTGCCACTTGGCTTGAGAATGCCCCTCGCACCTACCCGATATTTCAACGGGCTTGCCGTTTCAGTTACTGACTTTTGCGATGCTGCCTTACGGCATCGCGACATCAATGCCCTGATAGAAATAATTCTGCGCGCGGATTTCATCATCCGAAAGGCGCCGGCCAGCCGCGATCACCACATTGCCATCCTGGCGCGTGATCGGGCCTTCAAACGGATGCAGCGTGCCGGCGGCGATGGCGTCGCGGATGCGCGTTGCCTCGCTTACTTCCTCGGGCGTCATATTGGTGAAGGGAGCCATGCGGAACATGCCGCTGCCAAGCCCGCCCCAGGTATCCGTCGGGCGCCAGGTGCCATCCAGCACTGCCTTGGCACGTTCGGCGTAATAATCGCCCCAGTTATTTACGCTGCTGGTCAGGTGCGCGCGCGGTGCGAAGCGCGTCATGTCAGACGCTTGGCCAAAGCCGAAAATGCCGCGCTGTTCCGCCAATTGCAGCGGCGCCGGGCCATCGGTGTGGCTGCAGAGCACATCGCAGCCCTGGTCAATCAGGGCGCGGGCAGCATCGGCCTCTCGCGCTGGGTTCGACCAGGCATTCACCCACACAACGCGGATCTTCATGGAAGGGTCCACCGACCATGCGCCGCGCATGACGGTGTTGATGGCGCTGATCACCTCCGGCACCGGGAAGGTGGCGACATAGCCGATGGTCTTGGAACGGGACTTGCGCGCGGCGATCACGCCCTGGATGTAGCGGCCTTCATAGAAGCGGGCATTGTAGATCGCCATATTCGGCAGCGTTGTCGGGCCGGTCGCGTTTTCAAAGAACACGCCCGGATGCTGCGGCGCCAGTCGCTGCGTGGGGGCGAAATAGGAAAAGCTGGTGGTGAAGATCAGGCGGTGGCCGGTGCGGACCAGCTGGGTCACCACACGGTCGAAATCGGGTGGTGCGACGGATTCGACTGTGGTGGCGGTGATGCGGTCGCCCAGCACCTCGGCCATGCGGCGGCGGCCCTGGTCGTGCATGTGGGACCAGCCAAAATCGCCGACCGGCCCGATCAGGACGACGCCGACGCTAAGGCGCGACTGCGCTTCGGCCTGCTGACCAGCCAGCGCAGCGCCGGCAAGACCGGCAGAACCGGCCATAAGGTGACGACGGGTGATGTTCATGAAGCTCTCCCTGAAAAGCGGTTTGGGTTAAGCAAATTTAATACCAAGACGGAAGGGGCTATCTATCGGGCACGAAGGGCACACCGAGGGAGGCCGGCCCCGCCGCCCCGCCCCGCCTTGCCCGCATAATGAGCACCAGCACCAGAATCGTGATCAGATAAGGCAAGGCCGCCAGAAACTGGGAGGGCAGCGGCACGCCGGCCGATTGCGCATGTAATTGCAGGATCGTCAGCGCGCCAAACAGATAGGCACCGATCATGGCCCTGAAGGGCAGCCAGGAGGCAAAGACCACGATGGCCAGCGCAATCCAGCCTCGCCCCGCGGTCATGCCGCTGGTCCAGAAGGGCGTATAGACCAAGGACATATAGGCCCCCGCCAGCCCAGCGCAGCCACCGCCGAACAGGATGGCGAGCAGGCGTATGCGCCGCACGGGATAGCCCAGCGCATGCGCCGCCGCGTGGTTTTCGCCAACCGCGCGCAGCACAAGCCCCGCGCGGCTTTTGGTGAGGAACCACCAGACGGCAACCACCAAGGCAATGGAGGCATAGACAAACGGGTCCTGGCGGAACAGCAGCGGGCCGAGGATGGGAATCTCGGACAGCCAAGGGAACTCTATTTTGCCGATGCCCGCGCGCTGTATGCCCACAAAGGGCGCGCCGATCACGCCGGAAAGCCCGAGCCCAAGGATGGCCAAGGCGAGCCCCGCCGCGACCTGATTGGCCGCAAGCCCAAGCACGAGGGCGGCAAACACCAGCGACAGCGCCATACCGGCCAGCACAGCCACCAGCACCCCAAAACTGGAAGAACCAGTAGTGATGGCCGCGGCAATACCGGCGGCAGCGCCGATCACCATCATGCCCTCAACGCCCAGATTCAAGACGCCGGCGCGTTCCACCACCAATTCGCCAATCGCCGCAATCAGCAGCGGCGTTGAAGCCGTGATGATGGTCAGGATGATCGCTTCGAACAATGTCATGCGGCGGCACCCCGCAGCAGGCGGAAGCGATACAAAAGCATACTATCGCAGACCAGCACGAAGAACAGCAAAAGCCCTTGCAGCACGCGTGTCGCATCCAAAGGCAGGCGCAGCATGATTTGCGCATTCTCGCCACCGATGAAGGTAATGGCGATGAAGATGCCGGCAAACAAACAGCCGATGGGATTAAGCCGCCCGAGGAAGGCAACAATGATGGCGGTGAAGCCATAGCCAGGTGAAATGCCGGGCTGTAATTGCTTGACGGTGCCCGCAGCTTCCAGCACGCCGGCAAGGCCCGCGAGCGCGCCCGAGATCATGAAAACCGTGATGATCAAACGGGTTTCGGAAAACCCGGCAAAGCGCGCGGCGCGTGGTGCTTCGCCCACCAGGCGGATTTCAAACCCTTTCAGCGTGCGCCCCATCAGCAGCATGAAGGCAAGCACCACCGCAATCATGATGGGCGTGCCGATATTGAGCCGCCCGCCCGCCATCAGCAGCGGCAGGGTCGCTTCCGCTTCGAACACCACGCTATTGGGCATGTTGAAGCCTGCCGGGTCACGCCAGGGGCCGCGCACCAGGTAATCCAGCAGCAATTCAGCGACATAAACCAGCATCAGGCTGGTGAGAATTTCATTGGCGCCGAATCGGGTGCGCAACAGCGCTGGGATCAGCGCAAAACACGCACCCGCCATGGCGCCCACCAGCAGCATCACCGGCAAAAGCCACGGGCCTTGCGCGCTGCCATGGGTGATGATGGCGATATAACCACCCGCCATGGCGCCGAACAGGAACTGCCCCTCGGCGCCGATATTCCAGACCTTGGCGCGATAGCAAACCGCAAGCCCAACCGCGATGAGCACGAGCGGCGTCGCCTTCACCGCCACTTCCTGCAAGCCCCAGGAATCCGAAAGCGGATCGAGGAAATAAGTGCTGAGCGCCGCCACCGGGTCCTTGCCGAGCAGCGCAAACATGATGGCGGCAGAAATCATGGTCAGCGCCACGGCAATGAGCGGCGAGATCAGCATCAGGCTGATCGGTGTCTCGCTGCGCTTTTCCATGACAAGTCGCATCACGCTGCCATCCCCGCCCCGCCCATCAATAGGCCGAGCGATTCGCGTGTGGCTTGCGCGGTTGGTATGGCGGGCGAAAGTCGGCCCATGAACATGACACAAAGCCGGTCTGAGATTTCCAGCAACTCATCCAAATCCTGGCTGATCACGAGAACAGCGCTGCCCGCGCGTGCCAGATCCATCAGCGCCTGACGGATGGTGGCAGCGGCACCGGCATCCACGCCCCAGCTTGGCTGCGCCACGACCAGTAGGCCGGGCTTGCGCGCGATTTCCCGGCCAATCACGAATTTCTGCAAATTGCCGCCGGATAGCGCGCGCGCTTCAGGATCGGCCGGGCCTTTGCGGACATCAAAGGCGCGCACGACCTTGCCAACAAAGTCCGTCAGCTTGGCGCGATCCACCAACCCATGGCGCAAAAAACCATTGGTGGCATGGCCTGAGAGCAGCGCGTTTTCCGTGAGCCGCATGGCAGGTGCCGCACCATGGCCAAGCCGTTCTTCCGGCACAAAGGCGGCGCCGCGCCGGCGGCGTTCATTGATGCCGGCGCGGCCCACCGCGACACCATCCATGACAATGGCCGCATCATGGGGCGCCAATTCTTCGCCGCTGAGGGCTGCAAAAAGCTCATCCTGGCCATTGCCGGCAACCCCGGCGATGCCCAGCACCTCACCGGCGCGGAGTTCCAGATTTATGTTGGCAAGCGCGATGCCATGCGCATGCAGCGGCGGGAGTGACAGGGCGGAGACCGCTAACCGCACCGGGCCTTGCGCTTCAATAACATCATGGCGAATCGGCACCACATCCCCGCCCATCATCATGCGCGCGAGGCTTGCGGCGGTTTCCGCGCGCGGGTCGCAATGCGCCACCACTTGCCCGCCACGCAGAATGGTCGCGGCTTCGCAAATGCGCCGCACTTCTTCGAGCTTATGGGAAATGTAGAGCACCGAACGCCCCTCAGCCCGCAGCCTGGCAAGCGTCGCAAAAAGCCCCTCGGCTTCCTGGGGTGTCAGCACGGAAGTGGGTTCATCCAGGATCAGCAGGCTTGGGTCCTGCATCAGGCAGCGCATGATCTCAACGCGCTGCCTTTCACCCACGGAAAGCCGCCAGACCTCGCGGCTTGGATCAAGCGCCAAGCCATAGGCGCGGCTGGTCTCGGCCAGGCGATCAGCGATCTCATTCAAGGCGCCGGCGCCATCCAATGCGAGGGCGACGTTTTCAGCGACCGTCAGCGCTTCAAACAGCGAGAAATGCTGGAACACCATGCCAATGCCAAGCGCGCGGGCGGCGCGGGGGCTTTCCACGGCAACAGGCGCGCCGCGCCAGATCAGCCGCCCCGCATCCGGGCGCAGCAGGCCATAGATGATTTTGACGAGCGTGGATTTGCCGGCGCCGTTCTCGCCGAGCAGCGCATGGATTTCGCCGGATGCGACCTTCAGGTCCACGGCATTATTCGCCACCAGCGCGCCAAAACGCTTGGTAATGCCCTCAGAGGCCAAAAGCGGGGGGGGTGCCTGCATGACAGGCGTGTAACCTTTTTCCGCGGCGTGATCTATGCCGCTTGGTCACGCCTTATCATGGGCACGCCAGCTAGGCGCGGGGCGTCTTGCCCTGCCTCACGCCAAGCCAAGGGCGGCAAATAGCCGCACGGCAGGCGGCCAGGCCTCCATCAGGGCGTCCCGCTTGATGATGGCAGCAAGGCCGCCGCCAACCAGCAGCGCGATGGAAGCGGCCCAGGCGGCGCGCAAAAGGCGCTTTGACCCGTCATTGGTGGGCTCGGCCAGCGGAGCCTCCGGCCCAGCTGCAGCTGGCAGCGGCGCCGGCGCTACCGGAGGTTCCGCGGCAGGCGGCGGGTCTCGCTCCTGCCTTGTCATGGGTTCAGGCGCTCGCGGGTCCGGCATCGGGAAGACGGCTCGGCACTGGCCGCAGCGGAGCGGGCGCGCCCGGTCAATGAGCAAGCGTTCCGGCACTTGGAAGGCCGCAGCGCAATTGGGGCATTCGATCAACATGACCCCTATCTTCCGACAGCGCCGGCTTCTCGGCAAGCGAAAGATTGAGCCCAAAGGCCGCCTCATGCAAAACAGGGCTTATGGTGAGATTCGGGCGCGTAGGGCTGGCCTATCCAACACCTCGGGGTGGCCTCGGGGAGTTTGCCCTGCATGATGTCTCCTTCGCGCTGGGGGAGGGCAGCTTCACTTGGCTATTGGGGCCGTCCGGCGCTGGGAAAAGCTCGATTCTCAGGCTGATGCAGGCGGCGCTTAGGCCCACGCGGGGGGTAGTTTCCGTGCTCGGCACTGATATTGGGCAGACGGAACGAGGGGCACTTCCCGCGCTCAGGCGCAAGATCGGGGTGGTCCATCAGGAATTTCGCCTGCTGCCGCATCTTTCCGCCTGGGATAATGTGGCGCTGCCTTTGCGCCTTGCTGGGCGGGGCGAAAGCACCATTCGGCAGGATGTGAATGAAATTCTGCAGTGGCTAGGCCTTGCAGAAAAAACCGCGCGCGTCCCAGCTGAGCTTTCCGGCGGCGAACAGCAGCGCGTCGCGATTGCGCGCGCCATCATCACCCGCCCTGCCTTGCTGATCGCCGATGAACCGACATCGGAATTGGATGTTTTTGAAGCGCGGCGGCTGATTGCGCTGTTTGTGGAAATGAATCGCCTTGGCACAGCGATTGTGGTCGCGACCCATTCCGAGGATTTGCCCGCACGCCACCCCGCACGAATCATTACCTTGGCGAGAGGCAGGATCATTGATGCGCCGTGACGCGGGCGGAAGGGGGGACCCCATCGGCCTGCGCGGTGCGCTGGCGGATCGTCTGCTGGTTGCGCTGATTTCGGCCGTGGCGCTTTTTGCCACCTGCGCCTTGGCGGGGCATGAAGCGGTAAGCCAGCTTACCAAGCGCTGGCAACAGGGGGCGAATGCCGCCGTTACGGTGCAGATCCCAGACCCTACTCCACTGCGCATGGAGTCCGCGCTGGAAGCGCTGCGCATCCTGCCCGCGGTGCGTGAAGCCCGCGCGGTTGATCCGGCTCGCATGGCGGAATTGCTGCGCCCCTGGCTTGGCGATGTTGCGGGGTTGCCGCTGCCTGGCGTGATTGAATTGCGCTTGGCTGATCTTGCTGCCGACCCTGTGCTCATTGGCGATCGCGTATCGGAAGCCGTGCCCGGTGCAGTGACGGAAGCGCATGGGGTTTTTGTTGCAC
The DNA here is from genome assembly GCA_020249775.1 of Roseomonas sp. Lineage (GTDB taxonomy): Bacteria > Pseudomonadota > Alphaproteobacteria > Acetobacterales > Acetobacteraceae > Neoroseomonas. The sequence continues at coordinate 13,515 of JADCFA010000051.1, read as the reverse complement.
GCCTAGGCGCTGTGGCGCGTGCACTTTCGACGGCGGCCTTGGCGGCGGTCCTTCTGGTGTCGGCGGTGGGGGCTTCCGTGGTGGTGCTGGCAGTGCGCGCCGGCATTGCCGCGCGGCGGCAGTCCGTGATGGTGCTGCATATGCTGGGGGCGACGGATCGCGATATTGCCGGGCGCTTTGCGCGCCGCACGGCGTGGCTTGCCTTTCTCGGCGCAAGTCTTGGGGTGGCCCTGGCTGTCGTGTTGCTTGGGGTCTTTCTGCAGCTTGCCATGCCAATTCTGCCTGAGATCGGCATGCAGGACCTGCCCTTGATCGGCGTTGCTGCCATACCAATGAGCGCCGCGTTGATCGCCTGGAGCGCAACAACCGCCAGCATCCTATTTTGGTTGCGGCGTCTGCCATGAAGGCGCGGTGGCTTTGGCCGATTGGACTACTGCTGCTGCTATGGCTGGGCGGCTTGCTCTGGTTCCTGCGCGCCGTGCAGGAGGCCGCCGCCGATTCCAGCCAAACGGATGCCATTGTGGTACTGACCGGCGGGGCCGAACGTGTAGAGACCGGCTTTCGCCTGCTGGAAGAAGGCTTGGCGCCGAAGCTTTTTGTCTCCGGCGTACATCCGGATTCACGGCTTACCGAACTTGCGCGCGGTGCGGGGATGAACCCTGTCAAGCTGCAAGGCCGGGTGGAGCTTGGCTATGCAGCCGCTTCCACGCGCGGCAATGCGGCAGAAATCGCTGCCTGGGCAAAGCAGCGCAACATCGCCTCCATCCGGCTTGTGACGGCAGGCTATCACATGCCCCGCGCCCGCGCCGAACTGCGCCGCGCCATGCCGACATTGCGTGTTGCGGCGCATCCTGTCACGCCGGCAAGGTTGCGCGCGCATGGCGCATTTTGGCAGCCGCGGAATTGGGGCCTTTTGCTCGGCGAATACATGAAATTCCTGGGCGCCGAGGCTGGGCTTTCAGCATTATTCAGCGGAAGGCGTGCATGATCTGGCTGCGTTCCCTAATATTCAATGCACTTTTTATGACCGTCACCGCGCTTGGCGCAATCATCGCGATGGCATTCCTGCCTTTTCATCCGAAATACATTCGCCGCTTCATTCGGCTTTGGGCGCATTGTATGATTTGGCTGCTGCGCGTCATTTGCGGCATCCGCTTGCAGGTGACGGGCCTTCAGCATATCGCGCCAGGTGCGGCGATCATCGCTTCCAAGCATCAATCCGCCTTTGATACCTTTGTCTGGCTGGCACTTTTAGAGCAGCCGAATTACGTCCTGAAGCGCGAATTACTTGATCTGCCCTTTTGGGGACGCGTAGCCCGCCATAGCGGCGCGGTGGCGGTTGATCGGGAAGGGGGCGCCCCGGCGCTGCGCACAATGGTGCACGACGCCAAGCGCATATTGCATGAGGGCAGGCCTTTGGTGATTTTCCCGGAGGGCACGCGTTCTGCGCCAGGGGAAAGGGTACCCTATCAGCCAGGTGTTGCCGCGCTGGTGTTGGGTAGCGGCGTGCCTTGCTATCCGGTCGCGACCAATAGTGGACGGCATTGGGGAAGACGAGCGTTTCACAAGACGCCCGGGGTGATTTCCATCTCAATCCTGCCCGCCTTGCCAGCGGGGCTTACGCGCAAACCTTTTATGGAAGCGCTTGAAGCGCAGATTGAGGCGGAGACGGCGCTGCTCATGGGCGGGCCATAAGGCTTCAGCTACTCGGCCGCCTTCCGCCTTCTTTCGCTTTCCGTCTTCAATTGCCCGCAAGCCGCCAGAATATCGCGCCCCCGCGGGCGGCGAATGGGGCTGGCATAGCCCGCATCATTCAGAATTTCGGCAAAGCGCTGAATGGCTTCTGAAGTGCTGGTCTTATACGGGCTGCCGGGCCAGGGGTTGAAGGGAATCAAATTCACCTTGGCCGGCATGCCACGAAGCAGGCGCACCAATTCGCGCGCCTCAGCCTCACTGTCATTCACGCCGCGCAGCATGACATATTCGAAGGTAATGCGCCGCGCATTGGACGCGCCAGGATAACGCCGGCAGGCGGCCAGAAGCTCCGCAATCGGGTATTTGCGATTGAGCGGCACAATCTCATCACGCAATTCATCCGTGACCGCATGCAAGGAAACCGCCAGGCCCACACCCAGCTCCGCCCCGCAGCGATCCATCATCGGCACAACGCCGGAAGTGGAAAGCGTGATGCGCCGGCGCGAAAGCCCAATGCCTTCATGATCCATCACAATCTTGAGCGCCTTGGCGACGTTTTCATAATTATAAAGCGGCTCACCCATGCCCATGACGACGATATTGGAAAGATGGCGGGGCGTGCCATCCTTGGGGCTTGGCCATTCACCGTAAGAATCGCGCGCGGCGATGAATTGGCCGACGATTTCCGCCGCCCCCAAATTACGCACAAGCGCCTGCGTGCCAGTATGGCAAAAGCGGCAGGAAAGCGTGCAGCCCACTTGCGTTGAAATGCAGACCGCGCCGCGATCCTCATCAGCCGAGGGGATATAGACCGTTTCTACCTGCTGCTGATCACGAAAGCGGAACAGCCATTTGCGCGTGCCATCCGCGCTATCCTGCTGCGTCGCCACTTCCGGGCGGCCCACCACAAAGCGTTCCGCCAGCTTGATTTGCATGGGCTTGGCGATGGTATTCATGCGGGCGAAATCGGTCTCACCCTGGTGATAGATCCAATGCCAAAGCTGCTTGGCACGGAACGGCTTTTCGCCAAGCGCGACCATTTCAGCGGTCAATTCCTCACGCGAAAGGCCAACCAGATCGCGCCTGCCATCGGGCAAAGTTGCGGGGGGCGGGGCGAAGGCGGCGGCTTTCGCCAATATGCGCGCGCGTTCCGCTTCGTTCAGGTCAAGGACAGCGCTATTCATTTCCGCGCCGGGCATTCACGCGAAATCGCATCATGGGCAGCGGAAAATCCAGCCAGGCTGAATTGATCATTCGCTGTGCCACGCCCGCCAGCGGCTGGGCCGCGCGTCGTCGCGCGATTGCCGCCGCGCATCGCCGCAACCACCGCCGTGCCATCACGCGCAAAGGCTGAATTACCGCTGGCATAGAAGGGCAGATTGGTCTGGCCGATCGCCATGGTCACTTCCGCATTGCGCGGATAGGCATAGCCGGCCGTGAGCGCCACCGCGTCTCGCCCGCCAGGACGATGCGTTACCGTCAGCACCACGCCTTGGCGGTTGGGTTCAGTCTTGCTGGCGCGGGTGAAGGCATAGCAAATCTTTTGGCCGTTTTCCTGATGGGTCGCCGCCGTCCAATCCCGGAAAGTGCCAAGCTGGCGCGGCGCCGATGGTGCCGCCTGCTGGGCAGGCGCGGCCGGGCGCTGCTGCGCCAAGGCGGGCAGGGCGGCCAAGGCCAGGCAAAGGGGCAAAAGGCGAATCAGGCGGGGCATGCGGGCCTAGATACGCAGCCCAGCGGGCAGGGGCAACCTGTGGCCCCAGGCTTTCCGCTTTCCCTGGGCTTGCTAGATAGGCGCCATGAAAGACGCCGCCGATGCCGCGCTTGCCGCGCAATATGATGCCTACCCCTACCCCCAGCGCGACCCGCGGGATGAGTCCAAGCGCCTGATCATCGGCAGCCCAAGTCATTTGCGGGAGGTTGATCACTGGATTTTCGGCGCCCGCCGCCCCGCCCGCCAGCCCTTGCGCGCGCTGGTCGCCGGTGGCGGCAGCGGCGACGCCACGGTGATGCTGGCCCAGCAAATGACGCAGGCCGGGCGCGCGGGGGATGTGACCTGGCTTGATCGCTCAGCCGCCGCGCGGCGCGTGGCGGAAGCGCGCGTGGCGGCGCGCAGGCTTGGTAATGTGGTGTTCCAGGAAGGGTCTTTGCTCGATCTGCCAGGCAGCGGGCTTGGACAATTCGATTATATTGATTGCTGCGGCGTGCTGCATCATTTGCCCGACCCGTTAGAGGGGCTGAAGGCGCTGGTTTCCGTATTGGCGCCGGGGGGCGGCTTGGGTCTCATGGTCTATGCGCCGCATGGGCGCACGGGCGTCTATATGGCGCAGGATGCGCTGCGCCTGCTGGCCCCGCCCGATGAAGCGCCGGCGGCGCGGGTTGAAATCGCCAAGCGCCTTTGGCGGCAAATGCCGGAAACCGCCTGGCTGCGGCGCAATCCCTGGATCACGGATCATGAAAAGGGTGGCGATGCCGGGCTGTATGATCTGCTTTTGAACCCGCGCGATGTCGCCTTCACCGTGTCGGCCTTCAATGCGCTGATCACGGCCGCGGGTTTGCGCATTGTGTGCCTGGTGGAACCGCTGCGTTACGATCCGCTTTCCTACCTTTCCGACCCCAAGCTGCGCCCGCGCATTGAGGCATTGGATGCGGTGCAGCGCGCCGCTTTGGCCGAGGCGATTACCGGCAATATGGGCGTGCATATCGCCTATTGCGTGCGCGCCGATGCGCCCGTGATCAGCGCGCCCTGGGATGATCCCGCCGCCATTCCCTGCCTGCGGGAATTGGATGGCGCGAAGCTGGCCGCCAGCCTGCCGCGCGATGGCGTGCTGCGCGTGAGCTTTGATGGCCTGACCGTGCCGGTGCCCTTACCGCGTTTGGCTGGTGCGATCCTGTCGCGCATTGATGGCAAGCGCAGTATTGGAGAGATTGGTCACGATCTGGCGCGGAATGGCACAGCGCGAGAAGTTTTCGCGCGCGATTTCCAGGCTTTGGTCGCCGCGCTGGAAAAGACAAACCGTCTGCTTATTAGCGCCCCGTGAAATTCGGTTTGCGCTTTTCCAGAAACGCCGCAACCCCTTCGCGCCGGTCTTCCGTTCCCCGCGTGGCGTCCTGCTCGACCTCGGCAAGTTCCACGGCTTCAGACAAGGTTTGAAATGGCGCGAGTGTCATTTGCCGCTTGATCACGCGCATGGAACGTGGCGAGCAATTATTCGCGAGATCAGCCGCGTAAGCCTGCACGGAGGCATGGAAGCTTTCTGCCGGCAGCACGCGCACCAGCCCCATGGCGGCAGCTTCTTCCGCCGTGAAGCTGCGGCCTGAGAGCAAAAGATCCGCCGCATTCATCGGACCAATCAGGCGCGGCAGCATCCAGGCGCTGCCATGTTCCGCGACCAAACCGCGCTGCGCAAAAGCCGTTGAAAGCTTCGCCCCCGCCGCCATGAAACGGATATCGCAAAACAGCGTCAGGCAAAGCCCAACCCCCGCCACGGCGCCATTAATGCCCGCAATCACCGGCTTGCCGATATTGAGCATATAGGAATAGCGCCGCGCGAAATCCTCGGTGGGTGGCGCATCATCAGGCGGTGGCGTCACGCCCGCATAGATCGGGCGTTCCGCGCCGCGTGTGGCGATGGCAGACACATCGGCACCGACGCAAAACCCCTTGCCGGTCGCGGTCAGCACAATGGCGCGCAGGTTTTCATCCGCCACCGCCAGCGTGAAGGCCGCGCGGGTTTCGGCTTCCATCACGCTCGACCAGGCATTCATGCGTTCCGGCCGATTGAGCGTGATGGTCGCGACGCGATCCGCAACTGAGTAGAGGATTTCCGTGAAGGCGTCGGTCATTTCTTCGGTGTCTTTTCGCGCTGTCTTTCCCAGGCGGCGTCATCCCAGCCGAGCATTTCCCGCACGCCAGCGCGTGCCCCGCCAAGGTAACGCCGCCCGCCATCAATCACCACGCATTCGCCCGTGATATAGCCCGCATTTTCTGAAACCAAATACGCGGCGAGATCGGTGAGTTCCTCATGCCGCCCGGCGCGATTGAGCGGCACATCACCGTGATCCAAACCTCCGGGCCGCAGCCGCGCTACCGCCGCTTCGGTTGGGAAAGTGCCGGGCGCAATCGCCACCAGCCGAATGCCATGCCGGCCCCATTCCACCGCCAGGCTTTGTGTCATCGCCAAAACGCCAGCCTTGGCCATGGCGGAAGGCACGGTGAAGGCCGCGCCCTGCAAGGCGGAAAGCGTCAGGACACTCAGCACCACACCGGGCTGCCCGGCATCAATCCAGCGCCGGCCGACACCCATGGTGCAATAGGCCGCGCCATGCAGCGTGGTGGCCAGCACCGCATCCAGGGCTCGTGCAGAAAGCCGATGTGTCTGCGCCAGGAAATTCGCGGCGGCATTGTTCACCAGAATATCAGGCGCGCCTTCGGCAAAAACGGCATCCAGCATCGCCTCCACCGCTGCCGCATCGCGGATATCGCAGCCATGCACGCTGATATCAGCGCCGGGAATTTCCGCGCGCAAGGCCGCGGCGGTTTCCTGCAAAACAGATAAGCGCCGCCCGCAAATCGCGATGCGCGCGCCCAATTGCAGATAGCGCAGAGCAATGGCGCGCCCCAAGCCGGTGCCGCCACCGGTGATCAGCGCGCCTCGCCCCGCCAGCAGCCCCGGCGCAAACAAGGATCAGGCGCCCTTGTAGGTTGGCTTGCGCTTTTCGCGCATCGCCGCCAGCGCTTCCTTATGGTCATCCGTAGTATGCGCCACGGCTTGCATGGCGGAAGACATTTCCAGCACGGAATCAAGCCGGTTGTTCCAGGCTTCCCGCAACAGCCGCCGCGCCATGCGCACGGCTTGCGGCGGATTGGCCGCGATACGCCGCGCCAGCGCGCGTGCGGCATCCAGCAATTCCGCATCCGGCACCACCTGAGACACCAGCCCATAAGCCAGCGCCTGATCCGCTGACAGCGCATCACCGGTTAATGACATCTCGGCGGCCTTGGCGAAGCCCACCACGCGCGGCAGCAACCAGGCGCCGCCATCGCCGGGGATGATGCCAAGCTTCACAAAGCTTTCCGCAAAGCGCGCGGATTGGCCGGCGATGCGTAAATCACACATGCAGGCCAAATCGCAGCCCGCGCCCATGGCCGGGCCATTCACCGCCGCAATCACCGGGATTTCCAATTGCTCAAACATGCGCGGCAGGCGTTGGATGCCATGGCGATAATAGCCGCGCGCCTGGGCCGGCGTGCGTTCGGTGCTGCCACTCGCGGCTTCACCCATGCGGCGCACATTGCCGCCGGCGCAAAAGGCGCTGCCAGCGCCGGTCAGGATCGCCACGCGCGCCTTCGCTTCCGCATCCAGCTTCATGAAGGTGGCAATCAGGCCATCCTGGGTTTCGGGATCGAGCGGATTGCGCGACTCCGGCCGGTTCAAGGTGACCAGCGCAATGTCATCAGTGATTTCAACGAGTATGGGCGCTTCCATGAGGCATTCCTTTCCAGATGGTGCGCAGAATGGAACGGGGAAGCGGGGGCGGCAAGATCAGCTGGGACGCTTGGCGCCGCGCATCACCGCCACAACAACCAGCGCCAGCAGACAAATCAGCACCAGCACGGTGAAGGTATCACGAAAGGCGAGCATGCTCGCCTGGGTCAGCACCACACGCCCCAGGTAATCCTGCGCCAAAGCCTGGCGCGTGCCTTCCGCAAAACCTTCCTGCGCCAGCAAGCGTTCCGCTTCACGCAGCCAATCGGCGGTATTGCCGCGCCCTTCCAGCGTGGCGTTCAAGGCTTGGGCGTAAAGCTGCGTGTGACGCTCCAGAAAAATGGACAGCAGATTGACGCCCATCGCCCCGCCAAATTGCCGCGCGAAATTGATCGCGCCCGAACCCTGCCCGACCCATTGCGGCGGCAGGGATCGCAAGGCGCCGGCATTCATGCTGGGCATGGCAATGCCAAAGCCAATGCGCCCAATCAGAATCCAAATCGCCAAAGTCCAGAAGGGTGTATCGGTGCCGACATCCACCATCAGCCAGGTGGAATAGGCGAATAGGATCAGCCCAATGCCGATCGGCAACCACGGTTCGGTCTTATCCGCGATCCGGCCCGCGACTGGGAAAACCAGCAGCAAGGCAAGCCCTGCCGGCATCAGCAATAATCCGGCGCGTGTCGCAGAATAACCCTGCACCGTTTGCACAAAAAGCGGCAGCAGATAGACCGAACCAAACAGCGTTGCGCCATAGACTAGCGCCACCAGAGAAGAACAGGCAAAGCCGCGCACGGTGAATAGCCGCGGATTGAGCATGGCATAGGGGCTGCGCCATTCCCACCAGACAAAAGCAATGGCGGCGAAAGCAGCGATGGAAAGCTCGGTCACCACCGCATCGGATTGCCAGCCTTCGCGTTGACCGCTGGAAAGCCCGGTTAGTAGCGCGAAAAGCGCTGTGATCAACAGGATAAAGCCCGGCGCATCGAAGCGCAGTTTGGTGCCGCTTCGCTGAGGCCCCGGCATCAGGATAAGGCCCAGGATCAGGCCGATCATGGCGAAGGGAATGGCGAGAAAAAATACTGATCGCCAGCCAAAACCATCCACCAGCAGCCCGCCGAAAGCGGGGCCAAGTGCGGGTGCCAGCACCACGCCCACCGCGTAAAGCCCCATGGCAGAGCCGCGTTTTTCTGGCGGATAGACCATGAAAATGATCTGCATGCCCAAGGGCTGCACCATGCCGGCCGCTGCCCCTTGCAGCACACGGCCCAGAATCAGCGTGCCTTCTTCTGGCGCAAAGCCCGATAGCAGCGACCCAAAGATGAAAATCAGCATCGCCGCTGAATAGGTCAGCCGAAATCCAAAGCGATCCACCAGCCAGCCATTCAGCAACATGGTCCCGGTGACGGAAGCCAGAAAGGCGGTGGAAACCAACTGCGCGTGATCCTGCCCCATGCCATAGGCGCCCATGATTTCGGGCAAGGCGACATTGGCAATCGTGGAAGAAAGAATAGTCGCAATTGTGCCGATCATCGCCGGGATCGTCACCATCCAGCGATAGGCAGCACCAAAGCGCGCCGCCAGTACCGCCATTTCCGGCCCCGCCCAGGAAGTGCGGGAAGGCATGGGTGCCTCGGCGGTTGCGTCACTCACGGGCAGGCGTTTCCACCACCACCATCATGCCGGGACGCAGCGCGCCATTGGCTGGTGGATTTTCAAGCGCAATACGCACCGGCAGGCGCTGCGTGATTTTGGTGAAATTGCCGGAAGGGTTGGGGCTTGGCAGCAGCGCGAATTCGCTGGTGGCGGCCGCCCCCACACGCTCCACCCGGCCGGTAAAGACGCGCCCCGGATAGGCATCCACCGTCACGCGCACTTCACGCCCGGGGCGGAAGTAGCGAATCTCGGTTTCCTTCACATTGGCTTCCACACGCACGCGGCGCGGGTCATGCACCAGCATCACGCGCTGACCGGGCGTGACATATTCGCCGGGGTCCACGAAAACGCGATCTACAACACCATCAAAGGGCATGCGGATGGTGCGGTCTTCAATGTCAATCGCAATGCGCTGGCGCTGGGCAGAGATTTCACGCTCCAAGGGTTCCAAGGCGGCGCGCTGATGGCGGAGCACGCCCATTTCCTCCCGCGCGGCACCAGCATTGGCCAATTGCGCCTCCGCCGTGCGGATATCGGCAGCGACTGCCAGCACGCGTTGCGTCGCAGATTCCAGCAAGGCGCGGGTCTGGTCATGGCGCTGGCGCGTGCCGCTACCTGTGCCAATCAATTGATTGGCGCGCGCATATTCTGCTTCCGCGTAAATGCGGTCCGCTTCCGCCGCCGGCAGTGCAGCTTGCGCGGCTTCCAGCTTGGCGCGCGTTGCGTCTTCCTGGCTGCTGGTCAGGCGATCCACCATGGTAATGCGCGCATCAAGCTCTGCCCGGCGCGTTGCGATATTCGCAAGCCGCGCTTCCAATTCCTGCAAGGTGAGTGCGGAATCGCGGCTATCAATGCGGATCAGAAGCGCGCCTTGGCGAGGCTCATCGCCGGCAATCACCGGCAATTCCATCACCCAGCCTGGAACGCGGCTCGCTAACGCGATCATATCCGCGGCGATGCGCGCATCATCCACAATCACATGCGTGAAATGCCGATAAATCCAATGCCCGGCGCCAGCCACCAGCGCCAAGCCGGCGGTCAGCGCAGCGGCCAGGCGCAACCGCTTCAGCGCGCCATTGGGCCGCGCTGCAACGGGCGATGTTTTGGCGGGGCCGATATCCATCACGCACCGCCCTCGGTACGCGCCAGCCCCTGCGCCACGCGATCCAACACGGCAAGGCACATGGCCAAATCTTCCTCAGGGATGCCTTCCAGGATTTCGGCGCGCACGGCGGCGGCTTCGGCTTCGATATTTTGCAGCACTGGGCGCGCGGCTTCGGTCAAATGAATGGTCTTGGCGCGGCGATCCCCCGGTGCGGCACGGCGTTCCACAAAGCCCTGCGCTTCCAGCCAATCCAGCGTGCGCACCATGGTGGGGCCTTCAACATTCAACCGACCGGCCAAATCCTTTTGCGTAATGCCATCACCGCGCCGGGCGAGGCTGAGCAGCACCAGCCAACGCGATTCCGTGAGGCCAAAGGGCAGGATCCGCTGATCCAGCCGCACGCGCCAGCGCCGCGCAATCTGGGCAATGGCCACACCAAGCCGCCAACGCGCTTGGGAAATCTCTGACCCGTCAGGCATGCGGGGAAGGCTAATCCCAGAATGCCTAGGATGCAAATAGATAGCGCGCTATCGAATTAAACCATCGGCGCGAGCACCTTATCCCGATAATTGCAGAAAGCCCGCGCCGGGCAGCGCCAGCATTCCGGCGCCCTGGCCTTGCAGATGTAGCGCCCATGCAGGATCAGCCAGTGATGCGCATCGCGCAGCAATTCGGGCGGGCAGCGCTTGACCAAGCCTTCTTCCACCGCCCGCGTCGTCTTGCCCGGCGCAAGGCCCGTGCGATTGCCGAGCCGAAAGATATGAGTATCCACCGCCATGGTATTCTGCCCAAAGGCGACATTTAGCACGACATTGGCGGTCTTGCGCCCAACGCCGGGCAGGGCCTCAAGCGCGGCACGGTCGGCTGGCACCTGCCCGCCATGGCGTTCCACAAGCTGCGCCGCAAGCGCCGCCACATTGCGCGCCTTGGCCTGCCATAGCCCGATGCGGCGAATGAAGGGGGCAACGCCCTCAGCGCCCAGGGCGGCCATGGCGGCGGGGGTGGGTGCGGCCTTGAACAGCCCTGGCGTGCATTTATTCACCGCCGCATCCGTGGTTTGCGCAGAAAGCACCACCGCCACCAGCAGCGAGAAATGATCCTGGTAGAAAAGCTCCGTCTCCGGCGCCGGGTTGCCCTGGGCCAGGGCGCGCAGAAAAGCCCCGGCCTGGTCTTTCGACATCAGGCGGGCGCGGCGCGGGGCGCGGGCGGAGCCGTGATCTGGCTTGGCTTGGGGCATGGCGTTACCCCGCCATTCTGACCTAGACTGGCGCGCGATGGCACCCCCCCAAGAGACCATTCTATTCGAAGCGGTATCCACCCCGCCGCAGAGCTTTACGGCGCGGGGTTTCCGCGTGCTGGCTGGGCTGCTCATTCTGGCGGCGGCGATTCCGGCGGCGGTGTTCTTCGCCCTTGGCGCCTGGCCGGTGCTGCCCTTCATTGGCCTTGAAGTGGGTGCGGTGTTGGCGGCGCTGCTGTGGCATGCCCGCGCCTCACGCCGGATCAGCGAAATGGTGCTGCTGACCGATGCCGGGCTTTCCATCCGCCATGTGGATCACCGCGGCCGCGTGGTGCGGTCCGTGCTGGATGCCTATTGGGCCAAGGTGGAATGGGATGAGGCCGCGCCGCGCGGCGGGCGGCTATGGATCAAAAGCCGCGGCCGCACCCTGGAAATCGGCCGGCATCTCTCCGCGCCGGAAAAGGCCGAATTGGCAGAGGCCTTGCGCGGTGCGCTGGCCCGCGCAAGGCGGCCGGATTTCGACAATCCGCAATTGCGGGAAGGCTGACCCAAATCAGCGCCTGACGCGTTCCACCCCGCCCTGGCGCGCATGGCCGCGCAGCGCCATGCAATCAAAATAGGTCCGGCGTTGCGTCGCGACGATTTCATTGCGGACACGTTCTTCCTGTGCCGGGAAACCGATGAAAATACTGTGCCGCAGGCCGATCAGCGCCGGATCGCGCCGGGCTTCCTCTCGGCAGGCCGCCGCGTCTTCGCTGGTATCTGGCGGGAAGATATCTTCGCGCGATTGGCTGGCGCAGCCCGCCACCGCCAAGGCCACCAGAAATGCCGCCGCTGTCTTCATGATGCCAACCAATCCTCGATCAGCCGGCGCGCGATGGAATCAACGCGCGGCAGGGAAAAGCCAAGCTGCTGATGATTGCGCAAATCATCCCGGCTGAACCAACGCGCATCGCGCAATTCTTCGGGGTCTATGGTGATTTCCTCACTCAACCCCTCGGCATGGAAGCCGAGCATGATGGAAGACGGAAACGGCCAGGGCTGGGAGGAATGGTAGCGCACCGCGCCAACCCGCACATTGGTTTCTTCCTGAACCTCTCGCCGCACGGCTTCTTCCAGGCTTTCGCCGGGTTCCACAAAACCAGCAAGCGTTGAATACATGGTGGTATTCGGAAAGCGCTGCGAATGGCCGAGCAGGCAGGAATCGCCACGCACCACCAGCATGATCACGGCGGGGTCGGTGCGCGGGAAATGCTGCGTATTGCAGACCGTGCAGCTCATGGCATGGCCGGCGCTGCGCGGTTCACAAACGCCGCCGCAAACGCCGCAAAACCGATGCTTGGTGCGCCAATGCATCAGCCCGCGCGCATGCGCCAGCACGCTGGCTTCCCCCGGCGGCAGCAGCCCGGCCACTTGGCGGAGATCGGCAAAGCTACCCATTTCCGCCGGCAGTAGGGGGATCGGGTCATCGGCGGTGGAGCAATCCACCGCAAACACTTGCCTTCCTTCCCATTCACCAAGCCAGGCCCAGGGGCCGCCCGCCATGCGAAGCGCGCCGGCGGCCTCGCCAGTCAGCAAAACGGCTTGCGGGGCGCCTTCCGCAACACCCTTCATCAGGCTGCGGGCGCGCCAGACAGGCGCAAAAACCGTATTGGGATCGGCAAGCGCCGCTTCAATGAAGGCGGCGTCTTCGCGGCGATGGGATGCCCGGTCTAGCGGGCTGCCCGTATAGGCATTGGGTCGGCTGGCGGGGATGGAAAGCATGGGGGTGAACCTGCCACGTGCCCCGGCGCTGGGCAACCGAGGTGTTGTTGAGAGGATTTGAGAGTGAACTTAGCCAATCAAAAGCGCACCCCGAATATGCGGGAGATTTGTGCCGGATAACCCTGACCAAGAAACCTCTGATTTAATCCCTCCCTGTTGGCCTGTCACTGATTTTCTGATTCTCTTCCGTATCGTCCAATAAACCCTTAAGCACGCCCCCCATGCCGCAAAGAAGCTTCTCGAGCCTCGGCTTTGACCGTCCTCACAAGCAAACACGGCGAGAGCGCTTCCTGGCCGAGATGGAGATTGTCGTTCCCTGGGCCGCGCTCTCAGCTCTGATTGAGCCCCATTATCCCTCAGGCGAACGCGGTCGCCCGCCGATCGGGATTGAAAAGATGCCGCGTATCTATTTCCTGCAGCAATGGTTCAACATGTCTGACCCGCAGGCCGAAGACCTGGCTCGGATAATCTGCACATCTGGTATAAGTGTATTTTCTGCCTGAGAGCGGCATGAAGCCGTGAACAGGAGACACCATGACGAGACGACCCCGCCGGAACCACAGCCCTGCCTT
>JADCFA010000050.1 GCA_020249775.1 Roseomonas sp. | reverse complement strand
GGACCAGCCTTTCAGCTGGCACCCGCGTGGGTGGGGCGGAGGATTTCTGGCTCATCTTCACTCTCCTTGGGGTTACGATGAGCCAGAAATCCTCCGTTACTCAAATCGCCAATTTGGTCCCATAGGCGCTGACGCCGGACAACCCGATGGATCGTGCTGGGCACCGATGGGCGGCATGTTTCCTTGGCTCGCATCGAGCCGAGCGAAGCGGAAGCGAAAGCCGCCAGCGACGCCCTTGCCGCGCAGGGGCTTTCAGGATGGCTCGCCCGCATGCAGGGTGATTACTACAGCCGGGGGAAGGTGACGCTCGAACCACTCCAGCGCATCGGCATTGCGCCTGAAGCTGACTGGCAAGCCGCCCTGACAGCATGTCATACAGCGCAATGGGTCCACCGGCCTCGACCAGCAAGGTCCGCATTGCGTTAATTTTTCTCCGATTTATCAAGCAGGCCCCATGGCTAAAGGTAAGGGGAAAGTCATCCGTCAAGCCTGTCAATTCATCCGTCAAGCCTGTCAATGACGAGAGGTAACTAAACGAGCATTTATCCCGGTAAGGGCATCGGCCCATGAGCCGAACCGCCCCCCCAAAATCTTTGCTCTTGACGAAAGGCCCAGGCGCCCCGCAACCTTCACATGTCAAAGACCGAAAGCCGGCCAAGATCGGTTCGGCCGCCGAGACGCAATGAACAAGGGCGGTGTCTGGTGGTTCACGCTGCCAGAAACACCCCGGACGTCCATGAGGGAGGACCTGAAGATGAATTGGACCAAGCGATCATTATTGGGGTTGGCGGGCGCCTTTGCCCTTTCCTGGGGGCTCAGCGCCCCGGCGGCGGCGCAGCAGCAGCCGCCCATTCGCATCGGGATTCTGGTTGCCCTGGAAGGCGCCTTTGCCGCGGGCGGGCGCGATGCCGTGCGCAATGTGGAATTGGCGCTGCGGCAGGTGAACAATACCGTCGCCGGGCGGCGCATCGAAACCATCGTGGCACCAACGGATACCCGCCCCGATACGGCTGTGCGTCAGGCGCGTAAGCTGATTGAACAGGATCGCGTGGACTTCATCATCGGCCCGCTTTCTGGGTCTGAAGGCATCGCGATCCGCGACTATGCCAAGACAATTCCTGATCGCACCATCATCAATGGCATTTCCGGCGCGCTGGAAATGACCTGGGTTGACCCCGCGCCGAATGTCTTCCGCTTCAACCTGGATGGCGCGCAATGGGGCAGCGGGCTTGGCACCTATGTGGTGCGCAACAAGGGCTGGCGCCGCATCGCGACCGTCTCGGCGGATTATTCTTTTGGTTATACCAATTTCCTTGGCTTCGCCGTGGATTTCTGCCGCGCCGGCGGCACGATTGTGCAGCGTTTTTGGGTGCCGCTGGGTGCTGCCGATTTCGGCGGCGTGATTGCGCAATTGCCGGATAATGTGGATGCCATCTATCTCGGCATGGGTGGCACGGATGCGATCAACTTCCTCAATCAATGGCAGCAGGCCGGTGCCGGCACGCGGTTGATCGGCGGTACCATCATGGCCGACCAGACCGTACTTTCCGCCCGCGGTCGCGCCAAGGATGCGCTGATTGGCACGCCCACTTCCGGCCCGCTTGCGGAAGACAATCCCGATCCAGCCTGGCAGAATTACATGCGGCTCTATCGTGAAGCCTTCCCCGCGAATGAGCGTTTCAATAGCCCATCGCTCTTCGGCGTTGGCTATTTCATCGCGACTTCCGCCGCCATTGCTGGGCTGAACGCGGTGAATGGCGATCTGAGCGATGGTCAGCGTCGCTTCAATGCGGCGCTTTCCTCGCTCAAGCTGGCCACGCCACTCGGTGAGGTGAGCCTGAATGAGAACCGTCAGGCGACCGGCACGGTATTCGTGAACGAAGTCGCGGAAGGCCCAGGCGGCACCTTGGTGAACCGCATGGTGGCGCGCGTGGATGGGGTGAGCCAGACCCTGGGCATGACCGCCGAGCAGTTCCGTGCGATGGGCCTGCCTTCACGCACCAACCCCGATTGCCGCGCCCTGGGCGGGGGCTGATCCAAGACATTGGCAGCGTGATTCCAGCGAAGCCGTTTTTGCTGGAATCATCGCTGCCCTTGTTGGTTTAGGCTCAAGCGCGAAATCCTTCTCAGTTTTTTCGGCCTTGCATGGCTGAGAATGGAGCCTTCGCGTTTGTGTCCTCGCCGAGCCCTTTGCAGCGCATCGAGATGGAGCAGCCATGACAGAATTCACGCGACGCCATCCGCTTTGGTCGCTGATCATTGTCGTGCTGGTGGCGCTGCTGCTCTGGCTTATCCTGGCGCCTTGGCCCCCTGGAGTGGAGGCGGTGCTGGGGCGCAAACGTGTTTTTCTGAATGCGATCTTTGGGGGGTTGACGCTTGGCGCGCTGTATTTCCTGGTCGCCTCGGGTTTTACGTTGATTTTCGGACTGATGCGCAATGTCAATCTTGCGCATGGCTCACTTTATTTGCTTGGCGGCTATATCGGCTATGTCGTCTCAAATGTGACAGGGGAATTATGGATCACGCTGCCGGTGGTCTTCATTGTTGTCGCCCTGCTTGGCCTATTGCTGCAGCATCAGGTGTTTCGCCGCATGGAGGGGCAGGAGCTGCGCCAGACCATGGTGACGATTGGTCTTTCGGTGGTGCTCGCCGATTTGATGCTCTGGGTTTGGGGGGGACAATCCTATACGCTGCAAACCCCGCAATGGCTGACAGGACCGGCAACCTTGCCAATTGTGGTGGGGGCGGATCGGAGCGGCAACCCGGTCTATATGCGCTTTCCGCAAGTACGCATTGCCATCCTGGTCATGGCCATCATCATTGGCGTCGCGATGTGGCTGGTGCTCAATCGCACGCGCCTTGGCATGTTGATCCGCGCCGGCGTTGATGATCGTGAAATGCTGACCGCTTCCGGCGTGCGCATCCATTATGTGTTCCTGGCGGTATTCGGTTTCGGCGCCGGGCTTGCGGGCATAGCAGGCGTTGTTGGGGGCACCTTCCAATCCCTTGCCCCGGGTGAGGATACGCGATTTCTATTGGCGAGCCTTGTCGTCGTGATTGTGGGCGGCATGGGGTCCATACCCGGGGCGGCGCTTGGCGCGCTCATTATCGGGCTGGTTGAACAAATCGGGCTTGTCTATGCGCCAACCTATTCCGTTGTTTTCACCTTCCTGATCATGGCCCTGGTGCTGGCGTTCCGTCCGCAGGGCTTGATGGGAAGCAACCGATGAAGGGGCGGGCGCCATGGCGGTGAATGACGCGCCGCGCTCAGGCGGCCTGGATGCTCCCTTGCTGGGCAGCGGTTTTGGTCGCGTGCCGGCGGCCTATTGGGCGATTGGCTTCATCCTGCTGATCATGCCGGTATTCGCCGGTAATTTCTGGCTGTTTCAGATTTTCGGTTGGTCCTTTTGTCTTGGCATCATCGCGCTGTCGCTGATGTTTCTGGCCGGCTATGGCGGCATGGTCAGCCTGGTGCAGATGACCGTTGCGGCATTGGCTGGATATGCGGTCGCCATCCTAGGCACTTCGGGTGTGCAGCAGATCAGCCTTGGCATGCCCTGGTGGCTGTACATTCCCTTGGCAATCATCATTGCGGCGGTTTTCGCAACTCTGGTCGGCGCGCTGGCGGTGCGGACCGAGGGCATTTACACCATCATGATCACGCTGGCGATTGCCAGTGCCTTCTTCTATTTCACACGCCAGAACTACGATATCTTCAACGGCTATAATGGCTTCAATTTCGTTGTCCCGCCGCGCCTTTTTGGCGTGGATTGGCGCCAGCCAACCGCGTTCTATTATCTGAGCCTAGTCATGGCGGCGCTATGCTATTTGGCCGTTCTTTATGTTGCGCGCTCACCCTTCGGCTTGGCCCTGCAAGGGGTCCGCGATAATCCGCGGCGCATGGCAGCCATGGGCTTCAATGTCACTGCGCATCGCATCGCCGCTTACACGTTTTCCGGTGTGATCGCAGCGATTGGTGGCATTCTGTTGGTGTGGCAAAACACGCAGGTAGCGCCCTTTACCGCCGGCATTCCCGCGGTGATTGATATTCTGATCATCGCAGTGATTGGTGGCATAAGGCGCCCCATCGGCCCCTTTGTGGGTGCCTTTATCTATGTGCTGCTAAGCACCTTCAGCCCCGATGTGCTTTCCAGCTTCGGTCTTTCAACGGAACGCTTCAAGCTGATTGTCGGGCTTGGCTTCCTGGCCGTGGTCTTCTTCTCCCCCGATGGCGCCTTGGGTCTCTGGGATCGTTGGCGCGAAAGGCAGCGCAAGAATCTCGACCCACTGACGGGGCGGCCAAAAGCGGCGGGGGCCGCATGAATATCGCAGCGCCCAACCCGCCCTTGATCGAACGCATCGGCGCTGCCGGTGCGGGCAATGCGCTGGAACTGCGCGGTGTCACCAAGCTTTTTGGCGCACTCTCTGCGATTGCTGATATCACCATGACCGTGGAAGCGGGTGAAAGACGCGCGGTGCTCGGATCAAATGGTGCGGGCAAGACCACCTTGTTCAATTGCGTCACGGGCGATTTCCTGCCGAGTTCCGGTACCATCCGTTTGTTTGGTGAGGATGTGACGGAGTTTCCCGCGCATGAACGCATCCGGCGTGGCCTTCGGCGTACCTATCAGATCTCCTTGCTTTTCGGCGGCCTCAGCGTTGCCGATAATGTCTATCTGGCGTGCCGCGGTGTCAGCCGCAATCGCTTTTCGCTGCTGCGGCCACGGCGCGGGGACCCATTATTGACACGCTGTGAGGAATTGATCGAAGCCGTGCATCTGACCGAGGTGCGGCAAAAGCTGGTGAGTGAATTGAGCTATGGCCAGCAGCGCCAGCTTGAAATCGCGCTTGCCCTTGCTGGCGCACCGCGGCTTATCCTGTTTGATGAACCCGCTGCAGGGCTTTCACCGACCGAACGGGCGGAACTCATCGCAATCCTCACCAACATACCGCCGCATATAGGCTTCATCATCATCGAACATGACATGGATGTTGCGCTGCGTGTCGCGCAGCGCGTGACCATGATGCATAATGGCCGTGTCTTCAAGGAAGGCACGCCCGCGGAGATCGAGGAAGATCCACAAGTACAAGAACTCTATCTTGGGGATGGCCGCCATGCGCATGCCTGAGAAAACGGGTCCTGCCGCGCTTGAGATTCGCGGGCTGAATGTCTTCTACGGCGCAAGTCATGCCTTGCAAGGCGTTGATCTGCGGCTGGATGCCGGGGCGCTTTCCGTTGTTGGTCGCAATGGCATGGGCAAGACCACGCTCTGCAAGGCCATCATGGGCCTGGTGCCGGTTGCCTCCGGTTCCATCAGTTTTCATGGTCAGACCTTGGTCGGGCGCTCGCCAGCCGATATCGCGCGCGCCGGCATTGGCTATGTGCCCCAGGGCAGAAGGCTTTGGCGTTCCCTGACCGTCGAAGAACATTTGAAAATGGTGGAGCGCAAGGGCGGCGCCTGGACCATTGAGCGGATTTTCTCCACCTTCCCGCGCCTTGCGGAGCGGCGCGGCAATGGTGGCGCGCAGCTTTCAGGCGGTGAGCAGCAAATGCTCGCCATCAGTCGCGCCCTGCTGATGAACCCTAAGCTGCTGGTGATGGATGAGCCGACCGAAGGTCTGGCGCCGGTCATTGTCGCGCAGCTTGAGGAATTGCTGGTGCAACTCGCGCAAGATGGCGAGATTGATGTGCTGGTGATCGAACAGAATATCGGTGTTGCCTGCGCCATTGCGGAAACGGTCGCCATTATGGTGAATGGGCGCATCAATCGCAGCGCACCGGCGCGTGAATTAGCCGCCGATCGGGAATTGCAGCAGCGCCTGCTGGGCGTTGGCCGCCATGGTCATGAGGATATTCCGGCAGAGCCAACACAAAGCGCCGCCGCAGCGCAGGAAAGCACAGCCGCAACACCTGGCGGGCCGGTGAAGATTTATGTTTCAAACCCAACGCCCCCCACGCGCTGGTCGAAGCCTGTTCCGGTTGAAGTGCTGGAACGCACAGCGCGTATACTGACTGCGCAACCGTTGATGGGCGCAGCTGCTGCACAAGCCGAAATCCGCCCACTTTCTATGCCGGGCGCTGAGGTGATTCTGGTGGCCGGTACACTTGATACCAAAGGGGCAGAGCTTCGCTTCATGCGCGACCAGATCCGCGCCGCTGGCTTGCCTGTAAGGCTTGTTGATCTGTCCACCACGGGCGGCCATTCCGGCGCTGATATTCCGGCCCATCAGATCGCTGCCTTTCATCCGCGCGGCGCAGCAGGCGTCTTTACTGGAGATCGTGGGGCGGCCGTTGCCGGCATGACGGAGGCTTTCAAGCGCTGGATAGAACGGCAAACCGGCATTGCCGGCATTCTTTCCGCCGGTGGTTCCGGCGGCACGGCGCTTGTCGCGCCTGCGATGCGCGCGCTACCCATCGGCATACCCAAGCTGATCGTTTCCACCATCGCAAGCGGTGATGTGCGCGCCTATGTTGGTGCAACCGACATCACCATGATGCATTCAGTGGCCGATGTGCAGGGGCTGAATGCGATCACCGAGGACATTCTTGGCAATGCTGCCCAGGCCATGATTGGTATGGTGCAGGCGCGCCGCACTGCAAAACCGCGCCAGCTGCAACGCCCCGCCATCGCCCTTTCCATGTTTGGTGTCACCACGCCTTGCATCCGCCAGATTGCAGACGCACTTGATAAGGAATGGGATTGCCTGATCTTTCACGCCACCGGCATTGGCGGGCAATCAATGGAAAAATTGATTGACTCGCAAAAGGTTGTCGGCGTGATTGACATCACGACGACCGAAATCGCCGATATGCTGTTCGGTGGCATTTTGCCGGCCACGGCAGACCGTTTCGGCGCTGTCATCCGTACGCGCTTGCCCTATATCGGTTCTGTCGGCGCGGTGGATATGGTGAATTTTGGTCCTCCTGACACGGTGCCTGAGGCCTATCGCGGCCGCCAATTCTATCAGCATAATCCGCAGATCACGCTGATGCGCACCACTGCGGCGGAATGCGCTGAAATAGGCCAATGGATCGCCAGCAAATTGAATTTGATGGATGGGCCCGTGCGCTTCTATCTGCCCGAAGGCGGTGTATCGGCGCTGGATGCCCCAGGCCAGGCGTTTCACGATCCTGCAGCGCGTGAGGCCTTGTTCCGTGCCATGGAAGCGACCTTCCGTCCTGGCCCCAATCGCCGTTTGCTGCGGGTGCGCCACCACATCAATGATGCCGCCTTTGCCGCCATGGTGGTCGCGGAATTCCAAAATCTGCTCGGCCCAGCGCGGCCTTCACGCAAAAGGCAGGGGGTGCCGTGAATAGTCGGGTAGAATCTCGCAGCGCCATTCTGGAACGCTTTCGCACCATGATCGCGCGTGGCGAACCGATTATCGGTGGTGGCGCCGGCACCGGGCTTTCTGCGAAATGCGAGGAAGCCGGCGGCATCGACTTGATCGTGATCTATAATTCCGGGCGGTTTCGCATGGCTGGCCGAGGTAGCCTGGCGGGCTTGATGCCTTATGGCGATGCGAATGCCATCGTCATGGATATGGCGGCCGAGGTGCTTCCAGTTGTCCGCCGCACGCCGGTTCTTGCCGGTGTGTGCGCGACCGATCCATTCCGGCTGATGGATGTTTTTCTGGATGAGGTAAAGCGTGTGGGTTTCGCTGGCGTGCAAAACTTCCCGACCGTTGGCCTGATCGATGGCATTTTCCGCCAAAATCTGGAAGAAACCGGAATGTCCTATGCGCTGGAAGTAGATATGATTGCGCTGGCGCAGCGCAAGGACCTGCTGACAACGCCCTATGTTTTCAATGAAGCAGACGCGAAGGCCATGGCAAATGCCGGCGCTGACATCATCGTTGTGCATCTTGGGCTGACCACCGGCGGCAGCATCGGCGCGGAAACGGCGCTACGGCTTGCCGATTGCCCACCCATAGTGGATCGTATCGCAAAAGCAGCCTTAGCCGAAAAGCCGGATGCGATCATCCTGGTGCATGGTGGGCCGGTGGCCATGCCGGAAGACGCCGACTTCATTCTCAAGAATTGCACCAATTGCCACGGCTTCTATGGCGCCTCCTCCATGGAACGCCTGCCTGCCGAAATCGCATTGACCGAACAGACCCGCGCCTTCAAGCGCATCACGGGTCGTTGAACAGAAAAGGGAACGAGCATGACCGGACAAGCCATCGGGCAACTCATCCTAACACTCATTCTCCTCATCATCGCGATCGCCATCATCTATTGGGTGATGCAGCGGCTTTATCGGCGATCCACCAAGGAAGTCGCCTTTGTGCGCACCGGTTTTCTTGGAGAGAAAGTAGTCATTGATGGTGGCGCCTTTGTCTGGCCCATCATTCATGACATCACACCGGTCAATATGAATGTGTTGCCCTTGCAGGTCATTCGTTCGAAGTCGGAAGCGCTGATTACGCGTGATCGGATGCGGATTGATCTTGAAGCGGAATTCTTTGTTCGTGTGAAACCGGAAAAGCGCGCGGTCGCGATTGCGGCATCAACACTCGGCCGCCGTACTCTGGAACCCGAACGACTGAACGCGCTGCTTTCCGGCAAATTTGAAAGCGCCTTACGGGCCATTGCGGCCGAGATGGACATGGCCGGGATGCATGAAAACCGCGCGGATTACGTCGCGCGCGTGAAGTCTGCAGCGCAGGTTGATCTGGAGAAAAACGGGCTAGAACTCGAAAGCGTCGCGATCCTGGATATTGACCAGACCAGCCTTGAATTCTTCAACCCCTCCAACCGGTTTGATGCGGAAGGCTTGACCGCGCTTATTCGTGACATCGAAGAACGCCGCAAGCTCCGCAATGATATTGAACAGGATGCGATGATCCAAATCCGGGCTCGCAACCTCGAGGCGGAGAAACAGGCGCTCGATATCGAACGGGAGAGCGAGTCCGCGCGGCTTGAGCAGGAGCGCGAGATCGAATTCCGCAGGGCGCAACAGCGCGCGGAATTGGCAAAGGAGCGCGCCACCCGCGATACCGAAGCTGAAGAGGCCCAGATCACCGCGCGCGAGACCATTGAGAAGGCTCGCATTGCCAATGAACGTGCGATTGCCGAAGCGCGCATCGCCTCAGAACGGGAAGTGCGTGCGCGGGAAATAGCTCGCCAGAAAGCCATTGACTCCGAAGAAATCGCCGCACGTGAGGAAGTTGAAAAGGCGCGCATCCTGCAGGAAAGGGCAGTGCGCGAGGCCAGGATAGAAAATGAGCGCGAAACACAGTCGCGCGAAATCGCCAAACAGAAGGCGTTGCAGGAGGCGGAGATCGCTGCACGGGAATCCACTGAGCGTGCCCGCATTGCCCAGGAACAGGCAGTGGATGAAGCGCGCATCGCCAAGGAACGCGAAACCCAATCCCTTGAAATTGAGCGTCAGCGCCTGTTGGAACAGGCGGAGATTGTTGCGCGTGAGGAGACTGAAAAGCGGCGTATGGCGCAAACCCTGCTACTGAATCAGACCCGCATTGCGGGCGAGGAGAAAGTCCGCAAGCAGGAAATTGAGCGTCAGAAGACCCTTGAGGAAGCGGAAATTCAGGCGCGCGAATCAGTCGAAAGAGCGCGCATCACGCAGGCCGCCGAGGTAAATGAAGCGCGCATCGCAGAGGATCGCCGCATTCGCGAGCTAGAGATAGAGCGTCAGAAATTCATTGAATCAGCCGAGATCGCCGCCACCGAGGCGACGGAGGGCGCACGTATCGCGCGCGAAAAGCGTCTGGCCACAGAGAAGATTACTGCCGAGGAAGCCACGCGCGCCCGCGAGATCGCGCGTGAACAGGCCATTGAAGCGGCCGAAATCGCGCGGCGTGAAGATGTGGAGAAAGCACGAATCGCTGCTGAACTTGCACTCGAGCAGGAACGCATCGCGAGCCGGCAAAGCCGCGAGGTCACCGATATCGAGCGCGCCCGTATTGTGGAGGCTGCTGAGCAGTCAAAGCACGTCGCGCTGGCTGCCGAAAGGGCCAAGGCGGCGCAGGCAGACGCAACCGTGCGCCAGGCGCAGATTATCGCCACACGCGATGTGGAGACAGCCGAGGTTGAGCGCGAACGCGCGGTTGAGGCTGCACGGCTCGAACGGCGACGCTCACTGGAGCAGCTTGAAATCTCGCGCGTTCAGGCCCTGCGCGAGGCCGAGATCGAAAGCCGCGAGGATATTGAGCGTGCGCGCATCGCTTCCGAAAGACAGCTTGATGAAATCCGCATAGATCACGAAACAATTCGCCGCCGGCTTGAAGTTGAGCGAGAAAAGACTGTTGAGACCTATCAGATGGAGAAGGCCATCACCCTGTATCGCAAGTCCCTCGAAGAATCTGCGGCGCGCGCTGAGGCTGAGGCGGCACGTGCGCTTGCCGCGATTTCCGAGGAAAAAGTGCTCACCGCACGTGAGACCGAGGCAGCTAACCGCCGTAAATCCGTCGATGTCCTGATGGCAGAAAAAGCCGCCGCGGAAGCGCGCTTGCGGTCCGAAGCCGAGAAGATTCGTGCCGCGGTTGAAGCCGAAGCGCAGAAACTGCTGAATGAGGCAGAGAATATCCTGACCGATGAGGCGCGACATTCACTCTTCCGGCGCAAGATGCTGGAACATGTCGAAGGTATTGTCGCCGCCAGCGTGAAGCCGCTTGAGAAGATCCAGGATATTCGCATCATGCAGCTTGACGGCGTGACCGGTGGCAGCAGCCGTGAAGGCTCACCAACCGATGAGGTGATCAATTCCGCCCTGCGCTACCGTGTGCAGGCGCCGCTGATTGACAGCCTTTTGAGCGATATCGGGATTGAGGGTGGCAGCCTTGCCAAGCAGGGGGGGCTGATGCGGGAGGCTTCCGACATGCAGCGCATTGCCGAAAGTGCGCGTAAATCCAGCAAGGGAGAACAGAAGTAAATGGCACGGGTCTATATCAGCTCGGTCATTGATGCGCCGGTTGGACGTGTTTGGGAACGCGTACGTGACTTCAACGGGCTGCCGCGTTGGCTGCCGCTGGTGCGCGAAAGCCGCATTGAAAATGGCGAACCTTCGGATCGTGTTGGGTGTGTGCGGGATTTTCGGCTGCAGAATGGCGATAGGCTACGCGAACAGCTTCTGGCGCTTTCCGATTATGATTATTTCTGTACCTATTCCATTCTTGAAAGTCCGATGCCGCTGACAGCCTATATCGCCACGCTGCGTCTGACCCCAATCACGGATGGCGATCGAACTTTTGCTGAATGGTCCGCGGAGTTCGACTGCGATGCGGAGCTTGCCGAGGAACTGGTCACCAATATCGGCCAGAATGTGTTTCAGGCCGGCTTCACCGCACTAAAGCGTCAGATGGTGGCCTGACATGCCGCGCGTTGTGCGAAGCACCGTGATTGCCGAGCCGGTCGAAACCATCTGGGCCATATTGCGCGACTTCAATGGCCATGATCAGTGGCATCCTGCCGTAGCGGAAAGCACCATTGAACGCGGGCAGACAGCAGATCGGGTTGGCTGCGTGCGGCGCTTTCGCTTGGCAGATGGTTCCGAATTGCGCGAAAAACTGTTGACGCTATCTGACGCGGATATGGCGTTCAGCTACTGCCTATTGGATACGCCGATACCCTTGCTCAATTACGTCGCACATGTGCGGCTTGCGCCGGTGACCGATGGGGCTCAGACCTTCTGGCATTGGGAAAGCCGCTTCGATACGCCGAAAGGCCGCGAGGCGGAGTTGACGCGTCTTGTGGGCGAAGAAATTTACAATGGCGGCTTCAATGCCATTCGTGGCCATCTTGCGGAAAGGGTGCGCTGATGGCGGTAACCATCGAAAAGCATGCAACCGTTGGAGATGCGCAACGCGCGTTTGGTGGTGACGCGGTCTATCTCGGCGGTGGTACCATTCTGATGCGCGAAATCAACGCTGGCCTTGTGCAGGGCAGAATCATTCGCAGCACTGACCCTGTACTCAAGCAGATCAGGCAGAGCGGCGATGGTTTTGAGATTGGCGCTGGCGTCACCATGAGTGCGCTTGCAAACCGTGCGGAGCTTGCTTTTCTGCACCCAGTGGTGCGCGCCATTGGTGGCCCGCAGATACGCAATATGGCAACCATTGGCGGCAATCTTTTTGCTGAACCACCCTATGGCGATCTGGCGGCAGCCTTGCTTGCTCTTGGGGCGCGCCTTGTCATGGCGGGCGGGCAAGCGCGGCCGATTGAGGAGTTTTTCCGGGATCGGAAGCGGGCTGGTTTGATCACCGCCATTCAGCTGCCCCGCCCGCGCGACAATAAAAGCTTCGCCTTCCGCAAGGTCAGCCGCGTCAAGCCAAAAGGCGTTTCCGTAATGTCGTTCTCAGCGCTGCTGCCGCGCGATGCTGGGCGTTTGCGTGGTGTGCGCATCGCCTGTATCGGCCTTGGCCCCGGGCCACTACGTGCTTTCTCAGCGGAACGCGCACTCGAAGACCAGGTCTTGGATGCTGCAAGCATCACCCGTGCCGCGCAGCTTGTCACAGATGGCTTGGAACCGCCGACAGATGCCCTTGCCTCTTCCTGGTATCGGCGGGAGGTGGCGGGCGTTCACCTTAAGCGTCTGCTTGAAAGGATGATCTGATATGGCAATGAAGCCAGTCACCTTTATCCTGAATGGAGAGCCCAAGGCAGCTTTTACTGAGGATGGTCAAAATCTTCTCGATATGCTGCGCCGCGGCGTTGCTGATCTTTCACCCAAATATGGCTGCGCGCAGGGCAGTTGTGGGGCATGCACCGTGCTGATCAATGGTGAACCGCAATTGGCCTGTCTTGTTTTGGCAGAGTCGGTAGAGGGTGAAAATCTGGAAACAACGGCAGGGCTCGGTCGTGCAGGTCTCCATCCGCTGCAGGAAGCTTTCATGCAACGCTTTGCCGCGCAATGCGGTTATTGCACCCCTGGTATGCTTATGGCGGCAAAGGCCTTGCTGGATATAAATCCACGCCCGACACGTGATCAGGTGATCGAAGCCATCTCTGGAAATCTTTGCCGCTGCACGGGATATGAGCCGATTATTGCTGCCATTCTCGATGTCGCGGAAGGAAGACAGGCGCCATGAGTGGAACCCTGACCGACCAGCCCATGATAGATTTCCGCAAGGAAATTTTCGCTGATGAGCGTGATGATAATCTGAATGAGATCGGCAAGCCAACCCGGCGTCAGGATATCACGGGCCATGTCACCGGCCGCTCACCCTTTTACGATGACCATCTGTTTGAAGGGCTGCTGCATATCCGCTGCGTGCGTTCACCCCATCATGCGGCGCGGGTACGGCGCATTGATCTGAGCGCTGCGGAGCGTATGCCGGGCGTTGTGCGTATTCTCACCGGCAAGGATGTGCCGCGAAATCTCAATACACTGCTTTCACTGCTTGATTTCGGCATTGATGATGAACCAGTGCTGTCAACAGACCGCGTACGCTATCGTGGGGAACCGGTTGCTGCGGTGATCGCGACCTCAGAAGCGCGCGCGCGTGATGCCGTGGCTAAGGTGGTAGTTGAATGGGAACCCTTGCCGCATGTGTTGGATGTGGAGGAGGCAATCAAACCAGGGGCGCCAGTCGTTCTTGATGTTTATCCAAGCAATAAGTTCATCTATCACGGCAAATACGATCATCAGAAGCTGCGTTATGGCGATGTGGAGGTTGCCTTTCGCCAGGCAGATCATATCGTCGAAGGCCGTTATCAGATGTCACCGATTGAACAGGCGCCAGTGGAAACATGCGGTGCCATCGCGACACCTGAACAGAATGGGCGCTATGCCTGTTATAGCGCGACCCAGGCGCTTTTCTTTTCGCTTGCGGTTTCCTCAAAAGTTTTGGAAGTGCCATCCAGCCGCCTGCATTTTATCGGGGGCACTGTCGGCGGTGGTTTCGGTGGCAAGGTAGATAGTATTCACGAGCCGCTTGCCATTCTCGGCGCCATGCTCACCGGACGCCCCTGCAAATGCATGTGGGACCGTGAGGAGGAGATGCAGGTTGGCGCACCGCGCGGTGCCGAACGTTGGTATATCAAGGATGGCGTGTTGCGTGATGGGCGCATTATTGCACGCAGCTTCACGGGCTATTTCGATTCAGGTGCCTATACCCGTCTTTCATCCTACGCCATCATCAAGGGTGTTGGGCATTTGCCCGGCCCCTATACGATTCCGAATGTGTCAGCAAATGTTTATTGCGTTTACACCAATCGTACGCCGGCAACAGCGATGCGTGGTTTTGGTATTACCGGCGTGGATTTTGCCATCGAAGCCCATATGGACAAGGTTGCGGATACTGTTGGGCTCAACCCGATTGAACTGCGTATCCTGAATGCCTATCGCGATGGTGACATGAAAGCGCATCGCCGGCTGGCTAAGAATTGTGCCTTGATTGAATGTTGCCAGGTTGTGGCTGAGAAGGCGGGCGTGAAGCTGAGTCCCGCCATGCTGGCTGCTTCCTCTCGTAAGGGGGGTGGGGGCGACAGGGCGCGTTTACCGACAAACACAGCGACAGATCAGGATGGATTGGTGCGCGGTTTCCAAGGTGGCAGCTATGGCCGAAAAGGTGCGAAGCCAGCTTCGCTTCCCGGACTCTCCCAGACCATACAATCAGCCGCGCCCATGCCTGCGCAAACGCCGCCGCCAGCTACAGCACCACAACAGCCGCCGCCACGCGTTGGCAGTATGCGCTTTTCCTCCCTCTCTGGGTTCAGGAGGCGCTGAGCCATGGCACTTCATCGTGGCCGCGGTTTTGCTGCCATCAATTACCCGATCGGTATGAATCTTGGCGGTGATCCCAGCCAGGCGCTGATCCATTCCAACCCCGATGGCAAATTCACCGTTGCCCTTTCTGCCGTTGATCTTGGCCAGGGCATGAAGTCTGTCACGCGCCAGATTGCGGCGGAAACCTTGGGTGTGCCTGTGACGGATGTTTATGTGGACACCGCCGATAGCGATACGGGCCCGCATGATATGGGCAGTTTTGCCAGCCGCGGCACACATCGCATGGGCAATGCGGTCATCATGGCCGCCAAGGAAGCGCGTGCTGTCATGCTTGAAGCGGCAGCGGAAGAGCTAGAGGTGGATGCAGCGGATTTGGTGACGGATGGGCGCGGCAATATCCATGTGCGCGGCGCGCCGGGGAGGTCCATCACCACCATGGCTGCGGCGCAGGCTGCGCAATTCAAGCAGGGGCGCACTATTGCTGGCCGCGGCATTTTTCTCATTCCGCTCAGTGATGTTGATCCTGATACCGGTGAAATGACGCCCGTCTCGACCTTCGCCCATGCAGCCATGCTTGTGGAAGTGGAAGTTGATGATGAAACCGGCGAAGTGACGATTACTGATATGAAATCTGCCTACGAAGTTGGACGCGCCTTGAACCCGCGTCTGGTAGAGCAGCAATTGCGCGGCGGCGCCTGGATGGGCATGAGCCACGCGGCGTGGGAGACGACAGAACCCTATTACCCGGCACGCGATCACGGGCCGGTGGATTTCAACACCTACCTCATGCCTGGCCCCGGCGATTTGGCGCCGCATCACATCAGTGTGCTGGAGCGCCCTGCCGAAGATGGTCCCTATGGCGGCAAGGGGCCTGGCGAGATGTGCGCCAATCCTGTGCTACCTGCTGTGGTGAATGCGGTTTATGATGCGATTGGTGTGCGTATAGATGAACTGCCCGTGACACCTGAAAAAGTGCTCCGCGGTCTGCGCGCACAGGGCGGCGCGAAGCCGCGACGGCGATTATAGTATGGCAATAAGGCGCAGCATTGGCGGCATTGACAGTCCAGAGGCGCTGGCGCGCGCGCTGCGTGATGCGCAGTATATTGCTGATGAAGGTCTCGCTACTGCCGCTTATCTTGCGCTCGCTTTGGGAAAACCTTTGCTGCTTGAGGGCGCACCTGGTGTCGGCAAGACCGAAGCGGCAAAGGCGCTTTCCGCCATCCTTGCGCGAGAGCTTGTGCGGCTCCAAGCCTATGAAGGCATCGATGCCGCTGCTGCGATGTATGAATGGAATTTCCCCCGGCAAATGCTGGCCATTCGGCAAGCGGGCGATTCCTACATCAATCTGTATGGTGATGATTTTCTGATTGCGCGCCCCTTGCTTCTGGCACTGCAACGGCCCCGCGAAAGGCTATTGCTGATTGATGAAATTGATCGGTCAGACCATGAGTTTGAGGCTTTCCTGCTTGAATTCCTGTCGGATTTCAGCCTTTCAATTCCGGAACGCGGCACGATACGCGCAAGCGAACCGCCTGTAGTGGTCATGACATCCAATCGTACACGGGAATTGCATGAAGCCTTGCGGCGGCGCTGCGTTTATCACTGGATTGGCTATCCGGAGCCGCAATTGGAGGGGCAGATTGTGATGATGCGCGCATCATCTGTCGCGCGCGACACGGCGCATAGGGTGGTTGCTGCAGTTGGCCGGTTGCGCAAGGAACCCCTGGCAAAGCCGCCTGGCGTTGCTGAAACGGTTGAATGGGCGGAAGCAGCCACCTTGTTGAATGCACAGGGTGCAAGCTGGCCCGCGGCCTTTGCGCGTGCGATTGGCGTCGTACTGAAGGATCAGGATGACCTAGCCTATATTGCGCCACGGCTTGATGCTGTTCTGAAGGGGGCGGCATGATCCCGCCTGCGCTGGCGCCCTTCCTCGCTTTCCCACAAGCACTCCGTGCGCAAGGCTTTGCGGCAGCGCCCGAACAGACGGAGAGTTTCATTGCTGCGACCGGCCTGTTGGGGCCGAGATCAATCCACGATCTGCGCCGCGCCGCCCATGCCGTTTATGGACCGGCGCCGGAACGGATTGAGGATTTCAACGCCGTCTTTGATGCAATCTTTCTTGGCAGGGCGTTCCTCGCACCCGTGGAGGCAGAGGGTGAAGAAGCGCCACATGCCTTTGATGCGGGCGAGATTGAATTGCTGCCGCAGTCTGAAGATGAGACACCCTCTGGCCAGGAGGCGACAGCGCTGGAGAGATTGTCAACGCGTCCAATCAATGTGGTGGATGAGGAGACAGTGCTGCGCGCCTTTGCCCGGGCCTTGCCAGGTGCTGTGCCGCGGCGGCGTTCGCGCCGCCTTCGTGCGGGCAGCGGCGCATTGGCGGATCCGCGCCGTGCCTTCCGCGAATTGCTCCGCCGTGATGGGGAACTCAGCCGATTGCCGCGGCGCCATCGCCTGCAACGCCAGCGACGCGTACTTCTGCTGATTGATGTTTCGGGCAGCATGAAGGCGGGCACGGATGGTGCGCTCAGGCTTGCGCATGCCATGGTGCAATCGCTTGAACGGGCAGAGGTCTTCACCATCGGTACGCGTCTCACACGCGTGACGCGCGCCTTGCGCTATAGGAATCGCGACCAGGCGATGACACTTGCCGGCGGTCTTGTCGCGGATTGGGATGGCGGCACGCGGCTGGGTGAGGCGTTGGGCACCTTCCTCAACATCCCACGTTTCGCAAGCTTCGCGCGTGGTGCGGTGGTGATCATTCTCTCAGACGGGCTTGAGCGCGGCGGGCCTGAGGCGCTGGTGCATGCCATGCAGCGGTTGCGTGCTCTCGCTTGGCATATTCTGTGGCTGAGCCCCCTGGCGAATATGCCAGGCTATAAACCAGAGACAACCGCCATGCGTGCCATCCTGCCCTATATTGATAACTTGTCAGATGGTAGCAGCGCCATTGCCATTGCACGTTCCTTGGTGGGGTCGGCGCCAATAGCGCGCGCTGGAACAAGCGCATGAGGATCGTCGACAGCCATTTTCATGTCTGGCGGCAGGCGGATCTTCCCTGGCTAATGGGACCCATGCAGCAGCGGATTTTTGGTGGCTATGAAGCGATTAGGCGCGATTATCCCATCAGAGAATACCTGGCCGATATTGCCGACACCGGCGTTGAAAAGGCGGTCTATGTCCAGGCAAATTGGCCAAATGATAAGGCAGTGGAGGAAGTTGCCTGGATAGAACGTCTGGCGCTCGAAACCGGCTGGCCGCGTGCAAGCATCGCTTATGCCGATATGACGGTTGAGGATATTCGGCCTTTTTTGGACCGTCTTGTACGCTATCCGCGACTGCGCGGCATTCGCCAGCAATTTCATTGGCACCCAAATCCGCAATATCGTTTTGCCCCACATGCGGATCTCTGCCGCGACAGGCAGGTTCAGCGCAATATGGCACGGCTTGCCGATTACGCGCTGACCTTCGATTTGCAGGTGTTTGCTAAACAAATGGCTGGTGCCGCTGAATTGGCGCAAGCCTGCCCGCGCGTAACCTTCGTTTTGCAGCATGCGGGCATGCTGGAAGATCTTTCGGCCAGCGGGCGCGATGATTGGCAAAAGGGCATGGCGGCCCTGGCCGCGTGCCCGAATGTGATGGTGAAGCTTTCCGGCCTTGGCACTTTTCTGCATCGCCTGGATCTGGCGCATATCACCTGGATTTACGTGCAAACCCTGCAGCTTTTCGGGCATGCGCGCTGCCTTTGGGGTTCGAATTTCCCGATCGAGAAACTCTGGACCGGTTACGCCCCTTTACTTGCGGCCCATCGCAGCGCCATGCGCGATCTGGATGAAGCGGCAATACGTGGCCTGTTGTTTGACAATGCCAGCCGGGTCTACCGGCTTTAGGGAGGAATGAGCATGGCTCTCGAAATCAAGCTGCTGGATTACGGCGATATCGAGCTGGAATCGAGCTTTCTGGTTCTCGCGCGGGATTGCGGGCGCATCCGCCGCGTGCCGGTTTATGGCTTTCTGATCATGGGCGGGCGTTATCCGATTGTGGTCGATACCGGCTATCGCGATAACGCCATCATGGAAACGCTTGGCATGCGCGGCCTGCAATTCCATGAAAACATGATTGAACGCCAGCTTGCGCGCTTCGGCGTGAAGCCGGGCGATGTGCGCTATGTTCTGCATACGCACCTGCATATCGATCATGCCGGCAAGGATGATCACTTCCCAATGAATACCACGGTGGTGGTCAATCGCCGTGAATTGGAATGCTCGGTCTCGGGTCTTATGCATCCACAATATCCGAAGCCCGATATCCAGCATTTGATCGAAAGGCTGCATACGCGCCATGCGCTGCGCTTTGAGGATCTGGAGCTTTCAGGACCCGTGGAGATCATGCCCGGCGTTGTGCTGGAAGCGGCCAATGCACATACGGAAGGGTCCATGAATGTCCATGTCGAAACAGCCGAAGGGCGTGCCACGATCTGTGGCGATGTGATCTATGATTTCAATGATCAGATCGTGGAACCGGTCTTCCAGGTGAGCTTCCATGAACCGCAGGTCACCGGCAATCACGCGGGATCGAAGCGGGGCGAGAAGGCGGCAATCAAGAAGCTGCTCAATTGCTCGAAATTTCTACTGCCGGTGCATGACAAGCCTGCCAAGATTGAGCATGGCCAGGTGGTTGGCCGACTTGAGCTGCAGGTGCCGGGACCGGTTGCACAAACCGTTGCGCGCCGGGATTGGTTTCCGGTCTGAGGGAGGCTGCCATGGCTCATGTCGCGCTGGATCCGGGTTTCCGCCGACTGATTGATGAACATGCCCCCGTGCTTCAGGTGGGCAGCGGCTTCACCTTCACCGAGGGGCCGATCTGGCACCCGAGCGAACATTATCTGCTTTTCTCGGACATGCCGGCGGATATGCGCCGCCGCCTTGATCGTGCCGGGGTGCGAGAGATTGAGCGGCCATCCAATAAATCGAACGGGCTCACCTATGATGCAGATCTCAATCTGCTGATTTGCGAACATGCAACCTCATCCGTTGTGCGTGTGCGCCCCAATGGGCTGCGAGAGGTATTGGCCAGCCATTATCAGGGGCGGGAATTGAATTCGCCCAATGATCTTTGCGTGAAGTCGGATGGTGCGATCTATTTCACCGATCCCTGGTATGGCCGTATGCCGGTTTATGGCGTTGAACGCCCGCGCCAGCTTGGGTGGCAGGGTGTCTTTCGCATCAGGCCAGGCGCGCAGCCGGGTGAAGAACCTCAGCTAGTCGTGGATCGTTATATCTTCAGCCAACCAAATGGCATTTGCTTTTCGCCCTGCGAGAAATTGCTTTATGTGAATGATACCGAACAAGCGAATATCCGTGCATTTGATGTCGGTTCGGATGGGATGCTGCGTAATGGGCGCATCTTCGCCTCTGGCCTGCGTGATAGCCTTGCCCCCGGCCTGCCCGATGGCATGAAATGCGATACTGATGGCAATGTCTGGTGCACCGGGCCTGGCGGCATTTGGGTTTATGCGCCGTCCGGCAAGCTGATGGGCAAGGTCGCCATTCCGGAAATGCCAGCCAATCTGCATTGGGGCGGGGCGGATTGGCGCACGCTTTATGTCTGCGCCACCACTTCGGTCTATGCCATTCCCGTCAAAATCGGCCCGCGCCACGAACCCTTCATGGCAGTGCGCCAAGCCGCGCGCGAAACTACGCCACAACAGGATGAGGTTTTGCGGCTCGATCCATCGCGCTGCGCGCTGATCATTCAGGATATGCAGAATGATGTGGTGATGGATGGTGGCGCCTTCGCGTCTTCCGGCAGCCCTGATCATTGCCGACAACAAAATGCCATTCCCAACATCGCCCGGCTTGCTGCGCATTGTCGCAGTCGTGGCATTCCGGTGATCCATGTCTGGTTTGTCAGACGCGCTGATGCGCGCGACATGACCCTGAATGCGCCACTATTTGAAGGTTGCGTGGACGCCAATGCCATGATCGAAGGCACATGGGGCGCGGAACCGGTGCCAGGGCTTGAAGCGCAGCCGGGTGATCACATCATCCGCAAGGCCCGCATGAGCGCCTGGGAAGGTACGGCGCTTGAACGCATCCTGAAGGCCGAAGGCCGTGACATCATCATCGAAACCGGCGCATGGACGAATATGAGCATCGAACACACAGCCAGAACTGGCGCCGATAAGGGCTATATCATGGTTATCCCGGAAGATGGCTGTTCGACCATGAATGCGGATTGGCACCGCGCTTCCATTGACTATGCCATGCGCAATGTCGCGATGGTGACTTCGACAGATGAGGTATTGCGCGCTCTGGGGTCAGCAATCTGAAGATACTGGGACGTTTGGCTGACACCTTCTCCACTACACAAATAGATGAAGCCTAATCATTCGGGATTGATAAAAATGCGCTTTGTCCTTTGCAATGAGGTACTGCGTCATTTGCCTTTCAATGAACAGGCACAGCTTTCTGCAGCCTTAGGCTATAACGGTTTGGAGGTTGCACCATTCACGCTCCATCCGGATGCACCGCATTGCTTGAGCAAGGCTATGCGCAACGAATTTCGTCGTATGGCTGAAGATGTCGGCCAGCCTATTGCCGGTCTGCATTGGCTTCTCGTTGCTCCTTCTGGGCTTTCCATCACGGAAGCCAGTCTTCATGACAAGACCTGTGATGTCATGCGTGCACTGATTGATCTTGCGGTTGACCTGGGAGCAACTTATCTGGTGCATGGTTCGCCGGCACAGCGTAAGGTAACGTTTCCGGGCGATGCCGAACGCGCTGAAGCCGCATTGAGCAGGGCCGCCCTTCATGCACAATCCGCCGGCCTGGTATACCTTCTGGAACCGCTCGATCCGGGCCAGACAAATTGGGCAAGCTCTTTGGCTGAGGCGCTGGATATCGTCGCACGCATCGGCAATCCCGCCTTGTGCAGCATGTTGGATGTAAGCGCCGCCGGGAATGGAGAGGCCGAAGCACCTGACACGCTTCTGCGACGCCACATGGCCAGCGGCCTGATCGCCCATGTGCACCTGAATGATCGCAATCGTCGCGCGCCTGGCCAAGGGCAGGATCAATTCGCCCCAATCCTTCGCGCGCTCACCGAAACTGGCTATCAGGGCATATGCGGTGTTGAACCCTTTGAATATCATCCAGACCCGGCAGCCTGCGCGGCACGCGCCATTGGCTATTTGCGCGGTATTGAGGAGGGGCTCTCAACGTGAAGTTTCAGTTTCTCGAAACAGAGCGATTTGAATGGCGCTCTACCTTGCGTATGCCTTTTCGCTTTGGTGTGATCACTGTCAGGGATGGCATTCAGGCTGTGGTGCGTGTGCGCATTCGCGATGTGACAGGAAGGGAAGGCTTTGGCGTGGCTGCCGAGACCCTTGCGGCGAAATGGTTCGACAAGGATGCAGCCCTGACTGATGCCGATAACCAGCATCAGCTACGCCGTGCGCTTGAGATTGCGGAGGCGCAGTCGCTCGCCGCGGACTTCAATACGGCCTTCGGCCATTACGCCGATGGCTATAACGCATATGTTGCTGCCTGCGCGGCCGAAGGGCTCAATCCTCTTGTGGCCAGTTTTGGCCGCGCGCTTTGGGACCGCGCAGCCTTCGATGCCCTGCTCCGTCTTGCCGGTCTTTCCTTTGATGCGGGTCTGCGCGCCAATCTTGGTGGCATGGCGCCACATGTGGTCATTGCTGATCTTGCGGATTTCGATTTCGCTGCGATGCTGGCACATGTGCCAAAGCCGGCCCGGTTGCACGCGCGCCATACGGTTGGCTTGGTTGACCCCATCACCAGCGCGGATTTGACGGACGCAGTGGATGATGGTCTGCCCGAAACACTGGAACAGGTTTTGGCCACCTATCGCCATCTCTATTGGAAGCTCAAGGTCAGCGGCAATATCGCGGAAGATGTCGCGCGGCTTTGCCGTATCGCTGCCGTATTGGATCGCTCGCATGGCTATCACACAACGCTTGACGGCAATGAACAATATGAGGATGCGGAGAGCGTATTGGCGCTATGGCGCGCGATGGAGGCTGAGCCAAGATTGGCGCGGCTGCGCGCTTCCGTCTTGTTCATCGAACAGCCTATCAAGCGCTCGCATGCACTGCAGGAAAGCATCACGGACATCGCCGCTGCCCGGCCCGTGATAATTGATGAGAGTGATGGCGCGCTCGATGCGTTCCTAGTCGCCAAGGGGCTCGGCTATAGCGGGGTTTCCAGCAAGGCATGCAAGGGCATTTGGCGATCCCTGATCAACTTGGCGCGTTGCCGGCAATGGGGCCAGGGCTATTTCATGTCAGCCGAAGATCTTACAACTCTAGCCGGGCTTTGCGTGCAGCAAGATCTTGCCTTGGTCAGTGCCCTCGGCCTTGCCCATGTGGAACGCAATGGCCATCACTTCATAGATGGCTTTGCAGGCCGCCCGGCAGCCGAAGCGCAGGCCTATCGGGCAGCGCATCCCGATCTTTATGAGGATACGTCACATGGTCCGCGGCTTCGCATTCGTGCAGGGTTGCTTGACATCGGCAGCATTGCAACACCCGGCCTGGGCAGCGCCCCCTGGCCGGATGTTACGGCCATGCAGCCCATGGAAAAAGCTGCTTGGCCGAAATGAAAATCGCGAAGACGCGTATTGGCTACGCCATCTGCTTCAATTCACCGTAATGCGTGCTTCACGCACCACACGGCCCCATTTCTCGGTCTCACTCCGCATATAGGCCGCAAGCTCCGCGGGGGTCGAGGTCATGGCATCAGCACCAACTTGTGTAAGACGGTCCTTCACAGCCTGTAAGGCGAGCGCTTCACGCAGCACGGCATTCAGCCGATCAATCGCCACACTGGGCGTGCCAGTAGGGACCATCACGGCGCCCCAGGATGTTGCTTCCGCAGCAGCAAGGCCAATTTCGCCCACCGTCGGAACATTGGGCAGCGCGGCATGGCGCCGCGCGCCCGTCACCGCCAGAGCGCGCACACGCCCTGCCTGGATCTGCGGCAGCGCAGAAGCAATCTGATCCAGCATGACCTGCACTGTTCCCGCCACGGTATCGGTCAGTGCCGGCGCGGACCCACGATAGGGCACATGCTGGATATCAACCTGCGCTACCAGCTTGAACAACTCGGCGACTGTGTGGGTGGATGTGCCATTCCCGCCAGAACCATAGGAAAGCCGACCCGGCTGCGCGCGGACTAGCGCCAGAAATTCCTGTGCCGTTTGCGCAGGCACTTGTGGATTGACGATCAGCACGTGATCGGTCGCGAAAGCAAGTCCTACAGGTGCCAGATCCGTAAGAGGATTGAAGCCCATATTACTGTAAAGATGCGGGTTAATGGTAAGCGTTCCTGTTGTTCCCATCAGCAATGTCAAGCCATCCGGTGCGCTACGCACCACATTTTCGACACCAACATTGCCGCCGGCGCCTGTGCGATTTTCAACCGCAATAGGCTGGCTGAGGCGTTCGGCCATGGGTTCGCTTAAGACACGCGCGACGATATCCGTTGCACCCCCAGCGGCGAAGGGAACCACGAAGCGCATAGGGCGTGCCGGCGCCCATTGCGCGAAGGCCTGGAAGGGCAAAAGCAGCGCAGGCGCGGCCAGCGCGGCGCGGCGGGTGACCTTGGTCATTGTCTTTCACTCCCCATCTATGCCGCTGTTCTGCGCGGCCTTGTTGTGATGCCTCACACCATGCGCGCGTAGCGTTCTTTCATGATGCGCAAAACCTCATCCGGTGCTTCTGCCCACCAGCGGCGCGACAGCAGTTCAACCTCGACAGAACCTTCATATCCGGCCGCACTCACCATGGCGCTGATGCCGGCGATATCAATCACGCCATCGCCTGGCATGCCACGATCAAAGACAAGATCGGTGGTCGGGACGAGCCAATCGCAAATATGAAAGCCAGCAATCTTGCCGGCAGCGCGCGCCATTTGGTGGCTGAGTTCCGGATCCCACCATACATGATAAACGTCCAGAACAACCCCAACACCCTCACCCAATGCCATGCAGAGATCGAGCGCCTGGCCGAGTGTGGACAGCACCGAACGATCTGCGCAGGTCATGGGATGGAGCGGTTCCAGCCCCAAAGTCACGCCAGCAGCGCGCGCTTCTGGCAGGATCGTCTCAAGCCCCTCACGCACCATACGGCGCGCGCCCTGAATATCCTTCGACCCTGGCGGCAAGCCGCCGCAGACCATGACCAGGCTGCGCGCTTGCAGCTTATGGGCTTCTTCAATGGCGCGACGATTATCCTCAATCGCTGCAGCGCGCCCCGCGGCATCGGCGGAGGGAAACATGCCGCCACGGCAAAGCCCCGTCACCGTCAAGCCCGCATCGCGGATCTGTCTTGCTGCGGCATCCACCCCCATGGCTGCCAGCACATCCCGCCAGGGGGCTATGCCCGGAATGCCATGGCGCGCGCAGCCTTCAATACACTCAGCAAGCCCCCATTTCTCCCGCACCGTGACGGTATTGAGGCTGAGGGGCTTCACGCCACACCATGCAGCGCCAAAAGCTGACGCATGCGGCTGGCCGCGCGTTCCGGATCGCTCAGCAGGCCCGCCGCATCGGCAAGGCGAAACAGCTCCGCAAAATGCTGTATGCTGCGGGTGCTTTGTTGGCCGCCAACCATCACGAAATGATCCTGATGGCCGTTCAGCCACGCCATGAAGACCACGCCTGTCTTGTAGAAGCGTGTTGGTGCCTTGAAGATATGGCGGGAAAGCGGGACTGTTGGCGCCAGAATATCATGAAAACTGGCAAGATCATTCTTGGCGAGGGAGGCAAGCGCACCACCCACGGCTGGTGCGATCGGGTCGAAGATACCCAATAGCGCATCGGAATGGCCCTGCGCATCGCCAGCGATCAATTCGGCATAGTTGAAGTCATCACCAGTATACATCCGCACACCGCGCGGCAGGCGGCGGCGCATGGTGATTTCCTTTTTGTCATCCAGAAGGGATATCTTCACGCCATCTACCTTATGCGCATGGGCGTGAATGACCGAAAGCGCGGTTTCCATCGCGGCCATGTGATCATAATGGCCCCAATAGCCTTCAAGTGCGGGGTCAAACATTTCACCGAGCCAATGGATGATCACGGGTTCACGCACGGAACCCAGGATGCGCGCGTAAACACGTTCGTAATCCGCAGGAGCTTTGGCGGCCTTTGCCAGCGCACGGGACGCCATCAAAATGATGCGCCCACCCATTTTCTCAACCGCTTCGCATTGTTCCTCATAGGCGCGGATCACATCATCCACCGTCACATCAGGGCCCGCCGCCAGATGATCGGTCCCAGCACCACTTGCAATCACTGCGCCCGGATGATCCTTCGCTGCATCAAGGCTCAGGCGAATAAGCTGTTGCGCCGCAGCCCAATCAAGCCCCATGCCGCGCTGTGCCGTATCCATGGCCTCTGCCACGCCAAGGCCAAGCGACCAAAGATGCTTGCGGAAGGCTATGGTGCGATCCCAATCGACCTTTGCATCAAGCCAAGGATCCTGTTCGGCCAGAGGATCAGCCACAACATGGGCAGCCGCGAAGGCGATGCGCGGATAGGGCGGCAAGGCTTTCGCGAAGGCGCGCGGCGGGCTGGTGGTGAAGCTCGTGATCGAACCATCGGGATTGGGCAGATCAAGGCGCGCCATGCAAAACTTCTCCTTCAACCAATACCGTTTTTCGCAAATTCAGGTGAGGGAAAGCGGCGGCAGATCAATCCAGCGCTTTTCGCGCCAGGATTGCAGACCCGCCATCGCAAGCTGAACACCTTTGGCGCCCGCCAGCAAATCCCAGGGGTAATCCTTGGTTTCGCCCACAACATGGCGCAGAAAGAGTTCCCATTGTGCGCGGAAACCATTGGGATGGGCTTGGCTTTCGGGGATTTTCTGCCAGCCCTCGAAAAAATTGATGGTTTGCGGTACGTCCGGATTCCAGACCGGCTTAGGCGTCGCCACGCGGGGCTGCACCCAGCAATCCGTCAGGCCACATACGGCCGAGCCATGTGTGCCATCGACATGGAAAGTCACCAGATCATCGCGCCGTACCCGCGTGGTCCAGGATGAATTGATATGCGCAATAATGCCACCTTCAAGCTGGAAGGTGGCATAGGCCGCATCATCCACATCGGCATCATACCATTGCCCTGCTTCATCCTTGCGGCGCGGAATATGTGTGGCCCCCAGGCAGGACACCGCCTGCACGGGTGCAAAAGTATTGTCCAGCACATAGCGCCAGTGGCAAAGCATATCGAGGATGATGCCGCCACCCTCGGCTTTCTTGTAATTCCATGAAGGGCGTTGGGTGGGTTGCAAATCGCCTTCAAAAACCCAATAGCCGAATTCACCGCGGATACTGAGCAAGCGTCCCAATTGCCCACTTTCGATCACCATCTTCAGCTTGCGTAATCCAGGCAGGAACAACTTGTCCTGCACCACGCCATGCTTGATGCCTGCTTGTTGTGCCAGGCGCGCAATATCCAGCGCATCGGCCAGATTATCCGCAGTCGGTTTTTCGCAATAGACATGCTTGCCAGCGGCAATCGCCTTGCGGATCAGCCCAGCGCGCATCTGTGTGGTGGCAGCGTCGAAAAAGATTTCATCCTTATTGTTGGCCAGACAAGCATCAAGATCTGTGCTGACCCGTTCAATGCGATGCGCCCGTGCAAGAGCGTCCAGCTTGGCGCGGCTGCGCCCGACGATGATCGGGTCAGGCATCAGCCGATCACCATTGGCCAGCGCCAGCCCGCCTTCCGCGCGGATGGCGGCGATGGACCGGATGAGGTGCTGGTTCATGCCCATACGTCCGGTGACGCCGTTCATGATGATGCCAATGCGGCGTTCCGCCATATGTCTTCTCCCTGGCCATGTCCAAAACGATATCGGCCAAAAAAAATCGCCAAATTCCCGGTCTGGTTAGCTCGATTGTGATGCACGGATGCGGGTGTGGTCAATGCCACCTTGGCCACTATTGTCAGTGCCAGGAGGGATTTGGCACCCAACTCTGAGGGTCAGCAGCAGCAAAAGCCCTCTGCAGCTTTTGACCCTTTACTCCTCAATTAACCAACGCACCTTGCTTAGCGCAGATCCCAGCATTCCGTACAACGTCACACAGCGTGTTGCAATTACACTCTCGGGGCGTGCTGACATCCCAGGGGCGTTCTTGGAGGCGGACCGGGTGGCAACGGGAAGCGTGGCCTCGGCGCAGGCCAGTATCGCCACCATGCCCATCAAGAACCTGCAGGATCCGCAGCTGCGCCGGCGTGCCAGGCTGATGGGAAGTGTAGTGACCGTCACCGCTGATCTCGGGCCGGAAGTGCCGGTGGATTGCGTGGCGCTAATCTCCACGACGCTCGGCGCGGGTGCGATCGTGCAGGCGCGGCTTTCGAATGTTACGAATTTCAGAGTGATCCTGGCTGACACCGGGCTGCTCAATGCCGAGGCGCAGGATGAGAGACAGGGGAATGTCGTGCTGGTGTTTCCAGCCCCGATCACGACGCGGTATCTCCGCGTTGACCTGACCGATGGCGCAGCGCCCTATATGGACATTGGGCTGCTTGTTGCGGGGCAGCTTTGGCGGCTGCTGCGCGGCACGGCTTACGGCCTTCGCGAAGGGCGCGTCATGCTCGATCGGCGCGACCGCAATCCCTATACTGGGGCAGAGTTTCCCGTCCCGGCCATCGTGAACCCCCGCATGGCGGTCTTCACCCTGCCGGCACTTTCCACCGCCGAGGCGCGCAACCAGCACCGCGACATGCTGCGACGCCTTGGAGCGGCGCGGGATACGCTTTGGATTGCGGAGCTTTCCGACAGCATGGCCGAGCGCAACCGCCGCTCCATCTGGGGTGCGATGAACGCCCCCGGCGAAGACGCCGCCACAAGCCGGGACAGTCTGCCCCTGGCGTCGCGGGGGGTTCGGCTGGTGGAGATGGTGTGAGGGTCGGTAAAAGTAGCAAAATTGAACAACAGCGCTAACATACAATCAACATTGGGTTGCGATGAGCCAGAAATCCTCCGCCCCACCCGTGCGGGTGCCAGCCGAAAAACTGATCCGCGATATTCGCCGCGCCAC
Source organism: Roseomonas sp. (assembly GCA_020249775.1). GTDB lineage: Bacteria > Pseudomonadota > Alphaproteobacteria > Acetobacterales > Acetobacteraceae > Neoroseomonas. The sequence goes on along the minus strand of JADCFA010000050.1, from coordinate 580 downwards.
GCGTAAGCACCATTCCGTCGAGGACAAGATCCGCATCGTATTGGAAGGGCTTGAGTCCGAGGAAAGCATTGAAAATATTGGCAAGTAGGAGTCAGAGAGTTTCGCCCATTCGGTCCCCTTTCCTACGCCACCTCCCCTTACGCAAACATGCTCTCAGCCCAGGGTGGGCTTGGAAATCCTCGAGTATCTGCGGGCTTTTCGCCAGAAACCTTGATGGTGCGGGGGCGGAATGGTCGGGCATTTTCTCTCCGAATCGTGGAATTCTCTCCAAAGCTTGAGGGTAGGGTGATTTTTCCAACAAGGTTTAACATGTTGATCTGAATGTGTTGGACCTGTCACGGTTTTGTGCCGCTCCTCTGATCACCTATTGTGAAGCAAAGGAGACGAGCCATGAGCGCAGGCAGGACGGATTAATTTCGCAAAGAAGCGGTACGCCTAGCGCTGACCAGCGGTCTTTCGCGGCGCCAGGTTGCGGATGACCTGGGGGTCGGCTTTTCGACCCTGAACAAATGGGTGAGCGCGCACCGGGACACGGGTGTGGCCTCTGCCGAGTACCGCGAGCTTGCAGGTAGAACGAACG
>JADCFA010000005.1 GCA_020249775.1 Roseomonas sp. | reverse complement strand
CCACTGCAACTCCTATGCCGCGATTATCCTGCATATAGGGTCGCGCAAAAAGCAGCGTGGCGAGCGTTGCATCCACCCGACCGGCGAGGAAATCCGTCATGGCCGCAGCACCACCGCGATAGGGCACATGGGTCATATTGAGCTTGCCATAGACCATCATCTGTTCGATCAGCAAATGATAGGAACTGCCAACGCCGACACTTGCGAAATTCACCCGCCCCGGATTGGCGGCGATGTGGCGCACAAAATCCTGCAGGGTGTTCACTTGCAGCCCGGGGCGGACCATTAGCACCACCGTCATGGGACCGATCATGCCAACCGGCGCCAAATCCCGCCAAGGATGAAAGCCGACATTCAGATCAGCGGCAGCGGCGATGATCAGATTGCCGTAGGAAGTGAATAGCAGCGTATAGCCATCCGGTGCGGCACGAGAGACAAAGGCCGCCGCGACATTGCCGCCGGCGCCACCGCGATTTTCCACCACCACTTGCACATTGAGCGCCTGGGAAAGCCGTTCCGCCACGCGGCGCCCGACCGTGTCCGTAATGGCGCCAGGCGGATAGGCGACCACCATGGTGATTGGTCGCGTTGGCCAATTGGTCTCGGCGCTTTGCGCTTTGGCCGTGACGGTAAAACCGCATAGGCAGCCAAAAGCCAGCAGGGCAGCAAGCAATTTCTGGCGCATTTTCTCCCCCAATTCCTGTTGGGGGAAGCTAATCACGCAAGGGGGCCGCGTGCCAGAGGGTTTCTACCAAGTCGGCGGATCATCCAACCCAGGGGGTGGCTGCGCCAGCGGATCGCGTTCCAATAGCGTCGCGTCATCTTCCGCGATGCGATTGACGCGCGATGATACCGGCCACACCGCAAGCCCCTGGCGCGGGAAGGGTCGCAGCAGCGCTTTCAACCGCGCCGGTTCGGCGGGTTTTTCGCCGAGCCATTCATCCCAATCCTCGGGCGGCAGGATCACCGGCATACGGTCATGCAAAGGGGCCAATTCTGGCGCGGCATTGGTGGTGATGATGGTGTAGCTCCGGATGATCTCGCCATCCTTGCCGCGCCAGCCTTCCCAAAGTGCCGCGAGGGGCATGGGCGCGCCATCAGCCATGGCAATAGCGAAGGCTTGCTTGGGTGCCTTGGGGCCTTCGCCCAGGCGCTGCCATTCATAAAAGCCATCGGCAAAGGCAATGGCGCGACGCTTCGCGAAAGCCTCGCGGAAGGATGGTTTTTCGGCGATGGATTCGGACCGCGCATTCATCATGCGGCTGCCAATGGCAGGATCATCGGCCCAGCGCGGAATAAGGCCCCAGCGCAGCGCGTCCAGATGCCGCGCGCCAGTTTCCGGATGGCGACGCAGCACCAGCCCATCCTGCGTCGGCGCGCGGTTGAAGGATGGCAGCAGATTGGGCGGCGCATTCACCGCGCGGGCATAGCGCGCGATCTCTCCGCTGGAGCGATGCTGGAAATAGCGCCCGCACATGGCGCCTAACGCGCAATCTTTTCCGGGTAGAGCGCAGCGAGTGCTGCTTCGCTCGCGGCAACCCGCCCGCGTTCGGTAATCAAGCCCGTCACCAGCCGTGCGGGTGTGACATCAAAGGCAGGGTTGGCGGCAGGGCTGCCGGCGGCGGCCACCCGGATGCGCGTGATGCGGCCTTCAGCATCCTGGCCGGTGATGTCGGTGACTTCCTCGGCCGCACGTTCTTCGATTGGAATATCACGCACGCCATCGGCCACGCGCATATCGAGCGTGGAATGCGGCAGCGCTACCCAAAACGGCACGCCATTATCCTGCGCGGCGAGTGCCTTCAGATAAGTGCCGATCTTATTGGCGACATCGCCGCGGCGTGTGACCCGATCCGTGCCGACAATGACGATATCCACTTCGCCATGCTGCATCAGATGCCCGCCGGCATTATCGGCAATCACAGTATGCGGCACACCATGCGCGCCCAATTCCCAGGCGGTCAGCGCCGCGCCCTGATTGCGCGGGCGGGTTTCATCCACCCAGACATGCACGGGGATTCCGGCATCATGCGCCATGTAAATGGGCGCAAGGGCGGTGCCCCAATCCACGGTTGCGATCCAGCCGGCATTGCAATGGGTCAGGATATTCACGCGCTGGCCTGGCTTGCGGGCGGCGATGTCCTGCAACAAGGGCAGGCCGTGGCGGCCAATCGCCTCGCATGTCGCGGCATCATCATCGCAAATCGCGGCGGCTTCGGCATAGGCAGCGGCTTCGCGCACGGCGGCGGGCACAGGGCGCAGCACGGCGAGCATTTTCTCCAGCGCCCAACGCAGATTGATCGCAGTGGGGCGCGTTTCGCCAAGCATCGCGGCCACGGGTTCAAGTGCTGCGGGGTCACGCCGCATCGCCAGCGCCATGCCATAGGCCGCAACCGCGCCAATCAGCGGCGCGCCGCGCACCTGCATGGAACGGATGGCATGCGCCACCTGATCCTCATCGGTCAGGCGCAGCCATTCCACCTGCCAGGGCAGCCTGGTCTGATCGAGGATGCGGATGGACCAGCCATCGGCCTCATCAAGGCGGATGCTGCGATAGGGGATGCCGTTGATTTTCATGGGACAGGTTCTAAAGCGGATTGCGCCGCGACGGAACAACCCGTTTCGCGCCTGTGATTGACAGGGCATCCGCCGCTTTGCTCAATGTTTTCCTGTAACGGAAAGGATGAGGCGATGGCGCCGCAGCAGGGTTCAGGGCAGGGCAGCCTGGGCGATGAGGGCCGCCTCCGCTGGGCCATCCTGGCGTTGCTGTTTTTTTGCCGCACCAGCCTAGGCTTTCAATTCCAGACCATGGGATCGGCAGCACCAGGCGTCACGACGGAGATTGGCCTCAGCCTCACGGAAATCGGCACGCTGATCGGGCTTTTCATGCTGCCGGGTGTGTTTCTTTCCATCCCCAGCGGTTATGCGGCGCGCTACATGAGCGACCGCGGCTTGCTCGTGCTCGGCCTATTGGTGATGGGGCTTGGCGGCGCGACGGCGGCGGTGGCGGCTGGGTTTGGGATGCTGGCGCTGGGGCGCATCCTTTGCGGCATCGGCTTTGTGATTGGCACGATCTATTTCGCGAAAATGGTGCAGGATTGGTTCGCCGGGAAGGAATTGGCGACCGCCATGAGCATCCTGGTGGTAAGCTGGCCCTTCGGCATCGCCATTGGTCAGGTCGCGCATGATTGGCTGATGACGCAATTCCATTGGCGCCTGCCTTTCGCGATTGCCAGCGCCTATTGCATCACGGCGGCACTCGCCCTTTGGCTTGGCTATCGCGCGCCACCAGGTGCGGCTGCCCCGCGCGGCGGCGCCGCGCCGTCTGGCCTGCCGCGGCGCGAATTATGGCTTACGCTGCTCGCGGCCAGTGTTTGGGCGTTTTTCAATGCAGGCTATCTTGTGTTCCTAAGCTTCGCCCCGCAGGCGTTGCAAGCGAGCGGCTTCGCGGCGCATCAGGCAATTCCGATGGTGAGTGCCGCGAGCGCGCTGATGATGATTTCCATTCCGCTGAGTGGCTTCATCGCGGATCGTACCGGCAGGCCTGATGCGGTGCTTTATCTATGCAGCGCGGTTGGTGTGGTCTGCCTTTTGGCGCTGCCCTATGCGCCTTTCGCCATTCTGGCCTGTGTGTTGTTCGGGTTGATCGGCATGGGGCCGGCGGGGGTGATCATGGCCTTGACGGGACAGGCCATGTCTCCGGCGCGGCGCGCCTTTGGCATGGGGGTATTTTCCACCATTTATTACGCCATCACCGCGCCAGCGCCGGCGCTTGCGGGGTGGCTCGTGGATCGTTCCGGCGCGCCGCAGGATGCACTTGTTCTGGCGGCGGCGCTATTTGCGCTCACCATGGTGACGAATTTGGCGTTTCGGGTGGCGGTGCAGCGGCTGTAGTGAAGCCTCAGAACGCCGCGCAGCCCGCGCGAAATACCGTCAGCACGGAATCCTGCGCAAAGCGCGCCCTCCAGGCCGCTGTCATCGGGGCAAGCCGCGCGGCAGCCGCCGCCTGATCCTGACCCGGCAGCACCAATACCAACACCTTGCTATCTTCCCGGCTGATCCGCCCGGCCGCATTGCGCCATTGCCCGGTGCCGTCCAGCACGGTCAGGCCATCGGGGAAGGCGGGTGTCACAACTTCCGCCATGAAGCGCGCCCATTCAGGGTCGGTCACGGGCGCACGGCCCTGAACATTCCGCCCGAAATAGGCTTCCGCGATGGTAGCCGGGCTTGTGCCCCCCGGGCAGGTTTCCGGCGCAGCAGCGCAGCCCGCAAGCAACACCAAAGCGCCAAGCGCCGCCTTCACGCCGTGGTCGCCAGCAGCGCGACACCAGCCGCGATCAGCGCAATGGCAGCCATTTTTTGCGCGCCCAGGCTCTCACCAAATATCGCCCAGCCGATGATGGCAATCACGATATAGGAAGCGGCCGTGCAGGGCAGCGCGACACTCATCGGAATGCGGCGCAGCGCGATGATGTAAAGCAGCGCCGCACCGCCATAACACACCAGCCCCACCATGGTCGGCAGGCGAAAGAGCTGATCGAAAAACCCACCCTCGGCAGCGACAGAACTCGCCGCGCCGGATTTCAACAAAACTTGCCCGATCAGCGAGGTGGAAATCGCCGCCGCCAGCGCCAACCAATACATCATCATGGCGCGCGTCCCTCATCGCGCGCCGGCAAAACCTCACGCACCACGCCTTGCGGTTTGCCATTGGCCGACATGAAGGACCGCCCGACATATTCACCGAGCACGCCAAGGATCAGGAATTGTACGCCAGCGATCAGCAGCGTGACGGTCATGAGTGACGCCCAGCCCGAGGGCGTGTGCCCCATCAGCCCTTCAATAATCACATACAGCGCCGCCAGTAGCCCCAAAACGCCCATGCCCGCACCCGCGAGTATCGCCATCCGCAAGGGCAGCACCGAGAAATTGGTGGCAAGGTTCATCCAAAGTCGGATGAGGCGCCGCATGGTGTAGTTGGAACGCCCCTCGGCGCGGGCGAAGTGCTTCACCTCAATCGAATCAAGCCGCTGTGTCACCTGCATCAGCAGCCCGTCCACATACGGATAGGGTCCGCGATACTTCACAACTTCCGAAACTGCGAGGGCCGACATGCAGCGAAAGGAAGACAGATAAAGCCCCTTCGGCTTGTCCATCAATTGATCCGCGACCCAATTGGCGAAGGCGCTGCCCAGGTTGCGCCAGCCTTCATGTTCCTTCACCGCATAACGCGTATAGACCACATCGAAATTGCCCAAGCGCGCATGATCATAAAGCCGGATCACCTCTTCCGGCGGGTTTTGCAAATCATCATCCATGGTGATGATGTAAGCGCCGCGCGCATGGCGCAGCCCCGTCATCACCGCATTATGCTCCCCGAAATTGCGCGCATGTTCTATGTAGGTCAGTGGCACCGTCGCGCTTTGCTGCAAGGCACGGCAGACATCGCCGGAATTATCCGGGCTGCCATCATTCACCAGCACAATTTCGATCCCGCCTTCGGGCTTAAGGGCGGATAGTGCTTCCACCAGCGCGCCCACCGTGGCCGCGCCGCGATAGACCGGCACCACAATGGAAAGACCGACGGGATATTCCTTGCCGGCCGATATCAGGGGCATTGATCTTCTCCGTTCTCAGGGCCGGGTTGCGGTGATTAGGACCGAACCGCCCGCAGGGTAGCGCAGGCCGATCCGGGCCATGAATCGCTCAAGCCCCGTTACCGCGTAGAGCATGGCATCCAACCATGGCGGGAAGGGGGCGACATCGCTTTTGGCCTGATCATCCGATTTCATGACCTTGCGTTGCAGAATCATGAGCGGCAGCAGCAGCGCATTCCAATAGCGGGTTTCAATGGCGGTGAAGCCGGCTGCTGCCAGCAAGCCACGGGCCTGACCCGCCGTGAAGCGGCGGGCATTATGCACGCGGATATCATGGGCCGAGTGCAACCATTCAAAAGCCGGCAGGTTCAGCACCAGGGTACCACCCGGCTGCAGCACCCGGTGGAACTCGGCCAAAGCCACGCCCGGTTCCACGGCGCGGTGGCAAAGCACATCCAGGCTCACCAGCGCACCAAAGCTGGCATCGGCGAAGGGCAGGTGATTGGCATCCCCCCCGGTGGTGAGCGCGCCGGATTTGGCCCCCGCACGCCGCGCGGCTTCCCGGTTGAAATCCAGCCCGACCAAGGCGCGCATTGACTTCCCAGCCAGCCGCCTTAGCAGCCCGCCCGTACCGCAGCCGGCATCGAGCAGCGCCCCAGGCGCGCCGGGGCGGTGGTGCAAGGCATCAAGGACGCGAAGGTGCAGCGCGCGGTACCACCACATGCGCTCCTCCACCGCATCCATCAGATCATATTCGGCGGCTTCCACGGGCGGTTGTTTCGCATTGCGCCAAGGCGGGAACAAGGCGCGGCGCGCTTAAGACCGCCTTATTTGGCTTGCAATGCCCCCCATCTGAGCCGAGACTGCGCCCAATAATCATGCAATCGCCATCACCTAAGCCCGCGCCGCGTTGCGTGGGCGCCCTTGCCGGGGCCATGCCACACCAAGCCGCCAGAAGCAGCCAAGGCCATGGCTGAGGCGCCCAAAACCGTGCTCAGCCTGCCGACCGGGGCCGAAACCTTGCGCGGCATCGGCATTATTCTGGTGGCCTATATCGTCATTACCGGCGCCGATGCCGCCATCAAATGGGCGCTGCCGGAAGTGGGCGCGGCCATGGCCATGATCTGGCGCGGCGTGGTGGGGGGCATCACGGTGGTGATCCTCACGCGCGGGCGGGGGCTATTCCCCAATAATCGCCGGCTGCTCGCCTGGCGCGGGCTGCTGCATTGCTGCGTTTCCGCCACCTGGTATTGGGCCTGGGCGCGGGGGATGCCGCTCGTGGATTCCTACGCGGTTGCTTGCGCCACGCCGCTGCTGATGACGTTGTTTGCCATTCCGTTGCTCGGCGAAAAGGTGGGCTGGCGGCGCTGGACCTCCACCATGATCGGTTTTGGCGGCGTGTTGATCATGTTGCAGCCCTCGGGCGATTTGTGGCGCATTGAAACGGCGGCGCTATTGGGTGCGGTGGTGCTGATGGCGGTAACGCGCATCTGGACGCGGATGCTTTCGGTCAGTGATGGGCCGGCGGCGATCGCCTTTTGGCTGATGATGGCGCATATCCCGATGGGTTTGCTGTTCCTGCCGGCCTTCCCGCCACCGTCATTGCTGCCTTCCACCAATGCCATGCTGCTGCTGGTGCTGTTTGGTATTTTCAACGGTATGGCGCATTTGCTGTTCGCGCGCGCCTTTGCGCTGGCGCCAATTTCCGTCCTGGCGCCCTTTGAATATTCGCCCTTGTTGATTGGCGGCGTCATCGGCTTTCTGATTTGGGCCGAGGTGCCGGGTTGGACCACCCTCGCCGGCGCTTCGCTGGTGGTGGCGGCCGGGCTTTACAATGTGCATCGCGAACAGGTGCGCCGTGCGGCGGAACGTGCCGGAGCATTTTCAAGCCAAGCGAGATCGCTTGGCGACTCGGAAAATGCGACCAAAAATAAAATGAAGGACAAAGCCTGATGGCGCTCCGCCACGATATCCGCCGCGGCGCGCTTTTGATGCTGGGGGCGACCGCGCTCTTCACCATCATGTCAGCCATGATCAAGGATATTGCGGAGAGCATTTCCTTTATCGAGATCATGTTCTTCCGATCTGCCTTTGCGCTGCCGGTGATTTTCGTGATTGTGGCGCGGGGCCGGCAATGGGGCATTTTGCGCACGCGGCGCTTTCCATCCCACCTTTTGCGCGCCTTCACCGGCACCATGGCGCAGGGCTGTTCCTTCTTTGCGCTGACTGTGCTGCCCTTGGCGGAACAAACCGCACTCACCTACACGACGCCGCTTTTCGTGACCCTGCTCTCCATACCGCTTTTGGGGGAGAAGGTTGGCATTCATCGCTGGTCCGCGGTGATTTTGGGCTTTGTCGGGATTATGGTGATTGCGCTTGGTCAGGGCGCCTTTCAGGGCGGTGGCTGGCCCGAGAAAGCGGTGATGATCGGCATGGCGGTGGCGGTTTCCCAAGGTGTCTGGTCGGCGCTGACGACGCTTCTGGTGCGTAACCTCTCAGCCACCGAAAGCTCCACCACCATTGTGCTGTGGCAATCGCTGTTGATGACAGCCTTTACCGCCGCGGCGCTGCCGTTTTTCTGGACCATGCCAAGCGCTTGGGAATTGCTGATCCTGATCCTGGTGGGGCTGGTCGGTGGTGTGGCGCAGGTGATGCTGACGGAAGCCTATGCGTCCGCCCAGGTGTCTTCGCTTGGGCCTTATTCCTATACCTCCATCCTTTGGTCGGTCGGGCTTGGCTGGCTGATCTGGGGGGATATGCCAACCATCGCGACCATCCTTGGCGCGGTGCTGATTGTGCTTTCCGGGCTTTACATCCTGCACCGGGAATTGGTGCGCGGGCGGATGAAGCGCCAAGGGCAATAGGCAGGGCTTGCAGAGCGGCGGGCCTCGCCGCACCCTACGCCCAACAATGAGGCGCCACCGATGAGCATTCCCTTCCTGAAAAATGACAGCCTGGCCCTGGGCGCCGTGGAACAAACGGCGCCGGGTGTGCGGCGGGTGCTCTGCAACAATCCCGGCGCCTTCACCTTTCGCGGCACGAATAGCTGGATCATCGGCCAGGGTAATTCCGTGGCAATTCTGGACCCGGGCCCGGTGGATGCGGCGCATCTGGGTGCTTTGCTGGCCGCGACCAAGGGGGAACGCATTACGCATATCCTGGTTTCGCACACGCATCGGGACCACTCCCCAGGCGTGGCCGCGCTGAAGGCCGCAACCGGCGCGCCGAGCTATGGTTTCGGCCCGCATATGACACCGCCGGAACAGGGCGGCGAAGGCGGCGATCACACATTCCGCCCGGATGTGACACTAGCGGATGGCGCGACCCTGGCCGGCACCGATTGGCGCGTGACCGCGCTGCACACGCCTGGCCATTGCGCGAACCACCTCTGCTTTGCTTTGGAAAACGCCAGCACGAACCGCACGCTGTTCAGCGCGGATCATGTCATGTCCTGGTCCACCAGCGTGGTCAGCCCGCCGGATGGCGATATGGCGGCCTATATGAATTCGCTCGCCAAAATCCAGTCGCGCGAAGATGAGCTTTATCTGGCTGGCCATGGTCCGCCGCTGCCTAACCCGCAGCCCTTCGTCGCCGCTTTGGCCGCACATCGGCGAGAGAGAGAGGCGCGTGTTCTGGAAGAACTCCACCGCGCTGGGCGGGCAAGCGCTGAGGCTTTGGTCCCGCCGGTTTATGGCGCAGCGCTTGATGCAAGGCTGATCCCGGCGGCAGCGCGCAGCCTGACCGCGCATTTGATCAAGCTGGCGTCAGAAGGCGCCGTGCGGCAGGAAGCGGGCCTATGGGTGGTGTCATGAAATTGCGGCACGGCATTCTTGCGTTGCCCTTGGCTGCGCTGATCGGCTGCGGCCCGCCAGATTACACGCCGGTGCGCGATTGGGCGAATGTAGCGGGCCATGTCGCGCTTTATCCGGAATTGATGACGCGGCCGGGGACAGCGCCCGCTGTCTCACCTTCTGCGGACGCGATCAACGCCATGCAGCAGGCACTGGCCATCTATCTGCAAGCGCTTGATACACTCGCCGCCGACGGGCTTTTGATGATCCGCGAAGATCCGCTGGCCACTTATGCGCCGCGCGTTGCGCCCACCAGCCCGAAAGGCGCTGAGGCGATCCAGACGCTTGGCGCGCTGCTGCGTGACCGAGGCCGTTCGCTCGCGCGCGCCCCGCAACTCCGCGCCACCATCCGCGAGGCGGATGCGCCCGTGCAAGCGCTGATTGCCGCCATGCAAGAAGCTATCACTGCGCTTGAACCGGCTGAGACAGCCGCAGCGGATCAGGCCCGCGCCCGCTATCAACGCCTGCTCCGCGAAGCGCGCGATGAGCCAAGCCGGCAAATCCTGCGCGACCTTTCGGCGCTGCATGATGCCGCCTTCGCCAATCGCGCCGCTGCCTTCAAGAATTACCAGACAGTGCTTGCTGATATCGCGCGCGGCCATGCGCTGCTGAAGGAACGCGTCGCTCACCTGACGCAGGAAGAAACCGCGCGCCAGATCAGGGCTGCCGAGGCCGAGCTTCGCCGCGCCGGCGCGCGCCTGCCGCGTGACGGGCTTGGGATTGCCGTGCCGATCATGGCCGCGCCACGCTGAACCGGCTTTTCCGCACACCGGGGGGGTGACAAGCCGCCCTGGCGCTGCTTCCATCGCGTCACCAATATCGAGGAGGATAAACGCCACTCATGAGTACCAATGGCAAGGGCTATATTGTCGGGGCTTTCGAGCACCCGACCCGCAAGGCCGATAATACATCCGTGGCCCAGCTTCACGCCGAAGTCGCCTATGGCGCGCTGCAGGATGCCGGGCTTTCCAAGGATGATGTGGACGGGTTTTTCTGCACCGGCGCCGCGCCGGGGCTCGGCCCGCTCAATATGGCGGATTATCTGGGGCTGACCAAGCTCAAGCACCTCGATTCCACCGATATGGGCGGCTGTTCCTATGTGATGCATGTCGGCCATGCGGTGGAGGCGATTGCGCTTGGCAAGTGCAATATCGCGCTGATTACGCTGGCCGGGCGCCCGCGCGCTGAGGCGATGGCCACCGGCACCGCGCCGCGTTCCTGGGGCGTGAATGTGCCTGATGATCCGTTTGAGATTGTCTATGGCCGCACGGTCGCCAATGCCTATGCCATGTGCGCCATGCGCCACATGCATGAATATGGCACCACATCCGAACAGCTTGCCTGGATCAAGGTGGCGGCTTCGCATCACGCGCAGCACAACCCGCATGCCATGTTGCCCAAGGTGGTGACAGTGGAAGATGTGGTGAATTCACCCATGGTGTCAGACCCGCTGCACAGGCTGGATTGCTGCGTGATCTCAGATGGTGGTGGTGCGCTGATTGTGACGCGCCCGGAAATCGCCAAATCGCTGAAGCGGCCTTTGGTGAAGGTGAAGGGCCATGGCGAAGCCACCAAGAACCAGAATGCCGGCTATACGGATTTGACCTATTCCGGCGCGGTCTGGTCCGGCCCACGCGCTTTTGAAGAAGCCGGCGTGACGCCGAAGGACATTCAATACGCCTCCATCTATGACAGCTTCACCATCACGGTGCTGATCCAGTTGGAAGACCTTGGCTTCTGCAAAAAGGGCGAGGGCGGGAAGTTCGTGGCCGACGGCAATCTGATTTCCGGCGTGGGCAAGCTGCCCTTCAACACCGATGGCGGCGGGCTTTGCAACAACCACCCGGCCAATCGTGGCGGCATGACCAAGGTGATCGAAGCCGTCAGGCAATTGCGCCACGAAGCGCACCCCAAGGTGCAGGTGCCTGGCTGCACGCTGGCATTGGCACATGGCACGGGCGGCTTGCTTGGCACACGCCATGGCAGCGCCACCGTCATTCTGGAAAGGGAGTAAGCGATATGGCCACCATGGCATTCAACAGGGCCCTGCCGGAAATCAAGACGGACCCGACCAATCAGCCCTTCTTTGATGGCGCACGCGTCGGCAAGCTGCTGATCGGCAAATGCAAGGATACCGGAAAGTTCTTCTGGTATCCGCGCGGCTGTTCGCCCTTCACGCTTTCCAACAATGTTGAATTGGTGGAAGCCAAGGGCACGGGCAGCATCTATACCTTCACCGTGATGCGCACCAAGGAACCCTATTGCGTGGCTTATGTGGAGCTGGATGAAGGCATCCGCGTTTTCACCAATATCGTGGATTGCGATCTGGATAGCCTGAAGATTGGCCAGAAGGTGAAGCTGGTGTTCAAGCCTACCCAGGGGGATGGCCCGCCGGCCTTCATGTTCACCCCGGTGTGATGGCCGGGTGTTTCTAAAGGGGCGCCCTTGGCAGGGGGCGCCCTTTTTTGATGCGTTTTTTTCGATGCAAATCCATGCGGTTTTGCTAGAATCCCGACTAGAGCGGATCACGTTCAGATGGAATCATCTGAACGTGTGAAGGTGCTCGAAAAACAACAATTTAGAGCAGGTTGCGTGAACCCATGTGAACGCAACATGCTCTAGGGGAATGAGTGTTTGGTCGCATTTTCCGAGCCGCCCAGTGATTCCACCTGGCTTGAAAATGCTTAAAGGGGGTTCGCGATCATGCGCCGCATGGTCACGATAGGGCTGTTATTCGCACTCGCCGGCTGCGCCTCAGGGCGCATGGCGTCGCGTTCTGGTGTGCCGGGCTATTCCGGCGGCGATCTGCATTGCGTGCCCTATGCGCGGGCGCGTTCGGGCCTCAGTCTCAATGGTGATGCCTGGCAATGGTGGCAGGCGGCAGCAGGGCAATATGATCGGTCCAGAATGCCCCAGCCGGGCAGCGTGCTGGTTTTCCAGCGCACCAGCCGCAACCCGCAGGGGCATGTCGCCGTGGTCTCCCGCGTCGTCTCCGCTCGGGAAATCCGGGTGGACCACGCCAATTGGGCAAGTGGCCGCGCCAGGGGGCAGATCGCCCAGGACCAGCCCGTGCTGGATGTCTCTCCGCGTGGGGATTGGTCCCTGGTCAGGGTGTGGTATCCGCCGGCCGATGATTTCGGCGCGACGCATTTCCCGACCTATGGCTTCATCCATGGCCGCAGGATGATGGCTTCGGCCGACTAAGGGGCTGGACAAAACTGCCCTGGGCGCTATGAAGCGCGCCTTGGTCGCGCCGGGGTTTGCCCTGGTCGCCGGGCGCATAGCTCAGTTGGTAGAGCAGCTGACTCTTAATCAGCGGGTCCAAGGTTCGAATCCTTGTGCGCCCACCAATGAAATCAAAGACTTCCGACTAAAGAATCAGTGATAACGGGGTTGGATTTCCAACCAGAGCCCGGTTCACGCTCTTTGGCGCATAAGCTGCATGCCGGACGCATATTGCGCATTCTTCCGGGATGAAAAGATCGAGTGGATTTTCCATTCATAGTCCTTCGCCCAAAGAAAACCAGGCGCCGAGGCCGGGCAGGCTCTCGCGCCTGGGTCCGGCGCCGTGGTGGATTTCGCGATCGTCAAGCACAGCCACCCAGCGCGAGCAGGCAGCCATCAGCTGCGCGATGAGCCTCCGCGTGCCATCTCTTCCCCTAGTGCGGCAACGATGCATTTCACCCTTGCCGGCTTTGGGTTACACCCGCACCCATGAACGCGAAGCCCCCATATGACCCCGCCGCCGATGGCTGGACCGATTTCGTCTGGCATGAGGATGGCTTCCCCGCTTTGGTTGGCCCCTTTTGGCAAAAAACCTTGGAAGGGCGGCGTCTGCATGGGCTGCTGGTGGCAGAAAAGCACAGCAATATCCACGGCATTGTCCATGGTGGCATGATCTCCACCTTTTTGGACCAGACGCTTGGTTACACCGTTTGGGAAGCCGCTGATCGCGGGCCGAATGTCACCGTGCAGCTGAATGTCCATTTCATCGCCGGCGCTAAGCAGGGGGATTTCCTGATCGCAGAGGGTGAGGTGATGCGCGTGACGCGTTCCATCGTATTCGTGCGCGGGCGGCTGACCGCAGGTGATCGGCTGATTGCGCATGCCGATGGGGTTTGGAAGCGGTTGGGGGTAGGGTAGGCGCGCCCCCAACCTGCTGAACGATATTCAGGTCCCAACAGGGATCGTTGTGCGCCGCTCCTCAATACGGCGGATTTCTTCCTGCTCCTGATTGCGCAATTCGCGAACGCGCTGCAAGCAGTTTTGGTCCGAAGAGCCACCACAAGCACCTTGCGCCCTTTCAATGCGGTTTGCGAAATCGGCCCGGGTATCAGCAAGCCGCCCCGCAAAAAACGCATCACGTGCCGCGGCATTCGGGAAGCTGCGCGGCCAGAGCACGACCTTGACCGATTCCGGGTAGGTGATGGCCGCGCCGGAAGCAAGGTCAGCAGCCAGCCCAACAACACCGCCGATGAGCACATTGCCCAAGGTCATGGCTTGAAAGCCGGCGGTCACGGTGCGGCTTGTCGCCTCATGGTCAGTCTTTTCGCAATTCACCGTGATGTCGTGGCGCGATTTGCTGATGCGGACTGATCCAGGGGTGGGATTGACCGCCCCAATATTCGCACCATTGCGCTGCAACGCGCAGGTAGCCCCCGCGGGATCGGATTCGACCAGCAGGGTATGGTCCGTCCCGCTGGTGACGGTTGCGCAAGCCGAAAGCAGCGAAAGCCCAATCACGCCCATGGAAAGGCGGTATAACTTCAACATCCTATCTTCCCCCTCTTTTAAATTACCCGGATAGGGCACTACCAAGTCAGGCGAACGCCACGCAAGGACCACCATCGCCGAAAACGAATTTTTTGCTTCATTCCCGGAAACCATGCACTCTCATCATGTTGTGTCAGACTATGGCAATCATCTTCACCTTTGGATTTGGATTTTGTCCAAATTCAGGTGGAATTAGGTTCGAAGTCAGGAAAAGAAAATGCCGCGTCGCAGAACCTTCCTCGCCATGCCCTTCGCGCTGGCCGCCGCATCTGAACAGGCCGCTGCGCAATCCGGTGCGGCCTGGCCCACCGGGCGACCTATTCGGCTCGTGGTTGGCTTCCCGCCCGGTGGATCCGGCGACTTCCTCGCGCGTACGCTGAGCGAACCCTTGGCGCGCGAATTGGGCGGCACCACCATCATCGTAGACAATCGCCCTGGTGCCGGTTCCAATATCGCCGCCGAGCATGTCGCGCGGAGCGAGCCCGATGGCTACACCATTCTGCTGGGTGGCAATTTCACCCATGCGGTGAACCCCGCCATGTATCGTCGGCTGCCCTTTGATCCTATCAATGATTTCACGCCGATCACGCGCGTGAGTGACCTGCCGCTGATCATCGCCGTGCGCGCCGATGCCGGCATCAATAACCTGGCTGATCTCGCGGCCCGTATGCGCGCCCAACCGGGGCGTTGGAATTACGCAACACCTGGCATCGGCACCCCAAGCCATTTGGTTGGCGCCAAGCTTGCGAAGGTGACAGGGCAGGACATCACCCATGTGCCCTTCCGTGGCGGCGCGCCATCCCTGCAAGCGGTACTCGCTGGCGATGTGCAAATCCTGGTCGGCACGCCGCCTGTCGCCTTGCCGCAAATCCGCGCTGGCACGCTGAAGGCTTTGTCGCTAAGCACGCGCTTGCCGTCACCCGTCATTCCTGATGTGCCAGGCAGCGAGTCCGCAGGGCTGCCAGCGTTGGATATCACCGGCTGGTGGGGTGTTTGGACAGCGGCGCGTTTGCCGGCGCCCATTCGTGATCGGCTTTTCAATGCCTTTCGCGCCGTGCTGGCGCAGCAACCCGTGCAGGCGCGCTTTGCGCAGGAAGGGCTGCAAGCGCTGCCCAGTGAAAGCCCGGAAGAATTCGGCCGTTTCGTGCAGGCGGAAATGCCGATTTGGGCCGAGATTGTGAAGGATGCCGGCGCGACCGCGGAGTGAAGCGCTTATAGCCCCAATAAATCCAGCGTGCGCGCGATGATCTTCGCCTCATCAAAACGCTCCAAAGCGCGCGCCCGCCCCGCGTCACCCATGCGGGTGCGGCGTGCCCCATCATTGGCAAGCTGAGACAGCGCCTCGGCCAAAGGCGCTATGGTGGCGGGTGGCACCAGCAAGCCAGTCTCCCCCGCCACCACCTGTTCGCGCGGGCCACGAATATCGGTGGCCACCACGGGCAGGCCGGTCAGCATCGCCTCAATCACGCTCATGGGCAGGCCTTCGAAGTGTGATGGCAGGCAGAAAACATCCGCTGCTGCCAGCAGCCGCGCCACATCATGCCGATAGCCAAGCCGGTGCAGCCTTGGGCCAAGCGCTGCGGCAGCGCGGGCGAAATGCGGTTCCATATCCTCGCCGTGATCGGAAGCGAGGCGTTCGCCCACCACCCAAAGCCGCGCATTGGCGGGTGTCGCTTCCATGGCGCGCAACAATTCGGGGTAGCCCTTGTGGCGCACCAGGCGGGATACCGCGATGATCACACAGTCATCGTCAGCCGCGCCCAATTCAGCGCGCAAGGCGCGGCGCGCTTCGGGATCGGGATGGAAAGCTGCGGGGTCGCGCCCATTCAGGACGGCCGTTGCATTAGGGTGAATGCCAAGTCGGCGCGCATCTTCTGCCTCTTCTGCGCTGACGGTCAGATAAATATCCGTGATGCGCCCGGCGGCGCGTTCCAATTGCAGCGCCAAGGCGCGCCGCCACCAGGGGCCGGGCTGATTGAACAGAAAGCCGTGGCAGGTATAGGCAATGCGCGGCACGCCGGCTGAACGTGCTGCCGCACGCCCGATCAAGCCGCTGATCGGCATATGCGCATGGACCAGATCACACTGCTCGCGCTTCAGGAAATCACGCACCGCCTGATAGGCGCGCCATTGCGCCAGCGGGTTCATGCTGCGCGCCATGGGCATGGGCTCAATACGAAACCCCTCGGCGCGCGGAATATCCAGCAAGGGGCCTTCGGCGCATAACCCCACAACCTCATGCCCGCGCGCGCGCGCGCCACGCATCAATGGCAGAATGAAATGCCGCATGGCGAAATCCACATTCGCGATGAAGCAGATTTTCATTCAGGTTTCGGCGCGCTCACGCGCTCGGCACGGGTGCTGCGCCGGGCAGGCTCACGCGCGTGATTGCCCATTGCAGGGAGACCTCATTTTCTTCGGCGTAGAGCACAATTTGCAGGCTGCGCCGCGCCTCACCACCCAAATAGATGCTGTCTTCCAGGGCAACGCGCGCGCCCTTGGCGCGCAGCTTCCAGCCCGCACCGGAAGCAAGACGAAGCAGCACCGCACTTTCATCCTGCAAAAGATTGGCGGTCACCGCCGGGTGCAGATGAAACCGCGCCACGAAAATCGGCACTGGCGCATCGGGCGGCATTTCCAGCACATCCTCCCCGCGCAGATCATCGCCTGATTCCGCCAAATAAAGCCGCCTGCGATGCACCGCGCCAAAGGAACTGCGCCAGCCATCATGGCTTGCTTCCAGCCATTGCGCGCCGGTCGCTTCCTGGCGTTCCACCTCCAGCGTTTCGGGCTTGCGGCCAAGGCCCTCTGGGCGAAGCTCGCTGGAATTGGTGTCAGACAGCACAAGGGTTGAATGCGCGGCGGTGGCGCGGAGTGCATCGCGCCAGGCTTCCTCACCCGCCGGCGCCGCGCCGCAATTCACAATAAGGCGATCACGCCCGACCGACATTTCAAAGGAAAGCGTGCCGGCATGGGCGAAGCGATCCGCGCCGCTGGGCAAGCCGCCAAGCCCAGTGGTGCCCCCGCGGCCGCGTGGCGGCGGCCCGGCATCCATGATGATCACGCTGCGCCCGGCCTGCAGGCGCTGAAAGCCGGTTTCCGGCAATTCCAGCGCGCCGCGCCCGCGCGCCTGGCCCTGCGTCAGCACCAGATCAAGTAAGGCCGAGTTTTCTTCGCGTGCACCATTGAACAGCGCCAAGCCACCATCGCCATGGCGGAACAGGCGAAGCGCGGGCGCCGCGCGGTCCAGCGCGGCCATCAAATGCGGCGGCGCTTCCACGCCAACGCCATGCAGCAGGTTGCGGATTTCGATCAGGTCTTGCAGGGCCGCGAGTTGCTGCGCGGGGGAGCGTTCCACATGCCCGCCATCGGGCAGGAATTGGCGTTCGATCTCGGCTGGCAGGAAGCGGATGGCGCGTTGCAGATAGGCGTCTTCTTCCAAGGCCACGGCAGCGGCCAGCGCGCCCTTAAGCGCCACCAGCGCGCCGCGATGCTCATCTTCCGCCGGCAGCGCGCCCACCAGATCGCGCGCATCCTGCGCCAGGCGCTGCATCACCTGGCGGCGGAAAACATCCTCGGCCGTCGCGGCGAAGAAATCCCAATGGCCGAGCCAAGCGGAAATCCGCGCGCCGACCACTTCCGGCGCATCGGCGATATCTTCTTCCCAGCCGCTTTGCAGCCAATCGGCCGTGAGCGCACGGGCGCGCAGCCGCGCGGCATCTGTCCCCAAAGCGCGCAAATCGCGCATCCAGGCGAAGCCATGGGCAGAAGCGCGCCAGGCGGGGGAGGCACCTTTGCCGCCCCAGGGCTCGCCCCCTTCGGCCAGCAGGCGCATGGGGCGAATGGTGCCGGCGAAATCGGCTTCTCCGCGCAGCAACCGCGCGCCGCGGGCGGCATCGCCAGGCCAAAGATCACGAAAGGGCCGGGCGGGGGCATCAGGCACCCGCACCGGGCGCAGCCGCGCCAGCTTCTGCCTTGCGCCGCGCAGCAGATTGATCATACCGCCCCCCCGCGCAACGCCTTGATCGCGGCGGCGTAATCCGGCGCGCCGAATACCGCTGTGCCGGCCACCAGCACATCCGCGCCCGCATTCAGGCATAGCGGCGCGGTTTTGGCGGTGACGCCGCCATCCACCTGCAAGCGGATATCGCGGCCCGTGGCTTCAATCAGCCGGCGCAGCTTCTCGATTTTCGGCAATTGGCTTTCAAGGAAGCTCTGCCCGCCAAAGCCGGGATTGACCGACATCACCAGGATCAGGTCGCAAAGATCGAGCACATGTTCGATGGCAGCGATGGGGGTGGCCGGGTTCAGCACCACGCCGGCCTGTTTGCCCAGGCCCCGGATGGTTTGCAGGGACCGATGCAAATGAGCCCCTGCTTCGGGATGGAGCGATATCAAATCCGCTCCGGCATCGGCGAAAGCCTGCAAATACGGATCAACAGGCGCGATCATCAGATGCACATCAAAGGGGATGGTGGTGTGGCGGCGCAGCGCCTTGATCAGCCCCGGCCCGAAAGAGATATTCGGGACGAAATGCCCATCCATAATATCAAGATGCAGCCAATCCGCGCCTGCTGCGGTTACGGCACGCACTTCCTCACCGAGTTTGGCGAAATCGGCGGCGAGAAGCGACGGGGTGATGAGCGGCGCGGGGTGCACGATTCCTCTTGTAACCTTGCGTTCCTGTGGGGACAACCTGCCGCCGTGGATCAGGGCTTCTTTAAAAGGGCGCGCACCACTTCGGCATGGCCCTGATGGCGCGGGCCTTCATCCAGCAGCACGGTGCCTTCCAGCAATTCCAACACCTCAAGCCCCGCGAAACATTCTTCGACAATCGCGCGACTCCAAAGCAATTCGCGGAGCTTCGGCCCGCCGCTGCGGCGGCCTTCCTGCGCGGGCGTAAAACATTCCAGCACCAGCAAGCCGCCGGGGGCCAGCGCGGCCAAAGCGCCTTGCGTCGCGCTGGTGCGGTCTTCCGGCGGCAGATGGACGTAAATCCAGGCGATCAGGTCAAAACGCGCGCGCGGCCAATCCCAGGCGGCGACATCGGCCGTGATGGTGTTCAGCGCCACGCCGCGCTGCCGGGCGAGGGATGCGGCCTTGGTCAGGCCCACGCCGGACCAATCAACGGAGGTCACCTCCAAACCCTGCGCTGCCAGCCAGACGCCATTGCGCCCTTCGCCATCGCCAACCGCCAGGGCGCGCAGCCCGGGGCGCAGGCGATGCGCCTGGGATTGCAGATAAAGGTTCGGCGCCTCGCCAAACTCAAAGCCACCATTCTGGTAGCGTTCATCCCAGGCCAGGCTTGTGCTCATGATTTTCCTCGCGGGGTGGGGCGCCAATCGGGGGGCGCCAATTCAAAGCCGGCGAAATCAAAGGCGGGGCTGACGGTGCATCCCACCAGCGTCCAGCGCCCAAGCGACACCGCACTTTGCCACCAGCCTTTCGGCACCAGGGCAAAGGGGCGCTGATGGCGCGAAAGATCGGGGCCAAGATGCACGGCTTCCGCATCATGGCCGTCCGGGGAAAGGCTGAGTGCCAGCGGCCCGCCCGAATACCAATGCCAAGCCTCGGCGGCATCCACGCGATGCCAATGGCTGAATTCATCGGCGGCGAGCAGGAAATAGATCGCCGTGCCCGCGCCGCGCCCGCCCGCTTCCGGCGCATCGCGCCAGATTTCGCGGTAATGCCCGCCTTCCGGATGGGGCTGAAGCGCCAAGGCGGCAATGACCTGCGCGGCGGTCACGCCCGGATCGCGCAGGTCAATCATGGTTCAGCCGACCGGGACGGTTTCGACGAGCGGGGCGAGTTTGGAAACCTCGACAAACCAGGCGGCCAGCTTCGGGCAGGAATCGCGCCAGGGCTCCACCGCAAAGCGGAAATCAAGGTAGCCGAGCGCACAGGCAATGCTGATGGCGCCGATATCGCCAAGCCCGCGCGGCGGGTCCTTTTCCAGCACCGCCAAGGCGCGCTCCACGGCGGCCTTCTGGCGCGCATCAAACGCCTTGCGGCCATCATCCTGCGGCTGGCCCATTTGCAGGCGCCGGCCCACGGCGGCATCCAGAATACCATCGGCGGTGGCCTGCCGGATCATGGCTTTGAGGCGCGGCGCGCTGCCGGTCGGCGGGAAAAGCGGCGCGGCGGAGCCGATGGTATCGAGATATTCGCAAATCACCGGGCTGTCATAAATCGCTGTGCCGTCCTTGGTGACCAGGGCCGGCACTTTGGACAGCGGGTTATCGGCCAGCAGATCGGCGGGCGATTGATGCGGGTTGGTGGAGACCTTTTCCAAAAGCCCGCCAATACCGCGGGCAATGGCGCAGACCATGACTTTCCGCACATAGGGGCTGGCTGGGGAGTAATGCAGTTTCATCGGGCTTTTCCTTCTGTAGAATTAACGAAAACTATCCTTGCCAGCACGAATGCGGGCAAGTGTGGCGATATCAGGCGCACGCATAAAGGGATTGGCGGCGCGTTCGGAAGCGATGGTGCTGGGCAGAGTCGGCTTGCCGGCTGCCCGCTGCGCCTGGGCTTCCGCGATGCGCGCCTTCAGCGCGGCATTGTTCGGTTCCACCGTAATGGCAAAGCGCGCATTGCTTTCGGTATATTCATGCCCGCAGCAAACCAGCGTCTCCCCCGGCAGGGCCGCGAGTGCGGCCAGCGAGGCGAACATCTGCTCCGCCGTGCCTTCCAGCAAGCGCCCGCAGCCGAGCGAAAACAGCGTGTCGCCGCACAGCAGAATCTGCGAATCGGCGATGTGGAAGGCGATATGGCCGCGCGTGTGACCATCACTCGCCAGCACTGCCGCCTTGCTGCCCAGCACATCCACCGTCTCACCCGGTGAGACCGCCTGATCGAGCGGCGGCAGGCGGTGCCTATCCGCCGCCGCGCCCACCACCTTGGCGCCATAGCGCGCGACCAAGCCCGGCACGCCCGCCACGTGATCCCCGTGGTGATGCGTCAGCAAAATCAGGTCGAGCTTGCCGCCCATGGCTTCCACCGCCTTGGCCACAGGGGCGTCTTCCGCTGGGTCGCAGACCGCAAGCCGGCCATCCGCAGCGCGGAGCAGCCAGGCGTAATTATCGGAAAGGCAGGGAATCGGGGTTGCGGTCAAAGCCATGAGGGGGCGCCTTATCAGGGGGCCATCCCATGCAGCCCCGGAAGCGACTATATCTAACGGCATGGGAGAGGAAATCCATGGCTTGGCCGGATTCTACGCCGCGCCGGCGGGCGGGCTGACCGCGCGCCTGCTGCGTCGGCGTTTGGCTGCGCTGTGGCCGCGGCTGACGGGGCTTGATGTGCTGGGGATTGGCCATGCCGAGCCCTATCTGCCGCTATGGCGCGAAGAAGCGGCGCGTTGCATTGCGCTGGCGCCGGTGCAGCTTGGCCCGGCGCGCTTTGCGCCAGGTGGTGTTTCATCCGCCGTCCTGGCCGAGGAAGACGCGCTGCCATTTCCGGATTTGAGCTTTGATCGCATCCTGCTCGTGCATGGGCTGGAAGCCGCCGAGAATGCCGGGCGCTTGCTGAGGGAATGTTGGCGCGTGCTGCGCGATGATGGGCGCCTGCTGGTGGTGGCCCCCAATCGGCGCGGCATTTGGGCGCAGTTTGACCACACGCCCTTCGGCCATGGCCGGCCCTATTCGCCATCGCAAATCTCACGGCTTTTGCAGGCGCAAATGTTTCGCGTGGAACGCCGCGATGCCGCGCTTTACGTGCCGCCCTTTACGCCCTTGATGCGCGCCGGCACGGCTTGGGAAAAAGCCGGCCGCGTCATTTGCCCCGCGCGCTGGGCCGGGCTTTGCCTGATTGAAGCCGAGAAGGATATCTTCGCCGCCATGCCCGCCGGGGCGGTGCGGCTGCGCCGCCGCGTGTTGCTCCGCGCCTGATTGGCCTTTTTCGGCGCTTGGTCCATGCTTCTGTTATGGCCCAGGGAGAAACGCCATGAACCAAGATCCTCGTTGGCAGCAAAGCCTGCGCTATCCGGACCCTTCAATTGTCGCGCTGGATGCTTCCTTCAAGAAATATCATCTGCCGCTTTCGGCTGTTGAACGGCTTTATCACGGCACGCGCTGGGGTGAGGGGCCGGTTTGGCTTGGCGATGCGCGCTGCCTGTTATGGTCCGATATTCCGAATAACCGCGTGCTGAAATGGGATGAAGAAACCGGCGCCGTCAGCGCCTGGCGCAAGCCCTCCAACAACGCCAATGGCCATACGCGGGACCGTCAGGGCCGCGTGATTGCCTGCGAGCATTTTGGCCGCCGCGTGGTGCGCTTTGAATATGATGGCGCGATTACGGTGCTGGCTGATAGCTATAAGGGCAAGCGGTTGAACAGCCCGAATGATGTTGTGGTGAAATCCGATGGGTCCATCTGGTTCACTGACCCGCCCTTCGGCCTGATGGCGAATTATGAAGGCGAACGCGCGACACCTGAATTGCCGCATACCAATGTCTATCGCATTGATGGCCAAAGCGGCGAAATCACCTTGGTGGCCGATGATGTGAACCATCCGAATGGTCTGGCCTTCAGCCCGGATGAGAAGACCCTTTACGTCATCGAAAGCCGCGCCGATCCGCGCAATATCCTGGTCTATGATGTGGCGGCGAATGGCAAAACCTTGCGCCGACGCCGGGTTTTTGTGGCCTGCCAGCCGGGCGAAACGCCGGATGGCTTCCGCGTGGATGTGGATGGCAATCTCTGGTGCGGCTGGGGCATGACCGCCGAATTTGATGGCGTGCGTATCTACAATAATGCCGGCGCGCCAATAGGGCATATCCATTTGCCGGAACGCTGCGCCAATCTCTGTTTCGGCGGGCGCTATCGCAACCGGCTATTCATGGCCGCCGCGCAATCCCTTTATGCCCTGTATGTGAATACGGAAGGCGTCAAGGGCGGTTGAGTTTTTCGCTCGGCACTTCGATGGTCATGGCGAGCAGCCGGAAGGAATGGCTCTTGCCATGGCCGTCAAGATTGAGGCTGCCATTCACGCCACCTTCCAGCACATCATCAATCACGAAATTGAAGGCGTGCAGCAGCGGCAGATCATAGCGCGTACAACCGGTAGCGCCGCGATGGCGAAATAGCGCGAGCACCTTTTCCGCCGTGACCTGTTCGGCGAGCAGATCATAATCGGCCGGATCATAGGGCATGAGCGAAAGATTGACGCGATTGCCCTTATCGCCCGCGCGGCTATGGGCGATGTCATGGAGCGTGATGGTGGTTTTGCTCATCAATTCCATTCCCGCGCCGGCAATACGCGCGTTTCAGTAGGAACTTGGTCACGCGGGACCAGGAAGCTACGCGTCAGGATGCGTGGTGTGACTCGCCAGCGCGCGCCGGAGGTGCCCGCCGTGCCGCAGCAAAGCAAAGCGAGCGCTTCCCGGGATGCCTGATCCGCATCATCGCGCGCGGTGGCTTCCACCGCTAAGCGAATGCGAATATCTTGCGGTGCTGGCCCGTCATAACCGCGCCAAAGCGCCCCATCATCCGAATCATGCACGGAAGCGACACCAATCAGATCAGCCCGCGCGCGGCGCGCAAGGCCGCGGCGCTTGACGCGTTCCAGCAGCACATCCGCGGTCGCCTTGGCGCGGGCGAGTGCATTGGGGCCAGCGACGCTGATTTCACCCTCACCAAGCCAGGAACCCTCATAACAGGCGGTAACCTTCAGCAAATCCGGGCGTGGCGCACCGCGCAGGCCATGCACCGCCACGCGATCCTTGCCCGCCATGTTCAGTTGCGTAGCGGTGATGTCCAAAGTCACATCGGGCGTGATGTAGCGCGCGGGGTCATGCACCTCATACAAAAGCTGTTCCTTGACGGTGCGCAGATCCACAATGCCGCCCGTGTCTTCCGGCTTGGTGATCAGCAGCGACAAATCACGACCGACCTCGGCAATGGGAAAGCCGATATTGGCGGGGTCTGGAATATCCTTGAAGCCCGGGTCCCAAAACACGCCGCCCGTCACCTGGCTACCGCATTCCAGCAAATGCCCCGTTGCCGCACCAACCGCCAGCGCCTGCCAATCATCCTCGACCCAGCCGAAATGATGCATGAGGGGTGCTATGGCCAGCGCCGGGTCCGAAGTGCGCCCGGCCACGACGATTTGCGCACCTGCTGCCAGCGCTTCTGCCAAGGGCGCGGCGCCGATATAGGCATTGGCGGAAACAAGTTTCCAGGAAGACATATCAAGCCCGACATCGGCTTCATGCACGGCCATGCGATCCAGATTGATGCTGGCGGAAACATCATCGCCGGTGACAAGCCCGATGCGAAGTTCCGGCAGGCCAAGCCGCTTCGCGAGCCGCGCAATGGCGCGTGCGGCAGCAAGCGGATTGGCCGCGCCGAAATTACCGAGGATCGGGATACCCGCGCGCGCTGCATCAGCGAGGATCGGTTCCAATAGCCGTTCAAGCATGGGCTCATAACCCGCTTCGGGGTCTCGGCGGCGTTCCAATTGCGCAAGTGCCACAGTGCGTTCGCCCAGGCATTCAAAGAATATGGCCGCCGGCAGGCCGCGCTTGATCAGGCTGCGCATCACCGGAATGGGTGCATCCACGCGGTCACCCGAAAACCCGGCGCCATTGCCAACCAGAAACAGATCACTCACGCCATGCACTCCTTCAATGCTGCACCAAGCAGTGCGGCGTCGCTATCGTCAAAGGCAATCGGGTTGATGGCAAGCAGGCCCTGGCCGATGCGCCCGGCATCAAGATGAATGGCCGGGCGATGGGCGCGCAGCCGCGCATCTGCGGCGTGGGCCGAGGCGGCATCAGGGAGGTGCCATTCCAGCATGGGCAGGCCAGGCTTGGCGCCATCAGGCGCCAGGCGAAGGTTTGGCGGATTGCCTGCCGCTATCAGCACCGTTTCCAGCCGCGCCTGCCAAAGCGCGCAGCGCTGATCCGGGTTTTCCGCGACAAACCGCCGCAAAGCCACGATCAGGCCAATGATTTCTTCCTTGCCGATCTTGCAGGAACGCCCAATGCCGTGATGCGGCAGGCCGCGCATTTGCGCGAGTGGCGCGAATTCCGCCGGCGCGATGAACTCGGCTTCCGGCATATCCAGATCAATCATTTGCGCGAGCGCGGAAGAAACCAGATCACGCCGCCCGGCGAGGATGCCGGAAGATTGCGGCCCGCCCAAAGCCTTGCCACCGGAAAAACACACCAGATCGGCGCCCTCGGCAATGAAGCGCCGCAGGTTTTCAGCGGGCGGCAATTGTGCCGCAGCATCCACCAAAACTGGGATGTGGCGTTCACGCGCCACGCGCACCACATCGGGTAGCGGCGGTTCGCTTTGCGCGCCCGCCAGGTAATAGATCGCTGCCGTCCGATCCGTGATGGCATCAGCGATTTCCCAAGGCGCGGCATCCCGCACGCCGGGGCCGGAAACGCGATCCGGAATGCCGATTTCGATGATGCGCCCGCCCGCCACACGCAGCGCGCGGTCATACATATTGCGCTGGCTGCGGATGGTGATGAATTCATCGGGCATGCCGCGTGTTTCGGGCAGGCGGTTCATCGCGCCCGGATCAAGCCGCGCCATGCAGGCGGCGGCACCCAACAAAACCGCGGCAGAAGCGCCAGAGGTAACGATGCCCGCTTCCGCGCCGGTAGCCTTGCTGATCTCTCGGCTGGCGGCGGCTTGCAAATGGTGCATCTCCACCGTGGCGCGCGCGGCTTCCGCCATGGCGGCCAGCACCTCGGGCGCCATCAGCCCGCCGGAAAGCCGCGTATTGGTGCCATAGGCATTGATGATGCGCGGCACGCCAAGATCATCGTAAATCATGCGGGTTGGTCCGAAAGGGTGCGGCGCAAAGCATCGCGCCAAAGCGCATAACGACTATCCGCTTCAGTGCGATTCATTTGTGGGACGAAGCGGCGCTCCAGCCGCCAATGCGTGGCCCCGGCGGCACCTGGTGGCGCGCAAAGCCCGGCCTGCATGCCGGCAAGATAGGCCGCACCAAGCGCGGTGGTTTCCAGCACCGTTGGGCGATCCACCGGCGCGCCAAGCTGGTCGGCCAGGAATTGCATGGTCCAATCGGAAGCGACCATGCCGCCATCCACGCGCAGTACGGTTTCCTTTTCGCCCGGCCAATCCGCATGCATGGCTTCGGTCAGATCGCGCGTTTGGAATGCAACACTTTCAAGGGCAGCGCGGCAAAGCTCTGCGCGGCCCGCACCGCGCGTCAGGCCGAAAATCGCAGCCTGCGCCTTGGCATCCCAATGTGGCGCGCCAAGCCCGGCAAATGCCGGCACCAGCACCACGCGCTGCGCCGGATCAGCCTGCGCGGCCAGAATACCAGCTTCCTTCGCTTCCTTGATGATGCCAAGCCCATCGCGCAGCCATTGCACCGCCGCACCCGCGACAAAAATCGCGCCTTCCAAGGCGTAATGGCGTTTGCCCTGTAATTGGTAAGCAATGGTCGTCAGCAGCCGATTGTGAGATGCCACCGGTGTTTCGCCTGTATTCAACAGCGCAAAGCAGCCCGTGCCATAGGTGGATTTCACCATGCCCGGCGCAAAGCAGCCCTGGCCGATGGTTGCTGCCTGCTGATCACCCGCCATGCCGCGAATGGGAATGGCAGTGCCGAGCAAAGCGGGTTCTGTTGCGCCGAAATCCCCGGCGCAATCGCGCACTTCAGGCAGGATGGCTTCCGGGATGCGAAAAAGGCGCAGCAGATCCGTATCCCAAACGCCGCGCCTGATATCGAACAACATGCTGCGCGCGGCATTGGTGGCATCGGTCGCATGCACGCGCCCGCCCGTCAGGCGCCAGAGCAAAAAGCAATCCACCGTGCCGAAAGCGAGCGCACCGCGTTCCGCTGCCGCCCGCGCGCCCGCGATATTGTCCAGCATCCAGGCGAGCTTGGTCGCGGAGAAATAGGGGTCAGCCAGCAGGCCCGTGCGTTCCGTCAGCAGCGCCTCCTGCCCCTCGGCACGGAGCTTGGCGCAGGCATCGGCTGTGCGGCGATCCTGCCAGACAATGGCGCGATGCAGGCAGCGCCCCGTGGCGCGGTCCCATAGCAGCGTGGTCTCTCGCTGATTGGTGATGCCGATGCCCGCCACATCCGCCGCGCTGCCGCCGGCTTTTTCCAAAGCCTGACGCAAGGTGCTGATGGCGCCCTGCCAGAGATCCTCTGGCTCATGTTCCACCCAGCCAGGTGCGGGGAAATGCTGCGGCAATTCAATCTGCGCTGTCGCACGCGGCGCCAGATCAGCGCCGAAGGCGATGGTGCGCGTGGAGGTGGTGCCCTGATCGAGCGCAAGCAGCAGGGGGGTCGTCATGCCGTGGCCTTTCCTTCCTGAGCATAGCATAATGCGGGAAAGGAGATTGCGCGATGGCCATTCAGCTTTTTGAGCTCTGCGGCGCCGATCCGGCGCGGCGCTTCAGCCCTTATTGCTGGCGGAGCCGGCTTGCGTTGGCCCATAAGGGCCTGGCGGTGGAAACCATCCCCTGGCGCTTTACGGAAAAGGCGGCGATTAGCGCGCATGGGGCTGAGAAAGTGCCGGTGATGCTGGATAATGGCCGCGCCATTGTCGATTCCTGGGTGATTGCTGAATATCTGGAAGATACCTATCCGGATCGGCGTTCACTCTTTGGTGGTGCGGGCGGGCGCGCGCTGGCGCGCTTCATCAATGCCTGGGGCGATGCGGTGTTGCATGCCGGCATTGCGCGGTTGGTGGTCTCGGATATTCCGCAGCATCTGGCGCCGGAAGATGCCGCCTATTTCGTGCCGGATCGGGAAAAGCGCTTCGGCATGAAGCTGGAAGCCGTGACGGCGGATCGCGCGGAGCGCGTGAAGGGTTTTCGCGATAGCCTGATGCCGCTGCGGATCGCGCTCCGCTCCGCGCCGTTTCTGCACGGCGAAGCGCCGGGCTATGCGGATATGATCGTGTTTGGTGGCTTCCAATGGGCACGCTGCGTCAGCGCCTTCCCGCTGCTGAGCCAAGATGATTTGGTTCATGCCTGGCGGGAAAGGATGCTGGATGCCTATGGCGGCATCGCCCGCGCCGCACCGGCCTATGCGGAAGCCTGAGAGGCGCCTGTTTTTCGCTTGAAAGGCGGCGCGCTTCGCGCTTGGCTTGTTCCATCCGCTGCGATCCAAAAGCCAGGAGGCCGCCATGCCCATACCCATTCTGATCCGCAACGCCGCCTGGACCGCCGAATGGGATGCAGCGGCGGGTAGGCATGTCTATGGCCAGGGCCGCGATGTGCTGCTGGCCGATGGTCGCATCACAGCCGTTGCGCCGCATGACCCCAATAAAGCGCCACCTCAGGGCGCTGAGGTGATTGATGGCAGCAAGCTTCTGGTCATGCCGGGGCTGATCAATATCCACACCCACCCAACAACAGAGCCCGCCGGGCGCGGCGTGCGCGAAGATCATGGCGTGGCCGAACAGCAAATGACTGGCCTGTTCGAACGCCTGCAAGCCTTTAAGCTGGATCAGCAAGGCCAGGCTGCGGCGATGCGTCTTGCCTATGCGGAGTTGATGTCAGCGGGTGTCACCAGCGTGGTGGATTTATCGCCCCCCTTTCCATCCTGGCTTTCCATCATGGCGGAAAGCGGGCTCCGCGGTTGGGCGGGCGCGGGCTATGCCGCGGCGCGCTGGGGCATGGAAGCGCCGCAAACCGTAACCTGGATGTGGAATCGCGAAGATGCGCGCCGGCAATTCGACGCTGCCAAGCAATTCATGAAGGAAGCGGAGGCTGATCCCTCGGGACGTCTCAGCGGCATTGTCTTTCCCGCTCAGATAGACACGGTAGAGGAGGAGATGCTGCGCGAAAGCATCGCCTATGCCGCTGAAACCGGCCGGCCCTTCACCACGCATATCTCCCAATCCGTGGTGGAAGTGCGGGAGATTATTCGCCGCCATGGCATCACCCCCATTCAATGGGCGGCTGATATTGGCTTGCTCACGCCCCGCAGCATTCTGGGCCATGCGATTTTTGTGGATGAGCATGTCTCAATCGGCTGGCATACTGCGAAGGATGTCGGCCTGATTGCCGATACGGGCGCGACAGTCGCGCATTGCCCATCGCCCTTTGCACGTTATGGGGAGCATTTGCGCCATTTCGGCAAGTATCGTGCGCGCGGGGTCAATTTTGGCTTTGGTACGGATTGCGCGCCGCATAATCTGATTGAAGAAATGCGCCTTGCCATCATCCTGGCGCGCAATGCCTGCCGTGATGTGGCTGCCGCTGATACCGGCAGTGTTTTCCATGCGGCGACAATTGGGGGTGCGACCGCGCTTGGCCGACCTGATCTCGGGCGCTTACATCAAGGTGCTTCAGCGGATGTGGTCCTGGTGGATTTGGCGCATCCGCTGATGACCCCGCCGCGTGATCCCTTGCGCGCGCTTGTTTTCCACGCGGCTGACCGTGCCGTGAAGCGCGTGATGGTGGGGGGTGAGACGATTTACGCGGATGGCAAGCCGACCAGGCTGAATGTGACGGAGGCCGCGGGTATTCTGGCCGAAAGCCAAGCCCGGATGCTGCGCGATTCAGTGGGGCGGGATTATCGCGGGCGGAGCGGTTATGAAATCGCGCCGATCAGCCTGCCCCTGCATTAGCCAAGGCTTGCCACCCCGCCCGAAGCCTGTAATCACGCCAAAACAGAGGAGGCTCGCCATGGCGTTGATTGACCGGATCGGGGTGGATGTGGGGCGCAAGCTGAAGCTTGAAGACGCCATTGAATGGGCGGCGCGCAACCAGGTCCGCCACATAGATATCCAATTGGACACCGGCGAGAACAAGGTAACCATGTTCGATGATGCGCGTTGCCGCGCCATTGTCGCCTCAGCCCGCGCCAATGGCGTGACGATTGCGCTGCACACACTCTCTGCCGTGAATGTGGCGGAATATTCGCCCTTCCTCGCGGAAGCGGTGGATGCCTATCTGCGCGCCTATATTGAAGTGGCGCCAAAGCTTGAAGCGGAATGGATCGTGGTCCATGCCGGCTATCATTTCACCGCCGATGTGCCGATGCGCATGGAAGCGGGGCGGGATCGCTTGCAGCGCATGGTGCAGCACGCGGAAAAGCACGGCGCGCTACTGCTGCTCGAAAACCTGAATGTCGAACCGCCAACGGCGGAAGTACATTACCTGGCCCATACGCAGGAAGAATGGCGCTATTATTATGATGCGATCCATTCCCGCGCCTTCGCGCTTTCCTTCACCGCCAATCATGCGCATCTCATGCCCGATGGCGTCGCTGCCTGGGTCGCCGGCATTCCCATGGAACGCGTGCGCGAAGTGCGGCTTGCGGATTGCTGGCGCAACGGGCATGAGGAACATCTGGTGCCCGGCCAGGGTGATTTCGATTTCGGCGATATGTTCCGCCTGATCGAAGCGCGCGGCTTTACGGGCCATTACACCAATGCCTTTGGGTCGCTTGAAGATATGCAATGGGCGCGCGGCTATATGGTGGAAAAGGCGCGCGCCGCCGGGGTGAAGGTGGACTGAAGCGCCCCGGCACGGTCCTTGCTGCTTTAGCCCCGAAAAAACAACTCCGGGGCTTCAAACCATGACCATTTCTCGCTTTTCGCGCCGTGCTCTGCTCGGGGTCGGTGCCTCCGGCCTGACGCTGCCGCTGATTTCTGAGGCGTTCGGCCCAGCTTTTGCCCAAGGTGCAGGCGAAAGAACGCTGCGCTACGGCATTTCCATGGCCGATATTCCGCAAACCACCGGCCAGCCGGATCGCGGCGCGGGTGCTTATCAATTTACCGGCTATACGCTTTATGACCCGCTGGTCGCCTGGGAAATGGATGTCGCGGACCGGCCGGGCAAACTGGTGCCGGGCCTGGCAACATCCTGGGAGACCGATCCGGCCGACCGCAAGCGCTGGATTTTCCGGCTGCGTCCAGGCGTGAAATTCCATGATGGGTCGGATTTCGATGCCGATGCGGTGATCTGGAATTTCGAAAAAGTGCTCAATCCGCAGGCGCCGCATTTTGACAATCGCCAGGCCGCGCAGGTGCGCCCGCGCCTGCCTTCCGTCGCGTCCTGGCGGAAGATTGACGCCATGACGGTGGAAGTCACCACCAAGGCGGTGGACAGCATCTTCCCTTATCAGATGTTGTGGTTCCTGATTTCCTCACCAGCGCAATATGAAAAGCTTGGCCGGTCCTGGGAACGCTTTGCCAATGAACCTTCCGGCACGGGCCCCTTCCGCATGGGGCGCTTGGTACCGCGCGCGAGTGCCGAATTGCTGCGCAATACCAGCTATTGGAACCCCGCACGCATGGCGAAGGTGGATCGTATTGTGCTGGTCTGCGCGCCGGAAGCCGTCACGCGTTCCAATGCGCTGCTGACCGGGCAGGTGGATCTGATTGAAACGCCGGCGCCTGATATTGTTGGCCGGCTTCGCCAATCCGGCGCGCGGATCATGGAAAACATCACGCCGCATGTTTGGAATTATCATTTGAGCCTGCTGGAAGGCTCCCCCTGGCGCGATATTCGCCTTCGGCAGGCAGCGAATTTGGCGATTGATCGCGCGGGCGTTGTGGCGCTGATGAATGGGTTGGCGAAGCCTGCCGTTGGCGTGGTGGACCCGTCATCGCCCTGGTTTGGCAACCCCAGCTTCAAGATCAGGCATGACCCGGCCGAGGCGCGGCGCCTGATCTCGGCTGCCGGCTTCACGCTACGCAATCCGTTGCGGACGAAATTCATTGTGGCGACAGGTGGTAGCGGGCAAATGCTGTCCATGCCGATCAATGAATTCATCCAGCAAAGCTGGCGCGAAGTGGGGATCGAGGTTGAATTCGTCCCGGTGGAATTGGAAGTGCTTTATACCTGCTGGCGCCAGGGCGCAGCAGGCGAATTGGCGCGCAACAATAATGTCACCGCCAATAATGTCGCCTATGTCACCAGCGATCCGCTTTACGCGCTGATCCGCTTCTTTCATTCCAATCAGATCGCGCCAACAGGCGTGAATTGGTCCCATTACCGGGATCCGGAAATGGATCGGTTGATTGATACCGCGCTTAATACCTTCGATGCGGCTGAGGTGGATCGCCTGATGGCCAAGGTGCATGAAAAAGCGGTGGATGATGCGCTATTGGTCTTTGTGGTGCATGATACCAATCCGCGCGCCTTGGGGCGCAATGTGCGCGGCTATACCCAGGCGCAGCATTGGTTCCAGGATTTGACCACGCTTTCCTGAAACCCTGCGCTACCTGGCTTCTTGGATCAACCCAAGCAGCCGCCGCTTATCGGCGATATCGCGCGCGAGCCTTGCCGCAAGGCTCGCCGTATCTGCCTCGGGCCGGGTTGGTTGGAACATGCGCGCGGCGACGCTCCGATACGCCTCCTCCCGCGCCGCTTCCAGGCAGGCGGCTTCCAGCCGGGCGATGGTGGCGGCTGGCGTGCCGGCGGGGGCGAATAGCCCGCCAAAGCTGGTGGGCGCCACGGCAAAGCCTTGCTCCATCACGGTTGGCACTTCGGGCAGCAACGAGTGGCGTTCCGGCGCAAAAACGCCAAGCGTGCGCAAACCCCCGGCCGCGAGGGATCCCATCACCAGCACGGCGAAATCCACGCGCCCGGCGCGCAAATCCGTGATCACAGCGGGCTCTCCACGATAGGGCACATCCTGCACCTGCACGCCTGCGACTTCGGCCAATTCAATCGCGGCCAGATGCGGAACCGAGGCAATGCCCTGATGCCCATAGGTGATGGCAGCGGGCCGTGTGCGGGCGGCAGCGATAAGATCAGCCAGTGAATTGAAAGGGCTTTCGGGGCGCACCGCGATCGCCATGGCATTTTCAAAACTCTGGCAGATTGGCGCGAAGGAGGCAGCGGTGAAGCCAACCTCGCCGCGTGCGGGCAGGACGGAAAACACAACCGCCGGGGCAAAAAGCAGGTAATGCCCATCGGGCGCCGCGCGTGCTGCTTGCGCCGTGCCAACGCCGCCCGCCGCGCCATCGCGATTGACCACCACCACCGGCTGCCCAAGCCGCGGCGCCATGCCGGCGGCCAGGGCGCGGGCCAATTGGTCCGTGGTGCTGCCCGCCGCATAGGGGTTCAGAATGGTCACTGGCCGATCAGGCGACCAGCCCTGCCCCTGGGCGGCCAAAGGTGCGGCGATGAGCGCGATCATTCCCAGAAACCACAACGGCATGTTTTCCTCCCTTGGCCTTTATCCGGCTTTGGTCTCATTATGGGGGTAAGAAAAAGGATTGCGCCATGGCCATTACCGCATTGGGCTATCTGGAACTGCGCGCCAGCCAATTGGATGATTGGGCGGGCTTTGGCCCGCGCCTGCTTGGGCTGATGCTCGCTGAAAAATCCGCGACCGAAATCGCCTTCCGCATGGATGATCGGCGCCAACGGGTGATCATCAGCGCGGATGCGCATGATGGCCTCGGCGCCTTTGGCTGGGAAGTGGCGGATGCGCCAGCGCTGCAAGCCATGGCCGCGCGCCTGGAAGCGGCAGGCCATCGCGTGGCGCTTGGCAGCGCTGCTTTGGCCGCGCGGCGGCGTGTGGCGGAGGTGATTGTCACCGCCGATCCGCTCGGCAATCGGGTGGAGCTGTTTCACGGGCCGGAAGTGACGGAAACACCCTTCATTCCCGGGCGCGCCATTTCGGGCTTTCGTACCGGCCCGCTTGGCATGGGCCATGCCGTCTTGAATGTTCCGCGCATTGAAGATGTGCTGCCCTTTTATCGGGAAGTGCTGGGCTTTGGCCTTTCGGATTGGGTGGAAAACCCCTTCCGCGCCTATTTCATGCATGTGAATGGCCGGCATCATTCGCTGGCGCTTATTGAAACCGGCAAGGCATCCTTGCACCACCTCATGATGGAATACCTGAGCCTCGATGATGTCGGGCAGGGCTATGATATTGCGCTTTCGGAAGAAGGCCGCATCGGCACCACGCTTGGCCGGCACACCAATGATTGGATGACGAGCTTTTATGCGCGCACGCCGGGGGGCTTTTTGGTCGAATATGGTTGGGGCGGTCGGCATATAGACCCTGGCTCTTGGCAGCCGGTGCGCATGGATAGCGGGCCAAGCCTTTGGGGCCATGATCGGCATTGGGCTGGGGCGGAAGCCGTGGCCAAGGGGCGGGAGATGCGCATGGCGGCGGCTGCGCGTGGAGAAAGGGCGCCGGTGCAGGTGCTGCCCGGCAATCACACGCTCATGCCAGGTGCCTGCCCCTGGTGGGATGGGCTGCGCGGCGCGGCGGAATAGCCGCGCTTCTTTTCCCGGCAATCCCCGTAATCCCCAGGGGGCGACTCCTTCGCGCTGGGCTATAAGGGGGCATGAATAGTTTTGACACATCGCCTGGCGCCGTTCCCGGGGCTGGTTTGCTTGGCCTGTCGCAGCGCATCCCGCCCTCAAACCTGGCGGCTGAACAGGCGCTGCTGGGCGCGCTTTTGGCCAATAACAAGGCGTTTGAGCGTGTGGGCGAATATCTGGCGCCGGAGCATTTCGCTGATCCGGTGCATGGACGGATTTTCCACGCCATCAAGCGGCGCGTGGAAGCGGGCCAGCTTGCCGATGCGGTGACCTTGCGCGCAGAGTTTGAACATTCCGGCCTATTGGATGAGGTCGGCGGCCCTGCCTATCTGGCGCAGCTTCTCTCGGCCATGGTGGGTGTCATCAATGCCGGCGAATATGGTCAGGTGATCTATGATGCCTGGCTCCGCCGCCAATTGGTGGATTTGGGCGAAGTGGTGGTGAACCGCGCCTTTGGCGCGGAGGCTGAGCTGGACGCCAAAGGGCAATTGGAAGCCGCCGAGCAATCCCTGTTTGAATTGGCCAAGGAAGGCGGCGCGGGTGAGGGCGGCTTCCTCACTTTTGATCGCGCGCTGACCATCGCCGTGCAGCATGCGGAAAAGGCTTTTACCACGCCGGGCGGTGTTTCCGGCCTGCCGACCGGTTTGCGCGATTTGGACAATAAGACCGGCGGGCTGCACCCATCCGATCTGATCATCATCGCGGGCCGCCCAGGCATGGGCAAAACCGCGCTCGCGACCAAGATCGCCTTTGGCGCGGCGAAATCCGTGCTGCGGAGTGCGCAGGAAGCCGATCCGAATGCCGTGCCGAAGGGCGGCGTTGCGTTATTCTCGCTGGAAATGAGTGCGGATCAATTGGCGACACGCTTGTTGGCCGAAGAATCACGCATCTCTGGTGATCGCATCCGGCGGGGCGAAATCAGCCAGCGCGATTTTGATCGCTTTCTGGAAGTGAGCCGCGAATTGGCATCGCTGCCCTTGCATATTGATGACACGCCGGCGATCAGCATATCGGCCTTGCGCACACGCTGCCGGCGCTTGCAGCGCACCAAGGGGCTGGATCTGATTGTGGTGGATTACCTGCAATTGATGCGCCCGGCAGCCGGCACGCGCCCGGAAAGCCGCGTGCTTGAAATCAGCATGATCACGCAGGGGCTGAAGGCGCTCGCCAAGGAATTGTCCGTGCCGGTGATTGCGCTTTCGCAATTGTCGCGCGCCGTGGAAAGCCGCGAAGACAAGCGCCCCCAGCTTTCGGATTTGCGTGAATCCGGCTCCATCGAACAGGATGCCGATGTGGTCATGTTCGTCTATCGCGATGAATACTACCTGATGCAGCGCGCCCCCAAGGAGCTTTCCTTTGATAATGCCGAGAAGTTCCAGGGTGCCGTGGATAAATGGCAAAAGGATATGGAAATGGCGCATAACAAGGCGGAGCTGATCATCGCCAAGCAGCGCCATGGCCCAACCGGTACCATCAAGCTGTTCTTCGAAGCAGAATTCACGCGCTTTGGGGATTTGGATACGCAGCATGCTGATGGTTTTGCCGGCTAAGCCCGGTCGTCGCTGATGGACCCTTCCGCCATTTTGCACATTGACCTGGGCGCAATTGCCGCGAATTGGCGCGCGCTTGCCAAACGTGCTGCGCCGGGCGCTGTTGCTGGGGTGGTGAAGGCCAATGCCTATGGGCTCGGCGCGGCGCGAATCGCGCCGGCGCTTCAGGCCGCGGGCTGCCGGCATTTTTTCGTGGCGCATCTCGCGGAGGGTATGGCGCTGCGCGTGGCGCTGGGTGCTGGGCCGATGATTGCCGTGCTGAATGGCTTTGCCCCCGGCGCTGATGAAAAGGCGGGGCTGGTCCCTGTGCTGAACAGCCTTGGCGATGTGCTGGCCCATGCGGCGGCCGGGCGCAGCGCGGGCAGGGCGCAGGCTGCGCTGTTGCATCTGGATACGGGCATGGCGCGGCTTGGGCTGGATGCGGGGGAACAAGCGCGGCTCGCTGCCGATCATTCCCTGCTGGCGGGGCTCGATCTGCTTTATGTCATGTCGCATCTGGCTTGCGCGGATGAATCGGACCATCCGCTCAATGCCAAACAGGCAGCGCGTTTTGCCCAAGCCTCTGCGGTTCTGCCCAAGCTAAAGCGTTCCTTCGCCAATTCGTCTGGTTTGTTTTTGGGCAGCGACTACGCCTCGGACCTCGCCCGGCCAGGCTGTGCTTTGTAT
Source organism: Roseomonas sp. (assembly GCA_020249775.1). GTDB lineage: Bacteria > Pseudomonadota > Alphaproteobacteria > Acetobacterales > Acetobacteraceae > Neoroseomonas. Next base: position 142,106 of record JADCFA010000005.1, on the reverse strand, counting down.
GGCATCAACCCGACACCTGGGGCGCCCAACCCGATGCAGCAGGTAATCCGGCTGGAAGCGCCCATTCTGCAAATCCGCGATATTCCGGCCGGCGCCAGTATTGGCTATGGCGCTTCCTTTGTGGCGACGCGGCCCAGCCGCATTGCCACCATTGCGGTCGGCTACGCGGACGGCTACCTGAGATGCCTATCCGGGCAGGGTGTCGCGGCCTATCGTGACATGATCCTGCCCATGGTGGGGCGCGTTTCCATGGATTTGATCACTTTGGATGTAACGGATGCGCCGGGAATTGCGCCTGGCGATACCGTGCAGCTTATTGGCGGTGCGGCGCCTTCGCCTGATGATCTGGCGGCGCGCGCGGGCACGATTGGCTATGAGATTCTGACCTCGCTCGGCGATCGCTACCGCCGCGACTATCGGGCAGGCTGAGCTTGGCCGCGATCCTGGATCCTGTTGCGGCACTCGGGCGCGCGGTGCTGGGCGCGCTGCAACGCATTGGTGCGGTGGTGCTGTTCGCGCTGGAAGGCGTTTCGCATCTGTTTCGTCCACCCTTCTATGGCCGGATTTTCCTGCGCCATGTGGTGGAGATTGGTTATTTCTCCCTGCCCGTGGTGGCGCTGACCGCGATATTCACCGGCATGGTGCTGGCGCTGCAAACCTATACGGGGTTTGCGCGCTTCAATGCCGAAGGGGCGGTGGCGAATGTCGTTGTGCTTTCCATCACGCGCGAATTGGGCCCGGTGATTGCCGGGCTTATGGTGGCCGGGCGCATCGGTGCATCCTTCGCCGCTGAAATCGGCACCATGCGCGTGACGGATCAGATTGATGCGCTGACCACGCTTTCCACCAACCCAATGAAATACCTGGTGGCACCTCGGCTTTTGGCGGGCGCCATCGCCTTGCCCTTTCTGGTGCTGATTGCCGATACGCTTGGGGTGATGGGCGGTTGGCTGATCGGCACGGCCAAGCTTGGCTTCAGCTCGGCCGGGTATTTGCGCGCCACGCTTGATTTCATGCAGACCATGGATGTGGTCTCTGGCCTTGTGAAGGCATCCGTCTTTGGCTTTGTGATTGCGCTGATGGGCTGCTGGTGCGGCTATAACAGCAAGGGCGGCGCGCAGGGCGTGGGGGCGGCGACAATTTCGGCAGTGGTGATTTCGTCCATCCTCATTCTGGCGCTGGATTACATCATTACCGAAATGTTCTTCGCGCGATGAGTGGCGCGGTGCCGAAAATTCGCCTGCGCGGGCTCTCAAAAGCCTTCGGGCCAAAGCAGGTGCTGGATGGCGTGGATCTGGATATCCGCGCGGGTCATGGCATGGTTATTCTGGGCGGTTCGGGTTCCGGCAAATCCGTCACCATCAAATGTATCCTCGGCCTGATTGAACCCGATGCCGGCAGCATCGAGATTGACGGCCAGAACATCCTGAAGCTACCGCGGCGGGAGCGCGAGGCTTTGAATGACCGCATCGGCATGCTGTTTCAGAATGGCGCGCTGTTTGACAGCCTGCCGGTTTGGGAAAATGTCTGCTTCAAGCTGCTGGCGCAAAAGCGCATCACCCGCGCCCGCGCCCGTGACAAGGCGGCCGAGGTGCTGGCGCAAGTGGGCCTTGCCGCATCGGTCGGTGATCTTTCGCCATCAGAGCTTTCGGGTGGCATGCAAAAACGCGTCGCCCTGGCGCGCGCCATTGCCGCCGAGCCAGAGATCATTTTCTTCGATGAACCCACCACCGGGCTTGATCCCATCATGGGCGCGGTGATTGATGGGCTGATTATGGATGTGGTGCATCGGCTGGGCGCGACAGCGGTTTCCATCACGCATGACATGGCAAGCGCGCGGCGCATTGGTGATGACGCCGCCATGATCCATAAGGGCCGCATCATCTGGACCGGTGAGGCCGCGAAGCTTGGCGATACCGGCAATGCCATGGTGGACCAATTTGCCCGTGGTGAGCGGGAGGGGCCGATCCAGATGGAATTGCGGAAGTAGGGGTAAGGCTGACCAGGAAAAGCGCCAACGCCCGCTGAAGGGGGGCGCGAGCCCGAATGGGCGACGCCGCTTATGCGGCGAAGCCAAGCGCGCAGAGGCGCGCGCCGGCGTTTGAGGGCGGATCGGCGACGATCCGCAACAATTTCAATCAGGCGGCGAAGCCCCTGTTCAACCCGGCAATCGCCGCATCATATTCCCGCCTGAGCCGCGCCACCAATTCCGCCGTGCTCGGCACATCCTGGATGGCGCCAACGCCCTGGCCTGCGGACCAGATATTCTTCCAGGCGCGTTTTTCGCTGCTACCCAGATGAAGTTCCCTGTTGAATTCAGGCAAATTCGCGGGATCCAGCCCCGCCGCTTCCAAAGATGCGCGCAGGAAGTTGCCATTCACCCCGCTGATCGCATTGGTATAGACAATATCCTTGGCCGTCGCGGCCAGGATCATTTGCTTGTAGTCTTCCGGCGCGCGGCTTTCCGTGGTCGCGATGAAGCGCGTGCCCAAATACGCAAAATCCGCCCCCGCCGCCCGTGCGGCTACCACATGCGCGCCGGTGGACATGGCACCCGATAGGATAATGGTGCCCTGATAGAATTGCCGGATCTCATGCAGGAAGGCGAAGGGGTTATAGGTGCCGGCATGCCCGCCCGCGCCGGCGCATACCGCTATCAGCCCATCAACGCCCGCTTCCGCCGCCTTTTGCGCATGGCGCAGATTGATGACGTCATGAAACACCAACCCGCCATAGCCATGGATGGCATCCACCACTTCCGATACCGCACCCAGCGAGGTGATCACGAAGGGCACGCGCTGGCGCACCGTTTCCGCCAAATCCGCATCCAGCCTGGCATTGGACCGATGCACAATCAGATTGACACCAAAGGGGGCGGCGGCATTGCCGGTTCTCTCACGGATTTCGGCAAGCCATTCCCCATAGCCTTCCGTGCTTCTTTGATTGAGTGCCGGGAAGCTTCCCACCACGCCCGCCTTGCAGGTTTCCACCACCAGATCGGGGCCTGAGACCAGGAACATGGGGGCGGCAATCACCGGCAGGGCGATTCTTCCCTGAAACAAGGCGGGGATGGGCATGGGCGATCCTTCAAAAGGGCGGCGTTCAGCCTGCCGGGGCCGGGCCAAGGGCGCAAGGCCATTGCCTTATTGCATCCGGGCGCAAAGCAAGCCTAGGCTTCAGTCCAGGCACCGTCAGCGTGCCAAGGGATGAAACGGCGCCTGGCGCCAGGGTAGGGGAAGTCCGGTATGAAACTCGGCGCGGCAATTGCTGAAATCATGAAGCGTGAGGGGATTCAGATCCTCACCGGCTATCCGGTCAATCATTTGATCGAATATGCGGCGGATGCGGATATTCGCCCCATCATGGTGCGGCAGGAGAGAATCGGCCTGCATATGGCGGATGCGATTTCGCGCGTGACATCGGGCCGCACCATCGGTGCCTTCTGCATGCAGCATGGCCCGGGCGCCGAGAACGCCTATGGCGGTGTGGCGCAATGCTATGGCGAAAGCGTGCCGGTGCTGGTGCTGCCCATGGGCTATCCGCGCCGCATTGCGCATATTGACCCGAATTTCAATTCTTCCGTGCAAATGCGCGGCATCACCAAATCCGCTGAGCCGATCATGAGCGCGGCTGAGGTGCCGAATATCCTGCGCCGCGCCTTTGCCCGGCTGCGCAATGGCCGTGGCGGCCCCGTTCTGGTCGAAATCCCGACCGATATGTGGAATGAGGAAGTGCCGGAACCGCTGGCCTATCACCCGGTTGCCGCCACGCGCTATGGCCCCGATCCGGCCGATGTGGAACGCGCCGCGGCATTGCTGGCCAAGGCGAAGCGCCCGGTGATCTATGCCGGCACCGGCGTGCATTGGGCGCGCGCCTGGCCGCAATTGCAGGCGCTGGCTGAAATGCTGGCGGCACCTGTTACCACCAGCCTTGGCGGCAAATCCGCCTTCCCGGAAGACCATCCGCTGGCGCTTGGTTCCGGCGGCTTGGCCATGCGGCGTGGCGTGCGCCATTTCCTGGACAATGCTGATGTGATCTTGGGGATCGGCTGTTCCTTCACCGAAACCAATTTCGGCGTGAAAATGCCCGCCGGCAAGAAGATCATTCACGCAACGCTCGATCCCGATCATTTGGGCAAGGATGTGCCAATTGAAATCGGGCTTGTGGGTGATGCGGGCATGACGATGGATGGGCTGATCGCGGATTTGGCGACGCGCATCAAAAAACCGCGCAGCAGCACGGCGGTGGCAAAGGAAATCGCCAGCCTGAACAAGGAATGGCTGGCCGCCTGGGCGCATAAGACGGATAGCGATGCATCCCCGCTCAACCCCTATCGCGTTTTGCGCGATTTGTGGCGGACGGTGGATGTGGACAATACCATCATCACCCATGATGCCGGCAGCCCGCGCGATCAACTCTCCCCCTTCTGGGTCAGCCGCAAGCCGCTGACCTATCTCGGCTGGGGCAAGACGACGCAGCTTGGCTATGGGCTTGGGCTTGCCATGGGGGCGAAGCTCGCCGCACCCGACAAGCTTTGCATCAATGTCTGGGGCGATGCGGCGATTGGCTTTACGGGGATGGATTTCGAAACGGCGGTGCGTGAACGTATCCCGATCATGTCAATCCTGCTCAATAATTTCTCGATGGCGATTGAATTGAAGGTCATGCCGATAAGCACGAAGAAATATCGCTCCACCGATATTTCGGGCGATTACGCGGCCATGGCGCGCGCCTTCGGCGGCTATGGCGAAAGGGTGGAAAAGGTCGCGGATATCATTCCGGCGATCAAGCGCGGCATTGAACAGACCAGGAAGGGCAATCCCGTTTTGCTGGAATTCATCACATCGAAGGAAACGGAAGTCTCACGCCAATAGAAGCGGGTCACCGCAGGCCGGGAAGGAATAATGCATGGCGACGGTTGAAATTCGCGAAGTCAGAAAGGCTTTCGGCTCCACGCAGGTATTGCACGGCGTGAGCGTGGATATTGAAGACGGGCAATTCGTTGTCCTTGTCGGGCCTTCGGGCTGCGGCAAGTCCACGCTGCTGCGGATGCTCGCGGGGCTTGAGAATATCACGGGCGGTGAAATCGCGATCGGTGACCGGGTGGTGAATAAGGTGCCGCCCAAAGACCGTGACATCGCGATGGTGTTCCAGAATTACGCGCTTTATCCGCATATGACCGTTTATCAGAATATGGCGTTTTCCATGAAGCTTGCTGGCGCGCCAAAGGAAGTCATGGACCAGGAGGTGCAGAAGGCCGCGCGTATTCTGGGGCTTGAGCAGTTGCTGCATCGCTATCCGCGACAGCTTTCGGGTGGTCAGCGCCAGCGTGTTGCCATGGGGCGCGCCATTGTGCGCAACCCGCAGGTCTTTTTGTTTGACGAGCCTCTTTCGAATCTTGATGCCAAGCTGCGTGTGCAGATGCGCGCTGAAATCAAGGAATTGCACCAGCGCCTGAAGGTCACAACGGTGTATGTGACGCATGATCAGATCGAAGCCATGACCATGGCGGACAAGATCGTGGTCATGAATCATGGGCGCATTGAACAGGCCGGCGCCCCGCTTGAGCTTTATGACCGGCCGGCCAATCTTTTCGTGGCCGGCTTCATTGGTTCACCAGCGATGAACCTGCTGGCCGGGCGGATCAAGGATGGCAGCTTCATTGATGGCGGCGGTACAAGCTGGCCCCTGCCGCCCGCCTATGCCGGGCGTGATGGGGCGGAAGTGATTTATGGCATCCGGCCGGAGCATCTGCGCCTTGATCCGAATGGCATCAAGACCACCATTCAGGTGGTGGAGCCGACGGGTTCCGAAACCCAGGTGATCCTGCGGGTCGGTGACATCACCGTCATGGGTGCGTTTCGTGAAAGGATAGCCTCCCATCACGGTGAGGCGCTTGCGATATCGCCCGAGCTTTCCCTTGTGCATCTTTTTGACAAGGCAAGCGGGCAGAGGATTTAGTTTCAGTCCAACCAAACATTAGGGAGTGAAAACATGGCCAATATCATTACACGTCGCAGTATCCTTGGCGCTGGTGTCGGCATGGCCGCACTTGCCGCAGGCGGTGAGGCGCTGGCGCAAAACCAAGTGCGCGGGGACGCCAGTGTTGCCGCGCCGCGCCTGCCAATTGAAAACGGCGCCAGCTTGCGCATCCTGCGTCCGGTGCGCTTTGTCGCGCCAGATGAGGAAGTGTTCCGCGCCAATGCCGCGCGCTTCACCCAGCAAACCGGCGTGCAGGTGCGCGTGGATTTCGTCGGCTGGGAAGACATCAACCAGCAAACCGCCGTCACTGCCAATACCGGCGCCGGGCCGGATTGTATCATCGGCTTTGGCGATGCACCGCATATCTATGTGGACAAGCTCGTTGAGGTCTCGGATATCGCTGAATATCTCGGCAAAAAATATGGTGGCTGGATGTTTGGCGGCGAAAAGCTCGGCAAGCGCCACGGCACAAATAACTGGATCGGCCTGCCCATGGGCGGCACCTCTGGCCCGCTGATCTGGCGCAAATCAGCCGTGAATGAGGTCGGCTTCCAGGCGCCGCCGAATGATCTGCCGGGCGTTCTTGAACTCTGCCGGCGTCTGCGCCGCATCAACAAGCCGGCGGGCTTCGCGCTCGGCAATGCGATGGGTGATGGCAATGGCTTCGCCAATTGGCTGATGTGGAGCCATGGCGCTTCCATCACCGATGAAAGCGGCGCGGTTTCGGTGAATAGCCCGCAGACTCTCGCGGCGCTGAATTACCTCAGGGAACTCTATCCGACCTTCGTTGATGGCGGCACGATTGCCTGGGGCGATATCAGCAACAACCAGGCCTATGCTGCGAATACCTGCTGGCTGACGCAGAATGGCGTTTCGCTCTATTTCGCCTTGAAGAATGATCCCGCCACGCGCGCCATTGCCGATGATTCGGAACACAGCGTCATGCCGCTTGGTCAGGCGAATAGCTGGCCCAATGCGCCACTCACGCTGAATGCCATGGTGTTCCGCCATAGCCGCTTCCCCAATGCGGCCAAGGCCTTCCTGACTTTCATGATGGAAACGGAACAATATGAACCCTGGCTCAATGCCAATCTCGGCTATTGGGCGCATCCGCTGAATGCCTATCGTGCCTCTGCCGTTTGGACCAGCGATCCGAAGGTCACGATCTTCCGCGATGCCATGAACAACCAGTTCTGGAATGGCTATAAGGGTCCGATCTCGGAAGCCTCAGGCCAGGCCAATGCGGAATATGTGTTGGTGCAGATGTTTGCTTCTGTCGCGGCCGGTCAGGCAACGCCGGAAGCGGCAATGCGTGAGGCTGATCGGCGGTCCCGCCGCATCTTCCGCCGCGGTTGAGTGAAACAAGGGCGGCCTTCAACGCAAAGGCCGCCCCCTTGCCGGAGCCCCGCTGATGTCCAGTAGCACTACCGGATGGGTCAGGCCGAAGATTGAGCAGAGCTGGTTGACTAGGCTGCTCGATTGGAAGCCCTTCCTGATCATCATCTGCCTGTTGCCCGCGGTTGGGTTGCTCGCGGTGTTTCTGACCTATCCTTTGGGCCTTGGGATTTGGCTTGCCTTTACCGATACCACCATCGGGCGTAGCGGGCGTTGGGTGGGGCTTGAGAATTTCGAATTCATGATAGAGGACCCGATTTTCTGGAACGCGGTCTTTTTCAGTGTTTTCTACACAGGCATCGCCACCATTGGAAAATTCGCGCTCGGCCTTTGGCTGGCGCTGCTGCTGAACAATCACCTGCCTTTCAAATCGCTGCTGCGCGCCATTATCCTGCTGCCCTGGATTGTGCCGACGGTGCTGACGGCAGTGGCCTTCTGGTGGATTTATAATCCGCAATTTTCTGTTATTTCCTGGATGCTGATCGAACTCGGCCTGCGCGATACCAATGTGGATTTCATCAATACCGCCTGGCCTGCGCGCTGGTCACTGATTGCCGCCAATATCTGGCGCGGCATTCCCTTTGTGGCGATCTCGCTGCTCGCTGGTTTGCAGACCATTTCGCCATCGCTTTATGAGGCAGCGCTGTTGGATGGTTCCACCGCCTGGCAGCGCTTCCGCTACATCACTTTCCCGATGCTGCTGCCGATCCTGGCGATTGTGATGACCTTCAGCATCATCTTCACCTTCACGGATTTCCAGCTTGTCTATGCCATCACGCGCGGTGGGCCGGTGAATTCCACGCATTTGCTCGCAACCCTCGCCTTTCAGCGCGGTATCCCCGCGGGGCAATTGGGTGAGGGCGCGGCGATTGCGGTTTCCATGATCCCCTTCCTCGTTTTCGCGACGCTGTTCAGCTATTTCGCATTGGCGCGGCGCAAGTGGCAGCAGGGCGAAACCAATGATTGACGCCGGGAACAACAAAAAATGAGCGCAACAGCCGAAGCACCCGAAGCCCAGGCAAGCGCCGCGGCCCCGCAAGAGGCCATGGCCTGGGACAGCAAGGCACGGCGGATGGTCACCATCTATCTGCCGCTCGCCTGCTTTCTGATCATCCTGCTGTTTCCCTTCTATTGGATGACCATCACTTCCTTCAAACCCAATGCGGAGCTTTACGACTACAAGACGCATAATCCTTTCTGGATCAGCTCCCCCACGCTTGATCACATCAGGTTGCTGCTATTCAATACGGCCTATCCGAAATGGCTGATGACAACGATGATGGTGGCGATTGGCGCCACTGTTCTATCGCTGGTCAGTTCCACGCTTGCGGCCTATGCCATTCAGCGACTGCGCTTCACGGGTAGCCAATATGTCGGGCTTGGAATTTATCTGGCCTATCTGGTGCCGCCTTCCATCCTGTTCATTCCGCTGGCCACCATGGTGTTTCAGCTTGGGCTGTTTGATACGCCCTTTGCGCTCATCCTGGTCTATCCGACCTTCCTGGTGCCCTTCTGCACCTGGCTGCTGATTGGCTATTTCAAATCCATTCCCTATGAGCTTGAAGAATGCGCGCTGATTGATGGCGCAACGCGGCTGCAAATCCTGCGGCAGATCACGCTGCCCCTGGCGGTGCCTGGGCTGATCAGCGCGGGTATTTTTTCCTTCACGCTATCCTGGAATGAATTCATCTATGCGCTCGCCTTCATTCAATCGAGCGAGAACAAGACCGTCCCCGTCGCGATCCTGACCGAATTGGTCACCGGCGATGTCTATCAATGGGGTGCGCTGATGGCGGGTGCCTTGCTTGGCTCGCTGCCGGTCGCGATCTTCTATTCCTTCTTCGTGGATTACTACGTTTCCTCTTTGACCGGCGCGGTCAAGGAATGATCTGAAAAGGACCGATCACATGGCAAAATTCACCATCCTGACGCCCGCAGCGGCGTCCTTCACCACCTCTGGCGGCGGCTATGATTATGAGCTGGAAGCGCTGGATGGCATGGGTGTTGAAATCATCGAATGCCAGCCGAATGAAAAGGATTTCATCGCCAAGGCCGCGCAGGCCGATGCGGTTTACGCGAAGGGCATGCAATTCAATGCCAAGATGATCAAGGCGCTGAAGAAATGTCGCATCATCGCGCTTGGGTCCGTTGGCGTTGACTATGTGGATGTGGCGGCGGCGACCGCGCAGGGCATTCCGGTCACGAATTGTCCCGATACCTTCATCGAAGAAGTGGCCGATCACGCCATGATGCTGCTGCTGGCAACGCATCGGCGCTGCATTGAACAGGATCGCATGGTGCGCGAAGGCCGCTGGGGTGAAGGCCGGCCGCAATTGCTGCAAATTCCGCGCCTGATGGGCCAGACGCTTGGCTTCATCGGCTTTGGCCGTGTCGCGCGCGCCACCGCGCATCGCGCCCGCGCCTTTGGTCTGCATATGAAGGCTTTCGATCCCTTCGTGGAAGAACTGACCATGTCAGCGCTCGGCGTGGAGCCGGCAAGCCTTTCCGATTTGCTCGCGAGTTCTGATTTCGTGTCCATGCATTTGCCGGACACCCCCGAAACGCGCGGTTTCTTCAGGGAAAAGCACTTCAAGCAGATGAAGAAGAACGCGCTGTTCATCACGACAGGCCGCGGCCCCACAGTGGAAGAAGCTGGCTTGATCAAGGCGCTGCAAAAGGGCTGGATCGCGGGTGCCGGGATTGATGTGTTTGAAATTGAACCGACCAAGCCAGACAATCCGCTCCACAAGATGCAGAATGTGATCCTGTCGCCGCATAATGCCTCTGCCTCTGCGCGGTTTGATCCGGCGCGCAAGCGCCGCGTTGGGCAGAATATCGCCCTCGTGCTTTCGGGCCGTTGGCCGCTTTCCTGCGTCAACCCGACGGTGCTCACGGATTCCAAACTCAAGCGTTGGCAGCCCTATTCCATGGAACGCGGGCCGAATTCGTAACAGCCGAAGGGCGCATCGCATGTCTGAAACTGAAAATCCCGTTCTGCTCACACGGGAAGGGCCGGTGGTGCGCCTTACCCTCAACCGGCCGCATCGGCGCAATGCCATGTCGGCCGCGATGGGTGTTGCTTTGGATGCCGCGCTGGATGCTTTGGAGAAGGATACTGCTGCGCGCATTGTGGTTTTCTCAGGCGCGGGCGGGCATTTTTGCGCGGGGCTTGATTTGACTGAGGTCGGCTCTCAAGGGACCGAGGCGGAACGTCTGGCCGCCGCGCAGGAACGCAACCGCGCAACCGGCCAGCGTTTTGTGCGGCTCTGCAACCTGCCGCAGGTGGTGATTGCCGCCGTTCAGGGTTCTGCCCATGCGGGTGGGCTCGGCTGGCTTTGCGCCGCCGATATTGCGATTGCCACGGCCGATGCGCGCTTCGCCGCACCGGAAGCCAAGCGCGGCCTGGTGCCGGCGCAGATCCTGCCTTGGCTGGTGCGCCGTATGGGGCGCAGCCATGCCGCGCGCATGGTGCTGCAAGGCAATGTGATTGATGCGCATGAAGCCGCACGCATTGGCCTGGTGCATCAAATGGTCGCTGATGCGCCGGCCTTGGAAGCGGCTGTCGCTTCGGTCATTGCGGATTGCCGGCAGGGCGCGCCGCGCGCCTTGGCGGAAACCAAAAAGCTGATCGCCGCCCTTGGCCCGCTTTCGCCCGATGGCTATGCCGAAGCGGGCGCGCTCGCTTTCGCGCGCTGTGCCTCGGGCGATGAGGCGCGAGAGGGCATCGCCGCCTTCAAGGAAAAGCGCCCCCCTGCCTGGGCTTCCTGAGGCTCAAGCCTACCAGCGCCGAGACCAACAAAAGCTGCGCCGCCATCAGGATTTGTGGCAGCGTCCAGCTTCCGGTCAGGCTGACCAGGGTCGCGAAAATCGAAGGCCCCGCCACATAGCCAAGAAAGACGAAAATCGTCGAACCCGCAGTTGCATCCGCGACCTTGCCAGGCGGAGCAAGGCGCGCGACCTCGGCCAATGAAATCCCATTCCAGGAAGCGCCGAAAAACCCCGTCAGCGCACAAATCAGCGCGAGCAGCCAGAAGCCGGCATCAGCGGGCAGTAAGGCCAAGGCAAGGATGGCGCTGCCCGCGGAAACACCCTGCGCGACCAGATTGGCCAGCGCATTGCCGGTGAGGTCCGCAACCCAGCCCAGTAGTATGCGCGCCACCACGCCGGCGAATTGCATGGCGGCAAAAACACTGCCCGCCAGCACCAGATCAAAGCTGCGCTGTTCAACAAGCCAGGTGACGGTGAAGGAAAACAGGCAGCCCTGACAAATGGCGAAGGAAACCGAAAGCGCCGTGACGCGCCGCAGCACCGGGTTTTGCTTGAAACTCGCCAGGGGCGCGCTGATGGCACGCGGGGAGAAGATGTCACTGAAACGCAGCCGCTGCGCGCGATTGCGCTCCGCATCAAAAGCCGGGCGCAGCGGTTGGATGACCAATATGGCCAGCACGCCAACACCAAAGGCCAGCATCAGCGCCGCCGGCCAACCATAGGCAAGGGCGACAGGTGCCGCGACCAACCCAGCCAAAGCACCGCCGGCCGGCGCCCCGGCCTGTTTGATGGAAAAGATCAACGAACGATGCGCGGGGGGCGCGGTTGCCGCCAGCATGCGGCTGCCGGCGGGCGGCGTTGGCCCATAGCCGAGACCCAGCATGAAGGCGGCCAGGAATATCGCCCAAGCCTGGCCCAGACTTGCCACCAGAAGCGCCGTCACCGCCATGGCCGTGCCCAATTGCAGCATGCGCACCGGCCCCATACGCGCCAGGAACACGCCCCCAATCATCAGGTAAAGCAAAGTCGCCAAGGCAGTCAGCGAGGAGAGATTACCCACCCTTTCCGGCGCCAGCCCCGTGCTTGCCATGATCAGCGGCGCAATCACCGGCAGGCTTTGGCCCATGAAGGACGCGACCAATTGCATCAGCATGGTGGCGCCAAGGGCGGCGAGCCAATGTTTCATGGCGCCATCTTGCCGACTTCAGCATGCTGCGGCCAGGGGGCGCCCTGCTGACAAGTGCATAAATTAACCCTATGTCACCCGCGCCCCGTCACCAAGCCGAGGATTGCCATGGCCCAGCCTGATGAAATGAAGCCGCTTCGCCCCCTAGCCGCCCTGATCTTCGGGTCGCGCTGGCTGCAATTGCCGCTTTATCTGGGGCTGATCGTGGCGCAATGCGTCTATGTTTATAAGTTCCTCAAGGAATTGACCCATTTGGTGATGGATGCGACGACCTTCACCGAACAGCAGATCATGCTGATCGTGCTTGGCCTGATTGATGTGGTGATGATCGCCAATCTGCTGGTCATGGTGATTGTCGGTGGGTTTGAGACCTTTGTCTCCCGCCTCAACCTTGCCGGCCATCCGGATCAGCCGGAATGGCTGAGCCATGTGAATGCCAGCGTGCTGAAGATCAAGCTCGCCATGGCGATTGTCGGCATATCCTCAATTCATTTGCTGCGGACCTTCATTGAGGCCGGCAATCTCGGCTCCCCCAATGCCGCCTTCACCGAGGCCGGGATCATGTGGCAGACCATTATCCACACGATCTTCATCCTATCTGCGATCGGCATTGCGCTGGTGGATCGGCTTTCCACGGTGCCGACCGGGGTGAAATCCGGCCATTGAGGCGCGTGCTTTGGATTTTCGGCTTTCCTGAGCCGCTGTTACATATTAAAAGGCAAATCTTCCAAGCCCCGGGACAAGGGCGCTGGATGATTTCGCGCAACCTTTTCGCACAGGGAGTTTCCCGCAGTGGAACGTCGTAATTTCATCAAAAAGGCTGGCTTCGGCTCTACGGCTGTTGCCGCGACCGTGTTGGCGAGCCCCGCCATCGCACAGGCGAACCCGGAAATCCGTTGGCGCCACACCTCAGCCTTCCCGAAATCGCTCGACACGCTTTTTGGTGGGACGGAGCAGTTCGCCAAGATCATCAACGAAATGTCGGATGGCAAGTTCCAAATCCGTATTTTCGCCGCTGGTGAAATCGTCCCCGCTTTGCAGGTTTATGACGCGGTGCAGAATGGCACGGTGGAATGCGGCCAGGACGCGGCCTATTACCATTTCGGCAAGGACCCTTGCTTCGTCTTCGAAACGGGCCTGCCCTTCAGCCTCAATCAGCGGCAATATTATTCCTGGCTGCGCAATGGCGGCGGGCATGAACTGATCAATGATTTCTACCGCCCGCTTGGCGTACGGTCCTTCACCTTTGGCGGCACGGCCTGCCAGATGGGCGGCTGGTTCCGGAAGGAAATCAATACGGTCGAGGATTTGCGCGGCCTGAAATTCCGTGTCGGCGGCTTCGCCGGCAATATCCTTCGCCGCCTTGGCGTGGTGCCCCAGCAGATTGGCGCTGGCGACATTTATCCCGCGCTGGAGCGCGGCACGATTGATGGCGCCGAATGGGTCGGGCCTTATGATGACGAAAAGCTCGGCTTCAACAAGGTCGCGCGCTTCTATCATTACCCCGGCTGGTGGGAAGGCGCGTCCTGCGGCACGCTTTTCATCAATGAGCGGTCATGGAATTCCATCCCTAAGCATTATCAGGCGATGATCGAAGCGGCGGCTGGCATCGTCACTGCGTCTATGGTGCCGAAATATGACGCGCTGAACCCGCAGGCGCTTAAGCGTCTTATTGCGGGTGGCACGCAGTTGAAGCCCTTCTCACGACCAGTGCTACAGGCGTGCTATGATGAGTGCTGGAAGTATTATGATGAAGTCGCGGCACAAAATGCCAACTTCAAGCGCCTGCTGGATAGCATGAAGGCCTTCCGGCCAGATGGGATCGCGTGGTTCCGTGTGGCTGAAGGCACTTTCGACAACTTCCTGAATGCCATGTCGGCTGCTGGCCGCGTATAATCGGCGGCCTGAGGTTTTATTGATCCGGTCAGGTGGCTTCACCTGACCGGATTTTTTATGCCGTTGCGCATGAAAAAACCCCCATGGCAGCGCGCCATGGGGGTTCTGCGTTGGTAGCTTGGTCGCGCTTTACCTGGGCGGACCGAAGCTCGGCGGAGGTAAATCATCCTCCTCCGGCGGCGGCGCAACCTCGATCCTGATCGTACTGGGATCAATACCGTGCGGTTTATCCAGGAAGAAGGTGACCGTGATCGGCATGAAGATCACGATTGCCACCATGACCAATTGCAGGCCCACCCAGGGGATTGCACCCCAATAGATATCCGCGCTGCTGATGGTCTTTGGAATGACGCTCCGCAGATAGAACAGCGCGAAGCCAAAGGGCGGGTGCATGAAGCTGGTCTGCATATTCACGCACAGCATCACGCCGAACCAGATCAGCGCCGCATCAGCACCCACCACCGGGGTGAGCAGCTTTTGCGCGACGGGCGCCAGCATGGGCACGATGATGAAGGCGATTTCGAAGAAATCCAGGAAGAAGGCCAGGAAGAAGACCAGCAGATTGACCGCGATCAGGAAGCCCCAAACGCCGCCCGGCAGGCTGGTCAGCCCATGTTCCACCCAAAGATTGCCATCCACGCCAGCGAAGACGATGGAAAAGCACGTCGCGCCAACGACGATGAAGGCAACCATGGAGGTGATGCGCATGGTGGCGCGCATGCCTTCCACAATCAGGTCATGCAGCGCCTTATCCTGCCACGCGCGCCAGCAAAGCCAAATGATGGAGGCAAACAGCGCCGAGAAGCTGACGCGGAAGGGGATGGTCTTCATGCCAATGGTGAAACTGAAGAAGATGCAGAAGCCGGTGGCCACCAAACCGACCGTATAGGCAAGCCGATCCAGCTTGGTCATTTGCGTATTGCGCAGCACAGCAAGGATAATGGCGCCAACCGTGCCCAGCGCACCGGCTTCGGTTGGCGTCGCCAGACCCAGCATGATGGTGCCAAGCACCAGGAAGATCAGCACCCCAGCCGGGATGATGCCCCACATGCATTTGATCAGCAGCGGCCGGCCCGTCAGCGTGCGCGGCACCGGCGGCAAATCCTGCGGCCGGATGATCGTCAGGAACCACGTATAAAGCGCAAAAAGCGCGATCTGTAGCAGCGAGGGCCCCCAGGCGCCCAGATACATATCGCCGACAGACCGGCCCAACTGGTCAGCCAGCACGACCAGCACCAATGACGGCGGCACCAATTGTGTGATGGTGCCGGATGCCGCCAGCACCCCTGTCGCGTAACGGATATTGTAATTGTAACGCATCATCACCGGCATGGTGATCAGCGCCATGGCAATCACCTGTGCGGCCACGGTGCCGGTAATGGCGCCCAGGATGAAGCCCACAATAATGACCGAATAGCCAAGCCCGCCCTTCATGGGGCCGAAAAGCTGGCCCATGCTTTCCAGCATGTCTTCCGCCAGGCCGCATTTCTCCAATATCGCGCCCATGAGTGTGAAGAAGGGAATGGCGAGCAGCAGATCATTGGCCAGAATACTGCCGAAGATGCGCCCCGGTATGGCTTGCAGGAAGTCCAGGGTGAAAAATCCCTGGGCCATCGAAATCATGCCGAAGAACAGGCCCACCGCCGCCAATGAAAAGGCCACCGGAAAGCCAATGATCAAGAATACGACCAGCCCCGCAAACATGAGGGGCGGCATCCACTCCAACGGAATCATTGCACCGGCCTTTCGTAATGGGCTTCAAGGTCGGGGATATCATACCCGTTCAACGCAGCCACGCGCTTGATGAGTTCAGAAATGCCTTGCAGCGTCAGTAGCCCAAAGCCCAGCGGGATCAGGAATTTCACCGGCCAGCGCAGCAAGCCGCCGGCATTGCTGGACCATTCGCCCATATGGAAAGACTGCATGAAGAAGGGCCAGGAAAGCCAACCAAGCAGAATGCAGGCCGGCAACATGAAGACGATAATGCCCGCGATATCCAGCAGGATCTGACCGCGGCGCGAGAGCATCATGTAGAGGATATCCACCCGCACATGCTCATTCTTCTTCAGCGTATAGCTGGCGCCCAGCATGACGATGGTGGCGTACATATACCACTGCGCTTCAAGCCAGGCGTTGGAGCTCATGTCGAAGCCGTAGCGCATCATGGCGTTGACGGAACTGACCAGGCAGGCGAGCAAGACAAGCCAGTCGCAGACCTTGCCGATATTTTGATTGATCCAGTCGATAAACCGACTGAACGCCAAGAGTGGCGCCATGAAGCAAGTACCCCCTGTTGGAACTTCCGTCCCGCTCGGCGCGCGGGATTCTTTACTGGTTCGCGTCAAGCTACCGGAGGCGCGTGGAAAAGGAAACCACTTCAAGGGGGTGGCAAATTAGATTTCGGTAAGCCGCCCCCTTTCGCGCCCTGGCCTTCCCCTGCCAGGATGGTCGCCGCCGAGGGCGGGGCGTGAACCCGGCCCGGCCAAGCAGGAGGAAATCATGAAGCGTCGCCAAATCCTGGCGGTCGGGGCAGGGGTGCTCGCCGCCCCCGCCGTGCGCGCCCAGGCCTATCCCGTGCGCCCCATCACCATCATCGCGGCCGGTGCCGCCGGGGGGCCGACCGACACCATCACGCGCATCGTTGCCGATAGTCTCGGCAAGCATATCGGCCAATCCGTGGTGGTTGAATCGATTGGCGGTTCCGTGGTGGGGCCGCAGCGCCTCGCGCAGTCCCGCCCCGATGGCTACACCTTGATGATCAATAACATCGGCATGGCGGCAAGTGCGACGCTCTATCGCCGCTTGCCCTATCAGGTGCCGGGCAGTTTTGCGCCCCTTGGCATAGTCTCCGACGCTGCCATGACGGTGATCACCCGGCCCGATTTCCCGGCCGCCAGCCTGCGCGAATTGATGGCAGAAATGAACCGCAAGGGTGATGTGATCAATCTGGCGACTGCCGGGATCAGCTCGGCGGCCAATCTATGCGGGCTTTTGGTGCAGCAGGCCGCCGGGGCCAAGGCCACCACGGTGGTGTTTCGCGGCACCGCGCCCGCAATCGCCGAACTCATGGCCGGGCGGATTGATGTGCTCTGTGATCAGGCCACCAATACGGTGCCCTATATCCGCGATAATCGCGTGAAGGTCTTTGCCGTGAGCAGCCCCGCGCGCCTTGCGGGCCTGCCGAGTGTGCCCACGACCTCTGAGGCCGGTTCACCCGGCATCGCCATGTCCACCTGGCACGGGCTTTACGCGCCCGCCGGCACACCGGAACCGATCCAGGAACATATCTCGGCCGCGCTGCGTGCGGCCTTGAAGGAAGAAAGGCTTCGTCAGCGCTTTGCAGATCTGCTGACCGATGTGCCCTCCGATGAGCGCGCTTCCATCGCCTTCCATCGCCGCTTCGTGGCCGAGGAAGTGGATCGCTGGCGGCCCATTATTGAAGCCGCCGGGGCTTACGCGGATTGAGCGGTCGGGCGGGAAGGGTTGGGGCGTGATCTGGTAGGACAGGTCACGGCCTTTGCTTCATGCCCCGCCGGAGGATCAGAATGGTGCGGGCACTGCTGCCTGTCCCGTTCACATTGGTTTACCGGGCACAGACAAAAAATGTTTGGTCGCATATCCAGAGCCGCGAAATGCTTCCACTCGGTTCGGACCTACGCTAGTCATCCGATCGCTGCTGTCGGTTCCCGAACGCAGCGTGAATCGGCCCACCAAATAAAGGGTTAGTGGTGCGCAGGGGCAGTTTGGGATCGGGGAAGGTCAGCATGAATCGCACCACTAGGCGTCCCGCAAGGTGACGATCAGCGGCGTGTGATCGGAAGGCTGCGCCTCGGCACGCGGCGCGACATCCACCTCACAGGCTTCGAGCCGTTCGGCCAATTCGGGGCTGAGCAAAGCGTGGTCTATGCGAAGCCCGCGATTGGCCTCAAAGGCCGCGCCGTAATCCCAATAGGTGTAGAGCCTTTCGCTGGGATGGAGCGCGCGGAGCGCATCCGTCATGCCCAGATGCAGCAGGCCACGAAAACGCGCCCGGCTTTCGGGATGGACCAGCGCATCGGTCGCCGGCAGCGCGCCAGGGGCAAGGTCCGCCTCGGTCGGGCATACATTGTAATCGCCGAGAACCGCAAAGGGCTGAAAGGCATCAAGCCGGGCCTGCACCAGCGCGCGCAGCCGATCCATCCAGGCAAGCTTATAGGCGAAGCCGGCATCGCCGCCCGAATTGCCATTGGGCAGGTAGATCCCCGCCGCGCGGAGCCCGGCCGCTGCCACTTCGATATAGCGCGCTTGGGTATCTTCGGCATCGCCGGGCAGGGCTTCGGCCAGCACCTCAAACGGAATGCGTGACAGTAGGGCAACACCATTCCGCCCGCCCGCCTGGCCCACCGCATGGGTCTTATAGCCAAGCCCCGCGAATTCCATGGCAGGCACCTGTTCCGCCGTGCAGCGGGTTTCCTGCAAAAACACCAGATCAGGCAGCTGGCGTTCCAGAAAGCGCGCGACATGGGCCGCGCGGGCGCGAATGGAATTGACGTTGAAGGTGCAAAGGCGAAGCAGGGGGATCAGCCAATCGCAAAGGAGGAACCGCAGCCGCAGCCGGAACTCGCCTGCGGGTTGTTGATGGCGAAATGCGCGCCGATCAGCGCTTCGGCCCAGTCCAACTCAGCGCCGGCCAATAAATCCAGCGAAACGGGGTCAATGAAGACCCGGCCCTTGCCCTCACCGATCACCAGATCATCGGGCGCAGGGGCGTCTTCCAGGCCGAATTTATACTGAAAACCCGAACAGCCGCCCGCCTCCACGGCGAGCCTGAGCCCCGCATCCGGCCGGCCTTCACGCGCGGCAATATCGGCCACCTGCGCGGCGGCGCGGGCGGTGACGCGAAATGGGGCGGGGTTGGTGCTGCCATCCGGCATGGTGTGGACTCCTTGAAGTCTAACATAGCGTCTAATCCGCGTAGGCGGAAACGCCGAAGCGGTGAATCAGCCGCTCGAACTAACCTATATCGTGATCCATCCCTCAGGATCACGATATAGGCATTTTGGCCGCCGCTTCCAATCACCAAAGATTGCGGGCGGCGCGGGGCGGATGTTACAGCAATCTGCGAAGCGAATTTCCCGGAAACCCCCGATTTCCATGCAAGCCCAGGCCAAAGCAGCGATCAGCCAGCCCAAAGGGCAGGGGGCTCAATGAACCTTGCCCCTTACGCGGTGCTGCCGGAGACCTCTCGCGGGCGGCTTTACCCGGAACCAAGCGGCGATGCGCGGTCACCCTTTCAGCGCGACCGGGACCGCATCATCCACGCCACTGCCTTCAGGCGCCTGCAATACAAGACGCAGGTCTTTATCTACCATGAGGGCGATCATTTCCGCACAAGGCTGACCCATTCCATCGAGGTCGCGCAAATCGCGCGCTCCATCGCGCGACTTTTGCGCCTGGATGAGGATTTGGCCGAGGCCTTGGCGCTGGCGCATGATCTGGGCCATCCGCCCTTCGGCCATGCCGGCGAAGATGCGCTGAATGCGGCGATGAAGCCCTATGGCGGGTTTGACCATAACGCGCAGTCCTTGCGTGTCGTGACTCAGTTGGAAGCCCGCTATGCCGGGTTTGATGGGCTCAATTTGACTTGGGAAACGCTGGAAGGGCTCGCCAAACATAACGGCCCACTGCGCCGGCCCTCGCCCTATATCGCCGAATATGACGCGCGCCATAGTCTGGATTTGACGAGCTATGCCTCGGCCGAGGCGCAAATCGCCGCGATTGCCGATGATATCGCCTATAACAACCATGATTTGGATGATGGGCTGCGCGCGGGCCTGTTCTCCTTGGAAGAAGTGGGCGCTTTGCCGGTGATTGGCGAAGCGCTGGCCGCCGTACGCGCAGCGGCGCCCGATGCGCCGGTGGAACGCCTCGCGCCCGAGATGATCCGGCGCGTGATCAGCCGCATGGTGGGCGATGTGGCGGCCGAGGCGACGCGGCGCCTGGCTGTGCTGAAACCGACGACGGTTGCGGATATTCGCGCGGCAGACCGGCCGATGCTGGTATTTTCCGAGGAAATGGCGCGTGCCCACCTCACCATTCGCGAGTTCCTGTTCCAGCGCATGTATCGGCATTGGCGCGTCAATCGCACCATGGCGAAATCAAAGCGCGTGGTGCAGGTGCTGTTCAGCCTGCTGCATGGCGGGCCGGCCATGCTGCCGCCGCTCTGGCGCGCCCGCGCCGGGGAAGCCGGTTCCGCCCAGGCCGCGCTGGTAGTTTGCGATTATATCGCCGGCATGACAGACCGTTTCGCGCTGGAGGAACACCGGCGCATGACCGACCCCGATATTTCAGGCTGAGATTTGCATGACCGAAAATGTTTTCACCGCCATGGCGGACCAGCTGCGCGCTGCGCTGGTGGAACTCTATCCCGATCTGCCGGCGGAGGTTTTGGCCCGCGTTCAGGTGGAACCGCCGCGCGATGCGGCGCATGGCGATATGGCAACCAATGCTGCCTTGGTGATTGCCAAGCCCGCGCGCCTGCCGCCGGCCAAGATTGCCGCGGCACTGGTGGAAAAGCTTGGTGCTTTGCCAATGGTTGAGACGGCCGAAGCGGCTGGGCCGGGCTTTGTCAATTTGCGTCTGCGCGAAAGCTATATGGCGGGACAGATCAAGACGGTGCTGGCGGCTGGGCTTGGCTATGGCGATAGCGCGATTGGCGCGGGGCGGCGCGTCAATGTCGAATATGTCTCGGCCAATCCAACGGGGCCCATGCATGTCGGGCATTGCCGTGGCGCGGTGGTCGGCGATGCGCTTGCCAATCTTCTGGCCAAGGCGGGTTTTGCTGTCACCAAGGAATATTATGTGAATGATGCGGGGGCGCAGGTCGCGGCCCTCGGCTGGGCTGCCTATTGGCGCTATTTGCGCGTGATTGAGCCCAATCTTGAGGAATGGACGGCGGAACAGGTGGAACGCCGCTTTGGCGTGACGCTGCAATATCGCGGCGATTATCTGGTCGCGGTGGGTGAGGCTTTGGCGGAGCATCACGGTGCATCCATGGCACCGCAGCGCCTGGATGGCGCGCCAAGTGCCGCACAAGCAGCCTCTGGTGTGGCCAGCGCTTTGGAACTTGGCTGGTTCGTGGATCGCGCCTGGCTGGATGCGGCGCGCGAGCGGGCGGTTGCGATGATGATGATCGCGATCCGCGAGGATTTGGCGCTGCTCGGCGTCAATCAGGAAGTGTTCTTATCCGAACGCGCGCTGGTGCAAGCGAATGCAACCGATGCCGCGATTGCTGCCCTTGAAGGTAAGGGTTTGCTGTATGAAGGCGTGCTGGAACCACCCAAGGGCAAGACGCCGGATGATTGGGAACCGCGGCCGCAATTGCTGTTCCGGTCCACGCAATTCGGCGATGATGTGGATCGGCCGCTCAAGAAATCCGATGGATCCAACACGTATTTTGCCAATGATATCGCCTGCCATGCGGATAAGCTCAAACGCGGCTATGATCTGCTGATTGATGTCTGGGGCGCGGATCATGGCGGCTATGTTTCGCGCATGGGTGCTGCCGTGAAGGCGCTTTCCGATGGGCGCGTGCCCTTGGAAGTGGTGCTTTGCCAGATTGTGCATGTGATGAAGGCGGGTGAGCCCGTGCGCATGTCCAAGCGCGCCGGAACCTATGTGACCTTGCGCGATTTGATCGAAGAAGTGGGCCGCGATGCGGTGCGCTTTACCATGCTGACGCGCAAATCCGACGCGCAGATGGAATTCGACCTGGACAAGGTTGTCGAACAAACCCGAGAAAACCCCGTGTTTTACGTGCAATACGCCCATGCGCGCTGCCGGTCTGTGCTGCGCCAGGCGGGTGAGCCTGCCCTCGCCCAGCTCCTCGCCGCACCGCTCGAACAATTGAGGAACAAAGCGGAATTGGACGTGATCCGGCGCTTGATTTCCTGGCCGCGGGTTGTGGAAGCAGCTGCCCTGGCCCGGGAACCGCACCGGGTCGCCTTTTTCCTTCATGACTTGGCAGCGGATTTCCATGTATTATGGTCTAGGGGTCGCGAAGAGGCGGCGCTGCGTTTCATCCGAGAGGATGAGGCTGAAGCTACGGCCGCCAGGCTGGCGCTGGTGGCGGCCACGGCGAGTGTCATTCGGTCCGGTTTGGGCGTCATTGGGGTGACGCCTGTCGATGAAATGCGCTGATACTATTTCAGCGTCGGTCGGGAGTAAGGCGTGAAGGAAGTTCCGGTTCCTGCTTATAGGATGGGTCGTAGGGAGGGCGGGGGCCCGCCCTGGCGCATGATCCTCATCGCCGGCTCCTTGCTTGCGGCGGGCGCTGTGATTGCGGCAATAGTCTGGGGCGTTTCACGCGGGTCATCGCGCAATGCGCCCCTGGTGGAGGCCGATGGGCGCGCGATCAAGGTGCGGCCGGATAATCCGGGCGGCTTGCGCGTGCCTAATCAGGATGAGCTGATTTTTGATCGCAATCGCGGGGCTACTCCTTCGGCTCAGGGGGGGCTCGCGCCTGAAGCCGAGAACCCGCGCGTGGATCAGTTACGCGCGCAATTGGCCGACCGCGCAGCGCAGGAGACGGCACGCGGCACACCACCCGCCAATGCGCCGTCTCAGACCCCTCCGACCAACTCTGTGCCGAGGGGTAATGAAGCTGGTCAGCGCGCCACGGCGCCATCCGCAACAGCGCCGCGTGCGGCAACGCCGCCCACCACTTCGGCATTGAATGCGCCAAGCCTGCCCGCGCCTGTGCCGCAGAATGCGCAGCGCTTTGCCCCAGTTCCCAATGGGCGGGTTCAGGTACAGCTTGGCGCCTTGCCGAGCGAGGCGGGCGCGCAAGCCGATTGGCAAAGATTGCAGCGCCGGGTGCCTGAACTCCTAGGCAATCGCCGCCCCATAGTTCAGCCTTTGGAACGAGAGGGCCAGACGACGCTCTATCGGCTACGCACCGGTGGCTTTGCTGATGTGGCAACCGCGCGGGCTTTTTGCGAGGAGATGAAGAGCCGCAACCTCCCCTGCCTGGTGGTTGGCAGCTGAAGCTCATGGCGCCACCGCGTGCCGCGATTATCGGCGTGGCCGGTCCACGATTGATGCCGGAGGAGGCTGCGCTTTTTCGTAATTCGCCACCGCTAGGCGTCATCCTGTTTGCGCGCAACATAGAAAGCCCGGCGCAGTTGCGCGCGCTTACCGATGATATTCGCGGGTTGCTCGGCGCCGCCGCACCCATTCTCATTGATCAGGAAGGCGGGCGCGTAGCGCGCCTGAAGCCACCGCATTGGGAGGCCTTTCCCGCTGCAGCGCGATTTGAAGGCAGAGCTGAAATCGCGCAACGTGCCAATGCGCGGCTTCTGGGGGCCATGTGCCGGGCAGCGGGGCTTGATGTGGTCTGCGCGCCTGTTCTGGATCTTCGGCTTCCAGGGGCGCATCAGGTGATCGGCGATCGCGCCTTCAGCGCCGCACCTGAGGAAGTTGTACGGCTTGGCGCCGCTTGCATCGCCGGGCTTCAGGCCGCCGGCTGCATTCCGGTGATGAAACATATCCCCGGCCATGGTCGTAGCTTGTCCGATAGCCATCATGAATTGCCGCGGGTTGGTGCGAGCGCGGCCGACCTTGCCGCTGATATCGCACCGTTTCGTGCCGTGGCAGGCAGCGGCGCCTGGGCAATGACGGCGCATGTGCTGTACGAGGCTTGGGATGCCCACCTGCCGGCGACGCTTTCGCCCACCGTGATTCAACGCGTGATCCGGGGTGAGATTGGCTTTGATGGATTGCTGATCACCGATGATCTGGCCATGGGTGCGCTTGCCGGCAGGACGAATGATCTGGCAAGCGCAGCATTCTTGGCTGGCTGCGATATTGTGCTTCATTGTACTGGAAAATTTGAGGATGGCGCAGCACTACTTGCGACCTGTCCATTGATCACTGAGGGCACCATGCGGCGTTTGGCCTTTGCCGATGTGGCGCGACGGGGCTTTGGTGCGGGGGATCAGGCGGCGCTGCGGATCTTGCGCGATGGCAGATTGGGACGTGATCAAGCAGGAGCGTCGGGTTGCCATGACGGCGCATTGGCTGCTGGCAGTGAAGCGTGGTCAGCTTTCAGATCAGGCAATCCTGTAGGCGTGGATCTTACCGCAACACATGATCCGGATCCGACAGAACGCTAAAACAGCCTGAACACTAGAGCAGATCACGTTCAGATGGAATCATCTGAACGTGTGAAGATGCTCGAAAAACAACGAGGTAGAGCGGGTGGCGTGAACATATGTGAACGCAACACGCTCTAGAGTATCCGTGATGGTCAAGCGGTTCCCTGCGAACCAGGGTGAACGGAAACCGCTATGGAAACGTGGGAAGCGTGTGACAAGATTGCTATCGGGGCCCTGAATGCGAAGCCTCGCATACGGCGCGCACGCCTCGCCAACTCCCGGCTGAAGCGGTAGCCTTGCAGCTGTTATGTCTTGTTCCCAATCGAGCGGTCGAGGAATGAAGGCGATCACCGGTCGAGCAGCGTCAATCTAAAACCCAATTCGCCATCCTATTCGGCGAAGGGTTCGTGGTCTGATGAACAAAACCGACATCGCGCACAAAGTTACCAATAGACCCTGCAATGAGACCGCTCGCAGTGGAGCAGGCAAGCCAACATCAGAGATGATCGGTTCGGGCAGGAGCGCGCGCAACAGCGATGAGGCACGCCCATTAAATTTTAAGGTCTTGCAGAGATTCTTCCACCTCGAGGAAGCTCGGCATCAGATCGGTCGGGACCATTTTGCGGCCAGTTTCTACCGCCACCTGCGGCGCATTGCCATGCAGATGCGCGACCAGTACCGCCCGGATCACCTCATAATACTTCGCCTCCTCTTCGATCACGGCCTTGAGGCGTGCGGCGAGGGGCCCGACCAGCCCGTAGGAGAGCAAAACGCCAAGAAAAGTACCAACCAGCGCGCTACCGATCATCTTGCCCAGGATTGCCGGGGGCTGGTCAATGGATGCCATAGTCTTGATCACGCCCATCACGGCGGCAACGATACCGAGCGCGGGTAGCGCATCGGCCACCTGTTGCAGCGCATGGGCGCTGTGCAATTCCTCTTCCTTCATTTTTTTCAATTCGCGCGCCATCACATCTTCGATCTGATGCGGGTCATCGGCATTCATGCCGACCATGCGAAGATAATCGCAGATGATGGCGACTGTATAATGATCCTTCAAAATGCCCGGAAATTTCTGAAAGGCGGCGCTTTCTTCGGGCTTTTCAATATGCGGTTCTATCGCCATGGGCCCCTTCGTCTGCGCAAGACGTACAAGCCAGAAAAGCAGGCTCAGCAATTCCATGTAATCCTGGCGTCTATACTTGCCGCCCTTCAGGATTTTGCCGACACCCCCGAAGATATGTTTAACCTCGGATAAGCTATTGGCCATAAGTAGAGAGCCAAGGGCCGCGCCGCCGATAATTGCGAATTCGAAGGGCAGCGCCTGCAGAATAATGTCGATCTTCCCCCCGGCAGCCATATAGCCACCAAAAACGCAGATCAGAACAAAAATGAAACCGACGATTGAGATCATGGACGTGGTGTCTCCGGCGACTGACGGATCAGTGTGATGGAAACGCGGCGATTGGCAGCAGCGGTTGGTTGTTCCGGGATCAACAGGTCACGTTCCGCATGGCCTGTCAGGTTTCTTATGCGGTTATCTGCCACGCCGGCGTCAATCAGTAGCCGGCGCGTGACATTGGCGCGTTCGGTCGAAAGGTCCCAATTGCTGCGCTCACCCCCGCCGCGGAAGGGCGTGGCATCGGTATGGCCCGCAATGCTGATATTGTTGGGCAGGCGCTGGATCACCTGCGCGACGCGCAGCAACAAAGCCCGGGCGCGATCATTGGGCGCGGCGCCGCCCAGCGCAAACATGGGCTGGCGGTCCGCATCCACCAATTGGATGCGCATGCCCTCTGGCGTTTGCTCGATCAGCAATTGACGATTGAGATCAGCAAGGGCTGGATCCGATCGCACCGCTTCGCGAATTTGTTGAGCGGCAGTTTCAAAAGCTTCGCGTTCGCGCCGAGCAAGTTCCTGGCGCAATTCAGTCTCGCCGACATTTTCCGGCTTCTGCTCCGGGGAAGGCTCGGCCGCCGGTCCGCCGCGGGGTTGTTCCGGACCCGCCAGGACGCCGGGCGGCGTGCGAATCACCAGCCGAGCGGTTTCAGCATCTTCTTGGCCCCGCGGGCCCTCACGCCTTGGCACGGGTTCGGCTGGGGTTTGGCTATCATCCTCATCAATATCCATCACTACTGGGCGCTTGCCGGGTTGGACCTCGATTGTGCCGGTGGTGGACATCAAACGCGCATTGTCATTCGGCGTCTGGCCGCCAAAGGGCCTGCCAGAGCCTGAATCGGATCTCGACAGCACATTGGTCGGATTAAAGTAATCCGCGATGCCGCGGCGTTGTTCTTCGGTGGTGGCATTGATCAGCCACATCAGAAGGAAGAAGGCCATCATTGCCGTCACGAAATCGGCATAGGCAACCTTCCAGGCGCCGCCGTGATGTGCGTGCGCGCCCCCTTCTTCCTTGCGGACGATAATCAAATCACCGCCGCTTTGCGAGCCTCTACCTTTGCGCGCCATGAATCGTCGTATAGCCCCTAAAACCTAAAATCAGCTAATACATAGCGCCATTTCACCGGTGAAGCGCCAGAGTGACGGAAGGGCTTAAGCGTGATTTTGAGATATTTTCCATGAATTCCTCCTTTTTTCCCGCCCAAGAGGCTGCCAAAGCGGAGCCCTACCTTATCAAGCGGCCGGAACGTCAGACCATCCCCCTGGTCTTCGCATCACCTCATTCGGGTCAGCAATATCCGGACCAACTGCTTTTGGACGCCCGGATGGACCCCATTGCACTTCGCCGGAGCGAGGATTCCTTCGTGGATGAGCTCTTTGCCGCGGCCCCCGCCCATGGCGCCCCGTTGATCGCTGCCTGCTTCCCCCGGGTCTGGTGCGATGTGAACCGGGAAGCCTGGGAATTGGACCCCGCCATGTTCACCGAACCCCTGCCGCCTTGGGTCAATAGCGCGAGCCCCCGTGTCGGGGCGGGGCTTGGTACGCTCGCGCGGATCGTCACCGGCGGCGAGCAAATCTACCGCCGCAAGCTGAGCTTTGCCGAGGCCGAGGCCCGCATCCGCGCCTGTTGGGAACCCTATCACGCCGCGCTGGCCGGGTTGATCGCGGAGACCCGGGCGATGTTTGGCTTTTGCCTGCTGATTGATTGCCATTCCATGCCGGCCCATCCCGCGCATCTGGCCAACCCACCACATTTTGTGTTGGGAGACGCTCATGGCACAGCATGTATCCCGCGCGCGACCCGCCTGGTAGAGGAAGCCTTGATGGGCCTTGGCTATAAGGTCAGGCGCAACGACCCCTATGCGGGGGGCTTTGTCACCCGCCATTATGGCCGCCCGCGGGAAGCGACCCATGCGCTGCAAGTGGAAGTGGCGCGCAGCCTTTATATGGACGAAACCCGGATCGAACGCCTTCCGGGCTTTGGCCCGCTACGCCGCGATATGAGCGGGCTGATTGAAAGCCTGGCGCGCGTGGAATGGGATTTCCTGGCCCCGGCAGCCCCAGGATAAAAAAAGGGCGGTGCCCGAAGGCACCGCCAAGTTTAGGGAGGAAACGTCCAAGAATGTGCAACGGAAACCGTCGCACGCGGCGGATATAGGTGCCTGCTCCGCGCTTTGCAAGATTATTTTTTGCAGCGCAGCAAAATGGGCTTTTGCAATATCAACCATAGGTTTCTTGCGTGTTTTCCGCCGGGTAGCGGTAAAGCTGGCACGCGGCTTGCCCTGGCGAAGGTCATGATTTTGGCCCAACCCTTTCTGGAACGCGCCCTTCGCAGGGTGGCACTTACGCTTGCCGCCCTGCTTGGCTTGGCGTTATCGCCATCAGGCGCGGCGGCGCAGGCCGTACCGGCTAGGGGCTTCAGCGAAGGCCATTTATGCCGCGCCGCCATTGCCGAGGCCGAGCGCGGCGCCAATTTGCCACGCGGGCTTTTGCAGGCAATCGGCCGCGTTGAATCCGGTCGCCGCGACCCCGAAACCGGCCAATTCGCCCCCTGGCCCTGGACAATAAACGCCGAGGGGGAAGGCAAATATTTCCCAACCAGAGAGGCAGCCATTGCCCATGTGCGGCAATTGCAGGCGCGCGGCGTGCGAATCATTGACGTCGGCTGCATGCAGGTGAACCTGCATCATCACCCTAATGCTTTTACCTCGCTGGAGCAGGCTTTCGACCCGCTGATCAATGCCCGTTACGCGGCGCGCTTCCTGACCGAGTTGAATGGCGGGCGGTCGGATTGGCGCCAGGCGGCGGGGCATTACCACTCACAAACACCCGAAAGGGCTGGGCCATACCGCGAAAAGGTGCTGGCCGCCTGGGAACAGGAAGCGCGCAATGCCGGGGATAGCTCAGCCGAGGCCCTGGCGCTGGCGCGGCTGCGCGGCGGTTGGGGGAGCGTGGCGCTGGCGAGTGCGGGAGGCATTTCGCTGAGCAATCGGGCGGAACGTGCGCGGGTTATCCCCTTGGAAGGTGGCGGGGGCGCGCTGGGCGGGGCGGCGGGTGGCGCTTCACCGGGACGTGGGCTTGATGCGTATCGCTCAGCTCCGATTCACGCGGTCAGTCGGCCCATGGTTTTGGCACAGGCTGGACCGGGGCGGACGCTTCGATAGTTCCTGGAGTGGCCCCGTTGGTCAATCCGGGCGGGTTTGCCATTCGCCTCCTTTTCCCCGCAGCTTATTTTGAAGAAGCCGGGCTTTCGCCCGCCGGTGCTGATAGATTGGTGCATAGCCTTTTGCGCGGATGGCGATCGAGGCTGGTATATCCAGCGCGTTTTTTTCCAGCCTTAGCCCGCCCCGCATGAAGTCCTGGGTTATCCGATTTTCTGCTCGCCGGGCGATGGGGCTAGGCCCTGCCGGATTCCGTGCCTTGTTGCATTTTTCACGACGACCAGCGCGGCCGGTTGGCTTGCAACCAGACTCACTGAGCGCAGTATCTGGCCAGTCAACCGAGTTGAACCAGACACGCAATAAGGACGGAAACAGGGGCGTGATCCGGAAAGGCGGATCACGCTTTTTGGGGCGCCGCTATTCCGCCGCGGCCTTTTCCTCTTCTTCGGTGACATCGCCCGAGAGCATCTTCTCGGCCAGCAAGCCGGCTTGGCCGCGGATACGCTGTTCGATGGAAGCGGCCATTTCCGGATGGTCACGCAGGAAGGCCTTGGCGTTTTCACGCCCCTGGCCGATGCGCTGACTATCGCAGGAGAACCAGGCACCCGATTTCTCGACGATATTGGCCTTCACGCCAAGATCAATGAGTTCACCAAGTTTGCTGATGCCTTCACCATACATGATGTCGAATTCCACCTCTCGGAAAGGTGGGGCCATCTTGTTCTTCACCACCTTCACGCGGGTATGGTTGCCCGTCACCTCATCACGTTCCTTGATGGCGCCGATGCGGCGGATTTCCATGCGGACCGAGGCGTAGAATTTCAGCGCATTGCCGCCGGTGGTGGTTTCCGGATTGCCGAACATCACCCCGATCTTGAGGCGGATCTGGTTCAGGAAAATCAGCAGCGTATTGGATTTGGCGACCGAACCCGTAAGCTTGCGCAGCGCCTGGGACATGAGGCGCGCATGCAGCCCGACATGGCTATCGCCCATTTCGCCTTCCAATTCCGCGCGCGGCACAAGCGCTGCGACGGAATCCACCACCAGCACATCAACGGCGCCGGAACGCACCAGCGTATCGGCGATTTCCAGCGCCTGTTCGCCGGCATCGGGCTGGCTGATCAGCAGATTATCCACATCCACGCCAAGCTTCTTGGCATAGCCGGGATCAAGCGCATGTTCCGCATCCACAAAGGCGCAGGTGCCGCCGCGCTTCTGCGCTTCCGCGATCACATGCAATGCAAGAGTGGTTTTGCCCGAAGATTCCGGCCCGTAGATTTCGACAATGCGCCCTTTCGGCAGGCCGCCAATACCAAGCGCGAGGTCAAGCCCGAGCGAGCCTGAGGACACGACCTCAATATCGCCCTGCTGGGACTGTTTGGCGCCGAGGCGCATGATGGAGCCCTTGCCGAAGGCCCTTTCGATCTGGCTGAGCGCTGCGTCGAGCGCCTTTCCCTTATCCATGCTGCACCCCTGATGCTGGTGAGTAACCTGTGAATATTTCAACCATAACGCGATTTTGGTCGTAACTACCACAACTTATGGCAGGGAGACCAGAAAATTCGTCAGAGCCCCGTCACAAGGCCCTGCGACCTCGATTCGATGCAAGAGGAGGATGCCGAAACGTTAGGGATTTGGCAAGAACAAAAATGGAACAAAAAAATTTTAACTGCCACACGACGCCTTTGCGAAGGGGATAAGGTGCCACGCTAGCGCTTCCGTTCAGCCTCAATCCTAAAGTGACGCTCACCTCGACTCGCTGGGCGTTTTCAAGAAAAATTTTATCAAACAAGATAAAATCTGATAGGCACAATCTCGGTCGTTTCTGTATCAAACTTTCCGGAGATTCATGATGAAGGTATTTTTCAGCTGGTCAGGGAAGCAGGGACAACAGATCGCTGGAGTACTTCGCGAATGGCTACCGGGCGTTTTGCAGGCTGTTAAGCCTTATTTTAGTCCCGAAGATCTCAAGGCGGGCTCGAGATGGTCGCCAGAAATTGCAAGTCAGTTAGAAGCATGTTCGATGGGCGTAATCATTGTGACTGCGGAGAGCAAGCATGCCCCATGGCTTATGTTTGAGGCTGGCGCAATATCGAAAAAAGTCTCTGAAGCGAGCGTATGCCCTATCTTATTCGGCTTAAAGATTGCTGATCTTGATGGTCCTCTTTCACAATTTCAATCAGTTAATTTCTCCAAGGATGACATTGAACGCGTTGTTTCAACAATGAATGACAAACTAGCAGACGCTAGGCTTGACCCAAGTGTGTTGAAGACTGTGTTCGAGAAATTTTGGCCGGACTTGGAGACGAAAATTGAGGCAGTGATTACAGCGAAGCGTGAGACGAGGGGGCTTCCCAAGGGTAGAGAAGATCGCGAGCTATTGGAAGAAATGCTGAGTTTATTGCGCGACCTAAGTCGTGGACCTGGAATACGCAGCCTGCGAAGAGCCGATTCAGACTACGACGATTTGGGACATTCTTCTACAATCATTGGCTTAATGTTGGAGTCATTAAACTTAATCGAAACGATGATGCGCAGTCGCTACTTTCGCGAACAATGGGGGTCAGTTGATTTAATGCTGTCATTTATGAAGCGGCTGTTAAGCGACCCTCGAATTCGTGGGCGCCTAGGCAGCAAACAAAGTGAGGAGGTGATTGCTAAGATTGGTTTTATTGAGCGTTATGTGGAACGAGAAGAAGTAATTTACAGAAACAGTCTAGCCAACGCGCTGATAAATTCTCCTAAAGAAGAACTTGGACAGCGAAACGAGTGACTCCCCTGCGGATCGATCGTGGTTCTCTTAAGGAGTCGTTCATTTCGTCAGCGAAGGTATACCTAAATCATTTTAAACATCCTCTGGCTACTTGTTTTTAATCGATCTGCGATGGAGAAGTTGCCGATGTGTATACTAGGCCTTCATTTTGGATGGCTCACCCTATCCCGCCGCGCGTATCCCCCGGCTCCTGATCACCTCACCCCATTTGGCAAGCTCCCGCGTCCAATAATCGTTAAACTCCGCCGGGCTTTCGCCAATCGGCTCTGTTCCCTGCGTGATCATCTGCTGGCGGAAAGCCGGGTCATCCATCGCCGCACGCACCGCGCCGGCCAGCCGTTCCACCACGATGCTCGGCAAGCCTGCCGGGCCCATCAGCGCCATATCGGTCGAGGAATCAAACCCCGTCACACCTGATTCCGCCAGTGTCGGCAATTCCGGCAGCAAGGAACTGCGCGTTGCCGTGCCCACCGCCAGCAATTTCAGCGTGCCGGCAGCGCGATGTGGCAGGGAAGATACCGCATCAATGAAGGACATTTGCGTCTCCCCAGCTACCACCGCCTGCATGGAAGGCGCACCACCTCGATAGGGCACATGAATCATGCGCAGGCCCGCAATTCCCATCAGCATTTCTGCCGCCAAATGGCTGGAAGCGCCAAGTCCGGCGGAGGAAAAGAAAATCTGATCTGGCCTGGCGCGCACATAGGCCAGGAATTCCGCGATGTTGTTCACTGGCAGCGCGGGATGCACGCAAAGCGCCTGCGGCGTGCGCCCGACCAGGCTGATCCCGATGAAATCTGCGCGATTATCATAAGGCAGCGGGCTGATCAGATGGGGCGCGATGGCATAGGTGCTATTGGTCGCGAATAGCAGCGTATAGCCATCCGGCCGCGCACGCGCGACAGCGCCATGCCCGATGGTGCCGGAAGCGCCGGCGCGATTATCCACCACGAATTGCTGCCAGAACGCATTGGAAAAGCGCTGCGCGAAAAGCCGCGCCATGGTGTCCGATGACCCCCCCGCCGGCCAGGGATTGATGATCTGCACCGGGCGCGCCGGCCACATCTCCTGCGCGGAGGCGCTGCGGATCGCGGGCGCGGCGAGAAGCCCGGCCAAGACCACGCGGCGTTGAATGGAATGCATGGAAGCCTCCCTCAGCTTTGGCTCAATTCAATGATTAGATTGCGATGCCTGTCCACGGAAACCTGCGCGCCCGGTGGAATAACACAGGTTGATTCGCGTTCTTCCACCAGCGCGGGCCCAGCGAAACTGGCACCGGGCGCCAGACGATAGCGGTCATAGACCGAGCAATCACACCAACCCTGGCCTTCAAACAGTGCGCGCCGGGTGCCGCGCCGCGCCTCACCCGCTTCGGATTTTTGCGCGCCTTCCATGGCGATATCGCGCCCCGGCGCTGAGGCCGCCAGCCGCCAGGTCAGCGCTTCAATCGGCAGCCCATCCAGCGCGCGGCCAAAGCGCTCACGATAGGCGGCCAGAAAATTCTGCTCAATCGCCGCAACATCCTTCGCACCGGGCGTCAGGCTCGGCATGGGCACGGGAATTTCAAAACCCTGGCCGACATAGCGCATATCCGCCGCCGGCTTGTAGATAATGTCCGCCGGATCAGCGCCAGCCCCCAGCAACAATCCACGCGCTTCCGCGACCATCTCGGCATAAAGTGCGGCCACCTTCGCCCACTCCAACCGCTCCAACCGCCCGACCAGGCTGCGCACCAGATCAGTCGCGGGAGGTGCGACCAGAAAGCCGATCGCGGAGGCAACCCCGGCGCCAAGCGGCACCAGCACGCGCTTGATCTTCAGCAGCCTTGCGAGGTCACACGCATGCACCGGCCCAGCACCGCCAAAGGCAATCAGCGTAAAGCGGCGCGGATCGCGGCCCTTTTCCGCCATATGCATGCGCGTTGCCGCCGCCATGGTCTCATCCACAATGCGGCGAATGCCAAGGGCGGCGTCATCCGCACTCACGCCCAGCTTCGCGGATAGATCACCACTCACGGCGCGCGTCACGGCATTAAGGTCAAGCGCCATCTCCCCACCCAGGAAATAGGCGGGATCAAGCCGGCCCAGCACCAAATCGGAATCGGTCACCGTTGGCTCAACCCCACCGCGTCCATAGCAGATCGGCCCGGGCTTGGCGCCGGCGCTGCGCGGGCCGACCTTCATCAGCCCGGAAGCGGGATCAACCCGCGCGATGGAACCGCCGCCAGCGCCGATTTCGATCATATCCACCACGGATACTTTCAAAGGCAGGCCTGACCCCTTCTGGAAGCGCCGCACGCGCCCCGCCTCGAAATCGAATTTCCGGTCTGGCGCTCCATGCTGGATCAGGCACATCTTCGCGGTGGTGCCGCCCATGTCATAGGAAATCACCTGATCAAGCCCGGCACGCTGCGCGAGCCATGATGCCGCCATAGCCCCCGCAGCCGGCCCGCTTTCAATCAGGCGGATCGGGTAATCCTTCGCCTCCTGCACCGAGGCAATGCCACCGCCCGAGAGCATCACATAAAGCGCCCCCGTCACGCCAAGTGCGGCGAGGGATGCTTCAAGTTTTGCGAGATAGCGCTGCATGCGCGGTTGCACATAGGCATTGGCGCAGGCGGTGCTGATGCGTTCAAACTCACGAATTTCCGGCGCCACGGCGGAAGAAAGGGTCATGGGCAGATCAGGATAAAGCGCGCGTATCACTTCCGCCGCGCGGCGTTCATGGCGTGGGTCACGCCAGGCATGCAAAAAGCCAATCGCCAGCGCCTCGACCTTCTCAACCTCCACCAATTGCCGCGCGGCGGTGATCAGCGCGGCCTCATCCAGCGGCAGCAATATATTGCCCTGGACATCCAGTCGCTCCGGCACTTCAAGGCGCAAATGGCGCGGCACCAAAGTTGTCGGCGCTTCCAGGAAAAGATCATACAGATCATAGCGGATTTCGCGCCCGATCTCGATGGAATCGCGAAAGCCATCGGTGGTGAGCAAACCCACCTTGCAGCCGGTGCGTTCAATGATGGTATTCGTCACCAGCGTCGTGCCATGCACGATGCTGTGCAGATCGCCGGGCTTCAGGCCGGTTTCTTCCAGCAAGCGCGCAATGCCGGCGACAATCGCTTCCGATGGATCATCCGGCGTCGTCAGCCGCTTGCCGGTCGCGACCAGATTGCGTGCGGGATCATGCAAGACGAAATCGGTGAAGGTACCACCGACATCAACACCGATGCGGGCTGTCGCCTTCATGGCTTCACCCCGTAATCGCGCGTGGCACCTTCGGCGGAGACATAGCCATCGCGGATATCAGCCGCCAAGGCTTCGGGATCGCGCGTTCCGGGGTCTCCATACCCCCCACCGCCGGGATAAAGCAGCGCCACGCGCGTCCCGGGCGCGACGGTGGTGCGGGATTTCGGATGCGGGTGCGTGCCATCATCAAAGGCAATCACCGCGGCACCGCCAGCCGCGCCGCCCAGCACGCCTTGCGCCGGATGGTCGCGCCGGTCTGACAGCAGCGAAAGCCGCACCTCATCCGGCGCGCGCACCTCAATCTCCACTTCCTGCCCAAGCCCGCCACGGAAGCGCCCGGCACCACCGGAATCCGCGCGCAGTCGTTTCTTCCAGACAACCAAGGGCGCCACACTCTCATAAGCCTCAATCGAACCGGCGCCGACATTGGTAGGGAAGGCGGTGGTCGGCAGCCCGTCACGATGCGGCGAAGCGCCCATGCCGCCCGAGGCGAACAAGACTTGTGAGAACCGATCCCCCGCACCATCCAACCCGCTGAACAGCGCGCGCATGGTGGGCGCGCCGCCGCATTCGGCGATGATCTTATCCGGCATCACCGGTGCCAGCGCCTTGTAGATCGCGCCCGCCAGCAAATGCCCAGTCAATTGTCGCGCGCTGCACGCCGCCGGAAAGCGCGGGTTCAGGATGCTGCCCTCAGGCGCGCTCACGGTAATGGCGCCATAGGAACCCTCATTGCGCGGCGTGAAGGGATCAAGCGCGCATTTCACCGGGTAAACCGCATAGGCATGGGTGTAATTCATCACGCAATTGATGCCGCGATCAACCTGCTTGGACGTACCGGCGAAATCAATATGCATGGTCTCACCCTTGATGGTGACAGCGCAGGCAATGCGCGTAATCGCCTCATCAAAGCCATCCGCTTCCAGGGTGGAATGCCAGGTGCCATCGGGCAGCGCCGCGATGGCGCTGCGCATGGCGGCATCCGCCCGCTGATGCAGTGCTGCGCCCAACCCTTGCAGATCAGGCAGGCCCGTATCGGTCAGGAATTCATCAACGCCACGCGCGCAGACCTCATTGGCGATCACCTGCGCTTCCAGATCGCCCATCACCTGCCGCGGCAGGCGTACATTCGCGAGTAGGACTTCCACCAAATCCTCATTGCGCTTGCCAGCGCGAAACAGACGGGACGGGGGGATGCGGATGCCTTCCTCAAACAACTCCCGGCAATCAGCGGACCAAAGCGCGCCGCCAACATCAGGCGAATGCGAAATGGACCCGGCGAAGCCGACCAAACGGCCCTGGTGGAAAATCGGGCTGACGGCGGTGAAATCCGGCAAATGCCCGGTGGCAAGCCAGGGATCATTGGTGATGACGCAATCGCCCGGCTGCCAAGTCTCCGCTGGGAAGCGTTCCAGAAATGTCTTCGTGGTTTTCGGCAGAATACATGAAAAGGAGGCAATGCCCCCGGTATTTTCGCTGATGGAATCGCCATTGCGGTCCATCAGCACGGTCGCGAAGTCATTTGATTCGCGCACAATGGTGGAAAAGGCGGTGCGCAGCAGGCCGGTTGCGGCCTCATCAGCGATGGAAATCAGCCGTGACCAATAGATTTCCAGACTGATTGGATCAAAGGCGTCGTGCCGATTCTTCGCTGCCATGCTGCTCCATCCCAAGGCGAACACCATGCTTCACGCAAGGCGCGCGCATCGGACGCCCGCTTGGCAAGCGCGTCAAGTCAATCGGCTTTGGTCTCTGCTGCAGGGGCAATGTTGATCAGCCCAAGTTTCATCATCCAGACCATCCCAGCACCAGCGCGGGGGCGCTGGTCGGGCGGCAGCGTGCCGCCCAATTCCGCCGCTGTCATGCTGCCTTGCGCCAGCCGTTCCAGCATGATGGCGAAGCCGTTCAAGGATGGCAGCAGGGAACCACGCGCCACCGTACCGGGAATGGCGGCCAATTCACGCAAGCGATCAAGGCTGGCACCAGGCACCAGGCTCACACGTTGGCCGGGTTCAAGCCGCTGCGTCGGGTAATCGGCAAATAGCATGAAAGGATCGGGGCGGGTCGGCGCGGGCTGGCGCCCCCTGATCAGCGGGGCGAATTCCTTGGCCTTGGTGCGGATGCGTGCCTGTTCCTGCCAAAGCGCCAGATATTGCGGGATGACGGCGGCCCAATCATACATGCGCCGCGCCCGCGCCCGGGCTGCCTCACCCATTTGCCGGCGCAATCCGGCATCTTCGGCAAGCCGATGATAGGCATCCGCGGCCGCGCCAATATCCATGGCAATGGCCTGCGACGTGCTCCGCAAATAGGCGTTGTAATCATCCGCGCCCATCTGATAGCGAAGCGAAATGGCATTACCATTCCCGCCCATGATGGTCGGGATACGAAAGCCCGTCACGCCATCTTCAACCGTATCACGGAAACCATCCCAATCCGTCACCACGACGGGCAGCCCCGCCGCCATGGCTTCCACCGGCGCAAGGCCGAAGGTTTCCTGCACATTATCCACGGGCAGGGTGAAGATATCCGCCGCAGCCCATGCCTTGGCGCGGATTTCGGCATTCTGGCCATCCACGAAATGCACCTTCACATCCGGGCAGGCCTTTTGCGCGCCCTCAATGAAGGCGGCGCGCGATCCATCGCCTTCAATCCAACCGGCAAGCAACAGATGCAGCTTCCGCCCCCGCTTTTCGGCGGCGCGTTGCAAGGCGAGATACATGGGAAGGGGCGAGAATTTCGTCGCGTTGGATAAGCGCGCCACGAGGATGATGGCGATATCCTCGGCCCCGATGCCCAATTCCTGGCGATAGGCGGCCCCGAGCGCCGGGTCGCGCTTGAAGGCATCGCAATCCACGCCAAGCGGAATCATGGGCAGCAAGGGCACGCCGACCCGCGTCGCGCCGAGTGCTTGCTGCAGGTAATGCGCATTCTCCTGCAATTGGCGCCGCACCATGCTCTGCACCGCGCGGGAGGTGCAGATAATGGCATCCCAAGGCTGCACTGGCGCGGTGAGGCCAGTGGCCAGCGCCTGCATCACCCGATCGGTGGAGGTGGTATGCGTCACACCGCAAAGGCTGAAGGCACGCTGATTGCCCATCCGCCGCCGCCAAAAGGCATAACTCTCAAGACCCGGTCCTGGCAGAAACAATGTCCCCGCTTCAATCACCGGCTGGGGGGTTTCATAGGTTGCCATCTGCACGCGCAAGCCAGGGGCGCGGGCCTGGATTTCCGCCGGAAAGCCCTTTGCTTCATTGTCGTTCAGCATGAGCCCGACCAGGCTTTCAAGCCCACCATGGCGAAGCAAGCCATTGAGGAAACTATCCCCGGCGACCCGCCTGCCCAGCATGGCGCGGCCTTGGGATACATACCCATCGGAAGCATAGAGGATTGCGGCTGAACGGATCATGGCGGCCCGAAAACTCGTTGTGTCTTTCACCTAAAAGCTTTGGGGCGCCTGATCAATGCCGGGCGGATTGTGGGAGAACGCCTGCCGGGTTAAGCGCGACCCATGCAGCTTGTTGAGGAAAGCGACTCGCGAACCAAAGGGCCGGCGCTTGGGCCTTGGGCGGCCTATCAGGCCCGGCTTGCTGGCGGTGAATTGGCGCCAGACCCAGCCCAGGCCGCGGCGATGGCGCGTTTGCAGGCCCTTTGGCAGGCGCTGCGCGGCTATGACCCCGCCCCCTTGGAGGCCGCGCCCAAGCCCGCCGGGCTGCTTGGCCGGCTTTTCGGCCGCACCACCTCTCCGCCGCGCCCCGAACCCCCGCAAGGGCTTTATCTGGTAGGCGAGGTCGGGCGCGGCAAATCCA
The DNA here is from genome assembly GCA_020249775.1 of Roseomonas sp. Taxonomy (GTDB): domain Bacteria; phylum Pseudomonadota; class Alphaproteobacteria; order Acetobacterales; family Acetobacteraceae; genus Neoroseomonas. The sequence continues at coordinate 103,357 of JADCFA010000005.1, read as the reverse complement.
TGCTCATGGACCTGTTTTTTGAGACCGCCGAGGTCCCGCGCAAGCAAAGGCTGCATTTCCATGCCTTCATGCAGCAGGCGCATCGGCGCATCCATGGCTGGAAGCAGGCTCATGGCGATAGCGCGGACCCGATCCCGCCCTTGGCCGATTCCATCGCCGCCGATGCCGCGCTTCTCTGTTTTGATGAATTCCAGGTCCATGACATTGCGGACGCCATGATCCTTGGCCGGCTGTTTGAGGCGCTGTTTGCCCGTGGCACGGTGGTGGTCGCGACCTCCAACACCGCGCCCGATGATCTTTTCAAGGGCCAACCGGGGCGTGACGCCTTTCTGCCCTTCATCGCCCTGATCAAGCAGCATGTTGAAGTCTGGCCCCTGGTAGCGGCCCGGGATTACCGGCGCGAAAGGATCAGAAGCCTGCCCACCTGGCATGTCCCCGCCGATGGCCGCGCCGAAGCCGCGCTCGATGCCGCTTTCGCCGAACTCACCGGTCAGGCACGGGGGGCACCCATGGAACTGCCCCTACTTGGCCGGGTGATTGAGGTGCCGGAGGCCGCACGTGGCGTGGCACGCTTCGACTTCAACCAGCTTTGCGGCAAGCCGCTGGGCCCGGCGGATTACCTCGCCATTGCCGAGGCTTTCCATACCCTGGTGCTGGACGATATCCCCCGCCTGGGCCCCGAGAATTTCGACAAGGCTCGCCGCTTCATCACCTGCATAGACACGCTTTATGAACACCGCTGCAAGCTTGTGGCGAGTGCCGCATCGAGCCCCGATCAGCTTTATGAACGCGGCACCAATGCCGCCATGTTTGAACGCACGGCGTCCCGCCTGACCGAAATGCAAAGCCAGGAATACCTGGCCCTGCCGCATCTTGGGGGGGCAAGCCCGGCGCAATAGGTTCCCGCCTTGCCGGGCGGGGGCTTCGGGGCTAGGAAACGGGCGTTTTCCAGCAAGGTTTAAGGAAGCGACATGGCCCGCAAGAAAATTGCTTTGGTCGGCGCCGGTAATATCGGCGGCACTTTGGCTCATCTCATTGGTCTCAAGGAACTTGGCGACGTCGTGATGTTCGATGTCTTCCCCGGCGTCGCCGCGGGCAAGGCGCTCGATATCATGCAATCCGGCCCGGTGGATGGGTTTGATTCGCATATGATCGGCACCGGCGATTACGCCGCCATTGCCGGGGCCGATGTGGTGATCGTCACCGCCGGCTTCCCGCGCATGCCGGGCATGAGCCGCGATGATCTGGTGGCGAAGAATGCCGGCGTGATCGCGCAGGTGGCCGAAGGCATCAAGGCGCATTGCCCGAATGCCTTTGTGATCGTCATCACCAACCCGCTGGATGCGATGGTCTGGGTGATGCGCGAAAAATCCGGCCTGCCGCATAACAAGGTTGTCGGCATGGCGGGCGTGCTCGATTCCTCGCGCTTCCGGCTGTTCCTGGCGCAGGAATTCAATGTCTCGGTGGAAGATGTCACCGCCTTCGTGCTGGGTGGCCATGGCGATACCATGGTGCCGCTCACGCGTTATTCCACGGTTGCCGGCATTCCCGTGCCTGATCTGGTGAAGATGGGCTGGACCACGCAGGAGAAGATTGACGCCATTGTGGCGCGCACCGCCAATGGCGGCGGCGAGATTGTGAAGCTGCTGGAACGCGGCAGCGCCTTCTACGCGCCGGCGGCTTCCGCCATCGCCATGGCGGAAAGCTACCTGAAGGACAAGAAGCGCGTGCTGCCCTGCGCTGCCTGGCTGACGGGCCAATATGGCATCAAGGATCTTTATGTCGGCGTGCCTGTCGTGATTGGCGCGGGCGGCATTGAACGCATTGTTGAGATTGAACTGAACCCGGCGGAAAAGGCGGCTTTTGAGAAAAGCTGCGCCGCGGTGCAGGAATTGATCGAAGCATCACGCAAGTTGGTAGGCTGACAAGCCCAGGGCCAGGCCATGCCTGGCCCTTTTCGCATCCGGACCGGAGGCATTTTGCATGAATATCCATGAATATCAGGCGAAGGAGCTGCTGCGCCGCTATGGCGTTGCGGTGCTTGAAGGCCATGTCGCCTGGAATGCCGAGGAAGCTGCCGCCGCTGCGGCCAAGCTCCCTGGCCCGGTCTATGTGGTGAAATCGCAAATCCATGCGGGTGGACGCGGCGCTGGCCGCTTCAAGGAAGACCCTAATGGAAAGGGCGGCGTGCGCGTTGTGAAGTCAGTGGCCGATGTGAAGGCGGCTGCCGATGCCATGATCGGCAAGACGCTGGTGACCAAGCAAACCGGCCCCGCGGGCAAGCTGGTATCCCGCGTTTATATCGAAGATGGCTGCGATATCGCCCGCGAATTATATCTTGGCCTGCTGGTGGATCGCGCCACATCGCGCCTGACGATCATGGCCTCCACCGAAGGCGGGATGGAGATTGAGGAAGTTGCCGAAAACCACCCCGAGAAAATCCTGAAGGTCGCGATTGACCCCGCTTCGGGCGTCTCAGGCTTTCATGCCCGCAAGCTCGCCTTCGGGCTTGGGCTGACCGGCAAGCAGGTTGCGTCCTTCACCAAGTTTGTGCTGGCGCTTTACGGCGCCTTTGTTGAGCTTGATTGCGCGATTGTGGAGATCAACCCGCTGGTCGTGACCGGCGCGGGTGAGATTGTCGCGCTTGATGCCAAGGTATCCTTCGATGACAATGCGCTGTTCCGGCACAAGGACCTGGAAGCGCTGCGCGATGACAGCGAAATGGACCCGAAGGAATTGGACGCGGTCAAGAATGATCTGAACTACGTCGCGCTGGATGGTGAGATCGGCTGCATGGTCAATGGCGCGGGCCTGGCCATGGCGACGATGGATATCATCAAGCTTTATGGTTCAAGCCCGGCGAATTTCCTGGATGTGGGCGGCACCGCAACAGCGGCACGCGTGACGGAGGCGTTTCGCATCATCACCTCGGATGCCAATGTGAAGGCCATTCTGGTGAATATCTTCGGCGGCATCGCGAAATGCGACATGATCGCAACAGGCATTGTGGAGGCGACCAAGACGCTTTCCTTAAAAGTGCCTTTGGTGGTCCGGCTTGAAGGCACCAATGTGGATTTGGGCAAGAAGATCCTCGCCGATAGCGGGCTTGCCATTATCGCCGCCGATAATCTTGCCGATGCGGCGAAGAAAGTTGTCGCTGCCGTGAAGGGGGCCTGAACCATGGCTGTTCTTGTCAACGCCAATACCCGCGTGATGACCCAGGGCTTTACCGGTTCGCAGGGCACTTTCCATGCTGAACAGGGCATTGCCTATGGCTCCACCTATGTCGGCGGTGTCACGCCGGGCAAGGGCGGCACCACCCATATCGGCCTGCCCGTGTTTGACACGGTGGCCGATTGCGTGGCCGCAACGCGCGCCAATGCTTCCGTGATCTATGTGCCGCCGCCCTTCGCCGCGGATGCGATTCTGGAAGCGATTGATGCGGAAGTGCCGCTGATCATCTGCATCACGGAAGGCATTCCGGTTTTGGATATGGTGAAGGTGAAGCGCGCGCTTGATGGGTCAAAATCCCGCCTGGTGGGGCCGAATTGCCCGGGCGTGATCACGCCGGGCGCCTGCAAGATCGGCATCATGCCAGGGCATATCCATAAGCCAGGGTCGGTCGGCATTGTCTCGCGTTCCGGGACGCTGACCTATGAAGCGGTGGCGCAAACCACGGCTGCCGGGCTTGGGCAATCCACCTGTGTTGGCATTGGTGGTGACCCGGTGAAGGGCATGGATTTCATCGAAGTGCTTGAGATGTTCCTGGCCGATCCCGATACCAAATCCATCGTCATGATCGGCGAGATTGGCGGGCAATCCGAAATCCTGGCCGCCGAATACCTGAAGCGGGAGAATTTCGCCCCCGGCAAGCCGAACAAGCCGGTGGTTGGCTTCATTGCCGGCGCCACGGCGCCGCCCGGCCGGCGCATGGGCCATGCCGGGGCGGTGATTTCCGGCGGCGCGGATACTGCGGAAGCGAAAATGGCCGCCATGAAAGCGGCCGGGATTCACGTTGCGGATAGTCCTTCTGCGCTAGGCTCCACCATGGTCAAGGCGCTTGGCGGCTGATTTCGCCCCAAAGTTGAATTAGGGGGGCTGCCGCATCGGGCGTTCAGGCCTTATGCTCGCAGCCCTCTGCCCCGGTGCCGGGGCGCTGCACGGCACCACAAGAATACATCCGCCCATCCCCCATTGGGGAAGACCGGGCGGGAGGGAGAAGGTTGATGGCCGGAGTGGATATTCTCGCAACCGCGATGACGGGGGCGAATGCTGCCTATCTTGCTGATCTCTACGCCAGATGGACAGAAAATCCCGGAAGCGTGGACCCCACCTTTGCGGAGCTTTTCGCTTCGTTGAATGATGAAGCCCGCGCGGTGCTGACGGATGCCTCTGGCGCTTCCTGGGCGCCGCGCATCCGTGGCGCCTTCGGGCCAGAACCCGAAAAGCCAGCGCCCGCCAAGGGCGCCAAGCCAGGTACGGCTGACCCGGAAGCCACGCGCCGCGCGGTGCTGGATTCGATCAGGGCGCTGATGCTGATCCGCAGCTATCGCGTGCGCGGGCATTTGGAAGCGCGGCTTGATCCGCTTGGCCTGCAAGTGCCCAAACCCCATCCTGAGCTTGACCCCAAGACCTATGGTTTCACGGATGAGGATTGGGATCGGCCGATCTTCCTTGATTTCGTACTGGGCAAGGAAACCGCCACGCTTCGCGAAATCCTTGCCATTTGCCGCGCTTCCTATTGCGGTTCGATCGGCGTTGAATTCATGCATATCCAGGACCCGGACCAGAAATCCTGGATCCAGCGCCGCATTGAAGGCGCCCCCTGGATCGGCGCCTTTGACACCACGCAGAAGAATCAAATCCTCCAGCAATTGACGGAAGCGGAAGGCTTTGAAGCCTTTTGTGCGCGGAAATTTGTCGGCACCAAGCGCTTCGGGCTGGAAGGTGGTGAAACCACCATTCCGGCGGTGCAGGCGGCGATTGAAACCGCGGCCAAGCAAGGTGCCAAGGAAATCGTGATTGGCATGGCCCATCGCGGGCGGCTCAATATGCTGGTCAATGTTGTCAAGAAATCCTTCACCCAGGTGTTTTCCGAATTCAAAGGCAATTCAGCCAATCCGGATGACATCGAAAGCTCGGGCGATGTGAAATACCATCTTGGCACCAGCACCGATATCGAGATTGCCGGCAACAAGATCCATCTTTCGCTGCAACCCAATCCTTCGCATCTGGAAGCGGTTGACCCGGTGGTGGCAGGCAAGGTGCGCGCGCGGCAGGATATGGGCGGCGATATCAAGGGCCGGCGTTCCGTGATGGGCATTCTGCTGCATGGCGATGCGGCCTTTGCGGGGCAGGGCGTTGTCTATGAAACGCTGGCCATGAGCCAACTCGTTGGCTATCGCACGGGCGGCACGCTGCATATCGTCACGAATAATCAGATCGGCTTCACCACCGTGCCGGCACATGCCTATTCCGGCCTGTATTGCACCGATGTGGCGAAATCCGTCCAGGCGCCGATCCTGCATGTGAATGGCGATGATCCGGAAGCGGTGGTGTTCTGCGCGCGCCTTGCGTCAGAATTCCGCATGGTATTCGGCGCGGATGTCGTGCTGGATATCGTCTGCTATCGTCGCCACGGCCATAACGAAAGCGATGAGCCCGCCTTCACCCAACCGCTGATGTATAATCGCATCCGTGAAATGCGCACGACCCGCACGCTTTATGCGGAACGGCTCGCGCAGGAAGGCTCGGTTCCGTCCGAATCCTCCAAGGCGATGCTCGATGCCTTCAATGCGCGGCTTGAAGAAGCCTTTGAAGCTTCGCAATCCTATCGCCCGAACAAGGCGGATTGGCTGGAAGGCCATTGGTCCGGCCTGCGCCCGGCGGGTTCCACGGATGAGGCCGAGCAGCTTGAAGCGACTTCTGTTGCGCCGGACACGCTGAAGGAAATTGGCCTTGCGCTATCGCGCGTGCCTGCCGATTTCGGCGTCAATTCCAAGATCGCACGGCAATTGGAACAGAAGCGTCAGGCGATTGAAACCGGGGAGGGCATTGATTGGGCAACCGGTGAGGCGCTGGCTTTCGGCTCGCTCCTGCTGGAAGGCCATCGCGTGCGGCTTTCGGGGGAGGATGTGCAGCGCGGCACCTTCAGCCATCGCCATGCGGTCTTGATTGATCAGGCGAGCCAGGCGGAATACACGCCGCTCAATAATATCCGCGCCGGTCAGGCGAAGTTTGAAGCCTTCAATTCGCTGCTCGCGGAATTTGGCGTGCTTGGTTTTGACTATGGCTATTCGCTGGCTGATCCGAAGACATTGGTGCTTTGGGAAGGTCAGTTTGGCGATTTCGCCAATGGCGCGCAGGTGATCATTGATCAGTTCATCGCCTCGGGTGAGACGAAGTGGCTCCGCATGTCGGGCTTGGTCATGCTTTTGCCACATGGCTATGAAGGGCAGGGGCCGGAACATTCCTCCGCCCGGCTTGAACGCTATTTGCAGCTTTGCGCCGAGCGCAACATGCGCGTTTGCAATTTCACGACGCCGGCCAATTACTTCCATGCGTTGCGCCGGCAGATGAAGGCGAATTACCGCAAGCCCTTGGTGGTGATGACGCCGAAATCACTGCTGCGGCATAAGCTTGCCATCAGCAACCTTTCGGAATTCGGCCCAGGTAGCGGCTTCCGCCATGTGATTGATGAGGTGGATAAAATCGCTCCGGCAAGGAAGATCCGCCGCGTCGTGCTCTGCACCGGCAAGGTCTATTATGATCTGCTTCAGGAACGCCGCGACAAGGGCATCAAGGATGTCGCGATTGTGCGGCTGGAACAGCTTTACCCCTTCCCGCGCATCAGCCTGCCCCGCGTGCTGGCGCAATATGGCAATGCGGAAGTGGTCTGGTGCCAGGAAGAGCCCGAGAATATGGGCGCGTGGAATTTCGTGGATCGCCGCATTGAAAGTGTCTTGAAGACGCTGGATATCGCAGCAAAGCGCCCCGAATATGTAGGCCGGGAGGAGGCGGCGAGCCCCGCCACCGGCCTTGCCAAGGTGCATCAACAACAACAGCAAGCATTGGTGCGCGCGGCCCTGGCGGGCTGACGCGCAATGGTTTTGGAACGGATCGAGCAATGACCAATATTGTCGTGCCCAGCTTGGGCGAAAGCGTTTCTTCCGCCACCGTCGCGCGTTGGCTGAAAAAGGCCGGGGATGCCGTTGCGGCGGATGAGCCCTTGGTGGAGCTTGAGACCGATAAGGTGACGGTTGAAGTGAATGCGCCGGTGGCGGGTGTTGTTTCCGCGATTGCCGCCGATACGGGGGCCGAGGTCGCGCCCGGTGCCGTGCTTGGCAGCATTACGGCCGGCGCCGCCGCTGCGGCGAAGCCTGCCGCCGCGCCTGCCCCTGCACCCAAGCCCGCTGCGGCGCCTGCACCGACGCCGGCTGCCGCTGCGGCCCATGCGCCATTACCGGCGGCGGCGAAGATGATTGCCGAAACGGGCGTTTCTGCTGCCGCAATTGGTGCAGGTTCGGGCAAGGATGGGCGCATCACCAAGGGTGATGTGCTGGCCTATTTGGCGCAGCCCGCTGCAGCGCCGGCGCCCGCACCCGCCGCGCGGGCCTCGCGCCCGCCAGAAGCGGGTGAGGAGCGCGTGAAGATGACCCGGCTGCGTGCCACCATCGCGCGCCGCTTGAAGGAAGCGCAGAATACGGCGGCGATGCTCACCACCTTCAATGAGGTGGATATGTCGGCCGCCATGGCGCTCCGTTCAGAATATCGCGATGCCTTTGAAAAGCGGCATGGCGTGAAGCTCGGCTTCATGTCCTTTTTCGTGAAGGCGTGCATTGCGGCGTTGAAGGAATTCCCCGCCGTAAATGCCGAGATTGATGGCGATGAGCTCGTCTATAAGAATTTCGTGCATATGGGCATTGCGGTCGGTGGGCCTTCGGGCCTGGTGGTGCCGGTGCTGCGCAATGCCGATACGATGGGCTTTGCCGAAATTGAAAAGCGCATTGGTGAATTCGGCAAGCGTGCGCGTGATGGTGCCTTGAAGCTTGAGGAATTGGCCGGTGGTTCCTTCACCATCACCAATGGCGGCATTTATGGTTCCTTGATGTCCACGCCGATCTTGAACCCGCCGCAATCGGGCATTCTTGGCATGCACAAGATTCAGGATCGCCCCATGGCGGTGGCTGGCAAGATCGAAATCCGCCCCATGATGTATATCGCGCTGTCTTATGACCACCGCATTGTGGACGGTAAGGAAGCTGTGAGCTTCCTTGTCCGTGTGAAGGAAAGTGTGGAAGATCCGCGTCGGCTGATGTTGGATATCTGAACAAAACGGGAGGGCAGAGCCCTCCCGTTTTTGTTTTCAGTCAATGCTGAGATTCAGTCGCTGCACCCATTCCTTTTCATATTCCACCCGCGCCTTCACAAAGGCCAGATAATCCGCGGTATTCAGATATTCGCGCGGCATGTCCCAGCGGCGCACCACGGCCTGAGATGATTCATCTTCCCAGGCTTTTTTGAAGGCGTTGTGAAGGATTTCGACGATTTCCCCCGGCATGCCGCGTGGCCCGACCACGCCATAGGGGCTGGTGACCACCATATCGTAGCCGAGTTCATTGAGTGTTGGCGCATTGGGAAAGCCGCCCAGGCGATCACGCGTCCAGACGCTTAGCAGGCGGAATTCGCCCGCTTCCACTTGCGGGCGCCAGACTTGCGCGTCGGCGACCATGGTGATTTGCCGGCCGAGCAGGGCGGTCACACCTTCCTGCGCGCCGCGATAGGGCACATGGGTCATTTCCGCCTTTTCGCGGCGGAGCAGGTCTTCCATGGCGATATGGTTGGTGGTGGCGATGCCGCTGGTGGAATAGGTCAGCTCGCCGGGCTTGCGGCGGGCTTCAGCGAATACATCGGCCAGGCGCTGATAGGGGCTATCGGTGCGCACCACGGTCCCGAAGGTAAAGCCCGAGAATTGCATGATGTAGCTGAAGTCATTCACCGGGTCACAGCTTGGCTGCCTGGTCAGGAAAGGGTGGCGCAGGACGGAAAGATGATGATGCGCCAGCGTATAGCCATCGGGCACGCCTTGCGTGACCAGGAAGGTGGCGGCGCGGGTGCCGCGCGCGCCGGGCAGATTCTCGGACAGGATTGGTTGGCCGAGGTCCTTCCTCACCACTTCGAACATGCTGCGTTGAAGCACATCGAGCGAGCCGCCGGGCGGCCAGGGTGTGATGAAGCGAATGGGCCGATTGGGAAAGCGGCCTTGCCCAAGGGCGGGTGCGGCCAAAAGGCTCGCGCCAAGGGAAAGCGCCGCGCGGCGATGGAATGTCACCATGGCGCTGCCCTCAGCCATCCAGCGTCAAGCCAAGGCGGCGCACCATGGTCTTTTCGTATTCGACCCGCTCAAGGATGAAGCGACGATAGCTTTCCGTATCGTGATAGACCAAGGGCATATCGAATTGGCTACGGATGCGCGTATTTTCGGGGCTGAACAGCGCGTCCTTCATGGCGTCATGCAGCACGCGCACAATGCCGGGGTCCATGCCCTTGGGGCCGCTCACGCCATAGGGGGAGGCGACGACCATATCATAGCCAAGCTCCTTCAAGGTGGGCACGGCGGGGAAGCGCGGGGCGCGTTCCGCGCTCCAGACCGCAAGGGCGCGCATTTGCCCGGCTTCCACATTGGGCGCCCAGGTGGAGCTATCGCAAATCATATCCACCTGGCCGGAAAGCACGGCGGTGACACCTTCATTGGCGCCGCGGAAGGGCACATGGGTCAGGCTGATCTTTTCGATTTCCTGAATGCTTTCCATGGCAAGGTGATTGGTGGTGCCAATACCGCTGGTCGAATAGGTCAGCTTGCCCGGATTGGCGCGCGCATAGGCAATCAGATCCTGCCAGGATTTGAGCGGGCTATCGGCCTTGACGGCAGTGCCGAAAAGCCAGCCGGTCATGCCGATGATATGCGTGAAATCGCCAATAGGGTCCCAGCCGGGTGTGCGCATCATCCAGGGCCGGCGCAGCACGGAAAGATGCATCTGCGTCAGCGTATAGCCATCAGGCCGCGCCTGTTGTGCGACGGTCAGCGGGCCGAGCGTGCCGCCAGCGCCCGGGCGGTTTTGCACCACCATGGGCTGGCCGAGCGCCTTGCCGACCAGTTCGGCGATGGAGCGCAATTGCGCATCTGCGGAACCGCCGGCAGGCCAGGGCACCACAAGCTGAATGGGCCGATCAGGGTAGCGCCCCTGCGCGAGGGCAAGGCCAGGGGCTGCGAGCACCGCCCCGGTTGCGGCCAGCACGCCCCGGCGTGAAATGAAAGAGCTTTGCGTCATCATGCTTCCTCCCGAGCGCGCGTCTATCGGCGCCGCTTTCCGGGGAAGGATAGGGGGGAAAGCGCGCAAAACCCAAGCCCTAATTCCATGGCTTGATCGGCCCGCCTGACCGGTCCAAACATGGCGGCGAAAAGACAAGGGTTGAGGACGCCTGACCATGAGTGATGCTTTTGATGTAATCGTGATCGGCGCCGGCCCCGGCGGCTATGTTTGCGCGATCCGCGCCGCGCAACTCGGCATGAAGGTGGCTTGCGTGGAAAAGCGTGAGACGCTGGGTGGCACCTGCCTCAATGTCGGCTGCATCCCATCGAAGGCTTTGCTGCAATCCTCGGAACATTATGAAGAAGCGCTGCATAAGCTTGCCGATCATGGTGTCACCGTGGGTTCCGTGAAGCTTGATCTGGCGCGGATGCAAGCGCGCAAGGGCGAAGTGGTCAGCGCCAATGTAAAGGGTGTCGAATTCCTGTTCCGCAAGAATAAGGTCACCTGGCTGAAGGGTGAGGGCAGCATCAAGGCCCCCGGCACGGTCAGCATCGCTGGCAAGGATTACACCGCCAAGCACATCGTGATCGCGACCGGGAGTGAGAGCATTCCCCTGCCGGGTGTGGAAGTGGATGAAAAGCAGATTGTCACCTCCACCGGGGGTTTGGAATTGGCAAGCGTTCCAAAGCATCTGGTGGTGATTGGTGGTGGCTATATCGGGCTTGAATTGGGCAGCGTCTGGCGCCGCTTGGGCGCGGAAGTCACGGTGGTGGAATTCCTCGATCGTCTGGTGCCAAGCATGGATCTGGAAGTGGGCAAGGCGTTCGAACGCATCCTGGCGAAGCAGGGCATCAAGACGAAGCTCAAGACCAAGGTGATGGGGGCGAGCAAATCAAAACAGGGTGTCACGCTGAAGTTGGAACCTGCAGCCGGGGGTGCCACGGAAGAACTGATCGCCGATGTTGTGTTGGTCGCGATTGGGCGCCGGCCTTATGTCGCGGGGCTTGGCCTGGATAAGGTGGGGGTCGCCTTGGATGAGCGTGGGCGCATCAAGGTTGATGGCCATTACGCGACCAGCGTGCCGGGCATCTATGCGCTTGGCGATGTGATTACCGGGCCGATGCTGGCGCATAAGGCAGAGGAAGAAGGTGTGGCACTCGCGGAAATGCTGGCCGGGCAAAAGCCGCATCTGAATTACGGCGCGATCCCCGGCGTGGTCTATACTTGGCCGGAAGTGGCTTCGGTGGGTGAGACGGAAGAACAGCTCAAGGCACGCGGTGTCGCCTATAAGATCGGGAAATTCCCCTTCACCGCCAATGGCCGCGCCCGCGCCATGGGCGATATGGATGGCTTTGTGAAAATCCTCGCCGATAAGGCGACTGATAAGGTCCTGGGCGCGCATATCATTGGGCCGGATGCCGGCACGCTGATTGCTGAATTGGCTTTGGCGATGGAATTCGGCGCAAGTGCCGAGGATGTGGCACGCACCTGCCATGCGCATCCCTCGCTGAATGAGGCGGTGAAGGAAGCCGCACTTGCCGTGGATGGGCGGGCTTTGCATATCTAAGAAATCGCGGCGTGACGCTGGTGCGCCAAGCCTGTAGAAGCCCTGTCATGAGCGCGAAGCCATCCCCGAAGCGAGTCTTCGATGCCTCCAAGCCCGAACGCGCCTTGCGCGCGCGCGCCGATTTGCGGGAAGGCTTTGCGCAATGGCGCCTTGCCGCCGCCCTCGCCTGGGGCGACATCAAGCATCGTTATCGAGGTTCTGTGCTCGGGCCCTTCTGGGTTACACTGACCACCGCTGCCATGGTTGTGGCGCTTGGCTTTTTCTATTCCCATATCATGCGGGTAGAACCCGGCACTTTCTTTCCTTGGCTCGCCATCAGCTTGATTCTTTGGGGCATGGTCAGCCAATCGGTCACCGATGGCGCAGATTGTTTTGCTTCTGCCGAAGCTGTCATTCGGCAAATTCCACTGCCTTTTACCGTCCATGTGCTGCGATGCGTTTTCCGCAATCTGCTGGTGGCGACGCATAACCTGCCGCTCATTGTTGTGGTGATGCTCATTTTTGACGTATCGCCCGGTCTTGGATTGCTGGCCTTTGTGCCTGGCTTACTGTTGTTCTTGTGCAATGCCTTTTCCGTGGCATTTTTCCTCGGCATGATTTGCGCACGCTTTCGCGATATTCCGCCCATCATTTCATCGCTGATGCAGCTTTGCTTTTTCGTCACGCCAATCATTTGGTTGCCTGAGTTATTGGGTGACAGGGCCGTTTGGCTTCTGTTGAACCCTTTCAATTCCATTATGGAAACCATGCGCGCCCCCTTGCTGGGCCGCCCGCTTGATCCGCAGGTCTGGTTATCCGCCCTGGGCTTCACCGCAGCGCTATTGGGTCTGGCGCTGGCATTTTTCACCCGCTTTCGCGGGCGAATCGCTTTCTGGGTCTGATCGCCATGCCCCGCATTGAAGCCGAAGACCTGACGATCGAGTTTCCGCTTTATCATCACAATGCGCGATCATTGAAAAAGCGCATTTTTGATGGCGCCACGCGCCGTGTGAAGCGGGATGCGGAAAGCCGCGTGGTGGTCGCTGCCTTGGCCGGGTTAAGCTTCACCATCAGCAAGGGCGAACGCGTGGCGCTGGTGGGTTCGAATGGTGCGGGCAAGACAACGCTGCTACGCAGTATAGCAGGCATTTACGAACCGGTTGCCGGCCGGTTGTTGGTGGAGGGGGAGATCGGCTCCCTGATTGACCCCGGTGCCGGGATGAATCCGCTTTTGACCGGGCGGGAGAATATCGTGCTGCGTGCGCTCTACCGTGGCATGAGGGAAAAAGAAGGCCGCGCCCTGGCCGATGAGGTCGCTGAATTTTCCGGACTTGGCGAATTCATTGATCTGCCTATCCGGGGCTATTCCGCCGGCATGAATGTGCGCCTTTCCTTCGCCATGGCAACCGCGATCACCCCTGAAATTCTGCTCATGGATGAATGGTTTTTGGCTGTCGATGCGGATTTCATGACGAAGGCAGAAGAACGCCTGACGCGCCTGGTCGCCGGGGCGGATATCCTGATGATTGCGACGCATGATATGGCGATTGTGCGGCAATGGTGCACGCGCGCCATAAGGCTGGAAGCGGGGCGGATTGTGGCGGATGGCCCGGTGGCCGAGGTCCTGGGGCCAGAAGCCTAGAGCAGATCACGTTCAGATGGAATCATCTGAACGTGTGAAGATGCTCGAAAAACAACAATTTAGAGCAGGTTGCGTGAACCCATGTGAACGCAACATGCTCTAGCCCGATCAGGTCCCGAAAACGCGATCCCCGGCATCGCCAAGGCCCGGGCGGATATAGCCGTTTTCATCAAGCTTTTCGTCAATTGCCGCGGTCCAGATCGGCACATCGGGATGGGCATGCCGGACATGGCGGATACCCTCAGGTGCCGCGAGCAAGCAGATGAAGCGAATGCGCTTGGCACCGCGCGCCTTCAGCCGATCCAGCGCGGCAACTGCGGAATTGCCGGTCGCCAGCATGGGATCGAGCAGAATGACCAGACGCTCGGCCAAATCCTCCGGCGCCTTGAAGTAGTATTCATGCGCCTCCAGCGTCTTGTGGTCGCGATAGACGCCGATATGCGCCACACCGGCTTCCGGCAGAAGGTTCAGCATGCCGTCCAGAAAGCCAATGCCCGTGCGCAGCACCGGGGCGAAGATCGGCGGCTTGCCGGCAAGTTTTGGCGCCGCCATTCGTTCCAAAGGCGTTTCAATCTCGCGCGCTTCCAGCGGCAGATCGGCCAGCGCGCCAGCGCCGAGCAGCATGGCGATTTCGCGGAGTAGGGCTCGAAAGGTCGGCACGGGGCAGGATTTTTCGCGCATTTGCGAAAGCCGGTGCTGTATTAGCGGATGCCGGACCACCGTGAGCATACCGGCCTGATCTGAACCTGAAAGCGTGGCCATAGTTGCCTCCTACCCGCGGAAGACGCTCCTTTAAGGGAGAATCCGGCGGGGAGGAAATAAGGTGTCGGGCCTGAGATGGCGCGAAAACAAGGGTTTAGCCTTGGTGCTTATCCCCGCCGCGCCTTGCGCGTGAGCGGTTGTTCGGGACACCCAAGGAAAGTATATAACCAAAGGTTGTATTATTTTATATCAATACAATCATAAGAATATGAGCCTGAACCTGCTACAGACCGTTCTTGCGCCCGCACCCCGACCCAGCCGGGGAAGCTTGGCCGTGCTTGGGCTTGGCTATGTCGGGCGGCCCTTGGCGCTTGGTGCCGCGGCTGCCGGTTATGAGGTGATTGGTTATGATCCACAGCCAAGCGCGCGCGACGCCGCTGGCATTGCGCATCGGCAGAATAAGGGTGGCTTCCGCACCAGTGCTGATCCGACCGAATTGGCCGGTGCCGATACCTGGTTGATTTGCGTGCCAACCCCGCTTGATTCGCGCGGGCGGCCTGATCTGACTGCTGTGCGCGCAGCGCTTGGCATGGTGGTGCGCGGCCTGAAGCCTGGTGCGTTGGTGTGTCTTGTGTCCACCTGCCAGCCAGGCGCCACCAATGGGTTATGTCGTTCAGTGCTTGAAGCAGCGGGCTGGTGCCTGGGGCGTGATGTCTTCCTCGCCGTTTCGCCGGAACGCGAAAACCCAGGGCCGCACGCGCCGCTAACCCGCAGCATTCCGCGTTTGCTGGGCGCTACCGATGATGCGTCGCTCCGCCGCGCCTTGGCCTTTTGGCGCCATTTGGTGGATCGGGTGGAAGTGGTGGCGAGCCCCGAGATCGCAGAATGCGCCAAGCTGTTGGAGAATACCTATCGCCTGGTGAATATCGCGCTGATGGATGAACTCCATGCCGCCTTCACCGCGCTTGGTGTGCCGACGCGCGATGTGGTGGCGGCGGCGGCAACAAAACCCTTCGGCTTTTCGCCCTTCTGGCCTGGGCTTGGCGCTGGTGGGCATTGCATTCCAGTGGACCCGGCCTTTTTGCAAATGGGGGCAGCGCGCGCGGGCGCGCCATCCGCTTTGCTGGCGATTGCCATGGCGTGCAATCGCGGGCGCGTGGCGCGCGTATTGGCGGAAATCCGCGTGCGGCTTGGTGATGATCTTGCAGGCAAGCGCGTATTGGTGGCGGGGGTCACCTACAAACCCGATGTCGCCGATTTGCGCGCCGCCGCGCCGCTCAGGCTTTTGCGCGGCTTGCAGGGCGCGGGCGCCAATCTTGCCTGGCATGATCCGGTGCTGAGCGCGGTTCCCAAGCCCTTGTCAGTCATTCCACGCAGCGACGCGCTGACAATGCCGAACGGCGCGCGGCCAGAGGCGATCATCCTTGGCACGCCGCATCGCGGTTTCGATTTCGCAGCGATCACGCGCGCCGCGCCCTTAGTATTTGACCCCTTCGGCATTTTGCCGCCAGGGCCGAATGTCGCCGTGGTCTGACCCTACGCGCCGCCTTTCCATTCCGCCGGCGCCACGCTGCCCACCTGTTCGGCGATGCGGCCATAATGTTCCGGGCGGCGATGGCGCGCGAAATCGAAAATGGTCTTCCGGCCCAATTCGCATTTGCCGAGGTCAGCTTCGGCCACGATCAACTCATCATCCCAGCTTGTCGCCTGGGCCATGATCTCCCCTTGCGGGTTCACGATGATGGAATGGCCGAACAGCTCATGCCCATCTTCCGTGCCGGCCTTGGCGGTTGCGACCGCAAAGCATGAATTCTGATAGCACCCGGATTGGATGGAGAGATGGCTATGGAAGACGCGGAGATGAGGCGCTTCAAAGCCACGATTTTCCATATTCAGTGATGGCGTATTGTAGCCAAGCATGACCAATTCCACCTGCTGCAAGCCCATCACGCGCCAGGCTTCCGGCCATCGGCGGTCATTACAGATCATCATGCCAAGATTGACAGGCTGGCCTGCAACCGGCGCGCGGATCACGGGAAAGCCAAGATCACCCGGTTCAAAATAGCGCTTTTCCAGATGCTGCACATGGCGGACGGGATCGAATTCCTTATGCCCCGGCAAATGAACCTTGCGGTATTTGAGCACGATCTCGCCTGAAGGCAGCACGAAGACCGCGGTATTGAAGCGCCTGCCTTCCGGCGTTTTTTCGGCATAGCCAAGATGAAAGGCGATGCCGTATTTGCGCGCGGCTTCAAAGAGCGGCGCGGTTTCATTGGAAGGAAGTGCCGCTTCATACCAATGATCCGCATTGGCCAAATCTTCCTCATACCAGCGCGGGAAGAAGGTGGTGAGCGCCAATTCGGGAAAGACCACGACCTCAGCACCGCGTTGATGCGCCTTTTCCATCAGGCGGATCATGCGCCCAACGGCAATATCGCGGCCTTCAGCCTTTTGGATCGGCCCCAGCTGCGCGGCGGCCAGAACAAGGGAACGGGTCATGCGCTGATCCTTCGCTTACTCACTGTATATAAGTGTGTCATCGCGCATCACGCCGGCGGCACCGCCCCCACCTGATCAATCATGGCGCGATACCATTGCGGCCGGCGATGGGCGGCGAAGTTGAACATTTTCTCCTTCCCCTGGCGGCAGGCATCAAAATCCACATCGGCGATGATGATCTCATCACCCAGCGTCTTAGCTTCCGCCACCACGCGGCCATTCGGGTCCACAATCACCGAACCACCAATGAGGCCCGAGCCATCCTCGACGCCCGCCTTGGCGACCGAAATCGCCCAGGTTGCGTTCATATAGGCATTGCCCTGCACCGCGAGCGTCGAATGGAAGGTGCGGAGCGATTGGTCTTCGCTATCGCCCCCCATCGGATCATAGGCGGCCGAGTTATAGCCAATCAGCATTAGCTCAATCCCCTGCAAGCCATAGCAGCGCCAGGCTTCCGGCCAGCGGCGGTCATTGCAGATCAACATGCCAAGCACGGGCCGGCCCCAGGCATCGGGGCCGCGAAAGGCGGGGAAGCCCAGATCGCCATATTCGAAATAGCGCTTTTCCAATTGCTGGAAGCGATCACCGATGCGCGGCTCCACCGTGCCGGGCAGATGGATTTTGCGATATTTTCCGAGCACGCTGCCATCCGGCCCCACCGTGATGGCCGTATTGTAGCGCTTGCCATGCGGCGTCAGTTCCGCATAGCCAAGATAAAAGCCAATGCCCAAGGCGCGCGCGCGATCAAATAGCGGCTGCACGCGCGGATTGGGCATTTCGCGTTCAAAATAACTGTCCAATTCCGCCTGATCGGTGAACAGCCAGCGCGGGAAAAACGTGGTCAGCGGCAATTCCGGGAACACCACCATCTTCGCGCCCGCGGCAGCGGCCCGTTCCAGCAAGGCGATCATGCGGGCCAGAATTGCCTCTCGGCTATCGGCTTTTTGGTTCGGTCCCATTTGGGCGCCGGCAAGGCGCAGAGTGCGTGTCATTGATCAAGCTCCGGACGAATAGCCTCGACCACAGGCGCGTAACGCCTGGTCTCGGCGGCGATGAAGGCGGCGGCGCTGGCGGGTGTGCCAGGCGCTGAAGCGGTGATGCCGGATGCGGCGAGGCTGGCACGGAAGGCAGGATCGGCGAGCGCGGCATTGGTCGCCGCCGAAAGCCGTTCCAGGATCGGCGCGGGAAGGGCAGGGGGCGCGAAGACTGCATGCCAGAGCACCGCGCCAAAACCAGCAAGGCCGAGCGCTTCGGCAACGGTCGGCACATCTGGCGTGGCTTCCAAACGCTGCGCTGTCGCCACCGCCAGCATGCGCGCGCGCCCGCCCTGATGCAAAGGCAAGCCGCCGCCAAACGTATTGACCGCGAGTGCCAAGGTGCCGCCGACCAAATCATTCATCGCCGGCGCCGCGCCGCGATAGGGCACATGGGTCAGCGCCACCCCGCCCGCCTGCTGCTTCAGCAACTCGGTGGCAAGATGCATCATGGTGCCACTGCCCGGCGAGCCACAGGAGAGCGGCGGATTGGCGTTGCGCGCCGCAACGAGAAATTCGCGCAAGCTCGCGGGGCGAGAGGGATGCGCCAACCAACAAAGCGGCCCGCCGCCCAATTCCGCTATGGTCGTGAAATCCCGCACCACATCAAATTGCGGCTGGCGCGTGACCAGCGGATAAAGCGCATGCGTCGAAGCCGTGCCGAACAAAATGGTGTAGCCATCGGGCCGCGCGCGCGACACTTCCAAGGAGCCAATCGCCCCACCCGCGCCACCGCGATTTTCCGTCACCACCGGCTGGCCCAATTCGCGGCTGAGGCGCTCAGCATAAAGCCGCGCATAGACATCGGTCGGGCCACCGGCGGGGAAGGGGATGATCATGCGGATCGGGCGGGCGGGAAAAACCTCCTGCGCCCGCGCCGCCGTATTGATCAGCGCCGCGCCAGCGCCGAGCAGCGCGGCGCGGCGCGTGATCTCAAAGTGCGGCATCGCGCCAATTCTCAACCGCCGCATCCGG
The DNA here is from genome assembly GCA_020249775.1 of Roseomonas sp. GTDB lineage: Bacteria > Pseudomonadota > Alphaproteobacteria > Acetobacterales > Acetobacteraceae > Neoroseomonas. The sequence goes on along the minus strand of JADCFA010000005.1, from coordinate 84,646 downwards.
GTGGGAAGCAAGCCCGGCGGCCTTGATACCCTCACACGCCGCGTGTTCGTCGCGGTCAGAGGCATCGCCGCTGACACCAACCGCGCCAATCACGGCGCCTGCGGCATTCAGAATCAGCACGCCACCCGGCACGGGAACAAAGCTGCCATCGGAAGCCGCAGAAACCGCCGCCTGAAAGCCGATGCGTTCCTTGAGGCGATCACGAATCACGCGGCTGCCAATGCCCATGCCAAGCGCGCCATAGGCTTTGCCGCGTGCGATTTCAGCCCGCAAAATGCCAGAGCCATCTTCGCGCTTCTGCACGACAACATGCCCGCCCGCATCCAGCACCACCACCGTCAGCGGCAGCATGCCCGCCGCGCGGCCAGTCGCCAGCGTGACATCGGCGATCTTATCGGCGGTGGCCAGCGGCAGATCCACCGCCAGATGCTTCACGTAATAATCCTTGGAACTCATCACATTCTCTCCATGCATGATGAAAGGCCCTTCCTTGGGCCGAGCACTCCCCGGCGACAAGCCAGGGTTCAGAAAAACAAATCCCGGAAATCCTGCCGCGTGCCGCCAAACAGCCGCCAGGTGGCAATGGCGCCAATGCAAAGCCCAATGCCGGCGGCAATCGCCGGCACGGGATCAGGCAATCCGCCCGCCCCGGTGGCGGCGGCGTTCAACATGCCAAGCATAATGCCAACCGAACCCGCGATCATGGCATGCACCAAGCCGGGCTTGCGCCGCGGCGGCGGAGCAGCTTGCTTCGAAGGTCGCGGTGGCCGCTTGATCCAATGCCCTTCCGGGCGCTGCTTTTCCTTATTCCCCGACATAGCTTTCCTTGTGTTGACGCGGCACGAAGCGCCCGGCGCCGGGCTTGGCCAAAACCTGCTTGCCATCCCAAATCTGCTGCCCGCGCAGCCAGGTGGCGGCGACGCGGCCCTTCACCTTCATGCCATCATAGGGCGACCATTTGGCATCTTCCTGATCCTGGATATCCTGCGCATCAAAGGTGAAATCGCCTTCTTCCATCACCAGCAGATCGGCATCCGCCCCAATGCGCAGCGCACCCTTCTTCGGATAAAGCCCATGGAAGCGCGCGGGGCGTTCGGCGCAATAAAGCGCCATCAGGCTGGGCGACAGGCCGCGCTGCTTCAGCAGCGTGAACATCACGGGGGCGAAGCTTTGCATGCCCGTCAGCCCCGCGCCGACCGTGAAGATATCGCCCGTATAGGTCTTGCGGTCGCGCGGCCAAGGCGCGTGATCGGTCGAAACATAAGCCACCTGCCCCTTGGCAAAGGCGCCCCACATGCGTTCCACCTCATCTGCGGTGCGGAAGGGCGGGTTGCATTTGCCGAAGCCTTCCAGCCGGATGATGTCTTCTTCCGTCATGCACAGGTATTGCAGACAGGCCTCGCCCGATGCCTTGCCGCCCATGCGGCGGAACACCTCGGCAATCTCAAAACCGCGCGCGAGCGATGAATGGGCGATATGCACATGCGCGCCGGTCTCAAGCCCGATTTCAAAAATCTCGAGATCCGCCATGGTCTCACAGAGCGGCGGGCGGGTGCGGCAATGCCAGATGGGGGAGGTATTGCCAGCGGCCTTGGCTTCCTCGGTCAGCCGCACCACGATTTCCTGATCCTCATTATGCACGGCAACCATCAGCCCGGTCTTGGCGATTTCGCGAAAGGCCGCGACCATGGTCGGGTGGTCAATGCGCGGGAAGCGCACCGGGTCATATTCATAGGTGGAAAGCTTGAAGGAACAGGCGCCGGCCTCCGCGAGCCCCGCAATGGCATCCACCCCGCCCGATTTCAGGATGGTGCCGTAAAGCGCCATATCCACATGGGACAGGCGATTCACATATTCGACCTTCTCCTTGAAAATACCCGCATCCGTCACCGGGCGCGGCACATCATAGGGCATGTCAACGCAGGTGGTCACACCGCCCGCGGCTGCGGTTTTGGAAGCGCCCTCAATCCCCGGCCACCCGCGGGAGGATGAGGTATGCATATGCCCATCCACCAGCCCCGGCATGATGTAGCGCGCGCCATAATCCTCCACGGAAACCGCAACCGGTGAGGGGCCTTCGCCGATGCCGGCAATCACCTCGCCGCGTGTGGCGACCCAGCCATTGGATAGGATGCGATCAGGCAGCACCAGCGTGCCACGAATGACGCGATCAAAAGGGGTGGTGGCGGGCATTAGCTACTCCTGCGGCTGCGCAATGACAGGCTTGCAACCTAAAGCAGCCGGGCGCCGCGGGCCAGGGCCGATGGCCCGAATTGCGCATCGGCGATCTGAAGCGCGAGGCTTGTCGCCTCATTCTCCCGCTCCGCATTCCAGGCGAGCGCCACGCCAACGCCGCGAATGGGGCCGGCCAGAATCCGAAACGCCACGCCCGGCGGATTGAGCCGCGCCATGCCTTCCGAGACCAAGGCCACCCCCAATCCGGCAGCAACGAAACCAAGCTGCGCCATGGCCGATCCCACTTCGCGCACCACGCGCGGCGTGAAGCCTGCCGCATGGCAGGCCGCTGTCATGGCATCCGAATAGGCTGGGCTGATCGCGCGCGGCAGCATCAGCATCGGCGCTTCCGCGAGTGCCGCCAGCGGCAAGGGATCAGGCCCGCTCAGAATCGGATGGCCTTCCGGCAAGGCGGCAGCGAGCCTGTCTTCCCCGAGCGGCCTTAGCTTGATCGGCGCGCGGTCACGATCCGAACGCAGCAAAGCCAGATCAACCTCTCCCCGCCGAAGCGCTTCCAAAGCCTCGGCGGTGTCCATCTCACGCACGCCAATCGCGGCTTCCGGGCGCGCGGCCTGCATGGCGCGCACAATGGGCGGCAGATAATCAAACAGCGCCGAGGTGACGCAGGCAATGGAAACCGGCGCGTGATGGCCCATGCGCAATTCGCGCGCGAGACTCTCAAGATCAGCGGCATTGCCAGCGATGCGGCGCGCGAGTGGCAGCAGCGCTTCCCCTTCGCGTGTCGGGCGCGCGCCCTTGCCGCTGCGTTCCAGCAGCTTCACGCCAAGTTCGCGTTCCAGAAGCTGGATTTGTGCGGTCAGCGGCGGCTGCGAAATGCCAAGCCGCGCGGCGGCGCGGCCGAAATGACCTTCTTCGGCCACGGCCAGAAAATGCCCCAGGCGGCGGATCAGGCGAAAATCCATGAGCGATCCAATACTGTTTCGCCCATACGGAAAACCTATCAGCGCGCCACGTCAATTGGATTGGACGATGGCGCCAGATGGGCGCAGAAGAAGCGCATCAGGCAAGCCGCCAGACACAAGAAAGGGAGAATGCCCCAAATGAAACTCAACGCCGTAAAGGTTCACCCATCCAAGGCGCTATTGAAGCGCGAAGATCAACTGGCCTGGAAAATGGCCGGAGTCGCCGTGGACAAGGTCGCGGTCGAAAAGCCGGTGCAGGAGATGATCATCAACCGGATCATTGACAATGCTTCGGTCGCCATCGCCGCCATCAATCGCCGCCCCGTGGTCTCGGCACGCGGCATGGCGCTTGGCCATGCGAAGAAGGCCGGCGGCGCGCAGGTATTTGGCGTGAAGGCGGCCACCACCGTCTCCCCCGAATGGGCAGCCTGGGCGAATGGCACCGCCGTGCGTGAATTGGATATGCACGACACGTTCCTCGCCGCTGATTACTCCCACCCTGGCGACAATATCCCGCCGATCCTGGCGGTGGCGCAGGCCATGGGTAAATCCGGTCGCGATCTGATCCGTGGCCTTGCCACCGGCTATGAGCTGCATATTGATCTGGTGCGCGCGATTTGCCTGCATGAACATAAGGTGGACCACATCGCCCATCTTTGCCCCGCGGCGGCTGCCGGCATTGGCACGCTGCTTGGCCTGAAGCAGGAAGTGGTCTTCCAATCCATCCAGCAGGCTTTGCATACCTCGATTTCTTTCCGTCAATCCCGCAAGGGCGAGATTTCATCCTGGAAAGCCTATGCCCCGGCCCATGCCGGCAAGCTGGCCGTCGAAGCGGTGGATCGCTGCATGCGGGGCGAGGGCGCGCCTTCGCCGATTTATGAAGGCGAAGACAGCGTGATTGCCTGGGTGCTTGCCGGGCGGTCCAACCGCAAGGATGTCTATGGCCCGGTCTATTACGAAGTGCCGCTGCCGGAAGCGGGCGAGCCCAAGCGCTCCATCCTTGATTCCTACACCAAGGAACACTCGGCCGAATACCAATCCCAGGCCCTGATTGACCTGGCCTTCCGCATGCGTGAGCAGATCGCGGATATGGAGGCGATCGAGAAGATCATCATCCATACCAGCCATCACACCCATTACGTGATCGGCACCGGCGCCAATGACCCGCAAAAGATGGACCCGAAGGCGAGCCGTGAGACGCTGGATCACTCCATCATGTATATCTTCGCGGTCGCGCTGCAGGATGGGCGCTGGCACCATGTGGATAGCTATGCGCCGAAGCGGGCGGGAAGGGCCGATACCGTCCGGCTCTGGCACAAGATCGAAACGCGGGAGGATGCGGAATGGACCCGCAAATACCATTCCCGCGACCCCAATGAGCTTTCTTTTGGCGGGCGCGTCGAAATCCTGTTCAAGGATGGCTCGCGCCTCACGGATGAGCTTGGCGTGGCCAATGCCCACCCCAATGGCGCCAGGCCCTTCGGCCGGGCGGATTACATCCGCAAATTCCAGACGCTGACCGATGGCATCATCTCAAGCCGCGAGTCCAACCGCTTCCTGGAAGTGGTGCAGGATTTGGCCAAGCTGAAGGCGGGCGAACTCAGCGCGCTCAATGTGGCGCTGCCGGCGGGCGGCCTGCTGGACAGCAAGCCCGGTATTTTCTGAACTGACCATTAAGGAAGGCAGGGTCGGCGCCATTGGCGCTGACCCGAAGCTGCCAAGCAAGGGAAGAAACCCAATGAACGAAACCACGAAACCCGAAATCTATAAGGGCCTGGTCGGCGTCTATGCCGATGTCTCGGCTGTGTCCAAGGTGATGCCGGAGACAAATAGCCTGACCTATCGCGGCTATGCGGTGCAGGATTTGGCCGAGAATTGCAGCTTTGAGGAAGTGGCCTATCTGCTCTGGGAAGGCGAATTGCCCAATGCCCAGCAGCTTGCCGCCTTCAAGGCCGAGACTACCGCCGAGCGTGAGATCAGCCCCGCGCTGCATCGCGTGATCCGCGAATTCCCCAAGGATGCGCACCCGATGGATGCCATCCGCACCGCCGTATCCTTCATGGGCATGGAAGACCCGGAAGCGGGCGATGTCTCGCTGCCCGCGCAATATCGCAAGGCGAAGCGGCTTTTCGCCAAAATCCCAACGGCGATTGCAGCGGCCTATCGCGCTTCCCGCGGCCTGCCGGTGGTGATGCCGAACCCGGCGCATAGCTTTGCCGAGAATGTCTTCAACCTGATCCTGGGCAAGGTGCCACAGCCTGAAGTGCTGAAGGCTTTTGATGTTTCCATGATCCTCTATGCCGAGCATACCTTCAACGCCTCCACCTATACGGCGCGGCTGGTGACCTCCTCAGGTGCGGATATGCATGGTGCGATCACGGCGGGCATCGCCTCGCTCAAGGGGCCGCTGCATGGCGGCGCCAATGAGGCGGTGATGCATACGCTGAAGGAAATCGGCGACCCGAAGCTGGCCCGCGAATGGATTCAAAGCCGCTTCGACCATAAGGCGCTGGTGATGGGCTTTGGGCATCGCGTCTACAAGACCGGCGATAGCCGCGTGCCCACCATGCGCAAATATGCCGAGAAAATGGCCGAAGTTGTGGGCGACAAGACCTGGATGGAGATCAGCCGCATCCTGGCCGCCGAGATGCTGGAGAAGAAGAACATCCACCCGAATCTCGATTTCCCGGCAGGCCCGGCCTATTACCTGATGGGTTTTGAGATCCCGCTTTTCACGCCGATCTTCGTCGCTTCCCGCATCACGGGCTGGTCGGCGCATGTGATCGAGCAAGGCGCGGATAATCGGCTGATCCGTCCGCTTTCCTGGTATACGGGACCTGATCAGCGCCCTGTTCCACCGCTTTCGGCACGTTAGTTTGCTGATGCCTTCATCATTTTTTCAGATCTGGTGAAGGCGCGCCGCAGGCGGTGAAGCTGCGGCATGCATGTCACACTCAGCGCATCGCAGAGCGATGCGCGCATTTTTTTCTGCGAGATGTGACGGATTTTGTTGACACGACTCATGGTGATGCAGATAGCGTGTGTTGCGCGCGATTCTATTGCGCGATTCGCACTGCCTCCGCGCTGCGAAAAATCGCTCCTCCCATCAGGTGCATCACCTGAAACAGGCGCGATGAAGCGGGAAGGCGCTGCAATCGGCAAGGCAGAATTGCCGCAGCAGGGAAGGACGGTCCATGGACCGCAGACTCAAGGGACGCTTCGCTTCACGCGATCAGGGTCCCACACCACCCCAAGCCGCCATCATGGCATGTGCAAGGGGCGGGAGAGAGGCCAGGGGGAACACGCCGCGCAGGAATGCCGCGCGCCGTCTCGCTGCTGGCGGCTGCGCTTCGCGGAGACTTTCAGTCCTGTCGGTCCGCGCATCGGGATCCGCGCGTCGCCGCCATCACCGACCCCACCTGCTGTACCCCGGGTTGGAATTGGGAATGCGTCGCGCCCAGCGCGGCCTTCCCATGAACGCCTTCAACAGGAACACATGGAGATTCATCCTCTGATGACTGATATCATCGAGACTACCGAAACCGAAGAAACCCCGCGCGCCCAGGCGATGGCCATGGCCGCGGCGAAGAAGAAGGCGCCGGCCAAGCGCAAGCCTGCTGCGAAGAAGCCGGCTGCGAAGAAGGCCGCTGCCAAGAAGCCGGCTGCAAAGAAGGCTGCTGCCAAGAAGAAGCCGGCTGCGAAGAAGGCTGCTGCCAAGAAGAAGCCGGCTGCAAAGAAGGCCGCTGCGAAGAAGCCCGCCGCGAAGAAGGCTGCCGCCAAGCGGAAGCCCGCTGCGAAGAAGGCTGCTGCGAAGAAGCCCGCCGCGAAGAAGGCTGCTGCGAAGAAGCCGGCCGCAAAGAAGGCGGCTGCGAAGAAGCCGGCTGCGAAGAAGGCTGCGAAGAAGCCTGCCGCGAAGAAGGCTGCTCCGCGTCGCCGCAAGGCCGCTCCGGCTCCGGCGCCTGCCGAAACCCCGGCGAGCTAAGTAGCTACCGGATCCCGGCACTGGGGCGTCGCATGCCAAGCATGCGGCGCCCTAGGTGCTTTTGGACCCTGAGTGATGAATTTCGAAGCGCGCCTGCTGTCGGCGCCTGAGCATCATCTGCTGCTGCCACTGCTGGCCGCCTATGGCGCGGAAATGGCGCCGCATCTGGCTGGCGCCGCGCCCGCCACGCCCGCGGCGATGATGGACCTGATCAGCAATGACCCGCGCGCGGAAATCCTGTTGGCCTTTGGCAATGACGCGCCATTGGGCTTCGCGCTGTTTTTTGACCTGCCGGAAATTGTGTTTGCCCGACGCTGCGGCGCGCTGGATGATCTATTCGTTGCCCCCGGCGCACGCCGTCAGGGTGTCGCACAAGCCTTGATTGAAGCGCTCGCGGCGCTTGGCGCAGCGCGTGGCTGGTCACATCTGCGCTGGATGGTGCCCGAGACCGATCAAGCCGCCATCGCGCTTTATGAGCGTATCGCAGCCCGGGCTCCCTGGCGTTCCTATGTGCTGCGGCTCGATCCGAGGGCTTCGCTTTAGTGCCTGTCTGGCTTCCTTCGGTGCAAAGCCCGAATGCGGACTTTAATTTGCGCATTCTTCCGGCCAAAACAGGTTGAGTGGCTTTCACAAAGGAGTGCAGACTGCGGTGAAGGGGCATTCATCGGTTTTTTACTGAAAACGTCTTTGTTTTTGGCGAAAAATATCTCGGCCGGTTGGGGGCGGGACTGTCGCGCGCGGGAACAGGATGGGGACTTATATGGCCTTTAGGGCATCCCCTACTTCCCAGAGCATTTTCAAGCCAAGCGGTATCGCTTGGCGGTTCGGAAAATGCGATCAAACAAAAATTTACTGCGTTACTGGTGAACGCATGTGAACAGAAAACGCACTAGCCGTTGGTGGCTACCAAGTTTGCCAAGCGCGATCATGTCACCAGGCTGCACCGAGGGGACCAGAAGCTGCTCGACCCAAGCCTGAAACACTTTACCGCCCCGCCACCCAACGCCCAGCAAAAGCCGCCCGTAAGCGGCCAGCCGAAGGGCGCCTTCATCACGGCAATCTGCGCCAAGCCTTGGTGGATACCGCCCTGGCCGAACCCGATATCGAAGGGCTTTCATTGCGCCAGCTTGCCGCCGGACTCAGTGTCAGCGCCGCTGCCACCCATCAGCATTGTCACCACGGCCAGCGGCCGCCTAATGGGCGGCGGCCCGCGGTTATTGCGTGATGCATCATGTCAAGTCCACCAGAGGCGCAGCAAAAGGCATCGCGCCAGGGCATTCGCTACATCTCCCGCCGTACCAGATTGACCCAAAAGGCAACGCCATGGGGTAGCGCGGCGTCGTTGAAATCATAGTTTGGTGTGTGCAGCGCATGCACGGCGCCATCGGGCGCCGTGCCATTGCCCATGAAGACAAAAGCGCCCGGCTTGGCTTGCAGCATGAAGGCGAAATCCTCGCCGCCCGTCACCGGTGTCATCTGGTCATTGACGGCACTATCCCCCACCAAGGCGCGCGCCGTATCTGCCAGGATCGCGCTTTCTCGCGCGTGATTGATCAAGGGTGCGGCGCCCCACCACAGCGTCACCTCGGCGCTTGCGCCCTGCATGCGGGCGGTGAAATCCGCCACTTCACGGATGCGCTCTTCCAGCAGTTTTTGCATGCCGGGGTTGAAGGCGCGCATGGTGCCACCCACCAGGATTTCCGAGGGCATGACATTCAGCGCCTCAGGCGACCCACCCGAGATATGGCCAACGCTGATCACCACGCTTTCCAGCGCGGGCGCATTGCGGCTGACAATGCTTTGCAGCGCGGTAATGAAATTCGCCTGCGCGACAGTGATATCACTCGCCAAATGGGGCGAATTGCCGCCATGCCCGCCAGTGCCGCGAAACAGCACTTTCCAGCGCCCGGACCCGGCCATCATCGGCCCATCGCAAAGCGCAAAATGGCCAAGCGGCAGCCCCGGCATATTATGCATGCCATAGACGGCATCACAGGGGAAACGGTCAAACAAGCCATCATCCAGCATGGCGCGCGCGCCGCCACGGCCTTCTTCAGCGGGTTGGAAAATGAAATGCACCGTGCCGGCGAAATCAGGATTTTGCGCCAGTATCTGCGCGGCACCCAACAGCATGGTGGTATGCCCATCATGCCCGCAAGCATGCATCTTGCCGTTATCTTGTGATGCATAGGGAAGATTGGTCGCCTCCGTCAGCGCCAAAGCATCCATATCGGCGCGCAGCCCAATCGCGCCCTGACCAGGGCGCTTGCCGCGAAGCGTGCCGACCACGCCCATTCGGCCAACCCCTTCCACGGTTTCAATGCCAAGGCTGCGTAGCCTTGCCGCCACCAACGCGGCGGTGCGGGTTTCCTCCATGCCCAATTCCGGATGGGCATGGATATCCCGCCTGATCGCGACCAGTTCCGGCAGGATGGGCGCGATTTCCTGCATCAGCGGGTGGTTTGTCATAAGCTTATTCTCTTTCGTCCAAAGGTTTCAGGAACGCGGCAGGGCTTCGCGTTCCACCGGCTGCGGCAGGGTTTCGCCCGGACCCGCCACCAATTGCAGCCAGGACCGCAAATGGGACCTTAGCTGAAATTCGAATTCGACATTGAGATCCTGCCCCGCGAGCTTCACCACACGCTCGGCCATTTCGGCGCGTTCGGCATCATCGTGAATAGGGCCGGTCAATTCGCGGCGCGCTTCGGCGGCGGCAGCGGCCAGAGTGATGTTATCGTCCGAGACAATTTCCAATTGGCAACGCATAACGCAGCGGAAGGTTTCTGACGCTGGGCTGAACATGCCGCCCGCGGCAGCCCTTTCACGCGTGAGGCGCGCGGTCTGGATCAGAAAACGCGCGGAGCCGGGGCCGCCGGCCGCACTCAGCCGATCCTGCGCCATGCGCAGCATGACATCAGCGGGTTGCAGGGGTGCGGGCTGCTCCACCAGCATCGCCGTGCCGCTGGCGGGTTCCTGAAGTGCTAGCCTACCGACCTTGAGGCGCAATGGCGTCAAATGCCCATAGCTCGGCGGCCCCGGCGGCACGTAAGGGCCTGGCTTTTCATTGGCGCAGGCGGCCAGGAAGGGAAGCGCCAGGAAACCGCTGCGCCTTGTGAACACAGCCATGGTCAATTTCCCGCGCCGCGCACCGGCAAGCTGGCGCGATCAAAACGAAAATCGAAATTGCAGAATTCGCAGGTCATGGTGATGCTTCCCTCATCGGCCATGTGGTCCAGATCATCCGCGCTGAAACCGCAGAGCACATTCAGCAAGCGTTCGCGTGAGCAGCGGCAGCCATAGGAAAGCGGCTTTGGCCGATCAAGCCTGAGCCCCTCGGCATGGAAAAGCCGATGCAGCACCTGTTCGCCTGACAGTGTGTCATCCAGCAATTCCTGGCTGCTGATGGTGCGCGCCAGGATGGTTGCGGTCTGCCAGGCTTCCTGCTGCTGATCCTGATCCATCTGCTGATCAAGCCAGCCGGCACCGGCGACACGTTCAAGCAGCAGCGCGGAGGCGCGCCAGCCGGCCGGCGTTTCTTCGCAAGCGAGCTTCAGATAGGTATCAAGCTGTTCCGAATTGCGGAAATAGCCACCGGTCATATCCGTCAGTGTTTCGCCTTCAATGGCAACGATGCCCTGATAGCGGTCCATATCGGGGCCCTGGTCGCAGGTGAAGGCGAGATACCCCTTGCCCAACAGCGTCGCGGCGGAAGCTTCGGCAAGCCCTGCAAACCTTTCCTCATTGAGCTTGGCATAGCCGCGCAGCGCACCGGCATGGGTGCAATCAGCAAGCAGCATGGAAAGCGGGCCATCGCCCTTGGCCTGCAAGCTGAAGGAACCTTCGAATTTCAGCGCGGCAGCCAAGCCTGCGGTCAGCGCCATCGCCTCTCCGGCGAGTTTCGCAATCTCGGGTTGATAGTCATGGCGGCGCAACAGGGCATCCGCCAGCGGACCCAAGCGCACCAGCCGGCCCCGCACAGGCCTTTCATCCAAATGGAAGGGCAGAATGGCCCTGGGCACTACCAAATCTGGCACAGGTGGGCGGCCGAAGGCGTCAAACATGGGGCCATCGGCTTGTTCCGGTATTTGCGACACGAGACATCCTTATCCATTCGGGGCCGAAGCGATGAAGCATGATCAGGCCCGCACAAAATTGGGCTGCCCCTTCCCCTTTTCACCAATCGAGGGCAATTATAGTCAAATTCCGGGGGTGGTGTCTTGGCAGAAATCTGGGAGTCCTGGGGGCACTACGCCTATCTCGGGTCGTTTGTTTGGGCGTTTTTTGAGGGTGAAACTTTTGTTCTGGCCGCAGCTGCCTTGGGGGCGGCGACGGGTGCGGTCAATCCTTGGTGGCTGCTTCTGGCGGTTTGGTTCGGGTCCTTTCTTGGGGATCAAACCTGGTTCACCCTGGGGCGGCGCTTCGGCCCGCGCGTGGTGCGCCGGATCAAGGGCGCCGAGGAAAAAGTGGCGCGGGTGAATGTGTTGCTGCACCGCTACGGCACCTGGTTCATTCTGAGCTTTCGATTCCTGTATGGCATCCGCAATGTCGCTTCCGCCGCCTGCGGCTTGGCAGGGCTGAATTGGGCGCGTTTCGCCATGCTGAATTTCATTGCAGCCGGTATTTGGGCCAGCAGCTTTGTCGCCGCTGGTTGGTTCCTTGGCACCCTGATCGGGCCAGAGCGGCTGGGTTGGACCATCGCCGGTATCGCCCTTGGCGCCTTGGCCTTCTTTATTGCGCGGCATTGGTATCGGCGTTCACGCAAGCCGCGCGGCGAGGCCGCCTGAATCGGCGGCGCCCTAACCATGCGTGGCAATTCCTTCCGTATTTTCGCCACGTAAGAGCAGCGCCATTTCCTGATAGCGACAAAAAGACAAGATTTTTCCGAAGCTTGTGTCGCCCTTCGGTCCGGGCCAGCATGATTTGCCAATAATCCAGCGAAGGGCATGGTGGTATTGATGGCGGGCATGCAAGATATCGTGGATGGGCTGGCCGGCGCGATCGGCAATACGCCACTGATCCGCCTGAAGCGCGCCAGTGAAATCACGGGCTGCGACATACTCGGCAAGGCGGAATTCATGAACCCGGGTGGTTCGGTGAAGGATCGCGCGGGGCTTGGGATCATTGCGGATGCGGAAGCACGCGGCGCCTTGAAGCCCGGCGAAGCTGGCACGATTGTGGAAGGCACGGCGGGCAATACGGGCATCGGCATCACGCTGGTCGCCAATGCGCGCGGCTATCGCAGCATCATTGTGGTGCCGGAAACCCAAAGCCGCGAAAAGCTCGATTTTCTGCGGATGATCGGGGCTGATCTGCGCCTGGTGCCGGCCAAGCCATTCTCTGACCCCGGCAATTACGTGCATTACAGCCGCCGCCTGGCCGAGGAGCTTGGCGCGGTTTACGCCAATCAATTCGACAACCTCGCCAATCGCGCGGCGCATGAGGCAACCACCGGGCCCGAGATCTGGGACCAGACGGGCGGGCGGATTGACGCCTTCACCTGTTCTTGCGGCACGGGCGGCACGCTGGCCGGCATTGCGCGTGCCTTGAAGGCGCGCGGCCCGGCGACGCGTATTGTGCTGGCGGACCCGATGGGCAGTTCGCTTTATTCCTGGGTGAAAACGGGTGAATTGAAGCCCGAGGGGTCTTCCATCACTGAGGGTATTGGCCAGGCGGCGCGGGTGCCCGGAAATCTGGTTGATGATCGTGCGCTGATTGATGACGCGGTGCAGGTGACGGATGAGGAAGCACTGACGCAGGTATTTGACCTCTTGGTGCAGGAAGGCATTTGCATCGGGGGCTCGGCCGGCTTGAATGTTGCCGCTGCCATCAAGGTTGCGCGTCGGTTGGGCCCGGGGCATCGCGTGGTGACCATTCTCTGTGACGGCGGCGCGCGCTACCAATCCAAGCTGTTCAATCCGGAATTCCTGCGCGAACGCGGCCTGCCAATACCGCCATGGCTTGCGTGAGGTAGCCCCGTGTTAAAGGAGCTTGTCGAAATCGGTCGCAGTATTCGCGCGCGCGATCCGGCGCGGCCTTCCTGGCTTGAGACGATTTTCTGTTACGCCGGGCTGCATGCGGTGCTGTGGCATAGGCTGGCGCATTGGCTTTGGCGGCGCGGCTGGCGCGGCGCGGGGCGGCTCGTTTCGCATCTCAGCCGTTTTCTGACCGGCATTGAAATCCACCCCGGCGCACAGATTGGGCGGCGGCTTTTCATTGATCATGGCATGGGGGTTGTGATCGGCGAAACTGCTGAAATCGCCGATGATGTGCTGATCTATCACGGTGTCACGCTTGGCGGGCTTTCTGGCAGCCCGGGCAAAAGGCACCCAACGATTGAAGCGGGCGTTTCCATCGGTGCCGGGGCGCAGGTTCTGGGGCCGCTTACGGTGGGCAAGGGTGCGCGCATTGGCGCCAATGCGGTGGTGACCCGCGATGTGCCGGCGGAATGCACAGTGGTTGGCATTCCCGCGCGCCCACCTGTGGGTACGACCTGCGCAGACCCATTTCTAGGCTATGGCTTGAGCAATACAGAGGATGATCCCGTGGGGGATCAGATTGCGGCGCTGCGGGCGGAAGTAGCCGCCTTGCGGGCACGGCTGGCGGAGCTGGAGCACCAAAAAACGGCGTGATCAGCACATAGCGATCTGCGCGCGATCCATGAGGTGAGCCGCCTTGCCCCTTCAAAGGGGCGCATGGACCCAGTTGGAAGCAACCGGCTTGCTGATGATGATGGCGGTTGCGCTTTACGACGCCGGCCGGGACTGCGAGGCCGAGGCCAATGCGGCAAAATATCTGGCGGCCGAAGCGGGCTTTGCCACGGCGGAGGCCGCCGTGCTGCAGCTTCGCGGCATGGGGTAGGCTCAGTAATTTCAGGTGGAAAACTATTCCCGCGAAAGCATGATCCCGCGCACCGCCCCAGTCAGCCAGCAATTGACCCTGAGCCATATTCCCGAAAAACTGCTTGGGCTGCCGACACCTTACTTAAGGGATGTTGGTGGGATTTAAGGGCCGATGGTGGGCGCGACAGGGATTGAACCTGTGACCCTTCGCGTGTGAAGCGAATGCTCTACCGCTGAGCTACGCGCCCTTACCTGAGCAAGCCTTTAGGGGCGCTGGCCGTGCCGCGTCAAGCTTGGCGCGGACGGACTGCGTGCGCAAAGGTGCGTGGCAAGAGAATATTATGATCCTCTCTGTATTTATTTGGCTCTTCTTCAAGGCCAAAGAAATGAATATAGTATTAAATGAAAAATTCAGGGAAAATTCGCCCGAAACACCAATTTTATGCTTTCTTCACCTTCCCCGTACTGGTGGCACCACCATCAACCGCATGTTGAAATACGCCTTCGGGGATCGCGCCTTCTTCCATGCCGATCTTGTGGCGGAATATGGCGGAGAAGCCGGGCTGGCCGCAGCACTCGCCACGGATGAGGGTGTTTATCGCGAGGCCCTGCTGATCACGGGCCATTACGGCGCGGCGCACTCGCTGGTGGTGCAGGCGCCCCGCCCTGTTGGCATCGCGGCTGTCTTGCGCCAGCCGCTGGAACGCATTGTTTCGCTTTATGATTACATTCGCGGCAGGCCGGATCATCCGGAACATGCCGCGCTCAGCACGCTGACCCTCAATCAGGCGCTGGATGCGGTGCCGGATTTCGCGGTGCATTGCCGCGATGCGCAATTGCGCACCTTGTTCAACGCCACGGACCCGAATGGCATCCGGGCGGCGTTGCAGCGCTACCCCTATCTGCTTGGCCGGATGGAGGCTTTGGAACCCTTTGCCCAAAGGCTGCTTGGGCTATTTGGCCTGACACTGGGCGGCGCCTTGCCGCGCTTCAATGAAAGGCCGGTGCTGGCGGGGGTGGCGCCGGCGCGAACCCAGGACGATTACCCCAGGGCGCTGGCGCGGCTGGAACGCCTGAACCGGGCAGAGCTTGATTTCTTCGCGCGCCTGCCGCCGATCTTCGCAACCAAGCCAAGACCCGCCATAGGTAGAGTGTGAACCAACAACGAATTGGGCTCAACCGCAGCGCGTGCCCCCTTCCTTAATAATGATCAGACCTCCCTTGCGTTGCCTTCGACGTGGCTCTCGGGCAAACACCGCTCCTGGAGCTTTAGCATGACCGAAGACACCCCCACCCTGCCGGATCGGCTTTCCAATGACCCAAGCAGCCCCTTTTATGATGAGGCGTTGCTGAGCCGTGGCGTTGGCATTCGCTTCAAGGGTCAGGAAAAGACCAATGTGGAGGAATATTGCGTCTCGGAAGGTTGGATCCGGGTCAGCCTTGGCAAGGCCGTGGATCGGCGCGGCAAGCCGCTCACCATGAAGCTGACCGGGACGGTGGAGCCCTATTTGCGCTGAGGGGATGAGCCAGCGCCTTACGCGCTGGCGGCATCCAATTCCGCCACTGCCGCCGCATCCAAGGTCAACGCTGCGGCCTTCACGAGGTCCGCAACCTGGGCGGAGGTCGTGGCACTGGCAATCGGCGCTGCCAGTCCAGGGCGGCCCTTGAACCAGGCGAGTGCGACTTGTGCGGGCGTCGCGCCCATCCGCGCTGCCACCTTGTCCAAAGCGGCCAGCACCTTCAGCCCCTTGTCGTTCAGGTATTTCCCCGCCCCGCGCGCCCCGCGCGGGCTTTTGCCGAGGTCAGCCTCTGACCGGTATTTGCCGGACAGGAAGCCGGACGCCAGCGAATAATACGGGATCACGCCAACACCTTCGGCGGCGCAAAGCGGCAGCATATCCGCTTCAATGCCACGCTCCAGCAGATTGTAATGCGGCTGCATGGTCTGATAGCGCGGCAGGCCATGCTTGGTGCTGATATCCAGCGCTTCCTTGAAGCGCGCGGCAGAGAAATTGGAAGCGCCAATGGCGCGCACCTTGCCCGCCTTGATCATCTTGTCAAACGCCGCGAGCGTTTCTTCCTGCGGCACTGATTCATCATCGCGATGGGACTGATAGAGATCAATCACATCCGTCCCCAAACGCTTCAAGGATGCCTCAATGGCGCTGGCAAGATAGGCGGGCGAAAGCCCCTTGCCGATACCGGGCATTTCCATGCCCGCCTTGGACAGGATCAGCACATCATGCCGCCGCCCGCGCGCCTTCAGCCATTCGCCCATGATGGTCTCAGACTCGCCACCCTTATTGCCCGGCACCCAATAGGCATAGACATCTGCGGTATCGAGCGCATTGAGCCCGCGTTCCACCAGCTCATCCAAAATCCGGAAGGATTGCGCCTTGTCCAAGGTCCAGCCGAAGACATTGCAGCCGAAAATCACGGGCGGGACGAAAATGCCGGAACGGCCCAATTCGATCTTTTGCATGGGGTTTCTCCTGTCGTTGCGTCAGCTTGCAGGCTTTGGGGCGCGCGGAAAAGGGGGGCGATGCTTTCGCTTGCACTCGCGCCGTTGAATGGGGCAAAACGACGTCAATCAAATCATCAGGGAGGCACCAACATGGCCAATCAAAAGCAGCCGGAACGTTCATTCCAGGAACTCTATCGTGATGACCCGGAACGCGCCGATGCGCTGGTTTGGGGCCGGCGCGGGGCTTTGCAAGGGGCCGCGCTGGCCGCCATGGGCGCTGCGCTTGGGGGCAGCATTCCCTTTGCGCGCCATATGCCAAGCGGGCTGGTGCCGGCAGCGCTGGCGCAGGGCGGCAATCAACCGCAATTGCTGCAAATGGAAGGCAAGGCGCCGCTGATCATGCAGGGCGAACGCCCGCTTTGCGCCGAAACACCGGAACATTTGCTGGATGACCCGATCACGCCTGCCGATAAATTCTTCATCCGCAATAATGGCAATACGCCGGAAGCGTCGGCCGATCCCCGCGCCTGGAAAATCCGTATTGATGGGGAAGTGAATACCCCGCTTGAGCTTTCCATCGCCGAGCTTGAGCAGCGCTTTGAAGTCGTGACGCGCCGGCTGCAAATGGAATGTGGCGGCAATGGGCGTTCCGCCTTCTCCCCGCAAGCGGCGGGCAATCAATGGGGCAATGGTGCCATTTCCAACGCGGAATGGACCGGTGTGCGGCTGCGCGATGTGCTGCGCGCCGCCGGCGTGAAGGATGGCGCCAAATTCACCGGCCAGCATGGCGCCGATAGCCATCTTTCCGCGCAAGGCCCGGCGATCAGCCGCGGCATGCGGATTGAGAAAGCGCTGGATGAAGACACGCTGATCTGCTTTCGCATGAATGGCGCGGCCATTCCGCAAATCCATGGTGCGCCGGCGCGGCTGATTGTGCCGGGCTGGCCGGGATCACTCAGCCAGAAATGGTTCACCCGGCTTGAAGTGCTGAACGCACCCCATACCGGGCGCGGCATGGGCGGCACATCCTATCGCATCCCCGCCCGCCCCATCGTGCCGGGCAGCCGCAATAATGGTGCGGATTTCGTGGAGATGGAGAGCATGCCGGTGCGCTCCGTCCTCAGCAGCCATGCGCATGGCAGCAGGCTTCCCGCCGGCACGCGCAGCCTGGATATTCGCGGCCATGCCTGGGCGGGCGACCTGACAGTGCGGGATGTGCATATCTCCACCGATTTCGGGCAAAGCTGGCAGGCGATGCAGGTGGAAGCACCGCCCAATCGCCATGCCTGGCAGCGCTGGCAGGGCCGCATCGCGCTGCCGAGCGATGGCTATTATGAGATCTGGTATCGCGCGACGGATAGCAATGGCCGCATGCAGCCGCATGTCGCGGCCAATTGGAATCCGCAAGGCTATGGCGCCAATCCGATCAGCCGTGTCGCCATTCTGATCGGCTGAACCCACCATGCGATTGCTGCCTTATGCGGCGGTGGCGATGTTGCTCGCTGCTTCCGCCACCATCGCCCAGACGCCTGATCTGGCGCAGCGCCAGGCGGAGGCTGCCGCCGCCCTGGCTGAGCGTCAGGAAGAAGAAACCGTGCTGGCGGAAGGCGAAGGCCGTTCGGAAGTTTTTGGCTATTGCACCGCTTGCCACAATACCGCGCTGATCCGCCGCAGTGCCTTTACGCGCGAACGCTGGGATGAGCTGATGGATTGGATGACGGAAAAGCACGGCATGAATCCGCTGGAAGGCGAATTCCGCACAACCATCGTGGATTATCTGGCGCGCCATTACGGGCCAAGGGCGCGAGGCGCGCGCGGGGGCAATCCGTTCCTCAATTGAAGCAGGGTGCTGCGTCCTTGCTTTGACATGCGCCATGACAGGTGGCGAATGGCAGGGCATGATCAGCGCCCCGCCCATCACGGCGTAATCCGGCGGAAGCATCGCGCGAAGGACAGCATGACATGCAGGCACCCGGCCCCAATCGCAGTTTTCTCTTTGCCCCGGGGGATCATCCGCGCCGGGCGGAAAAGGTGCTGCAAATCGGCGCCGATGCCGCCATTCTGGATTTGGAAGATGCGGTTGCCATCGCCGCCAAGCCGGCGGCGCGTGGGGCGGTGCGGGCGGCCTTGGAAAGGCCGCGCCAATGCCGTGCCTATGTGCGCGTCAATGCCTTTGATACACCATTCTGCTTTGGCGATCTGCAGGCGGTGATCGGCGGCAGTTTGGATGGGATTGTGCTGCCCAAGCTGGAAGATACCGGGCAATTGCTGGCGGTGGATTGGATGATCGGCAATCTGGAAGCCGAACGCGGTCTGCCGAATGGTGGCATTGACCTGATGCCGATTATTGAAACCGCGCGCGGACTGGTGGCCTTGCGCGATCTGGCGCGCGCCGCCGCTGCGCTGCCATCCGGGCGCGTGCGGCGCCTTGCCTTTGGCGCGGGCGATTACACCACGGATCTTGGCATTACCTGGACCTTGAATGAGGATGAATTGACGCCGGCGCGGAGCGAATTCGTCCTCGCCTCCCGCGCCGCGGGGCTTGAGCCGCCGATTGATACGGTCTTCATCGAATTGCGTGAAACCGCAGCCTTTGAGGCTTCCTGCACGCGCGGTGCGGTGCTCGGCTTTCAGGGTAGGCTGTGCATTCACCCCGATCAGATCGTGCCCGCCAACGCCGCCTATTCCCCGCCTGAGGCAGAAATCACCCGCGCCCAGCGCATTGTTACAGCCTTTGCGGCGGCAGAAGCAGGCGGGCTTGCTTCCATCCAGGTGGATGGGCGTTTCGTGGATTACCCGATTGTCAAGAAGGCAGAACGTATTCTGGCGATTGCGGCAAGGATCGCCGCCAAACAGGCGTGACGCGCCCCGGCTTGCGCGTCATCCCAAGCAGGTTTCCTACCGCGGCGCGGGCTGCGCGGGCGGTTGCGGGCGCGGGCCATCGGCGCGGCGGCCACGGCGCTGCACCTCGGCACGCGTCAGCGCGCCATCGCCATCCGCATCCATGGAACGGAACATGGCGTCCGCCATGACGCGAAGCTCAGGCAGGGTGATCTTGCCATCCAAATCCGCGTCAATGAAGCGGAAGCGCGCCGCCTGGCGGTCTTCCATGCGCTCACGCATGCCCTCAGGCGGGCCACGGCCTTCGCCGCGACGGGCGTTGTAATGGGCGCGGATTTCCTCAGCCGTCAGGCCGCCATCCTTATTCGCGTCAATTTCGGCGAAACGCGCCGCAAGCCAGGCATTGGCTTCTTCGCGCGTGACCTTGCCGTCATTATTCGCGTCAGCGCGGGCAAAAGCCTCGCCCAGGGCGAAGCCCATCATGCCATCGCCGCGCTGGCCGTGATGCATCTGGTGCATCTGCTGCATGTGCTGTGGCGGCGCGCCCTGCGGGCCGGGGCCGGGGCCAGGCGCGGGCTGCGCGCCAGCAAGCCCCGCCGCGCCAAGGGCGAATACGGATGTCAGGAAAAGGGTGCGTGAGGTTCTGGAAGACATATCAAACTCCTGCAAACGGCAATATGCCGTGAGGGTCTTATGCGCCCCTTCTGTAACGCCCGCATTGCGCCAGCGCAGAGCGCGCGTGAAGAAAGGTAACGCGGGTCAGGGTGTCGCGCCCTGCCCCAAATCCCACCACATGCCGGTAAAGGCCAGAATGCCCTCCCGCGCGGGGGCGATCAGGAAATGCTCATCCGGGCCATGTTGTTTGCAGCCATTATAGGAATGCGGCACCCAAACCAGCGGCACGCCTATATGGTCCACAAACACATCGCCCGGCAGCCCGCCCGAGGAATTCGGGATGATCTGCACGCGCTTACCCAGCGTTTTTTGCATGCTCGCCTGCGCCCAACGCACCCAGGGGTGATTGGGCGGCGTGCGGGACGCCGCCATGCGCACGCCGGCGTTCTCGATCACGATATCGCCAAAACCCTGTTCATTCAGATGCCGACGAAGCGATGCCTCAAAGGTATTGGGATCAGTATCCACCGTGTAGCGAATATGGCAGGTGGCGCGCGCATCGGGTGCGACCGCATTCACCGGCGCATCCGGCTTGCCGGAAAGCATCGCCAGCACAATGAAGCTGTTCCAGCCATAGATTTTCTCGGCCGGCGTCAGGCCGGGCTCACCCCAATCGGCGTCAATCGTGGCAGCACCTTCCCCGCCACCCACCGGGCAGCCATCCAGCACGCCGCGCACTTCTGCCGGCACGCCATTTTGCGGCAGCCAATCGCGCACCAGGATCTTGCCGCGCGCATCAATAATGGCGCCGATGGCGTGGCTCATGCGAATGGCCGGGTCCGTCGTCAGCCCGCCCCAATGGCCGGAATGCACGCCGCCGGGGCGGAGCTTCAACACCAGATCGAATTGGAAAATGCCCCGCGTGCCGGTGGCGATGGTGGGTACTTCAGGCTCAACGCGCGGCCCGTCCGAGGCAATCAGCACATCAGCCGCCAGCATATCCCGATTTGCGGCGACAAATTCGCGCAAGCCGCGAGACCCCCTTTCTTCGGCCATTTCCAGAATGATCTTCACATTGAAGCCAAGCTTGCCGCCGCGTTCGGCCAGCACGGCTTCAAGCGCTGCGATATTGAGCGCGTGCTGGCCCTTATTATCGGCGGAACCCCGGCCATACCAGCGGCCATCTTCTTCGAATAATTCCCAAGGCTTCAGCCCTGGGCGCCATTGCTCATCCAGGCCGCGCACCGTGTCACCATGGCCATACAGCAGCACGGTCGGTTTTGCGGCATCTTCAATGCGCGTGGCGGTCAGGATGGGGCCGAAACCTTCCAGCGGATTGGGGTGGATGGTGACGGCAAAGCCAAGCCGTTCCAGCCAGGGCCCAATCGCGCCTTCCAGGTAATGGCGCAAATCCGCCTCATGCCCCGCTTCCTGCGCGGTGGAGGGGATGGCGACAAGATCGGTCAGCAATTTCTTGTAGCTGCCATCATCGAAATAAGTCGCGGCGCGGGCAAGCGCGCCTTCACGGCTGGGCATCGCCTACCTCAAACAATTTGATTGAACAAAGCGGTTTCACCGCGCCATTGCCGGTTCAGGTTTTCCATCATCATATCCAGCACATTGTCTTCGTATTTATGCGTCTCGCCACCCGTATGCGGCGTGATCAGCACATTGGGCATGGTCCAAAGCGGGCTTGCCTCCGGCAGAGGTTCATCCACCGTGACATCCAGGGCAGCGCCGGCAATGCGGCCAGCCTGCAAGGCCGCAATCAGCGCCACTTCATCCACCACGCGCCCGCGCGCGACATTCACCAGATGCGCGGTGGGCTTCATGGCGGCCAGCGCGGAAGCGCCAATCAACCCGCGTGTTTCATCCGTCAGCGGGCAGGCCAGCACGACGAAATCGGCACGCGGCAAAAGCGCGGGCAGATTGGTGAAGGCATGCACCTCATCCGCGCCATTGGCGCCGGCCGAGGCATCGCGGCGCACGCCGATTACCTGCATATCCAAAGCCTTGCAAATGCGCGCAATCCGCCCGCCAATGCGCCCGGTGCCGACCACAATCACGGTCTTGCCGCCCGCTTCATCCTCGCGTTTCGTGAAATCGCCCATCATGCCGCGCCAGAAACGCTTGGCCTGATTGTCGCGCGCTTCCGGCACGCGGCGCAGGATGCCCAGCATCAGCGCAATCGCATGTTCGCTGACCGCATTGGCATTGCAGCCCTGCGCGCTGGCCAGCCTGATGCCGGCGGCGCGCAGCACATCGCGGTCATATTGATCCGTCCCGGCACTGGCGGATTGCACGAAACGCAGGCGGGGTGAGAGCTTGGGCAAATCATTCCGCCAAAGCCCGGAACAGACCAGCACATCGGCGCCGCCAATCCGCGCATCCAGATCATCCCGATTGCGCACTTCAAAGAAATCAATCCCAGCGCCGCGCAGCGCAAAACGATCGGCGAAGCGATAGGCGACATGGGCGAAGCAGATGGTGAGTTTCTCGCGCGGCGGCAGCATGGGGTTCTCCTTGAGGCTTCTGTGCCAGACCCTGAAACGCCAGGGCCGATGGCGCAAGGGGTGACGCTTGACGGCGGGGGGCGGGACAGCTTCCATCAGTCTGGGCAGAACGGGGCAAACCCGGCAGCAAAGCCCGACGGGAGGAAGCTTCATGAAACGCATTATCGCGGCCCTTGCCGGATTGTTCCTGGGCCTTGCCCAGTCTGCCGCCGCGCAGGATTTTCCCAATCGCACCATCAATATGATTGTGGTCTTCGCCCCCGGCGGGGCGACCGATGTGCTGGCGCGTATCGTGGCCGATCACATGATGAAGACGCTGAACCAGCGCGTCACAGTGGAAAATATCTCCGGCGCCGGCGGCACCATTGGCGGGGCGCGCGGCGCGCAAGCCGCCCCCGATGGCTATACGCTGACCGTCGGCAGCCTTGGCAGCCATTCGGCGGCGCCTTCGATTTATCGGTCCATTCAATACGATCCGCGCGAATTGCAGCCGATTGGGCTGATTGCCGGCACGCCCTTGTTTTTCGTGGTGCGCAATGGTTTCCCGGCGCAGACCATGCAGGAATTCCTCGCGCGCGTCCGCGCCAATCCGGGCCAGGTTTCCAATGCGAATGCAGGGATCGGTTCCACCAATCATTTGGCCTGTTCGCTATTTGCGCATCTGACCGGCGCGCGGATGAATGAAGTGCCCTATCGCGGCGAAGGCCCGGCGCTGAATGATGTGGTTGCGCAGCAGGTGGATAGCGCCTGCCTGCTGGCGCCCGCCGCTGTGCCGCAAATCCAGGCCGGCACCATGCGCGGGCTGCTGACGGCGGCCACCACGCGCAACCCGAATGCGCCGGGCGTGCCCTCAGCGCCGGAAGCCGGAGTGCCTGATTATATCTTCCAAGGCTGGAACGCGATTTTCGCCCCGCGCGGCACACCGGCACCGGTAGTGCAAAAGCTGGATGAGGCGTTGCGCGCTGCGCTGAATGACCCTGCCATCCGCAAACGTATCGAAGACTTGGGCTCTATCCCCGCCGCCGCGGATCAGCAGGGGCCGGAAGCACTGGCGCGGCTGGTGCGGGCCGAGGTGGATCGCTGGGCGACGGTGGTGCGCGCGGCTGGCATTCAGCCGCAGTGAAGGGGAGGGGGGTTTACATCCCCCATTCCTTCTCCCCCGCCAATAGCGCCCGCTTGCGCGCCACCCCCCAGCGATAGCCTGTCACATCGCCATCCTTGCCCACCACGCGGTGGCAGGGCACCGCGAGTGAGACCGGGTTTTGCGCGCAAGCCCGCGCCACCGCGCGCGTTGCTTTCGGTTCCCCCATCGCGGCGGCGAGTGCGCCATAGGTTGTGGTGCTGCCAAGCGGAATGCCGCGCAGCGCCTCCCAAACGCGGCACTGGAAAATCGTGCCGCGCAAATCCAAGGGTAGGTCCAAGGCAGCACGCGGTTCGGCGATGAAGGCGATGGCGCATCACCCGCCCCGGTTCCGGATCTGCCAGGAAGCGGGTACCCGCGGCATATGGTGAGTGACATCGATAGATTATTGACAACGCTGCTTCCGGAACTGGCTTGAGTGAGAGATCAGCGCCAGACGATCCAGAAGGCTACGGTGGCAAGGATAGCCGCCAAGAAAAAATTGGTTCGTCGTGCAGTTTCCGCTCTGTGCAGCCTCCGCAGCATTAGATCACCCGTGAGCGTCCAGAGCGTGAAGGCAATAAGGTTGTTCAGTGTAAACACTGTCGTCATCCAGACCACCTGGACGGGATTGATGCTGCCGTATACGGGCAAGAACTGCGTGAACATGAGCGCGATTATCAGATAGGCCTTGGGATTGAGTAGCAATAGAATTGCCCCGTCGAGCGCCGTCGCCCTGCGCTTCTCTGTGTGGCCCGTGGCGGCGTCGGCGCGCAGAAACCGCCAAGCCAGCCAGAATACATAGGCGGCGCCAGCATGACGGAGGACGTCGAAAAAGAACGGACTAAGGTCGGCAAGCCGAGAGATTCCAAGTCCGATAGATAAGGTTACCACGAAGGTGGCGACATGGTAACCGCCAATCGCGGGGATGCATGCGCGAAGACCAAAACGTGCGCCGATTGCCGCAAAGAATATGTTCCCGGGGCCGGGGCTGTAGGCCAAAGGCAAGAGGAAGAGTAGCAGCGCAATGGTGGTCTCAAGCATCACCGGGTCCTCCGATTGCCTCGATTGCTGTTATCGTTTCCCAGCAACAGCGCGAATCGCACCAGCAAACCGGCCGAATGCGCCTGCGTCACGCACCCTTCTCCCCCGCCAGCAACGCCCGCTTGCGCGCCACCCCCCAGCGATATCCGGTGATATCGCCATCCTTGCTCACCACGCGATGGCAGGGCACCGCGAGTGATACAGGGTTTTGCGCGCAAGCCCGCGCCACCGCGCGCGTTGCTTTGGGCTGCCCCATCGCGGCGGCCAGCGCGCCATAGGTTGTGGTGCTGCCAAGCGGAATGCCACGCAGCGCTTCCCAGACCCGACGCTGGAAAATCGTCCCCCGCAGATCAAGCGGCAAATCCAGGGCGGCGCGCGGTTCGGCAATGAAAGCGATCGCGCGCTTGGCCAGGGCGGCAACAGCCTCGGGCGCTGCCTCCACCCGCGCCTTGGGGAAGCGCGCGCGCAAATCACCCTCCAACGCATCGCGCGCTTCACCAAAGCCAAGGAAGCACACACCCTGATCAGTGGCGCCGAGCAGCAAGGGGCCAAAGGCGCTTTCCGCCCAGGCGATGTGGATCACCTCTCCCGCGCCGCCACGCCGGGCTCTGCCAGGGCGCATGCCTAAATGCCGCGCGGTATTCTCATAAACGCGACTTTCGCTGCCAAAGCCTGCCTCGGCGACTGCTTCCGCAACGCGCGCCCCTTCGGCCAAAGCGGCCGACAGGCGCCGCCCGCGCACGCCCTCCGCATAGGAACGCGGCGTGACGCCGGTGATGTCACGAAACATCCTTTGGAAGTGATGCGGCGCATAGCCCGCGCGCGCGGCGAGGCTTGCCAGGGAAGGCATGCCCTCAGCCGCTTCGATCATGGCGCAGGCGGCGCGCACCGCCTCCGCCTGCAGCCGCGCGCGATCGCCGCGCGGGTCGCAGCGCTTACACGGGCGAAAGCCGGCATCCTCTGCCGCCATGTTATCGGCAAAGAAGCGTGTATTGCGGCGCAGCGGCGCCGGCGATGGGCAGCCAGGGCGGCAATAAACCCCCTGTGAGGTAACGGCATACAGAAATGCGCCACAGGCGGGCGCCGCATCGCGCGCCAGCACGGCGGCGAAACGGGCATCATCAAGATTTTCCGAATTAGTCGTCATACCCGCATGTTTGATGAAACACGCTCGTTACGCCATCCGTTTCTTGCTTTCACTTGACCGCGCATCAGGGCCGCCAGGCGCGATGATAGGGGTGCCCCGTTCTGATCGCCTGCGCCCGATATAGCTGTTCCGCCAGCATCCCGCGCACCAGAAAATGCGGCCAGGTAAGCGGGCCGAGCGAGAGGCGATATTCCGCCCGCGCCTGCACCGCGGGATCGAGCCCCTCCGCACCACCGATCATGAAGCACGCCGCACGCCCGGCCTCATCCCAGCGCGCGAGTAGCGCGGCGAGGCTTTCGGTATCGGGCATGGCGCCGCCAAGATCCAAGGCCACCGGCACCGCGCCAGTGGGAATGGCAGCAAGGATTGCCGCACCCTCGCGTCGGCGGATTTCGGCCGCACTGCCGCGCGCTTCGGGGATTTCCACCAATTCCGGCGCAGGGCGCAGCCGCGCCGCGTAATGGGCGTAAAGCGCTGCCTCAGGACCGGGTTTTATGCGCCCGATCGCGACAATCCTAATCCCGCGCGGCGTCGGAATTCTCCGTCTTTAGCGGGCTTTCCGGGCCCCACATGCGTTCCAGCCGATAAAGCTCCCGCGCATCGGGGCGGAACAGGTGGATCACCAGATCGCCCGCATCAATCAGCACCCAATCGGCCGAGGCCTGAATGGCATCGCGCTTCAGATGCAGCCCAGCCTTGCCGAGCGCTTCATCCAAATGCGTCGCCATGGCCTGCAATTGGCGCTCAACCTGGCCGGTCGCGATGATCAGGCGGTCCGTATAATCGGCGCGGCCGGTCACATCCAGAATGACGATGTTTTCGGCCTTGTCATCTTCCAGGCTTTTGCGCGCTGCCTCGACCAATATTTGCAGCCGGTCCGGAGCAAGTTTTTCGCGGCGCTTGCCACGGGCGGGGCGCGGCGCCGCAGGCTTGGCGGCAGGCTTCGCCTTGGGCGCGGCTTTGCTCGCCTTGGTGGCGGGGGCCTTGGCGGCGGCGCGTTTCGGGGCCGGCTTGGCCGCCGCGGTCTTGGGCGCGGCCTTTGCCTTGGCCGCCGCGCCAGCTTTCGGCTTGGTGCTGGCCTTGGCCTTGGTCGCGGCTTTCGGTTTGGGCGCGGCGGGGATGCGCCGCTTCGGGCTTTCTTCAGCCGGGGTGGGCTTGCGGGCTATGGCCGCCTCCTGTCTGTCTAACTGTCACGGGTGCGGCGCTGCCGCCCTGATTGCGGTGGCGGATGCGGCGTGTTCCCGGGCGAAAACGAAACACCATCTGGCGCGTTTCGTAGCCCGCTTCGGGCCGGCAAGCAACGCGCCGGGCCGGCAGCGCTGGCGGCGCAGCACGGAAGCCGCCGCGCCATGCAGCGCCTGCCGTGTCCAAGCTGGGCGTGGCAGCACGGCCAGGGACGTAGAGGCAGCGATACGGCGCCAAGCCTTCCAGCGCGGCAATTGCACCAGATTATCCGCGCCAATCAGGAACACGAACGCCGCCCGGGGAAAGCGCCGGCGCAATTTTGCCAGCGTATCGGCGGTAAAACGCGTGCCGAGAAACCTTTCGATATCGCTCGCGATCACGCGCCGGCCATCGGCAATGCGGCGCGCGCTCGCCAGACGCTCAGCGAGCGGCGCCATGCCCGCGCGGGGCTTCAGCGGATTGCCGGGGGAAACCATCAGCCATACCTGATCCAACCGAAGCGCCTGCATGGCCTTGCGTGCGACATGGATATGCCCGGCATGGGCCGGGTTGAAGGACCCGCCCAAAAGGCCAATGCGGCGGCGGCGACCATCGCCGAAACGGGATGGAGTCATGCGAGGAGCATAGTAAGTTCGGGCGCCAAGGTGAATGGCCATGCCATGTCGCAGCAAGGGTTACTTGTAGACAAATGCCCCGTCGTTCAGGTCTATTTTGGGGAATTCATCCTTCTCGGCCCAATAATCCTGATTATGCATCCATTCGGGCTTGTCGCCGCGTTGCGGCAGCAGATGCAATCCCCGCATCAGATAGCCGGGATTGAAGTTTTCCGGATCAATCCAGGGCAGGATTGGCATGTTATGGTCTTCGTCCCGCAGCGCCACTTCGACATGCTGCTTGCCCTTCGCATCCATGTGCTTCAGCAATTTGCAGACGAAGTCACCCACCAGATCGGCGCGCAAGGTCCATGAAGCGCGGAAATAGCCGAACACCCAAACCATATTGGGAATGCCGGTGAACATCATGCCGCGATAGGTCACTGTTTCATGAAAATCGAGCGGCTTGCCATCAATCTCGAAGGCGATATCGCCCAGCACATTCAGGTTGAAGCCGGTGGCCGCGACAATGATATCCGCTTCCACTTCCCGGCCGGATTTGGTCACAACACCCTTTTCAGAGAATCTCTCGATCTCGTCCGTTACTACGCTGGCCTTGCCGCTGACGATGCCATGGAACAGATCGCCATCGGGCACAAAGGCGACACGCTGCCGCCAGGGGCGATAGTTGGGGGTGAAATGCGTCGCTATATCGTAATCCTGCCCGACAATGCCGCGAATGCCATCCAATAGCGCTTCCTTGACCTGATCTGGCTGCGTGAAGGACATTTTGGCGAATTTGGCTTGCTCGAACAGGATTTTGCGGCGCGTGATTTCGTGAATCCAATCTTCCGCAATGCCAAGCGTGCGTAATTCCTCGGCGATCTCAATCGCGTTGCGGCCCACACGGAAATAGGTGGGGGAACGCTGTAACATCACCACATGCGCGGCCTTGGCGGCCATGGCGGGGATGATGGTGGCCGCGCTGGCGCCTGACCCGATGACCAGCACGCGCTTGTCGGTATAGTCGAGCCCTTCTGGCCATTCCTCGGAATGCACCAATTGCCCTTGATAGGCCGCCATATTCGGCCATTCAGGCATATAGCCCTGACGTTGGCGGTAATAGCCCTGGCACATATAGAGAAATTTGCAAGTAAAACGGCGCGGCAGGCGATTGGTCTTGTCGAGAACCTCCAAGGTCCAAAGCTTGGTCTGACCATCCCAGCTTGCATGCGTGATATGATGCCGATAGCGGATATGCCGCGAGAGATCGTTTTCGGCGATGACTTCGCCCATATAGCGCAGGATTTCCTCGGCAGTGGCGATCGGCGCGCCGCGCCAGGGCTTGAAGCGATAGCCAAAGGTATGAAGATCGCTATCCGAACGAATGCCAGGATATTTATGCGTCCACCATGTGCCGCCAAAGCTTTCCTCATTCTCCAGCACAACAAAGCGCTTGTCTGGGCATTGTGTGCTGAGGTGATAGGCCGCGCCAATGCCGGAAATGCCGGCACCAACAATGAGCACATCAAAATGTTCGACGGAAAGCGGCTTGCTTGCGCTATGGAGCGGGGCGGTGTCGGGCATGCTTCCGGACTTTCCTGATCGCCAAGAAATTAGGTTGTCATCATAGCAGGCGGCACGCGTTCCGCGAAACGGTCAAGTTATTTGAACCGCACCACCACATCCTGCGGCTGATCCAAACCTTCATAGCGCGCGGTCCAGACCTGGCCCGCGACCACTGGCTGCGGTGGGGAAAAAGACCCGAGCGAGATGATATCCCCCTCTCGCAAGGGCCGGCCCTCCCGCGCCAAATCCCGCGCAATCCAGGCCAGCGCATTCAAGGGATGGCCGAGGATCGCAGCGCCCGGGGCGCGCGAAACCTCCCGCCCATCCTGATGCAGTGAAATACTCATCCGCCCCAGCGCCGCGATGAAATCCGCGCTGGGGGTCACCGTAATCGGGCGCCCTTTTACGCCAAGCCGTGCGCCGACATTGATGGCGAGCAGATCGCCAAGGCTTGGGCGATGGTCCGGCGCATAGACCAGATCAGGCAATTCAATGAAGGGAATGACCTGATCAATATGGCGGATCAGCGCGGCATGGTCATTAAGCGCGGCCTCAACCCCACCTACCGAAATACGCACCAGCATATCCGCTTCCAAGACCGGCACGGCGCCGAAGCGTGCTTCGATCTCGGCGCCCGAAGAAGCGCGCAGCGTCGCGTGGAAAATCCTGCCGCGAATAGGATGGTCAATACCGAAGCGCTGTTGGATGGCGGGGTTGGTCAGGCCAAGCTTGAAGCCGACAATGTCTCCCAAGGGTTGGGCGAAAAGCGCGACAAGCTTGTCCTGCACGCAGCGCCCATCGGCAGGCGATAGCGCAGCGAAAGGTGTGGGCGATTGGCGCTGCAGGATTTGCCCGGCGAAGCGCGCAATCGCCGCATCATCAGGGCATGCAGCGCGCGCGGCGGGCGCCAGCGCGAGGCCCAGCAGCAGCGCGGCGATAAGCCGCCGCATCATCACGGCCTGACCTGCCCTGTGCCGAAAATCTTGTAGCGATAGGTGCAAAGCTGCTCGAGCCCCACAGGCCCGCGCGCATGCAGCCGCCCGGTCGCGATGCCGATTTCCGCGCCAAAGCCGAATTCGCTGCCATCGCAGAATTGCGTGGAGGCATTCCAAAGCCCAACGGCAGAAGCAATACCATCCAGGAATTGCTGCGCAGCCCTGACATCTTCAGTGATGATCGCCTCCGTATGCTCACTGCCGAAGCGGCGAATATGCGCAAGCGCCTCGTCAACGCCCGAGACCAGTTTTACCGACAGGATCGCATCTAGCCATTCAGTGGCATAATCCCCATCGGTTGCGGGCTTGAGGTCCGGCACGATAGCGCGCGCTGCCTCATCAGCGCGGAAATCGCAGCCAAGCGCGCGCAAATCCGCAATCAGGGCGGGCAAAAGCAAGGGCGCGATGGCGGCATCAATCAGCAGGGTTTCGGTTGCGCCACAAACGCCGGTGCGGCGCATTTTGGCATTGGCCAGCACAGCGCGCGCCATGGCGTGATCCGCGCCGGCATGGATATAGGTGTGGCAAAGCCCTTCCGCATGCGCCAGCACGGGCACGCGGGCTTCTTCCAAAACGCGCGTCACCAGGCCCTTGCCGCCACGCGGCACGATCAGGTCAATCAGGCCCGCAGCACGCAGCATGGCGCCGACAAAAGCGCGATCAGCACTCGGCGCCACTTGCACCGCAGTTTCCGGCAGGCCAGCGCCT
This sequence comes from Roseomonas sp., assembly GCA_020249775.1. Lineage (GTDB taxonomy): Bacteria > Pseudomonadota > Alphaproteobacteria > Acetobacterales > Acetobacteraceae > Neoroseomonas. The sequence continues at coordinate 53,873 of JADCFA010000005.1, read as the reverse complement.
CTCAGCCCTTGCACCATGCAGGCATGAATGGCGGTGGCACTGCGCAAGCTTTCCGACCCGCCGCGCAAAATCACCGCATTGCCGGATTTGAGGCAGAGCGCAGCAGCATCGGCGGTAACATTGGGCCGGCTTTCGAAAATCATGCCAATGACGCCAAGCGGCTGCGCCACGCGTTGCAGGCGAAGCCCGTTGGGGCGCTTCCATTCCGCAAGCACACGGCCCACCGGATCGGGCAGCGCGGCCACTTCCTCAAGCCCCTTCGCCATGGCTTCGATGCGCCCGGTATTCAGCAATAACCGATCACGAAAGGCCGGCGACAATCCAGGTGCGGCGGCGATGTCTTCGGCATTGGCGGCGATGATTGCGCCTTCCTGCTCACGCAGCGCCGCCGCGGCCAGAAGCAGCGCCTGATCCTTCACCGCGCTTGGCGCGCCAGCCAGGGCAATTGTCGCCGCGCGTGCGGCGCGGGCGGCTGCTTCAAGGGCCTGGGCGGGATCGGGGGGCATGGCGTTCACGGGCAAAAAATCCTTTCTGCCGCCTTATAGGCCAGATCAACCCCGCGCGCCTATTCAATCCTGATGCCGCTTTCGCGAATGATCGGTTCCCATTTGGTGCGCTCGGCGGCCCAGGCAGCGGCGAATTCCGCTGGCGTTGAGGGCATGGCTTCCAGCCCATTGCGGTTCAGGATGCCGATCACGTCCTGATCTTCCAGCGCCACCCGCATGGCCTGCGCCAGGCGCTGCACGGCGGGTTCCGGCGTGCCGCGCGGCGCGACCACCGCATACCAGGATGGCACGTTGAAACCAGGCAGGCCGGTTTCCGCGACCGTTGGGATATTGGGCAGTAGCCGAGAGCGTTGCAGGGTTGGCACCGCAAGCCCGCGCAGCTTGCCGCTTTCAATATGCGCCATGACGGAAGGCGAGGTCGGGAAGCCATAATCCAGCCGGCCCGAAATCAAATCCGTCGCGACCAGGCCGCCACCGCGATAGGAGACCTCAATCGTCTCAATCCCGGCCATTTTGGCGAAAAGCAGGCCGGCCAATTGGGGCGCGCTGCCAATGCCGCTATGGCCCCAGGAGAGCTCTCCGGGCCGCGCCTTGGCGGCGGCGATGATATCGGCCGCGGTGTTCCAGGGCCGCCCCGCCGGCACGGTCAGGATATTGAACAGGTCAACGGCGATGGAAATCGGCACCAGATCCCGCGCCGGGTCTATCGGCAGGCGCATCACCATGGGGCTGATCACAAGCGCGCCCAGTGTCGCCAGCAGGATGGTATAGCCATCGGCGGGGCTGCGGGCGACGATTTCCGTAGCGAGGTTACTGCCCGCGCCGGGGCGGTTTTCCACAATCACCGGCTGGCCCAGCACTTCCGACATTTTGGGCGCAAAGGCGCGCGCCGAGATATCGGTCGCCCCGCCTGGGGTGAAGCCCACCACCAAACGGATCGGCCGGTTGGGATAGGGCGCCTGCGCCAGGGCGGGCGCGGCAAGGCATGGGCTGGCCGCGATCAAGGCGCGGCGCGTTATGATTGCTCTCGGCATGGCGGCGCCTTATCAGGCTTTCGCGCCGCTTGCATCCCCTTTCCGATTTTGCACTGGGGCGCTACTGACCCTTCATGGAGGCCAGCTTCTCAGCGCAGCTTCTGCGCGCCACGCTTTTCGCTGCCCGCGCCCATGCGGGGCAGGTGCGCAAGGGCGCGGCTGCGGAGCCCTATGTCAATCACGTGATCGAGGTTGCCGCCATCCTCGCCGAACATGGCGCGCCGGAGGAAGCCATCCTGGCCGGGCTGCTGCACGACACGGTCGAGGATACCGAGACCACCGATGCCGATCTGATAGCTGTTTTCGGCCCTGTGATTGCGGGCTTGGTCGCCGAAGCAACCGATGATAAAGAAAAGCCTAAGGAAATCAGGAAGGCCTTGCAGATCAGCCAGGCGCCAAAGCATAGCGAAGCGGCCAAGCAATTGAAACTTGCTGATAAAATCGCGAATCTACGCTCCATCGCCGAAAGCCCGCCGGCGAATTGGAACCATGCGCGCCGCATCGAATATGTCGGCTGGGCAGGCCGCGTGGCGGCGGGCCTTAAGGGCGTGAACGCTGGCCTGGACGCCTTGTTCGACACGACCTATCGCGCCGCCTTGGCAAGGCTTGCGAGCGAAATGCCATGAAGCGGCGGCTGTTTTTGTTGAGTACGGGGCTGCTGGCCGCGCCAAACCTTGCAGTCGCGCAAAAGGGTAGCGTTACCCTGCTGGTGCCTTTCGCCGAAGGGGGCGCAACGGATCAGCTCATGCGCGCCTTGGCAAAATCCGCGAGCAAGGCGCTTGGGCAGGAAATCCGGCTTGAGAATAAGCCAAGCCGGACCGGACTTAGGCTTTTGTCCCAATTACGGACCGCGCCCCCGGATGGATCGGTGGTGATGCTGTTCCCGGTGGTAACCTTGCGCGCCTTGGTCGAGCGTGGCGTGGATTTCACCATGGGACGGGATGCCACGCCCATCATGTGCCTAGCGGGCGGGACCTATGGCGTGATTGCCAAGGCCGATCGGTTTCCCGGCGGCTGGCGCGACTTCATTAATGAGGCTCGGCAGAAGCCCGGCCAGCTATCCTTTGGCAGTGCGGGCGTGGGTTCGGTTGGCCATGTCACCATGGCGCGGCTGATGGTGAAGGAAAACATCCAGGCCGTGCATCTACCCTTCCGCGGCGCGGCCGATGGCGTTGAAGCGCTTTTGGCGGGCGATTTGGATGTCATGGCCGGTGGCGCGCGGCTGCATGTGGCGGTGGATCAAGGGGAAGCGCGTTGGCTCACGCTTTGGTCCCCTCAGCGAAATCCGCGCTGGCCCGATGTGCCGACCCTGGTTGAGCTTGGCTATGGGCTGACGGAAACCGCACCTTTCGGCCTGATCGGGCCACCCAATATGCCGGTGGCCGAGCGCCAAAGGCTGGAAGCTGCCTTCGCCGCCGCGCTGCGTGCACCTTCCGTCAAGGCGGTGATGGCGCGGCTCGGCATGACCGAAGATTTGCGGGATGGCCCGGGCTACGCGGCCTATTTGACGGCGGCGGCGGGTGAGGAAGCGGCGCTTGGCCTTAGGCCGGAAGCGCGGCAGTGATCCAGGCGGCAGCGCCGGCACTTATCCTTGCATCGGCTTCCACGGCGCGACGCGCGGTGCTAGAAGGCGCTGGGCTACAGTTCGAAACGCGCGTTGCTGGCGTGGATGAGGCCGCGATCAAGGAAGCCGCGCAGGCTGAGGGGATTTCTGCGGATGAGGCAGCGCTGATCCTGGCCGATGCCAAGGCCGAACGCGTGGCAAGCGCCGCGCCCGATGCGCTGGTGATTGGCGCCGATCAATTGCTGGTCTGTGAGGGCGCCTGGTTCGACAAGCCACCCGATATGGCGGCGGCGCGCGCGCATCTGCAACGCCTGCGCGGACGGCGGCATGAATTGGTGACGGCGCTGGTCTGCCATCGCGGCGGCCAGCGCATCTGGCAGCATGTGGCAAAACCCCGCTTGACTATGCGTGACTTCTCGGACGCTTTTCTGGACGCCTATCTGACCGCCGAGGGTGAGGCTTTGCTTTCTTCAGTCGGCGCCTATCGGCTGGAAGGCCATGGCGCGCAATTATTTGACAGGATTGAGGGCGATCAGCCGGCGATACTGGGCCTGCCTTTGCTGCCCTTGCTCGGGTTCTTGCGGCAGCATGGGGTGTTGTTGAACTAGGCCCCTTTGCGGGAAAGAGGCGCTTTTTTAAGTCAAAGCAAAAAACGGATGGCGCTGCCCAAGAAATCATGGTTGGCATTGGTAACCCCGTACCGTCCGGATCACCAATGACGCAGTCCCCATCCGTACCGCCTGTCCAACTACCCATGGGCGCCAAGGAATGGGCCATGCTGATTGCGCTTTCCGTGCTTTGGGGTGGATCCTTCTTTTTCAACGGTGTTGCGGTGCAGGAATTACCTTCCCTCACCATTGTTCTGGCGCGCGTTGGGATTGCGGCGTTGACGCTTTGGGCGGTGCTGACCCTGATGAATATCCGCATGCCGCGCATGAAGGGGCTTTGGTCGGCGTTCTTCGGCATGGGGCTTTTGAACAATGCCATTCCCTTCGCGTTATTCGTTTGGGGTCAACATTATATTTCCAGCGGCTTGGCCGCTATCCTGAATGCCACCACGCCGCTTTTCACGGTTTTGGTCGCGCATTTCTTGACGCATGATGAGAAACTGAGCGCGGGCAAGATAGCGGGCGTTGCTCTGGGGCTTTTGGGGGTGATCCTGATGCTTGGGGCGGAATTGCTCGCGGGCTTGGGCACCGGGCTTGTCGCACAATTGGCCTGCCTTGCCGCAGCACTCTCCTACGCCTTTGCCGGTATTTTTGGACGGCGCTTCAAGCGCATGGGTGTGCCGCCCTTGGCTACCGCGACAGGCCAGGTCACCGCCTCAAGCCTGCTGATGCTGCCCCTTGTGCTTTTGGTGGATCACCCATGGAATCTGGCGCCACCGAGCATCCAAGCCTGGGCGGCCATCATCGCGATTGGTGTCGCTTCCACCGCGCTCGCCTATGTTCTTTACTTCCGTATTCTTGCGGCGGCGGGTGCCACCAATTTACTGCTGGTGACGTTTCTCATTCCAATAAGTGCTATTTTACTAGGGGGCCTTTTCCTAGGTGAAAGCCTGGCGACCAAGCACTTCATCGGCATGGGCATGATTGGGATTGGGCTTTTGCTGATTGATGGGCGTATCTCGGCCTTTCGGGCGCGCAAACAATAACTTCCCAACAAGAAGGGCGGCCCCGAAGGACCGCCCCCAATGCTTCGCAATTTGCGAGGGATCAGAAATCCATCCCGCCCATGCCGCCACCGGGCGGGCCACCGGCCGGCGCCGACTTCGGCTCCGGACGCTCAGCCACCATCGCTTCGGTGGTGATCAGCAGGGAGGCGACAGAAGCCGCATCCTGCAGCGCAGTGCGCACAACCTTGGTCGGGTCAATAATGCCGGCCACAACCAGGTCCTTATACTCGTCCTTCTGCGCGTCATAGCCATGCGCATAGACATCGCTACGCAGCACTTCACCCGCGATCACCGCGCCGTCCTTGCCGGCGTTCTCAGCGATCTGCTTGAGCGGCGCCTGGATGGCGCGGCGGATGATTTCGATCCCCACCTGCTCATCATTATTGGCACCCTTGAGGCCGCCGAGGTTGGTCGAAGCGCGGAGCAGCGCCACGCCACCACCAGGGACAATGCCTTCCTGCACGGCAGCGCGGGTCGCATGCAGCGCATCGTCCACACGGTCCTTGCGCTCCTTCACTTCCACTTCGGTGGAGCCACCAACGCGGATCACGGCAACGCCACCGGCGAGCTTCGCCAGACGCTCTTGCAGCTTTTCACGGTCGTAGTCCGAGGTGGTTTCCTCGATCTGCGCCTTGATCTGCTCGCAACGGCCAGTGATCTGGTCCTTCGCACCCGCGCCATCAACGATGGTGGTGTTTTCCTTTTCAATCCGCACGGTCTTGGCGCGGCCAAGCTGCGCCAGCGTGACGTTCTCAAGCTTGATGCCCAGATCTTCGCTGATCACTTCACCGCCGGTCAGGATCGCGATGTCTTCCAGCATCGCCTTGCGACGATCACCGAAGCCAGGCGCCTTCACGGCCGCGATCTTGAGGCCACCGCGCAGCTTGTTGACGACCAAAGTCGCGAGCGCTTCGCCTTCGACATCTTCCGCCACGATCACGAGCGGACGGCCGGACTGCACCACGGCTTCGAGCAGCGGCAGCATCGGCTGAAGCTGGGACAGCTTCTTTTCGAAGATCAGGATATACGGATTGTCCATTTCCGCGATCATCTTTTCCGCATTCGTGATGAAATACGGGGAGACATAGCCGCGGTCGAACTGCATGCCTTCAACGACATCAAGTTCGGTCTGGATGGACTTGGCTTCTTCAACCGTGATCACGCCTTCATTGCCGACCTTTTCCATGGCCTGGGCAATCATTTCGCCGATCTCGGATTCGCCATTGGCGGAAAGCGTGCCAACCTGCGCCACTTCGGCAGAGGTGGTGATCTTCTTCGTCTTTTCTTCCAATTCCGCGACGACTTTGGCAACCGCCTTGTCAATGCCGCGCTTCAGGTCCATCGGGTTCATGCCGGCGGCAACCGCCTTGGCGCCTTCGCGCACAATGGCCTGGGCCAGCACGGTCGCGGTGGTGGTGCCATCGCCAGCAAGATCATTGGTCTTGGAGGCAACTTCGCGCACCATCTGCGCGCCCATGTTTTCGAACTTGTCAGCCAGTTCGATTTCCTTCGCAACCGTCACACCGTCCTTGGTGATGCGGGGCGCGCCGAAGCTCTTGTCAATCACGACATTACGACCCTTGGGGCCGAGGGTCACTTTTACAGCGTCGGCCAGGATATCCACACCGCGGAGCATACGCTCGCGAGCCTGGGCGCCGAACTTAACGTCCTTAGCAGCCATGTTTGCGTGTCCTTTTCAGGTTCTGATTGGAAAATCGGCGATCAGGCGGCGAGAATGCCCATGACGTCGGATTCCTTCATGATCAGGAGCTCCTCGCCATTCAGCTTCACTTCGGTGCCGGACCACTTGCCGAACAGGATGCGATCGCCAGCCTTGACGTCGAGCGGACGGAGATCGCCCTTTTCGTTCAAGGTGCCGGCGCCCACGGCGACGACTTCGCCTTCCTGGGGCTTTTCCTTCGCGGTGTCGGGGATGATGATACCACCGGCGGTCTTTTCTTCCGCATTAACGCGGCGAACCAGAACGCGGTCATGCAGGGGACGAAATTTCATAAGGTCCTCTCCTGAGCCTCGGGTTGATGACGGCTCGCTCTGGGAAGCCTGACCGGTCACCGAGGGTGCCACGGCCGTTAGCACTCCCCCCAGAGGAGTGCCAGCGATGTAAGCTGGGCGGTGCCGCGCGTCAAGCGGTTGGCAGCACTCAAAGCGTGCTAGTGCTAAAACATTGATATCAAATATTTTTCTTGCAAGCCCCCGGAGTCGTCATGGCAAGCTTCCACCCTGTCCCGGCGGGACGCCGGGGCAGGATGGCTTGTGACGGCATAGGAAAAGGAAGATGAGCCTTAAGCTTCAGGGGTTGGAAAGCGTGGTGCGTATCCCGGATTGGCGGCTGACCACGGCCGAATTGCTCTATCATCTGCCGGATCACCCGCATGTGCTGCAAAGCTTCATTTGGCAGAAGTTGGATCGGGCGCCGGATTTCCCGGAACTGGACCGGTTTTTGGCCTTCTGGCAGCGCGAGATTGACGGGCCTTTGCACTCGGTGCGGGTGGCTTCCGCTGCGCTGACGCGGCCGGCGGAACTGCGTTACGCCAATGGGGTGTTTACGCTGCATTGAAACCCCTTGACACTGCGTGGCGACTGACAGGGGGGGACAGACAGGTCATGCGCCACATCCAGCAACCGGGGCCTGCGGGGCCGGAGCGCATCATCGCCCATCCAGTGCGCGCGCAGGCGGTTGATGTGGAATTGCCGCGCGGGGCCAGCTTGCTCAGCGCCTTGCATGATCTGGCCCGCGCCCATGGGGCAGAGGGCGGGTGCCTCAAGCTTTCAGGCGGTGCTTTGGGGCCATTCGCTTATGTGATCCCGGCGCTGGCACCCGATCCGTCCCATGCCGCCTATTACAGCGAAACCTTCCGACCAGCGGGCGCCACGCGGCTTGATGTGGCATCCATCACCGTCGGTTTTCGCGATGGCGCACCTTTTTTTCACTGCCATGGCTTCTGGACCGAAGCCGATGGCCGCGCCGGCGGCGGCCATATGCTGCCGGAAGAAACCACCATCGCCGCGCCGATCCGCGCGCAAGGCGTCATGATTTCAGGTGCTCGGTTTGAAGCGCGCCAGGATGCCGAAACCGGCTTCAAGCTATTCACGCCAGTTGCCACCACGCCGCCAAGTGCGACCAGCGTAAATGGCATCGCTATCCGGCTTTGCCCCAATCAGGACATCACGGCTGCGCTTGAAGCGGCAGCGGCGGGTGCTGGTTTCGGCACGGCGCGGCTGCATGGCGGTGTCGGCAGCATCATCGGCGCGCGTTATGCCAATGCGCCGCCAGTGGATAATTTCGCGACCGAAATGCTGATCCGCGATGGCGTGATTCGCCCAGGTGCCACGCGGCTTGATGTGGCGATGGTGGATTTGACCGGGCATTTGAGCTCAGGCGTGCTGACGCCCGGCGATAATCCTGTGCTGATGACGCTGGAAGCGGTGCTGTTGCCGGACTGATCGACGCTTTCTTGTCGTAGGCGCCTTATGGTCATATGGCGAAAGGAGAGTAGCGTGCAGGACGACCAATCAACCCCCCCAGAGTACTGCGTACAGCAGCAACTTGAAGCCTATAACGCGCGCGACATTGATGCCTTTATGCGGTGGTGGGCTGAGGATTGCTGCTATTATGGCTTCCCGGACCAGCTTCTGGCTAAGGGAACTGCAGAGATCCGGGAGCGGCACCTTATACGCTTTCGTGAACCGAACTTGCACGGGCGGTTGATTACACGGTTAGCACTCGACAACCTTGTCATTGATCAGGAGGTTGTGACGCGAAGCTTCCCGGAAGGTCCTGGTGAGGTTGACGTGATTGCAATCTATGAGATCAAAGGCGGGAAGATTTCCAAGGCATGGTTCAAGATGGGTAAGGCTAGGCTACACAATTCCTCACCGTGAGTGGAATTGACGCGACACTACAGATACTTGCCGCGCTCCAGGATCTCGAGCGTATATTCTTTATAAGTCATGCCGAGCTCCTCGGCGCGCGCCAGCCGCCTTAACGCAATCTCACGCGGCGGGGTCCTCCAGGCGCGCTTATGTGCGCGGCGCCAATTCCAGGCGCGCCAGGATGCATTGACGTCTTCTTCCTCATCGAGCGGGGGGCCGCCATTATGGCGCGGCGCAGGGGGCAACATGTCAGATGCCACTCACGGGCGGCATGGTGGCGGCGAAGGAAGGCCGATCCGATGCGCGGTCAAACCAGGTGGCAAGGCCCGGCAGACCTTCACGCCACTGCCAAACGCGGTGGCGCCTTTCGCAATAACCGAGCACCGCTAGCAGCGCGAGGAAGCCGGCATCAGGCGCGGCATAAATACCACGCGCGACATCATCCTGCAGCGCGGCGGCGATGCGCGCGGCGCGGGTTTCTTCCAAGGCAATCACGCCCGGTGATCTTTCATGCACCGGCCGGCGCAATTCCCGGTTCCAAACCGCGATACCATCCAGCATGCCAAGCACACGGCCAAAGGCGGCAAGCCGCTTCCAGCCATCCGCGCCATCACCCAGCAAACGCTTATCGGGCGCCATCAGAGAATCCAGCACCATCAGAATGGGCGTGGTTTCCGTGACCGTGGTGCCATCCGCCAATACCAGGGATGGCACGCGCCCGACCGGGTTATGCGGCAATAGGCTGGAAGCCGGATCGCGCAGCGTGGTTTCCACAAAGGCAATGCGGTCTGCAAGGCCAAGTTCGAGCACCGCCATGCGGGCAATGCGGGCATAGGGGGAGCCAGAGGAATGAAAAAGCTGCACGAGGCAAGGCTAACCCGTCACGCCCCATCTGACAAGGCCCGGCTTTCCACCCCTGCCCGCTTTGGGTTACACCCGAGCCACGACCTCTAACCTCGAGCAAACCAGCCCCCGACAAACCTGCGGCGGTTCATGCGGGGACCTGGCGGGCCGCCTATCATCGAGCATGTTCAGCCCATCCTTGATAAGAATGAATGGTGCAGATCAACAACCAAGCTTATCCGCCAAATCCTCAAAGCTGGTCGCAATCACTCCCCAATCCTGTTCGGCCTTCATATCCGTTGCCTGATCCGCCCCATGTTCATTGGGGCGGAGCACGAAGGCAGTGGCCAAGCCGCATTTGCGTGCGGCGGCTAAATCACCATTATGCGCGGCAACAAGCGCGACCTGTGCAGGCTTTAGGCCAAGAATTTCGCAAGTGCGCAAATAGGCTTCCGGCTGCGGCTTATAGGCTTGCGCGGCCTCAGCCCCCAGGATCGCATCCCAGGGCATGCCGGCGCGCTTGGCCATATTCGCCAGCAGTAGGATATTGCCGTTGGACAAGGGCGCGATGAAATGCTTTGCCTTCAGGCGGATCAGGCCCGGAATGGTATCGGGCCAGGGGTCCAGCCGATGCCAGGCGCGGTTCAGCCAATCAAGCTCCTCCGCACCCACACCCGCTGTGCTTACGCCGAAATCCTTCAAGACGCCATCAAGGTTTTCCCGATGCAGCACATCCAGCCGCGTGAAGGGGCGGCGGCCACTGCGCACTTCTTCCATGGCAGGTTGGTAGCGCTTGCGCCAGGCATCGGCGAAGCGATGCGGGTCAATATCACTGCGGCCATGGCGCGCCAGGAAGGTTCGTGCATCGCGCGCAATGCCATTACGCCAATCCACCACCGTTCCGAAAACATCGAAAACCAAAGCCTTCACTTCGGGAAGCGCGCTCATGCTGCAGTGTCCTTTTCAGGCTGGGCCCATTTCTTTTCAAAATCCCAAACATCCGGGAAACCCATGAGTTCGGTCATTTTCTTGAAGCCATAGGATTCACCGAGCGCAATACTGTCGCCCGCATTTTTCAAATGCGCATAGGCGCGTTCCAAGGCCGCGGCTGCGGCAAGAAAGCCAATGGCGGGATAGATTGCCATGGCATAGCCAATTTCCTGCAAGCGCGCGGCTGGCAGAATGGGCGTGCGCCCGCCTTCCACCATATTCGCGAGCAAGGGTTTGGAAATCGCCTTGCCGATCGCGCGCATCTCATCCTCGCTTTCCGGGCTTTCGATGAAAACAATATCGGCACCCGCATCACCATACAGGCGCCCGCGGCGAATGGCTTCTTCAAGGCCGAGCGTGGTGCGGGAATCCGTGCGCGCCACAATCAGAAAATTCGGATCGCGCCGCGCTTCGGCGGCGACCTTGATTTTCAGCACCATTTCCTCGGCTGGGATCACGCGCCGGCCGGGTGTGTGGCCGCATTTCTTCGGCATTTCCTGATCTTCAAGCTGAATGCCGGTCATGCCGGCCGCCTCATAGCCAAGTGTGGTATGGCGCACATTCAGCAAACCACCATAACCCGTATCCGCATCTGCGACCAAAGGCGTTTTGCAACCTCGCGCCATGGTGCCCATGCGCGTCACCATATCGGCATAGGTGGCAATGCCGGCATCCGCAACGCCAAGCGCCGAGGCAACCGCGCCAAAGCCTGTGCCATAAATGCAGTCAAACCCCATGCCATCAGCGATCTTGGCCGAGATCATGTCAAAGACACCGGGGGCGAGGATGAAGCGCTTTTCGGTGAGCGCCTTGCGAAGCGATGGGTTGGCCATGGGAATTCCTTTGTTGCTTATTGTGGGCGGATATGGCCGGCAGCGCTCGCCGCGGCCCAAATACGATCATCGCGCTGCATGGCTTCGAGCAGCGCTGAGGCTGGGCGCATATCGGCTTCCACCCCAAGCGCCACGAGCCTTTGCTTGAAGGTTTCATCGGCGAAAACCGCGCTGACGATGCGGTAGATGCGATCCACCAAGGCGGGCGGCATGCGCGGCGGCCCCAGCATGGCAACCCAGCCGGAAAGATCAAAATCACGCACACCCTGTTCGGCAGGGGTTGGCGCATCCGGGAAAAAGGGCGAACGCGTGCCGGTGGAAACCGCGAGCACACGCACGCGCCCGGTTTGCATATGCGGCATGGCGCTGACCGTGCTGGTCCAACCGCTTGGCAAATGTCCAGCGACGATATCATTCATCAAAGGCCCGCCGCTGCGATAGGCGATATCGGGCATTTCCACCCCCGCGCGCCGGGCCATTTCCTGTCCGATGAAGGAAGATAGCGCTTCAGTTGAACCGGTGCCCACCTTGCCGGGATTGGCCTTGGCATAAGCAAGCATGGAGGTGAGCGAATCAAATGGCTGATTGGCGCCCGCCACCAGCACCATGGTGTTGCGCGTCAGCATCGCAATCGGCGTGAAATCGCGGATCGCGTCATAGGGCATGCTGGGCAGATGGTATTTGTTCATGACATGCGTTGAAACGACAACGAGCAGCGTATGCCCATCAGGCTCCGCCCGTGCCACCACTTCAGAACCAATCACGCCCGCCGCACCGGCGCGGTTTTCGACGATAAAGGGTTGGGGGAGGGTGTTACGCAAAGCCTCGCCAATCGCGCGCACCAGAATATCTGTCCCGCCACTCGCGGCATAAGGCACCACCACGCGCACGGGCTTGGTGGGCCAGGCGATATCTTGCGCCTGTCCAAGGCCCGGCAAGGCGCTTGCGGCAAGGGCGCCGAAAAGGGCGCGTCTTTCGATTTTCATCTCGTGCTTTCCTCAATCCACACGCGCGCCCGTGGCGCGGACAATTGGCACCCATTTGTCAATTTCACTCGCGATAAAGGCGCGCGTGGCCTCAGGCGTCATGCCATCCGGAATGGTATTGCCAAGCTGGATCAACCTGTCCCGCACATCGGGCTTACGCAGTGCGATAGCGATTTGCTCATACAGGAATTGCCGGATTGGCAAAGGCGTGCCGAGTGTGGCGGACCATGGCGTCCAGGTGGTGGCCTGGAAGGCGGGTAGGCCCGCTTCGGCGGAAGTCGGCACATCTGGCGCCATAGGAGAACGTTCCTGAGTGGCAATCACTAGCCCGCGCACCGTGCCAGCGCGGATGTGATCAGCAAGGAAGGAGATGGTATCCGACTGAAACGCAATGCGGCCCACCGCAAGATCAGCAAAGGACGCAGCAGAACCACGATAAGGCACATGCTGCGCCTGAACACCCATCAGATGCAGCATGAGCGCAGAGGAAATATGCCCGGTGGTGCCATTGCCCGAAGACCCAAAATCGAATCTATTCGGATTGGCGGCAAGCAAGGCACGGAATTCGGCGAGGGTATTCACGCCCAGTGATGGATGCACCGCGAGCACAATGGCGGAATGGCTGCTGATGGTGATGTGGTCTACCCCGGTCAGCGGATGCACGCGCAGCCTGTCACCATAAAGCCCGATATTGAGCGCATGCGATCCAAGCGCGCCGACCAGCAGCGTATAGCCATCGGGCGGCGTTTGCGCGACGGTTTCAAAAGCGACCGTACCACCGCCCGAGGGACGATTTTCGACCACGAATTGCTGGCCCAATTGCTGCGACAGCGCGGTTGAAATCAGCCGCGCATTGATATCGGCATTGCCGCCGGGGGCGAGTGCGACCACAACGCGCACTGGGCGGTTCGGGTAATCCGTACCCGGCGCCTTGGGCTGCGCCCAGGCAGGCAAAGCCAGCATCGCCGCCAAAGCCGCGGTCAGAAATGTTCTTCTCATTCTTGCCTCCCTGTTATTTCAACCAATCGCATGTTCCAGTACGCCAACGCGTTCCACTTCCAGGCGCAGCCTATCACCTGGCTTCAAATAGCGCGGCGGATCGCGGAAATGGCCGACCCCGGAAGGCGTGCCGGTGGCAATCACGTCGCCTGGCTCCAGCGTCATATAGCGCGACAGAAACGCAATCAGCGCCGAGACGGAAAAGATCAAATCGCGCGTATTGCCATGCTGCACTTCTTCGCCATTCAGCCAGCATTTTACGTCCAGCATCCAGGGCTCGCCCACTTCCTCAGGCGTCACGATCCAGGGGCCGATCGGGCAAAAGCCATCCATGCCCTTGGCGAAGGATGTCATGGCCAGCGGGACATCAAATTGAAATTCCCGTGCGCTGACATCATTCAGCACGGTGTAGCCCGTGACATAATCCAGCGCGATGCCTTCTGGCACATCACGGGCTGTCTTGCCGATCACCACGCCAAGTTCCACTTCCCAATCAGGCTTTTTCACATCGCGTGGAATCTTCACCACCGCCCCTGGGCCAACGACCGAGCTTGTGGGCTTCATGAAAATGCGCGGCATTTCAAGCTTGGGGCCGCCCACTTCCTTGGCGTGATCACTGTAATTGCGCCCGATACCGAGGATCTTTCCGGGCTTCAGCGGCGCCAAGATTTTCGCAGCCGCCAGCGTTTGCCGTAGCGCCGCATTCTCCGTCCGCGCGGCAAAGGCAAGCGCGCGGCCGGCGGCCGTCATCGCCGCTTCATCGCCGAGTAGTGCGACCATATCGGCCGGGATGGTCTCCGCACCGCGATCAACCTCGCCAGCGGCGTGCATTGCGGCGGATAGCGCAGGGCGCAGCGCGACCAAGCTATCACCAACCACACCACCAAGTGTGGGGCCTTGCGCGCCCTGAAAAGTTACCAGCTTCATGCTGCCAGCGCCGCGTAATCGAGGGTCGCCATGACTTGAACGCGCAGGATGTAGCGATCCTCACCGGGCAAATAATCCGCCACCGCATTATGCATGGTGCCGATATTGTCCCAGATCAGCACATCACCTTCCGACCATTCATGCGTATAGAGGTATTTTTCCTGCGCCTGATGGCGGAACAAATAATCCAGCAGCGCATCAGACTCCGCGCGGTCCATATCCTTCACATACATGGCGTAGCCGCAATTGCAGTAGAGCACAGGCCGCCCCGTGATCGGATGGGTGCGCATAATCGGCTGTTCCACCGGCGGCTTTTTCGCGCGCTGTTCGGGCGTGAGTGGCCCGCGAATACTGCCTGGCCTCTGGCGCATCATATCCCAGAATTTACTGAAATCATGAATGGCAACGCGGCCTTCAATGCGCGCCTTTACCTCGGCGGGCAGATCGGCATAGGCAGCATGCATATTGCGAAATTGCGTGGCGCCCAGCACCCTGCCATCGCGGCGCGGCACGCGCTTGGCGTGCAGCATATTGGCCAGCGCGATTTCCTTGGAATAGGACATATCCGTATGCCAGCCCTGGCCGGCATCATTCAGCCCCAAGGGCTTGCCCGCCGCATCCTTCATATTGGACAGGATCATCACCTCCGGATGGCCTGGCGCATGGAACAGATTGGCGACATTCACTTCCAAATCGCCAAAGCGCTTGCCGAAAGCGGCCACTTGCGGCGCGTCCAGATCCTGCTTCGGGAAGCAAAGCACGCCATATTCGCCAAGGGCGCGCAAAAGCGTGCGGAAATCCTCTGCCGAGGCGGCCTCACGCAGGTCAATGCCTTCAACCCGGGCGCCGAGCCCGGCATTATTGGGGGTGATTTTCATGCTGGCTTCCTCCAGAAGCGCCAAAGGTGATGCCCTGGCCGCGGGGCGTCAACCGGGCGCTTCCCTGGGGCTTAAGACTGCGTCAGGATGGCGCTATGGAAACGCAATCATCCAATCCCGCCCCGGTGATCATCGGGGGAGGCATTGTTGGCCTTTGCATCGCCTGGCATTTGGCACGGCGTGGGCTGAAGCCGCTGGTGCTGGAAGCCGGCAAGGAAGGCGCCGCCTATACCGGCAATGCGGGCGCCATCAGCCATGGGTCGGTGGCACCACTCGCCATGCCGGGCGTGCTGGCGCAGGTGCCGAAAATGTTGATAGACCCGGCCGGCGCGCTGCATATCCCGGCGCGCTATTGGCTGCGCGCCATGCCCTGGCTGCTGCGCTTTGTGGCTTCTGCGCGGCGAGAAAAGGTGGAATCCGCTGCCGTCGCGCTTTCCGCTTTGCTGTTTTCCGCGCCGGATCGGCATCGTGAAATCCTGGCTGCGGAAGGCGCGAGTGACCTGATCCGCGAAGAAGGCCAGATGTATCTTTATCGGAATGAAGAGCAATTGGCGAAGGACAATGCTTCCCTCACGCTGCGCCAAAAGCATGGGCTGAAGGTGCAAAAACTGGTCGGGCCGGCCTTGCGCGAATTGGAACCGGAAGTGTCCGAGGATTATCAGATTGGACTTCTGCTGCCCGATCACGGTTCCTGCGTGAATCCGGCGCGGCTCGCGGCCGTGGTGGCGAATGGCGTGCGCCGTATGGGTGGAGAGATTCGCAGCGCTGAGGTGCAGGCCATTTTGACCGAGGGCCGGCGCGTGACTGGCGTGCGCTGCGCCGGCGAAGATATCGCCGCCGATCAGATTGTGCTCGCCGCCGGTGCCTGGTCTGCGCGCTTGTTGGCACCGCTTGGGCTGAAGGTGCCTTTGGAAACCCAGCGCGGTTATCACGTGATGCTGCCGGATGCGGGTGTGCGCGTTGGGCGCGTGCTGTCGCCCGCTGATCGCAAGGTTTTTATCAGCCCAATGGAAGAAGGGCTGCGTGTGGCGGGTTCGGTTGAGATCGCCGGGCTTGATGCGCCGCCCACGGAAGCGCGTGCCATGTTGTTGTTGGGCGACCTCAAAAAAGTTTTCCCCAAGGCGCGCACGGAAGGCGGCAAGATTTGGATGGGTCATCGGCCCTGCCTGCCCGATAGCGTGCCGGTGATGGGGCCAGTGCGGGCCTGGCAGGGGCTTTATTGTGCCTTTGGCCATGGGCATTTGGGCCTGACGGGCTCAGCGCCCACCGGCGCGCTGATGGGCGCATTGGTCGCGGGCGAAAAACTCAATTTCGATTTTTCGCCCTTCGCGGCGGAACGTTTTGCTTGAGGGGGATGTGATGGGACAGGTTCAAGGCAAGGTCGCGCTGATCACCGGTGCTGCGGCGGGTATTGGCGCGGCTTGCGCGGAAGCACTCGCCGCCGAAGGGGCGCGCGTGGTGCTGACCGATGTTGATGATCCGCGTGGCGAGGCATTGGCGGCAAAGCTGCGCGCCGCCGGGCATCAGGCGCTGTATCTCCATCAGGATGTGGTGGATGAGGCGCGTTGGGCCGAGGTGATTGCGGCGATTGAAACGCAATTTGGGCGTCTTGATGTGCTGGTTTCCAATGCCGGTATCGCCATCATGAAGCCGCTGCTTGATATGTCGCTCGCTGAATGGCGGCGGCAGAATGCGGTGAATATTGATGGCGTTTTCCTTTCCGTAAAATACGCCATTCCCGCCATGCGCCGTGCGGGTGGTGGTTCCATCATCATGATGTCGTCCATCGCCGGGATTCGCGGTTCCGCCGGGCTTGCCGGCTATTCCGCGAGCAAGGGGGCGGTGCGGCTATTTTCGAAATCTGTCGCGCTGGAATGCGCTGGCGCACGGGATGGCATTCGCTGCAATTCCGTCCATCCCGGCGTGATTGAAACCGATATCTGGCAGAAAATGCCGCAGGGCAGCCCGGGAGGGCGCAATGCTCCGATTGATCCGCGCCAATTGGCGGCGAATATCGTGCCCCTGGGTGAAGCCGGCACCGCGGCTGATATTGCGGTGGGTGTTGTGTTCCTCGCTTCCGACGCATCGCGGCACATGACAGGCAGCGAATTGGTGATTGATGGCGGTTCAACCGCTGGCCGCGCCGGTACCATGCCGCGGTGATGGAAAGGATTTCGCCATGAAAACCGCCTTGGTTACCGGCGCAGCGCGCGGCATCGGCCTTGCCGTCACAAAGCGATTCCTCGCCGAGGGTTGGAATGTCGCGCTGCTCGATATCAACGCCGCGCAACTGCGTGAGACCATGGCGGCGTTGACGGAACCTTCAAAAACGCTTGAGATCATCTGCGATGTCTCCGACCCACCCGCGATTGCTTCTGCGGTGCGCCAGGCGGCGGCCCATTTCGGGCGGCTTGATGCGCTGGTGAATAATGCCGGCATCGCCATTTTCAAACCCATTCTGGAAACCACACCGGAAGATTGGGCGCGAACCCTCGCGGTGAACCTGACCGGCCCCTTCCTGGCGGCGCAGGCGGCAGCGCCGATCATGGCCGAGGCCGGCGGTGGGGCGATGGTGAATATCACCTCCATCTCCGGCCTACGCGCTTCAACTTTGCGCGTGGCCTATGGCACCAGCAAGGCCGGGTTGGCGCATTTGACCAAGCAGCAGGCGGTGGAATTCGCGAGCCTTGGCATACGCGTGAATGCAGTCGCCCCTGGCCCGGTGGATACAGCCATGGCCAAGGCCGTGCATACGCCGGAAATCCGCGCCGATTATCACGACCATTTGCCGCTTAATCGCTATGGGCTGGAAGCGGAGCTGGCGGAGGCCGTGTTCTTTCTGTGCAGCGACCGCGCAAGCTACCTGACCGGCCAGGTGATTGCCGTGGATGGCGGGTTTGACGCCACCGGCATTGGCCTGCCGACGCTCAGGGCAGAACGGCGGAATCTTTAGGCCGCCAAGCGCAAAATCTCCTCCAAATCCGCCGCCCCGCGCACGGGCCGCGGATTGGTCGCAATCGGCGCATCGCCGGTCCAGCGCGCGGCAAGGCCAGGGATTTCAGCCTCGGTAATGCCTTGCTGATGCAGCCTTGTGGGCAGGCCAAGCCCTACGACAAATTCCTCAATCGCCGGCCCCGCTTCCGCACCGCCAAAAATCGCCGCGATATCTGCTTGCCGCGCCGCATTCACCGGCGCATTCCAACGCATGACCGCATGCAGCATCAGGCAGGAAGTGATGCCATGTGGCACGCCGCGCGCCGCCCCCAGAATATAGCCAAGCCCATGGCTGGCACCGACCGGCACGCCGGCCCAACCGCCCTGCACGGAAAGCCAGGCGGCTTGCTGGCATAGCGCGCGCGCCTGCAAATCGCCCGCTGCTTCCGCCACGCGCGGCAGGCCCTCCGCCAGCATCAGCATGGCTTGGCGCGATACTGCATCGGAGAAAGGCGCGGGCTGCAAGGCGCACCAACGTTCTGCCGCGTGATCCAAGGCGCGGATACCGGAGGAGAGAAAAAGCTCAGCCGGTGTTTCCAAACTGGCAGCGGGGTCAAGCAAAACGGCGCGCGGCACCATCCAGGGATCAAGCGCGCGATATTTCCGCCCCTCGGCCAAATCCGTATAGCCGGCATGGGGCGCAAATTCAGCGGCTGAAAGCGTGGTCGGCACCGCCACCAAACGCGGTGAGGGTGCAGCGCCATCCCAGGCACCGGGCGATGCACCACGTGAAACCGCTGCTTCAATCAGTGCGGCACGCTCCGTGATGCCGCGCCAGACGGCAAGGCAGGCAACCTTGGCGCCATCAATCACCGAACCGCCACCAAGCGCCACCACCAATTCGGCGCGGCTTTCGCGCAGAAGTGCGGCCAAAGCCAAAACATCCTCAACCGGGCTATGGGCGCGCATCGCAGCGCTTTCCGCGACCAGCCGCGCGCCGAGCGCTTCGCGCACTGTCGCGGCGATGCGGCTTGTTGCGAGTGATCGCGTGGTGACCAGCGCAATGCGCGCGGCGCTGCCGATTTCATCGGGTAATGCCTCCGCCACTGAAACATCGTGATAAACCCGCGCCTGGGCGGGCCATTGATGCAGCATTGCCTTACGCCTTTCCGCCAGCGAAGAAGCGCGAGAAATCCGGCTTGCGCTTTTCCTGGAACGCCGCGACGGCTTCCGCCGCTTCCGGCCCGCGCAGCAGCGCGCCGAAGGCGGCGAATTCCACCTGCATGTGTTCGGCAATGCGCGCCGCATCGGCGCGGCGCAGCAACGCCTTGGTTTGCGCCATGGCGGCCGGCGGCTTGGCGGCCAAAGCGCGTGCCTTGGCTTCAGCATGCGCCAGCAATTCGGCGGCGGGCAGCACGGCATTGATGATGCCGGCGCGCAACGCCACTTCCGGCGCAAAGGCATCGCCCAGCATCAGCAATTCATTGGCGAGCAATTGCCCTCCGCGCATCGGCACCAGCAGCGAAGAACCGCCTTCCGGGCATAGCCCCAAATCCACAAAGGGCATGCGGAAAATGGCGTTATCGCCGGCATAGACCAGATCGCAATGCAAAAGCAGCGTGGTGCCAATGCCAATCGCATATCCCGCCACTGCCGCCACCACGGGCTTTGGGCATTCGCCAAGTGCGGCCAGCATTTCTCGCGCGGGGGAGGGAACCTCCGCCTGTTGTTCGCCGCGCGCGCGGAAATCCGCGACATCATTGCCGGAGGTGAAGCAGGCATCGCCGCCCGTGATCAGTATGGCGCGAATGGCGGGCGTGGCGGCAGCCTCCCGCAACGCCGCTGCCATGGCGCTATACATGGCCCGCGTCAGCGCGTTTTTCTTCTCCGGCCGGTTCAGCCGAATGATGCGCAAGCCAGCATCATCGGCGATATCAATTTCAGACATTGGCGTTCCTCAAACAGAAATGGGCGGGATGGTGGCGGCGATCCAAGGCGCAATCATGCCCGCTTCAGGAAGTGCGTCAAATCGCCGTATAGCCGCCATCCACCGCCCAGGAGACACCCGTCACAAAGCTCGCTTTCGGGCTACAAAGCCAAACCACCGCTTCGGCGATCTCATCTGCCTTGCCCATGCGCGCCATTGGCACGCGCGCCAGAATGCGCTCACCGCGCCGGCGCATCGTCTCCTCGGTCATGGGTGTTTCGATATAGCCTGGGCAAACCGCATTGACGCGGATGTTATCCTCGGCATGGTCAGCAGCCGCTGTCTTCGTCAGACCCACCACACCATGCTTTGCCGCAACATAGGCAGAAGACGTAGCCGTCCCGACCAACCCAAGGATCGAAGCCGTATTGATGATGACGCCGCCCGAACCCTGCGCGCGCATTTGTGCCACTTCATGCCGCAGGCATAGCCAAACGCCAGTCAGATTCACATCAATCAGGCGGCGCCAGGCTTCGGGCGCGACATCCGCGATTTTTTGCCCCTGGGCATTCACTTGATAAGGGGCGATGCCAGCATTGTTGAAGGCGCAGTCAAGGCCGCCAAAGGCATCCACCGTCGCGGCGATCATGGCCTTTACCGCGTCATCATCGGTGACATCACAGGCGATGGCGAGCGCCTGGCCACCCATCGCCTTGATCTCGGAGACAGTGCCTTCTGCCGCCTCCTCCAGGATATCGGCCACCGCCACCCGCGCTCCCTCCCGCGCAAAAGCGAGCGCAGTAGCGCGCCCTATGCCAGAAGCGCCGCCGGTCACGAGCGCGCGCTTGCCCTCCAGATTGCGTATCATGTCTCAGCCTTTTCTGTCCTGCGCCTGCGCTGATGCATGTTGCAGCCTTGGAAAGCGCGGCATGGCATCATGCAAGGTCAGCGGTTTGAAGCTTGCGGGCGAATATGGGGTCATGGTGGCCTCCTGGCCCCTGATGCTCACCCGGCGCGCGGGTATCGGCAAGCCCGCCATCCCATGTCATAAAGGCTGCGAAAACAAAGCGGAGGAGAGCCCATGTCACGCAAAGTCATGATGATCACCGGCGCCGGGCGCGGCATTGGTGCGGCCACCGCGCGCATGGCCGCAAGCCGTGGCTATGATCTATGCCTCACCTACCAGCAGGATAGCGCCAGCGCGGAAGCCGTACGGCGCGATTGCGAAGCGGCAGGCGCCAAGGTGCTGCTGCTGCAAGGCTCGGTGGAGAATGAGGCACATGCCATCGGCGCCTTTGAAGCGGTGATGAAGCATTTCGGGCGCATTGATGTGCTGGTGAATAATGCCGGCGGGACCGGGCCCCGCGGGCGGCTGGAAGACATCACCCATGCCGGCTGGGCCAATACCATGGGCGCCAATGTCACTGGCCTTGCCATGTTCTGCCGCGAAGCGGTGAAGCGCATGTCCACCAAGCATGGCGGCAAGGGGGGTGCGATTGTGAATGTCTCCTCCCGCGCGTCAGAGCTCGGCAGCGCGGGCGAATATGTGCATTACGCGGCCAGCAAGGCAGCCGTGGATACACTCACCATCGGCCTTGCGCGCGAAGTGGCACAGGAAGGCATGCGGGTGAATGCGGTCAATCCCGGCCTGATCGAGACTGAAATCCATGCCCGGGGCGGCGCGCCGGATCGGCTGGCGCGGCTTGGGCCGCTGGTGCCCATGGGCCGGCCTGGCAAGCCCGAGGAAGTGGCCGAATGCATCCTGTTCCTGGCCTCCGACGCCGCTTCCTATGTGACGGCGGCTTGCCTGCAAGTGGGGGGCGGGCGCTGATCCCGCATCTTTCCTTAACCGGAAAGGTATAAAATCGTGCTGTCATGACGGGACGACGCTTCGACGCAATGGTGATTGGGGGCGGGTTGGTGGGCTCCGCCATCGCCTGGGGCCTCAGGCGTG
This sequence comes from Roseomonas sp., assembly GCA_020249775.1. Taxonomy (GTDB): domain Bacteria; phylum Pseudomonadota; class Alphaproteobacteria; order Acetobacterales; family Acetobacteraceae; genus Neoroseomonas. The sequence continues at coordinate 31,929 of JADCFA010000005.1, read as the reverse complement.
AGGGGCTTTCCGTCGCGCTGCTCGATGAAGGTGATGCTGCCTATCGCGCCAGTCGGGGCAATTTCGGCCTGGTTTGGGTACAATCCAAGGGGCTCGGCGCGCCCTGGTATCAGCGCTGGACCCGGCAATCCGCCGAAAGCTGGGCGGAATTGGCGAATGATCTGGCCAAGCAGACCGGGCAATCCCTGGGCCTGGCCCAAACGGGTGGGATGCATCTCTGCCTTTCCGATCAGGAAATGAAAGACCGGCAAGCGCGCATGGAACAGATGAAGCGCGAAGCGGGCAATTACGGCTTTGACTATCGCATGCTGGATGCGCGGGAAGCGCGCGAAATGCTCCCCGGGCTTGGCCCTGCCGTGGTGGGGGCTTCCTTCACGCCCTATGATGGCCATGTCAGCCCGCTGGCGCTGCTGCGCAGCCTGCATCACAGCTTCACGGCGCTGGGCGGGGTTTATCTGCCCAATGTGAAAATCACCGGTATCGCAACGGCGCCGCGCAATTTTCTCTTGAACACCAATCTTGGCACCATTCAGGCGGAGCGTGCGGTGCTTGCGGCTGGGCTTGGCAATGCGGCGCTCGCGCAGCATTTCGGGCTGAAGGCGCCGGTGCGCCCGCAGCGCGGGCAAGTGCTGGTGACGGAACGCGCGCGCGCTGCCCTGCCCATGCCCACCACCACCATCCGCCAAACCGGTGAGGGCAGCATCATGCTTGGTGATAGCGCGGAAGAAGTGGGTTTCGATACGCGCCAAAGCCAGCCCGTGATGGCGGAAATCGCCCATCGCGCCGCGCTCAGTTTTCCCTGGATCGGCAAGCTGAATGTGGTGCGTGCCTGGTCGGCCTTGCGCGTCATGTCGCCCGATGGGCTGCCAATCTATGACCAATCCGAAACCTTGCCCGGCGCCTTTACGGCGAATTGCCATTCCGGCGTTACGCTGGCCGCGGCGCATGGCAAATTGCTCGCCCCCATGATTGCGCGCGGCGCGCTTGATCCCTTTCTTGCGCCATTTTCGGCTGGACGCTTCTGATGTTTCGCACGCGCCCCGATCATCGGCCCGAAACCGTGCAGGTTTTTGTTGAAGGCCGCAGCCTGATGGTGCCGGAAGGCAGCAGCGCCGCTGCCGCCATTCTGATCGCGGGCCTGCCCGCCATGCGCGAAACGCCGGTAACGGGCAGTCCGCGCTTGGCCTGGTGCATGATGGGTATCTGCTTTGATTGCCTGGCCGAAATTGATGGTGTTGCCAATCGGCAAGCCTGCATGGTGCCGGTCGCCGCCGGCATGCGCATCGCCCGCCAGCATGGCGCGCGAGAGGTGCGGCGATGAACCTTGTGCCCGTCAGCTCACCGCAGGCGCCGCGCAAATTCGATCTGGCCATTGTGGGCGCCGGGCCGGCTGGCATGGCGGCGGCACTCACGGCACGGGAATTCGGGCTTTCAGTGCTGGTGGTGGATGAGAATCCAGCCCCTGGCGGCCAGGTTTTTCGCGCCGGCGAATTGGCCGGCGCCGATCCCGCCTTGGCGCGCGATATGGCGCCCGGGCTTGAATTGATTGCCCGCTTTCGCGCGCTTGATATCTCCTATCGCCCCGGCACCACGCTTTGGATGCTGGAACCCGATACCGGCGCGCTATCCCTTGCGCGGCAGGGTGAAACCATGGACGTCACCGCCGAGCGTATTCTGCTGGCGACAGGCGCTCAGGAAAGACCAGTGCCCATGCCGGGCTGGACACTGCCCGGCGTGATGAGTGCGGGGGCGGCGCAGATTGCGCTGAAAACCGCGGGCATTGTGCCATCGGGCAAGGTGGTGCTGGCGGGGCAGGGGCCGCTGATGTGGCTGCTTGCCAATCAATTGATCCGTGCTGGGGTTATGCCGGTCTTGGTGGAAACCCGCACGCAGCCCATACTGCGCACGGCTTTGGAACAGGGCGGCATTTTCAGCGGCTTTGAGCAGCTCGCCAAAGGCATTGGTCTGATCCTGAGGGCGCGCCAGGCTGGGATGCGGGTGATTTCCGGCGCGCGGCATTTGCGCGCGGAGGGCAGCGCGCGGGTGCAGGCGCTGCGCTTCGAAGGCGGCGTTGAGCCTTGCGATACGCTGCTGCTGCATGAAGGGGTGATCCCTTCGACCCATATCTCCATGGCGATTGGGCTCGAACATGGCTGGGATGCGCGGCAGCTTTGCTGGCGGCCCAAGCTTGATGTCTTTGGCGCGTCTTCCCATGCGCGCATTGCGGTGGCGGGCGATGGCGCGGTTATTGGCGGCTGGCAAGCTGCGGTGGCGGCAGGGCAATTGGCCGGGTTGGATGCCGCCATGCGGCTGGGCCGCCTATCCCTTGATGACCGGGACTTCCGGGCAGAAGCCAGCGCGGATGCGCTATTGCAGGCGCGCGCCCTTAGGCCCTTTTTGGATGCGCTTTATGCGCCGTCGCAGGAAATCCTGGCGCCACCTGAAGAATCCACCATCATCTGCCGGTGTGAGGAAGTGACCGCGGGTTCGCTCCGCTGGGCGGCGGCCATTGGCGCGACCGGGCCCAACCAGGCCAAGGCCTATCTGCGCTGTGGCATGGGCCCCTGCCAGGGGCGGCTTTGCGGCCCGACTGTGGCGGCGATAATTGCCGAGACGCGCGCCATGTCGGTGGAGGAAGTTGGGCATTTCCGCCCCCGCGCACCCTATAAGCCCATCACCGTGCAGGAATTGGCCGGCGCGCATCAGCGCGCAGGCGGGGTTTCCTGAATTTAACAAAGAAAATTGTGCAGAAGTCGCGCAAGGCGCTAACAAAATCACATGAGTGACTCAAAGCGATTCGCGGGCCGCCGGGCCATGCTTGGGCTGGGTGTGGCTGGGCTTGCGGGTGGCATGCCCCTGCCTGGGCATGCCGCATCCCGCATGGCGCTCGATCATTTGGCGCATAGGTTGGAAGCCCTCGCCGCGGATGGCCTTGATCCGCGCCATTATGACCTGCCGGAGAAAATCGCCATGCGCGGTCCAGCCGACGTCATGGCGCGGGCGGAAGCGGCGCTGCGTGATCTGGTCTTGGGTCGCGTAGCTACTCTACCTGGGCGCGCGGATATCAAACGCGATCCAGCGCGGGCTGATTTTCCCGCCTGGCGCGAAAGGCTTCTTGCCAGCACCGATCCGGCAAGCGTGCTTGATCAGGCGGCGGCGCTGCATCCGGATGCGGCGCCGATCAAGGCCGAGCTGGCCCGCTTCAGGGCCATTGCGGCGCGCGGTGGCTGGCCGCTGATTGAGGGCAACCTTTCCGGCACGCTGGAACCTGGCAGCCTGGATGCGGCGCGGGTCGGCCAGCTTCGCGCCAGGCTTGCGGTATTGGACCCGGAAGTGCTGCGCGGCGCGGCGGCGGAAAACCCCTTTTACGATGCGCGGCTGCAAGCTTCTGTCCGGCGCTTTCAGGCCGAAGAAGGGCTGGAAGCCGATGGCCGCATTGGGCGCCTGACTTGGGCCGCTTTGAATACCCCCGTTGCAGCCAAGATCGGGCAGCTTCGTGTGGCCCTTGATATGCGCCGTGGCCTTGCCGCCCCACCCGACAGACGCATTGAGGTGAATATCCCCCATTTCCGCCTGAAGCTGACGGATGCCGGGCGTGTGGTGCAGAATATGGCGGTGGTGGTGGGCCGGCCGGATCGGCAAACACCCATGCTCGACGTTCGGCTGGTCGCGGTGCAATTCAACCCGTCCTGGGGCGTGCCGGATCGCAATGCGCGGGAGGATTTGCTGCCGCGCTTCCGCCGCGACCCTGGGCGGATGCAGGCCATGGGCTATCGGCTGTATCAGCGCATTGATGGCGAACTCACGGACATTGACGCGACCACGCTGGATTTCAGCGCCTATTCCAAGGACCGCTTCCCCTTCATCATCCGCCAGGACCCCGGTGAGGTGAATGCGCTTGGCCGGATCAAATTCGTCATGCCGAACCGCGACGATATTTTCATGCATGACACGCCGGATCGGCATTTGTTTCGCCGCCTGGACCGCGCCTTTTCATCCGGCTGTATTCGTCTGGAACGACCGATGGATTTGCTGGCGGAAGCCTTCAGCGGCATGCCCGTCTGGGACCGGGAGCGCTTCGACCGTGTCTTGGAAACGGGTGCGACGCAGGGGGTTACGCTCGCGCGGGCGATCCCGGTGCGCCTTCATTATGACACGGTGATCGTTGAAGCCGGGAATGTGGTCATGCGCCGGGATATTTACGGCCTTGATGCTGCCTATCTCCGCGCGCTGGATGCACCGCGCAGCGAAAGGCTGGCAGAGGCATTGCCCCGGCCGTGAAACTGTAAGGCGGGTTCGGATATGGCGCGTTATCTGGTGACAGGCGGGGCGGGTTTCGTTGGCAGCCATGCGGTGTTGGCACTGCTTGATCGTGGTGATGGGGTGGTGGTGCTGGATGATCTCAGCCAAGGCCATCGCGCTGCCGTGCCTTCCGCCGCGATGCTGGTGCAGGCGCCACTTGCGGATCGCGCGGAACTGGCGCGCGTTTTCGCCAATTGGCACTTTGACGCGGTGCTGCATTTCGCAGCGCTTTCCCTTGTGGGCGATAGCATGAAGGCGCCCATGCATTATCTTGCCGAAAATCTTGGCAATAGCGTCAGGCTGATTGAAGCCGCCATTGCTGCCGGGTGCCTGCGCTTTGTGCTGTCTTCCACCGCGGCGCTATTCGGCAAGCCGGAACGCGTGCCGATTGATGAGGATTGCCCTGTCGCGCCCGGCAATCCCTATGGCGAAAGCAAGCTGATGGTGGAAACCGCGCTTGCCTGGGCCGAGCGTATCCATGGGCTGCGCTATGCGGCGCTGCGCTATTTCAACGCCGCTGGGTCTGACCCCGCGGGGCGTGCGGGGGAGGATCACAACCCCGAAACCCATCTGGTGCCGCTCGCAATTGATGCAGCCCTTGGCCGGCGCCCGGCGCTGACGGTGTTTGGCGATGATTACCCAACGCCGGATGGCACCTGCATTCGCGATTACGTGCATGTGACCGATCTGGCAGATGCGCATCTGCGCGTGCTGGCGCGGCTTCAGACCCATGGGTCCTGCCGCTACAATATCGGCAATGGCGAAGGCCATTCGGTGAAGCAAGTGCTAAGCGCGATTGAGCGCGTGAGTGGCCGCGCCGTGCCGCATAGCATCGGGCCGCGCCGCGCCGGCGATCCCGCCGTGCTGGTGGCGGCGAGTGAAAAGCTGCGCCAGGAAACCGGCTGGGCGCCGCGCTTTGGCGATATTGATGAGATTGTGCGCACCACCTGGACCTGGCGGGAGGCGCATCCCAAGGGCTATGGGGACCGCTAAGAGCGGCCGTATAAGTCCCTGATCAGGCGCAAGAATTAACATTTTCTTAGAAAGGGACGGGCCTGCAACCACGGGCCCTGCCCACTTGCCCTTCGCCCCCCCTGGTGCGACAAGACGGGCGCAAATATCAAAACATTCAAGGCGGCCCCAACGGCCCAGGCTATGGAAGGTAACAGCATGTCAGAACTCGAAATCGTCTGGACCAAGGTGGACGAAGCGCCTGCCCTGGCGACCTATTCCCTGCTGCCCATCGTGCAATCCTTCGTCGGTGTCGCGGGCGTGAAAATGAGCCTCAAGGATATTTCGCTGACGGGCCGTATCCTGGCGAATTTCCCGGAAAACCTGACGCCTGACCAGCGAGTGAATGATGAACTCGCGGAACTCGGCAAACTGGCCCTGAAGCCGGAAGCCAATATCATCAAGCTGCCGAATATCTCGGCCTCGGTCCCGCAGCTCAAGGCCGCAATCAAGGAATTGCAGGGCAAGGGCTATCAGGTGCCGGATTATCCGGACAACCCGACGAATGATGCGGAGCGCGAAATCCGCGCCCGTTACGGCAAGGTGCTTGGCAGCGCGGTGAACCCGGTGCTGCGTGAAGGCAATTCAGACCGCCGCGCGGCAGGCGCCGTCAAGCAATATGCCCGCAACAATCCACACAAGATGGGCGCCTGGTCGAAGGAGTCAAAATCCCATGTCGCCTATATGCCGGGCGGGGATTTCTATGGCTCGGAAGTGGCGACCACCATCGCCGCACCCACCAATGCGCGCATTGAATTGGTGGCGAAGGATGGCAGCGTCACGGTGCTCAAGGCCAAGACGCCCTTGATCGCGGGCGAAATCATTGATGCGTCAGTGATGAGCGCAAAGGCACTTCGCGCCTTCCTCGCGGAGCAGATTGATGACGCCAAGCGCGCTGGGGTGCTGTTTTCCGTGCACCTCAAGGCCACCATGATGAAGATCTCCGATCCCATCCTGTTCGGCCATGCGGTTTCGGTATTTTTCGCCGATGTCTTCCAAAAGCATGGCGCGACGCTCGCGCGCCTTGGCGTCAACCCGAATAACGGCGTTGGCGATATGCTGGCCAAGATCGAAACCCTGCCAGAGGCCGAAAAGGCGCCGATCCTGGCCGATATTGACGCGACCTATAAGGCGCGCCCGGCGCTGGCCATGGTGAATTCCGACCGCGGCATCACCAATCTGCATGTCTCAAGCGACACGATCATTGACGCTTCCATGCCGGCCATGATCCGTGAATCGGGCAAGATGTGGGGCCCGGATGGCAAGCTCTATGACACCAAGGCCGTGATCCCGGATCGCTGCTATGCGCGGCTATTCCAGACGGTGATTGATGACTGCAAGGCCAATGGCGCTTTTGATCCAAAGACCATGGGCACGGTCCCCAATGTCGGGCTGATGGCGCAGCAGGCCGAGGAATATGGCTCCCACGACAAGACTTTCGAATTGGCGGCCGATGGCGAAGTGCGCGTGGTCGCCGATGATGGCACAGTGCTGCTCTCTCGTCCGGTGGAGACCGGCGATATCTTCCGCATGTGCCAGGTGAAGGATGCGCCCATTCAGGATTGGGTGAAGCTTGGCGTGCGCCGTGCGCGTCTGACCAATACGCCCGCGGTCTTCTGGCTGGATGCGAAGCGCGCGCATGATGCTGAACTGATCAAAAAGGTCCAGAAATACCTGAAGGACCACGATACCTCCGGGCTTGATATTCGCATCCTGGGGTCGGTTGAGGCGATGCAATTCTCGCTCGATCGCATCCGCCAAGGGCTCGATACCATCTCGGTTACCGGCAATGTGCTGCGCGATTATTTGACCGATCTGTTCCCGATCATGGAACTCGGCACCTCGGCCAAGATGCTTTCCATTGTGCCTTTGCTGAATGGTGGTGGCTTGTTTGAAACCGGCGCGGGCGGTTCGGCGCCGAAGCATGTCGAGCAATTCCAGGGCGAAGGTTATCTGCGTTGGGATTCGCTTGGTGAGTTTCTGGCCCTTGGCGCTTCGCTCGAGCATTTGGCCCAGACCACGGGCAGCGAAGATGTGAAGGTGCTGGCTGAAACGCTCGATGAGGCGAATGGCAAGATCCTCGAATATAACCGCTCCCCCGCGCGCAAGGTGGGTGAGATTGATAACCGCGGCTCACATTTCTATCTGGCGCTCTATTGGGCGCAGGCTTTGGCGGCGCGCGACAATAGCTCGGGCCTTGCGGCGCGCTTCAAGCCGCTGGCGGATATGCTCTCGGCCAATGAAAAGAAGATCTATGAGGAGCTGATCGCAGCCCAGGGCAAGCCGCAGGAGCTCGGCGGGTATTACCGGCCGGATGATGCGAAAACCTCAGCCGCGATGCGCCCAAGCAAGACCTTGAATGAGGCTTTGGCGACGCTGAAGGCGTAAGCCGCGCCCCATCAACAAAGCTATGGCGTGATCCGGGAAACTCGGTCACGCTATTTTTTGTGAAGGTGAGGGGGATCGGCCATGCCGCTTTTGTCTCGTCGGGGGGTGCTTGCCGCCGGGCTATTGGCGCCCGCCATCGCCCGCGCCCAGGGCGCCTGGCCCAGCGCGCCCATCCGCTTCGTGATTGCCTTCCCGCCCGGCGGGCCGAGTGACATTCTGGGCCGGCTGGTGGCGCGCAAGATCACCGAACAAAAGGGCTGGCAGATTGTGGTGGAAAACCGCGCCGGCGCTTCGGGCATTATTGGCATGGGGGAAGTCGCCCGCGCGGCGCCCGATGGCTATATGGTGCTGATCAATGCTTCGGCCCATTCCATCCTGCCGACGACGCATAAGGACAAGGCGCCTTTTGACATTCCAAGCGCCTTCCTGCCCATCACCATGATAGGGCGCACGCCCATGCTGGTGACCGCAACACCAAGCCTGCCCATTCGTACCATTGCCGAATTGCTCGCTTATGCCAGGGCCAATCCGGGTAAGCTGAATTACACGGCGGGCTCACCCGGCGGTGGGCCGCATCTGGGGGCAGAGTTGTTTCGCCTGACGACCGGGGTGGATATCCAATATATCCCCTATCGCGGTTCCGGTCCGGCCTTGCAGGATTTGGCGGCGGGCAATGTGCAGCTTGGCTTTGATTCACTGACAGCCTCGGCAGGGTTGGCGCGGGCTGGGCAGATCAGGCCCATCGCGGTCACATCCCCCACGCGCAACCGCGCCTTTCCGGATGTGCCAAGTGTCGCGGAAACCGTGCCGGGGTTTGAAGCGGATACCTGGGTCGCGGCCTTCCTGCCCGCGCGCACGCCTGCGGCCATTCAGGCGCAATTGCATGAAGCCTTTGCGGCGGCGATCGCAGCACCCGATCTGACGCAGCGCATTCTGGAATTGGGCACGGAACCCGGTGGGCAAAGCCCGGCCGAATTTGATGCAGTGCTGAAGCGCGAGATTGCGATGTGGGCCGAAGTGGTGGCCAAGGCGGGGATCAAGGTGGAATAAAGCTACAGCTTCTTTCGCAGCCACACCCGCGCATGGCCCGCCGGCATGCCTTCCAGCTTGCCGAATTCCACATAACCATTGCGCTTCCAAAAACCCGGTGCCTGGAAGCTGAAAGTATCCGTATAGGCATTGGTGCAGCCACGTTCGCGGCCAATCGCTTCCGCCCGGCGCAGCAATTCCTCACCTATGCCCTGCCTCCGCATGCCGCGTTCCAGATAGAGCCAATCAATAAACAGCCAGCCCCAGAAGGTGAGGCCCAATAACCCGCCCAGCGTCTTGCCATCGGCATCCTGCACCAGAAGCGTCACCGGTTCCCGGTCATAAGGCCCACCGGTTTCCTGATTGAAATTATGCAGGCCGCGCTGAATGGCGGCGACGGCTTCGAATTCGGGGGCGGCATCCTCAACAATCTGGATGCCGCCCTTCAGCGCAATGCTCATCCTGTGAGGCGCCCAACGCCGGAGAATGCCACCACAATCAAACCCATGATCAAATTCATCAAGACCAGCTTTCTGATACTCTCCAGCGCGCGTGCGGCGCCGGGCTTGTCACCCGCCGCCATCGCCCGGCGCATGGCACCCCAGGGGCCAAAGAATAGCGCAAGAAAGACCAAAGCCATAATCAGCCCAAGCAAATGCATCAGGTGCAGACCCCATCGCGCGCCGGCAAAGCCGCCATGCCAGAGGAAGAACAAGGCCCAGCCCGTCAGCAAGACAATCGGCATGGCATGCCACACAATCAGAAAGAAACGCCTAAAGGCGGCTTGCGCGAGTGCCAGACGCTCCGGCGCTTGCAGCACCTCATGCGCCGCGGGGCGCAGCACCAAAAGCGCGAAGGCCATGCCGCCCACCCAAAGCACCGCGCCCAGCAAATGCAGCGCGAGCAAGATATCACCCATGATCAAACACCTTTCTTGCGGATGGCTTCCAGCGCCGCCGCAAGGGCGCGCGCTTCCGCTGCCGCCGGCCCGCGCGGTGAGGCTTCCACCACGCCAAGCCCAGCCATGAAGGCCTGCGCATAGGCGGTGCGATTGCCGAGCGTGGTTTCCAGCAGCGGCAGCTTGCGGTCGCGGATTTGGCCTTCAATATCCTCGCGAAGCTTGCCCGAGGCCGGGGCGCGGTTCAGCAGCAGGCGGAAGGGGCGCCTTTCCTGCTTGGCGATATCAAGTGTGGCATCCATGGACCAAAGATCCGCCGCCGAGGGCTGCAAGGGCACCAGCACAAGATCGGCACCGCGCATGGCAAGCTTGGCATCCGTGTCATCATGCGGGGCGGTATCCAGCAGCACGAAATCCTGTTCGCGCTTCAGCCGTTCCAGCGTCGCGGGCAGGCGCCAGCCGGTCGGGGCCTCAAAATGCAGCGTATGGGCTTTTTTGCTCGCGCCGCGCTGTTGGTCCCAGCGCGCCAGGCTGCGCTGCGGGTCTATGTCCAAAAGCCCGACGCGATGGCCCGATTCCGCGAGCGCGGTGGCCAGATTGGCCGCGACAGTGGATTTGCCGGCGCCGCCCTTGCGCTGGGCGATGGCGATCACGAAGGCCATGCACGACTCCAATTTCCCTGGAATTCTTATAGCAGCTTGGGGCGCCACTTGATCCAGCCCATATGGCCGACGCGCGGATCGGCTATAAGCGGCCTATGGCGCGCCCTTACCCAACCGAATTATTGACGCCGGCTGAGATGGCGCGCGCTGATGCGGCGGCGCTGGCGGCGGGCATTTCGACCGAAACCCTGATGGAAGCGGCGGGCAGCGCGGTGGCGCGGGCCATTCGCGCCCGGTTTCGCCCTTGCCGCACCCTGGTTTTGGCGGGGCCCGGCAATAATGGCGGGGATGGCTATGTCGCCGCGCGTTACCTGGAACAGGCCGGTTGGCCAGTTTCGGTCGCGGCGCTTGCGCCACCCAGCCCCGGCATGGCAGCCGCCGCAGCGGCGGCGCGCTGGCGCGGGCCCATGGTAGCGTTCGGTGAAGCCGAGGCCGCGCGCGCCGGGTTGGTGGTGGATGCGCTGTTTGGCGCGGGCCTCACGCGCCCGCTGGCGCCCGAACTTGCCCAAGTGCTGCGCGCGGTCGAGGCCCCCTTGGTCGCGGTGGATGTGCCCTCAGGCTTGGATGGCGCCACCGGACGGGTCTTGGGTTATGCGCCGCAAGCCGCGCTCACCATCAGCTTCTTTCGCCTGAAGCCCGGGCATCTATTGCTGCCAGGTCGTGCGCTTTGCGGCGAGACCGTGCTGGCCGATATCGGTTTGCCTCAGGCGGTATTGGGCGACATTGCGCCACGCTGCTGGCGCAATCACCCATCGCTTTGGTCGCTGCCATCGCTTGACGTCAATGCCCATAAATATACGCGCGGCCATCTGACGATCCTGACGGGCGCGGCCATGCCCGGTGCCGCGCGGCTTGCAGCATCCGCAGCGCGGCGGCTCGGCGCGGGCTTGGTGACGCTGCATGCCGAAAACCTGGACCTGGCCGCCATGCTGCGCGCCGATGCGCCCGGCCAATTGGTGAGTGATGCAATGCTTGATGCGCTGCTGCCTGATGCGCGCCGCAAGGTCTGGCTTGCCGGGCCTGGATTATTGCCGAATGACGCAACACGCAGCGCCATCCGCACGCTGATTGAAGCGGGAAAAACCTTGGTCGCCGATGCGGGCGCCCTGATCGCTGCGGCTGACACGCCTGATCTGCTGCGCGGCGCGGCGGTCATCACGCCCCATGCGGGCGAATTTACCCGACTGTTTGGCGTGCCCGGCGCTGATCGGCTTGCCGCCACACATGCGGCCGCGGCGCGGCTTGGCGCGGTGGTGGTGCTGAAAGGCCCGGATAGCATCATCGCCGCCCCGGATGGCCGCGTGATCATCAATGATAATGCGCCGCCCAGCCTCGCTACCGCCGGCACGGGCGATATCCTGGCCGGCGCCATCGCCGCTTTGCTCGCGCAGGGCATGCAACCGTTCGAAGCCGCTGCCGCTGGCGTTTGGCTGCATGGAGCGGGCGCCGCCGCTGGCCCGCCCGGTTTGATCGCCGAGGATTTGCCGCCGCTCATGGCCAGGATGCTGCATGATCTTTCGGCGTGAAGCCGATCAAGCGCGCAGTATCCCTGCAAATATCCCTTGTTTTTTAATAAATCTTTCGATAGGCTTTCCCCCGAAGGGGTTCGGTACACGCCATGTCCGATATCGCCATTGAAGCCGGCTTGATGAATCGCGCCTTGCAGCGCGTCGCTTCCTTCTGGCGCGACCTGGCGAGCGTGGTGCAGCGCAGCCCGCAAGCCGCCAGTGATTTTGCCGAGGAATTCCGCGAATGCCTGCAAGCGCGCGGTGGTGAGGTATCCGCGCGCAACCGCGCCGCAGCGCTGGCCGAGCGCTATCGTGGCTTGGATGAGGCCGGCAGGCTCGATTTCCTCCGCGCCTTGGCCAGTTTTGATTCTAATGCGGCGGCAGTGACCAGCGCCATTGAAAAACTGAGCACCGCAACGGATGCTGCGCTGCGCGCCATTGCCCTTGCCGGGTTGCGCCGCGCCTTGGAACCACCGCGGCTCAAGCTGCTCACCGCCTTTGCGGCCATTCCGGATGGGGTGAAGTTCCTTGTGGAGATTCGCGCAGAATTGCTGCGCCTCAAGGATGACGAAGCGCCCTTGCAGGCTTTGGAGACTGATTTGAAGGGCTTGCTTGCTTCCTGGTTCGATGTCGGCTTTCTGGAATTGCGCGCGATTGATTGGAAATCGCCAGCCGCTTTGCTCGAAAAGCTGGTGCAATATGAAGCGGTGCATCGCATCCGCACCTGGCGCGATTTGCGCAATCGGCTTGATTCGGACCGGCGCTGCTACGCGTTTTTCCATCCGCGCATGCCTGACGAGCCCTTGATTTTTGTCGAGGTCGCGCTGGAACGTGGCATGGCCGCCAGTGTGCAGAAAATCCTGGATGAGAAGGCGCCGCTGCAAGATGTCGGGCAGGCGGATACCGCCGTGTTCTATTCCATCAACAATTGCCAGCGCGGTCTGGATGGCATTTCCTTTGGCAATTTCCTGATCAAGCGCGTGGTGGAATTGCTCGCCGCTGAATTCCCGAAGCTGAAAACCTTTTGCACCCTGTCCCCCATGCCGGGCTTTCGCACCTGGCTTGAGAAAAGCGCGCGGGATGGTGTGGCACTTCTGACCACCGAAGAAGAAGCCGCGCTTACCGCCGCCATGGGCAATGGCGCGGCGCTTGATTTCGCGAAGCTCATCACGGACCGCGCCTGCCTCAAGCAGGAAGCGCTGGCCCGCGCCATGGCGCCCATCCTGATCCGGCTTGGCGCGCGGTATCTGATCAAGGAAGCCCCCGCCGGGAGACCGGGGCGTGCGCTTGATCCCGTGGCGCATTTCCACCTTTCGAATGGCGCGCGTGTCGAAAGGCTGAATTGGCGCGCCGATGTCTCGGAGAATGGTCTGCGCCAATCCTGCGGCTTGATGGTGAATTACCTCTATGATCCGGCCTCGATTGAAAATAATCACGAAGCCTATGTGGGGGATGGGCAGCGCGCGGCCTCAGGCGGGCTGAAGCGGCTTGTGAAGACCTGATTTCCCCCTTCCGTCAGGGCTATCAAACCGCCATATTGCCGGCAGGTTGTCGGGGGATCTGATCATGACAGTGCAAGGCAAGGGCAAGGCCCGCCATTTGCCGGGCAGCGCCCGGCGGACGGAAATGCTCCATGCGCTGGAGAGGAAGCTGCTTTGGCTGTCTTCCTGGATGATCCACCACGCCAATCATATCCGCCCCAATCGGGATGGGTTGAAGGTGGGCGGGCATCAGGCATCTTGCGCTTCCTGCATTTCCATCCTGACCGCGCTCTATTTCGATATCCTGAAACCCGCCGATCGCGTGGCGGTGAAGCCCCATGCCGGGCCGGTATTCCATGCCATCAATTACCTGCTGGGCCGGCAGCAGCGGGAAAAATTGGAAACGCTCCGTCAATTCGGCGGCATTCAGCCCTATCCGTCGCGTGTGAAGGACGGGTCAGAGGTGGATTTCTCCACCGGCTCTGTCGGGCTTGGCGTGGCGCTCGCCTCCTTCGGCTCGCTGGTGCAGGATTATGTGCATCTGCACCGCATGGCGCCCGAGGGTATTCCGCCTGGCCGGCATGTCGCCGTGGTGGGCGATGCCGAATTGGATGAGGGCAATATCTACGAAGCCCTTTTGGAAGGCTGGAAGCACGATATCCGCAATGTCTGGTGGGTGGTGGATTACAACCGCCAATCCCTCGATTCCGTTGTGCCGGACAGGCTTTTTGGCCGGATCGAGGGGTTGTTCCGCGATATGGGCTGGAATGTCGTCACACTCAAATATGGCCGCAAGCTGGAAGCAGCCTTTGCCCGGCCCGATGGCGATCAATTGCGCCGCTGGATTGATGATTGCCCGAACAGCCTTTACGCCGCGCTGACCTTTCAGGGTGGTGCCGCCTGGCGCGCTGCCATCCTGGCCGAGCTTGGCCGCGTTGCCGGCATTCGCGCCATTATTGACCCGCTTTCGGATGATGAGCTTTCCGCGCTCATGACCAATCTCGGCGGGCATGACATTGAAACCCTGACCGAGGCCTTCCGCGCCCAGGATGCGGCGGGCGATCAGCCGACCTGCTTCATTGCCTATACCATCAAGGGCATGGGCCTGCCCTTCGCCGGCCATAAGGACAACCATGCCGGGCTGATGACGAAGGAGCAGATGGAAGGCTTCCGTGAGGCCATGCGCATCCGCCCCGGCCATGAATGGGATGAATTCGAAGGGCTTGATGTGCCCGAAGAAGAATTGCGCGACTTCCTTGCCAGTATTGATTTCGCCAAGCCCCTGTCACCCCAGGGCCGCGCCCTGCAATCGCCCCTGATCCATGTGCCGGAACGCTTCACCGCGCCGCGCGTGCCGGCGGGGCGCAAGCACTCCACCCAGGCTGCCTTTGGCGAGATTCTGGCCGAAATCGGCCGCGGGCAGGGGGAGAATGCCGAACTCGCCAAGCGCATCGTCACGACAAGCCCGGATGTGACGGTTTCCACCAATCTTGGCCCCTGGGTGAATAGGCGCGGCATTTTTGACCGCCACAAAAAGAATGATGTGTTCCGCGATGCGAAGCTGGCTTCTGCCCAGCGCTGGGGCATGTCGCCGGAAGGCCAGCATGTGGAATTGGGTATTGCGGAACAGAACCTGTTCCTGCTGCTGGCGGGGCTTGGCCTTGCGGATCGGCTTTACGGTGCGCGGCTTTTGCCGGTGGGCACCGTCTATGACCCTTTCGTCAATCGCGGCCTGGATGCGCTGATTTATGCCTGCTATCAGGATGCGCGGTTTCTCTTGGTTTCAACGCCTTCCGGCCTGACCTTGGCACCGGAAGGCGGCCAGCATCAAAGCGTCAATACGCCGCTGATCGGCATGGCGCAGGATAGGCTTGTATCCTACGAACCCGCCCATGCGGATGAATTGGCGATCCTGCTGCGCCATGCCTTCCATCACATGCAAAAGCCCGATGGCTCGGCGGTATGGCTCCGGCTTTCCACGCGCGGGCTGGAACAGCCCGAACGCAGCCTTGATCCGGCGGCGGTGATTGCCGGCGCGCATTGGGTGGTGCCGCCCGCACCGGGGGCAAGTTTTGCGCTGGCCTACCAAGGCGCCCTGGCGCCCGAGGCCATGGCGGCTTTCAATACCATCCGCGAAGACATCCCCGAAGCCGGGCTGCTCGCCATCACCAGCCCGGACAAGCTGCATACGGATTGGCTTGCGGCGCGGCGCAAGGCGCGGGCCGGTTTTGGTGCGCCAAGCTGGATTGAAACCCTGCTGGCACCCCTGGCCCCCGGCGCTGCCCTTGTCACGGTGCTGGATGGCCACCCGGCCGCCCATGCCTGGCTTGGGTCTGTCCGCGGGCAGAGGGTGGTGCCGCTGGGTGTGGACCGCTTCGGCCAGGCCGGCGATATCCCCGACCTTTACCGCGAATATGGGCTGGATGAGGCCACCATTTTGGATGCCGCGGCCCAGGCCCTGGTTTCTTGAAGCGGAATTGACGCGACCTCACTTGGAAAGCGCCGAGGCATGGGCTAAAGCCCAGCCGCCGACCGCGGCGCGGCGCCGTCCGGCGCGGGCGTGGTGGAATTGGTAGACACGCCGGATTTAGGTTCCGGTGGCGCAAGCCTTGGGGGTTCGAGTCCCTTCGCCCGCACCAAAGCGCCGCCAGTGCCTTTTGTTTCTCTAGCTTGGGATGGACGATCCTCCGATGCAGGTTAATGAGCTCGCGCATGAAGGTTTGAAGCGCGCCTATTCCGTGACGCTTCCGGCAGGCGATATCGCCTCCAGCCGCGAAAAGCGCCTTTCCGAAATCGCCAAGACGGTTTCGCTGCCGGGCTTCCGCCCGGGCAAGGTGCCGCTTTCTATTGTGCGGCAGCGTTACGGCACCGCCGTGATGGGGGAGGTGCTGGAACAATCCGTGGGCGATGCCTCGCGCAAGGTGGTGACGGATCGTGGCTTGAAGCCCGCGTTGCAGCCAAAGATCGAAGTCACGAATTTCGCCGAAGGCGCTGATCTAGAATTCCGCATGGAATTGGAAGTGCTGCCGGATGTGCCGATGCCTGATTTCTCCGGCATTGAATTGGAACGCCTGCGCGCTGAGCCTTCGGATGAGGAAGTGCAGAAAATCCTGGAAACGCTTGCGACCCGCAATGGCGAATTGGCCGATGTGAATGAAGCCCGCCCGGCCGCCAAGGGCGAGGTGATGGTGTGCGATTTCGCCGGTTCCGTGGTGCCCGACCTGCTGACCAATGGCCCCGCCCTTGGCGCCGTGCCCGGCATTCCGGGCCAGGCGCCGCGCGGGTGGGAGATTGGGCTTTCGGGCGGCTTGAAGTCCGAAGTCGCTGCCATCGGCACGGAAGAAGCGCTGCCCTATTTCGATCTGCGCGTGAGCGGCACGACCAGTGACGCTGGCTGGGTGCAGGTGTTCCTGGAAGGGCCGAAGGGCATCGCCGCGGCGCCGGGTGCGACGCAAAGCCTGATGGTCACCACCAAGGTGCTTTCGGGCAGCCTGCCGGAAGCCACGCAAAGCAAGCTTGGCTTCAATTTCTACAGCCTTGGCCAGGATAGTGTTGATTTCCTGGATATGCAGCGGGTGGCGTTTGATGTGGCGGCAGGGCGCAGCACGCTTGCCTTCACCTTCCCGAACCAGGCGGAAATTGGCGCCTGCCGGCCATTCATCTATCTGCATGGCATGCCCGCAGGTGCGGCGGTGGAATTCACGCTGCGCATCGGCCCAGCGCGGTTGATTGCGGGTACGGAAGAACCGGCGCTGGCGCCCTTTGCCGGTGGTTCTGCCACCGATATGCCCATTGAAGTGGGCGGGCCGGGCTTCATCCCGGGCTTCACCGAACAGATGGAAGGGCTTTCGGTTGGCGAAAGCCGCGATATCCAGGTGGTGTTTCCGCTGGATTATGGCTCGGCCGAATTGGCGGGCAAGCACGCAGTGTTTTCCATCACGGCGAAAAAGCTGCAACAGCGCGTGCCGCGCGCCATTGATGATGAATTGGCGAAGACCGTGGGCCAAGCCGATCTTGCCGCTTTGCAGGCCCAGGTGAAGGAAGGCTTGCAGCGCGAATATGATGGCATGTCGCGCATGCGGCTCAAGCGCGCCCTTCTGGACAAGCTGGCCGATCAGGCAGGCTTCCCCGTGCCGGAAGGCATGGTGGAGGGTGAATTCAGCCAAATCTGGCAGCGCGTGGAAGCGGATTTGAAGGCCGGGCGGCTTGATGCGGATGATGCCGGCAAGGATGAGGCGACGCTGCGCGATGAATATCGCGGCATCGCCCAGCGCCGTATTCGCCTTGGCCTGCTGCTGTCTGAAATCGGGCGGAGCAACAATATCCAGGTGACCCCTGAAGAGCTGACCGGCGCGCTGCGTCAGGAAGCCATGCGCTACCGCGGCCAGGAACAGCAGGTGATCGAATTCTTCCGCAAGAATCCGGAAGCGATGGAAAACCTGCGCGCGCCGATTTTTGAGGAAAAGGTGGTGGATTTCATTCTGGAACTCGCCAAGGTGGCCGAGCGTCAGGTGAAGCCTGAGGAATTGTCTGAAGCCTGAGCCTGCATGCCGGGAGGGCTGGAAAGGGCAGGGGGCAACCTCTGCCCTTTTTTTGTTCAAGCCGGCCGGCGGCAATTTTCTCGGGAATTGAAGGGGGTGGCTTGCAGGAAGACCAAGCCTCGCATAGGTAGGGTCCAAAGAGGCTTCGCGGTATCAACCGCTGCAATCAAGAGGGGGGCGTGGTTCAGGTGTCTGAGACCATCCTTGAGACGGAAGGGCTTACCAAGGAATTCCGGGGCTTCGTTGCCGTGAGCGACGTGAACCTGAATGTTCGCCGGGGCACCATCCATGGCTTGATCGGCCCGAATGGCGCCGGCAAGACCACTTGCTTCAATCTGCTAACCAAATTCCTGCCGCCGACGCGGGGCGCCATTCGCTATGAAGGGCGCGACATCACGGGCATGAAGGCCGCCGAAGTGGCGCGCCTTGGCCTGGTGCGGAGCTTCCAGATTTCGGCGGTGTTTCCGCATCTGACGGTGCTTGAGAATGTGCGCGTGGCCTTGCAACGCGCCCGGGGCGGTTCCTTCGATTTCTGGCGTTCCGATTCGGTTCTGCGCAAGTTTGATACGCGGGCCGAGGAATTGCTGGCCGATGTGGGCCTGACGGAATGGATGCACCTGACCGCTGGTGAATTGCCCTATGGGCGCAAGCGCGCGCTCGAAATCGCGACCACTCTCGCCCTTGATCCCGTGATGATGCTGCTCGATGAACCAACTGCGGGCATGGCGCATGATGATGTGGACCGCGTGGTGGCGCTGGTGAAGCGCGTTTCCGTCGGTCGCACCGTTTTGCTAGTGGAACATAATCTTCGCGTGGTGCAGGGGCTTTGCGATACCATTACCGTGCTCGCGCGCGGCAGTGTGCTGGCGGAAGGCGATTATGCCTCTGTGTCGCGCAACCCCGATGTTATCGCCGCCTATCTTGGATCGGAAGCCCCGACGGAGGCCGCCCATGGCTGATGTGATGACAGCGCCTGCAGGCGCCAAGGCCAGCACCGGCGCGCTGATGGAAGTGCGCGGGCTTGAGGCCTGGTATGGCGAAAGCCATGTGCTGCACGGCGTTGATATTGATATCCGCGAAGGGGAAGTGGTGACGCTGCTGGGCCGCAATGGTGCCGGCAAGACCTCCACCTTGCGGTCCATCATGGGCCTGGTGCCGCGGCGCAGCGGTTCGGTGAAGTATGAGGGCAATGAAATCATCGCCGCGCGGCCTGATGTGATTGCGCGCGCGGGTGTTGCCTATTGCCCTGAGGAGCGCGGGATTTTTGCCTCGCTCGATGTTACGGAAAACCTGTTGCTGCCGCCCATGGTGCGCCCCGGCGGGCTGCCCTTGGATGAAATCTACACGCTATTTCCCAATTTGAAGGAAAGGGCGCGCAGCCAAGGCACGAAGCTTTCGGGCGGTGAGCAGCAGATGTTGGCCATTGCGCGCATCCTGCGGACCGGCGCGCGGCTTTTGCTGTTGGATGAGCCATCAGAAGGCCTGGCGCCGGTGATTGTGCAGCAGATCGGGCGGACCATTCGTGAATTGAAGAAGCGCGGCTTCACCGTGCTGCTGGTCGAACAGAATTTCCGCTTCGCGCAAACGGTTGCGGATCGGCATTACGTCATGGAACATGGCCGCGTGGTGGATATGGTCGCCAATGAAGACCTGAATTCATCCTTGGACCGGTTGCATGAATATCTGGGTGTTTGAGCCAAGCTTTTCCACTTGATGGGAAAACGCAAGAAAAAGGGAGACAAGAAATGAGCCTTTCACGTCGGGACATTCTGGCCGGTTCCGCCGGCGCCGCGGCCTTTGGTGCGCTGCCCTATCGCAGCGCCAAGGCGCAGGCCGCGAATACGATTAAGATCGGCGTGCTGAACGACATGTCGGGCATGTATCGCGATATTTCGGGCATGAGTTCGGTTGTCTGCGCGCGCGCTGCCGTGCAGGAATTTGCTGGCCGCGGCTTCAATATCGAAGTGCTCGCGGCGGATCATCAAAACCGCCCTGACGTTGGCGTGAATATCGCGCGGCAATGGATTGACCGCGATGGCGTGGATGTGCTGCTGGATGTCACCACATCCTCGGTGGCGCTGGCGGTTTCCGATATCTGCCGCGAAAAGAACAAGGTGCATATCAATTGCAGTGCGGCCACCAGCGACCTGACCGGGGCGCGTTGCAACGCCAATACCGTGCATTGGACCTATGACACCTGGATGTGCGCCAAATCCACCGGCGGGGCCATGGTGCGCGCGGGTGGCGATAGCTGGTTCTTCATCACGGCGGATTACGCCTTCGGCCATGCGCTGGAACGCGATACCGGAAACTTCATCCGTGCCGCTGGTGGACGGGTTCTGGGACAGGTGCGCACGCCCTTCCCAGGGACGACCGATTTCTCATCCTTCCTGGTGCAGGCGCAGGCTTCGCGCGCTAAGGTGATCGGGCTTGCCAATGCGGGGGCGGATACCACCAATTGCGTCAAGCAGGCTGCCGAATTCGGTATTACGCGCCGCGGCATCAAAATCGCCTCCTTGCTCATGTTCCTGAACGATGTGCATGCGCTTGGGCTGGCGACCGCGCAGGGGCTGGTGCTGACCGAAACCTTCTATTGGGATTTGAATGACGCGACGCGCCGCTTCACCAATAAGGTCCGTTCGGCCATGGCGCCGAATATGCCTGCCATGACCCATGCCGGTTCATATGCGGGCGCGCTGCATTATCTGAAGGCTGTGGCCGATATGGGCGTTGCGGCTGCGAAGGCCGATGGTGCGGCGGCGGTTGCGCGCATGAAGGCGATACCGACAGATGATGATTGCTTCGGCAAGGGCACGATCCGTGCCGATGGCCGCAAGCTTCATCCGGCCTATCTGTTTGAAGTGAAGACGCCGGCGGAAAGCCGCGGTCCTTGGGATTACTATAAGCTCTTGCAGACGACGCCGGGTGAGGAAGCTTTCCGTCCGACGGCTGAAGGCAATTGCCCGCTGGTGCGCAGCTGATCCGAAAACATCATCGCTTGGGAGAGACAAAAAATGCAGCTTTCACGTCGTCATGTTCTAGCCGGAGCGGCCGCCACCGGCGCCCTGCCGCTCTCCCTTGCGCGCGCGCAGGCGGCAAATACCGTTCGCATCGGTGTCATGACCGATATGTCAGGCATGTATCGCGACAATACGGGCCCGACTTCGGTCGCCGCTGCGCGCGAAGCGGCAGCCGAATTCGGCGCGAGCCACGGCTTCCGGGTGGAAATCATCGAAGCCGACCATCAGAACCGTCCGGATGTCGGCGTGAACCTTGCGCGGCAATGGTATGATCAGGGTGTGGACCTGATCATTGATGTGCCGACCTCCTCCGTGGGGTTGGCCGTTTCCAATGTCGCGCGTGAAAAGAACAAGGCCTATATCAATGTCGGTTCGGCCACCGCTGACCTGACGGGCGCGCAATGCAGCCCCAATACGATCCACTGGGCCTATGATACCTTCATGCTGGCGCGGTCCACCGGTGGTGCAACCGTGCGCGCGGGCGGCGATACCTGGTTCTTCATCACCGCCGATTACGCCTTTGGCCACGCGCTGGAACGCGATACCACGAATTTTGTGCGCGCGGCCGGCGGGCGTATCATTGGCCAGGTGCGGACACCCTTCCCGGGCACGACGGATTTCTCCTCCTTCCTGGTGCAGGCGCAGGCTTCGCGCGCCAAGGTGATTGGGCTCGCGAATGCCGGTGCCGATACGCAGAATTGCGTGAAGCAGGCGGCAGAATTCGGACTGACGCGGCGCGGGATCAAGCTTGCGTCACTGCTGCTTTTTGTGAATGACGTCCATGGCCTTGGGCTGCAAACGGCGCAAGGGCTGGTTTGCACCGAAAGCTTCTATTGGGATCTGAATGACAAGACCCGCGCCTGGACGGAACGCATGCTGCGGCGCGTGCCGACCAATTACCCGAATATGATCCATGCCGGCTGCTATTCTGGCACGCTGCACTTTCTGAAGACTGTGGCAGCGATGGGCGTGCCGGCGGCCAAGGCTTCCGGTCTTGATCTTATCAACCGGATGAAGGCGCAGCCTTCCGAGGATGATCTTTACGGCAAGGCCATCATTCGCCCGGATGGTCGTCGCCTTATCCCCTCCTACCTGTTTGAGGTGAAGACGCCGGCCGAAAGCAGGAAACCTTGGGATTACTACAAGCTGCTGCAAACCACCCCGGCCGAGGAAGCCTTCCGCCCGATCGGTGAAGGCGGCTGCGCGCTGGTGCGTTCGTAATTCGACGACTTGAGGGATGAAACGTCATGACAACAACAAGGCGTAATGTTCTTGGAGGTGCCGCCGCTGGCGGCGCCCTTGGTGGCTTGCCATGGCGTTCCGCCCGCGCGCAGGCGGCGAATACCATTCGGATCGGCGTGCTGAATGATATGTCCGGCCCATACCGCGATATCAGCGGCCCCTATGGGCTTGAGTGTACGCGCCAGGCCGTGCAGGAATTCGGCAATCGCGGCTTCAATGTTGAGATCATCAACGCGGATCATCAGAACCGCCCTGATATCGGCGTGAATATCGCGCGCCAATGGTATGATCAGGGCGTTGATATGATCATTGATGTGCCGACATCCTCGGTCGGCCTCGCGGTTGCCAATATCGCGCGGGAAAAGAACAAGGTCTGCGTGAATACCGGTTCGGCGACATCGGACCTGACCGGGCCGGCGTGCACGCCCAATACCGTGCATTGGATGTATGACACCTATATGCTGGCGAAATCCACAGGCGGTGCAATGGTGCGCGCCGGTGGCGATAGCTGGTTCTTCATCACCGCCGATTACGCCTTTGGCCATGCGCTGGAACGCGACACGGCGAATTTCGTGCGCAATGCGGGCGGGCGCGTGGTGGGACAGGTGCGTTACCCTTTCCCGGCGACGAGCGACTTTTCTTCCTTCCTGGTGCAGGCACAGGCATCGCGCGCCAAGGTGATCGGCATGGCCAATGCCGGCGCGGACACCATCAATACAGTGAAGCAAGCGGCTGAATTCGGCATTACGCGCCGTGGCGTGAAGCTTGCGGCGCTGCTCATGTTCCTGCCGGATGTGCATGCGCTTGGCCTGCAAACGGCGCAAGGGCTGATCCTGACGGAAAGCTTCTATTGGGATTTGAATGACCGCACGCGCGCCATTTCCGAAAGGCTGCGTCCGCGGCTGCGTGACGTTCGGCCCAATATGGCTTCCATCGCCAATTACTCCGGTGCGCTGCATTACCTGAAGGCGATCGCCGATATGGGCGTTGCGGCTTCCAAAACCTCGGGCGCGGAAGTGGTTGCGCGCATGAAGGCCATTCCTTGCGATGATGATGCTTTCGGCCCTGGCACTATTCGCCCCGATGGCCGCAAGCTTTGCCCTTCCTACCTGTTTGAGGTGAAGGCGCCCTCCGAAAGCCGTGGTCCCTTTGATTACTATAAGCTCTTGCAGACCACACCGGCGAATGAGGCCTTCCGCCCCTTGAATGAGGGCAATTGCCCCATGATCCGGGCCTGACATGAAACAAGTATTATCCACTTCGCGCCCCGCTCGCGGCTTCGGCCACGGCTCGGCGGCGCCCTGAGGGAATTCTCCGTATGGATGAGATATTCGGCATACCGACGCCGCTGCTTTTTGGGCAGCTTCTGCTCGGACTGATCAATGGCGCCTTTTACGCGATGCTGTCACTCGGCCTCGCGGTGATATTCGGGCTGCTCAACATCATCAACTTCACCCATGGTGCGCAATTCATGATGGGCGCCTTTGTCGCCTGGATGCTGCTGCATTACCTTGGCATCGGCTATTGGTGGGCGCTGATCCTCTCGCCGCTGCTGGTGGGGCTTACGGGGGTGATATTGGAACGAACAATGATCTGCCGATTATACAAGATGGATCACTTGTACGGCATGCTGCTCACTTTCGGGATATCGCTGATCATTGAAGGCATATTCCGAAATGAATACGGCTCCTCCGGCATGCCGTATCGGATTCCCTCGCAGCTTTCCGGCGCCTGGGATTTGGGCTTCATGTTCATGCCGGTCTATCGCGGCTGGGTCGTGGTGTTTGCGCTGTTTGCCTGCATCACCACCTGGCTTGTGATCGAAAAGACCCGGCTTGGCGCCTATCTGCGCGCGGCGACGGAAAACGCGCCGCTGGTGCAGGCCTTTGGTGTGAATGTGCCGCGCATGATCACGCTCACCTATGGTGCGGGTGTGGCGCTTGCTGCGCTTGCCGGGGTGCTGGCGGCGCCGATCTATTCGGTCAATCCGCAAATGGGCACGAACCTGATCATCGTGGTCTTTGCGGTGGTGGTGATTGGCGGCATGGGCTCCATATTGGGATCGGTGCTGACCGGTTTCGGGCTTGGCATCATTGAAGGTCTGACCAAGGTTTTCTACCCGGAAGCCTCGGCCACCGTGATCTTCATCATCATGGTCATTGTCTTGCTGGCGCGTCCTGCCGGCCTTTTCGGGAGGGCTTGATCCATGGCCGGTCAATCCATGACAAGCAGCGCGGTGCCGGCCGGGCCGCAGGAAGAAATTTTCGGCTTCACCAAGGCGCAATTCGTGGCCCTTTTGGTCATGTTTGCGGCGCTGGTGGTGGCCCCCTTCTTCCTTTATCCCGTGTTTTTGATGAAGCTGCTTTGCTTCGCGATCTTCGCCTGCGCCTTCAACCTGTTGATCGGTTATGTGGGGCTGACTTCCTTTGGCCATGCGGCCTATTTCGGCATGGGAAGCTACATCGCCGCGCATAGCGCCAAGGTTTGGGGCCTTTCGCCCGAGCTTTCCATTCTTGTCGGCGCCGTTCTGGCCGGCGTGCAGGGTGCCATTTTCGGCTGGATCGCCATTCGCCGTCAGGGCATCTACTTCGCCATGATTACGCTCGCGCTGGCGCAGATGATCTACTTCTTCTGCCTGCAAGCGCCCTTCACCGGCGGTGAAGACGGTATTCAGGCGGTGCCGCGCGGCAATCTTTTGGGCGTGATCAGCCTCGCCAATGACATGACGATGTATTGGTTTGTCGCGGCGGTTTTTGTCGCCTGCTTCCTGCTGATCCATCGCATTGTGCATTCGCCTTTCGGGCAGGTGCTGAAGGCCATTCGTGAGAATGAACCGCGCACCACATCGCTGGGTTATCGGACGGATGACTATAAGCTGGTCGCCTTCATTCTTTCCGCGACGCTGGCCGGTGTGGCAGGTGGGACCAAGGCGCTGGTCTTCGGTATCGCGACACTCACCGATGTGCATTGGTCCATGTCGGGTGAGGTGCTGCTGATGACGCTCGTGGGTGGGCTTGGCACGGTGTTTGGCCCGATGATCGGCGCTGCGGTGATTGTCGCCATGCAGAACTATCTGGCTGAGATGGGCGCCTGGGTCACCGTAATCCAGGGCGTGATCTTCATTGCCTGCGTGCTTGCCTTCCGGCGCGGCATTGTGGGGGAAATCGCCAATCTGCTGCGCGTGCGCCTGTAAGGCGCTCAGCGTTTCTCAAACAAGGCGCCTCTGCTGCGGTTCGCGGCAGGGGCGCTTCGGTTTTGGGCAGCATTCTTGTGACCAACCCGGCCCGCGCAAGACCGGGGCTTGCGAAACCGGCGCTTTGGGGGTTTTTAATCGCGTCATGAAGGCGCCCATCTCAGCCAGAGGGATTATCCAGTGACCGTGCCGGTGCTGGACGTATCCCGACTCAGCCTTGGCTTTCGCCAGGATGGCCGTGCGCTTTCCATTCTGGATGGCGTTTCCTTTCGCGCCGAAGCTGGCAAGACTCTCGCGATTGTGGGTGAAAGTGGCTGCGGCAAATCGGTGGCGTCGCTGGCCATCATGGGGCTGCTGCCGGAAAACGCATCGGTCACCGGCAATGCGCGGCTGATGGGGCGGGAATTGATCGGCCTGCCCGCGGAAGACCGCCGGGCCTTGCGCGCTGCTGAAATGGCGATGATTTTCCAGGAACCCATGACCAGCCTGAACCCGGCCTTCACCGCCGGGGAGCAGGTGGCCGAGGCTTTGCGGCTCCACCAAAAGCTTGACCGCGATGCAGCCTTCAAGGCGGCGGTCGCGATGCTGGAGAAGGTGCGCATCCCCGATGCGGCGCGGCGCGCGCGGCAATACCCGCATCAGCTCTCGGGGGGCATGCGCCAGCGCGTGATGATCGCGATTGCGCTGGCCTGCCGGCCCAAGCTGCTGATTGCCGATGAACCAACCACGGCCTTGGATGTGACCGTGCAGGCACAAATCCTGGCGCTGCTGGATGATTTGAAGCGGGAGACCGGCACGGCGGTTATCCTGATCACGCATGATCTGGGCGTGGTCGCGGATCATGCCGATGATGTTGTGGTGATGTATGCCGGGCGCGTGGCGGAACAGGCGCGCGCCGCTGATCTTTTTGCGCGGCCCGAGCATCCCTATACCGTTGGCCTTTTGGGCGCGGCGCCAGCGGCAGGGGTGCGCGGCGAAAGGCTCGCCAGCATTGAAGGCACGGTGCCGGATTTGCGCGCGCCGCCGCCTGGTTGCCGCTTTGCGCCGCGCTGCCCTTTTGCCATTGCGCGCTGCGCTGAAGCCGCGCCGCCATTGATTGAGGTTGCGCCCGGGCATTTCAGCGCCTGCCTGCGTGCGCCGCTGGATGCCATGCTGGGGGCGGCGGCATGACGGCGCTGCTCGAACTCCGTGATGTTGTGAAGCATTTCCCGGTGCGTGATGCGTTGGGCCGGCGCGCAGGTGCCGTGCATGCGGTGGATGGCGTTTCGCTTGCGGTGGCGGAAGGTGAGGTGCTGGCCATTGTTGGCGAAAGCGGCTGCGGTAAATCCACGCTTGGGCGTGTGATGCTGCGGCTGATTGAACCTGATAGCGGTTCGGTGCGTTTTGCAGGTGAGGATCTGGCGAGCCTTTCTCCATCAGCCTTGCGCGCACGTCGGCGCGACATGCAGATCATTTTCCAAGACCCTTTCGGCAGCCTTGATCCGCGCATGACGGTCGCTCAGGCCATTGCCGAACCGCTGCGGCTGCACCGCCTGGTGCCGCGTGCCGAGGAAGCAGCGCGCGTTGCGGAATTGCTGCGCCGTGTTGGCTTGCGGCCAGAAAATGCCGGGCGCTGGCCGCATGAATTCTCAGGCGGGCAGCGTCAGCGCATCGCGATTGCGCGCGCACTCGCCAGCAATCCGCGCCTGATCATTGGCGATGAACCGGTAAGCGCCTTGGATGTTTCCGTGCAGGCGCAGGTGATCAATCTGCTGCGCGATCTGATCCGTGATTTGCGCCTGACCTTTGTGTTGGTGAGCCATGATCTTGGCGTGGTGCGCCATGTCGCTGACCGTGTCGCGGTGATGTATTTGGGCCGCATTGTGGAAGAAGGCCCGGCCGAGGACGTATTGGGCGCGCCGCGCCACCCTTATACCCGCGCGCTGGTGGCCGCCATGCCGGGCGCGCAGACCAAAACACCGCCTTTGGAAGGCGATGTGCCAAGCCCTATCGCGCCACCATCCGGCTGCCGCTTTCATACGCGCTGCGCCTTTGCCGCCGAACGCTGCCGCGCTGAAACACCGCGCCTTGAAGGTGCGGGCCACCCGGTGGCCTGCCATTTTGCCGAAAGCCTGCCGCCACCTGATCAGCGCATCGCCGCGCTGGGTGGCGGGGAAAGGCTCGCGCGGTTGCAAGGCTTTTTCCGGGGCGCTGCCCCTTCACCCACCGGGATGGGAGATCACGCATGAAAACCATGATCCGCGCGGCGCTTGCCGCTTTTGGGGTGCTGGCTGTGGCCGCCGCACCTGCCAGCGCGCAGCATTTACGCATCGCGCTGAAGGAAGACCCCGATATCCTGGACCCGACCCTGTCGCGCACCTTTGTCGGGCGCATTGTCTATGCGGCGCTGTGTGACAAGCTTTTTGACATCAATGAAAAGCTCGAAATCGTGCCGCAATTGGCCACCGGCCATCGCTGGGAAGACCCGCGCAGCCTGATCATCACACTCCGTGAGGGCGTGCGCTTTCACGACAATGAAGTGATGGATGCAGAGGCAGTGAAATATTCCCTGCTGCGCCACTTGAATATGCAAGGCAGTTTCCGCCGCAGCGAAATCGCCGATATGGAAAGCGTGGAAGTGGTGGACCCGAAGACCATCCGTATTCGCCTGAAGGGGCCATCCGCTTCCTTCCTGGCCGCACTCACGGATCGTGCCGGCATGCCGGTCAGCCCCAAGGCCGCGGAAGCGCTGGGGCGCAATTTTGGCACGCGCCCGGTCTGCACCGGGCCGTTTCGCTTTGTGGAGCGTGTGGCGCAGGAACGTATCGTTGGTGAACGCTTCCCGGAATATTGGGATGCGCGGAATATCCATCTGGCGCGCGTCACCTATCTGCCCATTCCGGACAACACGGTGCGTCTTGCGAACCTGCAATCCGGCGCGGTGGAATTCGCCGAACGGATGGAACCCGATGACATGAAGCCCATCCAGCGCAGCCGCAATCTGCGCGCCGTGGCAGTAGATGAGCTTGGCTATCAAAGCATCAGCATCAATACGGGCAATGGCGAACGCGCCAATACGCCCTTTGGCCGCGATGCGCGCATCCGCCGTGCTTTCGAATTGGCGATTGATCGTGCTGCGGTGAACCAGGTGGTTTATGAGGGCATGTATGTCCCAACGCGCCAGCCCTTCCCGCCGGCGAGCCCTTTTCATGTGCGCGATTTCCCACCCACCACCCGGGATCTGCCGCGTGCGCAGGCGCTGCTGCGTGAAGCGGGGGCGACCTTGCCGATCACGGTTGAAATGACCGTGCCGAATAATCCAGACCTGCGCCAGGTTGGCGAAGTCATTCAGGCCATGGTGAAGGAAGCGGGCTTTGATCTTCGCCTGCGCGCCATGGAATTCGCTTCATCCTTGCAGGCCGCCGCGCGGGGCGAGTTCGAAACCTATCTGGTCGGCTGGTCTGGCCGCA
Source organism: Roseomonas sp. (assembly GCA_020249775.1). Taxonomy (GTDB): domain Bacteria; phylum Pseudomonadota; class Alphaproteobacteria; order Acetobacterales; family Acetobacteraceae; genus Neoroseomonas. Next base: position 3,205 of record JADCFA010000005.1, on the reverse strand, counting down.
CCGATCCGGATGGCAATATCTTCAGCTTCAGCCGCACCGGTGGCGGGCAGAATGATGGCCGCTATTCCAATGCGGAAGTGGACAGGCTGTTGGATGAAGCGCGCACGGAATTGGATCTGGCCAAGCGCCAGGCGCTTTACGCCCGCGCCGCGCGCATCGCCTTTGGGGAGGATGTGCACCGCATCTATCTTTGGCACCGCAAGAACATCATGGCGCATAGCGCGCGGCTTTCCGGCTATCGGCCGATTGCGGATGGGCTGGTGCGGCTGCAAGGTGTGCGGTTGCAGTAAGCGCCATGTGGGTCTGGCTTCTCAAGCGGATCGGGCAGGTTCTGCCCACGCTTTTCATCCTCTCCATCCTGATCTTCGGGCTGCAACAATTGATGCCCGGCGATCCGGCGCTGATCCTGGCAGGGGAAGAACGCGGCGACCCGCAAGTGCTGGCGCAAATCCGCGCGGAGCTTAGGCTTGATCGGCCAATCTACGAACAATACCTCTATTGGATCGGCAATGTGCTGACGGGCGATTTCGGCTTTTCCTGGCGCATCAGAATGCCGGTCAGCCAGCTTATTCTGGATAAGCTGCCGGTGACCGCGCAGCTTGCCGCCATGTCCTTTATTATCGCCGTGTTGATCGGCGTGCCGGCGGGTATTCTTTCCGCCGTCAAGCGCGATCAGCCGGCGGATTGGGCGGCGAATGGTGTCGCGCTGCTTGGCATTTCGACGCCGAATTTCTGGCTCGGCATTATGATGATTCTGTTCTTCAGTGTGGAGCTGGGTTGGCTGCCGCCTTCGGGCTATGTGCCGCTGACTGAGGATTTCTGGCAATCCATCGCGACAACCATCATGCCGGCTTTCGTGCTGGGCACCGGCGTTGCCTCGGTGCTCATGCGCCACACACGCGCGGCGATGTTGACAGCGCTGTCGCAGGATTATGTGCGCACGGCCCGCGCCAAGGGGCTTCGCGAAAGGGTCGTTGTCTGGAAACATGCGCTTCGCAACGCGCTCATCCCGGTGGTGACCTTGGGCGCGATTGAATTTGGCCGGTTGCTGGCCGGTGCGGTGCTCACCGAACAGGTCTTCACCATACCGGGCTTTGGCAAGCTGATTGTGGATGCGGTGTTCAACCGTGACTATCCTGTGGTGCAGGGTGTTGTGCTGGCCACGGCCTTGATTTTCGTGCTGCTCTCCCTGGTGGCTGATCTGCTTTATATGGCCATCAATCCAAGGCTGCGTCAGGCATGAATGCGCCTGCCATCACCATGGGGGAAAGCCCTGCGCGCCGCGCGCTGAAGCGATTTTTCCGCCACAAGCTTGCGGTGTTTGGCCTGGTGGTGGTGGTGGCCTTTGTGCTGATTGCGCTACTCGCACCCTTCATCGCCCCTTACGATCCGCTGCAAACAAGCTGGAGCCGTATCCGCAAACCGCCATCGGCCGAGCATTGGTTCGGCACGGATGAAAACGGGCGCGATGTGCTTTCCCGCGTTATTTGGGGCGCGCGCGCTTCACTGATGGCGGGTGTGATTTCCGTGCTTGGCGCGCTTTTCATCGGTGTGCCGCTTGGTTTGCTTGCGGGTTTGATTGGCGGTTGGGTGGATGGGCTGATATCGCGCGTGGCCGATGCCATGCTCTCTGTGCCGTTCCTGATTCTGGCGATTGCGCTGGCGGCCTTTCTGGGGCCCGCCCTGGAAAATGCCATGCTCGCCATAGCCATTACCGCATCACCGGTTTTCGTGCGGCTGGCGCGCGGCATGGCGCTTGATGCGAAATCCACCGATTGGGTAGAAGCGGCGCGCGCGCTCGGCAATCCGCCCTGGCGCATCGGGTTGTTCCATGTGCTGCCGAACATCATCCCGCCCTTGCTGGTGCAGGCGAGCCTCGCCATTGCCGAGGCGATCATCGCCGAAGCATCGCTTTCCTTCCTGGGGCTTGGGCAGCAACCGCCAGCACCCTCCTGGGGGTCCATGCTGAATAGCGCGCAGCGATTCCTGACGCAGGCGCCCTGGCTTTCCATCATGCCGGGGCTTGCGATTTTTGTGGTGGTGCTGGCCTTCAATCTGGTGGGTGATGGGCTGCGCGACGCTTTGGACCCAAGGGCGGATCGGAAGTGATGGAAATACGCGGCGCACCTGGGCATCTGCCGCGCGGGCGGCGCATTTACGCCATTGGCGATATCCATGGCACCTTGCCTCAGCTGCGTGATCTGCACACGCAAATCGCCGAGGATTTGCGCCGCCGCCCCGTGGCTTCTGCCATGCTGATCCATCTTGGCGATTACGTGGATAAGGGGCCGGAGTCTCGCGGCGTGGTGGATTACCTTTCGGAACGCGATCCCATTCCCGGCCTGCCCACGCTGCATCTGATGGGCAATCATGAGGAAACCATGCTGGGCGCATTTTCCGGCGATGGCGCGGCGGCAGCGGATTGGCTTTGGGGCGGGGGCAGGGCGACGCTTGATTCCTGGGGGGTGGCGCCCGATGCGCCGCGCGAGACTTGGCCCGAGGCGATTGCCCCGCATCAGCGCCGCTTCCTGCGCGATCTGTCGCTTTGGCATGAGGAAGGGGGCTATCTTTTCGTCCATGCCGGCATCCGCCCAGGTGTCGCGCTGGAAAACCAATCACGCGAGGATTTGCTGCGCATCCGGCATGATTTTTTGAACAGCCCGCGCGATCATGGCTTTGTGGTGGTGCATGGGCACACCGCAGGGTTTATGCCCGTGGTGCGGGAGAACCGCATTTGCATTGATACCGCCGCCTGGTCCGGCGGGGGGCTGACGGCGGTGATGTTGGAAGGCGAAAGCCTCGCGTTTTTGCAGGCGAAGTGAGAGCAGGAGAATAAAGGGCTCTGAAATACTTCGGCGAGTTTTTCGGCGAATCTTTAGGTAAGTTAGGAATTTTTGTAAGGAACCTCTGATTTAATCCCTCCCTCTTGGCCTATTACTGAATTTCTGATTCTGTTGTGCATCAGCCATTCCAGCGTAGAGTGCGCCCGCCATGCGACAGCCAAGCTTTTACAGCCTCGGCTTTGACCGCGCTCGCAAGCAAACGCGGCGCGAGCGCTTCCTGGCCGAGATGGAGATGGTGGTTCCCTGGGCCGCGCTTTCAGCCTTGATTGAGCCTCATTACCCCTCAGGCGAACGCGGCCGCCCGCCGATCGGCATTGAACGGATGCTGCGCATCTACTTCATGCAGCAATGGTTCAATATGT
>JADCFA010000049.1 GCA_020249775.1 Roseomonas sp. | reverse complement strand
TCAGGCCGCACTGGATACCTGGCGGACCTTTCTGGATGCGGTGAATACGCTCCGCGATGAATGCGGCATGGGTGTTCTGCTGATCGCGCATGCGGAAATCCGGCGCTTTGATAGTCCGGAAACCGAGCCCTACGACCGCTACCAGCCAAAACTGCATCGCAGCGCATCGGCGCTGGTGCAAGAACACGTCGATGCCGTGCTCTTCGCGAATTACCGGATCAGCACGCTGAAATCCGATGTCGGTTTCAACAAGAAGGTCGTGCGCGGTGTCGGTGGTGGCGATCGGCTGCTGCACACAATCGAACGCCCGGCTTTCCTGGCGAAGAACCGCTTCGGCCTTGAAGAAACGCTGCCGCTCGCCTGGGCCGATCTGGCCGCCGGCATTCCCTTTTACGCGGCAGCACCAAGCACCCCCGTCATCCCCACCCAAGACACAGGGAACTGATCCCATGGCATCCCTCAATGGAACTTTTGATGCGACGGAAGTCGCCCCCGCCGTCCCGCTCGAGGTGCTGCCGCCCGGCAAATACCTCGCGCATTTGATCGAGAGTGAAATGGCACCGACCAAGGCGGGCGACGGGCAGCTGCTGAAGCTGGTCTTTGAGATCTTGGAAGGTCCCTCCGCGCGCCGGAAGATCTTCGATCAGCTGAATCTGGTGAACCGCAACCAGCAGACGGTCGAGATCGCGCAGCGCACCTTGTCGGCCATCTGCCACGCGGTGGGCCAAGTGCATGTCAGTGACAGCGAGCAGTTGCACTTCAAGCCGCTGCTGATGACCCTGAAGGTCGAGCCTGCCGGCAACGACAAACACGGCGTGTACCGCGAGGCGCGTAACAAGGTGGCAGGCTATGCCGCCGCCAATGCAGGGAGCACCAGTGTTGCGCCAAGCCAAGCGGCGCCGCCACCCCGCCCTGCCGCCGCTGCACCTTCGCCTGCTGCCCGCCCAGGCACCGGCGGCACGCCCCCTTGGCGGCGCACCTGATCGCGAGGGCTGCCATGGTTTGTCTGCCAATCCCACCAACGCCGACCGTATCGGCCATCTATGCCGCCTACGAGGCGACGGCCGATCACGGCTATCGGGAACATCTGGGTGCATCACTGATCGGCACCGAATGCGAGCGCGCCATCTGGTACGGCTTTCGCTGGACCACACGCGCGAAGCATACGGGCCGCCTGCTGCGGCTGTTTGATACGGGCAATCTGGCGGAGGCGCGCTTTGTCGCTGACCTTCGCCGCATCGGCGTGACGGTGCTGGATCTTGATCCAGCCACCGGCCGCCAATGGCAGCTCCGCGATATGGGCGGGCATTTCGGCGGCAGCATGGATGCGGTGGCGATCGGCCTGCCCGAAGCGCCCCGCACCTGGCACGTCTGCGAATTCAAGACCCATAGCGAGAAATCCTTCCTCTCGCTCAAACGCGAAGGCGTCGCCAAAGCCAAGCCGCAGCATTGGGCGCAGATGCAGACATACATGCATCTGGCCGGGCTGGAACGCGCCTTTTACCTCGCGGTCAACAAGAACACCGACGAGCTTTATCAGGAACGCCTGCATTACGACGCCGAGGCCGCCTTGCGCATCATGGCTAAGGCTGAGCGTGTCATTGCCGCAAACAGACCGCCGGCGCGCACCAGTGACGATCCTGCCTGGTGGCAATGCCGCTTTTGCGAGCATCACGCCACCTGTCACGAGGGCGCAATGCCTGAGCGGCATTGCCGTTCCTGCCTGCATGCCTCGCCCACCAATGACGGTGCCTGGCATTGCGCGCGGCACAATCATCAGCTTTGCCGGCGCGATCAGGAGGCTGGCTGCGTCGCGCATCTCTTTATCCCGGACTTCATCGCCGGCGAGCAGGAGGATGCGGGTGAGGATTGGGTCAGCTATCGGCTGAGCGATGGTGCCGAGTGGCGCGATGGGGTGGCGGCATGACGCTCTCGCTCCGCCCCTATCAGCGCGCCGCCATTGATGCGCTGTATGACTACTTCTCCGCCAGCGCAGGAAATCCACTGGTCGTGCTGCCGACCGGTACAGGAAAAAGCCTCTGCATCGCGGGCTTCACGCGGGAGGCCATCGCCGCCTATGGCGACACGCGCGTGTTGATCCTCACCCATGTGAAGGAGCTGATCCAGCAAAACTTCATGGCGCTGCTGCGCGCCTGGCCCGATGCGCCAGCCGGTATCTATTCGGCCGGGCTGTCACGGCGCGACATTCATGCGCAGATCCTCTTTGCCGGCATTCAATCCATCCACCGCCACGCCTACAAGGTGCAGCGCTGCGATCTAGTGCTGATCGACGAAGCGCACCTGCTCGGGCGCAATGACAGCGGTATGTATCGCCGCTTTCTCACGCAACTGAAGGAGATCAATGCCGGCCTGACCAAGGTCGTCGGTTTCACCGCCACGCCGTACCGCCTGGATAGCGGCCTGTTGCATGAGGGCGAGGACAGGCTCTTTACCGATATCGCCTATGAGGTGCCGGTGCTGGAGATGATCCAGCAAGGCTATCTCTGTCCCGTAGTCCCCAAGCAAACCAACACCCAGCTTGATGTCGGTGGTGTTGGCACGCGCGGCGGGGAATTCATCGCCAAGGACCTTGAGGCCGCAGTTGATCGCGATGAGGTGACGCGCGCCGCCGTGGCCGAAATTGTCCAGCATGGTGCGGACCGCGGATCCTGGCTGGTGTTCTGCTCGGGCGTTGCTCATGCGCGCCATGTGCGGGACGCCATCCGCGAGCACGGCATCTCCGCCGAAACCGTCACGGGCGACACACCCGCGCCCGAACGCGATGGCATCCTGACCGCATTCAAGAATGGCAGGCTGCGCTGCGTCACCAACGCCAATGTGCTCACCACCGGCTTTGATGCGCCGGGCACGGACCTGATCGCGCTGCTGCGGCCCACCAAGAGCGTCGGCCTCTATGTCCAGATGGTCGGTCGCGGCACGCGCCTGGCCGAGGGCAAGGATGACTGCCTGGTGCTGGACTTCGCCGGAAATACCGCACGGCACGGCCCGATCGATACGGTGGATGGCCGCAAGAAGGAACCCGCAGAGGACGGCAAGGCCCCAATCAAAACCTGCCCGGAATGCAAAACCATCAATCACGCCAGCGCGCGGCACTGCATCGAATGTGACTATGAATTCCCGCCGCCGGTGGTGAAGGTGGCGCCGAAGGCAGCGTCAGACGCGCTGCTGTCCACGCAGATCCAGGCGGCCTGGTGCGACGTCACGGATATTTCCTACGCGCGGCACGAGAAGCCCGGCAAGCCGGCATCGCTCCGCGTCACCTATGAATGCGGCCTTATCCAGCACAGCGAATGGGTGTGTTTCGAGCACACAGGATTTCCCCGCGACAAGGCGCTGTCCTGGTGGCGCCGTCGCGCACCCGACCTTCCGCCGCCCATGACAGTGAATGAGGCGCTGGCTCAGCAGCATCATCTGCGCCGCCCCATCGCCATCCAGGTCCGGCCCACGGGCCAATACACCGAAATCACCGCCGTGAGGTTCATGTGAAATGCGCTGCCTGTCGCCTGCGCACTGCGCGCTGCTTTGGTTGGTTCGATCCGCGGCGCAAGACCGGCGCTCCGCGCTTGGTCTGCTCCATGCGCTGCATGCATGCCATGCGTCGGAGGTGGGGCGTGATTGATCCCGATGAACACGAAGTCGCCGCTATCCAGGCCGCCAGCCCCATGGCGGGCGAGTATCTGGAAAGCATCGGCAAGACCGATCTCGCGGTGCTGACCGATACCGAATGGCTGACGCTGCTGGAGGTGATCGTCACCGCCTATCAGGACGCGCTGGCGCAGCGCCTCGATAGCGGCAGCCATCCTGCACCGCCTTTGCCAGGGAGGGCCGCATGAAGGATTTCATGGCGCAATTCGGCGCGCGGCTGGTGGATAATGGCTATCCCGTCATTCCCATCATGCCGGGTGCCAAGGTGCCGGGCCATTTCCGCAAGGGCGCCTGGGCGGCCTATCCGGATTGGACGCGGCACTGCGACAGGCCAACCAAAACCTTCGAGATCGACATCTGGCGCCGCTGGCCTGATTGCGCAGTGGGCATCGCCTGCGGTGCGGTGGTTGGCATCGACATTGATGTGCCAGATGCCTCGGTCGCGGTCGCGCTGACCGACCTCGCGAAGCGCATGCTGGGCGAAACACCGTGCCTCCGCATTGGTCAGTCGCCGAAGCGCTTGCTCGTCTATCGTGCTGACACAGTTTTTCGCGGGCGCAAGCGCCATCCGCTGGAAGTCCTGGCACGCGGGCAGCAATTCGTCGCCTATGCCATCCATCCTGTCACCGGGCAGGCCTACGCTTGGCCGGAGGAGGGCCTGACCGACACACCGCTTGCCGACCTGCCGGAGATAGCCGAAGCGGCCTGCGACGCCTTCCTGGACGCCGCGTGGGACATGGTGCCGGCGGCGCTGCGCAAGACAACGCTGAACATGGATGGCCCGAGCGACACCTGGCGCGGGCCATCCGATCCGCGTGGCACCCCAGAAGCCGTTGCCGCCGCGCTGGCCTATCTGCCGAATGATGATCTGCCTGGGAATGAATGGATCACCATCGGCGCTGCCATCAAAGCCGCGATTGGTGAGGAAGGCCGCCAGCTTTGGATCGACTGGTCACGCAATGCGAGCAAGTCCGGACAATCGGGCCGCAGCGACACGCCAGAACGGCGTTGGGCGACACTCAAACCGCATAGCGCAGGTGCGGGCAAAATCTATTGGCTGGCGGTAAATCGCGGTTGGTGCCCGCCGCCTGAGATTGTCCTGAATGGGAATGCGGCGGAGCAAATGACAAAGCCGCATCCGGCGGCGGGGCTGTTGGCAAAGGCAAGCGCCCTTGCCGCCCCGAGCGCGCCGCCACCTGCGCCTTATCGTGTCCCGCCCGAACTGCTGCAGGTTGACGGCACCTTGCGGCTTTTTCTCGATTACGCGAACGCGACGGCCATAAGCCCGCAACCCTTCCTCGCTCTTGGCGCCGGTATCTGCCTAGTCGGAGCC
>JADCFA010000048.1 GCA_020249775.1 Roseomonas sp. | reverse complement strand
TGTTCCGCCAATTCGCGGTCACCGTCAGTGTCAGCATGTTGTTTTCCGCGATCAATGCGCTGACGCTTTCGCCCGCCCTTTGCGCCATATTGCTGAAGGCACATCACGGGCCGAAGAAGGGCATTATGGGCCGGGTTTCGGCCTTCATTGATGCCGTGCGGGATGGCTATGGCGCGATTGTCGCCCGCCTGGTCAGGCTTTCGGCGCTCAGCCTTGTGCTGCTCGGCGTCTTTGCTTTCGGGATTTATGGCATTGCCAGCCGCACGCCGACGGGCTTCCTGCCGCAGGAAGACCAGGGCGCCTTCTTTGTTGAAATGCAATTGCCGGATGGTGCATCGCTCAATCGCACGCGGGAATTAAGCCAGCAGGTGGCGGCGATCATTCAGCCACTGCCTGGCATTCAGGCGGTGCAGGCTGTCACCGGATTTTCGATGCTGAATGGCCTCGCGCAATCCAATAGCGCCTTCTTCATTGTGACGCTGAAATCCTTTGAAGAACGCACCGCGCCCGAGGCCAAGGTGAATGCTTTGCTCGCGGCGGTTGCGCGCGGGACAGCGCAGGTGCCGGCCCTGGTGGTGCCCTTCAACCTGCCGCCGATCATCGGGCTTGGAACCGGTGGCGGCTTTCAATACCAGTTGCAGAATCTGGAAGGGCGCCCTGTGGCGGAAATGGCGGCGGTGATGCGTGGCCTGGTTTTTGCCGCCAATCAGGACCCGGCGCTCAATCGGGTTTTCTCCACCTTCTCCGCTGCTGCACCTTCGATCTTTCTTGATCTGGACCGTGACCGCGCGCAGGTGCTGGGTATTTCGATCAGCGATGTCTTTGCCGCCCTGCAAGCGACCATGAGCAGCTATTACATCAATGATTTCAACCTGTTTGGCCGTAGCTGGCGCGTGAGCTTGCAGGCCGAGGAAGCGGATCGTGCTTCCGTCGAAGATGTCTTCCGCGTGCATGTCCGCAATGCCAATGGGGACATGGTGCCTATCCGCGCGCTGGCCGATATTCGCGTGGATTTCGGCCCGCAAAGCATTGTGCGGTACAATAATGTGCGCAGCCTGACAGTGAATGGCGAACCCGCTGCCGGGCGGAGCAGCGGCGATGGGCTGGCGGCGATGGAAAGGCTGAGCGCCGCCACCCTGCCGCAGGGCTTTTCCTTCGAATGGACCGGCACCGCTTACCAGGAAAAAGCCGCTGCCGGGCAGACGGGAATGATCCTCGGCCTTGCGGTGCTTTTCGCCTTCCTGTTCCTCGTCGCTCTCTATGAAAGCTGGACCATTCCGGTGCCTGTTTTGCTTTCGGTCGCGGTCGGCGTCCTGGGGGCCATTGCCGCCATTGGGGCCTCGGGCCTCGCGCTTGATTTGTACGCGCAGGTCGGGATCGTGGTGCTGATCGCGCTTGCCGCGAAGAACGGCATTCTGATCATCGAATTCGCCAAGGAACAGCGCGAATTGCATGGCAAATCCATCCAGGAAGCGGCGGTGCTGGGCGCGAAACTTAGGTTCCGCGCGGTGATGATGACGTCCTTCGCCTTTATCCTGGGGCTTTATCCGCTGGTAGTGGCGGAAGGCGCTTCGCAGATCAGCCGCCGCGCAGTCGGCACGCCGGTATTTTGGGGCATGCTCGCGGCCTCCACCATCGGTATTTTCATGATCCCGATGCTTTATGTGACCTTCCAGAGCCTGCGGGAAAGGCTGAAGGCCATGCTCGGTTGGCGAGAGGGGGCGGCCAAGGCGCCTGTCCACCCCCCTTCTTGACCCGGGCGCGGTGAAACACGATTTTCAGTGCATCTGAAGGGCAGCGCATTCCGCCGCCCGCGATTCGATGGAGACCCCCATGGGTGATCTGACCAAGGCCGTATCTGATGAGAGCTTCAAGACTGATGTGCTCGAATCAACTGGCCCGGTGCTGGTGGATTTCTGGGCCGAATGGTGCGGCCCCTGCCGCATGGTGGGGCCGATCCTGGATGAGATTGCGGCGGAATATGCCGGCAAGCTCACCATCGCCAAGGTGAATATTGATGAAAACCCGATGACGCCGAATGATTATGCGGTGCGCGGTATCCCCACCATGATCCTGTTCAAGGATGGCAAGCCTTTGGATACCAAAGTGGGCGCGCTGCCCAAGGGTCAGCTGAAAAGCTGGATTTCAACGACGCTTGGTGAGTGATCCCAACCTGAAAGGCCCGCGCCGGCATACTGGCGCGGGCCTTGTGTATTTTACCGCCCCTTGAACACCGGCCTGCGCTTTTCATTGAAGGACAGAATGCCTTCCTGCCGGTCTTCCGTGCCGACCAATTGATTGTAGCATTCCACTTCAAAACGTAGCGCGCTGCGCAAATCCATCTGCAAGCCGAAATGCATGGAACGCTTGGCCTGGCGGATGGAAAGCGGCGCATTGCCGGCAATCACACGCGCGGTTTCAAGTGCTGCGGGCAAAACCTCCTCCGGTGCGCAGACACGGTTCAGAATGCCCCATTCCAGCGCCTGTTCCGCGGTGAAGGGCTTGCCGGTCAGGATGATTTCCTTGGCGCGGCGCTCGCCGACAATGCGTGGCAGGGTTTGCGTGCCGCCCGCGCCTGGCATGATGCCAATCGTCACTTCCGTCAGCGCAAAGCGCGTGCCCGTGACGCCATAGGCGAAGTCTGACGCCAGCACCAATTCCAACCCGCCGGCATAGGCATGGCCATTCACCGCCGCGATGATCGGGATTTGGCAATCCAGCATGGTCCAGAAGGCACGCTCAAAAATCTCATGCTGATGGCGCCAGGCGGCATCGGTCATGCCCTTGCGTTCCTTGAGGTCGCCGCCCGCGCAAAAGGCGCGTCCGCCCGTCGCGGTCAGGATGACGCAGCGGATATCGCCGGGTTCCGCGATCAGCGCCGACCAAACTGCGTGCAAATCCCGCCCCATTTGCGTGTTGAAGGCGTTGGAAACCTCCGGCCGGTTGAGGCGGACGATCTGGATATGCGGTTCCGGGCTTTCGAGTTGCAGGGTCTCGGTTTCGGGCAGGGGCATGGCTCTTCTCCAAGTTCAGGCGGCGGAGACTGCTTCAGAAGACCGCTCTTGTCAGTGCCTTATTTTCGCTTTCGCACCAGCCGTGCCAAAATGGTGTAAGAAGGAGACCCCCATGGCCCAAACCAATCTGCAAATCCTGTTGAAGCGCCGCCCTGTTGGCGCCCCGGTGACCGAAGATTTTGACATTGTCGAAACCGCAGTGCCTGAGCCCGGCGAAGGGCAGGTGCTGGTGCGCGCGCAGTATCTCTCGCTCGATCCCTATATGCGCGGGCGCATGGCGGATGTGAAAAGCTACGCCAAGCCCGTGGCTTTGGGCGCCGTGATGGAAGGCCAGACCGCGGGCGTCGTGGTTGCCTCCCGCCATCCGGATTTCAAGCCGGGGGAGACGGTGCTGGGTGGCTATGGCTGGCAGCGCTTTTCCGTGGTGGGGCCAGAACGCCTGTTCAAAGTGCCGGAAGCCGATCCGCCGCTTTCCTCAAGCCTTGGGGTGCTGGGCATGCCCGGCCTGACAGCCTGGACCGGGCTTGGCGATATCGGCCAGCCCAAGGCGGGGGAGACGGTGGTGATCAGCGCGGCCTCCGGCGCGGTTGGGCAGGTTGCGGGGCAGATTGCCAAGATCCGCGGCTGCAAGGTGGTTGGCATCGCGGGCGGCGCCAAGAAATGCGACTTCGTGGTGCAGGAGCTTGGCTTTGACGCCTGCCTTGATCATCGCGGCGATCTCAACGCGCAATTGGACGCGGCGGTGCCTGAGGGCATTGATGTCTATTGGGAGAATGTGGGCGGCGCGGTGCAGGCGGCGGTTTTCCCGCGCTTCAAGGATTTCGGCCGCATGGTGATGTGCGGCATGATCGCACAATATAATGAAGCGCCAGGCGCGGATGCTGTCGGCGCGCAGGCCGGCCCCAATCTTGGGCCTGTGGTGCGCAAGCGCCTGCGTATCCAAGGTTTTATTGTGAGTGACACGGGCTGGCCGCGCTATCCGCAATTCCGCGCGGAGATGCTGGGCTGGATCAGGGCAGGCAAGCTGCACTGGCGGGAAGATGTGGTGCAGGGCCTCGCTAATGCGCCCAAGGCTTTCATTGGCCTGCTGAAGGGCGAGAATTTCGGCAAGCTGGTGGTGGAAGTGGATTGAACAGTGGGCGTTTCGCTGCCGGTGTCACCGGCGCTGCGTTCGAAGGAAGCTCCAGACCTTTTCAGCGCCATTAAAGGCGCTGATGGGAGTGTTCTCCGCCCGACGAGAGCTCGTGCCGGGCCAGCCATGCCCGCCCACGGAATCAACGATAGAAATCGTGACCGCGCCGCCCGGAAGGGCGTTATAGGTATGCGTGGTATAGGATCCCGTAATTTGGGATTGTGGCGGACGTTGAGACCGATTGGCGTTCACCCAAAAATCAACTGTTTCCGTCAAAGGTTTATATGGCGTGGCTTGCCCGGCGCGTACTTGGCGATTGCGGCTCATGCCGCCTTGCACCGGCACTTCCTCATCTGCGGCGCCATTGATCATCATGATTGGCAGGGGCACCCTGGGCCGTTGCTCAAAGCTGAACATGGCGCCCACAACCGGCGCAATGGCCGCAAGCTTTTCTGGCCGCTGAACGGCGTAAACAAAGGTCATCATCGCACCATTGGAGCCGCCGGTCATGTAAATGCGTTGAGGATCCGCGCCATAGCGCTTCACTAAATTGTCAATCAATGTGTCGAAATAGCCTATATCATCCGCGCTTCCCACCTGTCCGCGCAGCAAATGCCCGGTATTCCAGGCATGGGTATTACGACCCCAGGCAGTGCCCTCGGCATAGGCAACGCCGAAATTCTCCCGCCGCGCAAGATCGCTAAAGCCGGTACGGCGCTGCATGTCCTCGGCATTACCGCGCCCGCCATGCAATACAATGACAAAGGGGCGCTTCGGGCCTGTGGGCACGGCATTTACCACCAGGGCGCGGCGCTGCTGATCAGCAAGCCTGAAACGAAGTTCTTCAGCCTGCGCTCGCGGAATGAAGAAAGCAAAAAGGCCAAGAAAAACCAGCGTTACGCAACGCAAATTGATCGCCTCAGCGCGCCTTGACAAGGCAAACCATGGAAAAAATTGAAACATTCTAAGGAGGATTTACGGAGGAAGGAACAACTGTGTCAATCCAATTCTTAATGACGCGCGGATTGAAGCAGTATCGAACCAATCGGCAGGTCGCATTTCACGACAAGAATGTGCTGACGGAACGTGAACTCTTGGCGGTCCGTGAGTGGAGGCGAGTGAGGGACCGAATATCGGTCCAGCCAAGGAATGGGAACACGGCTCGCCATAGAAGCGACCAGGCGCGGGCATCCCCCGCGCCTTTTCAGTACCGCCGCAGCAAGCCCACCAGCTTGCCCTGCACGCGCACGCGATCCGGGCCGAAGATGCGCGTTTCATGCCGCGCATTGGCGGGTTCAAGCGCGATGGAATTGCCGCGACGGCGCAGCCGCTTCAGCGTCACCTCATTCTCATCCACCAAGGCGACGACGATGGTGCCATTCTCGGCCGTATCGGTGCGGCGGATGATGACGGTATCGCCATCCATGATGCCGGCTTCCTCCATGGAATCACCAGCAACTTCCAAAGCGTAATGTTCGCCATTGCCGAGCAAGGCGAGCGGCACTTCCACACTCGCGCCATTATCGCGCAGCGCTTCAATGGGCAGACCGGCGGCGATGCGGCCATAAAGCGGCAGATGCACAGCAGCCGCTTCGGCGGCGACGCGAGCCGCACTCGCGGGCAGGTTATTGGCAAAATTGCCGCGAATGACATTAGGGGCGAAGTTCGGCGCTTCGGGCTTCGGCGCCGCCTCCTTGACCTTGGGGGTCATGGCTTCGGGCAGGCGCATGACTTCCAAGGCACGAGCGCGGTGCGCGCGGCGGCGCAGAAAGCCGCGATCTTCCAGGGCAGTGATCAGGCGATGAATGCCCGATTTGGACCGCAGATTGAGCGCTTCCTTCATTTCCTCAAAGGAAGGGGAAAAGCCGGTTTCCCGCAGGTGCTTGTCAATAAACATCAGCAATTCATGCTGCTTACGCGTCAGCATCTGATCCTCCCGGGCCGGGTGCCCCCCGCGAATCGGGGCGAACAAACCGGCAACTGAGTGAATGTTCTAGAAAAGTTCCAAAATCACAGTCAAATGTTTTTTGTGGTGGATAAGTGATTTACGCCAAAAATGTTGCGTAAAGGCTCAACCGCGGGGTGCCGCCGCCCGCGCCAGCCGGTCATTGATGGCCGCCCCCAGCCCGCTTTCCGGGATAGGCATGGCGGCGATGCGCGCGAGGCCCCGCTGGCCTCCCTCGGCATCCAGATGGCGCAGCCCCGCGAAAAGCCGCGCGGCGGCTTCGCGCAGATCGCCAGTTTCCGAAAGCTGCCAAACCAGCCCAGCGCCAGGCAAGGGCGGGCCAAAGGCCAAAAGCGCCTCATCCGCCGCCACCGCCACCGCGCCAAGCCTGACTGGCAAATTGGGCGCGTAATGGGACAGCATCATCCCAGGGCTGCGGAGGGTGCGGGTTTTCGCGGCGGCGCTGATCGGCAAAGGGCGGGACACCGGGCCAATCACCGCTTCAATTGCTTCCACCGGCACGCCGCCGGGGCGGAGCAAGGCGGCGCCGCCCATCGCCACATCCAGCACGGTGCTTTCCACACCGACATCGCAGGCCCCACCATCCAACACGGCGGCGATGCGCCCGGAAAGCCCTTCCAGCACGTGATCTGCCGTGGTTGGGCTAACCGCGCCGGAGCGATTGGCCGATGGCCCCGCCACCGGGATCGCCGCCGCGCGCAGCAATTCCAAAGCCAGCGGATGCGCCGGCACCCTGACCGCCAGCGTATCCAGCCCCGCCCCGGCCAGCAGATCAATCCGGCATTCCGCGCGGCGCGGCAGCACCAAGGTCAGCGGGCCGGGCCAGAAGGCCGCGGCCAAGGCGCGCGCGCGATCATCGGCGATCACCTCGGCAAATGCGCTTTCGGCATCAGGGAAGTGGCAGATGAGCGGGTTGAAATGGGGCCGGCCTTTGGCCTCAAACACCGCTGCCACAGCGCGGCCATTGCGCGCATCGGCACCCAGGCCATAGACCGTCTCGGTCGGGAAGGCGACGAGTTCACCGGCGCGCAGCAAGCGCGCCGCTTCCGCGACCTGATCCGCCCAAAGCCGGCGTGTCATCCAGGCAGGCCCTCGCAAACAAAGCCTGGGTTTTCAAAGCCCGGCTTGGCGTAGAGCAATGGAGCGCGGCCTTCCAGCACCAGCACGCGCCCGCCAGCGGCTTCCACCACCGCCTGCGGGGCGGCGGTATCCCATTCCATTGTGCGGCCAAAGCGCGGATAGAGATCGGCGGTCCCTTCGGCCAGACGGCAGAATTTCTCGGCCGAGCCGATATTCACCACCCGCGCGACATGGCGGCCTTCCAGGAAGCGGCCCATGCGCGGGTCATCGGCATAATGATGGCTGCCCATCACGATCAAACCCGTGGCGGGCGGCGTGCGGGCATGGATGGCGCGCGTGCCGGCGGCATCGCGCTTCCAGGCGCCAAGGCCAACCCGGCCCCAAAAGATTTCACCGGAAGCCGGGAGCGCCACCGCGCCCAGAACCGCACGCCCAGCTTCCACCAGGCCGATATTCACCGCGAAATTATCGCGCCCGGCAGCGAATTCCCGCGTGCCATCCAAGGGGTCCACCAGCCAGAACCGCTCGGCATGGGCGGGCGCGGTGCCGGCGGCGACTTCTTCTTCCGCAATCACGGGAATATCGGGCGTGGCGGCCCGCAGCCCCTCCACAATCAGCGCTTCGGCGATGCGATCCGCCTCCGTCACCGGGGTGTGGTCGGTTTTCCGCTCAACGGCGAAGCCCGCGGCCTTGATCGCCATAATGGCCGCAGCCGCCTTGGCGACGAGATCACTGGCAAGCGCCAGCAGCGCATCATTATCCATGCACCCTGCTTTGGCCGCATGGGCGCCGCGCCGCAAGCCCTGTTTTGGTGGCGATGCCTCTGTTAAGGTGCAGCGACATTGTCTCGCCCGCAGGAGCCACCATGCCCGATATCACCTTTGTGAAGCCCAGCCTGCCGCGCAGCGGCGCCCTGGTTCTATTGCTGGCCGAAGGGACAGCGCTTTCGGGCCTGGCCAAGGCGGCTGAGGAAGCAACCGGCGGCGCGGTTTCGCGCGGCTTGGAAGCGGCGAAATTCAAGGGCGCCAAGGGCCAATCCTGCACATTTTGGGCGCCGGGTGCGGGCCTCACCAAGATCGTCGCCATTGGGCTTGGCAAAGCCGATGCGCTGGATGCACAGGGGGCGGAGAATGCCGGCGGTACCGCCCTCGTTGCCGTGCAGCAGGAACGGGACGCGGTGATGGCGGCGGATGGGCTGACGCCGGCATTGGCCGCCAGCGCCGCCATGGGCGCGCGGCTCAGGAGCTATCGTTTCGATCGCTACCGCACCACGGAAAAGGAAGAAGACAAGCCGAAGCTTGAACGTATTGCAGTCGCGGCTGCGGAACCCACCAAGGCCAAGGCTGCCTTCGCGCCCATGCAGGCCATCGCGGATGGCGTTTTCCTGACGCGCGATCTGGTTTCCGAACCGCCCAATGTGCTGACGCCCGCTGAAATGGCGGAACGCTGCAAGGCTTTGGAAAAGCTTGGCGTCGTCGTGGAAATCATGGGCCCGCGTGAGATGAAGCGCCTTGGCTTTGGTGCGCTTTTGGGTGTGGCGCAGGGCAGTGCCCAGGAACCGCGCATGGTGACCATGAAATGGCTGGGCGCGCCCAAGGGCAAGAAGCAAAAGCCGCTTGCTTTCATCGGCAAGGGCGTGACCTTCGATACGGGCGGCATTTCCATCAAGCCGGCGGGCGGGATGGAAGACATGAAATGGGATATGGCCGGCGCGGGCACGGTGATCGGGCTGATGGCGGCACTCGCGGGGCGCAAGGCCAAGGCGGATGTGATCGGCATGGTGGGCTTGGTGGAAAACATGCCATCCGCCACGGCTCAGCGGCCGGGTGATGTGGTGAAATCCTATTCCGGCCAGACTGTAGAAGTGATCAATACGGATGCGGAAGGACGTTTGGTGCTGGCCGATGTCATGTGGTATTGTCAGGAAAAATACGATCCGCGCTTCATGGTGGATCTGGCGACACTGACAGGCGCCATCATCATCGCGCTTGGCCATGAACGCGCGGGGCTTTTCAGCAATGACGACACACTCGCAACCCATGTGAAGGAAGCGGGCAGCGCGGTGGGTGAGAAAGCCTGGCGCATGCCGCTGGGTGACGCCTATGACAAGCAATTGAAATCCGATATTGCCGATATGAAGAATGTCGGCGGGCGGCCGGGTGGGTCCATCACGGCGGCGCAATTCATCCAGCGCTTTGTCAATGGCAAGCCCTGGGCGCATCTGGATATCGCGGGCACCGCCTGGTCTTCCAAGGATGCGCCAACCGTGCCGAAAGGAGCGACCGCTTATGGCGTGCGCATGCTGGACCGCATGGTGGCGGATCATTACGAAGGCTGAAGCCGCGTCGCTTTCACGCTGATGACGAAGCTTACCCTGCAAGGCGCCGCGCTGGCGCAAAAGCGCCATAAGGCGCGCGGTGCTGATAGTGCGCTGATCCTGCCGGTGATCGCAGGATCAACACCGGCAGACCCTGCCCTTGCGGCGGCGGCCAAGGCAGCGCGCTTCAATGGCAAGGCAGGTGAGGCGCTTGCCGTGCCGGGCGCGCATGGCTTCACCATCCTTGCCGGGATTGGCGCCGGGCGCGCCATCAGTGATTGGGAAGCGGGAGGTGGCGCTGGCTTGGCTGCGGCAGCGGGCCGATCCCATGCGGTATTGCTGGCGGAAGACGCCGCGCCGGAACAGGCAGCGGGTTTCGCGGCGGGCGCGCTGCTGAATTGCTGGCGCTTCAATGCGCTTCGTGATGCCAGCAAGGACAAGGATGCGCCACCTGCCGAGGTAACGCTTGCCGTTGCCAACCCCGCCAAGGTGGAACCCGCCTGGCAGCACGCAGAGGCAACGCTCCGCGGGGTGCTTTACGCGCGCGATCTGGTGGCGGAACTAGGCAATCGGCTGAACCCCGCAAGCTTCGCCGAAAGACTGCGCGCACTGCGCGAATTTGGCCTGAAGGTTGAAGTGCTGGAAGGCAAGCGCCTGACCGCGCTTGGCATGGGTGCGTTATGCGCTGTGGGCGGCGGGGCGGAACATGGTCCCAGGCTGGTGGTGCTGCGCTGGCCGGGCAAGCTGAAGACCGCGCCAATTGCCTTTGTCGGCAAGGGGATTTGCTTTGATACAGGCGGCATTTCCATCAAGCCGGCTGAGGGCATGGAGGAGATGCGCGGCGATATGGCGGGCGCTGCGGCTGCGGCAGGTGCGATGCTGAGCTTGGCGCTGCGGCAATCCCCTGCATCGGCGGTAGCCGTGCTGGCGCTCGCGGAAAATGTCATTGGCGCTTCTTCCTATCGGCCCGGTGATATTCTTCGCACCCATAGCGGCAAGACGATTGAGGTTTTGGATACGGATGCAGAAGGGCGCCTTATCCTGGCAGATGCGCTTGCCTATACCGCCAAGCGCTTTCGCCCGCGTGCGATGATTGATCTGGCGACACTGACTGGCAGCATCATCACCGCCCTTGGCCATCACCGTGCCGGGGTTTTCGGCAATGATGAGGCACTCACTGCCGCGCTGATGGCAGCGGGCGAAGCTGTGGCCGAACCGCTCTGGCCCATGCCGATTGATGACGAACACAGGGAAGTCCTGAAAAGCGATATCGCCGATCTGCGCCAATGCGCGCCGGCGGGCAGTGGCGCCTGGGGTGGGCGCTTCCTGTCCGATGCCTGCCACGCCGCTGCCTTCCTGCGGGAATTCGTGGGCGGTTCAAGCTGGGCGCATTTGGATATCGCGGGGGTTGAGGCGCGCGAAGAAGCGGGACCCCTCGGGCCGAAAGGGCCAAGCGGTTTTGGCGTGCGCTTGCTCGATCGTTGGGTTGCCATGCGCTTTGAACGCGACGCATGACCGAGATTGGCTTTTACCACCTGACGCGCAGCAAATTGCAGGAAGCACTGCCGAAATTACTGGGGCGCGTGCTGGATGCGGGGGGGCGCGGCCTTATCCTGTGTGCCGATGCCGAACGCGCGCGCGCCTTGGATGCCGCGCTCTGGCTGCCCGCCGATCCGCCCTGGCTGCCGCATGGCCTGGCGGGTGGGGAGCATGATGCGGTGCAGCCCTTGCTGATCGCTGATCAAGATATCCCGCCCGCCAATGGCGCGCGCTTTCTGGTGCTGGTGGATGGTGCGGCCAGTGCGCGGCTTGCCGATTATGATCGCGTGCTTGATCTTTTCGATGGCGGCGATGAAGCGGCGGTAGCAGCAGCGCGGGGGCGCTGGCTTGCCGCCAAGGAAGCCGGGCATAGCCTCACCTATTGGCAGCAAACCGCCCGCGGTTGGGAGAAGAAGGCAAGCCACCCGCCGGCATCTTGACCCTTGCCGCCGCCGCCCCCTACACGCCAATCAAAATCACAGGATCGCCTTTCATGACCGATACCGCCCAGGACCAGATGGAAATCCTGGCAGGGGCCCTGCCCTTCCTGAAGCGCTACGATGATCAGATCGTCGTGGTGAAATATGGCGGCCATGCCATGGGTGAAGAAGAAACCGCGCTGCGCTTTGGCCGCGACATCGCGCTGCTGGAACAGGTGGGCGTCAATCCGGTGGTGGTGCATGGCGGCGGGCCGCAGATCAACGCCATGCTGAAGCGGCTGGATGTGAAATCCACCTTTGTGCAGGGGCTGCGCGTGACCGATGCCGCCATGCTTGATGTGGTGGAAATGGTGCTTGCGGGGCCGGTGAACAAGCAAGTGGCGGAAGCCATCACCCGCGCCGGCGTCATGGCGGTTGGCATTTCCGGCAAGGATGGCGGGCTGGTGCGTGCACGCAAGCTTACGCGCACCTATCGCGATCCTGACAGCAATATCGAAAAAGTGCTTGATCTCGGTTTTGTGGGGGAACCGGAATCCATCAATCCGCGCGTGCTGGAATTGATGATTGGCGCGGATATCGTGCCCGTTGTTGCCCCTGTTGGTGTGGGCGCGGATGGCCAGACCTATAACATCAATGCCGATACCGTGGCGGGGGCGATTGCCGGCGCGCTTGCCGCCGAAAGGCTTCTGATGCTGACCGATGTGCGCGGCGTGCTTGGCCCCGATGGTCATTTCATTCCGGAAATGACCGTGGCCGAGGTCAAGAAAGGCATCGCCGATGGCTGGATTTCCGGCGGCATGATCCCGAAGGTCGAGACCTGCATCTATGCCGTGGAACGCGGCGTAAAGGGTGCCGTGATCCTGGATGGCCGCGTGCCCCATGCGGTCTTGCGGGAGCTATTCACCGATGGTGGGGCAGGCACGCTGATCCGGCCTTGAGGTGATTTGGGTGGCCCAGCTGCCTTGGCGCGCCAAGGGCTAGAGCATGTTGCGTTCACATGGGTTCACGCAACCTGCTCTAAATTGTTGTTTTTCGAGCATCTTCACACGTTCAGATGATTCCATCTGAACGTGATCTGCTCTAGAAACGCCGCCCATTATTATCCGTGCGCCAGATCATGGATTTCGCTGGAAATCCCTTGGTGACCGGGTCAACCTGGCGGCTGGTGCCGCCGGGCAGGTTTGGCTGTGGCAGGCCCAGGCGATCCGCAACACATTGGCGAATGCGAAACAGCAGCGCATCATCCATATCCTGACGCTGCATCAGCGGCCTTAGCATCGTTTCCGCCACCACGCCGGCAAGTCGAATCGCCGTATCGGGCGTCAGCGCTGGCCGAGCCATCAGGCTTGGGAACCATTCAGGATTGAAGCGTGCCCGGTTCAGGACATCATCCATGCTGGCGGCACGAATTTTTGCGCTGGGGTTTTCAAGCATCAAGCCAATTGCAAGCCGATCCCCTTGCGCGATCAGCGCATCGGTAATTGCTTCACTGATACCGGCGCGTCGCGCGACGGCTTGCAGGGTGGCGGAAGCGGGCGGCGTTGCAACCAGCGCCAGCAAATCCTCCTCGGTCAACAAAGGTGAAAGGCGAATGATGGGTTCCGCCACGCGGATTTCGCTATCCATCGCAAGGCGCAGCACGGCATCACGCGGCACCGTGGAAAGATGCTTGGCGGCATCCGCGATGATAAAGCGGACTTGCTCCGCCGCATCCGCTGCCAGGCGCAATAGGATTGGCTGGACGATATGGGTCAGGCGATCATGGGCGGAAGAGGTGAGTGAGGGCAGAATACCCGCCACGCGCCGCGCCAAGGCTTCGCGGACCGGGCTGTTTTCATCCTCCGTCAGCCCTTGCAGGACGGAAAAGGGCGCCCGCGTATTCGCAATAACGCTGGCCCGGACGCGCGGTTCCTCATCCTTCGAGAGAAAGGCCAATACCTCATGCGGGGTGGTGGCGTTGCGCGCCAGCATCGCCCTGGTCGCGGTATCGCTTTCGCGCGCAAGGCGGAGCATATTCTCAACCGTGCCGCTCATGGCACCGGCATTGCCGAGATGGGTGAATCCAGGGACGATGGCTCGATGCGGGTCGCAGAAATCTCGAACATGACAAGCATGGCAGCATAATCGGCATGCCCGCCTAATCTTTGGTTACCAAGAAGCGTTGACAGCGCCCCCAGCGCGCCGCAAGGAAAGACAAGTTTGCCGGAGGAACCCGCCCCATGAACATGACCGCCCTTAAAGCCCGCATCGAAGCGCTATGGGCCCGCCGCGACCAGCTTTCCCCTGCCACCACTGGCGCTGATCGCGCAGCGGTTGAAGAAGCGCTGGAAATGCTCGATTCAGGTCAGGCCCGTGTCGCGGAACCTGATGGGAATGGGGGCTGGAAGGTCAATCAATGGTTGAAGCAGGCGGTGCTGATGTCCTTCCGGCTCGCCGATTCCGCGCCGATGGAGATTTCGACCGGCGCCTATGACAAGGTGCCGCTGAAATTCGAAGGCTGGGGCGAGAATCGCTTTCGCGAGGCGGGCTTTCGCGTGGTGCCGGGCGCGGTAGTGCGCCGTTCCGCCTATATCGCGCGCAATGTGGTGCTGATGCCATCCTTCGTGAACCTTGGCGCGCGGGTTGAGGAAAACACCATGGTGGATACCTGGGCCACGGTCGGTTCCTGCGCGCAAATTGGCAAGAATGTGCATCTTTCGGGTGGCGTTGGCATTGGCGGGGTGTTGGAGCCGCTGCAAGCCAACCCGGTGGTGATCGAAGATGATTGCTTCATCGGTGCGCGGTCCGAAGTGGTGGAAGGCGTGATTGTTGAGCGTGGCTGCGTGCTTTCCATGGGTGTTTTCATCAGCGCCACCACCAAGATCGTGGACCGCACCACGGGCGAGATTTTCATGGGCCGCGTGCCTTCCTATTCCGTGGTGGTGCCAGGTTCCCTGCCGGGCAAGCCATTGCCGGATGGCTCGCCTGGGCCTTCGCTCTATTGCGCCGTGATCGTGAAGCGCGTGGATGCGCAAACCCGGGCGAAGACCGCCATCAACGAATTGCTGCGTGACTGATCCACTTCCCCTGCTGCAGGCGCTGATCCGCTGCCCTTCCGTCACACCGGAAGAAGGTGGCGCGCTTGGCGTGCTGGAAGCGGCGCTGATCCCGCTTGGCTTTACTTGCACGCGGCTGAAATTCGCCGAAGTTGATAATCTTTTCGCCCGGCGTGGCCGCCATGGGCCGCATTTTTGTTATGCGGGGCATACGGATGTGGTGCCGGTTGGTGATCGCGCCGGCTGGAAGCATGATCCCTTCGCGGCGGAGGTCGCCAATGGCATGATCTATGGCCGCGGCGCCTGCGACATGAAGGGCAGCATTGCGGCTTTCATTGCGGGGCTGACCGATTTCCTCGCTTTGCGGCCGGATCAGCAGGGCAGCATCAGCCTGCTGATTACGGGCGATGAGGAAGGGCCTTCCATCAATGGCACCGCCAAGGTGCTGGAATGGATGGCGGAAAATGATCAAATCCCGGATATGGCGCTGGTGGGGGAGCCCACATCGAAGGTGAAGCTTGGCGACACGCTGAAGATCGGCCGACGCGGTTCCATGACAGCGCATATCACCGTGCATGGCGTGCAGGGCCATTCCGCCTATCCTGAGAGGGCCGATAATCCGATCCATCGGCTGATGCGCGCGCTGAATAGGCTCACCGCCGAGGCTTTGGACAATGGCAGCGATTGGTTCCAGCCAAGCACTTTGCAAGTGACCGGCTTTGATGTCGGCAATAGTGCTTCCAATGTCATTCCGGCCGCGGCCAAGGCGTTCTTGAATATCCGCTTCAATGATTTGCATAAAAGTAGCGGGCTGACGCAGCGCATTCGCGCCGTGCTGGAAGAAGAAGCGCCCAATCACGATCTGAAGGTCACGGTTTCCGGCGAAAGCTTCCTCACCGAACCAGGGCCTTTTGTGGCAGGGCTGCAACGCGCCATTGAACGCGCAACGGGCGCGCAGGCCAAGCTTGATACGGGCGGCGGCACTTCGGATGCGCGTTTCATCACGCGTTATTGCCCCGTGGCGGAATTGGGTGCGGTTGGTGCGACCATGCATAAGGTGGATGAATGCGCGCCGATTGATGAGTTGCGTGATCTGGCAGCGCTTTATCGCATGGTGCTTGAGGAGCTGGTCGGCTGAGCAGCGCCCCACAAGGCGGTGTGGCGCGGGCACTCACGGGTGCCTTCATGCTGGCGCGTGGGCGGGCGGCGGGGCTGGCAGCGTTTGAAAACACGCTCCCCGTTGCCGCCTATTCCTTTCGCGCGGCGGCGATCTGCCTGCCGATTTTCCTGTTCTTCAAGGAACAGACCAGCACGCCCGAAGATGTCGTGCTGACACTGCTCGTGGATTTTTTGCTGTTCGCCGCTTCCTGGGCGGGGTTTGCGCTGGCGTCGCTTTCCTTGGCCAAAGCACTTGGCGTGGCGGATCGCTGGCCGCGCTTCATCGCTGCCTGGAATTGGTCCGCCGTGCTGCAATATTTGGCGCTCACGGTCTTGAGCCTGCCCGGTTTGCTCTTGGGCGGGAGCGGCTTGCTCGATCTTGGGGGGTTATTGGCGCTGTTTTATGCGCTTTGGCTGGAATGGTTTGTCGCGCGCCATGCGCTGCGGCTCAGCCCACGTGGTGCGGCGGGGTTTGTCGCGCTTGATGTCGGTATCGCGGTCTTCCTTGGCGGCTTCGCGGCGCGCGTCGCCTCGGGCTAAGCCCATTATACCAATTCCCATAGTTTAGGGAACTTCTGATCTACCGCGCAAGCGTATCGGTTTTTTCTGATCTCGGAGAGCCTGGCGTGATTTCAGCTATTGTTGAGCGGTTCCCGCGCTGTTTTCGGGGCATAAACGCGCGCCTTTATCTCTTTCAGGCGTAATTCGCCTGTTAGGCGTGACAGTATCGCATCAAGACACGCCGCTTCATGTAAAGATTTGCAAGCGCACAGAGAACCTCAAAGCGCGTCCCGTTCTTCGCCAAACCCCGATAGCGGACTTGGGTGAAACCAAAAATCCGCTTGATGATCAGCAGCGGATGCTCGCCCTTCGCCCGCACGCGCGATTCGGTAGCGTTCTTTGCGCGCTCTTCCTCTGACAAGGGGTGCCCGCGCGATCCTCTGCGCTGGGTCATGTACTGCGCGGCGGGGGCGGGCGAATCGTCACCAAGGCCGACCCGGCGCTGGTGAAGGCGCTCGCTTGCGCCTTCCGCTACCAGAAGCTGCTCGACGAGGGGCACTACGCCGGCATCAGCGACATGGGGGGGGGGGAGAAGACCGAGCGGGGGTATCTCGGCACCCTGCTGCGGCTGACGCTGCTGGCGCCGGATTTTGTTGAGGCGATCCTGAACGGGCGGCAGCCGGAGGGGGTGACGCTGCCGCGGCTGCTGGAGGGGATCCCGGTGGAGTGGGGGGCGCAGCGGCTGGGCCGTGCTTCGGCTTCGGGCGGGATGGGCTATTGAAAATGCTGATCGGACTAAGTATTTCTCCTTACATCCTTACTAGAGGAATTCGACATGCTGGCTAAATTGACCTCGAAAAACCAGTTGACGCTGCCAAAAGCGGTGCTGTCATCCTGTCAAGGTGCCGAGTATTTCGACGTTGTGGAAGATAACGGGCGCATTGTGCTGACACCTGTGCGGATCAATCGGGCTGATGCTGTTCGTGCCAAGCTCGCTGATCTGGGCATCACCGAGAAGGACGTGACCGCAGCGGTGGCTTGGTCGCGCAAGACGGCACGCAAGGCCGGATGAAACCGCCCCGCATCGTTCTTGATGCCAATGTTTTGTTGTCAGCGCTGCTGTTTCACGCAGGCGCTCTGTCTTGGTTGCGCCTTGCCTGGCAGTCGGAAGCCATTCATCCCCTGGCCAGTTACGACACGACGACGGAATTGATCCGGGTATTGTCATACCCAACATTCAAATTGAGCTCTGACGAGCGCGAGGACCTGCTGGGCGACTACCTGCCTTGGTGTGAAACCGTCACTGTGCCCAACAAGATCAAGCTTCCGGATTGCCGCGATCCTTTTGACCGTCCATTCTTGGCACTCGCCCTGACGGCCAAGGCGGACGCCTTGATCACCGGCGACAAGGACCTGCTGGCTCTTTCGCATTTATTCGCGGTACCAATCCTGACGCCGACGGTGTTTCGGGATCGAATTCAGCCATAAGCGAAGAAATGAGGCGAGCAGGCGGCCGCAGAGGTTATTGCGGCGGCGAGTGGGGATGACGTCGCCGCCGTTGCTGGAGGGGGTGCCGGTGGGGTGGGCACATCAGCGGGAACATCTTTCGTTCGGCGCGCCGACACGACTCACCGAATGCTAGGTCTGGACCGATACGTGACGTCCAATGCTATCGCTTCGGCAGCCAGCGCTTGGATATGCGGCAGCCAACCGTGAAAGCGGGATTGAAGACATTGCCGACATCATAGCGGACCACCTGGCCCATCAGATGGCTGGCGGCGTGGGCGTCCAGGCCATAGTCTTCGCCAAGCCAGCGGAGCATCTCGGTCGTGGCGTGCTGCAGCGCCTGATCCAGCGGCCGCGCATTGCCAACGGTGAAGATGTCGTCGGCCGTCTCGCCCCGCGGCCAGGTGATCTTCCGCTTCAGCACGCGGAAGGTGACCTCCATCTCAAAAGAAGTCTCAATACCAGTGCCGACGATTTCGCCGTCACCCTGGCAGGCGTGCCCGTCGCCCAGATAAAATAGCGCACCGGGAACTGCTACGGGAAACCAGGCCGTGGTGCCGGGGGCGAATAGCCGGTAGTCCATGTTGCCGCCATTCTGCGCGCTGGTCGCGGTGGACAGCGCCTGCCCGCCTGCGGGCGCGACCCCGAAGCAGCCAATCATCGGCTGGATAGGCGGGGCGAAATCCTCAAGCCCTTTCACCTTTTCCTGCAGCCGCACCGTCCCCGCTTCGCGGTCAATGTCCCAGACCACACGCTGCTGCGGTGGTCTCTCGAGGATGGCGGCCGGGTCCAGCACCGTCAGGGCGAGTGGCGAACGGGTCCAGCCGGTCGTTCGGCTCGGTGTCAGCCGATCAATCCGGACAGTCAGCGTATCCCCCGGCTCAGCGCCCTCAATATAGAACGGACCCGTCATCGGATTTGGCCCGCCGGCGACGGTCACCTCCCGCGCATCCCGGCCGGACGCATCTATCGTGTCGGTCACTAAGGTGTCGCCATCGGCAACGCGCAGGCAGGGTTCTGCGACGCCGATCGTGTTGAAGTATCGGGTGGGGTGGAAGCGATGCTTGGCCATGGGGTTCCCCGGAATGTCTCGCTGGCTTGGGCGGCCTGGTTCACGCCAGGGCCCGCTCGGGTGACGTTAGGAACCGGGGCGTGCGGCGGTCAAGGCGTCGCGAAGCGGAGTTTTTGCGCCAGACTTGGTCAAGGCGAATGATGGCGCGAAACTATTTTCGCAATTACAGCATGTGAATCAGATTAGGCCGATTCTCCAACCTATCGGTAAGGGAGTTCCAAAATGACATTCGAGGCCACAATCCTCGATTTTGCGAAGTTGATTGCCGGGGACCTGGAGCGTGGCAAATCTAGTCGCGAAGCAATGGAAGTCGCAGGCATGCTGGCCGGCTCGGGTGACCGCCGCCTGTTCTGGGCCGCGCGCTGCGCCTGGATGGCGGCTACACTTAAGGACAGCGACCACCGCTGCCGCGCCGAATGGCGCAACTTCGCCCTTGTCGCCCGAGATCTGGTTGGCAGAGAACCGTTGCCCGACAACTCCCTGCTCCAAATGATCGCTGACCGTACGCACCAGACCTTCAAGGCAAATGCACCAAAGCGGCTCCAGGCAGGACGAAAGCCCCGCTAACCCTTGCGCCGGGCTTCCAGAGAAATCGCTAGAGCAGCACCGGGTTTGTGAAAGAAATACCCCTCGAACTTTCACAAGCCCGATTCTAACGAAAGCTAGCTTGAACCGCCCCGGGTAAGCCATCGGCTCCCACTTCCAAATAGGATGGAGGCCTTATGAGCAAAACAACGAACAAATTCTCCCCTGAGGTCCGCGCCCGAGCGGTGCGGATGGTGCTGGATCACGAGGGGGACACCCCTCTCGCTGGGCTGCGGCGTTGTCGATTCCGGCCAAGATTGGCTGTTCTGCGCATAGGCTGCTGGACTGGGTCAAGCGGGCGGAGGTGGACAGCGGCAAGCGGGCGGGCGTGCCGAGCGACATGGCTGAGAAGCTGAAAGCGCTGGAACGGGAGAACCGCGAGCTGCGCCAGGCCA
>JADCFA010000047.1 GCA_020249775.1 Roseomonas sp. | reverse complement strand
TGCAACAACAGGGCGCGGATCAGTCGGTCCGGCGGGATGGATTCCCGGCCGAATGGCGAATGGAGCGCGTCAAAGGCTGAAGAAAGATCAGCTAATGCACTATTCACCAGGCCGCGAATAACGCGCAGCGGATGGTCAGGGCGCACCCGCTTTTCAAGATCAACATAGCTGAACAGGGAACCAGGCATCGCGTCATTGCCACGTATTGCAACCTCAACCAAATGCGAGGGCAGTGAATCATAAGTGCGGAGATCAGGCCACGAATTTCAGCAGCGGGCTAAATGTGCATATCTAAGCTGATCGGTCCAAGTCAACACGAAGCACCAGCGCATTCGCACCATCATTGTAATAACGCGGCCTGCACCCAACCTGATTTGCCCCTACAGCGGCATAAAGCGCGCGTGCAGCCGCGTTTGGTTCCGCAACCTCCAGGAAAATTTCTGTGGCACCGCGCTGCGCGGCTTCAGCCATCAGGGCGCCAAACAAAAGGCGCCCAACGCCCTGCCCCTGCATCGTGGGCCTTACGGCCAGGGTGAGGATTTCAGCCTCAGGCGCCTGTACTCGGACCAGCGCGAAGCCAAACACTTCCCCGGCCATGGTTGCGATTAGACCAAAGTGCCCAGGTAGCGTCAGCATTAGGGCTATCGCGTCCGGAGCCCAAGCCTGATTGGAAGGGAAGGCCTCGGCATGGATTTCCGCAAGCAACGCCGCCGCTTCAGTGCCTGCGATTTCGATATGCGCCGCCACGGGACCTATCCTGGCCGCGAGGTAGCGGCTGGCTCAGCATAAAGCGGCGCCGCAGCGCGCGGCGGCAGCGCCCCAAGCAGGCGCTGATATGCAACACGCCCCACCGCCACAGCCGAGGGCAGGGCGGGCGCGGCTGCGCTTGCCACAAAACCCCGCGCCGTCAGCGCGGCTGACACTGCTTCCGCCGCATCGCCCACCAGCAGCACGGGTCCTTCGGGATCGGGCAGGGTTTCGACCGGCAAAATGAGAGGGGCTTCGGGCAGTGCCGCGCCCGGTTGGAAGATTTCCAGCACCACGCGCCCCTGGCGCTGATCCAGCACTGACCAAAGCGCCTGGCCCGCCCGCGCATCTTGTGGCACTTCCGCCGCCAAGGCTTCCCCGGTGGTCACGCCAATCAGCGGCTTGCCGAGTGCCTGCGCCAGGCCCTCGGCGAGCGCGATGGCCGTGCGCAGCCCCGTGAAGCCGCCGGGTCCTATGCCCACCGCTATGGCGTCCAGGCTGGCGGGCCTGATCCCCGCTTCAGCCAGAACCTGCTCCGCCATGGGCGGCAGGGCGGCGGGATGGCCGCGCGGCGCTTCATGCACTGCCTCAGCCAGCGGGGTATTGTCGCTGAGCAGCGCAGCGGAACAACGCGCCATGGCCCCTTCAAGGGCGAGGATCAGCATGGGCAAAACCTTCTGGCGCAATCATTTGAACGGCTTCTTACGCCAAATCCGGGCGCACGAAAAACCCTGGTGAAATTTCGTCAATCGGGCAAACTCAGTGCAATAGTCAAAGGGAGAAACGCCATGAAGCTTACCCGCCGCGCTGCCTTGGCCGCGCCCGCCTTGCTGCTTGCTGCCCGCGCCAAGGCGCAGGGCGGCTTTCCCAATCGCGCCGTGCGCATGATTGTGCCCTATACGCCAGGTGGCGTTTCAGACATCACGGCGCGGTTGATCGCGGAGCCCTTGGCCGCGGCCTGGGGTCACCCCGTACCAGTGGAAAACCGCGCCGGGGCGGATGGCGTGATCGGCACCGAAGTGGTGGCGCGCAGCGCGCCGGATGGGCACACGCTTGGCCTGGTGTCCGTCGGCCATCCAGTGAATGCGGCCTTCTACAAATTGCCCTTCGACACGATGAAGGATTTCACCTTCATTTCGCAAACCACCGCAACGCCCTTAGTGTTGTGCGCGCCAAAAGCCTTTGCACCCAATACGCCGGCCGAATTGGTGGACTACGCCAAGCGCAATCCGGGCGTGACCTTTGCCGGCACGGGCGGTGTGGTGCGGCTGGCGCCCGTGCTGTTCGCACAGCGCACCGGCATTACGTTGGAGTATGTGCCCTATCGCGGCAGCACCCAGGCACATCCGGATCTGATCGCCAATCGCGTGAACATCATGTTTGACACGGTGCCGGCGGCGCTGCCGCATATCCAGGCTGGCACGCTGAAAGCCCTTGCCACCACCGGCGCAAGGCGCAGCCCGCAATTGCCTGATGTGCCAACGATTGGTGAGGCCTTCCTGCCAGGTTTTGAGGCTTCAACCTGGGGCATGGTGATTGGCCCCGCCGGCCTTCCCGCGCCCATTCTTGCCAAGCTTAACGCCGATATCCGCGCCGCGCTGCAAGTGCCAAGCGTGGTGGAACGCCACAAGACTTTGGGCGCTGAGATCGTTTCCAACACGCCGGAAGAAATGCGCGCCTTCACGGAAGCGGAGATGAAGAAATGGGGCGATGCGGCGCGCGCGGCAGGCATTCAGCCGCAATAAAAGCGCGCCCGAAAAGGGGATCGCGGCATTGCCCGATCCCCATTGCGACGTCAGACCTTTTCAATCTCTCCGCCGCCATCCACCCAATTCTTGAAGCCACCCAGATTGCGCACATTGGCATAGCCCATGTCATGCAGCGTCTTCAGCACCAGCGCGGAACGCCCGCCTGAGGCGCAATAGGCGACAATGGTCTTGGCGCGATCGAAATTCGCATCATGCAAAGCGGATGAGGGATCAGCGCGGAATTCAACCAGGCCGCGCGGAATGGTCAAAGCACCCGGCACCTTGCCGGAGGCCGCGACCTCTGCCGGTTCGCGCACATCCAGGAAAACCACATCGGCGCGGCCGACCAGGCCTTTCGCTTCATCGGCGCTGATGCGCGGCACCACGGCTTCCGCGGCGGCCAGCATTTGTTGGACGGTCAAGGTCATGGGTCATTTCTCCGAGAATGAAGGCGCATCATAGGCAGCATTCACACTAATCACACAAGCGTTCGGCCAAGCAGGATCACGTCCGAAGCGCTGCCGAAAGCAGATATCTCAGGTCTCGAATTCAAGCGCCATCGCCACTCCTCTCGGAGAAGCGCAGCAGGTAGCCGTCCGGATCCTGCACCAGGAATTGCCGCACCGTCACCGAGCCCTCGCCGACGCGGTAGGTCTTCTCCTCAGCGTCGAGAAAAAGCGGCCAACCCACCGCGGCCAAGGCCACTAGGATTGGCGCAATATCCTCGACCGCGATCTCAAGATTGATGCCCCGTCCCAGCGGCGGCTCAAGCGGGCCCGTCACCCAGTCCCGATCCGTGCCCAGCTGGTCCAGCATCACCCGCGCCGAGCCGCGCTGAATGCAGGCGAAGGCGTGCTCTGGCCGGTCGTAGATCACGGCGAAGCCACAAGCCCCGCACCAGAAGGCAAGGCTTTTGGCAAGGTCGCGCACCGAAAGCTCGGGGACGAGGTCGGCGGGGTGGGGTGCGAGGGGTGGGGTCATGGATCATTTCTCCCCGAATGAGCCCGCATCATAGGCCGCATTAACAGCCTTCTCACAAGCGCTCAGCCGCGCATAAGGGCACCCCAGAAGGCGGCCAGCGCCGCGATGCCCAGGACGCTGAAGGTTCCCGTCATGCCAAAGACGCGAAAGCGATAATCCTCTGGTTCCTGCGCAATGCCCATGCCATGGGAAAGGCGCGCCGCCACCAGCAGCGCCCCAAGCGCGTGCAAAAGCCAAGGCCATGCGCCGCCCCATTCCGCCAAAACCAACAATAGCACGGCGAAAGGCACATATTCCGCGAAATTGGCATGCGCCCGAATGGCACGTTCCAGCCTGGCATCGCCCCCGGCCCCAAGGGGGATCAGCGCGGACCGCCTATGGCGGATGACGCGAAAGCTGAGCCAGAGAAAGATCAACGTCAAAGGCAGGGTCCAGAAGGCGATGATCATGGCGGCCTGGGTTCCTTGTGGCTTTGGCGGGACAGGTCCTTGCCTTGTCTTGCACCGACCAGGCAAAGGCGGTTTGCCCATCATGGATTGAGAAAACAAGCATTCCCATTTCCCGCCCAAACCGGCATAGGTTAACGCCATGGCAGCACAGCGAAACGCCCTTGTCCTTGGCGCCGGCATTATGGGGCTTTGCACCGCCTGGGCGCTGGCGCGCGCCGGCTGGGAGCTGCGCGTGGTGGAACAGGCGCCCATCCCCAATCCGCGCGGGGCCTCGGTTGATCAGCACCGGCTGATCCGCCACGCCTATGGCGCGCAGGCCGGCTATATGCGGATGGTTGATCCCGCCTATGCGGCTTGGGAGATGATCTGGGCCACGCTTGGCGCGCGGCACTATGTGGAAACCGGTGTGCTGGCGCTGGCCAATCATCAGGGTGGCTGGCTCGCTGAAAGTCGCGCCGCGCTGCGGGCTGATCGGCATGCTTGCGCGGATTTGGCGCCGGATCAGATCACCGCGCGCTTTCCGATGCTGTCTGATGGCGACATCGCCGCCGCCTTCACCTTGCCGCGTGGCGGCGTTTTGCTGGCGGACCGGATTGTCGCGGGCCTCGCCGCGCATCTCGCCGCCCAGGGTGTCGTGTTTGAGACCGCCGAGGTCGCTGCCGCCCAACCGGCGCGCAAAACCCTGCGCCTGGCCAATGGTGCGGAGCGCAGCGCCGATCTGCTGGTTTTGGCTGCCGGACCTTGGGGGCCAAGGCTGCTCGGCACCGGGCTTGTGGGGCGCGCGGTGCCGTCACGGCAAATCCTGGTGCGGCTTGAAGCCCCGCCCGCCTTCCGCACCGCCTGGGAAGCGGCACCCATGCTGCTTGACCTCGCTGAGGATGGCGGGTTTTACGCCGTGCCGCCGGTCGCGGGCACCGCGCTCAAAATCGGGGATCACCGCTTTTCCCGCCAGGGGGACGCCGGGGCGGACCCGCGCGCGGCAACGCCCTCGGAAATCGAGGAAATCCTGGCCCTGGCCCGCCCGCGCCTGATCAATGCGGGGGCTTACCGGGTGCTGGGCGCCCAAGCCTGTTATTATGATGTGCAAGACCAGGAGGAATTCATCCTGGAAGCCGCCGCCCCCGGCTGCTTTGTCATGTCCGGCTTTTCCGGCCATGGCTTCAAATTCGCCCCGCTTTTGGGTCTGGCCCTGGCCGCGGCGGCGGAGGATAATGCCCTCGCCCGCGCCCTGCCGGGATGGGCCGCAGGGAGGGATGCGCCCGCGCCTGGTTTGCTTGCTGCCTTGGAGTCCTCACCATGACCACCACCGCCGCTGATGATCTGATTTTCGGCCTGACGCGCCTGGTTGACCTACCGGGTCTTACCAATGCCGCCGGTGCGCCGCTTTCGGCCGATGACATTGTGCAGATTGTGACTGAGGCCAATCGCTTCTGCACCGAAGCGCTGCAACCAAAAGCACAGGAAGCCGATAAGCAGGGCGCGCGTTACGCCAATGGCACGGTGACGACACCGGCGCATTACCCGGCGCTCTATGACCAATGGCGCGAAGGCGGCTGGCAGGGGCTGGCCGCCCCGGTGGAACATGGCGGGCAGGGCCTGCCGCTTAGTCTTTGGACCGCCATGACGGAATTGGGCATGGCGGCTGATACCTCCTTCATGCTGGGCCCGCTGCTGACAGCCGGCGCGATTGATCTGCTGCGCCATCACGCCACGCCGGATCAGGCGGCGCGCTGGTTGCCGCCCATGATTGCCGGCGAATGGACCGGCGCCATGTGCCTGACCGAACCGCAAGCCGGCAGTGATTTGGGCATGCTGCGTACGCGCGCGGAACCGCTCGGCAATGGGCGTTATGCTTTGCACGGGCAGAAGATTTTCATCACCTGGGGCGAACATGATTGCGCCGGCAATATCCTCCATCTGGTGCTGGCGCGGCTGCCGGATGCGCCACCTGGCTCGCGCGGGATTTCGCTGTTCGCCGCACCGAAAATCCTGCCCGATGGCGCGCGCAATGCCTTCCGCTGCGGTGGCATTGAACGCAAGATGGGCATCCATGGCAGCCCCACCTGCATCATGCTGTATGAGGGGGCCGAGGCTGAGATGGTCGGCGAACCACATCGCGGCCTGCAAGCCATGTTCGCCATGATGAACAATGCAAGGCTTGGCGTTGGCACCCAGGGTGTCGCGCATGGCGCGGCGGCGCTCAGGCTCGCGGAAGCCTATGCCGCGCAGCGCGTGCAGAATGGGCGGGCCATCGCCGAACACCCCGATGTCGCGCGCATGCTGATGGAAATGCGCGCAACCACGCTCGCTGCCCGGCTGATCATGCTGGAAGCGGCGGTGGCTGCCGACCGCGCGGAGCTTTTGGGCGATGCCGCGGCCAGCACGCGGCTGGCGCTGCTGATCCCGGTGCTGAAGGCTTGGGCCACGGATCGCGGGGTGGAAACCGCCTCGCTTGGCGTGCAAGTGCATGGCGGCATGGGCTTCATTGAGGATACCGGCGCCGCCCAAGTGCTGCGCGATGCCCGCATTGCCCCGATTTATGAGGGCACCAACGGCATTCAGGCGATTGACCTGCTTACCCGGAAGCTCGCCCGCGATGGCGGGGCGGAGATGCGGAAGCTGATCCAGGAGATCGCGGCCCTCCCCGATGCCAGGCTGCGCGCGGCCGCGGAAGGCTTGGCCCGGACCACGGAAGCGGTGCTCGCCGAACAAGGCCGCGATGCAGAGGCTGGTCAAGCGCTGGCGACTGCCTATTTGGATGCGGTGGGCTGGGTGCTTGGGGGTGCTCTTGTCGCGCGGGCGGCTGCGGCGGATGGCGCGGCCTATGGGGCGGTGGCGGATTTCTATCTGCGGCGGCTTCTGCCGCGTGCTGGGGCGCGCTTCGCGGAAATTGAGGGGGCCATGGCGGCGTGACGCCGCGTGGTGCCCTTGGCCGGCCCGGTTTGTAATTGCTTTTGGACATTTGCTACCGTTAAAACGTAAAGACAGATCGCCGGATGAACGCATCACCTCCCTCGCTCTCACAAAGCCGCCCGCATGTCGCCGTGATCGGCGCCGGACCTGGGGGGCTGGCGGCTGCCATGCTGCTTGCCTCCTCAGGCGTTCGCGTCACGGTATTTGAAAAGGATGGCGTGGTTGGCGGGCGCACCCGCACCGTCACCGCGCCTGGCGGGTATCGCTTCGATATCGGGCCGACCTTCTTTTTGTATCCGCGCATCCTGGCGGAAATCTTCGAAGCCTGCGGCGCGCGGCTTGAGGATGAGGTGGATTTGATCCGCCTTGATCCGCAATACCGGCTGATCTTCGAAGGCGCCAATCCCGTCACCATTGAAGCAACGCCCGATCTGGCGCGCATGGAAGCGGAAGTGGCCAAGATCAATCCTGCCGATGCGCCAGGCGTGCGCAGCTTCATGGCGGAAAACCGCGTGAAGCTGGAAGCCTTCCGCCCTGTGCTGGAACGGCCCTTTCACGGCGTGATGACCTATCTGGCGCCGGAAGTGATGAATGGGCTCAAGTATTTGCGGCCCTGGCTTTCGCTCGATCAGGAATTGCAAAGACACTTCTCTGATCCGCGCACGCGCTTGGCGTTTTCCTTCCAGTCCAAATACCTGGGCATGAGTCCCTTCCGCTGCCCGAGCATGTTCTCCATCCTGTCCTTCCTGGAATATGAACATGGCGTGTTTCATCCGCGCGGCGGTTGCGGCGTGGTGTCGGAAGCCATGGCGCGGGTTGCTGAGAGCGTGGGCGTAGATATCCGCCTGAATACCAAGGTGGATCGCATTGTTTTTGAAGGCCGCCGCGCCGTGGGTGTTGAAGCGGGCGGGCGGCTGCATGCGGCGGATGCGGTGGTGGTGAATGCCGATTTCGCCCATGCCATTCCGGGGCTGATGGAAGAGGAACAGCGCCCGCAATGGCCCGACAAGAAAATCGCCGAGGCACGATATTCCTGTTCCACCTTCATGCTCTACCTCGGCATTGAAGGACCGCTTGATCTGGCGCATCACACGGTGCTGCTCGCGGAAGATTATGAGAATAATCTGGCGCAGATCGAAGCCGGGGTCATTCCGCAAAATCCTTCGCTTTATGTGCAGGCGGCTGCCAGCACTGATCCTTCACTCGCCCCGCCTGGGCATTCCACGCTTTATATGCTGGTGCCGGTGCCGAATTTGTTGGGCGGCGCTGATTGGGCGGCTGAGGCACCACGTTATCGCCGGCTGGCGCTGGATCGGCTGAAGGCGCTTGGCCTGCATGATATCGAAAGCCGCATCCGGTACGAGAAAATCCTCTCGCCACAGGGCTGGCAGGATGAATATGCGGTAGGTTATGGGGCCACCTTCAATCTTGCGCATAATGTGCGCCAGATGATGCATTTCCGTCCGCGCAACCGCTTTGGCCGCGCGAAGGGTGTCTATCTGGTGGGCGGCGGCACGCATCCGGGCAGTGGCTTGCCGGTGATTTACGAAGGTGCGCGCATCAGCACCGATTTATTGTTGCAGGATCTGGGCCTGGCGCGCAGCGAGCGTAGCCCACGCCATATGCGGGCCAATGTGGGAGCATTTTCAAGCCAAGTGGACTCACTTGGCGGCTCGGAAAATGCGACAAAACATTCTGCTGGCGACTGAGAAGGAGAGGGCGCGATGGGTGCCAAGGTAGTTGTCATCGGCAGCGGTTTGGGTGGGCTTGCGGCGGCCGCCACCGCGCAGGCACGTGGGCATCAGGTCACGGTCCTTGAGCGTAATTCCTGGCTGGGTGGCAAGGCGGCCGTTCTCAATCTGCCATCGCCCGACGGGCGCGGGAATTTCCGCTTTGACATGGGCCCCACCATCCTGACCGTGCCGCGCGTGCTGCGCCGCATTTTTGCAGAGGCCGGGCGCAATCAGCAGCAGGAAATGCCGCTGATCCGGCTTGATCCGCAATGGCGCTGCTTTTTCGATGGCAGCAAGCAGATTGATCTGATCGAAAACGTGCAAGACATGGCGCGTTCCATGGATGCCTTCGCGCCCGGTGGTCCGAATGGTGCGGGCTATGAACGCTTCCAGCGCGTCGCGCGCCATTTGCACAAGGTTTCTGAGAAATTCTTCTTCTGGAAGCCGGTGGAAGGCATTGGCGATACGCTGAACCTTGGCGATAATTTCAAGCCTGATGTGCTGCGCGATGTCATGGCGTTGCGCATGGGCCAGACGGTGGCGAAAGTCATTCGCGGCCATGTGCCGAATGAGCAATTGGCGCAGATGCTGGATCACTTCACGCAATATGTCGGATCAAGCCCTTATCTGGCGCCAGCGGTGCTGTGCAGTATTGGCGATATGCAGGCATCCGAAGGTGTGTGGTATCCGGTGGGTGGCACGCGCGCTACGGCGGAAGGGCTTGCCAATCTGGCAGCCTCACTCGGCGCTGATTTGCGCACCAATGCCGAGGTGACGGATATTGAGATTGTCGGTGGCGCGGTGCGCAGCGTGACCGCCAATGGCGAGCGCATTGCCTGCGATGCGCTGATTTCGAATATGGATGCGATCCGCACCTATACGGAATTGGTGAAGGGCAATGCGTCTCAGCGCTACGCCAAGAAGTATGAACCCGCCTGTTCCGGTGTGGTGCTCTATCTCGGGCTCAATCGCCGTTATGAGCATTTGGCGCATCATGATTTCGTCTTCTCCCGCGATGCGGAAGAAGAATTCGATGCGATCTACCGAAAGGGTGAACCGGCGCCCGATCCCACCGCATACTTGGCCGCGCCATCGGGCACTGATCCTTCCGTGGCACCTGAAGGTGGGGAAGCGCTTTATGTGCTGGTGCACACACCTTACCTTCGCCCGCATCATGATTGGTCGAAGATGTTCCCAGCCTATCGCCAGAAAATCCTGGATAAGCTGAAACGCACGGCGGGGCTGGAAGATATCGAAAGCCGGATTGTTTGCGAAAGCCAATTGACGCCGGTGGATATCCATAATCGCTACAAGGTTTTGAATGGCGCGATTTATGGCCTGGCATCGCATGGTTCCTTCACCGGCGCTTTCAAGCCGAGCAATCGCAGCAAGGCGATCAAGGGGCTGTATCTCGCGGGTGGTGCGGCGCATCCGGGCCCCGGCATGCCGATGGTGATGATGTCCGGCTGGATTGCTGCCGATGCGCTCGATCGTGACCATGGCGGGCGTGGCATGTCGCCCGAAGCGGAATTGGCCGGCCGGCGAGAGGCCGATCTGCCAGCCGCGGCGGAATGACGAAGAAGCCGGGACAAGAAATGCCTGATCCGGTGGCGCTGCGTTCAGCGCGCCATCTGGATTTTTTTGATTTCATGTTCACGCGTTTCTTCGCGAAACACATGCGCGCTCTGCGCGTGGCGCGTTGGGGCCTGCCTGATCTGCCGGAAGGCAAGCCCGTTGTGATTTTCGCCAATCACCCATCCTGGTGGGATGGTGTGGCTTTCATGCTGCTCTATCGCCGGCTCTTGCCGAACCGGCCGCTTTTCACGCCGATGGATGCGGCGGCGCTTGAAAAATATCGCTTCATGAAAAGGCTTGGCGTTTTCGGGATCGAGACCGGCTCGGCACGCGGCTCGGTTGCGTTTTTGCGCGTGGTTGAAAAGGTGCTGGCCAATCCCGCGCATATTCTTTGGATCAATGCGCCGGGGCGCTTCAGCGATCCGCGCGAAAGGCCCGTACCCATCGCGCCTGGCATGATCCGCCTGCCGGAAATCGCACCCGATGCGATTTTTGTTCCCCTCGCCCTGGATTATCCGTTCTGGAGTGAGCGCAAGGCGGAAATGCTCGCCGCTTTCGGTGCGCCCATCCCCGCCGCGACCCTGCTGGCAGCGCCGCGAGAGGCGCGCAGCGCCATGCTATCCGATGCCTTGGCGGGCGTGATGGAAAAACTCAGCGCCGATGCGATTGCGCGCGATCCTGCCGCCTTCGATACCCTGGTGCAGGGGCGCGAAGGCATGGGCGGGATTTATCAAAGCTGGCGCCGCGCCAAGGCGCTGCTGCGCGGTGAGCGCTTCGACCCCCGACATGATCACCGCGCGGAGACAGCGCCATGACAGATTTCCTGCCCTGGATTGCGCTTGCCCTGGCGCTGATGCCGGTCGGTTTTGCGATAGACAATCTCCGCCGCATGGCGAAAGCGCGCGGGCCGGCGCCCAAGGATGCGCTGGTTTCCATCCTGATCCCGGCGCGTAATGAGGAAGCGCATATCAGCGCCTGCCTTGATGCCGCACTTGCGCAAAAGGGTGTCGCGATTGAAGTGCTGGTGATGGATGATGGGTCGAGCGATCGCACCGCAGCGATTGTCAGCGCCTATGCCGCGCGCGATGCGCGGGTGCGGCTGCTGGATTGCCCGCCGCTGCCGCAGGGTTGGACCGGCAAGGTGCATGCCTGCGCGCGCTTGGCGGAAGCCGCGCGGGGCACGCATTTCCTTTTCATTGATGCTGATGTGCGGCTTGCGCGTGATGCGGCTGCCGCCATGTGCGGCCATGCCGCGCGGCAAAAGCTTGCCATGGTAACCGGCGTGCCGCGGCAGATCATTGGCACTTTGGGTGAAGCTTTGACCGTGCCCATGATCAACCTGCTGCTGATCGGCTATCTGCCCGGCGGCGGGCGGGCGGAGACTGAACGCGCGGAGCTTGGCGCCGCTTGCGGACAATTGATCCTGTTTGAACGCAGCGCCTATGAATCCATTGGCGGGCATGGCGCCATCCGCACGCTTTTGCATGATGGCTTGCAGCTTTCACGCAAGCTGCGTGGTGCTGGTTTCCGGACGGAAATGGTGGAAGGTGTCAAGCTTGCCGAATGCCGCATGTATGACGGGCTGCGCGCAAGCTGGAATGGCTTTATCAAGAATGCACATGAAGGCATGGCCACCCCCATCGGCCTGCCGATCTGGACCACGCTTTTGGCTGGCGCCCATATCTGGCCCTTTTTTCTGTTGCCGGATTGGCAGGCGGCGCTGGCGATTGTGCTGGTCTTTGGCTTGCGCGCCGCCATCACCTTCAAAACGCGTGAAGCCTGGTGGACCGTTCCGCTGCATCCCTTGGCCGTGCTGGTCGGGCTTGCCATTCAATGGACCGCGCTGGTGCGCGTGCTGATCGGGC
The DNA here is from genome assembly GCA_020249775.1 of Roseomonas sp. Classification (GTDB taxonomy): domain Bacteria; phylum Pseudomonadota; class Alphaproteobacteria; order Acetobacterales; family Acetobacteraceae; genus Neoroseomonas. The sequence goes on along the minus strand of JADCFA010000047.1, from coordinate 6,433 downwards.
GCCCTGCTGGCTGGAAGGGTCGCGCCTATTCGGCCAGCGGCACGGCATGACGGAACAAAGCGCTGCTTCCCGCGCACCAACGCGTGACGCGGGGTCTGAGAATTTCCCTGTCGCGTCCCGGCTGCTGGCGCCGGAAATTCGCCCGAAAGTGCTGGGCTTTTACCGCTTTGTGCGCACCGCGGATGATATTGCCGATGATCCGGCCCTAGACCCGCCAGAGAAGCTGCGCCGCCTGGCCGCGCTTGAAGCAGCACTTGATGATCCCGCAACGGCGGAACCCGCTGCCACTGCCTTGCATCGCGCTGGTAGCGGCACGGATGAAGCGCGGTTGATGCTCTCCGCCTTTCGGCAGGATGCAACGCAAGCGCGTTACGCCGATTGGGCAGGATTGGAAGATTACTGCGCGCGATCTGCTGATCCTGTCGGGCGCATGTTGCTGCGCCTGCATAATGAGACAAAGCCTGAGGCCATCGCGGCCGCCGATGCGCTCTGTACTGCGCTGCAAATCCTCAATCACCTGCAGGATCTCGTGCCGGATCGGCGTAATATCGGGCGCGTCTATCTGCCCGAAGCCTGGATGGATTTGGCCGGCGGTGAGGCGCGCTTCTTCGACCCCGCCAATACCGAGGCACGGCGCGCCGTGCTGGATGCCGCGCTGGATCGGGTGGAGGAAAGGCTGGATGCCGCCGCTGCGCTGCCGCGATTGCTCTCAGCCAAGCGCCTTGCGCGCGAAAGTGCTGTGACCATCGCGCTGGCGCGACGACTGTTGGCGCGGCTGCGCGCGGCGGACCCGGTGCTCGGACGCGTTGCTTTGTCGCGGTGGGATTTTTTGCAGGGCTTTCGCGCAGCACTCGGCACCGGGCCAAGCGATGCGGCGCTGGTCAGTGCGCGCGTCGGGCGTGCGGGTTCTTCCTTCGCGCGCGGCATGTCGGCGCTGAAGGGCGAAAGGCGCCGCGGGCTTTGGGCGGTTTATGCCTTTTGCCGCGCGGTGGATGACATTGCCGATGGTGCCATGCCGGAAGCGGAAAAGCACCGCTTTCTGGCGGATTGGCGCGGCAAGCTCCGCGCGCCGGATTGTGCGCTATCGCGCGAATTGGCGCAGGCACGCGCAAACTTCGCGCTGCCCATCGAAGAATGCGAAGCGATGATCGCGGGGATGGAAACCGATTCCACGCCAAGGCTCCGCATCGCCCATACCGAGGCGCTGAACCTTTATTGCCGCCGCGTTGCCGGCAGTGTCGGCGCCATGGCGGTGCGCATATTTGGCGCGCCGGAAGCGGCTGATTTCGGGCTTGGACTTGGGCGCACGCTGCAATTGGTGAATATCCTGCGCGATCTGGATGAGGATGCGCTGCGCGATCGCGTCTATCTGCCGCTTGATTTGCTGGCGGCTGAAGGTGTGGCTGATGCGCCGGCCGCAACATTGATCGCAAGCCCAGGCTTCGCGCGCGCCGCAGCGCATTTGGCAGCGCAGGCAGAGGCCGGCTTCGCGCAAGCAGCGAAGGAGCTGCGCCATTTGGATCAGCGTGCGCTTTTGCCGGCGCGCATCATGATGTGGGGCTATCAGCGGCTGTTTGAACGCCTGATGGCGCGCGGCTTTGGTCTGCCGCGCCCGCGCCCGCGCCTGACGCGCGGCGAGAAGCTGCGCATGGCTGCCTATGCCATGGGAATCATGCCCATGCCGCAAGCAAGCGCCAGCCGCGCGTGAACAGCAAAAGCACATGCCATGTCATTGGCGCCGGAGTTGCGGGCCTGGTGGCGGCGCTCAGGCTGGCACAACGTGGCCGCGCTGTGATGCTGCATGAAGCGACACCGGTGGCAGGCGGGCGCTGCCGCGCGCTACCAGATGGGACAGATAACGGCACCCATGCGCTGATGGGCGCCAATCGCGCTGCTTTGCGCTTCCTTGCCGATATCGGGGCGCGCGAAGCTTGGGTGGAAGCCGAACCGGAAGGCCTGCCGGTATTTGACATGGCCGATGGCAGCGCAAGGCGCATCGCGGCGAGCCCCCTCGCCTGGCGTGATCCCGCCAAGCGCCCGCCGGGGCTGAGTACCGCTGCCTTCGCGACCCTACTGCGCCTCGCGCTGCCAATTGGTGATCGCCCCGTGGCCGAGGTGATGGCAGCGCATCCCGCGCTGTATCGCGCATTGATCGAACCACTCACGGTCGCGGCGCTGAATACGCCGGGGCAGGAGGCGTCATCCGCGCGGCTTGGCGTGGTGCTGCGCCGGCTGGGGCGGCCAGGGGCGGGCGCGGTGTTGGTGGCGCGTGAAGGGCTTGGGCCGGATTTGATTGCGCCTGCGCTCCACGCCTTACAGCAAGCGGGAGTCACTACGCGGTTCGGCGCGCGGCTGCGCGCCATGACGGAAGCTGAAGGGCGCATCATTGCGCTGCATTTCGGTGATGACAGCGTCGCGCTTGAAGCGCGGGATCAGGTGGTGCTGGCGCTGCCACCCTGGGAAGTGGCACGGCTGATCCCGAAGCTCCGCGTGCCGGAACGCCATGCGCCCATTCTCAATCTGCATTTCGCGCATCAAACGGCTGGGCCGGTCCGCTTCATCGGCGTGCTGGGCGGGCTGACGCAATGGATCCTGGTGCGCCCGAGTGGCGTCAGCATCACCGTGAGTGCGGCGGATGCCGAAGTTGAAGAACAGGCGCCGGATTTGGCGCCGCGCGCCTGGGCGGAAATCCGCGCCGCAGCCAAGGCGTTTGGCTTACCGGGCGATTGGCCGCAAGCGCCACCGGCGATGCGCGCGGTGAAGGAACGCCGCGCCACACCGCGCCATGCGGTGGGCATGCCACCGCAACCGCCGCGGCAAGTTTATCGCAATCTGGCATTGGCGGGAGATTGGACCTGGCCGCGCCTGCCCGCCACCATTGAAGCTGCGGTGCTTTCTGGTGAGGCTGCGGCGGGAGTATTTTCGAGCCGAGCGGACTCGCTTGGCGGCTCGGAAAATACGACCACATCTAAAGCTGTGCCGTCATGACCCCCGCTGAAGCCCTTGGCGCCTTGCGCGCCGCCGAAGCGCGTGATGGCGCGCTCAATCTCAAGCAACGTCGCGCGTTGTTGGCGGCCCTCGCACGCGCCGTAATGGCGCGCTCGCATGAGATTATGGCCGTGCTGGACGCTGAATATGAAGGCCGCGCGCCAATTGAAACCCTGCTTGCGGATGTGCTGCTGGTTGCCGATGCGGCACGTTATGCGCGGCGCAATCTGTGGCACTGGATGCGCCCACGCCGCGTGACGGTCCCCTATCCTTTCTGGCCCGCGCGCGCGCTGGAGGAATTCGTCCCCAAAGGCGTGGTTGGCATCATGGCGCCCTGGAATTACCCGGTGCAATTAGCGTTGCTGCCCGCGATTGATGCCATTGCCGCCGGCAATCGAGTATGCGTGAAACCATCGGAAGCGCTGCCGCGCACCGCCGCACTGATTGCCGATATTCTGCGCGATGCCTGGGGCGATGATATCGCGCTTTGCGTGCAAGGCGGCGCTGACATCGGTGCGGATTTCGCCGCCCAGCCCTGGGATCATCTGGTCTTCACCGGCAGCACTGCGACCGGGCGGAAGATCATGGCTGCCGCCGCGCCTAACCTCACGCCACTCACGCTGGAACTTGGCGGCAAATGCCCGGTGCTGGTGTTGCCGGGCGCGGATTTGAAGCGCGCTGCGCGGGATATTCTGGCGGGCAAGGCCTTCAATGCGGGGCAGACCTGTGTGGCACCCGATACGGTGCTGCTGGTCGGGCATGGCAGGCAGGCTTTTATTGATGCCTGCAAGGCTACCGGCATCGGCCTGCCTGAAACCGGCGTGATCAATGCCGCCCAGATGGCACGGCTACAGCGCTTGATGGCAGGCGCCAGCCTGACCCCGCTCGCCAAGGATGGACCGGGCCGCCGCATGGCGCTCAGGCTGGCGGAAGCGCCGCCCGAAGCGGCGATCTGCCATGAGGAAATCTTCGGCCCCATACTACTGATACGCGAAGAATCTTCACTGAAAACTGCTCTCGCTTGGGTTGCAGCGCGGCCGGCACCACTCGCGATTTATCTGTTTGGTGCCAAATCCTCGGAAGAAATTCTTGTTTCTGCCGCGGCCAAGGGAAGCGCCATTATCGCCGGCCGAACCGTTGAATTCGCGGGATTTCAAGCCTTAGGCTTTGGTGGATCGGGAGAATCCGGCTTTGGCCAGCGCAACGGCCTGGCCGGTTTCCTGGAATTCTCCCATCGGCGTGCTCGGGTTTGGCATGGGACATTTTCCCTGTCCCGGCTATTCGATCAGCCTCGCGGAAAAGCTGTGGAAAGGTTAAAGAATTTTCTCGCCAAATAGATTTTCCCGGTCTATATACATCTTATGGTTGTTTTTCTCCCATCTGCTCCCGCAGCAGAAACGCCTCGCCTTCGGTTGCGCTGCGCCGAAGGCCGCGATGCCCCGGCGATTGCGGAGATGATGACGGAAGCGATCAGCAAGCGCCTGGCCTCCTGGCCGGTGCCATTCTCCCACCCCATGGCGGAGGAGAAAATTTCGGCGGCCCGCGGCGCGGCAGTGGAAAGGCGGTCCCTGCCGCTTGTGCTGGAACGGAAATCAGATGGCGCCATTTGCGGCTGGGTCAGCCTGATGTGCCCGCCTGGCGATGACCGGGTGGCGCTGACGACTTACTGGCTGGGGGAGCAATATCAGGGTCAGGGTCTGATGCGGGAAGCGGGGCCGGTCGCGGTGGAGCTTGCGTTCAAATCCATGGATATTGATCGTCTGCGCGCGGCGGTGCAGCCGGATAATGCGGCTTCACTCGCTGTGATCCGCCTATTGGGCTTCACGCCGATGGGCGAAGGGCGCATCTGGTGCCCGGCGCGCGGCGTGGAGGAAACGTGCCTCTGGTTTGAAAAGCCGCGGCCCTTACTGCCGGCCTGGGCGGCCGGTGCCGCACTCGCGAAGCGGGATGTAGTGCGGCAGGTCCTCGCCTGAAGAAAGGCAGGCCGAGCTTTTTCTTTCGCATGGACGGCGCGCCCGCCGGCGCGTTACGCTACCCCCATCGCGCGGGTCGCTTCGGCGGCCAATGCGGCGATGAAAAAGAAAATCTGGGGGATCAAACCATGACAGCATCGCTTTCACGGCGCCGGGTATTGCTGGGCGGCGCAGCTTTGGCCGGGGCCGCCGGCTCTGGTGTGGCTTTGGCGCAAAGCAATTGGCCGGATCGCCCGGTGCGGCTGGTTGTGGGCTTCACCGCCGGCAGCGCCACCGATGTGACCGGGCGCATTTTTGCGCAGCGTTTCAGCGAGGCCTGGGGCCAGCCCGTGGTGGTGGAAAATGTTGCCGGCAATTCCGGGGCCATCGGCGTGGATCGGGTCGCGAAATCAGCGCCAGATGGCTATACGCTGATGTGGGCGGCCAGCGCGGCGCTGACGATCCTGCCCAGCCTGCAGCGCTTGCCCTTTGATCCGATACGTGATCTGGCACCGATCGGCATTGCCTTCGCCATGCCATCGCTGTTCGTATCCAATCGCGATTTTCCGCCGCGCAATATCCAGGAACTTGTGGCCTATGCGCGCGCCAATCCGGGCAAAGTATCCTATGGCACGCCAGGGGTCGGCACGCCGCAGCATATCGCGGGTGAGTTGTTCTGCCACCAAGCCGGCATCAAGATGGAACACATCCCCTATCGCGGGGCGAATATGGCGGATGTGCTGAATGGCAGCGTGCAAATCGGCATTCAGAATATCGGCGCCGTGCTGTCCATGGTGCGCGATGGGCAATTGCGTGGCTTGAGCATCACCACCCTGCAGCGTTCCGCCAATGCGCCCGATATGCCGACCATGGTTGAACAAGGCTTCCCGGATTTTGAGGCGAGTTCCTGGTTCGGCACCATGGCGCCGGCCGGCACGCCGCAGCCGATCCTGGACAGGGTGCATGCGACATCTCAGGCCATTCTGGCCGACCCCGCGATGCGGCAGCGCTTTAACGGGCTTGGGCTTGATATCATCGCCGGCAATGGCGAGCAGATGCGTGCGACTATCGCGAGCAATATTGAAAGATGGGCGCGGGTTATCAGGGATTCCGGAATCAGACTGCAAAGTTGAAGCGGGATCAGCGCGCCCATGCCTGTAACCGTGGCCGCACGCGAAGGAAGGCGCGGTAAGCGACAGAGGTGGCTCGGTTTGTTTGAACAGTTCTGGTGCGTTCCCTAAGTGTATTCCTGCCTCGGTTAGGCTGCCATCGGGATTGATGGCAGCGCGGTAAAATAGGCCTCGTCCGGCGTTTGCCCGTCAAGGCTCGAATGGGGCCGACGGGTGTTGTAGAAGCCATCGCTGTATCGGCCAAGCGAAGCCCGCGCCTCAGAGACGCTGGCATAAGCCCGCAGGTAGACCTCCTCGTATTTGATGCTCCGCCAGAGCCTTTCCACGAAAACATTGTCCCGCCACGTCCCCTTGCCATCCATG
>JADCFA010000046.1 GCA_020249775.1 Roseomonas sp. | reverse complement strand
ATATCGGTGTAAATCACCGCCGCCGCGCCGGAATCTTCAAAGCGGCGCGCCAGATCGGTGGCGCTGACATCGCTGGTCTCAGCCCAACCTTCGGTCGCCACCATGCCATCGCGCGCATCAATGCCAAGCGCGACACGGCCCGGAAAAGCACGGCAGGCAGCGCGGGCAAAATCTGGGTCCTTGACGGCGGCCGAGCCCAGAATGATCCGGCTAACCCCTGCGGAAAGCCAGGCTTCCGCAGTCTCCATGGTGCGGATGCCGCCGCCCAATTGCAGCTTGGCACCCGGCACGGCGGCGATAATCGCGCGCACCGCTGCCGCATTGGCAGGCTTACCGGCAAAGGCACCATCCAGATCCACGACATGGACCCAGGAAAATCCGGCTTCGATGAAGCTTCGCGCCTGCGCCGCCGGGTCATCGGCATAGATGGTGGCCTGATCCATTTCCCCACGCTTCAGGCGCACCACCTGCCCGCCCTTCAAATCAATGGCTGGATAAAGCGAAAAGCCCATTACTGCGTGGGATCGAGCAAAGCGCCGGTGGCACGCCCGCGGCCAGGTTCCAGTGGCTTGAAGTAATAGCGCCCAGCCACCGTCTGGCCATTCACGCGCGCATAAAAGGGATGCGTGCCCCAATGCACGTAACCCAGTGCTTCAAATAGCGCGATAGCGGTGGTTTGCGTCTCTCGCACATCCAGGTTCAGAACACGATGACCAAGGGCGGCGGCGCGTTCCTCAACCCGCGTCACCAACATGCGCGCCAGGCCATGCCCGCGCGCGTAAGGCGCGAGATACGCATGGGTCAGCGTGGCGCCGAAAGATTGCGCTTCATTATGGCGCGGCGGGCGCACAAGCTGGGCCGATCCCACCACATGGCCATCCAGCCGGGCGATGAATAATTCACGCTCCGGCACCAGCAGCGTGCCGCGAAAATGCCGCGCCAGCGCTTCCCGCCCCTGAGGCTCCAGCCAGCCGAAGCCGCCCCCTTCAATGATGGCCGCATCCGTCGCCTCACAGAGATCGGCCATATCCGCATCCGAAATCTGTTTAGCGAGTTCCACAGCCAGATCATGGGTGAAGCTCATGGTCATTGCGCTATTCATGGCACCCATTGCAGGAAATTGGCGAGGATACGCAACCCCACCGGGCCGCTTTTTTCCACATGGAACTGCAGCCCGGCAAGATTATGGCGGGCAATGGCGGCGATGACTGTCCCGCCGTAATCGGTGGAAGCCATCACATCTTCCGCCCGCGCCGCGCTAAAGGCATAGGAATGCACGAAATACACCTGATCCCCGGGCGTGATCCCAGCCAGCAATGGGTGGCAGCCTGGGCGGAAGGAAAGCCCATTCCAGCCCATTTGCGGGAGCGGCAAGGGCCGGCCATCGGCGTCCTTCGGGTCCATCGGCGCCACTTCGCCGGGCAGCCAATCCAGCCCCGGGGTGCTGCCATGTTCCAAGCCTTGGGTCGCCATTAACTGCATGCCCACGCATATGCCAAGGAAGGGCATGCCATCCCCACGCACGCGCTGTTCCATAGCCGCAACCGCGCCCGGCAGCGCATCCAGCCCGCGCCGGCAGGCAGCGAAAGCCCCCTGGCCGGGCAGCACCAGGCGGTCAGCGGCCAGGATTTCCGCCGCATCACGGGTTACTCGGATATCCGCCGCAATGCCCGCCTCCCCCGCCACTTTCTGGAAGGCCCGCAGCACGGAAGCCAGATTGCCCGAACCCGGGTCTATGATGACGAGCCTCATCGCCGCCTCACGCCAGGCCGCGCGCCAGATCAGGGCGACGATCGGCCAGGTTCAGCACCGCGCCTTCCTCATCGCGCCCTTGCACCACGCCCATCAGCCGGAAGCCTTGCCGTTCCAGGCTCCAACGCTGGAGGTTGCGCGCCTCAAACCCCGTCAGGATTTGCAGCGCCATCATGGCCCAGGGGGAAATGCTGGAAGGCAGCACAAAGCCCATGAATGTGGCGAGTGAGAAATAAAGCGCCGCGACCAACCAAAGCCGCTTGGCCAGAAACCAGAATAGCGGAAACAGCGCCGCCAACCAGGAAAACCCTTCCCGCACCATGACCGTGCGCGCGGGCTTGCCCGCCAAAGCCGCGCGCTGATGCACTGTCCAGACGCGCATCTCAGGCTTCCAAGACGCCCTTGGTTGAGGGAATGGCGCCAATCGCGCGCGGGTCCGGCTCCACGGCTTCGCGCAAAGCCCGCGCCAAAGCCTTGAAGCAGGCTTCCGCCACGTGATGGGCGTTGGTGCCGGCCTTTTGCGTCACATGCAGCGTGATGCCGGCATTGAAGGCCAAGGCGCGGAAGAACTCCTCGAATAATTCGGTGTCCATCTCCCCAATCTTGGGCTGGGCGAAGGCAACGGACCAGGCGAGGTATGGCCGGCCAGAGATATCCACCGCCGCCTCCGCCAAAGCCTCATCCATCGGGATCACGGCCGCACCGTAGCGGCGAATACCGCGCTTATCGCCCAGGGCCTGGCGCAGGCATTGGCCAATGACAATGCCGACATCTTCCGTGGTGTGGTGAAAATCAATGTGCAGATCGCCCTTGGCCCGCACCTTCAGGTCGAACAGCCCGTGGCGTGCCAAAGCGGTCAGCATATGGTCGAGAAAGCCAATGCCGGTGGCGATATCCGCGCGCCCTTCGCCATCCAGGCCAAGGGCGACAGTGATCGCGGTTTCCGAGGTCTCGCGGCTGATTTCCGCGCGGCGGTTCCAGGGCGGGGTGGTCTTCATGCGCCTTAACTACGCCTCGCGGTGGGGGGGATGCAACCGAAAGCGGGGGGCGGTTGTCTCGGCGCCCCAGCCGCGCCATTTCTGCACCCATGACACAGACACAACATGACCCCCTGGGTTGGCACGGCACCACCATTCTTTGCGTCCGCAAGGGCGGGCAAGTGGCCATGGCCGGGGATGGGCAGGTCTCGCTTGGGCAGACCGTGGTGAAGGGCAATGCGCGCAAAATCCGCCGGATTGCCGGCGGCAAGGTGCTGGCGGGCTTCGCCGGCGCCACGGCGGATGCCTTTACGCTGCTGGAGCGGCTGGAAGCCAAGCTGGAACGCTTCCCGGATCAATTGGAACGCGCCTGTGTGGATTTGGCGAAGGATTGGCGCACGGATCGCTATTTGCGGCGCCTGGAAGCCTTGCTTGCGGTCGCGGATCACAAACGATCCTTGCTTGTGACCGGGCAGGGCGATGTGCTGGAACCGGAAGACGCGATCATCGGCATCGGTTCTGGCGGCAATTACGCGCTTTCGGCTGCGCGCGCTTTGCTGCCCGTGGAAGGGGTGGAGGCCGAGGAGATTTGCCGGCGCGCCATGAAAATCGCCGCCGATATTTGCGTCTACACGAATGGCAACATCATCCTTGAGACGCTGGCGGCCAGCGCGGGAGACGCGGCATGACCGAAACCGTGAACCTCTCGCCGCGCGAAATCGTGTCGGAGCTTGATCGGCATATTGTCGGCCAGCAGGAAGCCAAGCGCGCGGTCGCGATTGCATTGCGCAACCGTTGGCGGCGCCAGCAATTGGCCCCGGGGTTGCGTGAAGAAGTGGTGCCGAAGAACATCCTGATGATCGGGCCGACCGGCTGCGGCAAGACCGAAATCGCGCGGCGTTTGGCGCGCTTGGCGAATGCGCCCTTCCTGAAGGTGGAAGCGACGAAATTCACCGAAGTGGGCTATGTCGGGCGCGATGTGGAAAGCATCATTCGTGATCTGGTGGAGGTTGCCATCACCATGGGCCGCGACGCCGCGCGCAAGGGCGTGCAAGCCAAGGCGGAATTGGCGGCTGAGGAAACCCTGCTGACCGCCCTGGTGGGTGAAGGCGCATCAGGGGAAACACGGCTGAAATTCCGTCGCATGCTGCGGGAAGGCCAATTGGAGAATCGCGAGATTGAAGTGCAATTGGCCGATTCCGGCCCAGCCATGCCGATTGGCATTATGGATCTGCCGGGCGGCCAGCCGCCGCAAATGCAGAATTTGCAGGATATGTTCGGCAAGATGTTCGGCGGGCGCAGCAAATCCCGCAAGATGACGGTGGCCGAAGCCCGCACGGCGCTGCTCAAGGATGAAGCCGACAAGCTCCTGGATCAGGATGCGGTGGTGCGCGATGCGCTGGCCAATGTTGAAGCCAATGGCATCGTGTTCCTGGATGAGATTGACAAGATTTGCGCACGCACCAGCGAAAGCGGTTTTCGCGGCGGCGATGTCTCCCGCGAAGGGGTGCAGCGCGATTTGCTGCCGCTGATTGAAGGCACCACCGTCACCACCAAGCATGGGCCGGTGAAGACGGATCATGTGCTGTTCATCGCCTCTGGCGCGTTTCATTTGGCGAAGCCATCCGATCTATTGCCGGAATTGCAGGGCCGCTTGCCGATCCGCGTGGAATTGAAGGCGCTATCGCGCGATGATTTCCGCCGCATTTTGACTGAACCGGAACATTCCCTGCTCAAACAATACACCGCGCTGCTCGGCACGGAAGCCGTGACGCTGGATTTTACGCCGGATGCAGTTGAAGCGATTGCCGATCTGGCCGCCGAGATCAACGCGAGTGTGGAGAATATCGGCGCGCGGCGCTTGGCGACGGTGCTGGAACGGCTGCTTGAGGAGGTTTCCTTCACTGCGACCGACCGCGCAGGAGAAACCATTGCGGTGGATGCCGCCATGGTGCGTGATCGTGTGGCGCCACTCGCGGCCAGTGCTGATCTTTCGCGCTATATCCTCTAACAGGCTGCTGAAATTCGTAGCCTGATCTCCGCACTTATGATTCACTGCCCTCGCATTTGGTTGAGCTTGCAATACGTGGCAATGACGCGATGCCTGGTTCCCTGTTCAGCTATGTTGATCTTGAAAAGCGGGTGCGCCCTGACCATCCGCTGCGCGTTATTCGCGGCCTGGTGAATAGTGCATTAGCTGATCT
>JADCFA010000045.1 GCA_020249775.1 Roseomonas sp. | reverse complement strand
TTCTGATTGGGTTGATCGGCAGTAAAGTCGCGCTCCAGCAGGTTCGGTGCGATGTTGAACGTGTGGCCACTGTCTGTCGTCGCCTTGAACTTGCGTGTTCTTTCAACGACAATCCCGTTCTCGCGCATCAGCCTCCCGACACGCCTGTGCCCCACATCGACACCAACTTCCTTCAATTCTTCGGTCATGCGCGGGCGGCCATAACTGCCCAGGCTCAGGCGTGATTGCTCCTTGATGTGGGCCAGAACCACCATGTCCATGCGTTGCCTGGGGCTGGCGGGGCGGCTGCGAAAGGCCCGCAAGCCGCGTGGGCTGACATTCATCACGCGGCACAGCCGATCGATCGGAAAGGCCCCACGCTGTTCTTCGACGAACCTAAACCTCACGGCTTTTGGCTCGCGAAGAACTGGGTGGCTTTTTTTTAGGATGTCCCTCTCCTCCTTCAGGATACGGACCTCACGACGAAGTCGTTCGTTCTACCTGCAAGCTCGCGGTCCTCGGCAGAGGCCACACCCGTGTCCCGGTGCGCGCTCACCCATTTGTTCAGGGTCGAAAAGCCGACCCCCAGGTCATCCGCAACCTGGCGCCGCGAAAGACCGCTGGTCAGCGCTAGGCGTACCGCTTCTTTGCGAAATTCATCCGTCCTGCCTGCGCTCATGGCTCGTCTCCTTTGCTTCACAATAGGTGATCAGAGGAGCGGCACAAAACCATGACAGGTCCAGACTTTCGTGTTTCGGGAAAGGCTGCCTTAAACGGATGCGTCTCATGGCTTTCGAAACGCCCGGATGCGGCCGGCGGCTATGGCCCGGTGCCCTGGCTGCTGCTGGCGATTGCGCTTTTCGCCGCGGGGAGTTTCTACGCGGCGTCGCGCCCGCGCGGCGGAGCTTCCACCTCAGTTTGATAGGCGGTTGCCGCCCGCGCCACCACCAACATAACCACCGCGCATGCCGCTACTTTCACAAGCGGCCAGGCCAATCAGCAAAAGCGCGGCGATCAAGAAGCGCATCATCATTGATCATTCAAATGGCAGGCGCTGCGCTGGCCGGGCGCAATCTCTCGCAGCTGCGGCACTTCCACCTTGCAGCGTTCCATCGCGAGAGGGCAGCGCGGGTGGAAATGGCAGCCCGCAGGCGGGTTGAGCGGTGAAGGGATTTCGCCCTTCACCACGGAGAATGCGCGCTTCCGGTTTTCAATCCGCGGCACGGAATCGAGCAAGGACCGCGTATAAGGATGATTGGGCCGGCGGAAGACGGTTTCCGTATCCGCTTCTTCCACCACGCGCCCCAGATACATGATCACCACGCGATCCGAGAGATGCTCCACCACGCCAAGATCATGGCTGATGAAAAGATAGGTCAGATCAAGTTCTTTCCTGAGCCGCATGAACAGGTTCAGGATTTGCGCCTGGATCGAAACATCAAGCGCCGCCACGGCCTCATCGCACACAATGAAATCGGGCTTCACCGCGAGTGCGCGCGCAATACCGATGCGTTGGCGCTGCCCGCCCGAGAATTGATGCGGATAGCGTCGCTTGAAGCCCGGGTCCAAACCCGCGCGGCGCATTTGTTCATCCACATAATCATCAAAAGCGGCACCTTCCAAAAGCCCATGCACGCGCGGCGCTTCACCGACAATATCTTGCACGCGCATACGCGGATTAAGCGAGGCATAGGGGTCCTGGAAAATCATTTGGGTGCGAAGTTTCATCTGCCGTGCTTCGGCACCTGTCAGCGCCTTGATGTCGCGCCCATCACGCAAAATGGTGCCTTCCGTTGGCGGCAGAATACCAGCCACCATGCGCCCCAGCGTGGATTTACCGCAGCCCGATTCACCGACCAGCCCCACAACCTCACCCTTGCGGACGGTCAGGTTCACGCGGTCCACCGCATGCACCACTTCTTCACGCACTGGCGCGCCCAGGCGTTGTGCAATGCGTCCGGCGAAATCGAGTTTTTTCTCAAAACGGCGCGTAATGTCGCGCAGTTCCAGCATCGGCGCGGCGCTCATGCGGCCTCCGAAGCTTCAAGATGGGGGTGGATGCAGCGCACATCACGCCCGGGCAGAATCTCCGCCATGACAGGTTCCGCCAGGCAGGCCTCAGAAGCGCGCGGGCAACGCGCGCGAAAGGCGCAGCCCGGCGGCAGGTTCAGCAGCGAAGGCGTCATGCCCGGAATTTGCCTGAGTGCCTCACCACGCTTGTTGCGGCTGGGGACAGAACCGATCAGCCCATGCGTGTAAGGATGCAAGGGCTTGTCCAGCACTTCACCAACCGCGCCCTTTTCCACAATGCGCCCGGCATACATCACCGCAATATCATCCGCGAGGCCGGCAACCACCGAAAGATCATGCGTAATCCAGATCATGGAAGTGCCCGTGGTGGCGCAAAGCTTTTGCACCTCAGCCAGGATCTGGCCCTGAATGGTAACATCCAAAGCCGTGGTCGGTTCATCCGCGATGATCAATTGCGGTTCATGCAATAGCGCGATGGCAATCGCGACACGCTGGCGCATGCCACCGGAAAACTGATGCGGATAGGCTTTCAGCCTTTCATCCGGCGAAGGAATACCCACCATGCCGAGTGTATCGCGCGCCCTCTGCCGGGCTTCCTCGGTCGAGACCTTCTTGTGCGCCAAAACCGTTTCGATCATCTGCGTATCAATGCGCAGCACCGGGTTCAGCGTCATCATCGGGTCCTGGAAGATCATGGCGATGCGGTTGCCCCGCAAATCGCGCATTTCTTCTTCGGATAGTTTCGCCAGATCGCGTCCCTGAAACAGGATGGACCCGCCCGCAATCCTGCCCGGCGGATCAACCAGGCCGATGATGGAAAACCCCGTGACGGATTTGCCGGAACCGGATTCACCGACCAGCCCCATCACCTTGCCGCGGCCGACCGAAAAGGAAACGCCATCCACTGCCTTCACCACACCGGCGCGGGTGAAGAAATGCGTCTGCAGATCGCGAACTTCGAGGGTAGGTGCCGTCATGTGCTTATTTCTTCAGTCGCGGGTTCAGCACATCACGCAGTTGATCGCCCACCAGATTGATAGCGACAATCGTGATCAACAGCGCAATGCCGGGATAGAAGGAAATCCAGTATTTGCCTGACAGCATATACTCATAGCCATTGGCGATCAGCAGGCCGAGCGATGGTTCCGTGATCGGCACGCCAAGGCCAAGGAAGGAAAGGGTCGCTTCCAGCGCAATGGCGCGCGCCACCTGCATGGTGCCGACCACAATCAAAGGCGGCAGGCAATTCGGCAGCAAATGACGGAACAGCACCCGATGCGTCGGAAGCGCCAGGCACTGCGCTGCTTCGATATATTCGCGCCGCCGTTCGACCAAGGCCGTGCCGCGCACAGTGCGCGCATAATAGGCCCATTCCACCAGCACCAGCGCAATCACCACATTCATGATGCCCTTGCCGAGGAAGGCCAGGATCATGAGTGCGGCCAGAATGGTCGGGAAGGACAACTGCAAATCAACAAGTCGCATGATCACGCTATCGGTCCGCCCACCGGCATAAGCTGCGAGCAGACCAAGGGACGCGCCAATCAGGCAGGCAATCAGCGCGGAACCCGCACCAACTGTCAGCGAAATCCGCAAGCCATAGATGATGCCAGAGAGCATATCGCGCCCCTGATCATCCGTGCCCAATAGAAAGGTGAACCCCGCACCACCCACCGTGCCGGGCTCCATCCGCCCATCCATGATATCAAGCTCGGCAAGGTCATAAGGGTTTTGCGGCGTGATCCAGGGCGCGAAAATGGCGAGCAAGGCGATGATGATGAAGACCACCAGCGCGCCAAGAGCGACCTTGCTTTCGGTAAATTCAGACACGAAGCGCCGCAAAGGCGTTTCCACCTTATCGGCGATTTTGGCGGGAAGAACAGCGTCGCTCATGTGCCTTTGCTCTCCAGCCGGACGCGCGGGTCAAGCATTGAATAGGTCAGATCAACGATCAGATTGATCGCAATGAACATGAGCACGATCATCATCAGGTATGCGACAATCACCGGCCGATCCAGCACATTGATCGAATCAATAATCAGCTTGCCCATGCCCGGCCAGGCGAAGACGCTTTCCGTCACCACCGAAAAGGCGATGGTGCTGCCAAGTTCAAGCCCCACCACGGTGACAACCGGGATCAGGATATTCTTGAACACATGCACGAAGGTCACGCGCGCCGGCGAAAGCCCCTTGGCGCGGGCGAATTTCACGTAATCCATCAGCATAGTCTCACGCACGCCGGCGCGCGTCAGGCGAATGACCAGACTGATCTTGAAAAGCGATAGATTGATCGCGGGCATCGCCATATGCCGCAAGCCATCCCAGGTCAGGAAGGACCATTGCAGGCCAAGCAGCGTACCGGTTTCTCCCCGCCCGGTGGAGGGCAACCAGCCGAGATATACCGCAAATACCATGATCAGCATCAGCCCCACCCAAAAGGTGGGCAGCGAAAAGCCCAGAATGGACCCCGCCATGATCACGCGGCTGAAGCGATTATCAGGCCGGAGCCCGGCATAAAGCCCGAGCGGCAGGCCAATGATCAGCGCGATAATCGTCGCACCGAAGGCCAATTCCAGCGTTGCCGGCATGCGCTGCAAGATCAGCTTCAGCGCCGGTTCATTATAGACAAATGACCGCCCCAAATCGCCCTGCAAGGCCTTGGTCAGGAACACCGCATATTGCTGCCAGAGCGGCAGATCGAGCCCCAACGCCTGCACGGCGCGTTCACGTTCAATCTGGTCCGCATCCGGGCTGATCAGGATTTCCACCGGATCGCCAATGGCGAAGACGCCGATAAAAACAATCAGCGACATCGCCAGCACAACAAGCAGTGCCTGCAAGACGCGCCGGACAAGGTAGACGGTCATTTCGTCCTATCCGGTTCAGCGTGCCGCAGGGCGCACATCCTGCGCGCGCGTCAGCTCATCATTGCGGGCATCATGCGCCAGATGGCGGCGCATGCCCCAGATATTGGTTTGAATATGCAGCGGGATCACCGCCACATCCTCGGCCGCGATGCGCTGTGCTTCGATCACCAATTGCACGCGCTTGGCTTCATCAAGCTCGACCAGGGATTGATCCAGCAGCCCATCCACGCGCGGGTTAGAATAACGCCCGCGATTGGAAGACCCCCAGCCCTTCTCGCGTGTCACCGTCGCCAGGATATTGCGAAGCGGATGCGAACCATCGGGGTTCGACCCCCAACCGATCAGATGCGCGGAGAAATCGGCGCGGCCCGCGCGGCCGATAAAGGTGGTCCAGGGCTGCGCTTCGACTGTGGTGCGCACGCCTATGCGTGTCCACATCTGGCCAATCGCCTGGATGATGCGCGCATCATTCACATAGCGGTCATTCGGGCCATTCAACTGAATGCGAAAACCTTGCGGATAGCCCGCTTCCGCCAGCAAGCGGCGCGCGCCATCGGGATCGAAAGGCGGTGGTGTCACGCCGGGTACATGGGTATAGACACCCTCGGGCAGGAATTGCCCTGCCGGCACGGCGGCGCCTTCCATTACGCGGTCCACAATGGCCTTGCGGTCAATGGCAATCGAAAGCGCGCGCCGCACCCGCAGATCCTGCAACGGATTGCGCCCAAGCGGCTTGCCATCATTATCCGTGATGAAGGGTGAATTCTCATTGGCCGGGCGCAGGTGATCAAGGCCCAGGAAGATCAGGCGCAGGCCAACCACTTCCGAAAGTGCGATCCGATTATCCTGCCTGAGCTTCGCCAGATCCGATGTCGGCACCTGGTCAATGAATTCCACATCACCGGCCAGCAGCGCCGCCGTGCGCGCCGCATCATTGGTGATCATGCGATAAATCACACGCTGGAAGGCTGCGCGATCACCCCAGTAATTGTCATTGCGTTCGAATTCGATCCGGTCGCCGCTGCGATGCGACACCACGCGATAGGGGCCAGTGCCAATCGCCGCGCGACCGGCGTTGAAATCCTCGGTCGTCGCGTTCTGATGCGTCTCGCGGTCCAGGATGCGGACATTCGTCATGTCCAGCGGCATCAGCGGATGCGGTGCCGCGGTGCGGAAGCGGATGGTCAGCGGGTCAACAATCTCAATTGATTGGATCGGGCGCGAATAGGCCGCGAAGGAGGACGGGCTATTGGGCACATTCGGCAGGCGCTGCAGCGTAAAGGCCACATCCTCGGCGGTGAATTCATTGCCATTATGGAAGCGCACATTGGGCCGCAGCTTGAATTCCCAGACATTGGGTTCAACAGCGCGCCAGCTCAGTGCCAAGCCCGGCAGGTTGTTCGATTTGGCATCCGTATTGACCAGCTTATCGAAGATGGTGTCCGCCACGGCGTTGTTGGGCGAAAGCTGATGGTAATGCGGGTCAAGCGAGGTCACGGGCGCTGCCACCGCCATGGTGACGCTTTGCGCCACGGCGCCTTGCGCCGAAAGGCCAATGAAAGCAGTGCTGGCGGCCAGCGCCAGCTTGCGTAGTTTTCCCGTCATTCCAGACCCCCTGTTGTTTTTGAGCCAGACCTCACTTCCTTCTAGCAGCCGATGCGGGGCGCGGCTAGCATCGCGCCAACCTGCAGCAGGAGAATGCCGGCATGCCTCCCTATTCAACCCGCACCCGGCGCCTGGCCGCGGCAGCCTTGCTGCTCGCCGGCTTGGGCGCTTCCGGCGCTTTGGCGCAAAACCTGACCATCGGCATTGGCGGATCGCCCACGGCGCTTGATCCGCATTTCTACAATGCCTCCCCCAATATCAGCCTGACGCAGCATATGTTCGACCGGCTGGTGGAACAGGATGCGGAAGCACGGCTGCAACCCATGCTGGCGCAAAGCTGGCGGGCACTTTCCGACACCGTGTGGGAATTCAAGCTTCGCCCCGGTGTCAAATGGCATGATGGGCGGGATTTCACCGCCGATGATGTGGTCTTCACCATCGAACGCGTGCCCAATGTGCGCAATAGCCCCGGCACTTTCGCCGGCATGATCCGCGCCATCACCCGCGCCGAAATCATTGACCCGCTCACCATCCGCTTCCATACCGCCGCCCCGCATCCGCTGCTGCCGACCGAATTGGCCTCCGTGCAAATCATCTCCCGCCACGCTGGCGCGGGTGCGGAGACCGAGGATTACAATGCCGGCCGCGCCGCGATTGGCACCGGCCCCTATCGCTTGGCGAGCTACCGCCATGGTGACCGCACTGAATTCACCCGCAACGACAATTACTGGGCCGGGCCGCAACCCTGGGCGCGGGTTTCCTATCGCTTCATCGCCAATGATGCCTCCCGCACCGCAGCCCTGCTGGCCGGCGATGTGGATGTGATTGACCAGGTGCCGTCATCCGACCTGGAACGCCTGCGGCGCGATCAGCGCATCACGCTTTATGAAATCCAAGGTCTGCGTCTGATCTATCTTTGGTTTGACTATTCCCAAGCAGAAAACCCCATCCTAGTCAGCGACAATGAAGGCAAGCCCTTCACGCGCAACCCCTTCCATGATGTGCGCGTGCGCCGCGCGCTTTCCATGGCGATAGATCGCAATGCTCTTACCGAACGCGTCATGGAAGGCACCGCGAAGCCGACCGGCCAATGGCTGCCGCCAGGCGCCTTTTCCTATAACCCCGATGTCCCCGTGCCGCGTTTTGACCCCGATGGCGCGCGGCGGCTTTTGGCTGAAGCCGGCTTCCCGCAAGGCTTCCGCCTGACCCTGGCAGCCCCCAATGATCGCTGGCCGAATGATGCCCGAGTCGCGCAAGCGGTTGCGCAAATGTGGACGCGCATTGGGCTACGCACCGAAGTGCAAACCCTGCCCTGGACCACCTATGCCGCACGCAATTCGCGCCAGGAATTCAACGCCCGCATGGGCGGCTGGGGCAGCGTGACCGGCGAGGCATCCTATATGCTGGTCAATATCTTCGGCACCTTCGACCGTGAGAAACGCCGCGGTGCCGCCAATTCATCGCGCTATTCCAACCCAGCGCTTGATGCGCTGACGGAGCGCGCCGCCGCCACGCTGGATGACGCCGAACGGGAAAAACTGTTGCGGGAGGCGGTGAAGATGGTCACCACCGACGAACAGGTGATGATCCCGCTGTTCCAATTGGTAAATGTCTGGGCCACGCGGCGCGGCTTTGCCTATACGCCGCGGATGGATGAACGGACAACAGCGATGGCGGTGAAGCCCGCCAACTAAAAGATCAGGGAGGGCTTTGCCCTCCCTGAAACCCACCCACCAAAGGCCCGAGGCCTTTGGAAACCGGGAGTTGGTGGGGGCATTATTGGTTGGCGGCGTGAAAGAAACTGCTCAAAGCACTCCGACGCCTTCAACGCCTCCGGCCTTCGCCGCCTTACGCGACGAACCAAGGACGCTCCCTTACAGCCTGCCTGAGAATAGTCTTTAGTCCTTACTGTACTGCTGGTTTTGGCGTTGCGCAGGCGTGTCTTCCTCTGTTTATGCTGCTGCCTTGTGCAGCTTGAGAAGGTTGTGGGTGGTGCAGATCATGGCCCATTCGCCTCTGATATTGTTCAGACGATGGAGAAGGAATTATCGGAACCCTTACGGGCTGCTTGATCTGGCCGAATACCGGCCTCACTATGTGTTCTCGTAATCCATATCAGCTGCGCCGCCCGGCGCTAAATATGCTCTGGCGCCCCGCTCGGCCATGGCGGCCAAGTTCGCTTCAGTGGCAAGGCCGGTATCGCCAGAAACCTCGCGCAATTGATAACCAAGATTGACGCGGGCCTCGGCTTCCAGCTGCGCCTTCGCTGCGCGGATGCGTTCCAGCCGGCGCTAGCACCTGCGCAAATAAGCCTCGCAAGGCCAGCAAATGCCGGCGACGAGATGTACTGATGCTGCGGAAATCGGGGGTGTTCAACCCAGTCACCGCCATCATGACCGTCCGCTCCTCGAAGTCCCGTACCAATTGTCGCGATGCTTGCATGCCAAGGCGGTAGCCATAAATCAGCAGCGCCACCAGCATCCCGGGATGATACGGCGGCTGCCCCTGTTAAGACCTTTGGACGCCCGTGATCGCCGAAGGGTCGAGCGCACAAACTCTTGCAGCGACGCCGGAAGAAGCCACCCCTGATCCACCCCCCAGGCTCGGAGGGTCGAGCTGATCGCAAAAGTGAATCAGAAATGGGGACATCCGGATGGCGAATTCTCAGACAGGCCCCTAGCGGTGCGATTCATACTGACCCTCCAAGAACCAAAACTGCCCCCGCGCACCAATAGCCCTTTATTTGGTGGGCCGATTCACGCTGCTGCCGGGAACCGACAGCAGCGATCGGACCACTAGGCCGCCGTGAACCCCGCCTTCTTGTGGCTGCCATCGCAATAGGGCGCCTTGGCGGTCTGGCCGCAGCGGCAGAAGGAAGCCTGCGGCGTGCGATCAATTTCCTCGCCGGCGGCATTCTGCACAATCATAGGGCCAGAGGCGCGCACCGAGCCATTGGGCTGCGGGTCCAGATTGACGGGGCCAGTCACGCCCGAGATATCGCGCCCTTCGCGCTTGGCCGGTGCGCCCGTCAGCGGAATGCCGGCAGCCTTGTGGCTGCCATCGCACCAGGGGGCGTTCTTCGTCGCACCGCAGCGGCAGAGCCAGGCCTCGCCACCCGCAATGGGTTCGCCTTTCAGGGTGATCTCGCCCTTCAAATGCAGCGGGCCGCCGTCGCGTGTGGTGATGATGGTTGCGGTCATGATGCGTTTCTCCGTTGAATGGATAATCGGGAATGTGGTGCCTTACGCGGCACCTGACCAGCCCGCATCGGGGTCAATCGGGAAAACCGGGCGCGGCAGGCGCTTCCAGGGGAAATTGACCAGGACAGGGCTCGTCAGGCCAGGCACATCCACTTCAAGAATGCGCTCATCGGGGAAGAATTCATCAAAGCCGGCGCGGAAATGCCCGCGCGACTTCACCATCACAACCCGCGCAGCGGCGATATCCACCCCGAACATCTCAATCATGCGCGGTTCATGGCATTGGCGGCGCAAGCTTGCCACCACCACGCGAATGCCGCTGCCTTCCAGTTCCAAAAGCGCGGCCGGGCCAAGGTCAAAGGCACGCCCGGCCATGGTACCGCGCCGGCCAACGCCCTTGCCGTCCGATAGTTTCAGGATGCGCGCATTGGCGGAGAAGCTTGCGGAAAACTCGCTCGGCTTGCGGTTGAAGGTGGCGGTGAAGCGCACCCCCTCCCCCAGGCGATGCGCTTCTTCGGCCAGATCAGGATCAACGAAATTGGCCAGCACCCCGCCAGCGACGCCCGCTTCATGCAAGGCGCGCAGCACATAGGCAGTATTGCCGCGCCCCCCGCCGCCCGGATTATCGGCAACATCGGCAATCAATATGGGGGCAGCACCTTCGCCCGCCGCTTTGGCGCGGGCCGTAACATCTGCCAGCGACAAAAGCTTCGCGACATAGCGCTGCCGATCCGCCCAGGTGGCGCGCGCAATTTCAAGCGCCGCCGCATCAGCGAGCGCCTGATCCCCGCCGCGTGCCGTGACGGTCACGGTCATGCCGCATTTGGGCAAATCGGAGAAAACAAAGCCGCCACAAATGGAGGCATTGGCAATGCGCGGATCACGCGCCATCAGCGCCTCACATTCCGCCATCCGATCCGCATAGGGGCCGCGTGCCGTGAGCAGGCTGACGGATGGCGGTGTGATGGGCAGGCGCACAAAACCACGCGCGAATCGCGCGCCGCCCAAGGCTTCGCGCAGCAGATCAGCCGCTTCGGCGGCGCGTGCGCGCATATCCACATGCGGGTTGGTGCGATAGCCGATAAAGGCATCCACGGCGCCGATCAGTTTTTCGCTGATATTGCAATGCAGATCATGGGTGCAAAGGATCGGCACCGCTGGCCCCACGATGGCACGCACCATCGCCGCCATGGTCCCATCACTATCCTCATCGCCTGTTGCGCTACTCGCGCCATGATTGGCGATATAGACACCATCCAGGGGCAAAGCCGCCGCCAAACCAGCCCGCATTTCATCAAACGCATCATTGAACAGGCTTTGATCAATCGGCCCGCCCGGCGGAGCAGCCATCATCAAAATCGGCACCGCCTCCCATGGTCCGGTTTCATCCATGCGCCTGTAGAAACCCGGCACCTCGGCCGGCAAATGGCTGACCTGCTGGCGTGCGAGTCGCGAAATCGCTTCCCCCCTTTCCAGACACTGCCGGGCGAAATCTTCCCTGACGGTGATCGGCGCGAAGGCATTTGCCTCTAAATGAAGCCCAAGAATGGCAATGCGCGGCGCGCGTGGCTTTGGCTGACCCATTTCTGTAACACCCCCCGGGATGGACGCGGCGCGCGGCTTGTATAAACTCTGCAACCAGAAACGATAATTGAGGGGAAGTTCGCTGGGGACGCAATCCACCTCCGTTGAGGCTGGAGGGAAAGCCGTGCCGCATTTCGCGGTGGGGCTTGCCAAGCCTGACCTGCGCCCTTGGCTTGGCGGCAATTGCGGTATTCCCGGTGTGTGGTCCTTCACCGCCGCGGCACCCGGCCCTCATCTTGCCTTGGTGGCGCTGACCCATGGCAATGAAATCGCGGGCGCGATCGTGCTGGCCGAAATGCTTGCCGCCGGCATTCGGCCGGAAGGTGGGCGGCTTAGTCTGATCTTCGCCAATACCGATGCCTTCCTGGCATTTGATGCGGAAAACCCGACCGCCGCGCGCTATCTTGAGGAAGATCTGAACCGGCTTTGGGGCGAGGATCGGCTGCAAAGCCCACGCGATTCGCGCGAAATGCGTCGGGTGCGGGCATTAATACCGGTGATTGAAAGCGTGGATATGCTGGTGGATTTGCATTCCATGCTCTGGCCATCCGAACCGCTGATGTTGGTCGCCGATACGCACCAGGCTATCCGTTTTGGGCAAGCGCTTGGCACACCGCGCCTGACCGTGGCTGATCCTGGGCATATTGCCGGGCGGCGCCTGGTGGATCATGCGCGCTTTACGACGCCAGGGAGCAGCGCTGCCGCAGTGCTGGTGGAGGCGGGCCAGCATTGGGAAGCCGCAACCGTTGGCGCCATGACGCAAAGCGCGCGCCGAGCACTTGGGCTTTGCGGCATTCTGGGCGCTGCCCCGGCGCCCTGGCCGGAGCCCCCGCTATTTGCGCGCGTGACGGAAACCGTGACCGCCACTTCGCATAATTTCATGTTCCTGAGGGAATTTCGCGGCGGGGAGGTCATTCCGGAAGCCGGCACGGTCATTGCGCAGGATGGCGCGCGGGAAATCCGCACACCGCATGATGATTGCCTGCTGGTGATGCCAACCCCGATCGCGCCGCGCGGGCATACCGCGGTGCGCCTGGCGCGGTTTGAAGCGCCCCCTTAGCCTGAAGGGCTTGCGCGAAAGCCCGGGCCGCGCTTGCCTGACCCCATCGTCTAACTTGGGGATCACCAAATGGCTGCCTTGAACCTGATAACCTTTGCGGATGCGGCCGGAAGCCGCGCGGGCGTACTGCTTCCGGGCGGGCGCGTGCTTGACCTGGCCGTTGCCATGCCGCCGGCGCGTGACATGCTGGCCGTGATTGATGGCGGTGCCGCCATGCTGGCCGCAATTCGCGCCCTCGCCGCCAACCCGCCCGCCCATGCGTTGCTGGCGCTTGATAGCGTTGCGCTGCAAGCCCCGATCCCCAAGCCGCGCCGCAATGTGTTTTGCGTGGGCCGCAACTACATGGACCATGTGGCCGAAGGTGATCGCACGCGCGGGATTACGCAAAGCGAGGTGCCGAAATACCCGCAATTCTTCACCAAGGCTGCGGATTGCGTGATTGCGCCTGGCGCCAAGGTGCCAACGCATGAGGGTGTGACCAAATGGCTCGATTACGAGGTTGAGCTGGTGGCGATTATCGGCACTGCCGGGCGCGATATTCCGAAGGAAAAGGCGCTGGAACATGTCTTTGGCTGGACCATCGGCAATGACGTTACAGGGCGCGATTTGCAGCGTCGTCATGGGCAGTGGTTCAAGGGCAAGTCGCTGGATCGTTCCTGCCCGCTCGGCCCCGTGATTGTGCCGGCGCGTGATCTGAGTGCTGCTGATCTGGCGATTGGCCTCAAGATCAATGGCGAACAGCGCCAAGCCAGCCGCACCAGCAAGATGATTTTTGATGTGCCTGAGATCATCCATCAGCTTTCCGCCGGCTTTACCCTGCTGCCCGGCGATGTGATCATGACCGGCACGCCGGAAGGTGTTGGCTATGCCATGGAGCCGCCGCAAACACTGAAGGCCGGTGATGTCATGGAACTGACGATTGAGGGCATCGGCTCGCTCACCAATACCATCAGCGACTAAGCCACCGATGGAAATCTGCCTCAGCTTCGACAATGGACCGGAGCCTGAGGTAACACCCGGCGTGCTGGCGGTGCTGGCGCGCCGGCGCATCGCCGCGATGTTTTTCGTGATTGGCGCAAAGCTGCGTGACCCGAAGGCGCGCGCCTTGGCGACGCAGGCGCGCGATGCGGGGCATGTCATCGGCAATCATACGCTGACGCATGGCGCGCCACTGGGGCGCCGCAGCAGTGCCGAAGCGCTGCATGAAATCTCGGAAACGGATGCGCTGATCGGCGATCTTGCCGCACCTGAGCGCTATTTCCGCCCGAATGGCGGCGGCGGTGCCTTGGGCGCGCATTTGCTGAATGGCACAGCGGCGCGACATTTAATGGCGCAGCAAGCCACCATGGTGCTGTGGAATGCCGTGCCCGGCGATTTCCGCGATGCCGATGGCTGGCCCGCCACGGCGCATGCGATGCTGCGCATGGCACGTGAACCGATTATGCTGGTGCTGCATGACCTGCCCAATGGCGCCATGCGGCACCTTGATCGCTTTTTGGGAGAGCTGCAGCATCAGGGCTGGCAGTTCAGGCGCGATCCGCCGTCTGGTTGCGTGCCGCTGCGGCGCGGCATCCCAGGACCGGATTTCGCGCGTTATATCTGCGGCGCTTGACAGCAGTGCGCTGATTTTGGACCGCAGCAGGCGACGTCTATCCTGCCCCACTACGCTTCGCCGGCCAAGCCAGCACCAGCCCACCCGCCGCAATCAGCAAACACCCCGCCAGCGCCCAAAGCCCTGGCCAGCGGTCGAACATCACCGCATCCAAGGCAAGGGCGAAGGCAATCCGCGCATATTGCCAGGGGGCGAGGGCCGAAACCTCTGCCCGCCGCACCGCTCCCCCCAGAAAAAGCAAAGCGGCTGTCTGCAACAGCGTATAGATCACAACTAGGCCCCAGGTGAGCAGATCGGGGCTGCGCCATAGCACCAGCATCGCGGGCGCCAGTAATACAACACCCATGAGCGCGCCTTGCGTCGTGATATCCTCCGCATTCGCCACATCACGAATGCGTCGCGCCATGACCTGATAGGTGGCGTAAGAAAGTGCGGAGGCGATGGGGATCGTGGCATACCAGGTGAAAAGCTCTCCACCTGGGCGCACCACCACCAGCATGCCGGCAAAGCCAAGCAGCACGGCAATCCAGCGCCGCGCGGTGACTTCTTCCTTGAGCCAAACCGCACCAAGTGCCGCAAGAATCACCGGCGCGGTAAAGCCAAGTGCGGCGGCCTCCGTAATCGGCACCAGCCAATAGCCGATCACACCAAGCGTGGTGGAGAAGATCAGCATCGCGCCCGTCATGCGTTGCGCCCATGGGCGCGCGGGCAGCGCGATGCGGGTGATGGTTGCCAGCGGCGCGGGCTTCACCATGGTCAGCGCCAGGACAGAACCCAATACCAACGCGGAGCGCAGAAAGGTGATCTCAAACGGGTGTAGGGTTTCGGCAAGCAGCTTCGCCAGCGCATAGCCAAGGGCGTAAAGGGCTGTGCTCGCCAGGGTGAATAGAACCGCGATGGCGTAGGGCGACATATCCTATCGTTCGTCCGGGTAATCGCGACCGGGGCGGGCCTTATAGGTCGGCATGGACCAGCCACGCAGGATGGCAGCGCCGCGCAGTGCAAAGCCGGCAAGAACGCCAATGGGCAACGCCACATCGCGCGGCAGCCCGGCCAGGATCAGCGCCACGAAAACTGCGGCGCCAAAAGCCGCCGCGGTAGCGTAGATTTCGCGCCGCAGGATCAGCGGCAATTCCGCGCAAATGATATCACGCAAGATGCCGCCGGCGGTTGCTGTGATGGTGCCCATCAGGATCGCAACCCAGGGGTCCGCGCCCCAACGCAAGGCCGATTCAGCCCCGAGTACTGCAAAAATACCAAGCCCCACCGCATCCGCCCAAAGCAAAGCGAGGAAGCGTCGTTCGACAAGATGCGCGGTGAAGAAAACGAGCAAGGCAACTCCGGCCGCCAGCAGCACCATCCCCGGCGCTTTCAGCCAAAACACTGGTGCGCCCAGGATCAGGTCTCGCACCGTGCCGCCGCCGAAAGCGGTGACGCAGGCAATCAGGATAAAGCCCACAGGATCAAGCTGCTTGCGCGAAGCACTGAGCGCCCCGGAAGCCGCCACCACTGCAACCGCTATCCAGGCGGATAAGGCCACCCCTTCATCAAAGGCGCTCATCAGGTCTCATTCAGCCGCGACGGCGCGGATTTTGGTGGCCTTGCTGCTGGCCCGGGCGCTGCCGGCGCAAAGCAAGGAAAGTCCGAGCAGCCCTGCCACTACCGGCAGCACCAGAATCGGGTAGCCCATATCAATCAGAAACCCGAGCGGCACGGGCGTGATGGCCCCACCGAGTGGCAGGCCGGAGGAGACAAAGCCAAATACCTTGCCGATCTGCCCCGGCGGGCAGGCATCCTTCAGCATGACATCGCGCGGGGTGCGTGATGCCCCCATGGCGAGGCCAGCCAGCAGCCCGATCCCTGGCAGGGCAATTTCCGGCAGGGCGACCAGCCCCAGCACCAGAAACATCGCCATGGCGAAAAGCGTCAGGATGGTCACAAAGCCCATCAGCCCGCCGCCTTTTGTGCGGTCCACAACCCAGCCGCCGATCAGCGTGCCGCCGGTGGCGCCGGCCATATAGCCCGTCAGCACCATGGAGGCGGTGGCGATCGGCGTCGCCCAAAGCTTGCCCAGCACCGTGATGACAAAGGCCTGAATGCCTGACCCGGCCGAGGCGGAAAGCAGGAAGAAGGCAAAGAACAGCAGCATGGGGCGGGAAAGCAGCAATTCCCGCCCGCTTTGCCCGGCCTCATCTGCCGTTTTGGGCTTGGCCTGGTCCTTCAAAATACGGCTTTGCAGCAGAATGGCGCCCACCACCGGCACGCCGAGCAGGCCCAACAGCAACAGCGCTTCCCGCCAGCCCATCACCAGCAACAAAAGGGCGACGATGGGCGGCGCCAGGGCAAAGCCCAGATTGCCGGTGAAGGTATGCATGGCAAAGGCGCGGCCCATGCGATCCTGCCGGATGCTGCCGGCCAGGATGGCGTAATCCGCCGGATGGATCACGCTATTGCCAACCCCGGACAGGATCGCGAGCAACCAAAGCGCCCAAACCCCCGGCGCAAAGGCCATGGCGGAGATCGAAAGTGCCATGATCAGCGTGCCGCCGACGAGGAAGGGCCGGGCGCCGTAGCGGTCCACCGCGAAGCCGACCGGGGTTTGCAGCAGGGCCGTGGTGCCGCTCATCAACGCCACCGTCAGGCCCAGTTCGGCGTAGGAAACATCGAATTCCTGGCGCCAGACCAGAAACAGCGGCGGCAGGCAGAGCATGTAAAAATGCGACAGGAAATGCCCGGTGCCGATCAAGGCGATGATGCGGGTATCCTGGCCGGCCCCTGGGGCTTCGGAAGTTGCAGCACTCATGAGCCCTGGGGCCCCTGTCAGATTGGGCCTTGAAACTGCGCCCGCGTGGCAAATTCGTCAATCTTTTGCGGCCAATATGACCTGCATCCGCCTGATTTGACGCTATGGCATACGGCACCTAGAAAGGCAGGGAAGAAGTTCGCCCGCGCGCCCCAAGTGCGGAGTCGAATCCTTGGAGTAGGGTTGATGGCAAGGATAAAAGATGCTCGGGAAGCAGCCATGATTGGTCGCCGGTCCGATGGCACGCTGACGCGCCGGCCTTTGTCGCCGCATTTGCAAGTCTATGACATGATGCAAATGACGAGCCTGCTGTCCATTCTGCACCGCATTTCCGGTGTGGCGTGGTGCGGCGGCTTGCTGCTGCTCTCCTGGTGGCTGATCGCGGCGGGCACAGGACAGGGCGCCTTTGGCATGGCGCAGTGGTTCTTCGGGTCTTTCCTGGGGTGGATTGTGCTGTTCGGGCTTACCGTGGCGGCCTGGTATCATACCTGCGCGGGCATCCGGCATTTGTTCTGGGATGCGGGGCGCGGCTTTGCCATGGAAGATGCCTATCGTTCCGGGCGCTTGGTGGTGATCGGCACGGCGGTGCTGACCATTCTCACCTGGCTGCTGATCCTGGTCTGAGGGGGCATAACCATGGCTGAAGACAGCGCCTCAATCCGTTCGCTCCGCAGCCCGCTTGGGCGCGTGCGGGGCATGGGCTCCGCCAAGGGGGGCACGCATCATTGGTGGATGCAGCGTGTCACCTCCATTGCGTTGCTGCCACTTTCGATCTGGCTGATCTTTTCGCTTTCGCGCCTGGTCGGTGCCGAATACGCGGTGGTTCTGGAATGGATCGGCAATACCTTCAACGCTGTGTCGTTGCTCGCTTTCCTGACCGCAGCGTTTCACCACGCGGCGGCCGGTTTGCAGGTGGTGATCGAAGATTATGTGCGCAGTGAACTGAAGCGCTTTGCCCTGATTTGCGCGGTGAATGGGCTTGCCGTGCTGATGTGGCTGGCAACGACGCTGAGTGTGCTGCGCATCGCGCTGTGAGTTTTGGTCGAGGTTTTCAGCGGGACTGGGGCGCATTCCCCGCCGCCTGGCAGGATGAGATGAAGCAATGAATGCGATCAGCAAGCCTTCCAATGGCGCCTATCGGATTGTGGACCATACCTATGATGTGGTGGTGGTGGGCGCTGGTGGCGCCGGGCTGCGCGCCACTTTCGGCATGGGCGCGGCGGGGCTGAAGACCGCCTGCATCACCAAGGTCTTCCCGACACGCAGCCACACCGTCGCCGCGCAGGGCGGCATCGGCGCCGCACTCGGCAATATGGGCGAAGATGATTGGCGCTGGCACATGTATGACACCGTGAAGGGATCTGATTGGCTGGGCGACCAGGACGCCATTGAATATATGTGCCGCGAAGCGATCCCGGCGGTGATCGAACTTGAACATTACGGCGTGCCCTTCAGCCGCACCGAAGATGGCCGCATCTATCAGCGCCCCTTTGGCGGCCATATGCAGGATTACGGCAAGACCCCCGCGATGCGCGCCTGCGCCGCCGCTGACCGCACGGGCCACGCCATTCTGCACACGCTCTATCAGCAATCCTTGAAGCATGGCTGCGAGTTCTTCGTTGAATATATCGCGCTTGACCTGATCATGGATGATGAAGGTGTGTGCCGCGGTGTCACCGCCTGGTGCCTGGAAGATGGCTCCATCCATCGCTTCCGCGCGCAAAGCGTGGTGCTGGCGACAGGGGGGTATGGCCGCGCCTATTTCTCCTGCACCTCGGCCCATACCTGCACGGGTGATGGCGGCGGGATGGTGCTGCGCGCGGGCCTGCCCTTGCAGGATCAGGAATTCGTGCAATTCCACCCGACGGGGATTTACGGCGCCGGCTGCCTGATCACGGAAGGGGCGCGCGGCGAAGGCGGCTATCTGACCAATTCAGAAGGCGAGCGTTTCATGGAACGCTATGCGCCGACCGCGAAGGATTTGGCGAGCCGCGACGTTGTCTCCCGCGCCATGTCCATGGAAATTCGTGAAGGGCGCGGTGTGGGTCCGCAGCGCGATCATATCCATCTGCATCTGGAACATCTGGGCGCGGAAATCCTGCATGAGCGCCTGCCGGGGATTTCGGAAACCGCGAAGATCTTCTCGGGCGTGGATGTGACCAAGGAACCCATCCCGATCCTGCCGACCGTGCATTACAACATGGGCGGCATCCCGACTAACATCCACACCGAAGTGCTGAACCCAACCGCGAAGGATCAGGACCGCGTGGTGCCTGGCCTGATGGCGGTGGGTGAAGCGGCCTGCGTTTCCGTCCATGGCGCCAATCGCCTGGGAACCAATTCGCTGCTTGATCTGGTGGTGTTTGGCCGCGCGGCAGCGCATCGTGCGGCTGAGACCATCAAGCCCGGCGCTTCCCAGCCGCCGCTGCCGCCGAAAGCCGGGGAAGCGAGCCTGGATCGCTTTGATCGCGTGCGCCATGCCAAGGGCGGCACCAATGTGGCCGAGCTTCGCTTGGCCATGCAGCGCACCATGCAAACCCATGCGGCGGTATTCCGCACTTCCGAATTGCTCAAGGAAGGCGTGGACAAGATGGCGCAGGTCGCGGGCAGCTATGGCGATATCAAAATCGCCGATCGCAGCCTGATTTGGAACAGCGATCTGGTGGAAGCGCTGGAGCTTGATAACCTGATCGGCAATGCGCTGACCACGGTTGTCGGCGCGGAAGCGCGCAAGGAAAGCCGCGGCGCCCATGCGCATGAAGACTTCCCTGAGCGTGACGATGATACCTGGATGAAGCACACGCTGGCCTGGGTGAATGACAAGCGCGAGGTCAAGCTTGATTATCGCGATGTGAAGATGCGCACGCTGACGAATGAAGTGCAGGTCTTCCCCCCCAAGGCACGCGTTTACTGACCATGTACGCGCCGAAGGGGAGAGAGCGCTCAACTGTTCAACCGACGGCGCCAAGCTTTGGTATTGGCCATAATAGAGCAATAATCAGGAGGCCCAGCATGTACGCCATATCCTTCGACATGGACACTACGGCGCTTCAGGCTGGCTATGCCGGACCCAGTTGGCAGAACGCATATAACGATATCAGACGTGTCCTGGCACGTTACGGTTTCGAACGGCAGCAAGGAAGTGTCTATTTCGGAAATGATACCGTGGATGCCGTCAAATGCGTCATCGCTGTGCAGGAATTGGCCCGCGAGTTTGCCTGGTTTGGCCCCTGCGTAAGAGACATCCGTATGCTTCGGATTGAGGACAATAATGATCTGCGCCCCGCTATTGATGCCATAAGCGGCGCCTGAGAGGAAAACGCGCCATGGCCACTTTTACCCTGCCCAAGAATTCCACTGTCGGCACCGGCAAGACGCATAAGGCGCCGGCCGGCGCGAAGCAGGTCAAGAATTTCAAGATCTATCGCTGGGACCCTGACTCCGGGGAAAACCCGCGCCAGGACACTTACGAAATTGACCTTGAGCAATGCGGCCCGATGGTGCTCGACGCGCTGATCAAGATCAAGAATGAGGTGGACAGCACGCTGACCTTTCGGCGTTCCTGCCGTGAGGGGATTTGCGGCTCCTGCTCCATGAATATTGACGGGTTGAATACGCTCGCTTGCCTGAAGCCCATTGAGGAAGTGAAGGGCGATGTGCGTATCAACCCGCTGCCGCATATGCCGGTGGTGAAGGATCTGGTGCCGGATTTGTCGCAGATTTACGCGCAGCTCCGCAGCGTGGAGCCCTGGCTGAAATCAGATACGCCCCCGCCGCCTGATGCGGAACGCCTGCAATCC
This sequence comes from Roseomonas sp., assembly GCA_020249775.1. Classification (GTDB taxonomy): domain Bacteria; phylum Pseudomonadota; class Alphaproteobacteria; order Acetobacterales; family Acetobacteraceae; genus Neoroseomonas. The sequence goes on along the minus strand of JADCFA010000045.1, from coordinate 32,431 downwards.
AAGGAAGAACGCGCCAAGCTGGATGGGCTTTGGGAGTGCATTCTGTGCTTCTGCTGCTCCACATCTTGCCCGTCCTATTGGTGGAATGGGGATCGCTATCTAGGCCCGGCGGTGCTGTTGCAGGCCTATCGCTGGATTGCGGATTCACGCGATGAAGCAACCGGGGAACGGCTGGATAATCTGGAAGACCCCTTCCGGCTCTATCGCTGCCACACCATCATGAATTGCACGCGCACCTGCCCCAAGGGGCTGAATCCCGCGCAGGCGATTGGTGAGATTAAGAAGCTGATGGTGGAACGCCAGGGCTGAATGGCCCAAAGGACGCTCGGCTGCGACTTTGCCGAGCGTCCCGCCAGAGGGCGGATTTGTGCCACGCTGCGCTCTCGCCCCTGGACAAGTGAGGGCGCCGGATAGCAGAAATTCCCCATGGCAACCCCGATCACCTTTTCTGCCCCGCATGCCTTTCTGGGCACCCGCCCGCATGACCGCGGTGCCGCATTTTGCGTGGCCGGCGTGCCGCTTGATATCGGCACCACCAACCGCGCTGGCGCGCGTGATGGGCCGCGCGCCATTCGCGCGGCTGCACGCATGCTGACCGATGGGCGGCACCCGATTACCGGCGCCCCACCCGCCACGCTTGATCTTTCCGATCTGGGTGAGTTTGAAATCGCGCTTGGCGATATGGAAAAGAGCCTCGCGCTGATTGAAGAACAGGCGACGGGGCTTGCCCATCTGGTGGCCTTTGGTGGGGAACACAGCATCACGCTGGCGCTGCTACGGGCACTGAAAAAGCGGGTCGGGGTGCCGCTTGGCTTACTCCATATTGATGCGCATCTGGACACGGGTGAGGATAATTTCGGCCAGCGCTTTGCTCATGGCACGGTGTTCTGGCACGCCATCAAGGAAGGGTTGGTGGAACCGCGACGCATGGTGCAGGTCGGTATTCGCGCCCCCGCCTGGCCGGAAAACTTCGCCTGGACCCGCGCGCAGGGCGCCACCATTCTCTCAGCGCAGGATGTGCATCAGGCGCCCATTGCCTCGGTGATTGCGCAAATACGTGGGGTGCTCGGGGCCGGGCCTTGTTACCTTTCCTTCGATATTGATGGGCTCGATCCCGGTTTCGCGCCCGGTACCGGCACGCCCGAGATTGGCGGCCTCGCTAGCTGGCAGGCGCAGGCGATATTGCGTGGCATGGCGGGGGTGGATTTTCGCGGCGCGGATGTTGTGGAAGTGGCGCCGGCCTATGATGTGGCGGAAATCACCGCACTCGCTGCTGCCACCATGGCCTGGGAGTATTTGTGCCTATTTGCCAAGCGGAAGTGATCAGGCGCAAAGGCGGCGCGCAGCGCTGCGGTTTTTTTGGAAACAGCCTCTGGCGTGACGCCGCGAAGCCGCGTTAGCCTCCCCGACAAGAAGTTCCGGGAGGCTGCGATGAACCAACCCACCAAAACCCTGCTGGCGGCCTTGATTGCGCTGCCTTTTGCCATGTCCGCGCCCAGCGCGCAGACACTAACGGTCGGCCTTGGCGCGCCGGTCACCACCATTGACCCGCATTTCCACAATGTCGGGCCAAATAACGCGCTGACGCATCATATTTTTGATCGGTTGGTGGAACGCGATGAACGTGCCCGCCCGCAGCCGAGCCTCGCGGAAAGCTGGCGTGTCGTTTCTGACAATGTTTGGGAATTCAAGCTCCGGCGCGATGTCACCTGGCATGATGGCAAGCCCTTCACCGCCGATGATGTCGTTTTCACCTTTGCCCGCGTGCAGGCCGGGGTGCCCAATAGCCCAGGTGGCTTTGGCGGGTTTTTGCGCGCCATCACCAAGGTGGAAACGCCTGATGCGCATACGCTGATCCTGCATACCAGCGCGCCGCATCCGCTGATGCCGCTTGATCTCGCTTCTGTCTGCATCATCGCCCGCCACGCGGCGGAAGGGGCAAGCAGTGAGGATTTCAATGCCGGCAAGGCCGCCATCGGCACTGGGCCTTATCGGATGCTCTCCTATCGTTCGGGGGATCGCGTCGAACTCGCGCGGCATGATGGCTATTGGGGACCGAAGGAACCCTGGGCGCGATCCAATCAGCGGTTTTTGCTGAATGATGCGTCGCGCACCGCGGCCTTGCTGGCCGGCGATGTGGACATCATCGAACAAATCCCGACCAGCGATCTTGCCAGGCTCAGGCGTGATCCGCGCGTGACGGTGACGGAAGTGCCGAGCCTGCGCACCGTTTATATGGTGCCCGATTATTCGCGCGATGGCGGCACGCCGCTGATCACGGACAATAACGGCACGCCCTTGCCGGTGAACCCCTGGAAGGATGTGCGCGTGCGCCGCGCGCTTTCCATGGCGATCAACCGGGACGCGCTGGTGGACCGCGTGATGGAAGGCGCGGCGACCGGCACTGCGCAATGGCTGCCGGAAGGCACCTTTGGCTATAACCCCGCTGTGAAGCCCAGGCGCTTTGACCCTGATGGCGCCAAGCGGCTTCTCGCCGAAGCGGGTTATCCGGATGGCTTCCGCATCACGCTGCATACGCCCAATGACCGTTGGCCGAATGATGCGCGGCTGGCGCAGGCTGTGGCGCAGATGTGGACACGGATCGGTATTCGCACCGCGGTGGATGCTGCCCCTTGGACCGCCTTTGTGCCGCGCCGCGCGCGCGTTGAATATGCGATGCAGATCGGCGCCTGGGGCAGCTCCACGGGGGAGGCTTCGAATTTCCTGGTCAATACGGTCGCCACCCATGACCGCCAGCGCCTGACCGGCGCCAATAACAATGCCAGGTTCTCAAGGCCGGTCTTCGATGACTTCGCCGCGCGCGGATCGGCCACGCTGGATGACGCGGCGCGGGAGAAGATTTGGCACGAAGCCATCGCCCGCTATGCGGAAGAAGAACCGCTGATCCAATTGGTGCAGTATCTGAACACCTGGGGCCTGCGCAAAGGCCTGACGCATACGCCGCGCATGGATGAAAGAACGCTGGCGATGGGGGTACGGCAGGCGCCTTGAGAAAGCCGCCGCTATTCTGCGGCTTCCGCGACTTCCAGATGGGCAGCGCCATTGCGCCGGACCCGCGCCCATTGTGGCGCGCCGGGGCGGCAGCGATCGGCAAATAAACTGCTGCCCGGGGCTGTCACTTCCAGCTTGCTGTGCACGCGGCAGATGATCTGCGTTCCAGCACGGCGCGGCGATGCACCGTGCCAGCGCAGCACCGCGCGGCCCCAATCGCCATAGGTCTCATAATGCTGGGCCAGATAGCGCGCCGCCCAATCCGCCGCCTGAGGCGGATCAAGTGGCCAATCCTCGCCCCGCGCGACATGCACCGCGGCATTGATCTGGAAACACCCAGCCATGCCACGGCCACGGGCGGAAATCAGCAGGCGGCGTGCTTCCTCTCGTGTTTCGGGGAAATAGGCGCGGCCCCTCAGATTAAGCGCATAGGCGTGCAGCCCGCTTTCATTAAGCGCGATGGCGGTCAGCAGCCCTTCGGGCAGGCCATGGGTGATTTCGGCTTGGCGCGAGGCGACAAGACAGGCCGCGCGGGGCGAGTTGGCATCACGCGCCAGCGCGTCTGAGGTTTGGGTCACGGGCGCGTGCGGGCCGGCACAGGCGGCGCCGAAAAGGCTGAGCAACAGCGCAAGCGTCATCGCCGAGGCGCGCTGCGCTTTGCTGAGGGATAGCCTGAAGGCCACAAGGGCCGAATACCCGGAGGAACGAAACCCTTGGGGGCGGGCGCTCCGCAGCACAGCACGCTGGAGAGCCGCGCCATATCGCCGGCCCGGGGGTGCCGACGAAGCCTTGGCGGTCGTCATACGGGTTCGTTAGTCGAAGCAGGGCTGGAATGCAAACAAAAAAACCATTTGGCCAGAAAGGGCGAAGAGAGCGGGAATTAAGGCGAGAATGGGGCGTAGTATAAATAGAAAATAAGTAGGTATTTTGGGCCAATTTTTTATTTTATCTTGAAGTTATCTATTTTGTTTTTTCAGTAATTCTATGAAAATTTGGGTGCCTTCGGGTCGGCACCCGGCGAGTTCTATATCAGCTCATCCTGATATTTGGTGCGGGCTGGCCTTCAATCACCACATTCACGCAAGCGGGCTTGCCGGAAGCAAAGGCGCGTTCCAGCGCGGGCGCAATCTCCTCAGCGCGCGTGACGTATTCGCCATGCCCACCGAGCGCCACAGCCACCAGATCATAGCGCGTGCCGGGGGCCAATTCGCAGCCATGGGTGCGGTTGGCGCCGTAATCGCGCTTCTGGATTTCATATTCCGCATTCCAGCGGGAATCATTTCCGACCACCGCGACGAAGGGCAGCTTGTGCCGGCAGGCGGTATCAAACTCCGCCATATGGAAGCCGAAAGTGCCATCGCCCAAAACGGCCAGAATACGCGCTTGGGGCTTGGCCGCGCGCGCCGCCATGGCAAAGGGGATGGAAGGTCCAATCGCGCCCGCCAGGCCATTGATGATGCGCGTTGGCGCGGCAAGGATCGCCTGCGCCCATTGGCCGATTTCCCCGCCGTCGCTGATCAGGACGGCATCGGCGCTTTGTTCAAGAAAGGGCTTGGCCGCCTGAAACAGTGTCGCGGGGTGGATCGGGCCGCCCGTCGCCCCCGCCAAAGCCGCCCAGGCAGGCGGGCGGAAGGCCAAGGCCGCCGCCAGCCGCTCGGCCCAGGTCCTGTTGGCGTGGGGCTTCACGGCGCGCGTCAGCGCCTCGGTCGCCTCAGAAGCACTTGCCACCGCCGCCAGCGCAATCCGCCCCGGCAAGGCCCGCGCACCGCGCGCGATCACGCCGGCATCAGGGTCAATCTGGATGAAGCGCGCCTCGGCCGAAATCCCCGGCGCGCGGCCGAAGCGGAGCGAGAAATCCAAAGCCTTGCCGAGCAGCACGACCAGATCGGCCTCAGCCAATACCCCGGCATAGGCGCCAAGTGAGGGGTCATTCAGCCCGCGCGGGCTTTCCATTGGGATCACCGGCAGGCCGGCAGCGGTGCTGAGTGCGGCTAGCAGCGGCTTGCCGTGCGGGCTGCACAAGGCAGGCGGTGCCAGGAGGATGGGCCGCGCTGCCGCCGCGATCATCCCCGCAATCGCCTGGGCCGTGCTGGTGCCAAGTGGCATGGCCTCAGCGCCGAAAGCGGCGGCATCGGGAAGGGCGGGGGCAGCGATGCGCGCATCCATCAGGTCGGTCGGCAGGCTGAGATGCACGGGGCCAGGCCGGCCTGATCGTGCGACGCGGAAGGCGCGCGCCACATCGGCACCAATCCCCGCCGTGCTGGATGCAGTGAAGGAAAGTTTTGTCAGCGGTTCGGCGATATCTGCCTGGCGCATTTCCTGGAAACTGCCCATGCCCAATTCGCGCAGCGGCGCATGGCCGGAAAGCAATACCACCGGCACCTCTCCCGCCATTGCGGTCGGCATGGCGGCGATGGCATTGGTATGGCCTTGCCCGCCGGTCACCATCGCCACGCCAACTTCTCCGGTCAGCCTTGCCCAGGCATCGGCCATATGCACCGCGGCGGCTTCCTGGCGGGTATGCACAATCTCGATCCCGCTGCCGAGCAAGGCATCGAAAATCGTCATGATGTGATTGCCCGAAAGCGTGAAAATGCGGCTGACGCCAGCCTGCTTCAGCGCCGCCACCAGAATATCCGCCCCGCGTTGTTCCATGCCTGCTTCCTCCTGTTGCGGGCAGCAGGCCATGGGCTGGACAGCCTGTCCAGTGGCCTTAGTCTGGCGCCCATGGAACAGCTGAAGGTCAGTGTCTGGCGGGGAGAGGAAGCGGGCGGTTTCGCGCGCTATGGTGTGCCGGCGCGGGACAATCAGACTGTCTTGGATGTTGTCACCCATATCCAGCGCGAATTGGACCCAAGCCTTGCCTATCGCTTCGCCTGCCGCGTTGGCATGTGCGGGTCTTGTGCGATGACGGTGAATGGCCGCGCGCGCTGGACCTGCCGGACGCATGTGCGGAAAGTGGTCGGTGCCGATGGCGCCTTGGAATTGCGCCCCTTGGCCAATCTGCCGGTGATCCGCGACCTGGCCGCTGATCTGGCACCCTTCTTTGACAAATGGCAGCGTGCGCAAGGGTTTTTCCAGCCGAAGGACGCGCCGGATGGCGCCGTGCCGGATGAATTCGCCGTGGTCGCCCCTGGCAGCAAGGCTAGGCGCGAAGCCGATGCCGGCATTGAGTGCATCGGCTGCGCCGTTTGCTACGCTTCCTGCGATATTGTCGCCTGGAATGGCGATTATCTGGGGCCGGCGGCGCTGAATCGTGCCTGGACCTTGGTGAATGACGCGCGGGATGGCGCGCGTGGCGAAAGGCTTGATGCGGTGGCGGGCGATGCGGGTTGCCATTCCTGCCATTCCACCCGTTCCTGCACGGAACGCTGCCCGAAGCAGATTGACCCATCAGGCGCCATTGCCGGGCTGAAGCGGACCTTGTTCTGGGAGAGCCTGTTCGGCGGCAAGCGCCATGGCTGACAGGGCCGCGCGCGGGCAGGCGCATCTTTGGGTGATGCAGCGCATCACCGCCATGATCCTGGCCCTTGCCGTGCTGGTGCATCTGATCACCATCATCACCGCCGTGCGCGGCGGGCTTTCGGCGCGGGAGATTTTGGCGCGCACCCAGGGTTCTGAAGCCTGGCTTGGCTTTTATGTGGTGTTCGCGCTGGCGGCTGGGCTGCATGGCGCGATTGGGCTGCGCAACATCGCGGGCGAAACGCTTGGCTGGCGCGGGCGGGGATTGGATTTCTGCTGGCTTGGGCTTGGCCTGCTGACCGCGGCCTTCGGCATCCGTGCGGCCTTCGGGCTTTACGCCTGATGGATTTCCGCGCGCGTTCCCACCCAAGTTGGATCGGCTTTGCCGTGCATCGGGTCTCTGGCCTTTTGCTGGCGCTTTTCCTGCCGCTACATTTCTGGGCTTTGGGCAGCGCCATTCAGGGGGAGGCGCGGCTTGATGGGTTCTTGCGCTGGGCGGAAAACCCGCTGGTGAAGGCGGCTGAAACCGCGCTGGTCATCCTGCTGGCCGCGCATCTGGCAGGCGGTTTGCGCGTCATGGCGCTGGAGTTTCTGGGCTGGGGGCGGGCGCAAAAGGATCTGGTGGCGGCCTCCTTCGGGCTTGCCCTGCTGGTGGGATTGGTTTTCCTTCTCAATGTCTTTTGATCTTCTGGTGCTGCTGGGCGGCTGCTTCATCGCGGCGTTTTGCTCAGGGCTCGCGGGCTTTGCCTTCAATTTGGTGGCGGCGGGGATCCTCTATCACTGGGTCACCCCGCAGGAGATCGCGCCGGTGCTGGTGTTGGGATCACTCCTGATCCAAAGCGTGACCTTGCGGGTGGTGTGGCCCGCCATTCGCTGGCAGGTGCTGAAGCCCTATGTCTTTGCTGGTGCCTTGGGCACGCCCTTCGGCGTTTGGGCGCTGAGTGTGGTGGAAGCGCGCGTGATTGTGGGGGGCATTGGCATTTTATTGGTGGGCTATGCCGGCTTCATGCTGGCGCGGATTGCGCTGCGGCTGGCGCCGCCCAAGCTGGCTGCCGGGGCGCGTGCCGATGCGGTAGTGGGGTTTTTCGCGGGCGCCTTGGGCGGCATTGGCGGGTTTTCCGGCGCGCTGCCTTCCATGTGGACGGATGTGAAGGGCCTCAGAAAGGATGAAGCCCGCGCGATTTTCCAGCCCTTCATTGTGGTGATGCAGATCATCGCCGCGGCCGGCTTGGCCTATGCTGGGTTTTTCACGCTGGACACCGCCAAAACCCTGCTGATTGCCCTGCCCGCCTTGGGCTTTGGTACCTGGCTTGGCCTGCAAGCCTATCGCGTGATCCCGGCTGAGGGATTCCGCCTGGTGCTTTTGGGGCTGTTGTTCCTTTCGGGGCTTTCGCTGGTGCTGTGAAACGCTTTCATCCTGCCGGCGCTTATGGGAAACTTGGCTTACAGGGGGGATGGTTGCATGAGCCTGATGTCAAAGCCCGAAATCGCGCCGCTGGTTGTGACGCCTGAGGCGATCGAGGAAGCGGCCAAGCTGCTCTATATCCGCGCCTGCAAGATATTGCCCGATGACATAAAAGTGGGTTTCGCGCGGCTGGATGCTACTGAGACCGATGCCACTGCCAAGACCATCCTGGCCACCATGATTGAGAATATCGGCGTGGCGGAGCGGATGGATAATCTGCTCTGTCAGGATACCGGCATTCCGATCTTCAATTTGCTGATCGGGCGCAATGTCGCGGTGGATGGCTTTGCGCTGAAGGAAGCCATTGCCCGCGGTACGGCGCGCGCGACGCGCGAACACCCGCTGCGGTCTTCCGTGGTACATCCCATCACGCGCAAGAATGAGCATACTTCCTGCGGGGAGCGTGTGCCGGTGATCAATATTGATTTCACCGATGCGGATCGCGAATTGCGGTTGGAGATGATCCCGAAAGGATCGGGTTCCGAAAACGGGTCCTTCCTGCAAATGCTGATCCCGGCCGATGGGCTTGCTGCCGTGAAGCGCTTTGTGGTGGACCGCGTGATCCAGGCCGGCGGCAAGGTCTGCCCGCCGACGATTGTGGGTGTGGGCGTGGGCGGCACTTCCGATCTTTGCATGCATTTGGCGAAGATTGCGGCGACGCGCCCGCTTGGATCACGCTGCGCCGATGCGGAAGGTGCCAAGCTGGAAGCCGAGCTTTCGGAGGCTGTGAATGCGCTTGGCATCGGCCCGCAAGGCTTGGGTGGTGATAGCACTTCCTTCGCCGTGCATGTGGAAACGGCGGCCACACACATCACCATGAACCCGGTGGCGGTGAATATCCAATGCCATAGCGCACGCCGCGCAAGTGCGACCTTCACGCCCGCCGGTATCAGCATTGGCTTTTGATCCATGTCTTCCGCCAGCATCGCCGTGACCTTGGCAGGGCCGCCGGATCGGCCCGCGCTGATGCGCGTGCTCGCGGAAATGGGCGCTTATTATGATGAGCTTCTGGGCCATACGCGCCTGAATGCGGCAGCCGAGGCGCTGACCGCACCAGTCAATCGCGCCGGCCCCTTCTGCCTGATTGCGCGTGCGGGGGATGAGCCCGCGGGGCTGGTTTCGCTTGCAGGTTTTTTCCCGGCGCGGGATTTCACCTGGGGGCTAATGCTCCGCGATATTTTTGTGACCGAGGCGCATCGCGGCACGCGCGCTGCCCGCGCCCTGATGCGCGGTGCCATGCGCTTTGCCGCGACCGGTGGCTATAGCCGCGTGGAATGGAGCGTGGCTGAGGAAAACCTGCGCGCACGCGCCTTTTATGCGAAGCTTGGCGCCGCGCCCCTGCCGCGGCTTTCCTATCGTTTTGAGGATGAGGCGCTGGCAGAAGCCGCCCAGGGGCGTTGGCCAGTGCCAGAGGAAGAAACATGACGCATCACATCCTGCCCATGCCGATCACCGAAGCCCAGGTCCGCGCGCTGCGTGTGGGCGATACGGTGACTTTGGAAGAAACCCTTTTTGGCATTCGCGATGCAACGCAGATCCATATGTTCGATCATGGCCGACGCACGAAATTCAATCTGCAAGGCCATGCCGTCATCCATACCGCGCCCAATCTGCGCAAGGTGGAACGCGTGGGCAATAATCATTCGGGCTATGAAGCCGTGTGTGTCGGCACCACGACATCAGACCGTATGGAACGCTTCACCCGCCCGCTGATGGAACGCGAAGGGGTGCGGATCATCATCGGCAAGGGCGGCTTGCGTGATGGATCGCTTGCAGCCTTTCGCGATCTGGGCGGCGCTTATCTGGCCGTGGTCGGCGGTGCGGCGGCCTTGGAGACCACCTGGATCGAAGCGGTGGAGGATGTGGATATGGATGATCTCAATCCCGAAAGCCTCTACAAATTCCGCATCAAGGGTTTTGGGCCGCTGCTGGTGGCGATGGATAGCCATGGTGGCAGCCTTTACGCCAAGGTGAATGACGAAGCGGCGCGCCGACGCCAGGCGGTTCTTGAAAAGCTGGGGGCGGCGTGATGCCCGCCCAAATCACACGGCGCAGCACGGATATTCTGGTACTCGGCGCGGGTGGCGCGGGTTTGCTTGCAGCGCTGCATGCCAAGGCCGGCAATCCCGCACTTGAGGTGACCATTGCGGTGAAGGGCCTGCTTGGCAAATGCGGCTGCACGCGCATGGTCCAGGGCGGCTATAATGTCGCGATTGCCGAAGGAGATTCGGCAGAGCGGCATTTCATGGACACGCTTGATGGCGGCAAATGGCTGAATGATCAGGATTTGGCCTGGACGCTTGTGGTGGGCGCGCAGCGGCGCATTCGCGAATTGGAAAATCGCTGGGGCTGTTTTTTCGATCGCAATGCCGATGGCACCATTCACCAAAAGGCCTTTGCGGGGCAGACTTTTGATCGCACCGTGCATAAGGGCGATTTGACCGGGATTGAGATTGTCAATCGCCTGGCGGAACAGGTTTGGGCGCGTGGCATTCAACGCCTGGAAGAACATCGCGCGGTGGCGTTGATCCCAAGCGCGGATGGCGCGCGGCTTTCGGGTGTGCTGCTGATTGATATGCGCTCGGGCGGTTTGGTGTTTGTGCAAGCCAAGGCCGTGATGCTCGGCACCGGTGGCGGGCCCACCATGTATAAATACCACACGCCATCGGGCGATAAATCCTGCGATGGCATGGCGATGGCGCTGCGCGCCGGTTTGCCTTTGCGCGATATGGAAATGGTGCAGTTCCACCCGACCGGCGTGCTGGCGGGGCCAGGCACGCGCATGACAGGCACCATCATTGAAGAAGGCCTGCGCGGCGCGGGCGGCTATCTGCTGGGTGGTGATGGCAAGCGCTTCATGGCGAAATACGACAAGCGCGCCGAACGAGCCACGCGCGATATTGTCAGCCGATCCATGCAGCGCGAAATCCTGGCCGGCAATGTGAATGAGGCAGGCGGGCTTTGGATTGAAATGGGGCATCTTGGCCCCGATCGCGTGCGGCGCGAATTCAAGGGCATGGTGGAACGCTGCGCCGATATGGGCTTTGACCTGGCCGGTGGCCGTGTGCCGGTGGTGCCGACCGCGCATTACATGATGGGCGGCCTGGTCTTCCGCCCGGATGGCAGCACTGCCTTGCCCGGGCTTTTCGCCGCCGGCGAGGATACCGGCGGCGTGCATGGCGCCAATCGCTTGGGCGGGAATGGTGTGGCGAATTCCACAGTATTTGGCGGCATTGCCGGCGATACCATGGCCGCCTGGGTGCCGGGCGAAGGCGCCTTGGTGGCACCGGATGCAACCGCGCTTGATGCCGCCATCGCCGCGCTCGAAGCGCCTTTCGCGCGACCAGCGCGCAATCTTTCGCCGCTGCGTGACGCGTTGCAGGAAATGATGTGGGACAAGGCCGGCATTCTGCGCGATGCGGCGGGGCTGGCCGAGGCAACCAGCGCCTTGGATGCTTTGGAGGCTGAGCTGGATGCTTCCGGTGTTGATGGCGCCAATCGCGCCTTCAACCTGACCTGGCATGATTGGCTCAATCTGAAATCGCTATTGTTGGTGAGCCGCGCGATTGTGGTGGCGTCCGAGGCGCGTGAGGAATCGCGCGGCGCGCATTGGCGTGAGGATTTCCCGGAAACGCGCGATGACCGGGCAGGGCTTGCCGCGACATCCGTGCGGCTGGACGATGGCTGCGTGGTCTTGGAATGGCAGAAGGTTGCCTTCACGCGCTTGAAGCCAGGCGAAAGCCTGCTCACCCCTGTCGCGGCGGAATGATGCCGCGCTTGACTTTTGTTGGAGCGTCGCCTTAGCCTAAGCGTAAGGGGCAAGTCGCGATCGCCCCGTGAGGCTTAGGCCCAAGAATCGCGTCCCATACTCCTGTTTGGAGAGGACGCAATCATGCCGTCTCCCACTACCATGACCGCTTTGCAGCTATCCCGGCGCATTGGCCTGCCTGATGCGCCTGTCATTCTTGATGTACGGATCGCCGAGGATATCGCCGCCGATCCTCGCACCCTGCCCGGGGCGGTGGCGCGCGATTTTCGCCTAGTCGCTGACTGGGCTGGCGACTTCGCCGGGCGGGATGTCGTTGTGGTTTGCCAGCGAGGCCTGAAACTGAGCGAGGGTGTGGCCGCTTGGCTGCGCCATAAGGGAATCGCGGCCGAAACGCTTGAGGGCGGGTTTGAGGGCTGGGCGGCGGCGCAATTGCCTCTGGTGAAGCCAGAACATGTGCCGCCGCGCCTTGCGCAAGGCCATACGCTATGGGTCACGCGGGCGCGCCCCAAGGTGGATCGTATCGCCTGTCCCTGGCTTATTCGCCGCTTCATTGATCCTGGCGCTGTTTTTCTTTTTGTCGCGGCATCTGAAGTGGCTGCCGTGGCGGATCGCTTCGGCGCGACGCCCTTCGATATTGAAGGCATATTCTGGTCCCATCGCGGGGCGCTTTGTACCTTCGACGTCATGCTGGATGAATTCGGCTTGCACAGCGCGGCGCTTGATCGCTTGGCGCTGATCATTCGCGGCGCTGATACGGCCCGCATGGACCTGGCACCCGAAGCGGCGGGCTTGCTTGCCGCATCGCTTGGCTTGTCGCGCATGTATCGCGATGATTTGAAACAATTGGACGCCGGCATGGCGCTTTACGATGCCTTTTATCGTTGGGCGCGAGACGCGGTAGAAGAAACCCATAACTGGCCCGGACCGAGGACCCAATGAACCAGACCTCATCTCCCGCCTTTCCAGGCTTTGCCGAGGCTTTGCGCGTGTGGCTCCGCATCGGTTTGCTGTCCTTTGGCGGGCCGGCGGCACAGATTGCGGTGATGCATCGCGAAGTGGTGGAACAGCGCCATTGGGTATCCGATGCGCGGTTTCTGCATGCGCTCAATTTCTGCATGCTGCTGCCGGGGCCAGAGGCGCAGCAATTGGCGACCTATCTCGGCTGGCTGATGCATGGCGTGCGCGGCGGCTTGGCGGCGGGGCTGCTGTTCATCCTGCCCGGTGCGGCGGTGATGCTCTCGCTTTCCATCATCTACGCAACCTTGGGCGATGTGCCGATTGTGGCCGCGCTGTTCTTTGGCCTGAAATGCGCGGTGCTGGTGCTGGTGGTGGAAGCGCTGATCAGGGTTGCGAAACGCGCATTGAAAGGGCCGGTGCCTGTCGCGCTTGCCATCGCGGCATTCACCGCACTTGCGCTGTTCAATGTGCCTTTCCCGCTGGTGGTGCTGGGCGCGCTCGCGATTGGTTTTGCTTTGCCCCAGGCTTTCGGCGGCGCGGGCCATGGCGCAGCGAAGGATGGCCCGCCCGCGCTATTGGATGCCGCCATCGCCGCCGATCCGGAACGCGCCACACGTATGGCTGGTGCCGCGAAACGCGCGGGGCTGATCGCGCTGGCGCTTTGGCTCTGGCCGGTTGTGCTACTGCTGGGATCGGGCGTTTATGGCGATATTGCCTGGTTTTTTTCAAAGCTCGCGGTAGTGACTTTTGGTGGCGCCTATGCGGTGCTCGCCTATGCCGCGCAGGAAGCGGTGGAGCATTACCAATGGCTCTCCGCGCCCGAAATGCTGGCGGGGTTGGGGCTGGCGGAAACCACGCCTGGGCCGCTGATCCTGGTGCTGCAATTTGTGGGCTTCTTGGCAGGCTATCGCGCGGATGGCGTGCTGGGCGGTGTGGCGGGCAGTTTGCTGACGCTTTGGGTGACTTTCGCGCCGTGCTTTGCCTGGATTTTCCTAGGCGCACCCTTCGTTGAAAAACTGCATGCCGCGCCGCGGCTGAAGGGCGCTTTGGGGGCGGTGACGGCGGCGGTGGTTGGCGTGATTGCCAATCTCGCGCTCTGGTTTGGGCTGCGCGTGATTTTCCGCGATGTGCAGGTCGGCAGCTTCGGGCCAGTCCGGCTTGATCTGCCGGTGGTGACCAGCCTTGACCCGGCGGCGCTCGCCCTCGCGGTCTTTGCCGCTGTGCTGATTTTCGCGATGAAGCAAGGCCTGGCACGCAGCCTTGGCTTCACCGCGCTTGCGGGGTTGATGTTGAAATTCGCGGGGTTTTGAAGCGCGAGTTACCCCGGCGTGAAAGCCTCATGCACCGCGGTTTGGATGCCGCCGCCGACAATCGGCCCGCCACCGGCGACATAAATCCAATCGCCAATCAGCGCCGCGCCCAAACCATGGCGCGGTGTTGGCATGGGGGCGTGGTGCTGCCAGCTATCGGTGGCGGGATCATAGGATTCCACCGTGCCGATCACGCGATCAATCGGGCGGTTTTGCGCGTCATAAAGCCGTTCCTCACCGCCCATGCACCAGAAGCGCCCGCGCAGCGCCACCATGCCATGGCCGGAACGCGGGGTTGGGATAGGCGCCCGCAGCCGCCAGGTATCGCTCGCCGGATCATAGACATGATGCAGGCCGGTATTATTCTCAAAAGTGTTGAAACGCCCGCCGGCAATGTGAATCCGCCCTTCCCAGACCACCACGCCGGCATGATCACGCCCAGCCGGCAGCGGGCGGAGCAGCGTCCATTTATCGGTCTGCGGGTCATAAACCTCATTCCAGGAAATGCTGGCGCGTTCGGGTGCGGGGTCAGTCGCGCCGCCGATGTGATAAATCTTGCCGCCAACAGCCGCGACGGCACCCGCGCCACGCGGGCGCGGCATGGGTGCGATGGCAGACCAGCGATCCGCCGCCACATCATAAACGAATGCCTTGTCGTCCGAGGCGCGGTTCTGTTCGGTGAAACCGCCCAGTGCATAAATCCGGCCCGCATCGGCTACCACGCCGACATGATTGGCACCGCGCGGCAAAGGGGCCGCTTCCTGCCAGCGATCCGCGGCAGGGTCATAGACATGGTGATAGGGCTTATCCACCTGACCTTGGGCATAGCCACCAATCACATGCAGCTTGCCGGCCCAGGCGGTGGCCCAGGCCATTTCGCTGCGCGGCAGCGGCAAAGGGGCGCGCGACACCCAGCGCCCCGGCGGGCCAGCCGGCGCGGGGCTGGTCACCACACGCTGCGCCAATTGCTCGGGTGTCAGCGCCTGGGGATTGGGGCCGCGCAGCGCGGACATTTGATCCGCCGGGATATTCGCGCCGTGATGCCCGTGATGCTGGGCCTGGGCGGCCCCCGCCAGCATCGCCGCACTTGTGCCCAGAAAAAACCTGCGCCGCATTCTTTATGCCCCCTGCCTTGCTGGCCGAAAGCTTGCGCGAATGCGGCGCCTGATCAAGCCCCGTTCAGGCCGCTTCGGCCTGGGTTGCCTCCGGCGCGGCGTGGCGCACTTCCAGCCCATCGGGGCTGGCCGTGACCGTCAGGCTTTCGCCATCCTTCACACTGCCTTCCAGCAGCAGCCCCGCCAGCTTGTCCTGCAGGTTCCGCTGAATGACGCGCTTCAAGGGACGCGCGCCATAAACCGGATCATAGCCTGCTTCGGCCAGCCATTCCCGCGCCGCTTCATCCAAGGAGAGCGTGATTTTGCGGTCTTCCAGCAACCGGCGCAGGCCGCGCAGCTGAATATCCACAATGGCCGCCATATCCCCACGCGCGAGGCGCCGGAACAGCACGATCTCATCCAACCGGTTGAGGAATTCCGGCCGGAAACGTTCGCGCACCGAACGCATTACAGAAGGCCGCGCCGCTTCGATATCGGCGCTTTCCGGCAATTCCGCGATGGCATGCGCGCCGAGATTGCTGGTCAGCACGATGATGGTGTTGCGGAAATCAACCGTCCGCCCCTGGCCATCCGTCAGCCGCCCATCATCCAGCACCTGCAGCAGCACATTGAAGACATCATCATGGGCCTTTTCGACCTCATCGAACAAAATCACCTGATAGGGTCGCCGGCGCACGGCTTCCGTCAGCGCGCCACCTTCCTCATAGCCCACATAGCCAGGGGGCGCGCCGATCAACCGCGATACCGCGTGCTTTTCCATATATTCCGACATGTCAATGCGCGTCATGGCGCGTTCATCATCGAACAGGAAGGAAGCAAGCGACTTCACCAATTCCGTTTTGCCGACACCGGTCGGGCCCAGGAACAGGAAGCTGCCGATCGGGCGATTTGGGTCCTGCAAACCGGCACGCGCACGGCGCACCGCCTTGGAAACCGCTTCAAGCGCTTCTTCCTGACCGACCACGCGCTTGCGCAATTGGTCTTCCATGCGCAGCAGCTTGGCGCGTTCGCCTTCCAGCATTTTTTCAACCGGAATACCGGTCCAGCGGCTGACCACCGCCGCAATGCCTTCTTCCGTCACGGCTTCATTGACCAGCTTGGCATCGCCATTACCGGCATCCGCGAGTTTCTTTTCAATGCCCGGAATGACGCCATAGAGCAGTTCGGAAGCCTTGGTCAGATCACCGCGGCGTTGGGCCAATTCAACTTCGGTGCGCGCCTTGTCCAATTCTTCCTTGAGCTTCTGGCTTTCAACCACCTTGCCCTTTTCCGATTCCCAGCGCGCGGTCATGGCGGCTGAGCTTTCCTCAAGCTCCGCCAATTCCTTTTCAAGCTTGGCAAGGCGATCACGCGATGCCGCGTCATCTTCCTTCTTCAGCGCTTCGCGTTCGATCTTGAGGCGCATGAGGTCGCGGTCAATCGCGTCCAGCTCCTCAGGCTTGCTGTCCACCTGCATGCGAAGCCGCGATGAAGCCTCATCCACCAAATCAATCGCCTTGTCGGGCAGGAAGCGATCCGTGATGTAGCGGTTGGAAAGAGTGGCGGCGGCCACCAAGGCACCATCGGCGATGCGCACACCGTGATGGAGTTCGTATTTTTCCTTGATGCCGCGCAGGATGGAAATGGTATCCTCCACGCTCGGCTCACCCACAAACACGGGCTGGAAACGTCGCGCCAGCGCCGCGTCTTTTTCCACGTGCTTGCGGTATTCATCCAGCGTGGTCGCACCGATGCAATGCAATTCACCGCGCGCCAGGGCAGGCTTCAGCAGGTTCGATGCATCCATCGCCCCATCCGCCTTGCCTGCGCCGACCAGCGTGTGCATTTCATCAATGAACAGGATGATTTCGCCTTCTGCCTGCGTGGTTTCCGCCAGCACAGCCTTCAGGCGTTCCTCAAACTCACCGCGGTATTTCGCACCAGCCACCATGGCGCCAAGGTCAAGCGCCATGACGCGCTTGGTCTTGAGCGCTTCCGGCACATCGCCATTGACGATGCGCAGCGCCAGCCCCTCCACAATCGCGGTCTTGCCGACACCAGGTTCGCCGATCAGCACCGGGTTGTTCTTGGTGCGGCGCGCCAGCACCTGAATGGCGCGGCGGATTTCCTCATCACGGCCAATCACCGGGTCAAGCTTGCCCTGGCGTGCCACTTCCGTGATGTCACACGCGTATTTCTTCAGCGCATCAAAACTGTCTTCGGCGTTTTGGCTATTGACCGTGCGGCCCTTGCGGAGTTGCGCGATGGCCTTTTCCAGCTTGTCGGGCTCGGCGCCGGCCACGCGCAGCGCGCGCCCGGCATCGCCTTCACTGCCGGCGAGTGCCACCAGCACGCGGTCCTGCGCCACAAAGGCATCGCCGGCGCGATTCGCCTGTTCCTGGGCATTGCCCAGGATGCGCACGATATCGGCGGTGAAACTCGGTTGTGCGGAAGCGCCGCCGCCGGTCACTTTCGGCAGGCGCGCGATGGCCCCATCCACCACGTTCTTGGCGCGAATCGGGTCACCCCCGGCAGCGCGGATCAACCCGCTTGCCGCCCCTTCCGCATCATCCAGCAGCGCCTTCAGCAAATGCGCGGGCGTCACCTGCTGGTGGAATTCGCGAATGGCAATGGTTTGCGCCGCTTGCAGAAAACCGCGGGCGCGGTCGGTAAATTTTTCGATGTCCATGTGGTCCCTCTCCTGAGCGGACGATGCCCCTCGCCCCCGAATGGGCAACGAATGACACCAGAATACTTGATATGTGGTATCTGTCCTTGATCTGCTTCAAGGGGGAACCCGATGCGTATCGAAAAGATCTACCGCTACCCGGTAAAGGGCCTGTCTGCCGAGGCTTTGGAAGCCGTGGCGCTGACACCCGGTGAGATGCTGGCGCATGATAGGCGCTTCGCCCTGGCACAAGGCGATGCGCCTTTTGATGTGGCGGCCCCGCGCTGGCTTTCCAAGCGCAATTTCGGCTGCCTGATGGTCAATGAACGGCTCGCCCTGCTGCATACGGCCTTTGACCCGCATGACGGGAGCCTGGCCATCCGCGCCCCCGGCGCCGCCCCGTTTCTGGGGGATACCCGCACGGAAGAAGGCAAGGCCGCCATTGCGCGCTATTTGACCGATTTCCTGGGCGCTGAGGCGCGCGGCGAACCCCGCTTCATCGAAGCGCCCGGGCATCGCTTTTCCGATGTGGCGATAAAGGTGGTTTCCATTATTGGCCTTTCCAGCTTGCATGCGCTGGAAGCGGAGGCCGGCATGGCGTTGGACCCGCTGCGTTTTCGCGCGAATTTCTATTTCTCTGGCGGCAGGCCATGGGCGGAATTTGATTGGATCGGCCGGGAAATCCAGATCGGTCAGGTGCGGCTTAAGGTAGTGAAGCGCATCGTGCGCTGTGCGGCGACCGAGGTGAACCCCGAAACCGCCGCGCGCGATGCTGACCCGCCGCGCGATCTGCGCCGGTATTTCGGCCATGCGGATTTGGGGGTTTATGCCGAGGTGCTGGAAGGCGGGCAGATCGCGCTTGGCGATGCGCTGGAACCGATGATGCTGGACCTGTGAGAATGCCTTTTTTCTGCCGCTTGCTGGGAGCATGATTAAGCATTGAAAGGAGTCGTCGCCATGACCTTGAAGCTCCGTCATTTTGCTGTTCTGGCGTTTGGTTTGGCCGGTTTGGCGCTTTCGGGCGCGCCGTCCACCGCGCATTCGCAATATGGTTATGGCTATGGGTATTATCCGCGGCCTCATCCTTATCCGCGCGGTCATGGCGAGGTGGTGATCATCCAACCCCCGGTCCGCTATGCTCCGCCGCCGGTTTATTACGCGCCGCCGCCGCCGGTCTATTACGCGCCGCCGCCCGTATATTATGCGCCCCCGCCGGCCTATTATGTGCCAGCGCCCTATCCGCGGTATGGCTATTACGGGCGGCCTGGCGTTTCGCTCAATTTCCGCTTCTGAAGCGCGGCTTGCGCGCGCCTGCCACGCGGCGCAATTAGATGCGTTATGTGCATGCTGATTTTGCTCAACCGGCCGGGTCACGCCTGGCCGATGCTGGACCGCAGAACTGGTGCGTTGCCCGGTCACTTTCGTTCGCGGGACACTCTCTCGCGCCGTGCTGGGCGACTTCCGCCGCATCAGCGGCTTCAGCTGCACTGATGGATCCCGCAAGGCCACCAAATGCTGGCGCCGAAATGTGCTGATGCTGCGAAAATCTGGCTTGTTCAACTCGGTCACCGCCATCAGGTCAAACCCATCCTCGCAGACCCGTGCCAATTGCCGCGATGCGGAGATGCCCCGGCTACAGCCATAAAGCAGCCGCGCCACCAGGTTCCCCGGAAGATAGGGCGGCAGCCCCTGTTCGGACTTATAAACGCCCGTGATCGCCGAAAGGTCCAGGGCCTCGCGCACCGTATCGCGCACGAAATGCAACAGATGGAAGAAGCCGTGCCTGATCCACATCCCAGGCTCGGAAGGTCTTGCCCATCGCAAAAGTGAATCAGAAAAGAAATAACCGGATAGCGAATCCTCAGACAGGCCGCTAGAGCAGATCGCGTTCAGATGGAATCATCTGAACGTGTGAAGATGCTCGAAAAACAACGGCGTAGAGCGTGTTGCGTGAACCCACGTGAACGCAACATGCTCTATCGCGTCTCCGGCCGCAAGGATTTCTCCAGCGATTGCGAATAGCGGCTCATGGTGAAGCACAACACGAAATAGACAAAGGCCGCGAAAAGATAGGCCTCGGTTGGAAAGCCGAGCCAATTCGGATCACCCAGCGCGGCGCGTAGCGTGGTGAAGAAATCAAACACACCAATGACCACGACCAAGGTGGTATCCTTGAAAAGGCCAATGAAGGTATTGACCTGAGAGGGAATGGTGATGGTCAGCGCCTGCGGCAGGATGATCAGGCGCATCTTTTGCCAGAAACTGAGGCCGATGGCGTCCGCTGCTTCATATTGTCCCCTCGGCATGGCTTGCAGCCCGCCGCGCACAACCTCCGCCATATAGGCCGCGGTGAACAGCGTATAGGCCACCAGCACGCGCATCAGCCGATCAATCGTGATCCCTTGCGGCATGAATAGCGGCAGCATGATCGCGGCCATGAATAGCAGCGAAATCAGCGGCACACCGCGCACACATTCAATGATAGCGGTGGAAAACCAGCGCACCAGCTTCAATTCGCTGCGCCGGCCAAGTGCCAGCAGGATCGCCAGCGGATAGCCAAGCGCCACGCCATAAACCGCGATAATGCCGGTGATGCTGAGCCCACCCCATTGGCGTGTCTGCACGAAAGGCAACCCGAAAACCCCGCCCTGCATCAGCACCCACATGGCGGGCGCCGCAATGGCCCAACCCAGCAGCAGCCAGCGCCCCCAGAAGCGCCGGATGGTGGAAAGCAGCACCATGGCAACCAGGATCACGATCATGGTCGCGGGGCGCCAGCGCTCCTCAAACGGATAAAGGCCGAAAATGGAGAACCAGAATTTCTCTCGCACAAAAGCCCAGCACGCGCCGCCGGCAGCGCGACAGGCCTGCGCATTGCCATTCCAGGTCGCATTGGTCACCGCCCAGGACCAGAAGGGCGGCACCGCGAAATAGAGCACCGCGATGCAGGCCAGCGTGATCAGCGTATTGAGCGGTCCGGCAAAGCAGGCCTTGATGAAAGCCTGCACCCTTTCGGCAAAGCTCGGCCCGCGCGGCGGGGCTTGGGTGGAAATCGCGGCCGACATCGGATCAACGCTCCTTCAACAGGGCGACTTTGGCGTTGTACCAATTCATCAGCGCCGAGGTGATCAGGCTGATGATCAGATAGACCGCCATGAAAATGGAAATCACCTCAATCGCCTGGCCGGTCTGATTGATAGAGGTATTGGCAACACTCACCAGATCCGGATAGCCGATCACGATGGCGAGCGAGGAATTCTTGGTCAGATTCAAATATTGCGACGTAAGTGGCGGGATGATCACGCGCAGCGCTTGCGGCAGGATCACAAGGCGCATGATGCGCCCGGGCGGCAGGCCCAGAGCGCGCGCTGCTTCCCATTGCCCCTTATGGACGCTCTGAATGCCCGAACGCACAATTTCAGCAATAAAGGCCGAGGTATAGACCACAAGCCCAATCAACAAGGCGAAGAATTCGGGCGATAGCGCAAGCCCGCCTTCGAAATTGAAGCCGGCAAGTTCCGGCCATTCCACAATCGGCACGAAACCGAAAGCCATCCCCAGGGCCGGAAAGCCGAAGAGCATCAGCAGTCCAGGCAATAGCGTCGCGCGCCGGTCCCCGGTCGCGATCTGGCGCGCGCGTTCGCGGCGCAGCAGCAGCCACCAACCAATGGCGCCAATAAGCGTAGCCAACAGAAAGACCAGCAATGCCGTATCCGCCATCAGCCCCGGTATCTTCATGCCGCGCTGCGAAAGGAACACCCCCGGCAGCGGATTGAGCGCCTGCCGTACGGAGGGAAGTTGCAGCAACACCGCATGCCAGAACACCAATTGCAACACCAGCGGTGTGTTACGAATGACCTCAATATAGCCGCCCACCAGGCCGCGCAGCAGCGGGTTGGATGAAAGCCGGGCAAGGCCCAGCAGAATGCCGAACACCGTGCAGAGCGCGATACCAACAATGGCGACGCGCAGCGTATTCAAAAGCCCAACCGTCAGCGCCCGGCGATAGGTATCGGCCGGCGCATAGGGGATCAGATGTTCGCCAATCGGGATGCCTGCCGAACGATCAAGAAAGGCAAAGCCGAATTGCAGCCCGCGCGCGGCCATATTCGCCTGCGCATTGGACCAAAGCCACCAACTACACAGCACCACCGCGGCAAGCAGCCCCGCCTGGATGATCAGGCCACGGCGCGAAGCCGGCAAGGGAATGATCCCGCGCGAAGGCGGTATCGCAACGGTAGCGTTGGACGAATTCATGCAGTGGCCCCGTCGGCACCAACATTCAAAAGCAGCAAGGGGCGCCAAGAAGCGCCCTTTGCTTTCGCATGATGCCGCGCGCCGCCATGGCACACGACACCAATCATCGCTGAAGGATCAGCGCGCCGGCGGCGCATAAAGCAGGCCGCCACGGGTCCAGATATTGTTCATCCCACGCTCCAGCCCAAGCGGGGTATTGGTGCCGAGATGGCGCTCAAAGATTTCGCCATAATTGCCAAAGGTGCGGATGATGGTGCGCACATAATCAGGACGCGCAGCGCCGATGCTTTCACCCATATTGCCTTCAACGCCCAGCAAACGGCGGATTACCGGATTGGTCGCGCTGCCTGCAATCTGTTCCACATTGGCCTGGGTGATGCCCAGCTCTTCGGCGTCAATCAGGGCGAAGGTGGTCCAGGCGACGATATTCGTCAGTTCCTCATCACCCTGACGGATGGTCACGGCCAACGGTTCCTTGGACAGGCGCTCGGGCAGGATCACGTGATCCGCCGGGCGGGTCAGCAGGGTGCGCTGCGCGGCAAGGGCGGCGAAGTCATTGGTGAAGACATCGCAGCGGCCGCTGTCATAGGCGCGGCGGATTTCATCCAGATCTGCGATCACAACCGGGGTGAAGCGCAGATTATTGGCGCGGAAGAAATCGGAGATATTGAGTTCCGTGGTGGTGCCCGGCTGCACGCAAACCGTGGCGCCGTTCAATTGACGCGCGCTGGTCACGTTCAGGCGGCGCGGCACCATAATGGCCTGACCGTCATAGAAGGTGATGGCCGGGAAATTGAAGCGGTTCACATTGGAATCGCGCGTCAGCGTCCAGGTGGTGTTGTTGGACAGCACATCCACTTCACCGGCGGAAAGCGCGGGGAAGCGGCTTTGCGTGGTGACCGGGACGAATTCCACCTTGCTCGGGTCATTGAAGATGGTGATGGCGATGGCACGGCACACTTCAACATTGAAGCCACCCCAGCGGCCTTGGCTATCGGGCACCCCGAAGCCCGGGTTGGACGGACCCTGCACCCCGCAGCGGAGCGTCCCGCGCTGGCGAATCTGGTCCAGGTCGCGCCCGGCAAGGGCCTCACCCACGCCAAAGGTCATGAAGGCCACCGCGGCGGCGGCGAGTAATTTTAGTTTCATTCGTGTCTCCCTTATTTCCCAGGGCCGACCAAAAGGGCGACCAGCAGGGCCAAATTGCGCGGACTGGAGAAGATTACAAGGGAGCAATATGAGAGAAATGTCTTCCCCCGGCGCCGTGACGCGCAAAATTGATCATTTTACGCGCAAGGCAAGCATGATCTGGAGCAATTTCTTGAGTTTGGTCGGCTTTTGGCGGCTGGCTACGGGATGGCAGAGCCCTCCCGCCCTCTTTCACTTCACAATGGCGACACGCAGCGCATTCGTCGTCCCCGGCGTCCCGAAGGGCACTCCCGCGGTCACCACCACCTCGTCCCCGCTTTTGGCGAAGCCTTCATGCTGGGCGGCGCGTGTCGCGCGCGCCACCATTTCTGTCATGGAATGGATTTCATGCACCTCCAGCGAATGCACGCCCCAGATCAGCGCCATGCGCCGCGCGACACCTGCGCTGGTGGTCAGCCCCAGGATCGGGCAATGTGGCCGCTCCCGCGCCACCCGTAGCGTGGTTGAACCGGTGGAGCTGAAGGTCGCGATCACCTCGGCCTCGATCGTCTCGGCCACCTGGCGCGCGGCGGTGGCGATGGCGCCGGCGCTGGAATGCTCGGGCGGCGGGCGCGCGGCATCGGTCAGGCGGCGCCAATCCGGGTCCTGTTCAACCCGCGCCACAATGCGGTCCATCATATTCACGGCTTCATAGGGGTATTGCCCGGCGGCGGTCTCAGCCGAGAGCATCACCGCATCCGCGCCATCGAATACGGCGGTGCCGACATCGGATACCTCGGCGCGCGTCGGGCTGGGCGCGGTGATCATGCTTTCCAGCATTTGTGTTGCCACCACAACCGGTTTGCCCAGCGCGCGCGCGGTGCGCACAATGCGCTTCTGCGCGAGTGGCACTTCTTCCGGTGGCAGCTCCACGCCCAAATCGCCGCGCGCGACCATGACGCAATCGGTCAAAGCCATGATGGCATCGAGGTTTTCAAGCGCCTGTGGTTTTTCGAGCTTCACCATGATCCAGGCGCGCCCGGCGGCGATTTCCTTGGCCTCCGCCACATCTTCCGGGCGCTGCACGAAGGACAGGCCGATATATTCAACGCCCTGATCAAGCACGAAGGCAAGGTCCGCGCGGTCCTTTTCCGTCAGTGCCGGGATGGGCAGCGCCACATCGGGCACATTCACGCCCTTGCGGTCCGAAAGCGGGCCACCCACCACCACCTGGGTTTCCAGATGATCGGGACGTTTGTGGGTGACACGCAGCCGAAGCTTGCCATCATCCAGCAAAAGCGTGGTGCCGATTTGCGCCGCGGCGATGATTTCCGGATGCGGCAGATTGACCCGCCTAGCATCGCCCGGCGTCGGGTTCAGATCAAGCTTGAAGCTCTGGCCTGATTGCAACTGCACCCGTCCGGCCTGGAAGCGCCCGACGCGAAGCTTCGGCCCCTGCACATCGGCAAGGATACCGATGGGGCGGCCCACCTTGGCCTCCACCGCGCGGATGGTGGCGATGCGCGCGGCGTGATCCTCATGGCTGCCATGGGAGAAATTGAGCCGGAAGATATCGGCCCCGGCGCGGTGGAGCTTTTCGATCATCTCCGCGCTGCTGCTGGCGGGGCCCAGCGTTGCGATGATTTTGGTACGGCGCCGGCGGCGCAGAACGGGGCGGGCCACCATGCGGGGCGCTCCTGTGCTTGGTTCAGAATGGGGTGGGGCGGGCGCCAGATCAGGGCGCAGGCTTGCGGGCGGCAGGTTCAGTGCCTTGGCGATGTCCGCGACACGTTCCTCAGGGATACGCTTCCATTGGGAAACGGCGGCGGTGGAAATGCCCAGGGCGGCGGCGATCTGCTTGACGGTGCCGCGCCGGGCGAGAAGGGCTTCAAGGGCTGGGTCACGCATGGCGGCATCTTAGCAAAATTAAGTTAAGGCGCCACCTAAAATCCGCATAGCTTAACTTTTAAAAGTTAAGCTACCAAAAGCGCGCGAAAATCATTCACATTGGTCAGTGTCGGCCCCGTCACCACCAGATCGCCCAGCGTCTGGAACAGCCGATAGCTGTCATGCCCCGCCAACAAGGCGCGCGGATCAAGCCCGGCAGCGCGGGCGCGGGCCAGCGTGTCCGGGGTGGCGATGGCGCCGGCATTATCCTCTGACCCATCAATGCCATCGGTGTCGCCCATCAGCGCCCAGATGCCGGGGGTTCCAGCCAAGGCCAGCGCGCAGCCGAGCAGGCATTCGCCATTCCGCCCGCCGCGTCCCGGCTTGGGGCTGCGGATGGTGACTGTGGTTTCTCCGCCGGAAAGCAGGATGGCCGGGCCGGGCAGGGGGTGGCCATGGGTCGCGGCGGAACGGGCAATGCCGGCGAGTGCGGTGCCCAATTCCCGCGCCTCGCCTTCCAGTGCATCGCCCAAAATCAAGGGCATCAGGCCCAGCCCGCGCGCGGCAGTGGCGGCGGCTTGCAAGGCCATGGCCGGCGTCGCGATGAAACGGTAATCCGGCGTCCCAAGCCGAGGATCGCCGGGTTTCGGGCTTTCTTCCAGCCCAGCCACCAGATGCGCCATCACCGCTTCCGGCAACTGCATGCCGTAATGCGCCACCAAAGCCCGCGCATCGGCGAAGCTGGAAGGGTCCGGCACGGTGGGGCCGGAGGCAATCACACTCGGGTCATCCCCCGGCACATCGGAAATGGCCAGCGTCACCACGCGCGCAGGGTGCGCTGCCGCGGCCAAGCGGCCGCCGGAAAAGGCGGAAAGATGCCGGCGGATGCAGTTCATTTCATGAATGGTGGCGCCGGAAGCGAGCAGCGCCTTATTCACCACAATCAGGTCTTCCAGCGTCAGGCCGGGGGCGGGGAGCGTCGTCAGCGAAGACCCACCGCCCGAGACCAGAAACAACACCAGATCATCCGCTCCCGCGCCGCGCGCCACTTCCAGCAATGCCGCCGCCGCCTTGGCACCGGCGGCATCCGGCACAGGGTGAGAGGCTTCCACCACGCCGATCCGCTGCGTTGGATAGCCATGGGCATAGCGGGTCACGACCAGGCCCTCGATCGGGGCATCGGGCCAGGCGGCCTCCACCGAAGCGGCCATCACGGCGGCGGATTTCCCGGCACCGAGCACAATCACCCGCCCGCGCGGGCGTTCCGGCAAATGCCGCGCCAGCGCCTGGCGCGGATCGGCGCTGGCTATGGCTGCGTCGAACACTTGGCGGAGCGCGGCGCGGGCGGATGCATCGGTAAAGGCCATGGCGAATTTCCTTTTGGGAACCAGTATGGCGAAGTCGCGCCGAATGGGCCATCTATGACGACGAAAGCTTCAGGAGGTCCCCATGCCCGAATTCGACAAGGCAACCCAGACAGAGTTGGAAGCCGCTGCCTTCCGCCGGCTGGTGGAACATCTGCGCGGCCGGAATGACGTGCAGAATATAGACATGATGAATCTGGCCGGCTTTTGCCGGAATTGCCTGAGCAAATGGTATCGCGCCGCCGCCGAGGAGAAGGGCCTGCCGCTGACCGACCCGGAAGCGCGGGAGATCATCTACGGCATGCCCTATAAGGAATGGCAGGCGCAGTATCAGAAGGAAGCGAGCGCCGAACAGAAGGCGAAATTCTCAGCTTCCGGGCAGGGGCAACATTGATGGCGCGCGCACCCAAGGCTGGAGCATTTTCAAGCCAAGCGGAATCGCTTGGCGACTCGGAAAATGCGACCAAACATCAGTCACCAGATGCCTCGCCGCTTGCAAAAGCGGCGAAGCGATCTGTAGCCTCCGGCCTTCACACTGAGGAACGCAGAATGGCCCAGGCCCCGAGTAAGCAAGAAAATACGGAAGTTGGCGGCATTGCCGGCGAAAGGCTGCGGTCCATCGTAGAGCGCATCGAACGCCTGGAAGAGGAAAAAAGGGCGCTGTCCAGCGATATCAAGGATATTTTCGCGGAAGCGAAATCCGCTGGTTTTGATGTGAAGGTGCTGCGCGCGGTGATCCGGCTGCGCAAGCAGGAACCTGCGGAAGTGGAAGAACAGGAAACGCTGCTCGATCTCTATCGCCGCGCGCTTGGGATGTAGAGCCTAGACGCGGCCGCGCAGCTATTCAGCCGCCGCGCGGCGTTGGCCCGCAGCGTTCCGGTTGCGCACATAATGACCGGTATCGTTGCTCGGGTTGTTCAAATAAAATTCATCGCGCGGGAAAACATCCGTGAGCGGCGCGGCTTGCCGCTTTTCGCCCGGCAGCCATTGCAAAGGCGTGCCAGCGAATAGGCTGGCCCAATCGCCGAATTCCTTATTGCCTGCACGCAAATGCGCGAAATGCGCCGGCTTGGCGAATTCCGCCGCAAGCCTGGCGGGGTCAAAGGGAATCGGATCATTCGATCCGATCATGACACCTGCCGGCATCAGCAATAGCGCATGGGGGAAAACGGAGGCGAAGGTTTCCACCGCACGCTGCGTCGGCACCCATTGGATATAGAGCCCACCGCGTGCAAGGCGCCGGCGCGCCTGTTCGATAAATTCCGCACTGTAGAGCAGGCCGGAATGGGAGCCCTGCGGCAGAATGGCATCGGCTTCGATGATGTCGTAGCGAATATCTTCCTTGGCGAGCGTCCGGCGGCCATCGCCATATTCCATCCGCCAGCGTGCATCATGGAACATCTTCGCAATGGGGCCTTCAGGATAGGCTCGACCGATTTCCTCAAGCGCGCTCAGCACGGGAGCGACCAATTCAATGGCGCGAATCTGGCTTTCCGGCCGCACGCCCGCCGCCCAGGGCGTGCCGCCGCTGCCCACACCAATCACCAAGACGTTCTTCGGATCGGGGTGGATCAGCGGCCCAACCGCGCCAAGAAACTGATGGATCGGCAGGAAGGGAATGCGCCCCTGGCTGAAGCCCTGAATGAAGAAGGGGCCTTCCGCCACGCCATCCGCGCCCTTGCTATCGCGGAAAAAGGCCACACCCGAACGATCTTCCGCCCAGGCCACCATATTGCCTGGCCCTTCCGCATGCATGCGCGACCAAAGCCCGGCATTGCCCGGAATGAGCAGGAGCGCGAGCGTGGAGGCAAGCGCGAGCCCCCCTTCCACCGGCCGGCGCCAACCGCCATGCCAAAGCCAGCCCAGCAGCAGCAAAAGCGAAAGCATCGCCAGCAGCTTCAGCGTTCCCGCCGTGCCGAGGAAATGCAGCGTGATCAGGCCAGTGAAAATGGACCCTGCTGCATTGCCGGCGATATTCGCCAATTGCACCCAACCGACGCGCGTGCCGACACTCGCCAAATCCTGCTGCACGGCGCGCTGCACAAAGGCGAAGGTCATGCCGATCAGGAAGGAAGGCGGGCCAACCACTACAACGGCCAGGAAGATCATCATCGCAAGCCCACCGCCATGCAGGCGCGAATGATCCACCGCCATCAGGTCAGCAACTGGCCAATGCGGCATGGCGAGCCAAAGCGCGGCCAGCAATACCACCGCCAAAACAAAGCCAGCCCCCTGCGTGATGAAAAAGGCCGGGCGAGGGTCCTTCAGGCCACGCACCATGCGTGCCGCCACCGCCATGCCAAGCCCATCGGCCAGCAGGAAAATCCCAAGCACGGTCGGGAAAAGATAGGCGTGGTATTGCCCGACTTGCCCCATGATGCGGACCCA
This sequence comes from Roseomonas sp., assembly GCA_020249775.1. Classification (GTDB taxonomy): domain Bacteria; phylum Pseudomonadota; class Alphaproteobacteria; order Acetobacterales; family Acetobacteraceae; genus Neoroseomonas. Next base: position 3,670 of record JADCFA010000045.1, on the reverse strand, counting down.
AAGGATTTCCAGCGCCACAATCACATAGCCCGAAAGGAAGACCAGGAAGCACCATAGCGGCAGGCTGCCAAAGGGCGCATCGCCACCCCTGGCGGCCGGGCTTGGCGCCGGCAAGGGCAGGCCACGCAACTGTGGCAGCAGGGAAAGCGCCAGGAGTGCTGCGAAAATCTCCAAGCCCGCCGCCAACCAAAGCGCGCCGACAAAGCCAAGATTGCCGACCAGCAGCCAGCCGCCCAGCAGCGCGCCAAGCCCGGCGCCGAAGGTGTTCAACCCGTAAAGCGTGCCGATCCGCTCCGCGACCGTATCCAGCGCGGTGGAGACCGCGCGCGCCAAAAGCGGCAAGGAAGCGCCCATCAGCGTGGTCGGCAGCACAAGCCCCGCGAAGCAGAGCGCGAAGATCATCACCGGGTCATCCACCACCCCGGCCAGATCCGTCGCCAGCCAATCATACAAAAACGCCTTGGAGAGGACGGCGAAAATACCCACCCCGGTTTCCGCCAAAGCAAAGCCGACCAGCGCGCGCGCCGGCGTAATACGGTCGGCGATCTTGGCGCCAATGATCGAACCAATGCCAAGCCCAGCGAGGAAAGCACCCACCACCAGCGCGGCAGAAATCGTGTCGGAGCCCGCGAAAATGCCAAGCATCCGCTGCCAGACAATCTGGCACAGCAGCGCGGCAAAGCCAGACGCGAAAAAGGCAATGGCCAGACGAGGCATGCCCAGAAAGCTCCCCTGACGCGGCTTTGGTTCGCCGCTTAGTGTTTCTGCTGCCTAATTACGGCGAAATTACCGCAACACAAGCCCCGCATCTTGCCCGAAGCGGCTCCTCGGCGCAGGCTGCGCCCGGAAACGTCAAGCGGAGAGTCGGCAATGAATGGTGCGGAAAGCCTGGTCCATACACTCATAGGTAGCGGGGTTGATGTGTGTTTCTCCAACCCCGGCACAAGTGAGATGCATTTCGTCGCAGCCTTGGACCGGATTCCTGGCATGCGTTGCGTGCTGGGCTTGCAGGAAAATGTCGTGACCGGGATGGCCGATGGCTATTGGCGCATGGCCGAAAAGCCGGCCTGCACGCTGCTCCATTGCGGCCCTGGCCTTGCGAATGGCCTGGCCAATCTGCACAACGCCCGCCGGGCGCGGTCCGGCATTGTGAATATCACCGGCGATCACGCCACCTATCATCGCCCCTATGATGCGCCGCTGACCGCCGATACCGAAGGCTTTGCCCGCGGCGTTTCGGCATGGGTGAGGACTTCAACCGATTCAACCAAGGTGGGGGCGGATGCCGCCGTGGCCGTGCAGGCCGCGCGTACCTCACCAGGGCAGATCGCCACCCTGATCCTGCCTGCCGATACCGCCTGGAATGATGGCGGCGTGGTGGCGCCGGCCTTGCCCGTGCCCGCCGTGCCGGAAGCGGACCCGCATGCCATCCGCAATGCTGCGCGCATCCTGCGTGAGAAGAAGAATGTGCTGATCCTGCTGGGCGGGCCCAGCCTGCGCGAAGGCGCGCAGTTGCATGCCTATCGGATTGCTGAGGCAACCGGCGCGCGGCTGATGGCCGAGGGCTCCAACGGTCGCACCCAGCGCGGGCGCGGGCGCATCGCCCTTGAACGCGTGCCCTATTACGTGGACCAGGCAGTGGATGCGCTGAAATGGGTGGAACATCTGATCCTGGTGAATGCCAAGGCGCCGGTCGGCTTCTTCGGCTATCCGGGCAAGCCTTCGCTGCATTACCCGCCGAACGCCGAAGTGCATGTGCTGACGCGCTATGAACAGAATGCCGAAGTGGCTTTGGCGGCGCTGGCCGCAGAATTGAACGCGCCCGCCATCGCCATTCCTGATCGCGGCCCGCGCCCGGAAGTGGTGCGCGGCGCGCCAACGCCGGAAGGGCTGGCGCGTGTATTGGGTGCGCTGATGCCGGAAGGGGCGATCATTGCGGATGAGAGCGTGTCCTATGGCCGGGGCTTCTTCCCGGAAACCCATAACGCGGCGCCGCATGATTGGTTGCAGATCACAGGCGGCGCCATTGGTTGCGGCATGCCCTTGGCAACCGGTGCCGCGGTGGGTGGCGGTGGCCGGCGCGTGATCAATATGCAGGCCGATGGTTCGGCCATGTATACGGTGCAATCGCTTTGGACCCAGGCGCGCGAAAAGCTGCCGGTGACCACGGTGATCATTTCCAATCGCAAATACGCGATCCTGCTTGGCGAATACCGCAATGTCGGCGCCAATCCGGGCCGCACGGCGATGGATATGATGGACCTCGGCAATCCTGATATCGGCTGGGTGAAACTGGCCGAAGGCATGGGTGTGGAAGCGGCGCAGGCCACCACGCTTGATCAGGTGGCGGATATGATGAGCCAAAGCTTTGCCCGTCCGGGCCCCTTCCTCATTGAATTGGTGGTGTGAACATGGATATGCAACTTGCCGGCAAGCGCGTGCTTGTCACGGGTGGATCAAAAGGCATTGGCCTTGCTTGCGCGGAAGCCTTCGCGCGGGAAGGCTGTGACATCGTGCTTTCAGCGCGCGATGCGGCGGCACTCGCGACCGCTGCCGATAAGGTGCGCGCGCTTGCGCAGGTGCGGGTTGAAACCCTCGCTGCTGATCTTTCGAAGGTGGAAGAACGCGAAAGGCTGCACGCCGCCTTTCCCGATACTGATGTGCTGGTGAACAACGCCGGCGCCATTCCATCCGGGCGCTTGCAGGATATTTCCATCCAGCGCTGGCAGGAAGCCTGGAGCCTGAAGGTATTTGGCTATATTCATCTGTGCCAGCTCTATCTGCCAGCGATGGAAGCGCGCAAGGCCGGCGCGGTGGTGAACATCATCGGCATGGCCGGGCGCTCGCCCAAGGCCGGTTATATTTGCGGCGGCGCGGGCAATGCATCCTTGATTGCCTTCACCCAGGCTTTGGGTGCCGCGACGCAGGCCAATGGCGTCAAGGTTGTCGGCATCAATCCAGCGGTGACCAAGACCGATCGCATGATCACCCAGGCGCGCGTCAATGCGAAGCTGAAATTCGGTGATGAGGAACGCTGGGCGGAAACCATCACCGGCCTGCCCTTCAACCGCCCGATTGAGTCAGCCGAAATCGCCGATCTGGCGGTGTTCCTGGCAAGTCCGCGTGGTGTTTATGTGAATGGCACGGTGGTGGATGTGGATGGTGGGGGGATGTGGCGCGGGTAGAGCAATATTCGATCTGATCGAATCATCAGATCGCGTTTCTTGCTCCGGTGGTGCGAGAGGGCGTCCTGACATCATGAAAGGTCAGCATGAATCGCACCACTAGCACGCTGCTGAAATTCGTAGCCCAATCTCCGCACTTATGATTCACTGCCCTCATATTTGATCGAGGTTGCAATACGTGGCAATGACGCGGTGGCTGGTTCCCTGTTCAGCTATGTTGATCTTGAAAAGCGGGTCCGTCCTGACCATCCGCTGCGGGTTATCCGCGGCCTGGTGAACAGCGCCCTTGCAGACCTTTCTTCAGCCTTTGACGCGCTCCATTCGCCATTCGGCCGGGAATCCATCCCACCCGAGCGGCTGATCCGCGCCCTGTTGTTGCAAGCTTTCTACTCGATCCGTTCAGATCGCCAATTGGTCGAACGCATCGAGTTTGACCTTCTGTTTCGCTGGTTCGTCGGCCTTGGCGTTGATGACCCTGTATGGGA
>JADCFA010000044.1 GCA_020249775.1 Roseomonas sp. | reverse complement strand
CGGCAGCCCCGCCCCAACCACCTCCTGGTCATGCCAGCCGTATGTATTGACTACCTTCTCCCCACTCATCCGTGACGCCTCCGCGAATCGGCGTCACAAACAGAATCACAAATGATTCACTCAGAGCAAATGCCCCATCAGGGATGTGGGTAATTGAAGGCCGCGGAGCCCCACCTTCCTTTCCCGGTGAAGCCTCTGTCATCTGTTCTTATGGACGACCTTAAGGGCGCTCATAAGTACGGGGGACAACGATGGGGCTTGAGATAATTTCTGGTGTTGAGCGGCGCCGTCGCTGGTCGGATGCTGATAAGCTGCGGATTGTGGCTGAGGCCGATGAGGCTGGTGCTACGGTTGCGGAGGTTGCCCGTCGGCATGAGATCAGCCGTAGCATTCTCTGGGCGTGGCGCAAGCAGGCGCGCGCTGGCAGGCTAACAATGTCTGATCCACCCGGTTTTCTGCCAGTAGTCGTTGACGCGGTAAGCGCTATGGATACGGCGGCCAGTGTAGCATCGGCGCCGCCCTTGCAAGTCGATGCCCCACCGCCGCCAGATCAGCGTGCGATCACGATCACGCTTGTGAATGGCACGCGGCTGGAAATCAGCGCGGCACTCAGCCTGCCTGCCCTATCCTGTATCATCGGTGCGCTGCGCTGATGCTGACAGTTCCACCTGGCATGCGTGTGTGGCTGGCGTCGGGTCATACGGATATGCGACGCGGCATGAATGGCCTCGCGGCCCAGGTGCAACAATCACTAGGTCGCGATCCTCACGCTGGGGATCTATTTGTCTTTCGTGGCCGTCGCGGTGATCTGATCAAGATCCTCTGGCATGATGGGCTTGGCATGTCGCTCTATGCCAAACGGCTGGAGCGTGGTCGTTTCGTATGGCCCTCGGTGATGTCGGGATCGGTTTCGATCATGGGCTCGCAGCTTGGCTATATGCTTGAAGGCATAGACTGGAGAAATCCACAGCATACCTGGCGCCCTGCAAGCGCGGGGTGAATGAATTTATTTGCTGAAATCGTACATTTCCTCTTTGCAGAGCGCGCGTGATGTGATTCGATTCTGTGCGTGATATCGCCCGCGCCACATATCCCCGAAGATATTGAAACACTGCGCGCAGCTTTTGTCGCAAGCCAGGAAGCACTTGCTGCGGAGAGATCGGCCCTCATCGCCGAACGCGCGGGGCGCGCTGCCGAACAGGCCGCATTGGCAAGCGCGGAGAATACCATCTCCTATCTCAAGAAACTCATCGCGCGGCTGCAACACGACCGCTACGGCGCAAGTTCCGAACGCAGCCGAAAGCTGGTTGATCAGTTGGAATTGCAGATCGACGAACTCACTACTGCACAATCCGAAGCCAAGACCAAAGCGGAAATCAATCGCCTGGCCAGCACGCAGTCTGCGCCAGACGCCAAGCAGGACAAGGCGCCAAACCACCCCAAGCGTGCCCCACTGCCCGATCATCTCCCGCGCGAGAGAATCGTCCTGCCATCACCAAGCGCCTGCCCCTGCTGCAGCGGCACCCTCGTGAAACTCGGCGAGGATGTGACCGAAACGCTGGAGGTCATCCCGCGGCAATGGAAGGTGATCCAGACCGTGCGGGAGAAATTCGCCTGCCGCAGTTGCGAGGCCATCACCCAGCCGCCCGCGCCCTTTCACCCGATCATGCGCGGCAGGGCGGGGCCGCATCTCCTCGCCACTATTCTGGAGGCGAAATTCGGCCAGCACCTGCCGCTCAATCGGCTGAGCGAGACCTTTGCGCGTGAGGGCATCCATCTCAGTACCTCGACGATCGGAGATTGGGTGGGCGCCAGCACCGCAACGATCACGCCGCTCATGATGCTGATCGATGCGCATACGCTGGCCGCCGAGCGGCTGCATGGTGATGACACCACTGTGCCGGTGCTGGCGGTGGGCAAAACCGATGTCGGTCGGTTTTGGACCTATGTGCGTGATGATGCGCCCTTTGGCGGTGCGGACCCACCCGCGGCGATGTTTCGCTATTCCCGAGATCGAAAAGCCATCCATCCCGAACGCCATCTGGCCAATTACACCGGCATTCTGCAGGCGGATGCCTATGCCGGGTTCAATGGGCTCTATGTACCAGGGCGACAACCAGGTCCGATCCTGGAGGCCGCTTGCTGGGCGCATGGAGCATTTTCAAGCCAAGTGGAATCACTTGGCGGCTCGGAAAATGCGACCAAACCAAAACTCTGGCAGGCGCAAATTGTTCAAGCTGGCCGAGGTGCATCATATGCCACTCGCCATTGAAGCCGTGCGCCAGATTGACGCGATATTCGCCGCCGAGGCCACCATCAATGGCAAGCCTGCGGCTGAGCGGCTTGCGGTGCGCCAGCGTGACATCGCGCCATTGGTATCTGCGCTTGAGGCATGGATGCGGGCCGAGCGGGCAAGGCTCTCGCGTCACAATGACCTTGCCCAAGCCATGGACTACATGCTGAAGCGCTGGGAGGCTTTCACGCGGTTCCTGAGCGATGGCCGGATTTGCCTGACGAATAACGCCGCCGAGCGCATGTTGCGCGGCGCGGCCCTTGGACGGAAGGCTTGGCTCTTTGCGGGTTCTGACCAGGGCGGGGAACGCGCCGCCGCCATGTACAGCCTGATCCAGACCGCTAAGCTGAACGGCGTTGACCCGCGCGCCTGGCTTGCTGACGTACTCGCCCGCATCGCTGATATGCCACAGCAAAGACTTCATGAATTGCTTCCCTGGAATTGGAAGAAGCAGCAGAACATGGCGCCCAGCGCAGCGTGAAGATCAGAAAGCCGTGGGACTCGGCGGATGGTTACGACCTTGCGGCGTTTTTGCGATCTTCGGATGAGGACGGGGTTGCAGCGACGAAGGCTGGGCTTTGCCGCGTTGGGAACGGATGTTCTGGTGGTGTTATGGGATCGTTGGATGCGGGGACAGGCTTCGGCTTATGCAGAACGCGATTGGGTTGAGGCTTTGGCAACGCGCCGGTCGGTTTCAAAGGATTTGACGACGGATAGTCCCACCAAATCAAAGACTCCCCGCGATCATCCAATACGCTCGCTCACGTGGCCGCCGCTTCAATGCGCTGTCTCTTTACGTATGGAAACAACTTCCCCCGCCGCCATCACTATGGAGCACAGCGCAGTCAGAATAAGCGCGAGCGCTGCTGTCTCCGGCCAATCTGCACCGGCATCCGATACCATGGCGAATAGCTGCAAGGGCAGAATATTGGCCTGCCCGGAGCCCACCAAGGCCAGCGCGGTTCCATAGGCGCCAAAGGCAACCGCGACAACTAGGCAGAAGGCAACCAAGGCACTGGGCGCCACTTGCGGCAGCAGAATGCTCAGCATGGCGCGCAACCGGCTAGCACCAAGCGATTCCGCGGCCGAAAGCTGTGCACGGTCAAAATTCACCAGCACGGGCAATAGCAGCATCACGACACGCGGTATCAGGTAATAGGCATAGACAAAGGCCAAGCCCTGCGGCGAATAAACAAAGCGTGCGAATTCGGCCGCATCCACGCCAAACATACGGTTCAGCGCAATGGTGAAAAATCCTGCCCGGCCCCAGGCCAGTATGAATCCAAAAGCGACGACTAGGCCGGAAAAAGTGAGTGGTAGTGAAATCATCAGCAGCAGGCTCATACGCCGTGTCTCGGATAGGCGGGAAAGATGCAGCGCCACCGCAAAACCAACCACGAGGGAAACCAGCCCCGCTGTGACGCCGAGCAAGAAGGTATTTCGCAAGCCTGTCCAGAATTCGCCTTTCTGCAGCAACCGCACAAAACCGGACCCGCCGCCCACAAAAGCCTCGGCGGCAATCATGCCGAGTGGCAGCAGGAAAAACAGCAAAAGGCACGCCGCCCCCGGCAGGGCCAAGCCAGCCAGCAGCAGGGGCGGCGCGCCAGGCTTCACGAACCGAGTGCCGCCCTGGCCCAGCCCTGTTGCAAGGCCTGCAACTGGGCCGCCGATCGCCCGAGGTCGAGCAATTCGCTTTTCGCATGGCGCACAAGCCGCGCCTGCACAGCCTCAGGGATGGGGACGCCAGGAACGCTTGGTGTCACGAAGCCTTCAGCAAAAAGCTGTTGGCCCGCATTGCTCATGATGAAGTTCAGCCATAACCGACCAGCATCGGGGCGCGGCGCATTGCGTACCAAGCTGATGGTATAGGGCGCGGCAATAGTACCTTCTGTGGGGCTGATGACCTCTACATCATCGCCCATGCCGTCAACGAACTTAGCGCGCAGCCCGTCATTGACAAAGTTTACCCAGATCGGGATCTCACCACGCACGAATTGGGCGTAAGGTGTGGTGCCCATGACCCGCAGCACATTGCCGCTGCGATGGAGCCTTTGGATATAGTCAAAGCCGGGCTGGAGATTTTCGTAAGTCCCGCCATGAGCAAAATTCGCGGCCCAGGTCAGCACCTGCCCAACCCCCGTAGTGCGCGGATCAAGATAGACGACGGCACCGCGATAATCTGGCGCCAGCAGATCGGCAAAGCTGCGCGGGATGCCCCTAGCCAGCTTCTTGTTTACGATAATCACGATTTCTAGTTGGTGGATGGTGAACCACTCGCCTTCCGGGTGCTTCGCAACCCCTGGAAGCCGATCGAAATTCACCGGCCGGAAGGGGGCCAGCAAACCGCGGCGCTGCGCATCCACACCATTGGCACCGAAGTAATAGATGGTATCAATCTGCGGCCGGTTGCGGGTGCGATCAAGCGCATTCACGGCAACACCAGATCCGACATCATTATAGACCAGATTCACATTCGGATAGCGCCGACCAAAGGCACCAAAAAGCGCATTCCTGTTGAATGCCGCTGAGAAGTGACCCGGTTTGGGGTGAAGTTGCTGCTGAGATTTGACCCATGTTCGGACGCTAGCCTCGGCCCTTTGGGCGGGTGCAGCTGGAGTGTTGGACATGGCTTTATTGAGCGTTATCCGGCGT
>JADCFA010000043.1 GCA_020249775.1 Roseomonas sp. | reverse complement strand
GCGCGAGCGCATCAAGCGCAGAACCATCCAGCATCGCCGCTTGATGCATCACCAAAACGCAACTTAACCTCAACCACAGATGGGCCAGATACTCCGTTAGACAGCGCGCAAAGCAGTCTCAAATGATTTGACGACGGACACGCTTGGCGGTGGAGGATGGTGGGTTTATCTCGACGCATTTGCAGAAGAATATCTGGGCCATGCGGCGCGGCTTTGCCCATGATTCACGCGTGGATGAAAGAACCCGCGCGCAGGATGTGACGCCGGCGCGGTAAGCGCCACATCAAAGCGGCCGGCGTGCCTTCAGTGCGGCGGCCAGCGTGCCATCATCCAGCACATCCAAAGCGCCACCAATCGGCACGCCCTGCGCGAGCCGCGTGATGGCAGTGCCGCTTGGTTTCAGCCGATCCGTCACGTAATGCGCGGTAGTGGCACCTTCGACCGTGGCTGGTAAAGCCAGGATCACCTCAGTAATGCCATCCTGTTCAATCCGCGCGAGTAGCGGCTGAATCGCCAAATCTTCCGGCCCGGTGCCAGACAGCGCGGAAAGCATCCCGCCCAACACATGATACAAGCCATGATGCGCATGGGCGCGTTCCAAGGCCCATAAATCGGCGACCCCTTCCACCACACACACCAGCTTCCGATCCCGATGCGGATCACGGCAAATGGCACAAGGGGAAACCGTGTCCAGATTGCCGCAAACCTCGCAGGGTTTCACCGCGCTTGCCGCATCACGCAACGCGGCGGCGAGTGGCAACATCTGCCCATCCGGGTCCATCAGCATTTTCAAGACAGCGCGCCGCGCGCTGCGCCGGCCAAGGCCAGGCAGGCGCGAAAGCAGCGCAATCAAATGCTCGATCGGGTCGTTATGCAGCATCAGGCTGCGTGATGCTTCAGAAGGGCAGCTTCATACCCGGCGGCAGATTGATGCCTGCGGTCGCCTTTTGCATCTCGGCCGCCATGGTCGCTTCCACCTTCTGCTTGGCATCGGCATGGGCGGCCACCAGCAAATCTTCAAGCACTTCGCGTTCATCAGCATTCATCAGCGAAGGATCAATCGTGACGCGGCGCAAATCGCCCTTACCGGTTAGGCGCACCACCACCATGCCGCCGCCGGATTGGCCTTCCACTTCGGTCGCTTCCAGCTTGGCCTGCATTTCCTGCATGCGCGATTGCATCTGCTGCGCCTGCTTCAACATATTGCCCAGGTTCTTCATGGTATCCTTCGCCTAAAAATCATCGGGAGGTGTTTCGTCATCGCCGTAAGCGGGTTCGGCATCGGGCGGCGCGAAATCGCGCGCATCATCATCCGTGGTCGCGGCGCTGCGCGAAAGCCCATAGGCATCGGCCGCGCCATCATGCACGGCTTCAATCGTGGCGCCGGGAAAGGCCGCCAGGATCGCCTGCACCAAGGGATGCGCGCGGGCGGTGGCAAGCCGATCCGCCTCCGCTTCCTTGCCTTGTGCTGCCAGCGTGGGTGCGCCGGCTTCCTGGCTGATGATCACGGTCCAGCGCTGGCCAGTCGCTTCCGATAAAAGTGCGGTCAATTGCGCCGCCAGATCGCGCGGCGCGTCGGGTTCCGGGTTGATTTCAAGCCGCCCCGGCGCAATGCGTACCGGGTGCACGCTATGGCGGAGCTGAGCATGAAGTAGCGGTTTCACCCCGGAAGCCAGGGCGACAATTTCCTGCCAGGTGCCGGGCTGCGCCAGCGCGGTCACGGGCGGGCTTGGTGCTGCTTCGGCACGCACCGGGGCACCGCCAGCCACCGCGCGCAAGCCGCCGCCGCCGCCACCTGGTGCCGGGCGTGGCGCAGAACCTATTTCGCCCGCTTCGGTCAGGCGTTTCACCAAATCACCCGGGGTTGGCATATCCGCGACATGGGCGATGCGGATCAGCACCATCTCCGCCGCCGCGCGACGATCCGCACCTTCAAGCTGCAATTCGCCAATGCCCTTCAGCAGCATTTGCCAGGTGCGGCCAAGCACCGGCACGGAAAGCCGCTGCGCGAGTGCAGCACCGCGCACACGCTCGGCTTCCGGCAGCGATCCATCCTGGCGGAGCGCCGGCGCCGCGCGGAAGCGCGTCAGCAAATGGCAAAGCTCTGCCAGATCCTGCAAAATTACCAGGGGATCAGCGCCCAATTCATGCGCGCGATCCATGATGCCAAGTGCGGCTGCAATATCCCCGCCCATCAGCGCTTCCATCAAATCAATGATCATGGCGCGATCAGCAAGGCCCAGCATATCGCGCACCGCTTCCGCACGCACTTCCGCCGCGCCGGATTGGCCTATCGCCTGATCCAACAATGAAAGCCCATCACGCACGGAACCATCGGCAGCGCGCGCAATCATGGAAAGCGCATCGGGTTCAGCCGTCACCGCTTCCTTGTCACATATCCGCGCAAAATGCTGCGCCAAACTGTCTTGTGGCACGCGACGCAGCGCAAAGGTCTGGCAGCGGCTGCGAATGGTGATCGGCACCTTGCGCAGTTCCGTTGTTGCGAGAATGAACGTCACGCCCGATGGCGGTTCTTCCAAGGTCTTCAGAAACGCATTGAAGGCGGCACCGGAAAGCATGTGGCATTCATCCAGGATGAAAACCTTTTGCCGGCCTTGGCTGGCGCGGAAGCGCAGTGCTTCGCGCAATTCCCGCACATCATCCACGCTATTATTGGAAGCGGCGTCCAGCTCCACCACATCCGGGTGCCGATCCGCCAGAATCGCCTTGCATTCCGGGCAAACCCCGCAAGGGTCCGCCGTGGGGCCGCCCTTGCCATCCACGCCAATGCAATTCAGCGCACGCGCAATGATGCGCGCCGTGGTGGTTTTGCCGACTCCGCGCACCCCGGTCAGCAGAAAGGCGTGATGCACGCGCCCCTGAGCAAAGGCATGGCGGAGTGTGCGCACCAGGACATCCTGCCCGATCAGATCATCAAAGCTCGTCGGGCGGTATTTACGCGCCAGCACCCGATACCCCGGCTGTTCGGCGGGCTTCGCCACCGGCGCGGGTGCCGGTGCCGGCGGTGGCGTCGGGTCTCCGAAAAGTCCCGGGCCTTCTGGCGCCGGCGGCTCGGGCAGGCCTGCTTCTTCCGGCGTGTCATCGCCAGGCGCGGGAAGCGGTGAGCCGGACATATCGGAAGCCATGGCGCGGGGCGGTCTCTCGAAAAAGGTGGAAGGCCGACAAATGACCCGAGCAAGAACCCGTTACGGCTGCTTCCTTCCGGACCTGACCGGGTTGGCGAGGAGCCCGTCCACCGCCGACCTTCCGAGAGCACCATATCATGTCCCGATGCCCCAATGCCAATGGGGGGGCGGGGGAGAGGGGGGCGCTTAGAAGACAATCCGCCCTTCTTCGAGCAAAAAAAGCCTGGAGACACTCCTGATGAGTGTATTATAAGGGATTAGGCCTAAGAGCTGGCTCGGTTTGTTTGAACAGTTCTGGTGCGTTTCCTAAATGGACCTGTCACGGTTTTGTGCCGCTCCTCTGATCACCTATTGTGAAGTAAAGGAGACGAGCCATGAGCGCAGGCAGGACGGATTAATTTCGCAAAGAAGCGGTACGCCTAGCGCTGACCAGCGGTCTTTCGCGGCGCCAGGTTGCGGATGACCTGGGGGTTGGCTTTTCGACCCTGAACAAATGGGTGAGCGCGCACCGGGACACGGGTGTGGTCTCTGCCGAGGACCGCGATCTT
>JADCFA010000042.1 GCA_020249775.1 Roseomonas sp. | reverse complement strand
GGACCAGCCTTTCAGCTGGCACCCGCGTGGGTGGGGCGGAGGATTTCTGGCTCATCTTCACTCTCCTTGGGGTTACGATGAGCCAGAAATCCTCCGTTATTCAAATCGCCAATTTGGTCCCATAGGCGCTGACGCCGGACACGCCAAGCGTGTCGCTTGCCGCAGCAAGGCTTCACGCCTCGGCGCGTCCAATTCGCGTGCGGCGGTTGCCAGCAGCGTATCGAATTCCGGATTGGAATAACGCCCGCGATTGACCGAACCCGTACCGCGCGCGCGGTCATACGTCGCGGCGATGGACCGCAGCCCCGCCATGGGTTCGCCCGTGGAACTGCCCCAGGATACCAGGAACACCGAAAATTCCTGGCGCGAGGCGCGCGCGATAAAGCTGGCATAAGGCGCCACATCCACCTGAGTGCGAATGCCAATCCGCGTCCACATCTGCCCAACGGCTTGCGCGATGCGCGCATCATTCGGGTAGCGGTCATTCGGGCCATGCAGCGTCAGGCGAAAGCCATTGGGATAGCCCGCTTCCGCCAGCAGCTTCTTCGCCTGGTCCGGATCGGCGCGCGAAACAGCGAGTTCCGGCACATAGCCAAAAGCACCTTCCGGCATGACCTGGCGCGTGGCACTCGCCGCCCCTTCCATCACGCGCGCCACAATCGCCGGGCGATCAATGGCAAGCGACAAGGCCTGGCGCACCCGCACATCCTTCAAGGGATTGCGCGCGAAGGGCTTGCCATCATGATCCGTGATGAAGGGTGTTGGCCCATCGCGCATGTGATCCAACGCGAAATAGATGAAGCGCATGCTGTCTATTTCACTGAGCGCGATGCGCTGATCACGCCTGAGGCGTTCGATATCCGATGTCGGCACCTGATCAATGATATCTATATCGCCCGCAAGCAAAGCAGCGGTGCGGCCGGCATCATTGGTGATCATGCGGTAATCCACACCCTGCCAGGCAGGGCGGCCGCGCCAATGGCCATCAAAGCGCTGCAATTCAATCCGATCACCAGAACGATAGGCCATCATACGATACGGCCCGGTGCCAATCGCGGCGCGGCCCGCGTTGAAATCCTCGGTCGTCACACCCTGATGTGTTTCGCGATCCAGCATCGGCACCTGCGCAAGATCGGTTGGCAATAACGGCGCAGGGCCATTGGTGCGGAAGCGCAAGGTATGGGAATCGATGATCTCCACACCCGTAATCGCTTGTGTATAGGTACGGAAGGAACCGGGACTGTGCACCACTAGCGGAATGCGTTCCAGCGTGAAGGCAACATCCTCGGCGGTGAAGTCCGATCCATTATGGAAACGCACACCGCGGCGCAGCGTGAATTCCCAAGCATCCTCCCCGACTGGCTTCCAGCTTTCCGCCAAGGAACTTATCAGCCGCGCCTTTGACTCCGTCTCCAGCAAATTGTCGAACACCATGGAAGCATAGGCGTTATTGGGCGAGATATTGTGGAAATGCGGATCGGCTGAGGTGATCTGCGCGCCAACGCCCATGCGCAGGGTCTGCGCCGTAGCCGGCATGGCAGCGACCAGGGCAGCAAGCAGCAGGCGCTTCATGGCGGTATTTCCCCTAGCCGAGCAAATAGGCCGCGCCGGAACGGGCGCAGATGGCGCGAATATGCTTGTCCAAAGCGGGCGGAATCGGGATGCCATGCTGCAAGCGGCGCTGACGTTCTGCTTCTTCAGGGTCACCCGCAACCAGCACGGGCTTTGCGGGATCAGCCGCCGGGGTTGCGTGCAATTCATCAATCACCGCATCCAGATCAGCCTCAAACGCGCCCGGCGCGCGGAAGGCGCCTGGGTCAATCGCCATGAAGAAATGCCCGATATCATCTGGATCATTCGGCTTTTGTGTGCGGTTACGAATGGGGGAGAAGGAAGAACCGACCAGCGTGCCGCCCAGAATATGCACCATCATCGCCAGGCCATAGCCCTTATGGCTTGCCATATCCGGTGAACCTCCAAGCGGGGAGAGCCCGCCTTCCGGTTCGTCATACAAAATCTGCATGCCGCGCTTGGCATCTATCACGGGCTTGCCGGCGCCATCCACCACCCAACCCGCCGGCATGGCGCGCTCGTTCAAATCATAGACCTTCACCTTGCCCGCTGCCGTGGTGGTGGTTGCCATATCCAACACAAAGGGCAGGTTCCGTCCCGCAGGTGCGGCGAAGGCGATAGGGTTGGTGCCAAGCACCGGTTTGGCGCCGCGCGTTGGCACCATGGTGACACCGCGCGTGGCGCTGGTGACCAGCCCAATCGCGCCACGCCGCGCCGCGATGCGCGCATAAACGCCAGCCGCGCCGAAATGATGCGAATTGCGCACCCCCACCACGCCAATGCCGGCTTCCTTCGCCATATCAACCGCGAGGTTCATGCCATAGCTGGAAACCGGATGCCCAAGCCCCGCGCCAGCATCAATCAAGGCGGTGCAGGCAGTGCGGCGTTCAATCTTGGGCCGCGCATTGATCTTCAACTTGCCTTCCTGCCAGCGCTTTTCATAGGTCATCAGCATGGAAATGCCGTGGCTATCCACGCCGAACAAATCCGTTTCCGTCATGGCTTCCGTGGTGGTGGCGGCCAGATCAGCCTCCATCCCCCAGGACAGCAGAATGGCTTCAATCTGCGCGCGAAGCTTCTCAGCGGCGACATTCATGGTGCTGCCCCCTCTTATGCAGTTGCGCGCAAAAAGGGATTGGTCAAATGGCCAATGCCGGTGATCTCGATATCCACCACATCACCCGATTTCACATCGGGCGAGACACCATCCGTGCCCATCCAGATCACATCACCGGGATAAAGCGTCAGATAGCGCGTCATGGCGGCGATGAAGACCGCGGTGGAAAACAGCATATGGCCGGTCTCAAAACTCGTGGTCAGTTCACCATTCAACCGCACATTGGTGCGCGCTGCTTCCATATCGAAATCGGTTTCAATCCAGGGACCCATGGGCTTGAAGGTATCGGTATTCTTGGAACGCCAGAAGGTGCGGTCGCTTTTCTGCCAGGTGCGTTCACTGACATCATTGCCAATCGTCCAGCCCATGACGCAGCTCAGCGCCTCGGCCTCTGACAGGTTCTTGGCTTTCTTGCCGATGACAGCGACGACTTCGCCTTCATAGTGAATTTTCTCGGTGGCATCGGCGGGGATGATCACGGTTTCCCCATGCGCGATCAGCGCATTGCTGGCGCGGTAGCCCATATCGGGCTTGGTCGGGATATTCGGCACCTCGCCGCGCTTGGCCGCACCTTCCTTCACATGCTCCACATAATTCAGCCCGGCGCAGTAAAAGGTGCGCGGGATCACCGGCACCTCAATCTTCACCGCGGCAAGATCATGCTTGCGGCTGGTTTTCTCATAGCCATCAAAAGGGCTGCCGGAGACTTCCAGAATGCGCTCGCCTTCCAGAATGCCATAGCGGGTGCGATCTTCGGCGGTGAAGCGAATCCAGCGCATGATGAGGTTTCCTTAGGCGGCCAGCGCGCGCTGGATGAAATCAGATTGGAATACGCGATCCGCCATGACCTGGCAGCGCTTCATCAGGCGGTGCTCATTCGGGCCATAATCCGGCAAGGCGTTGTGCAGCGTGCCAAGATTATCCCAAATCAGCACATCACCCACTGTCCAGATATGGGTATGCAGGAAACGCGCTTCCAATTGATGCGCAAAAAGCTTCTCCAGTACCGCATCACTTTCGGCTTCCGAAAGCTCATTGATGCGGATGGCATAGCCTGGATTGCAATAGAGCACCTTCCGCCCCGTAATCGGATGCGTCATGAAAACCGGGTGCACGGAAGGCGGGCGCTTGGCGCGTTGCTCAGGCGTCAGCGGCGGGCGCGTGCTGCCCGGGCGCTTGCACATATTGTCCCAGAATTTGTTGAAATCATGCGTCGCCGTTGCAGTGGCGAGCTTTTCCTTGAGCACCGGATCAAGCGTTTCATAAGCCAGATGCATATTGGCAAAAACCGTATTGCCAAGCGGCTTGCCATCCCGATGCGGCACCTTATGCGCGTTCAGCACATTCACGAAGCCCATGGTGTCGCGATAGGACATATCCGTATGCCAATCCTGCCCCGCATCCGCGAGACCAATAGGCCGCCCGTTTTCAACAATGTTGGACAGGATACCCACTTCCGGCACATCCGGATCCTGGAACTTGCCGGTCAATGAGGTTTGAATACTGCCGAAGCGGAGCGAGAAATCGCGCAAGGCCCGCGGTTCCAATAATTGACCCGGAAAGCGGAGCACGCCCCTTTCGCCGAGTGCGCGCAGAATGCCAGCGAAATCCTTATCCGAAAGCGGCTTGGATAAATCTACGCCGGTGACGGTGGCGCCCAGCACCGAATCATTATTGGTGAAAGTCAGCATGGCATACCCCTTCTGCATGCGGGGAAGCGCCCACCGCGCGGCTGCGCGCGCAATGGCGACACGTTTCCCCCGGCTTTGTCTCTTGCAGGGATGCTGGCACCGCTTGGCCGCTATCGGCAAGGGCAGAGGCTTGGCGATCCGCCCGCAAGGGCGCATCCTGCCAGCCGAGAAGGGGGGCAAGCGCCATGCGTTTTGCGGGACAACAGGTTGTGATTACCGGCGCTGCCGGGGTGTATGGGCGTGGGCTGGCGGAAGCCTTTGCACGGGAAGGGGCCCATTTGCTGCTGAGTGATGGTGATGCCGCCGCGCTTGCAGCGCTGGCCAATGCGCTGCCGCCAGGGCGTGCCGTTCTGCACCCCGCTGACCTCTCGGATGATGGCGCGATTGACCGGCTGATTGCCGCCGCCACTGGCAAGGGCGCGCCACAGGTGCTGATCAATAATGCCGGCATCTATCCTTTCATTCCGCTCATGGATGTGACTGGCGCGGAATGGGACAAGATCATCAGCGTTAATACCCGCGCACCCTTTCGGCTGATGCAGGGCATTGGTCGCGCCATGGCCGCGGCGGGGCGGGGTTCGATTGTCAATGTCACCTCAGCCGCCGCCGAAGTGCATCGCGGCAACGGCGTGCCTTACGGCGCTTCCAAATGCGCGCTGGAATATCTGACGCGGGCTTTTGCCCTGGAACTCGGCCCTTCAGGCGTGCGGGTGAATAGCGCGCGGCCTGGCTTTGCCGAGGGCAGCGCCGGCAACCCAATGCCCGCCGGCTATGCTGAGGCGATCCGCGCGCGGTCCTTGCTTGGCGCGCTTGGCACGCCGGCCGATTTCGCGGCGGGGGTGATGTTCCTTTGCTCTGAGGAAGCGCGCTTCATGACAGGCTCCATCCTCGATTGCGGGGGTGGGGGGCATATCAATCGCCGCGCTGGTGCAGCCACTGCGGCGCGCGGCTGAAATGCAGGATTGAAAAGGGAAGATATCATGATGGATCAAATCAAGGCGGAACTGGCGCCAACGGGCGTTTTGCGCGCTGGCATCAATATGGGGAATTTCCTGCTGGTGACGAGCCGCGCGGAAAATGGCGATCCCGCCGGGGTATCGCCGAGCATGGCGCGCGCCATTGCCGATACACTTGGCGTGCCCGTGCACTACGTGCCCTTCGCGCGGCCTGGCGATCTGGCCGATGCGGTGGATAGCAATGTCTGGGATATCGGCCTGATCGGCGCCGAGCCGCAGCGCGCGGAAAAAATCGCCTTCACCGCGGCTTATGCGGAAATCGAGGCGACTTACATGGTCCCGCCCGGCTCCCCGATCACGAAGATGGAGGAGGTGGATCGCCCCAGCAATCGCATCGCGGTCACGGCGCGCGCGGCTTATGATCTATGGTTGGAACGCAATATCCATCAGGCAAAGCTGATTCGCTCAGCCACGCTTGATGCCGCGTTTGAGCAATTCGCGACTGAAAAGCTGGAAGTGCTGGCCGGGCTGCGCCCGAAGCTGCTCTCAGACATTGAGAAAATGCCCGGCGCGCGGATTCTCGATGGCAAATTCACTGCCGTGCAGCAGGCGATTGGCACATCACGCCGCAATAGCGCCGCTGCGCCTTTCCTGGCGGATTTCGTTGAAAAGGCGAAGGCGTCTGGCCTGGTGGCGCGCTTCATCGCGGAACATAAGGTGCGCGGGTTGTCGGTGGCGCCCCCAGCCTGATCACTTTTGCTGATGCAACGACGCAGCGGGCCGTAATGCCCGCTACACCTTCTGTTACAAACCGGCGTCTCTCCGGCGGCCGCATTACATCTTGACCCATATCAACGCTGGTTCGCGCGTGCGGCGATACCCACATAAAGCGGCGGCGGAGTCTTTTGGCTCTACCCCGACAAACCAACCAAAACGCCATCACGGGTGCCTGACCCGAAAGATACGTGACAGCCGGAGAAACATTGATGACTTTCACCAGTATTCTGACCCATCTTGACCCCACCAAAGAAGCGGATGCTGAAGCCGCCACGGCAACGCCGCTTGCGCTTGCGGAAGCCTTTTCAGCCCATGTGACGGCGCTGATCTTCCCGATGGATAGCGCGCTTGCCGCGCCCACGCCGGCGGATGATGCGACAGGCTTGCTTGAAGATCGTGCCGCCGCGACATTCGCGGCAGCCGCACAAGGTCGCGGCGTAGCGCATCAAGCCAGGAAACGCACCAGCTTCGCCTTTGGCAATGGCGAAGCCTTTGCTGATCACCTGCGTGTCAGTGATCTGGCGGTGCTGACAGGGCACGGCGCGCCGGGCATGGCAGCGCAAATTCTTCAGCAGGCAGCGATTTTTGAGTCAGGCCGGCCGGTGCTGCTGGTGCCCCGGACGCAGCGCCTGTCCGCTTTGCCTCAGCGCATTCTGGTGGCTTGGGATGCAAGCCCGGCCGCGGTCCGCGCCATCCATGGCGCGCTGCCGCTGATCCGCAGTGCGGCTGAGACCATCATCGCCACCATCACCGATGACAAGGAACTGCGCCCCGGCCAATCCGGGATCGAGGTTACGCATCTGCTCGCCCGCCACGGCGCCAAGACACGCTTCATGGCCTTGCAGCGCGGCAGTGGTGGTGTGCTGGAACGGCTTTTGGCCGCGGTGGCCGATACGGAATCGGACATGCTGGTCATGGGCGCGGTGCGACACTCACCCCTGCATAATCTGGTGCTTGGTAGCGTAACCCAGGATGTGCTGGGTGATGGACCGAAGCTGCCGACGCTATTGGCCGCCTGACGCCACACGAATCACCCCAAGGGCAGCGCCAGCAATTCCTTGAGCAGTTCCACCGTGCGCGCGGGTTGTTCCTGTTGCACCCAATGCCCCGCGCCCGGCACCAGATGCGCGGCTGCCATGCGTGTGCAAGCGATGCCCTGCATACGCTCAAAGGCGCCGGGGGCCTGAAACACGCCCCAATCCGCGGCACCCGCGATAAAGACCGAAGGCACATCAATGCTGCGCCCGGCAAATAGCGCCAAATCAGCATTCACCTCCGGCGCGAAGCGGGTGCGATACCAATTGAGCCCGCCTTGAAAACCGGTGCGGCCATATTCCGCCGCATAAACGGCCATCTCCGCTTCCGTCAGCCAGGCGCAGCGCGCAACCTCAGCAGCACTTGGCATTTCATGCGCCACAGTCTCTGGCATTGTCTCGGCGCGGTCCATGACGTAATAGGTCGGCAGTTTCGCCATTTCCTCGGCTGACCAATCGCGCAGCTTATGCGGTTTATTGGCGGCCCAGTCAGCGCTTTTGTGGTGATAATAGGCACGCATGAAAGCGTGCAGCCCCTGCGCCGCGCCCATCATATCCGCATTTGCCGGGCGCGTGGCGTAATAGGCGTGGTAGTGCTTGCGTGGCCGAGGCAGCGCGGCCAAAGCCTCATCCAGCCCGGGCATGGCGGAAGAACCGCCCGCCGCCTCGCCAGGCTTCGGCCAATCCGGCCCGCCGGCGAAAGGCGCGCTCATTAGCGCAACCCGGCGGAACACATCGGGCCGCGTCAGCGCGCACCAGGCCGCGACAGGTGAGCCGAAATCATGCCCGATCACCGCCGCCACTTCGCGGTAGCCAAGTGCGGCCACCACGCCCAAAGCATCGCGCACCAGATTGGTCAGGCGAAATGGCGCCAGCGGCGCATCGTAATCCGTAGCGCACCCCGTGGTGCGGCCATAGCCGCGCTGATCCGGCGCCACCACATGATAACCCAGCGCCGCCAAGGGCAGCATCACATGCCGCCAGGAATAGGCGAGTTCCGGAAAGCCATGCAGCAGCAAAAGGCAGGGCCGGCCGGGCGTTTCATGCGCCGCTTCCAGCACATGCACGCGAAGCCCATTGATGCCTTCCAGAAAGCGGGAGCGGATGCCGTGCGGCAGGGTTGGTGAGCTAAGCGGTTCCATGGCGGTGTTTCCTTCCTTCACCCCATCCCGCCTGAAGCGCGCCCCACAATCAAGCCCTGCATTGACGCGCGCCCCGGCTGGCGAGACTCTGCCCCCATGCAGGATGGTATCCCCTGGTCGTCCGACCTTTTGACTCTGGCGCAGCGCTTCGGCCCGCGCATCGCCATTACCGATGGCGGCGCCACCATCACCTATGCCGCGCTATCGGCCCGCGCCCATGGTCTGGCCCGGCGGTTGCTCGCGGAGGGCTTCAAGCCCGGCCAGCCGGTCGCGACCTTTGTGCCCAATGGCTGCGACGCGCCTTGGGTCAGCTATGGCCTGACCATGGCCGGCGTGGCGGAAACCCCTTGCAATACGGGCTCCACCGATGCGGAACTTGGCTGGTTTACGCAGCTTACTGGCTTCAAGCGTATTGTGGCACCGCAGGCATCCTGTGCGCGGCTGGCGGGGCTTGGGTTTGAACCCCTCGCGCTGGAAGACATTACCCTGGATGAAAGCGGGGCGCCGCTGCCCCCGGTGCCATCCGATGCCTGGGGGCGGATCATTTTCACCTCGGGCACCACGGGCAAGCCCAAGGCCATTCTGCATAGCCATGGCGGGCGCTACCTGGCGAATATCCTGCAACGCGCCGTTTTGCCCTTCACGCCCGAACCCGGTGAGCGTGTGCTGCTGATGACGCCCTTCACCCATGGCGCGGCGCTGATCACTTATGCCTGGCTTGATCATGGGGGCGAGGTTGTCTTGCAGGATGGTGTGCGGGCGGAGCGCATCGCGCCGGTTCTGGCCGCACCCAGGCTCTCGGCGATTTTCGCCCCGCCCACGGTGCTGGCCAAATTGCTGGCGCTGTTTCCGGGGCAGAGCGTACCGGGGCTCAAGGTCATTTTCTGCGGCACGCAGACGCTCACGCGCGATCTTTACGCCCGCGCCAAGGCGCAATTCGGCCCGGTGGTGCGCGTGACCTATGGCATGAGTGAATGCTTCAACCCCATCACCGTGCTGGAAGGCCCGGATGTCGCCGAAGCGATGGAAGAAGCCGAGGATGGCCTCGGCGCCAATCTCGGCTGGCCCGCGACGGGGGTGGAAATCGCCATTCGGGATGAGGCCGGCGCCCCCCTGCCGCCTGGGGCTTCCGGCGATATCTGGCTGCGCGCCCGGCATATGAATATCGGCATGATCGGCGCGGATGGCTTTGTGCCGCGCCCCACCGGCGCCTGGCACCGCACCGGGGATTTGGGCGCAGTGGATGCGCGCGGGCGGCTTAGGCTCGCGGGCCGGGCTTCGGATGTGATGAAAACGGGCGGCTACCGCGTCCATCCTGCCGAAATCGAAACCACTCTGGAACCCGCCGCACAGGGTCGCGCGCTCTGCGTTTTGGGCCTGCCTTCCGATTATTGGGGGGAGGTCGTTATCGCGGTGGCCGAGGGGCTGGCGGCGGGGTGGGAGCAAGCCGCCCTGCCGCTGGCGGAGGATTTGGCCAAGCATAAGCGCCCGCGCGCCTGGCTCACGCTGCCTGAACTGCCCCGCAATGCGCAGGGCAAGGTGGTGCGCGGCAAGGTTCGGGAAGCGGTGCTGACGCGCTGGCGGCTGGAAGATGGGCCGCATCCGCGGCTGGTGCCGGCCCCTGCTGGAAAGGTTGAATGACCCATGGTGATTGAGGGCCTCGCCCCCTTCTATGCCTGGACTAAGGCTTTGCACCTGATCAGCGTCTTCGCCTGGATGGCAGGGCTTTTCTATTTGCCCCGGCTTTACGTCTATCACACGCAACAGCCGCCCGGCTCCGCCCAGGGGGAGCTGTTCAAGACCATGGAACGGCGCCTGCTGCGCGCCATCATGAACCCGGCGATGATCGCTGCCTGGCTATTCGGCCTGCTGCTGATCCTGACCCCCGGCGTGGTGGATTGGCGCGCCGGCTGGTGGCACGGCAAGCTTCTGGGGCTTTTGGGCATGACGGCCTTTCATATGGATTTGGCCCGCGCGCGGCGGCTTTTCGCCGAAGACCGGAACACCCGCAGCGAAAGGTCCTGGCGCATCGCAAATGAGGTGCCGACGCTGCTTTTGATCCTGATTGTCATCATGGTGATCGTGAAGCCATTTTGAATGCAGGTTGACGCCGAGCCGCGGGCTCCATACATAAAAGCTCCTTTCTTTCGTGGCCCCGGCGATCCCTGATCGGCGCTGCCGCATTTCCCTTCTACCCGTTAACGGGACATTCATGGATGCGCCGCGTGTTGCGTTTTGCATCCTGATTCAGGTCCCGCTTACTCAAGCCTCACGGAACGCCAAGGCACAAAATGCATCTTTCAGAACTTAAGGCGAAAAGCCCCGCGGACCTCCTCGCATTCGCTGAGGAACTGCAAATCGAAAACGCATCATCGCTGCGCAAGCAGGATATGATGTTCGCCATCCTGAAGACCTTCGCCGATAATGATCAGGCAATCTTCGGGGAAGGCACGCTTGAAATCCTTTCCGATGGTTTCGGCTATCTGCGTAGCCCGCAGGCAAACTTCCTGCCCGGGCCGGATGATATCTATGTCTCCCCCGCCCAGGTGCGGCGCTTTGGCTTGCGCACCGGCGATACCGTGGAAGGCCAGATCAGGGCGCCCAAGGATGGGGAGCGTTATTTCTCCCTGCTTAAGGTCAATGCCATCAATTTCGAAGACCCGGAAAGCCTGCGCCATCGGATCAACTTCGATAACCTAACGCCGCTTTATCCGAACCGTCGGCTCAAGATGGAAAATCCTGAGGTTGAAAGCGTCGCCAAGGGGCCAACCAAGGACAATACGCATCGCGTCATTGATTTGATCTCCCCGATCGGCATGGGCCAGCGCGCCTTGATTGTGGCGCCGCCGCGCACGGGTAAGACCGTGATGCTGCAAAACATCGCCAAATCCATCACGGCGAATAACCCCGAAGTCTTCCTGATGGTGCTGTTGATTGACGAACGGCCCGAGGAAGTGACCGACATGGCCCGCACCGTGCGCGGTGAGGTTGTGGCCAGCACCTTTGACGAACCTGCGACGCGCCATGTGCAAGTGACCGAAATGGTGCTGGAAAAAGCCAAGCGCCTGGTGGAACACAAGCGCGATGTGGTGATTTTGCTGGATAGCATCACGCGCCTGGGCCGCGCCTATAACTCTGTGGTGCCCTCATCCGGCAAGGTGCTGACCGGCGGTGTGGATGCCAATGCGCTGCAACGCCCGAAGCGCTTTTTTGGTGCTGCGCGCAATATCGAAGAAGGCGGATCACTGACCATCATCGCGACGGCCTTGATTGATACCGGCAGCCGTATGGATGAAGTGATTTTCGAAGAATTCAAGGGCACCGGCAATTGCGAAATTGTGCTGGACCGCAAGCTTTCCGACAAGCGCACCTTCCCCGCGATTGACATCACCAAATCCGGGACGCGCAAGGAAGAATTGCTGGTGGATCGCGGCACGCTTTCCAAGATGTGGGTGCTGCGGCGCATTCTGAACCCGATGGGCACACAGGATGCAATGGAATTCCTGCTGGACAAGCTGAAATACAGCAAGACCAATCAGGATTTCTTCGACGCGATGAATACCTGACCCAAAGCGAGGGGCATCATGGTCATTCTGCTGACAGGTGGGATGGGGTTCATCGGATCGGCGGTGGTGCGGCATCTACTCGCGACCACCGATGCGACTGTCATCAACATTGATAAGCTGACCTATGCCGCGAGCCCGGAAAGCCTTGGCGATTGGCTGAAATCGCCGCGCCATCAGCATCTGGCGCTGGATATCTGCGATACGGCGGCGATGCGGGATATCTTCACGCGCTTCAAGCCCACGCGCGTCATGCATCTGGCCGCCGAATCCCATGTGGATCGTTCGATTGATGGGCCGGCAGAATTCATCCGCACCAATGTTGTCGGCACGCAAGTTTTGCTTGAAGCTGCGCGGGAATATTGGCAAGGGCTTGAAGGCAGCGCCAAGGCTGAATTCCGCTTCCATCATGTCTCAACTGATGAGGTTTTCGGGTCCCTCGAAAGCGCGGATGACGCGCCCTTTGATGAGCATACGCGCTACGATCCACGCAGCCCCTATTCCGCTTCCAAGGCAGCGTCTGATCATTTGGTGCGCGCCTGGCAGCATACCTATGGCTTTCCATCCTTCGTTTCCAACACCACGAATAATTATGGGCCGTGGCAATTCCCGGAAAAGCTTATTCCGTTGGTGACGCTTAATGCCCTGGAAGGCCGGCCTTTGCCGGTTTATGGTGATGGGTCGAATATCCGGGACTGGATCCATGTGCAGGATCACGCCGAAGCCTTGGTGCTGGCGCTGATGCACGGTGTGCCGGGGGCGACTTATTGCATCGGACCGCGCCAGGAACGGACCAATCTACAAGTGGTGCAGGCGATTTGCCGTACGCTGGACCGGCTGCGCCCTGATCCCGCCGGCCCGCGAGAGCGCCTGATCACCTATGTCAAAGACCGCCCCGGCCATGATTTCCGCTACGCCATGGACCCAAGCGGCGCGGAAGCCGCGCTTGGCTGGAAGGCGCGCTATGATTTTGAGGCGGGGCTTGATCAGACCATTCGCTGGTATCTGGACAATGAAGCCTGGTGGCGGCCCATTCGCGAAAAGCGCTATGCGGGGCAAAGGCTTGGGGGGGTGAAGGCATGAAGGGCATTCTTCTCGCCGGCGGGTCCGGGACGCGTTTGCACCCCATGACCCTGGCGGCTTCCAAGCAATTACTGCCGGTCTATGACAAGCCGATGGTCTATTACCCGCTCGGCACGCTGATGCTCGCGGGGATCAAGGATATTCTGCTGATCTCAACGCCGGCCGATCTGCCGCAATTCAAGCGCCTGCTGGGTGATGGCGCGCAATTCGGCATCCGTATCAGCTATGCCGAACAGCCAAGCCCGGATGGCATTGCGCAAGCGTTTCATATCGGCGCGGATTGGATCGGCGGCGAAGCCTGCGCTTTGGCGTTGGGCGATAACATCATCTACGGCCATGGGCTGGTCGAAAGCCTGAAGGCGGCAGCGACAAATGCACTAAATGGTTTGGCTTCGGTCTTTGGCTATCGCGTGGCGGATCCGGAACGCTATGGCGTTGCAGAATTCGATGCCGCTGGGCGCGTCCTTTCGATTGAGGAAAAACCCACCAAGCCGAAATCCGATTGGGCGGTCATTGGGCTTTATTTCTACGACAAGCGCGTGACGCAAATGGCGCGGGATTTGAAGCCATCTGCACGCGGCGAATTGGAAATCACCGATCTGAACAAGGTCTATCTGGCCGATGGCAGCTTGCGCGCCGAGCAATTGGGCCGCGGTTGCGCCTGGCTTGATGCCGGCACGCCGGCTTCATTGCTGCAAGCTGCGCTTTTTGTGCAGACGGTGCAGGAACGCCAAGGGCTGCAAGTGGGCTGCCCTGAAGAAATCGCCTTCCGCATGGGCTTTATTGATGCGGCGGCTTTGCGCGCCCAGGCGGATCGTTTGGGCAAGACCGCTTATGGCGCCTATTTGCGCGACTTGGCGGAGGGGCGTCTATCGTGAAAGCAGAACGCCTTGCCATTCCTGATCTGATCCTGATCGAACCGGCGCGCTTTGGTGATGATCGAGGCTTTTTCAGCGAAGTCTGGTCACGCCGAACGCTTGCCGCCCACGGGATAACGGCGGATTTCGTGCAGGATAATCATTCCCTGTCGCGTCAGAAGGGCGTGGTGCGCGGCCTGCATTTCCAGCGCCCCCCCAGCGCGCAAGGCAAGCTGGTGCGCGTTGTGCGCGGGTCCATCCTGGATATCGCATTGGATATTCGTGAAGGCTCGCCGACTTACGGCCAGCATGTGGCTTGCGAGCTTTCGGCGGCGAATTGGCAGCAGCTTTGGATCCCTGCGGGCTTTGCGCATGGTTTTGTGACACTCGAAGAAGATACAGAAGTCCTCTACAAGGTTGATGCGTATTATGATCGGGAAACCGATGGCGGTATCGCCTGGGATGACCCGGCGTTTGGCATTGATTGGCCGGTGAAGGACCCGATCCTGTCTGACAAAGACCGCAAGGCGCCGCGGCTTGCCGATATTGCATCCCCCTTCCCTAAAGGGTCTTGGTGATGCGCCGCATCCTCGTCACTGGTCGTGGCGGGCAATTGGCGACAGGGCTTGAAGCTGCGCTGCCGGTACAGGGTTTTGCGGCGCTGTTGGTCGGCCAGCCGGAATTTGAATTCGACAAGCCCGAAACGGTGGCTGAGGCGTTTCACGCGCTGAAGCCCGATGCAGTGGTGAATTGCGCCGCCTGGACGGCCGTTGATGCTGCGGAAGATGATGAAGCTGGTGCCTTTCGTGCCAATGCGCTGGGCCCGGCTTTGCTCGGGCGGCTTACGCACAAAGCGGGCATTCCACTCCTCCAGATTTCCACCGATTATGTCTTTGATGGGTTGAAGGGCGCGCCCTATCTGGAAAGCGATTTGCCCAATCCGGTTGGGGCCTATGGCCGCACCAAGCTCGCCGGCGAATGGGCAGCGCAGGCCGCCAATCCGCGCTGTATGGTGCTGCGCACGGCCTGGGTCTTCGCGCCCATGGGCAAGAATTTTCTGCGCACCATGCTCGCGCTTGGCGAACAACGCCCGGAACTCCGCGTGGTGGCGGATCAATGGGGCAGTCCAACCGCAGCGCCTGATCTTGCGGACGCCATTACAGCCATGCTCGCACACATTCGCGACCGGGGATGGCGCGATGATTTTGCTGGCACCTACCACGCAACAGGCGGCGGCTTCACCACATGGCATGGCTTTGCCGAGGCAATTTTCACCGAAGCCGCCCGCCATGGGGCGCCGCACCCCAAGGTTCATGCCATCACCACGGCGGATTACCCCACCAAGGCCAGGCGCCCAGCCGATGGCAGGCTGGACAATGGCAAGCTGGCCCGCATTTTCGGCGTGGCCTTGCCGCCTTGGGAAGCCGGGCTGGCGCGCGTGATGGCAGCGCTGCGCCAGGGGTGAAGCCTTCCCCAAATTGCCTTTCAGCGCCATTCTCACGCAAAGAATTCCAGGGAGGACCCAAATGACCAAGCTTTCCCGCCGCACCGCGCTTGCGCTGCCGCTGCTTGCCGCGCCCGCCATCGCCCGCGCGCAATCCTGGCGCCCATCGGGGCAGGTGCGCATCATTGTTCCCGCGGCCGCTGGCGGCACCACAGATATCATGGGCCGTCTGCTCGCGCAGTTCCTGCAGCCGCGCTGGGGCACGCCTGTAGTGGTGGAAAATCGCGCGGGCGCTGGTGGTACGATCGGTACCGTTGAAGCCGTGCGCGCACGGGCCGACGGCTTGACCCTTCTCATGGGTAATATCGGCCCGCAGGCCATTGGTTATTCCCTGTTCCGCAACCTTCCCTATCGCGCAGAACAAATCGCCCCCATCGCTGGCACCATCGCCGGGCCGAATGTGCTGGTCGTGAACAACAACGTCCCGGCGCGGAATGTGGCGGAACTTGCCGCGATGCTGCGCGCCAAGCCGGGCGAAATCCCCTATGTCTCAACCGGTGTGGGCCAATCCACGCATCTTTCGCCGGTGCTTTTCCTGCAAATGCTGAACGCCCAGGCCATTCATGTGCCAACCCGCGGTTCAGCCCCGGCGCAGATTGAATTGCTCGCCGGCAATGTCACCTTTCTTATTGATAACCTCACCGGCATCATGGGCCATATCCAGGCCGGGCGCGTGCGCGCCCTGGCGGTGACAAGCAAGGAACGCCACCCGCTGCTGCCCAATGTGCCAGCGATGCGCGAAACCATGCCGGAATTGGCGAATTACGAAGTGAATACCTGGTTCGGTCTGTTCGGACAGGCCGCCATGCCGGCCGAGATGATCAACAGCATCAATGCGGATGTGATGGCGATGCTCGCCTTGCCGGAAACGGTGAAGCGCTTCGAAGAATTGGGCGGTGTGCCGATGATCGGCAGTGCGCAGCAATTCGGCGCTTTCGTGAGCAGTGAAATCACCAAATGGGCAGAGGTGATCAAGAAGGAAGGCCTGCAGATAGACGCAAGCTGAAGCGAGCAAAAGTTTTCGCTAAAATCTAAACCTTTGCGAAGGCCACATCCCTGGTCGCCGTCAACGCCTCATAAGCCGCGCGCACTGGCGCCGTGCCATGCACACGTTCCAGCCGCCTGAGTGTGAAATGCCCGCGCGCGACGCTGCGGAAATGTTCCAGAAACGCCAGATTGATCGCTGCCCCTGCCGCGGCGCCAATCAAGGGTACCGCCTGGGCGGAAAGCTTCAGCCCAACAGGCCCCACAAAGCGCGCGGCAATGGCCGCGATAAAGCCGGGCAGCAAGCTTGCGCCAATGCTGCCCTTTAGCGCCTCAGCCAGCGCAATACGCAGCGCGAAATAGCCGGATAGAGCTGGCTCGGTTAGTTTGAACAATTCTGGTGCGTTTCCTAAGTGTATTCCTGCCTCGGTTAGGCTGCCATCGGGATTGATGTCAGCGCGGTAAAATAGGCCTCGTCCGGCGTTTGCCCGTCAAGGCTCGAATGGGGCCGACGGGTGTTGTAGAAGCCGTCGATGTATCGGCCAAGCGAAGCCCGCGCCTCAGAGACGCTGGCATAGGCCCGCAAGTAGACCTCCTCGTATTTGATAGTCCGCCAGAGCCTTTCCACGAAAACATTGTCCCGCCACGCCCCCTTGCCATCCATGCTGATCGCGATCTCGTGACGTTTCAGCTTCTCCGTGAAAGCCAGGCTCGTGAACTGCGACCCCTGATCCGTATTGAAAACCTCGGGCTTGCCGTATTTTGCCAGCGCCTCCTCAACAGCCTCAACGCAAAAGCCTGTGTCGAGCGTGATCGAGAGCCTCCAGGCCAGGACCTTCCGGCTGAACCAATCGATGACGGCGGC
>JADCFA010000041.1 GCA_020249775.1 Roseomonas sp. | reverse complement strand
TCTTGTCGTCGAAATCCGGGAAGCGCCGCTGGTACTTGGCGATCAGCCTGGGATCGAAAGTGCCCAACCGATCGCGCGGAATATCCAGCGTCAACTTCGATGAGCCGGTCAGCATCGTCTTCTTTGAGGTGCCGTTGCGGCGATTGCCGAGCCCCGCACCAGCCTCTGTTTCAAGGTGATCGTCCAGTTCGGCAGACAGCATACGCTCCGAAAGCGCCTTCTTCAGCTCGTCCATTAGGCCACCCCTGGCGAATAGCTCCTGGGGCTCTCGGCCAGCCAAAAGCTGGTCCAGTAACGTTTTGTCTATGGCCATATCGATGGGTCCTTCCATTCCATCCGTATGACCCCGCGCACAAAATTACTGATAGGACCGCTTCCAGAAAATGCGCCCCATCAAGCCCATCAGCTATCCATCTTCAGCGCAGCAATAAAGGCACTTTGCGGAATTTCTACCTTGCCGAATTGCCGCATGCGCTTCTTGCCTTCCTTCTGCTTTTCCAGAAGCTTGCGCTTGCGGGTGATGTCACCGCCGTAACACTTCGCCGTCACATCTTTCGAAAGGGCCGAGATTGTCTCACGCGCAATCACGCGCCCGCCAATCGCTGCCTGGATCGGGATTTTGAACAATTGGCGCGGGATCAAATCCTTGAGCTTTTCGCAAATCTGCCGCCCGCGACGTTCCGCCTGGCTGCGATGCGCCATGAAGGAAAGTGCATCCACAGGTTCGTTGTTCACCAGGATGGAAATCTTCACCAGATCGCCCTCATTATAGCCGTCCATCTGGTAATCGAAAGAAGCATACCCGCGTGACACTGACTTCAGCCGATCATAAAAATCGAACACCACCTCATTCAATGGAATCCGATAGACCAGCATGGCGCGGGACCCGACATAGGTCAGTTCCACCTGCTGCCCGCGCCGTTCATTGCAAAGCGCCAGCACCGCGCCAAGGTAGTCATCGGGTAGCATGATGGTGGCTTTGATCCAGGGCTCTTCGATATGATCCAGCACGCTGCCATCGGGCATATCGGCGGGGTTGTGCAATTCGAACATTTCGCCATTCGTCTTGTGCACCTTGTAGACGACCGAAGGCGCAGTCGCGATCAGATCAAGGTCGAATTCGCGCGAGAGCCGTTCCTGTACGATTTCCAGATGCAAGAGCCCAAGGAAGCCGCAGCGAAAACCGAAGCCCAAAGCCGCGCTGGTTTCCGGTTCATAATGGAAGGATGCATCATTGAGCCGCAGCTTACCAAGCGATTCGCGCAGCTTTTCGAAATCATCCGCATCCACCGGATAAAGCCCGCACCACACCACGGGGATGGAGGGCTTGAAGCCGGCCAAGGCCTCGGCCGCCGGATTGCGATCATCGGTGATGGTATCGCCCACATTCGTATCAGCCACGGTTTTGATCGCGGCGGTCACATAGCCCATCTCGCCAGGACCAAGGCTTTCCACCGGCACCAACTTTGGCGTGAAGACGCCGACCTGCTCAATGGTATGCACCGCGCCGGATGACATCATGCGAATGCGCTGACCTTTGCGCAAATGCCCATCCCTCACGCGCACCAGAATGATGACACCAAGATAGGCATCATACCAGCTATCCACCAGCAACGCCTTGGTGGTGGCGGATGCGTCACCCTTCGGCGGCGGCAGGCGTTCCACAATCGCGTCCAGCACGCCTTCGATATTCAGGCCCGTCTTGGCGCTGATCATCACGGCATCCGATGCATCTAGCCCGATCACATCTTCAATCTGTTGCTTTACGCGATCAGGCTCTGCCGCCGGCAGGTCAATCTTGTTCAGCACGGGCACAATCTCATGCCCCGCATCAATCGCCTGATAGACATTGGCGAGTGTCTGCGCCTCAACCCCCTGGGACGCATCCACCACCAGAAGCGAACCCTCACAGGCGGCGAGTGACCGGCTGACTTCATAGGCGAAGTCCACATGGCCGGGCGTGTCCATCAAATTCAGCACATAGGTTTTGCCGTCCTTGGCCGGATAGGTCAGGCGGACGGTCTGCGCCTTGATGGTGATGCCGCGTTCCCGCTCCAGCTCCATATTATCCAGGACCTGTTCCTTCATTTCGCGCGCGGAAAGCGCGCCGGTCTGCTGGATCAGCCGGTCGGCAAGCGTGGATTTCCCATGATCAATATGGGCAATGATCGAGAAATTGCGGATCAGCGAAAGCGGCGTGTCAGTCATGATGGTCCCGGGGGTGCTGGCGCGGAGTAGCGACCAGCGTTTTCAAAGGCGGAGATAAGGCAGCAGGGCCGGAAGTCAAACGGGCAGTTGCCTGACCCCGGCATTGCCAGGGCCAGGAGGGTCAAGCGCGCAGCACTGCCCCGGTCGCTTTGCTCACCGCCGCCACAATTTTCTCCGCCACCGCTTCGATTTGCGCATCGGTCAGCGTGGCCTCACGCGGCTGGAGGGTTACTTGCAGGGCAAGGCTGACCTTGCCCGCCGGCAGTTTGTCCCCAGCATAGCGGTCAAACAGCGCGACATCGGTGATCAGCGTGCGTTCCGCCCCACGTGCGGCGCGGACCAATGCTTCGGCGGCGACGCTCTCATCCACCAGGAAGGCGAAATCACGCCGGAGTGGCTGGAAAGCCGGCAGTTCAGGCGCGCCCTTCTTGCGGCGTTTGGGTTCAGGAATGGCATCCAGGAAGACCTCAAACGCCACCGCCGGCCCGGGCAGGTCGAGCGCGGCCAGAACGCGCGGATGGATTTCCCCAAAGCGGGCAAGCACGGTCTTCGGCCCCTGACGCACCTGACCGGAACGGCCGGGATGATAGAAGCCCGGCGCATCGGCGGTGACGGAAAGGGCCACCATGGGCAGGCCAAGTGCGGCCAGCACCGCCATCGCGTCGCCCTTGGCATCCAAAGCATCCACAGCGCGTGATGCTTCCGCCCAATGGCGCGGTGTGGCACCATGGCGCACCCCCGCGGCAATTGCGGCTTGGCCTTCCGGTGTCACATCCTGATAGGCCGCGCCGATTTCACAGAGCGCGACATCAGTGAAACCGCGCGCCGCATTGCGCCCCGCCGCCAGCAGCAGGGATGCCACCGGCGTGGGACGCATCTGATCGAGGTCTTCCGCAATCGGGTTTTCCAACCGCAGCGCTGCCGGCGCTTCACCGAATAGCGCAGCGGTTTTGGATTCCATAAAGGCGAAGGTCACCGCTTCCTGCATACCGCGCGCCGCCAGCACGCGCCGCGCCAAGGATGCGCGCGCCTGCTTCGGCGTGAAGGCCGGGGCGGGAATGATGCCGCTGGTCGGCAGCGATACCGGCGCAATGGTGTTCAGGCCACGAATTCGCAGCACTTCCTCAATCAAATCGCATTCCGGTTCAATTTCGGCGCAGCCCTCAGCCGCCGCCTTGGCGCGTTCCGCACCGAGTTCGGCCGCCTGGGTCAAGGCGCCCTTCCCTGCCACATCATTGCGCCAGCTTGGCACATTGACGGTGACGCGCACCGCATCCCGCGCGGCCACGGTGAAGCCAAGGCTTTGCAGGATTTCCACCGCGCGGTCTGGCGCCACATCATCGCCGCCATAGCTCGCCAGCCGTTCAAAGCGCAGGCTGGCCTGGCGTTGCCAGGCGGGTTCCGGCCCGGCGCCGACCACTTCACTGGCCTCACCACCGCAAATCTCGATCATCGCCTGTGTCGCAAGATCAAGCGCGAGATGCGGCAGAGCCTGATCCACGCCGCGTTCGAAGCGCGCACGCGCATCAGTGCGCACATCATGGCGGCGGCCGGAAAGCGCGATGCGCACGGGGTCGAAAATCGCGCATTCAATGAAGCATTCGGTGGTGGCTTCATCGCAGCCGGTCGCCTCGCCACCGATAATGCCGCCCAGCGCTTCCGGCCCGGCGGCATCGGCGATGATGCCATCTTCCGGCGTCAATTCATAAGTCTTGCCATTCAGCGCCAGCAGGCTTTCGCCTTCCCGAGCCATGCGCATGGTCAGCGTCTTGCCCTGCACCTTCGCCACATCGAATACATGTAAGGGCCGGCCAAGGCCGAAGGTGAAAAGATTGGTCACATCTACCAGCGCATTGATCGGCCGCTGGCCAATCGCCACCAGCCAATCCTGCAACCATTTCGGTGATGGCCCATTCTTCACGCCGCGAATGGCGCGACCCAGCACATAATCACAGGCGCGTGGATCAGCGATTTCCCAAGAAAGGGGCGAAGCATAGGCAGGCTTGATCGCAGGCGTTGGCAGCGGCTTCAAACGCCCAAGCCCGGCCGCAGCCAAATCCCGCGCCACGCCGTGGACAGAAAGCGCATCACCACGATTGGGGGTGACGCTGATTTCAATGATCGGGTCATCCAGCCCCGCCCAGCGCACATAGGCTTCACCGAGCGGCGCCTCTGCCGGCAAATCAACAATGCCTGTGTGATCATCACCCAGGCCCATTTCGCGCGCGGAGAGCATCATCGCTTCCGATTTCACGCCGCGAATTTCGCCCGCCTTCAGCGTAATGCCGGTGCCGGGAATGAAGGCACCAGGCAAAGCCGCCACACCCTTCATGCCGGCGCGCGCATTGGGCGCGCCGCAGACCACGGACAGTAGCTTGCCATCGCCGGTATCAACCTTCAACGCGCGCAGCCGATCCGCACTGGGGTGCTGTTCGGCTTCCACCACATAAGCGATGCGGAAATTCGCGAGTGCCGCACCGCGATCTTCCACACCTTCAACCTCAAGCCCGATGGTATTGAGCGCTGTCAGGATTTCATCCAGCGTCGCTTCGGTTTCAAGATGCGCCTTCAGCCAGGAAAGGGTAAATTTCATCGCCTTACACCCCTTCCACCAGGGATGGCGGGGAAAGCGGATCGGCGCCGTAATGCCTCAGCCAGCGGATATCGGCTTCATAGAAGGGGCGCAGATCAGGAATGCCGTGCTTCAGCATGGTGATGCGTTCAATCCCCATGCCGAAGGCAAAGCCCTGCCATTCACGCGGATCAATGCCGCAATTCGCCAGCACCTTCGGATGCACCATGCCAGAGCCCAAAATCTCCAGCCAATCACCGCCTTTACCCAATTCGCCGGTTTTGCGGCTCCAGCCGATATCCACTTCCATGGAAGGTTCCGTGAAGGGGAAATAGGAAGCACGGAAACGCACCGGCAAATCGCCAATGCCGAAAAAGGCGCGCAGAAAATCAATCAGGCAGCCCTTCAAATGGCCGAGATGGATGTTCCGATCAATCACCAGGCCTTCCACCTGATGAAACATCGGCGAATGCGTCGCGTCATGATCGGCGCGATAGGTGCGTCCAGGCACAATCACGCGAATGGGCGGCGCTTCGGTCAGCATGGTGCGGATTTGCACTGGTGAGGTGTGGGTGCGCAGCACCGGCCTGCGGCCATCCACCGCGGGCAAATAGAAGGTATCGTGATCCTGCCGCGCCGGATGGTGATCGGGGATATTGAGCGCGCCGAAATTATGCCAGTCGCTTTCGATATCGGGGCCTTCCGCCACCTTGAAGCCCATGGCGCCGAACAGCGTGGTGAGTTCTTCCATGGTGCGCGCAATGGGATGGATGCCACCTTCGGCTGCCGTGCCCGGCGCGACGGGGCGGGGCGGCAGGGACACATCCATCCGTTCCGCCGCCAAGCGCGCATCCAGCGCGCGGGCTTCCACCACGGCGCGTTGCGTTTCCAAGGCAGCTTCGATGGCGGCCTTCACCTGGTTCAGCGCCGCGCCGCGTTCCTTGCGCGCTTCGGGGGCAACCGCACCAAGCCCCTTCAGCAGCGCGGTCAGGCTGCCGGATTTACCCAAAACGGCGACGCGCACCGCATCCAGCGCGCGCGGATCGGCAGCGGCGGCAATCGCGGCTTCGGTTTCGGCCCTGAGGGCGGCAAGATCATCGGTCATGATGGCGGGTCCACATGAACAAAGGGCCGCATCCCCGGTCCAACCAGGAAGCGGCCCTTGCGTGATGCTGGGTCTCCGCCCCGGATCATCGGGGCGGCGGTAATCAGGCGGCGCCGGCCGCCTTCGCCTTTTCCACCAGCGCCGCGAAGGCCGCCGGTTCGTCAAAGGCAAGTGCTGCCATCACCTTGCGGTCCATCTCGATCCCCGCCGCCTTGATGCCGGCGATGAAGCGGGAATAGGTCAGGCCATGTTCGCGGACGGCAGCGTTGATGCGCTGAATCCAAAGGCCACGGAAATCGCGCTTCTTGTTGCGGCGGTCGCGATAAGCGTATTGCAGCGCCTTTTCCACCCGCTCCAAGGCGGGGCGATAGGCGGTGCCTGACCGGCCGACATAGCCTTCAGAAAGCTTGAGGACCTTCTTGTGGCGGGCGTGCTTGGTAACGCCGCGTTTTACACGAGCCATTCTGCGATCCTCCCTTTACCGGTCCAGCCCATAGGGCAGCCATTGCTTCACGGTATCGCCATCCTGCTTGTCCAGCACGAAGGTGCCGCGGTTTTGGCGCTTCATCTTTGAAGCCTTGGAAGAAAGCATGTGGCGCTTGAAGCCACCGCCTGCCTTGACCTTACCGGTCGCGGTCAGACGGAAGCGCTTTTTAACGCTTGATTTCGTCTTCATCTTGGACATTTGGCCCTCCTTTAGGGTCAGCCCTTCCGCCTTGCACCCGTTGTCGGGGCCGCACCATGCGGCGGGAAGGGGGTTCCGGCCGGGCATGTCCACGGGGCCACGGCGCGGGAGGCGGGGCTATAGCGCCCGAAAGTTTTCCACACAAGACCCGCCTCAGGGAAACGGAGATTTCACCTTTATGGGTGTTTAATGGTCCCGTGATCACCCGGCGGTTTGGCCGCCCTTTGGATTCAGGACGAAGTCTCATGTCGCATTCGCAAGCGGATACGCTGCCGGACCCCGAAGTGCTCAGGGCCGCCATGGAGCCCCTTTTCGGCGATTTGCGCGCCTTTATGGACCGCCGCATCGCGGAAGTGAGCGCCGAGGTCTCCGCAAGCGTGCAACTTCTGGGCATGAGTGAGGAAAACCTGGCCAGCCAGATCTCTTCCGTACATGAACGTATCGCCGGCATGATTTCTGCCCCCCAGCCGGGCAATCGCACCTCTGGCCAGGAACTTGAAGCGGTGGTGCAGGCAACCGAAGCCGCCGCCAATACCATTCTGGAAGCCGCTGAAGCCATTCAGGAATGGCTGGAAAAGGGCTCCGGCAGCCCGGATACCCTGCCGGCCATTACCAAAAGCGTGAATGCGATCTTTGAGGCCTGTTCCTTCCAGGATTTGACCGGCCAGCGCATCCGCCGCGCCATTCGGGATTTGCAGCAGGTGGAATCCATCCTGGAGGATATCCTGCCTGAAAACGCCCAACCCACCCCCAATGCAGCCCGCCCGAAGGTGGAGCTGAAGGGCGTGGTGCAAACCGTGGCAGACCCCAAAACGGCCGGCCCCGATCTGGCGCAGGATGAGATTGACCGGTTGCTGAACGGGTAAATCTTCCCGGCATCACATAAGCGGGTTTCGGTTCGCGCCCGGTCAGCCTATATCCCCGCCCATGCTTTCCTTTCGCAAGATGCATGGGCTTGGCAATGATTTCGTGGTGCTGGACGGCCGTGCCGCACCGCTTGACCTGACGCGTGCACAAATAATGGCGCTTGCGGATCGCCGGCGCGGCATTGGTTGCGATCAATTGATCATCATGGAACCGCCGCCAGCGGGCGCGGATGTGTTCATGCGCATCCATAATCCGGATGGGTCGGAAGCCGGCGCTTGCGGCAATGCCACGCGCTGCATCGCTTCCCTGATTGCTGCTGAAACCGGCAAGGCGCAGGTAGTGGTGCGTACCATTGCCGGCGATTTGCCGAGTGAGGCCCGCCCCGATGGGCTGTGGCAGGTGGATATGGGGCCGGCACGGCTCGGCTGGCGGGATGTGCCGCTGGCGCGGGAGGTTGATACGCTGCATGTGCCGCTGGCCTGCGGCGCCGTCGCGGACCCGGCGGCCTGTTCCATGGGCAATCCCCATGCGACGTTTTTCGTGCCTGACCTGGATGCGCTGCCGATTTGCGAAATCGGCCCGCGCATGGAACATGACCCGATCTTCCCGGAGCGTGCCAATATCGGCTTTGTGGAGGTAGTGGCGCCGGATCATCTGCGGCTGGTCGTCTGGGAACGTGGCGCGGGGCAGACACTTGCCTGTGGCTCTGGGGCTTGCGCGACCATCGTGAATGCCAATCGGCGCGGCCTGACCGGGCGTGCGGCGCGGATTTCCATGCCGGGCGGCGATCTTTTCATGGAATGGCGCCAGGATGGGCATGTACTCATGACCGGGCCCATCGCCACCGCCTTCATTGGGCAGGTTGACCCCAAGGCTTTGGCCCGATGAGCACCAGCGAAGCCCCTCGGCTGCTGAGTTTCGGCTGCCGGCTCAATACCTATGAGAGTGAGGCGATGCGCGATCTGGCGAGCAAGGCCGGTCAGGGCAGGGCCATTATCGTCAATACCTGTGCGGTCACGGCTGAAGCGGAACGCCAGGCGCGCCAGGCGATCCGGAAGGCGCATCGCGACAATCCGGGCGCGCGCATCATTGTCACCGGCTGCGCGGCGCAAATTGCCCCCGATAAATGGGCCGGGATGCCGGGGGTGGAGCGTGTGATCGGCAATGCCGACAAGCTGAAGCCAGAAACCTGGGCCGCTTTGGATGCGCCGCCTGTGCCGGTGACGGACATCATGGCCGCGCGCGAAACCGCGGCCCATCTGGTGACGGAATTTTCCGGGCGCGCGCGGGCTTTCGTACAAGTGCAGCAGGGCTGTGATCATCGCTGCACCTTTTGCGTCATTCCCTTCGGGCGTGGGCCTTCGCGCTCTGTGCCGATTGGCGTGATTGTGGAGCAGCTCCGCACCCTGGTGGCGGCAGGGTATCGGGAAGCGGTGCTGACGGGCGTTGATGTCACCTCCTACGGACCTGACCTGCCGGGCAGCCCGACGCTTGGGCAAATGATCCGGCGCGTGCTGGCGCTGGTGCCGGAATTGCCGCGGCTTCGGCTTTCATCGCTCGATCCGGTTGAGGTGGATGAAGATCTTTGGCGGTTGATCGCGGAAGAACCCCGCCTAATGCCGCATTTGCATCTTTCCTTGCAGCACGGATCGGATTTGATCCTGAAGCGCATGAAGCGGCGGCATTTGCGCGCCGATGCCATTGCGCTGGCCGAAAAGGCGCGGCGGCTGCGGCCCGATATCGTCTTTGGCGCTGATCTGATTGCGGGTTTCCCGACCGAGACCGAAGCGCAATTCCAGGAAAGTATTGCTCTTGTGAAGGAATGTGACCTCTCTTTCCTGCATGTCTTTCCCTATTCGGAGAGGCCGGGCACGCCGGCAGCGCGCATGCCGCAAATCCCGGTGCCCGAACGTCGCGCGCGGGCGGCGCGGCTGCGCGAAGCCGGGGCGGCCGCCGCGGCGCGTTATTTCGCGGCGCGTTTGGGCCGGGAGGAAAGGGTTTTGTTGGAACATCCCGATCGCGGCCATACCGAATATTTCGCGCCGCTGCGCTTATTGGGCGGCGCCGGCCAGGCGGGTGAAATCCGCCGGCTGCGTGTGACGGGCGCCGATGCCGATGGGCTTTTGGCGGAGGCAGCCTGATGGCGCTGCGTGATTTCTTTGGCCGTATGCGCGGTGGCAGCGCGCAGCAGCCCGTGCCTGACCAGCCACGGGCGGATGCGCCAGCGCCGTTGCAGGACGCGCCACTGCCTGAACCCGAAGCGCCGCCCGCTGAAATCCTGCCGTCTGAGGCAGAAGCACCCGCCAAGACCGGCTGGTTCGCGCGGCTCAAGGCCGGGCTTTCGCGTTCCACCGCCAACCTTACTGATAGCGTCGTCTCCCTGCTGCACAAGCGGCGCTTGGATGATGAGGCTTTGGAGGAGCTGGAAGAAACCCTGATCTCCGCTGATTTGGGTGTCGCGGCATCGCGCCGGATTGTGGCGGGCTTTCGCCGCACGCGCTTCGGTAAGGAAGTGACCGATGAGGAGGTGAAGGCCGCGCTAGCGGATGAAATCGCCACTATTCTGCAACCCGTCGCAAAGCCGCTTGAGGTGACCCCAGCATACGCGCCGCATGTGGTGCTGGTGGTCGGCGTGAATGGCACGGGCAAGACCACCACCATTGCCAAGCTTGGCCGTCATTATGCCGAACAAGGGCTGAAAATCGGCTTTGTCGCGGGCGATACTTTCCGCGCCGCGGCGGTCGAGCAATTGCAGGTTTGGGCCGGCAGGACCTCCGCACGGTTTTTTGCGCCGGCCAAGCCTGGCGCCGATGCGGCCGGTCTGGCTTTTGATGCGCTGACCGCCGCGCGTGCTGATGGGCTCGATTTGCTGCTGGTAGATACTGCCGGGCGGCTGCACAACAAATCCGCGCTGATGGAAGAACTGCGCAAGATCATTCGCGTCATCAAGCGTGTGGATGAAGCGGCACCGCATTCCGTGCTGCTGGTGCTGGATGCCACCACGGGCCAGAACGCCGTGCAGCAGGTGAAGGTCTTCAAGGAAATGGTGGATGTCACCGGGCTTGCCGTGACCAAGCTTGATGGCTCGGCCAAGGGGGGGGTGGTGGTCGCCTTGGCGCAGGAATTCGGCCTGCCTGTGCATATGGTGGGAGTTGGCGAAAAGGCCGAGGATTTGCGGCCCTTCGCGGCGCGGGATTTCGCGCGTGGGCTGATGGGGCTGGACTGAACAGCGGCTCTGGCGGATGGTTTGGCCATGAGCAAGCCCCCCATCGCCCGCACCCCCATCCCCGATATCGCGTCCCTGCCGGAAGATATCCGTGCCCGCATTCTGACCGTTCAGGAAAAATCGGGTTTCATCCCCAACGTCTTTCTGATGCTGGCGCATCGCCCGACGGAATTCCGCGCCTTCATGGCCTATCACGACACGCTGATGGACAAGGCAGAAGGACTTTCCAAGGCGGAACGCGAAATGATCGTGGTTGCCGTTTCATCGCGCAACCAATGCCAATATTGCGTGGTGGCGCATGGCGCCATTCTGCGCATCCGCGCGAAGAATGCACTGATCGCCGACCAGATTGCCGCCAATTGGCGGAAGGCCGATATTACGGCCAAGCAAAAGGCCATGCTGGAATTTGCGCTCAAGGTCTCCGACCGCGCCAATGAGGTGAATGACGCTGATCATGAGGCGCTGCGCGCCGCAGGTTTTGATGATGAAGCTATTTGGGACATTGCCGCCATCGCTGCGTTTTTTGGCATGTCCAATCGGCTTGCCAATGTGACCAATCTTCGCCCGAATGACGAATTCTACGCTATGGGTAGGGGCTGATCCCATGACCGAAACACGTTGGGAACGCATGACAGCGCCGGAATTGCGCGCACTCGCTGAACGCAATGCGGTGGTGGTTCTGCCAGTGGCCGCCCTTGAACAGCATGGGCCGCATTTGCCGGTGTGGACCGATAGTTTCATTGGCCATTCGGTAGCCATCCGCGCCGCTGAGCTTTGCGCCGATCTGCCGGCTGTGGTGCTGCCACCGATGTGGATGGGATTGTCCGAACATCACTTTCCCTTTGGCGGCACAATCAGCCTGGATTATGCGACCTTCGCCGGCGTGCTGCGTTGCGTTATGCGGTCCTTGCTGGCTGATGGGTTTTCGCGGCTGATGCTGTTCAATTCGCATGGCGGGAATGCCGAACCGCTTGCCGTCGCCTCGCGCGAAATGGCGCATGAATTCGGCGTGCCGGTGCTGACCACCTCCATTACGCGCGTGGCGCCGAAGGAAATCGCGGCCGCACTCACGGCGCAGCCTGGCATCCAACATGCCTGCGAAGGCGAAACCAGCCTTTGGCTGCACCTTGATCCTTCCCAGGTGCGGATGGATCAGATTGCCAATTCCGTCTCGCCTGGGAATTTCGATGCCTCTGGCCAGGCGGTGACGCGCTTCTGGTCATTTGCTGGACGTGCGCCAGCAACAGGCGTGCTTGGCGATGCCCGTGCGGCCACCGCAGAAAAGGGCAAAGCGATTTTCGAAGCCATGGCGGCAGGGCTTGCGCGGGAATTGCGCGACGCGTCGCTTTGGGCCAAGCCTGATGCGGTATGGACACCTGGCCGCGCCCAGGGGCCGCGCTGATAGAAGAAAGGGAGGCTGCCATGAGCCAAGACACCGCCGAACACATCCTTGCCACACGCCGCGCCAAGCGAATTCTGGCGCCTTTGGGTGCCGCGGCACCCGCGACCCCGGCAGAAGGCTACAAGCTGCAATACCAGGTCGCTGGCAAGCTTGGCGCCGTGCCGCCGGCTGGCTTCAAGATCGGCGCCACCACCAAGCAAATGCAGAATATCCTTGGCCTGACCGGCCCCGCCGGCGGTTTCGTGCCGAAGGAGGGGCTGCGCGCAACGCCTGCAGCTTTTCGTTACGCCGATTTCCTGAACCCGGGCGTTGAATGCGAGGTGGGGCTCAGGCTTGGTCAAGACCTTCCCTATGGCGCGCATAGGCGTGAAATCGTGGTCGCTGCCGTCGCTGAGGTTTTTCCGGCGATTGAGATTGTTGAAAAACGCTATGGCGATTTGGCCGAACTCGGCACGCCAAGCCTGATTGCGGATCAGGTATTTCATGCTGCAGGTGTGCTCGGCGTGCCCGCAGCGAATTGGCGTGCGCTCGATCTTGGCGCGACTCGCGGGCGCATGACGGTGGCGGGCACGGTGCGCGGTGAAGGGGTGGGCGCTGACCTATTGGGGCACCCGATGGAAGCGCTGGCCTGGCTCGCGGGGTCTGATTGCGCGCGTGAATTTGGCGGGCTGCGTGCGAGCCAGGTGGTATTCCTTGGCTCCGTCACGCCACCCATTTGGCTGGACGGCCCTTGCGATGTGCTGGTGGAATTCGACACTCTGGGTAAGGTTCGGTTGAGCTTTAGCTGAGGCTGCTAGCCGGTATCCTTTATGAGCCTCAAGCATAACCTTCTTCGCGCGTGCTCGATATAATACCAACCTCTATTGATAGGTGCGCACGCACCCATTCGCGCGGCCCTTCCGGCCCTTCGATGTTGAACCTCACCATCCAGTCCCAAATGATCTGCGGCGTGACATCGCCGAGCCACGCTGCAGCAGGGCGCTGAACGCCATCATGGATCGCGGCCAATGCCAGCAGGTGATGCGCTTGAGAGGCGCCCTTGATTCGCTGCGCAAGGCAGCGAACGCCGCCGAAAAACTCGAAATCATTCAACTGGTCGAGCAAGCAGACCTGCACCAACGCCGCTGCCTCGCCAGCCTCCGCATCCCGCGTCAGACCTTCTATCGATGGTATGACCGCTACCTCACAGGCGGGCCAGAGGCGCTGGCCGATAAGCCATCCCGGCCTGATCGCGTCTGGAACCGCATCCCCGATGCAGTCCAGGGGCGCATCATTGATCTGGCGCTGTAAGTGCAGGAACTCTGTAACCATCCGGTGAGCCTTTCAATTACCCACATCGTCGTTTTGAGCCGATATGTATGCCACGGGCGATATCGTGAAGACGTGTCAATCCGCGCCATATGACCATGTTCCCGGGTGGCGGATCGTGGTTGCGGTTGAGGTACCCGCCGAGCCTAGCGA
>JADCFA010000040.1 GCA_020249775.1 Roseomonas sp. | reverse complement strand
TCTTGAAGAAAGCGAGGCACGGCGCGGTTCAGGCTAAAGTCAGCCTTGCAAAGGTTAGCTAGTGTTAATGTTATTAATGTTGACTTTATGGATGAATAGGCTAAAGTGATTGATGTTTACTTCGGAGTAGATGATCTCTCAACTCAACTGGAAGGGGAGTACACCCCACCATCGTTTGGCTGACGGGTTTGTTTGGCAATACCGCATTCTTCGGGCGCCGCGTGGCCTCTGGCTTCTTCAGCCGGCGCACCCGCGCGCAGAACCCTGAGGTGATCCAACAGTTTGTGGCGGCCTTTCCCCGGCGCGCGCCGCGCGCCCTGCAAGCGGCTGCGCGCGCGGTGCTTATCGAACGTGAGTCGCTGCTACCGCTGCTGCCAAAGCTCGAAGTGCCGGTCCTGGTGGTGTCGGGCGCTGAGGATACGCGTTACCCTCCGGCGGAGACCCAGGAAATTGCGCGCCGCATCCCCAGGGCGCGTTTTTTCACCGTAGAGGGTTCTGCGCATCTGACACCGCTTGAACAGCCGGAAATCAGCGCCCGGCTGGTGCGGGAATTGGTTGCCCCCACGGTAGCTGCGGCAGCTTCCGGTCAGTGACCGCAGGGGAAATCCATGGCCCAACGCATCCCGTGTGCACCGGAGAGGCCCTTGCGCTCGAAGGGCCTCTTAATCTCCCGCTGGAGCGGCGTCTTGCTTACGCTCACCG
Source organism: Roseomonas sp. (assembly GCA_020249775.1). Classification (GTDB taxonomy): domain Bacteria; phylum Pseudomonadota; class Alphaproteobacteria; order Acetobacterales; family Acetobacteraceae; genus Neoroseomonas. Next base: position 8,612 of record JADCFA010000040.1, on the reverse strand, counting down.
CTGCGCCACTTGTCACCGCTTGTAGCTATGTGGAGGGATTCCTGAGCGCACAGTCACCACGAACGCTCTTCGAGCGCGGCTACTTCGCGGAGATGCAAGCAGTCGAAGGCAGGCCAGCAGCGCGCAGTACCGAAGGCCTAAGCGTTCTCGTTGATCCGCGCTACCGAGCGCCTGGCCTATCGCGGGACGATCTTGCCCATCGGTTGGATGTATATGCGCCAGCTTCGGGCGCCGGCCCTCGGCCCTTGTTGATCTATGCCCATGGGGGCGGGTTGAATGCCGGCGCAAAGGACGACGAAACGCAGGTCAATCGAAATTTCGCCATCGCCCTCGCGCGGCTTGGCTTCGTCGTATTGAACATCAATCATCGCCTGACGTGTGAAGCGCCGCATCCCGCGCAGGTGGAGGACATGGCCGCAGCAGTCCGTTGGGGCATTGACCACGCAGCCGATCTGGGGGCGGATCCAGACCGGATTGTGCTGGCGGGTTTCTCTTCGGGTGGCTTCCTCGCGGCTTTGCTGGCAGGCGACCCGCGCTACCTTCAAGCGCAGCGCGTGAAGCTTGAGCGGCTGCGCGCAGTGGTTGCGGTGTCCGGTTTCTTCGATCTGGAACACTTGGCAAAACCTTTTCTGGTCCGCCGTTTCATTGTCGAACCAGCTTTCGGCAAACGCGGTCCGTTGTGGATTGAGGCTTCGCCCCTGTCGCACACGGGATCGCATTGGCCGCCTTCACTGCTTGTGAGCGCGGCGGAGGATCGTGCCGCCGGGCCTGATTCCGATGCCCTCTGCCTCCGCCTAGGTCAGGCCAAGGTCACCTGTGAGCGCTTGGTGGTGCCGGGAAGCCAGCACTCCACAGCCATTGCAAGATTGGGTGATGGGCGTTCCCCCGAAGAGTTTGAGGCAATGGCTGCCTTTCTCGCCTCGGCTACCGCCGCTCGGCATAACGGTCGCGGTGCGCAATGACTCTCTAGCGTCGCAAGCGCCGCAGCATCGGGCAATATTGGCGCGATCATCAAGCAGTTTATTTTGTTCTCTTGACCAGTGATTCTCAGAAAACATATTTCTATCAATTGCTGATGCTCGGCGCTGAGCGAAGATGGTCCGAGGCCTTGACCTGCTCCAGCAGGAAGCGGGCTGCCGATGCCGCAGTGATGGTGAAGCCTATGCCCCGGCCATCGGCACTCACCCGAACCGGTTTCTCGGGACCCTCCAAGATATTCGGCAGCCGCACCGATACCCACTCAACGGCGCTGGCGCGGAGCGCTTCCTCCATGCGGTCCTTGTCGTCAATGATGGGCAGCAGCCATCGGAGAAACAGCGGAATGAAGATGCGGTTGGCAACCCAAGTGCCGCTACCGCCTGCGCCGATATTGGACATGCACAGAATGCGCGGGACGCCTTGTTGGCGCATCGCGGCCAGCACGACCTTGACTGAGTCGGAGATGAGTGTGGTGGGCTTTCCATCACCCTTGCCGCCAATGCCCAGGCAGTGGATCACGGCATCGGTACCGCTTATGCAAAGTTCGACATCGCGGGCAGAGGTCGGGCTGCCCCCCATCACGACCAAGCCCGGATGCTTCAGGGCCATTCTGCCAGGATCGCGTACCAGCGCCACGACCTCATGACCCAGCGCGAGCGCCTGCTCGACCACCAACCCGCCCGTAAGCCCTGTTGCACCAAAAACAGCAATGCGTGACATGGCCGCTACGGGCTTTCCATCGCCGGGCGCAGATCGCGTTCGAACGTCCAGGCATCGCGTGGCTGATGGTGCTGCCACCAGCAAGCATGCGCGATATGACCGGCTTTGGCCATACCTGCAGCGCCCACGTCACCACACATGATCGTGCGGCTCTTTTCCGCCATGAAGATGCGCAGGCGGCGCGGGAGCATCCCAGCGGTCAGGTATTGCAGAAGCATGCCAAAACTTCCTTTGCTTTGCAAATTCATTTCAATGCGCGAATAACGCGATCGGCTACCCCCACAGCGAGGTCAGCGATCGGCGCCAGCGCGGCAGGCACGCGCCCGCTTCGTAAGGTTGCGGCCCCATGAATGGCGCTCCACGCGAATAGCGCATCATGTTCGTCTGGCTTGGTGGTGATCACGCCTTGTTGGAACAGGCCCGTGAGCACCGCCGGCAGAAACTCGTAGCTGTTGCGCGTGCCGTAGAAATTCGCCCTATTGCGATAGGCCTCCGCCTGAGAGCCAAACATCAGCCGCCACAAGGCGGGCATATCATCGGCGAATTGCACATAGGCTTGGCCCAATAGAATGAGCCTTTGCCGCGCTTCCGTAGCATCAGAAGGGGCGACGGAAGGGTCAAATGCGCCGGCAAACCGTTGTTCCAGGAGAGCGAATCCGATCTTGGCAACCTCGAACAGCAAATCCTCCCGGTTGGCGAAATGGCGGTAGGCCGCGGCAGCGGTGACGCCAAGACCGGATGCAAGTTGACGCAGTGACAGGCGCTCAATGTCCGGGGCGGATAGCGCCGCATCAATCAACGCCTGGCGGAGATTGCCGTGATGGAAGCTTCGCACGGGGGAGGAACCCGTTTGCGAGCTCAATGGCTGTGCAGCGACGTTAAGACACTTCATACGATTATATTATCACTGTTTACTTTTCTTGTCAGTAGGATTGTAAGTGGTTGATGGCTTTGTCCCCGCAGAGGTTGCCCTGTCCGAACCAGAACCATCAGGTCGTGCTGGGATCTGAAGGCTAGCGTTCAGAAAAAATCAGGAATTCATTGCCAGTCCTATGTGTCTCCTGATTTCGGAGCAGAGGCGCGTTATCACGGGCTAAGGCCCCTCGCGTTTCACCCGCCGTACCCAACAAGCGGCGACGGCGCGGGCGAGACTCGCAAGGGCTTGCGCTACACCCTGGTTCGACTCCATGTTAACTGAATAATTTCATCAGGATTTTTGACCATGAGCGCTGCCCTCGATTCCCAAGCCGCCACACGCGCGCGCATCGCTGATGCGGCCGAAGGCCTGTTCCGCAGGCTTGGCTACCAAAAAACCGCCGTGGCTGATATCGCACGCGAATGCGGCATGTCGCCCGCCAATGTCTACCGTTTCTTCGCCTCCAAGAGCGCCATCAATGAGGCAATCGCCCGACGACTACTTGACGGTCTGGTGGCTGAAGTAGAGGCCATCACGGCCGGCAACGGCAGTGCGGAAAGCCGGCTCAGGCGCGCGATCTGCACCTTGCACCAGCGTGATATCACTCTGTTTTTTCAGGAAAAACGCCTACACGACATGGTAACCGCTGCCATGACCGAGCATTGGGGCGTCATCGAGCGCTTCATCGAGGCTATCCTTGTTGTCTGGACACGGTTGATCGCCGAGGGGATGGCGCGAGGCGAATTCCGACCGATGGACCCGGCCCACGCCGCTTTCATGATCAAGCAATGCACCATGCTTTGGAGCCACCCGATCCTGATCGCAGAGTGCTTGGATCACGGTATCGAGCCCGAGAAGCTGCTGGCCGATCTTAACGCGGCGCTCGACCTACTGATGGCTGGGATGAGGCTGGTAAAATGAAAACTGATGAATATTGACTTTCATCAGCATTTGATTATCACTGTCGCTTCCAACGGAGCCCTGCCATGCGCCGCTTCCTCGTTCTCTCCCCCCTGCTCCTGCTTGCGGCCTGCCTGCCAGAGGCTCGCTCCTCTGCACCCTCTGCGGCAGTTGAGGCTATTCCACGGCCCGTCCAACTCGCAGTGATCCGCCACCTCCCGAACGAGTCCGGCCCCGCCTTCACCGGGACCCTGCGCCCTAGGCGCGAAGCAGAAGTTGCGTTTCGTGCCGGTGGGCGCATTGCCGAACGCTTGGTTGATCTGGGCGCTGAAGTGGAGGCGGGCCAGCCCCTGTTCCGCTTGGACGCCCGAGACCTGCGCCTCGCGCTCGCTGCCGCAGAGGCCGATGTGCTTTCCACCGAGGCCAGCGCCCTCAATGCCGCGAATGAGGCGCAGCGTTCGCGCACCCTGCTTTCTGCGGGCCATGTCGCCGCAGCCTTTCATGAGGCGCGGGAAACGACGGCCCGTGCCGCCGCTCAGCGCTTGGCAAGCGCACGCGCACAAAGAGATTTGGCTCAGAACCGCCTTGACTATGCTGAGCTTCGCGCCCCTGCCGCAGGCCGCGTTACCGCCATTCTTGGCGAGCTAGGTCAAGTAGTGAGCGAGGGACAGCCTGTGGTTCGCCTTGCCGACCCAGCGGAGCGCGAGGTGCTGGTGCAGATCCCCGAAAGTGTCAGTGCCACCCCTGTGGCCAATGTCCGCTTCTGGGCGAGGCCGGAGGTGGCAGTGCGAGCGACGCTGCGCGAGGCTGCGGCCAGCGCCGATGGCGTATTGCGCACCTATGCGGTGCGCTACACTTTGCCCGAGGCGCCGGAATGGGCGCGGCTTGGTATGACCGCGACTGTGACGCTCGGCGCAGCGCTTAGCGAGCCGCTAGCCCGTGTGCCACTCGGAGCGCTGCACGATCGCGGCGCCGGTCCCATGCTTTGGCGTGTGACCGAGGAGGGGCGCGTTATGGCGGAGCCTGTGCAAGTACTTGCCCTAAGCGAAGCAACGGCCACCCTTGCCACAACACTGCCTGAAGGGACGCGGGTGGTCGCCATGGGCGCGCAGCTTCTGGAACCTCAACAACGCATAAGGCCGGTGGACGTGCGCCTTGTTGGGAGCCTGAGGTGAAGGCGGGCCTCAACCCCAGCCAAGCGGCTATCCGGTGGGGGCAGCTGACCTTCTTCGCCATGGTGCTGCTGCTTGCTGCCGGTGCCTGGGGCTTGAACAAGCTCGGCCGTGCTGAAGATCCAGCCTTCACTTTGAAGGTGATGGTGGTGACCGCCGCCTGGCCCGGTGCCACGGCTGAGGAAATGCAGAATCAAGTGGCTGAACGCATCGAGGGGCGCCTGATCGAACTGCCTTGGCTTGACACGCTGCAAACCTACGCGCGCCCAGGTGTGGCAACGACGACAGTGCTGTTGCGCGATGAAACGCCGCCCCACCTTGTGCCCGAGCTTTGGTACCAAGTCCGCAAGCGTGTCGGCGACATCACCAATAGTCTGCCTGCGGGCGTACGCGGCCCCTTCTTCGATGACGAGTATAGCGACGTTTTCTCCGCCATCTTCGCGCTGACAGGAGCGGATAATGCGGAGTTGGTACGCCAGGCTGAGCGTTTGCGCGACCGGTTCCGCCGCCTGCCCGGCATCGAGAAGGTTTCAATCTTCGGCGAGCAGCCGCAGCGTATCCATGTGGAAGTAAGTCACACACGGCTTGCGACACTCGGTATCACGCCTCAGGTAGTGCTTGACGCTTTGTCGCGCCACAACCCAGTTTCGCCCGCTGGCGTAATTGAGACGGCAACAACCCGCGTGAACCTGCGCTTGCCCGAGGGGCTCGACGGAATAGCCTCCATTACAGCGGTGCCAATCGCCTCCGATGGTCGTACGCTCCGCCTCGGCGATATAGCAACCATCACGCGCGGTCTGGCTGATCCGCCGAGCACAGCCATTCGCTTTAACGGTGACGGCGCAGTGCTTATTGGCCTCACGAAGCAGCGCGGCCAAGATGTGCTCCGCATCGGCAAGGCACTGAATGCGGAGTTGGCGCGCATCCGTGCGGAGCTGCCGCTTGGCCTTACGCTTTCTTCTGTCGCGGACCAGCCACATATCGTTCGCGAGAGCGTGGACGAGTTTTTGGTGAAATTGGCCGCCGCGCTTGCTGTGGTGCTGCTTGTCTGCTTCCTATCGCTGGGGCTCAGGGCGGGGGTCATTGTGGCACTATCGGTGCCGCTCACGCTTTCCTTCGTGTTTCTGTTCATGGCTTGGCGGGGAACGGAGCTGGAACGCATTTCGCTCGGCGCGCTGATTCTGGCCCTTGGCCTTTTGGTTGATGATGCCATCATCGCGGTCGAGGCCATGTCGGTGAAACTGGAACAGGGTTGGGACAAGCTGCGCGCTGCGGGCTTTGCTTGGACCAGCACGGCAGGCCCAATGCTGACAGGCACGCTCGTAACGGTGGCGGGTTTCATTCCCGTGGGCTTCGCGGCTTCAAGCTCCGGCGAATATGCCGGCGGCATTTTCTGGGTGGTGGGGGCTGCGCTTGTCGCCTCCTGGATCGTCGCAGTGGTGTTCACGCCCTGGCTGGGAGCCAAGTTGCTCAAGGTTAAGCCGCACCACCCCGCGCATGACCCGCAGGATACGCGCGCCCTGCGCGCCCTTCGGCAGGCCGTCGCCTGGTGCATAGACAATCGCTTCCTGGTGATCAGCTCCATGGTGCTGCTACTCGGCGTCGGCTTTGCCGGGATGGGCGCGGTGAAGAAGCAATTCTTCCCAGCCTCACAGCGGCTGGAGCTGATGGTGGAAATCAACCTGCGCCAGGGCGCGAGCTTTGCCGCTACTGAGGCGGTGGCGCGGCGTATCGAGCAATTGATCCTTGGCGACGCCGATGCCGCGCATGTCACGACCTATATTGGCGCCGGTGCGCCGCGCTTCTTCCTCGCACTCAATCCCGATTTGCCCAATGAAGCCTTCGCGAAACTTGTCATTGAAAGCCGCAACGTGTCTGCGCGTGAAAGGCTGCGAGACTGGCTAATCGCGCTGGAGCAGGAGGGGGCCTTCCCCGAAGCGCGCTTGCGCGTCTCACGCCTGGATTTCGGCCCACCCGTGCCTTTCCCAGTGGCCTTCCGCCTTGTTGGCCCCGATGTGGATGAACTGCGCCGTCAAGCTGACGAGATGATGCAGTTGCTCCGCCAAGTGCCTGGCACGCGCAACGTGCAGACCGACTGGAGCGAGCGCGCGCCCGCGTTGCGACTTGAACTGGATCTTGAGCGTATCGCGCAGCTTGGACTCTCGCCGCAGGCGGTTGCGACCTCGATGGGTGCGCTGCTTTCGGGCGTACCTGCAACCTCAGTACGTGAGGGCACGCGCCAGGTGGAGGTGCGCCTGCGCGCCCCCGCAGAGGAGCGGGCCAGCCTTGCTCGCCTCGCCGATCTCACGCTTGCCACTCCAACCGGTGTTGTGCCGTTAGGCCAAGTGGCGCGCCTGGCGCCGGTGATGGAGGAGCCCATCCTGTGGCGCCGTAATCGTGAGCCTTTCATCACTATCCGCAGTGACATCAAACCGGGACTGCAAGCGCCGGATGTGACGGCGGCCGCACTTCCCGTGCTTGCCCCCTGTGCGGCTAGGCTGCCGCCTGGCTACCGCATGGAGGTTGCTGGTGCGGCTGGCGAAAGCGGTAAGGCCAATGCTTCACTCTTTTCGCTCTTCCCCGTGATGGTGGCCGTGATGCTGGCGCTGCTCATGCTGCAACTTCGCCACCTGGGTGACACGGCGCTGGTGATGGCGACCGCACCGCTTGGTATTCCTGGTGCCGCAGCGGCGCTGTTGCTGATGGACGCGCCTTTTGGATTTGTGGCGTTGCTTGGCGTAATTGCACTCGCGGGAATGGTGATGCGCAATACGCTGATCCTGGTAGACCAAGTTCGCCAGGACCGTGCCGCCGGTCTTTCGCACCGCGAAGCGATCATCGAGAGCACCGCGCGCCGTGCAAGGCCGGTGGTGTTGACAGCGCTTGCGGCGATTTTCGCCTTCATCCCCCTAACTGCCTCAGTTTTTTGGGGGCCTATGGCGATTGCGATGATTGGTGGATTGTTGGTGGCAACGGCCGCGACACTCCTCATCGTACCGGCACTGTCGGCGCTCGCGCTGGGCAGACCGCATGGAAGTAAGGCGCCGGTTGCACCGACGGTGCAGCTTGAGCCAACCCAATGAGAGTGCACGCCGCGTCACGCGTGGAGGATGCCCGTCTCGCGGCTGGTGCGCTGCGTGATGCGCCAGCCCATCCATTCCGCGGTGGTTTTCGCGATGGCATCCGCGAGGCTCGCGCCGTAATGCATCTGGCCATTCACCCCATCCGCGAAGTGGCGCCCGTAGCGGCTGTCGAGGAAGGCACGGACCGAGGCGGGTTCCGTGCTGGTCGCGTTGTGGATTGCGGTGAAGGCGATCGGCCAGGCTTCTGCGGCGTGTTCGCGCATGGTGCCCCAGAAACCCCAGTCTTGGTTTTCGGTGGGAAGGATCGTACTCATCTGTTTGTCTCCGTCATCGGCGGGGGAACTCCCCTGCGCGTGACAGACCATTCGCGCTGTGATGGGGGCGGAGCCAAGCGAAATAGAGCGTTATTTCATTGCTATGTTTCAGGCGTTTTGATCATGATGTGAGGGGCAAATGGCAGTACCATTCGGCCCTCGCTTTGCCCTACCGGCTGCGCTTTTTGCTGCGCTGCGCGGCAGCTTGGCCGGCGGCGTAGGCTTCTGCCAGCGAGTTTCGGATGGACCAGATGGCGAGGGAGGGTGAACCGATCTGGTCCCCAAGGTCTGCGGATCGTGCCGTCAACCTCAATACTGTGTAGCCAGAGCTGCTGAACGCTTCACGAGCGAGGCTCCCTTATCCCTCAACCACAATGTACCAGCGGTTGTGAACCGCCCCGGGTTTGCCGGAGGCTATTTTGCTGACGTTACGCTGCCATGGCTGGTTGTTCCAGTGAGGCATAGTATCGTTCCTCGGCTTCCGCGGGCGGGATATAGCCGATTGGTGCTAGCAAGCGTCTGTTATTGA
>JADCFA010000004.1 GCA_020249775.1 Roseomonas sp. | reverse complement strand
CTTCGCTCGCCCAAGCGAAAGATTGGCCATCACGCCATTGGTCGCGCCATCATAGGACAGCAAATCGTTGCCGATGCCGCCATCCAGGCTGTCATCACCCGAACCGCCATTCAGCGTGTCATGGAGATTGCCGCCAAGCAGCGTGTCATTGTCGGCCCCGCCAAGCAGGCTGTCATTACCGTCCTGACCAAGCAAGGAGTCATGGCCGTCATTGCCCACCAGCGTGTCGTTATGGTTGCCGCCATCCAGCATGTCATTGTGGATGCCGCCAGTCAGGCTGTCATTGCCGTCAAAGCCAAGCAACGTATTCTGGCCGGCATCGCTCGATAGGGTGTCGTCACCAACGCCGCCTTGCATCCAGTCATTATTGTTGCTGCCATTTATAATCTCAACACCGGAAAGGGTGTCGTTGCCGGCCCCGCTGATGATGATGCCGGTCGCCAAATCAATCGTCAGACCGCCGGTGACATGACTATAATCCACAAGATCGCCCGTTCCGTCGCCGCCGAAGATCGAATCAGATCCATCGCCGCCCAGGAACGAGTCATTACCCGTACCGCCATCCAGCGTGTCATTGCCTTCATCGCCAAACAGGCTGTCATCGCCATTGCCGCCGGCGAGGTCGTCATTGCCATTGCCGCCATTCAGCTTGTCAGCGCTATTCGAACCAATCAGCTTGTCATTACCATCGCCACCTAGCAACGCTTCAATCTCGGTCAGGCTATCAACGCCCGCCGCGCCCGCGCTGCTGCCCGCGCCAAGATCAACCGTGACCCCAGCAGACGCGCCGGCATAGGAAGCCCAATCATTCCCGGCGCCGCCAGAAAGGCTATCATTGCCTAGTCCGCCGTTAAGGGTTTCATCAGCTACGCTACCCAGCAGGCTATCGGCGCCATTACCGCCCACCAGCGTATCATTGCCAAGGCCGCCATTCAGCGTGTCAGCGCCATTGCCGCCCGCAAGCGAGTCATTACCAGCACCACCACCCAACAAATTCGCCAGATCATTGCCAAGCAGGAAATCATCGCCAGCACTGCCAAAGGCATTTTCAATGCCAGACAGCGTGCTGCTTGACGCAATGATGAATTCACCAAAGGCGCGCAAGGAAAAACTTGCATCATAATCATTCCAGAGAGGAGTTCCTATGAAGAAACTAGTAAAGTGCTCAATATCATTAGAGTTAGTTGGCTCCCCAGGATACCAATTACTAAAGCTGAACGCTTCACCATTCGACCAACGCCATAGGCCTTCCTGTTCAGTATCAGAAAGGCCAAAATATCCATTGGTCAACCCGCGGCCAGACGCCAGCGAAAACAGCTGATTATTTTCAGAGAGGTCATTGATGGCAGCCAGGTTGCCGCCGCGCGCAACAAAGAAATTTCGCGCGTCCTGCCACGAATAGCTGGATGCGCTCAAGACATTGAGACGCCCGTCATAAACTAAGGAAGCTTCCCCAGGCAGCAGATCAATATCGCGGCGGACATTCGCAATACCCGCGCTGAGATCAACGGTGACCGCACCGGTAAGCCGCGCGAAGGAAATAAGATCCGTCCCCTCTCCTCCCGCGAGCGAATCCCAACCCACGCCACCAAGCAGCGTATCATTGCCTGCGCCGCCAATCAGGGTATCCGAAACAACACTATTACTACCGGCCAATTGGTCATTGCCATTGCCGCCCTGCACAACCTCAATGCCCAGCAGGCTATCATTGTCGGCCGCACCGCTACTGGTGCCCGCCCCCAGATCAACAGTCACCGCGCCATTGGCTGCGCTGTAGTCAACCCAATCATTATCTGCATTGCCGATCAGTGTATCAGCGCCCGCACCACCGGAAAGCGTATCATTGCCGGCACCACCACCCAGGATATTGGCGACACTATCACCAAACAGGCTGTCATTGGCATCGCCGCCACGCGCGCCTTCAAAGCCCGTGAAGCTGTCAATACCGGCCGCACCCGCGCTGGTGCCCGCGCCAAGATCAACGGTCACACCCAGGGTCATATCTTCGTAGCTGACCGTATCATTACCCAGGCCGCCATCCAGCGTGTCATTGGCAAAGCCACCCGCGATCACATTGGCATTGCCATCGCCCAACACGCTATCCGCGCTATTGCCACCCTGAACATTTTCCAGCCCGCTTAGGTTATCATTGCCTTCGCCCCAGGCGCGCCCGGCCACCAAATCCACGGTAACCATGCCACCAGCAGAAGCGAAGGAAGCCCAATCGCCGCTTTCCGTACCACCGACCAGGGTGTCATTGCCAAGCCCGCCATTCAGCAGGTCATTCGAACCCCCGCCAATCAGCGTGTCATCGCCCAAGCCGCCATAAAGGCTATTGGCCAATCCATTGCCAAGCAGGCTATCGGCAAAATTGCCGCCCTGGAGGTTCTGGATACCGGAGACAGTGTCATTGCCTTCGCCCCAGGCGCGCCCGGCCACCAAATCCACGGTAACCATGCCACCAGCAAACGCGAAGGAAAGCCAATTCGTATCGGTAGTAAAAGGGATAGACGGATTATCGGCAATCGAATCATCGCCATTGCCGCTAAAGATCCAATCGACGCCTAGCGAACCGATCAGCGTGTCATTGCCGTTGCCCCCTGCAAGCGTATCATTGCGTAAGCCACCAATCAGGAAATTGGCACCAGCATCACCCACTAGGCTGTCATTGCCTGCGCCGCCAAGAATGGCTTCAAAGCCCGTGAAACTGTCATTCCCCGCCCCGCCCGAGGATGTGCCAGCGCCAAGATCAACTGTCACACCCAGCAGGCTATCGGTCAATTCTCCGTAACTGATCGTATCGTTACCAAGCCCGCCATCCAGCGTATCATTGCCGAAGCCGCCCGCGATGATATTGTCTAGGCTATCGCCCAGCAGGCTATCGGCGCCATTGCCGCCCTGGATGCCCTCAAAGCCGGTGAAGCTGTCATTGCCCGCCGCGCCCGAGGATGTGCCGGCCCCAAGATCAACCGTGACCGCCTGGCTGCCTTGCGCCATGGAAGCATAGCTGATCGTATCCTGCCCGGCGCCACCCACCAGCGTGTCATTGCCAAGGCCACCATCAAGAACATTGGCCCCGCCATCGCCATTCAGACTATCGTTGGCATTGCCCCCCAGCACATTTTCAATGCTGGAAAGCGTGTCATTGCCATCCGCGCCCGTAGCAAGGCCCGCCGCAAGGTCAACCGTGACTGCGCCATTCACCCCCGCATAGGAAGCCCAATCAATCCCAGTGCCGCCAATCAGCGAGTCATCACCATCCCCGCCCGCCAAGGAGTCATTGTCAGCGCCACCCTGCAGCGTATCATTGCCAAGCCCGCCCGCCAGCGTATCGGCGCCTGAGCCTGGTAAATTATCCAAGCCAATGCCGCCATCAAGCAGATTGGCCCCGCTGTCACCCAGGATACTGTCGTTGAAACCGCTGCCCGCGACATTTTCAATGCCAGTCAGGCTGTCATTGTCGCCGCCGCCCCAGGCGCGGCCAAGGCCAAGATCAACCGTAACCCCAGCGGTTACACCGACATGGTAACTGGCAACGTCAATGCCGTTGCCACCATCAAGCGAATCATCGCCGCCATAGCCACGGAGATCATCATTACCGTCAAGCCCGGCCACCGTGTCTGCGCCATCCAGGGCGTTGAAGAAATTGAATCCTGCGTCACCAACCAGGCTATCGCTGCCGTTACCGGAAATAATGTGGTCCACAGACGCCAAACTGTCATTGCCAGCGGCACCAATGGCACGCAAGGTGGTCAGATCTACCGTTACGCTACCGGATACATCATTGTAATAGACCACGCTGAACTGATAACCACCTGAAATTGAATCATCGCCAGTTCCGCCGGTCAGGTGGCTGGCCCAGCTACCGCTCACCAGCGTGTCATTGCCATCGCGGCCCCACATCCATCCATTCGGGCCGCTGCCCCCATTCGGGCCGCTGCTCCTTAGGAAGTTATCCCGCGCATCGCCAAAGGCGCGGAAATCCCCACCACCGGAATTCGTAACATTTTCAAAGCCGGAAATCGTATCCTGCCCGAAGCGCCCGCTGACCGTACCAGCCCCAAGGTCCACCGTGGTGGCCAGGGCAGCGCCGCCAACAAACTGCAGCCAATCCGAAGTACCGCCACCGTCAAACACGGAATCATTGCCAAGCCCGCCCTCAACCGTGTCATTGCCGAACCCGCCATCCAGCGTGTCATTGCCAGCGCCGCCATCCAGCGCATTGGATAGGCTATCGCCCAGCAAACTATCGGCGAAGCCACTGCCTTGCAGGTTTTCAATGCCAATCAGGCTATCAATGCCCGCCGCACCCGAGCTGCTCGCCGCGCCCAAATCAACCGTGACCCCTGCTGATGCAGAGCCAAAGCCGGCCCAATCATTGCCTTCGCCGCCCAACAGCGTGTCATTGCCCGCGCCGCCATCCAGCGAATTGTCCAGGCTGTCGCCCATCAGGCTATCGGCGCCAATCCCGCCGACAACGCCTTCAATCCGCGTCAGGCTATCAATGCCATCCGCACCCGCGCTGCTGCCCGCGCCAAGATCAACCGTGACCGCACCGCCGGCCCCGGCATAGGATGCCCAATCCCCGTCAGCGCCGCCATCCAGCGTGTCATTGCCAAGCCCGCCTTGCAGGGAATTATTTCCACCGCCGGCCAGCAGGCTATCATTGAAATTGCCGCCCTGAACCGCTTCAATCTGCCACAACACATCATTGCCAAGCGCGCCGGTTGCGGAAGTGCTATTGGTTGAGCTGAGCGTGACGGTAACGCTGCCGGTCGCATCCGCATAGCTGGCCCAGTCATTCCCAGCACCACCCAGCACCGAATCATTGCCAAGCCCGGCCGCCAGAGTGTCATCACCAGCGCCGCCATTCAGCGTATCGATCCTATCGGAACCAACCAGATTATCGGCGAAGGAACCGCCCTGCACCACTTCAAAGCCATTGAAGCTGTCATTACCCGCTGCGCCGGATGCCGTGCCGGCAAGCATATTCACCGTCACGCCGCCGCCGGCGCCGGCATAGCTCAACAGATCGGCAGCGCCGGGCAGATAGGATTCCGCTTCGAAATCCGCCAGCAGCGTGTCATCACCTTCACGACCTTCGATGGTATCGCTCGCCTGCCAGCCATTGATCCAATTATTATCGGCATTGCCAAGCAGGCTGTCGGCGGAAGTGGTGGCCCAAATGTCGCTTATGCCGACAAGGCTGTCTGTACCGAAGCCGCTTCGCGCATAGCCTGCGGCCAAATCCACCGTAACCCCGGAAGCCAGTAGGGCGAAGTGAATTGCATCCCTGCCACCGCCACCGACAAGTGTATCATTGCCAATACCAAGGTTGAAACGCTCATCGCGCATGCTGCCTAGGATGCTGTCATCGAAACCGCTGTCAGCTTCAATACCCGAGATACCGAACAGGCTATCTTGCGCATCCGCACCGCTGGTGGTGCCGGCAGCCAAATCCACCGTGACCGCGCCTGTCGCCAGCATGAATAAGGCACGGGCATCCACCCCCACGATGGTGTCATTGCCAAGGCCACCACCAATGATGCGGCGACCATCTGTGCTGCCCACCAGCCAATTATCGCCGCTGCCGCCGTGAAGATTTTCAAAACCTACCAAGCTGTCATTGCCATCGGCGCCACTGCTGGTGCCCGCCAACAGATCAACTGTGACAGCGCCGATTGAAAAGACATAGCTGGCCCAATCGCCCCAGGCGTGAAATGCGCCGGCTACCAGCGTGTCATTGCCAAGCCCGCCATAAAGCCAGTTGTCACTGCCATTGCCGGTGATGGAATCATCACCATTCCCGCCAAGCACATTTTCAATACTGATCAGCCGGTCATTGCCCAGTGCGCCACTGCTGGAATTCGCCCCCAAATTCACCGTGACAGCAGATGTGGCAGCCGCATAGCTGGCGTGATCACCAAGTAAAAATATCGCGCACCCCAGGCATCACTTGGCGATGCCCCGCCATCCAGCGTATCATCGCCAAGCCCACCAGCCAGCGTGTCCGAACCCGCGGCGCCATCGAGGCAATCATTCAACGCGGCGCCCACCAGGCTGTCATTGCCAGCGCCGCCTTGCACCACTTCAATGCTGGCCAAACTATCCGTGCCATTGGCGCCGGCCATGAAGCCCGTGCCAAGGTCAACCGTGACACCTGCCGTGAAAGCAGCGAAGGAAGCGAAGTCAATTCCATCACCGCCGATCAGCGTATCGGCGCCATCATCAACCACCAACGTGTCATTGCCGGCATCGCCGGAAAGTTGATCATTGCCCGCGCCGCCCTGAAGGGAATCAGCCCCCTCCCCGCCCGCGAGCGAATCATCCCCGGTGCCGCCCGACAGGATATTGCCCAGATAATCACCCAGCAGGCTGTCATTACCATTGCCGCCCAGTGCGTTTTCAATGCCATTCAGCCAATCATTGCCATCGGCGCCTGTCGCGCGTTCGAACAACAGGTCAACCGTGACCGCACCGCTGGCGCCCTCATAGCTGACCCAATCGGAGATTTCCTGGCCGCCTTCAAGAGTATCCGCCCCGGCTCCGCCATGCAGCGTGTCATTCCCGGTATTGCCGAATAGATAATCATTGCCGACATCGCCGAACAAAGAATCATTTTCAGAACCGGCATCAAGCGAATCATCGCCCACACCGCCGGCAAGCGTATCATTCGCGGCGCCGCCGGTAAGCGTGTCATTGCCGGCATCGCCCATCAGCGAGTCGGCTTCAGAACCAGCACCAAGCGAATCATCACCAATACCGCCAGCAAGCGTATCATTCGCGGCGCCGCCAGAAAGCGTGTCATTGCCGGCATCGCCAAGCAGTGAATCGCTTTCCGTGCCGCCATCGAGCGAATCATGGCCTTCACCGCCCGAAAGCGTGTCTATATTCGCGCCGCCAGAAAGCGTATCATTATCGTCCCCGCCAAGAAGCAGGTCGTTATTGGCGCCGCCAGAGATGGAATCCGCGCCAGAGCCGCCGGAAAGCAAATCATTGCCCGCGCCACCATCCAGCGTATTGATGCCCGCATCACCAAGGATGCTGTCATTGCCCGCGCCGCCCAGCACAAATTCAAGGCCCGTGACGCTGTCATTCCCGGCAGCGCCGGAAGTTGTGCCGGCGTTGAGGTCCACCGTAACCGCCTGGGAAGTGGCGGTCATATCAGCATAGCTCAGCGTATCAGCGCCAAGCCCACCATCCAGCGTATCATTGCCCAAACCACCCAGAATGAGATTAGCGTTACCATCACCCAGCAGCATGTCAGCGCCGCTGCCACCCTGGATATTTTCAATGTCGGAAAGCGTGTCATTGCCATCAGCGCCGCTGCTGGTGCCCGCCGCCAGATCAACCGTAACCGCAACACTGGCGAATCCATAGGAAGCCCAATCCGCCGTTTCGGCACCGCCAATCAGCGAATCATTGCCGGCCTCACCATTCAGCGTGTCATTATTCAGCCCGCCATTCAGCGTGTCATTGCCTGCCTTGGCCTCAATCAGGTCCGACAGGGCCCCGCCCAGGATGCTATCATCACCTGTGCCGGTATGAACTGAATTGATGCCGCCAAGCGTATCATTGCCCTGCCCCCAGGCGCGCCCCGCAACCAAATCCACTGTTACGGCGCTGGTCATGCTGCTGTAAAATACGCGACCCCAGCCATTTACAGTGACACCACCGAAGACCGAGTCATTCCCATCACCGGGGGTCATAAGATTGGCTGCATCCCCTGGGCCTACCAGCGTATCATCGCCAGCACCGCCATTCATTGCGTAAACGCCGGTCCCGAATGATGTTCCGAACAGCGAATCATTGCCTTCCCCGCCCATAAGGGAATCGCTGTTGGGATTGGTCAGCGTGTCATTGCCAGCGCCGCCATCCAGCGTATCCGCGCCGCCCGCCCCGCCATCCAGCCAATTATCCTGCGCATCGCCCAGAATGGTGTCAGCGCCGCTGCCGCCAACAATACCCTCCACACCGGAAAGACTATCAATCCCCGCCGCATCGCGTGCGGTGCCCGCAACAAGATCAATCGTCATGGCGCCCGCAACGCCGCTGAAGCTGAACGTATCGCTGCCCGCGCCGCCGATTACCGTGTCATTGCCCGTGCCGGAAAGCAGTGAATCATTGCCTATGCCGGCAGAAAGCGTGTCATTATCGGCGCCACCATCCAGCGTATCATTGCCATCGCCGCCAGAAAGCGTGTCATTGCCTGCGCCGCCCAGAAGCGAATCAGTGCCATTGCCGCCAAGCAGCCTGTCATTACCATCACCGCCGGCCAGGTTATCATTGCCCGCGCCGCCATCCAGGGTATTGGTCTGGCTGTCGCCCAACATGCTGTCATTGCCGGTGCCACCAAGCAGGTTTTCAATGCCGGTCAGCGCATCATTGCCATCAGCACCCGATGCCGTGCCATTGGCCAGATCAACCGTAACCGCGCCAATAAATTCATAGGAAGCCCAATCCGCCGTTTCGGCACCACCAATCAGCGAATCATTGCCGGCCTGGCCATACAGCGTGTCATTATTCAGCCCGCCATTCAGCGTGTCATTGCCTGCTCTGCCGAAAAGTTGGTCCGACAGACCCGCGCCCAGGATGCTATCATCACCTGTGCCGGTAAAGACTGAATTGATGGTCGCAAGCGTATCATTGCCCTGCCCCCAGGCACGCCCCGCAACCAAATCCACTGTTACGGCGCTGGTCATGCCATCAAAGTAAATGCGCCCCCAACCACCTGTAGCGCCATTACCGACGACCGAGTCATTCCCATCACCGGGGGTCAGTTGGTTGTCAGACGACCCCCAACCGACCAGCGTGTCGTCGCCGGAGCCGCCTCTTATTATGTAAAGGTTGCTGGCCCCTTGCGCGATCAGCGAATCATTGCCGTCCCCGCCGGATACGGTGTCGTTGCCGCCATTGATCAGCGTATCATTGCCCGCGCCGCCCTCAACCGAATCCAGACCCGCGCCGCCATCCAGCCAATTGTCCTGTGCATCGCCCAGAATGGTGTCAGCGCCGCTGCCGCCAACAATACCCTCCACGCCAACAAGGCTGTCATTTCCCGCCGCATCGCGTGCAGTGCCCGCAACAAGATCAATCGTCATGGCGCCCGCAACGCCGCTGAAGCTGACCGTATCGCTGCCCGCGCCGGCAATTACCGAATCATTGCCGGAACCAACCACAAAGAAATTGGCCTGCGCATCACCCACCAGGCTGTCAGACCCGCTGCTCACCACCAGGTTTTCAATGCCGGAGAGTGTATCCCTGCCATGCGCACCCGCAGCGAATGGGGTGGGGGCGCTTAAGTCAACAGTGATCGCATGCGTGAAATCCGCATGGCTCACCCAATCTGCCGTACCATCACCACCAATCAGCGAATTATCGCCCGCACCCCCGATAAGCGTGTCATTATCGGCCCCGCCCAAAAGCGTATCATTCCCCGCATCGCCAGCGAGTGAATCAATGCCAGCGTCACCCGCAACGGAATCGTCGCCGGCGCCGCCCGTCAGCGTGTCATTGCCATTGCCACCGGCAAGTGAGTCATTTCCATCCCCGCCATCAACGGTATCATTCCCGGCGCCGCCCGTCAGCGTGTCATTGCCATTGCCACCAAGCAGCGTGTCATTGCCGCCATCACCCAGCAGCGTGTCATGCCCTTCACCGCCCATGATCGAATCATTGGCAGTTCCACCATCCAACACATTCGCCTGGGTATCGCCAATAAGCGTATCATCGCCGTTAGTCCCGCGAACATTCTCAAACCCCGAAAGCGTATCCGATGCAATTCCGTAACGAAAAATGAAATTACAGCTGAGATCAATAATCCGCGGCTCGGCAGCGGAGCTTGAAATCCAGTCTATGCCATCACCACCAACAAGCGACGCATAGCCCATATTAACGCCGGAAAACCCAATTGTATCATTGCCGATGCCGCCATCAAGCGTATCAATACCCACACCACCGGTGATCATGCTATCATCACCGACACCACCAATCAGCGAACCATTGCCGGCCGGCACATTAACGCCACTTCCGCCTACAAGCGTGTCATTACCGGCGCCGCCATCCAGCGTATTGCTGCCAAGGCCGCCAATGAAAAAATTGGCGGCGCTATCGCCCAGCATGCTGTCATTGCCGCTGTCACCAAGCGCGTTTTCAATGCCGGAAAGCGTATCATTGCCATGCGCGCCAATCACTGACGGTGTCGCAGCACTCAAATCCACGGTGATCGCGCCGGTGATATCCGCATGGCTCACCCAATCCGCCGTACCATCACCACCAATCAGCGAATTATTGCCCGCGCCACCCAGCAGCGTGTCATTGGCATTGCCGCCAAGCAGCGTGTCATTGCCATCGCCGCCCGCAAGCGAATCAGCGCCATCGCCACCATCAATCGAATCATTCCCAGCGCCGCCATCCAGCGTATTGGCGCCATTGCTGCCCAGCAGCGTATCCGCACCGGTGCTAGCACGGATGTTTTCAATGCCGGAGAGTGTGTCATTGCCATCCGCGCCAGTCGCAACCTGTGGTGACCCACCAAGATTGACAAAAACCGCACCCGATGCCGCGCCATAAAAAGCCCAGTCCGATGTCTCAGCACCGCCAATGATCGAATCATTGCCAGTGCCGCCAACAAGCGTGTCATGGCCGCCGCCGCTGGCCACCGAATCATCGCCCGCCGCGCCATCCAGCCAATTCGCCTGCGTATCGCCCAGAATGCTGTCACCAGAACCACTACCCCGGACATTCTCAAAGCCAGAGAAGCTGTCAGAACCCTCCGCACCAGAGGCCGTACCGGCCGTCAGATTGACCGTCACCGCGTCAGTAAAGCTCAGCCAATCCGCCGTGCCATCACCACCAAACAGCGAATCATTGCCGGCATCGCCGCGCAAAGTGTCATTGCCGTCGCCACCATCCAGCGTGTCATTGGCAAGGCCACCAATCAACGAATCATTGCCAAGCCCCGCTAGCAAAGTGTCGTTGCCATCTCCGCCATCCAGCGTGTCGTGGCCATTGCCACCATCCAGCGTGTCATTGCCCGTGCCGCCGGCGAGCGAATCATTACCATTGCCGCCATCCAGCGCGTCATCGCCAGTGCTACCCGCTAAGGTGTCATTGCCAAGCGCGCCAAACATTGAATCATTGGCGCCAGCACCAAGGAAACTGTCATTGCCTACACCGCCCAGCAGTACTTCAATGCCGCTGAACGTATCATTCCCGTCGGCGCCAAGGCTGGTATTGCTGGAAAGGCTGACTGTTACACTGCCGGTGGCGTCGGCGTAGCTCAGCCAATCCGTGCCATCGCCACCCATGATTGAATCATGATGCAAACCGCCCGCGAGTATATCATTGCCATTGCCACCATCAAGCGTATCATTGCCATTGCCGCCATTGATGGTGTCTGGGCCGATATTGCCCAAAACGCTGTCATTGCCGGAATTGTTATTGCCACCCGGGAAAACATCGCCCGCAGTATCCGACAGGCTTACCGTTACACCGCTCATGACGGGGACCTCATGCCTTCCTCTGGATCTTCTTTAACAAGCGCTTTTCTGAAACGACGTTTTCTGGCAGCGCAGCCTGAAGTCAAAGGCATCCATAAGCGACTTTCAAATCAGTGCCATTATGCACCGAAAAGCTTGAGCGCACCTTAAGGGGCAAACTGATGTGACGAAAACGTTTAACGAAATTTTTCTCGCACATGATTTTTTAATAAAAACCCCAAGAAATTCAAAAGAATTTTTCTTTCTGAGATTGATCTATGACAAAATATCCGGAGAGTTTTGATGCATTCCATCTGGCTCTACCTATGGTGGTATGTAAGTCTTATCATTCTATCGAAATGGACTTATCACGTATTCAAGCTGCTCTGCTTGTGCGCTCAGGGTGCCTGGTGTTCGAAAGCGAGAGGGCTTTTTCCTCCCAACGATGAATGCCTGCGGCGCGGGTTATCGAAGCCGTTGATGATATAAAAAAAGTTGCTTTCGGCTTGGCGATCAACCGCGACCTGGCGCCATGAAAGCCCGTAGGTCAGCGCTATCCGCAACGCTTCCTTGCGATATTCATCCGTCCTGCCTGTGCCGTTGGTTCGTATTCTTTGCTGCACAAAATGCGTTCAAAGGAGCAGCACAATATTGTGACAGGTCCATGTCCTGGTCGTATTCGTCGGGGCTCTCATATTTCCCTGTATGGATTCGGCGAAGGGCGCGAGGATGAAGTCAAAAAATGAAACCCGAGCTCTCATCCGCGAAGTCAGAGCCGCTGGAGCGGTAAGTCACCCACAAGCATCAAGCCACTACCGCCGCGCGCGGCGCACTTCAGCGACCGCGCGTTCCAGATCAGCCAAAGGCACTGCGCCGGGAATAAAGGCATCGCCAATGATCAGGGCTGGCGTGCCTTCAATCCTAAGCGCGCGGGCCAATTCCATGTTGGTGTCAATGCGCTGCTGCAAGGCAGGGTCCAGCATATCGCGTTGCCAGCGCGCGATATCCATGCCGATACGCTCAGCCTCACCGCGCATCACGGCTTCGGTAGGTTCGCCACGCAACGCCATCAGCCGATCATAGAATTCATTATATTTGCCCTGGCGCTGCGCGGCGAGCAAAGCGCGTGCGGCAACCACGGAAGCCGGGCCCAGCACCGGTAAATCCTTCATCACCACACGGATATTGCGGTCCTTGCGCAGCAATTCGGCCATTTCGCCTGCCAATCTTTTGCAGAAGGGGCAGCGTGCGTCGAAGAATTCCACAATCGTCACATCACCGCGCGGATTGCCGCGCACGGGGTCGGCGGGGTTCCTGAGTAGCGCCGCTTCATGGGCACGGATGGCGTTAGCCTGCGTGGCGCTGCGTTCAAAATCCTCGGCAGCCTGCAGCGCGGCCAGGCCTTCCCGCAACAGGCTGGGGTCGCGGCGCAGCGCATCGCGCAAAATGCCGAGGATTTCGGCGCGCTGCGCTTCCGTAAACCCTTGGGCCAAAGCCGGTCCGGCAAGGGTTGCGGCGAAGGCTGAAAGCAGCAGGCGTCTTTGCATGGTGGCGGGTCCCGGCAGAAGGTTCCACCCTAGCCAAGCCCGCCCCGGGCGGGGAGGCAAGCCATGTTTCTTTCCCCCTACCCTTGGACTCGGCTACTTCTATGCTAATCCCTGCGCGACGCGCTTGCTGGCGCGCGGCCAGTCAGGAAGAATATCGGTATGATGCATCACGGCGGCAGGGTGAATCGGGCGCGGGGTCTGCTCGGCATTGGGCTTGGCCTTGCCTTGGCGGCTTGCCAAACGGTGGAATCCACGGTGGACAGGACAGCCGGCGCGCTGACAGGTCGGTCGAATGTCGCCTTTGGCACGCCTGGCCATGTCACTGGCTTCCTGGGCGGTGTCGCGGCAGATGAGCCCCGCGCGGCGATTGTGGCGCGTGATATCCTCTCCAGCGGCGGGTCTGCGGTGGATGCCGCGGTGGCTGGCGCCTTTACCATGGCCGTCACCCTCCCCTCCCGCGCCGGACTTGGGGGTGGGGGCGCCTGTGTGGTATTGGATGCGCAGCGCGGTGTGGCACGCGCCATTACGTTTCCCGCCGGCGCGCGAACCGATATATCTGCCGGGACGGACCGCCCCGCAGCATTGCCCGCCATGGCGCGCGGGTTATTTGCCATGCATCTCAATGCGGGGCGCTTCAAGATCGAAGACCTGATCCGCCCGGCTGAGGATTTGGCGCGGCTCGGGACGGAAATCAGCCGCACTCTTGCCGATGATCTGGCCGTGGTGGCCGGCCCCTTGCTCGCGGACCCGAGCGCGCGGCAGGTTTTTGCCCGACCCGGGGGTGGGGTGCTGCGGCTTGGTGATCGCATCACCCAGCCGGATTTGAGCGCCACCTTGGCGCAGCTCCGCGCTGCGGCGCTTGGCATTGGCGACCTTTATCAGGGCAATCTGGCGGAGCGTCTGGTGGAAGGTTCGGTCACCTCCGGCGGCGGGCTGACCGAGCCGGAACTCCGCGCCACGCGCATTCGCGTCAGCGCCGCAACGCGGACTGCCTTGGGGTCCGATTTGGTGCTGCTTACCACGGATGCGTCACCCGGCATGGCGGGGGCGCTGCAGGCGGCCATGGCGGGGCAGACGCCAGGGGCTGACGCGAACGCCGGGCCTGGGGCGGGCGCTTCGCTGATCACGCTGGACCGGGAAGGCAATGCGGTGTCCTGCGCCTTCAGCATGAACAACCTATTCGGCACTGGCCGTATTGTGCCGGGCACGGGCATCTTGCTTGCCGCCGCGCCAGGCATTGGCCGGGTGGAGGCTGCCCCCTTGCCGGTGGCGATTTTGGCGCGGCCCGATTTGCGCCGCTTCCGTGCCGCTTCTTCCGGCAGCGGCGGGCAGGCAGCCTTGGCCGCCGCCGCCATGCCTCTGGCGGCAGTACAACGCAGGGCTGGCCCAGCCGACCCCTATGCCGGGGTGCCGGCGCCAGGGCGCGGCGTCGCCATTTCCTGCGCCGGGCTGGTGCCGACCAATAGCCCAGCCTGCATTGGCGCCGCTGATCCGCGCGGCGGTGGGGTCGCGCTTGGCAGTTTTGGGCGCTGATCATGGCGCTCAAAACCGGTCGCGGGGCCGAGGCACCGCCCTTCCTGGTGATGGATGTGATTTCGGCGGCCAATGCACGCGCGGCAAGCCTGCCCCCCGGCGCGCCCGGGATTATTCGGATGGAGGTCGGCCAACCCGGCACCGGCGCCCCGCGCGGCGCGGCCGAGGCAGCAATACGCGCGCTGAATGCCCGCGCGCCGCTTGGCTATACGGAAGCCTTCGGGCTGGTTTCACTGCGCGAACGTATCGCGCGGCATTATCTGGAACATTACGGGCTGGTTGTGCCGGCACGGCGGATTGCGGTGACCATGGGCGCTTCAGGGGCCTTTCCGCTGGCCTTTCTGGCGGCGTTTGATCCCGGCGATGCCATTGCCATGGCGGCCCCCTTCTACCCACCCTATGCCAATATCCTGCAAGCACTTGGCATGCGCCCGCAATTGCTGGAATGCGACGCGACAACACGCTTTCAACCAACAGTGGCGATGCTGGAAAAGCTCGACCCGCGCCCGGCGGGCTTGATTATCGCGAGCCCCTGCAACCCGGCCGGCACCATGCTGGCGCCGGAGGAACTGGCCGCCATCGCGCGCTGGTGCCATGCCGAAGGGGTGCGCCTGATCAGCGATGAGATTTATCACGGGCTGAGCTGGGGCACGGTTGCGGAAAGCAGCGCTGGTGCCTTCAGCGACAGCGCCGTTGTGGTGAATAGTTTTTCGAAATACTGGTCCATGACCGGCTGGCGCATTGGTTGGCTGGTGCTGCCCGAGGATTTGATCCGCCCGGTGGAATGCCTCGCACAGAACATGTTCATCAGCGCGCCGCATATCGCCCAGGTTGCGGCGGAAGCCGCCATGGATTGCCGCGAAGAATTGGAGGCGAACAAGGCCGCTTATGCGCGCAGCCGCGCAGCCCTTTTGGCCGGCCTGCCGCGCGCGGGGTTTGACCGCATCGCGGCGGCCGATGGCGCCTTTTACCTTTGGTGCGATGTCTCCGCACTCACCAATGACAGCGCGGCTTTTTCGGCGGCCATGCTGGAAGGGGCCGGGATTGCCGCCACCACCGGGCTTGATTTTGATAGGGGCCGCGGCGGGCGGTTCTTGCGCTTTTCCTATTGCGGGCGGGAAGCGGATATGATGGCCGCGCCGGAACGCCTGGCGCGGTGGTTAGGGCGATAAAGGCGGTTAACCAGACCGCCCCTTGCGTTCGATCTGTTCCACCTTTGGCCAGATGGATTTGAACAGCGCTTCACGCAGCTGAAGATCAGCGCAATCTTCCGGAGCGTAATCTGGGTGCAATTCGCGCGCCAATACGCGGCGCAGCGCGGCAAAGCGGAGGCGGTCTATTTCATCGGCTTCTTCGGTCAGCATGCGCGCCTCGGCGGCAAGGGCGCGTCGCTTCCAGGCCTCACGCTCCGCGATCAGGGTGCGGCAGGCATCACGCAGCTTTTGCATATTCTCCCGCTCGGACATCAATACGCGGGCCGCTTCGCGGAGCTTTTCCAGCAAATCCCGATGGTCGTGATTGCCGGCTTGGCTAAGGGGAATCGCAACCGGAGGTCCAAGCTCCTCCTTATCCTGCTTGGGCGCCGCCGCTTGGCGCGGGGCGGCGGCTGTCGCGGGCGGCGGCGGGGGCGCCGCAGACTTGCGTGCTGCCGGTTGACCTTTTGGACGCGATACGGGCCACCAGCCATGATCATCAATGGCGCCGACAACCCCTGCCCGCTCCATGCGCTGCAGATAATCGAGCGCGAGGCTCCAGCGCACACCGAGGCCATCCGCCAGTGTGCTGGTATTGATCCGCGGCTGGCGCCGCACATAGCGTACGGCATCAGCATAGCTGGGATTAGGCATGTTCCACCAATGATGATCAAGGTGAGATCATCCGAACCTCATTTTCCCTTTTCATCATTAACGTTTAGTGAAGGCAGCCTATCAACGCGCGAAAAAACTTAACCAGCGATGATTTTGGCCGCGCGCACAACCTCTGCCCAGGCCGCCGTTTCGCGTTCCATGCGCGCGGCCAAGGCCTCGGGCGTGGAAGGCACGACCAGCGCGCCCGCATCAAAGGCGCGTTTGCGGATGGTGGGATCGGCATTTTTGCGCGCGCGGAAAGCGGAGAAGAGGTGCTTTTGGGGTTGCAAAGCCGCATTCAATCGTGAATGAATAGTTAAAATGATGGTCTTCCCCGGTTTTCGATTGATAAGCGTCGGTTTGGGGTAGGCTGCTTGGATCACAAAAGCGCAGGGGTTGAGCATGGCAAAGAATCGATTTCGTAATTCCTTCCGCGCGACGCTGTTGGCCGGGGTATCTGGCTTCGCTCTAATGGGCGCCATTGCGCTGCCAATCGGCACGGCCAATGCGCAGCAGGTGTTGGTGAATAACGGCGGCCCCCCTGCGGGCTCCGCGTCAACTAGCGTAACCATTACTGGAACCAACAACTTGACTGCTCTTGGCCTCGCCACTGTCGGCGCGCTGGATGTCGTGGCTGGGCCGATCTCTGGCAGTTCGCTGAATCTCGGGGCTGGGAACATCATGCTCAATGGCACGACCGGCGCGATCACGGGCACTTCGCTGAGTGCCGGGGCTGGGACGATCCAGACGGCGGGCACCGTGAGCGGCGGGACTGTGTCGTCGACCGGTAACGTGACGGCTGTGGGCAACATCAGCACGACGAATGGCACCGTCAGCGGCGCCACCGGTACCTTCAACAACCTCAGCGCGACGACGGGCAACGTTACGGCAGGTTCGAACATCACGCTCAATGGCGGGACGGGCGAGATCAGTGGTAGCAGCGTCGCTGCAACGGGCAACGTGACGGCAGGTTCGAACATCACGCTCAATGGCGCGAACGGCAATATTGGTGGTGCAACGCTGAACACCACCGGCCTCGCGACGCTCAATAGCGCTTCAGTGACCACGACCCTGGGGGTAACCGGCGCCACAACGCTGGGCGGCGCAACCCAGGTGAACGCTTCCCTAACAGTGGATAGCAATGGCGGCGCCCCTAATGGCACTGGCACCGCGACCCTATCAATTGCGAACAACGCCGCGTCATTGCAAATGATCAATACTTCGGCTGGCTTAAACGGCTTGGCGGTGACGAATTCAACCACCACGCTTGCGGGCGGCGCAGGCGTACCCGGGGGTAACGACCAGACAACCCTTGTGCTGAGTGCCGGCAACGCGCTGAACGGCGCCGCCACCCTCAACGCCGGTAATAGTGACGGCGCGGGGCTGACAGTGAATAACTTCGGCAATATCGCCATTGACGCCAGCAATGATCGCATCGTTCGCTTGGGGAATGGTACTGCCGCGACCGATGCGCTCGCGGTTGGTCAGGTCTTCCGGGACACCAATACAAGCCAGGTGCAGATCGGTCAGGGCTCCAATGCTTCCGGCGCCAACGCCGTGGCGATCGGTGTTGGTGGCACCACGACGGCTGCGGGCGCAAGTGCTGTTGCCCTCGGCGCTGGTTCGTCTGCGGGCGGCAATAACAGCTTCGCGGCGGTCGGCGGCACTTCCAGTGGGCTCCAATCGGTCGCGCTTGGCAGCAGTTCCACTTCGGCTGGCACAAATAGCTTCGCGGCTATCGGTGGCTCAACTGCTTCCGGGGCCACGAATGGCGTGGCGATTGGTTCGAGTGCAAGCGCATCACAAGTGAGCGCAGTGGCACTCGGTACCAGTTCCCAGGCAACCGGCCAAAACAGCTTCGCGGCCATTGGCGGTCAGGCGTCAGCCGCCAACGCAGTGGCCATTGGTACCTCAACCCTAGCGAGCGGCACTAACAGCTTCGCGGCGGTGGGCGGCACTGCCAGCGGGGCCAACGCGGTCGCGCTTGGCACTTCTACAGCAAGCGGCACTAACAGCTTCGCGGCAGCGGGCGGCACTGCCAGCCAGAACAACGCAGTGGCCATCGGTTCCGGCGCCGCAGCTTCCAACACAGGCGCTGTGGCCATCGGCCAAAACACCGTTTCAAGTGGTGTGAACACGATCGCTATTGGTACCGGTGCCCAGGCCTTGGGATCAGTCGCGGTTGGCGCCGGATCCTTTGCACAGCTAGGTGGCGCAGCCTTCGGCGATGGCGCGCGCGCAGAAGGGTCCAATTCTTCAGCCTTCGGTCCCAATGCCCAGGCCTTGGCGGCCAATTCAGTGGCGATTGGTGCAAATTCAGTCGCCTCTACGCCTAACAGCGTCTCCTTCGGTACGCCCGGCAATGAACGGCGGCTGATGAATGTAGCGCCCGCCCAGGCCCTGACCGACGCCCCGAACCTTGGGCAGGTGAAGGACCTGATCCGCCCGGTTCAGGCCGAAGCAAGGCGCGGTATCGCGGCCACGGCGGCGCTGCCTTCCGTATTCATGCCATCCGCGCCTGGCCGCACCACTTTCGCGATGAATGGCGCAACCTTCGCGGGTGAGAGCGCCGTCGGTCTGGCGCTCGCTCATCGTCTTAACGTGGGCATGCCGCTGATGATTACCGCTGGCTATGGTAGTGCCGGTTACAACGACCATGTCGGCCGTATCGGCTTTGCTTTGGAGTTCTGATTTTGTCTTGTCTTTGGAAGCTTTTTCTGGCCGGCAGCCTTGTGCTGCCGGTCTTTCCCTTCAATAAGGCCTGGGCGCAGCAGCAGGGCGCGCAGGGCTGGGATGCCTTGCCGTTGATGAACCTGGAACAGGTTTATCGCGGCCCGCTGCGCGATACGGTGATCCAGCGCTGGCGTGATCCGGTGAATAGCATCATCTGCTATATCTATCTGCCCATCTCAGCGCCCCTGGCGGCGTCTCAGCCCGGCAGCACCTTTGTGCAATATGGGCCGAATACGATTGGGAATATCAGTTGCGTGAACCCGACGCAGCTTGTGCAGCTTGCACCCACGCAGCAACAAGCCGCGCCGGCGCCAGCGCCGCCCGCCGCGCAACCCCGCCCGGCAACACCGCCAGCGACTCCGCCCACCAATCGCTGAACCGGGCTTTATAGGGCGCGCATCAGCACGGCGCCTTCCCGGCTACAGGTTGAATGCGGATAGACGCGTTGGGATATGGCGCCAATGCAAGCTGGAAACTACGTCTCCTCGGCTCAAATGATGCCGCCGGCTATGCACATCAGCTAGACCGCGCCAGTCGCGGTAATGCCGCCATCAACGATCAGCTCCGTCCCTGTGATGTGCTTGGCTTCATTGGAAACCAGGAACAGCACCGCATGGGCGATATCCCAGCCATCGCCCATTTTGCCGAGCGGCACCTGCGCATCACGCTTGGCGATCAGCGCCGCCGCATCATTGCCGCCCAATTGCCGCACCAGCCGGTGTTCGACCAGTGGTGTATGCATCAGCCCAGGCACAACGGTATTGCAGCGCACCCCCGCCTTGGCGTTTTCGATGGCGACTGATTTGGACAGCGCCACAATACCATATTTGGTCGCGCTATAGGCCACATGCGGGCGCGCC
This sequence comes from Roseomonas sp., assembly GCA_020249775.1. Lineage (GTDB taxonomy): Bacteria > Pseudomonadota > Alphaproteobacteria > Acetobacterales > Acetobacteraceae > Neoroseomonas. Next base: position 133,617 of record JADCFA010000004.1, on the reverse strand, counting down.
GCCTGCATCCGATAGCCCGCGATGGAGGAGATATTCACAATCGCACTCCCCGGCCGCTTTTTCAGATGCGGGAGCGCGAATTTACAGCCAAGAAAAGCGGATTTCAGATTGAAATCCACTTGGCGATCCCAGACCTCCTCTGGCATGGATTCCGCGCCGCCGGGGTGGGAGCCGCCGACATTATTGACCATGATATCCAATTGGCCATAGCGCGCGACACAGGCTTCCACCGCCGCCTGGAAGCTTTCGGAATCGAGCACATCGCAGATGTGCGAAGCCGCTTCCCCGCCTTCGGACTTGATGATGCCGATCGTCTCCTCAACCGCGGCGGGGTTATTGTCCAAGCCAAACACCTTGGCCCCCTGGCGCGCGAGCAGCACCGCCGTCGCCTTGCCATTGCCCCAGCCGGGACCGACCGAACCCGCACCCGTGACGATGGCGACCTTGCCTTTGAGACTAAGCATACGTTCCTCCAACCTGCTTTTGGGGGAAGCATCCGCGCTTCACGCCGCGCCGTCCAGACCCCCGTGCTGCGGGTAGGCGCAATCCGGGCTAGAATACTGCACCCGCAGCCGGAGACCCCTGATGGCCGTCACCCTTGTGCGCAGCCGCGCCATGATCACCAAAACCCTTTCGACCACAGCTTGGGAGGAAATCGCCGATGGTGCGCTGATCCAGGAAGATGGCATCATCGCCGCAATCGGCACCTATGATGATTTGCGCCGCAAGCACCCGCATATCCCGGTGGTGGGTTCAGGGCGAGAGGTGATGCTGCCCGGCTTCGTCAATGCGCATCATCATGTCGGGCTGACGCCGCTGCAATTGGGCTCCCCCGATATGCCGCTGGAGCTGTGGTTCGTCACGCGCATGGTGGCGCGCAATGTGAACCCTTATCTTGATACGCTTTATTCGGCTTTCGAGATGATCGGGTCCGGCATCACCACCGTGCAGCATTTGCATGGCTGGGCGCCGGGCAAGCTGCCCGATGTCGAAAAACGCGCCGGCGAGATTATCCGCGCCTATGAGGATATCGGCATGCGCGTTTCCTATTGTTTCGCGCTGCGTGACCAAAACCGGCTGGTCTATCAGGCGGATCAGGATTTCGTGGCAAGCCTGCCGCCTGAATTGCGCGGGCCGATGCAGCGCTGGTTTGATCGGTTTCAATTGTCGTTGGAAGATAACCTCGATCTGTTCCGTAACCTTCATCGCAGCCACAACGCCAAGCGGCGTGTGCGCGTGCAATTGGCGCCGGCCAATCTGCATTGGTGTTCGGACAAGGCCTTGGCGGCGATGGCTGAATTGTCGCGCAGCCATGATGCACCGATCCATATGCATCTGGTGGAAACCGCCTACCAAAAGGAATATGCGCGCCGCCGCGGCGGTGTCACGGCGGTGGCATATCTGGATCGCTTCGGCTTGCTTGGGCCGCATATGACGCTCGGCCATGGTGTCTGGCTGAATGAGAAGGATATTGATCGGCTCGCTGAAACAGGGACCTGCATTTGCCATAATTGCTCTTCCAATTTCCGGCTGCGTTCCGGTGTGGCGCCGCTCAATCGCTTTGAAGCCAAGGGCATCAATACCGCGATTGGGCTGGATGAGGCCGGCATCAATGATGACCGCGACATGCTGCAGGAGTTGCGGCTGGTGCTGCGCGCCCATCGCATCCCCGGCATGGGCGATGAGGATGTGCCGGGCATTGGCCAGGTGCTACGCATGGCAACGGTTGGTGGCGCGCGCACAACTTCCTGGCGCGATGGCCTTGGCACGCTTGAAGTCGGCAAGGGGGCGGATTTGTCGCTGATTGATTGGGACAGCATCGCCTATCCCTATCTCGATGAACTCACGCCCAGCCTGGACGCCGTGGTGCAGCGCGCCAAGGCGAGCGCCGTGCGCGCCGTGATGTGCGACGGGGAGGTGATCTATCAGGAAGGGCGCTTCACGCGGGTTGACCGTGATTCGGCGCTGAAGGCTTTGCATGATGATCTGAACCGCGCGCTCGCGGATGATGAGGTGGAACGGCGCAAGCTTTCGAAGGCGCTGCTGCCGCATGCCAAGCGCTTCTATGCCGATTACATAGACCCTTCCCGCCATGAACCCTTCTACCGGCCAAGTTCCAGCATTTAAGCGAGCGGAGGGCTTCCTGCCAGCAAGTAAAGCTTGACCTTGGCGCTAAGCGGCGGAACAGATGTCGTTATGCCTGTTCGCCGCCTTTTGCCGATTCTATGCACGCTGGTGCTGGCCGCCCCGGCTTTTGGTCAATCGAGCCTGGGTGGCGCGCAGAATGTGCCGCCACCGCGCCAGGCCGCGCCCCCGCCTGCTCCGGCTCCGTCACCCTCTCCAGCGCCGACCCAACAAAGGCCTGAGGCCCGCCCGCCTGTGGTCAGGCCGCCAGCTCCGCCACAAAACACGCAGAGTAACGCACAGGGGCAACAGCGCCCGCCCGCCCAGCAACAGCGTCAGGCGGGACAGCCGCAACGCCCCCCGGGCCAGCCGCAGGCCGGCCAGGGTAATCGCGCTGCTGCCGGGGCCGCCGCCGGCGCCGCCGCCGGTGTTGCGGCCGGTGCTGCCGCCACCGCCGGGCCGCCAAAACCGCCTGAGCCACCCGCCGCGCCGGCGCCTCCAGTAGAGCGTGCTCCTACCACCGGTTCCGTCACCGGTCTGCCGCTGCCGCGCTTTGCAGCGCTGCGTTCGGATGAGGTGAATATGCGTAGCGGGCCGGGTACGCGCTTTCCGATTGAATGGACCTATCAGCGCCGGGAATTGCCGGTGGAAATCCTACGCGAATTCGAACTCTGGCGCCGCATCCGCGATCCCGACGGCACGGAAGGCTGGGTGCACCAATCAACCCTGATGGGCAGGCGGTCTTTCATTGTGCGCGGCGCGCCGGGGACAGAGGTTACGCTGCGCCGGCGAGCCGAGGAGCAAGCCCCCCCCGTTGCGCGGCTGCGCCCTGGTGTGGTCGGGCGTCTGCGTGCCTGTGAGGTTGATAGCCCCTGGTGTGAGGTTCAGGTTGGCGAGCATCGAGGTTTCATCAAGCGCGCCGATATCTGGGGCGTGGGGCCGACCGAGGAAGTGAAGTAACGCCCCTTTCCCGGCCCCGGCTTTCCGGATTAAGCTTTTCCCATGACCGAGGAATCACCCAACCGCGCGCTACACGATATTGGCGGGATAGCGCGCTTCCGCTGCACCCCTGTCGAACATGATGAGGCACCGCCCGATGCCTTCGGCAAGAAAGTGGATGCCATTCGGCAAATCCTGGCGCAAAAGAAAATGATGACGGTGGATGAGCTTCGCCGCGGCATCGAAAGCATCCCTGAGGATGAGTATTTCGCGCTTGGCTATTATGAGCGCTGGCTGCGTTCCATCGCGGCACTCATGGTCGAAAAAGGCGTGATCCGGCAGGAGGATTTGGCATGAGTGCTGCGTCTGACGCTGCCGCGCCCCGCTTCGCGCCTGGCGCGCGCGTCCGCGTGAAGGATGATTGGCCGGAAACCCGTGGCCCCTGCCATATTCGCACGCCGCATTATGTGCGTGGGCGGCTGGGCCAGGTGGTGCGTCCGCTCGGCGCCTTCCCGAACCCGGAAGACCTTGCCTTTGCCCGCCCTGCGCCGCGTCGGCAGCTTTACCATGTGCTGTTTGACCAGCCGCCCATTTGGAATGAGGGCAAGGCCGGCGATACGGTGATGGTGGAAATCTTCGAACACTGGCTGGAGGAAGCCTGACATGGCCGCCCCGCCTTCTGGCGCGAGCCTCGCGCTGCTGGAAAAACTTGTTGCCGCCCTTAATGCCAAGGGTCTGGTGAGTGAAACCGAAATCGCCGAGCGTCAGGCGATCACGGATCGCGCGAGCCCCGAGATCGGCGCGCGCATGGTGGCCCGCGCCTGGACCGATCCTGACTATTACGCGCTGCTGATGAAGGATGGTAAGGCGGCGGCCGAGGCTATGGGCGCTTCCATGGCCGGCGCGCCGGAGCTTGGCGTTTTGGAAAACACGCCAAAGCAGCATCATCTGGTGGTCTGCACGCTATGTTCTTGTTACCCGCGGGCGCTTCTGGGCTACCCGCCCGGCTGGTATAAATCCTTCGCCTATAGGTCCCGCGCAGTGCGCGAACCGCGCGCCGTGCTGGCGGAATGGGGCACGCAATTGCCCGATGATGTGGAAATCCGCGTGGTGGATAGCACGGCGGATTATCGCTGGATGGTGCTGCCGATGCGCCCCAGGGGGACCGAGGGGTGGAGTGCGGAGAAACTGGCCGGGATTGTCACGCGGGATGCTTTGGTTGGGGTCGCGGTGCCGCAGATATCATGACTAAGAAATAGCTCCCCTCCCCTTCTGAGCGAAGGAAAATTTTCAAAATCTGTCTGGATTAGCGGGGGTCAGATGTTGGGAAATGAGGCAGGCAAGTCTGCCCCAAAACTGGTGTTTCTTCATTTGCCACGTACGGGAGGTACGACATTACACCATTATCTAGCGGCGCATTTTGCACAGGATGAGATTTGCCCTCGCCGCTTTTCCCGTTTGGATCAGTACAGTCCCGACCAATTGGAGAAATGGCGCTTTTTTTCAGGACATTTCAATGCTGATGATATCAGACGTATCCCTGGTCCTGTCCTCGTTGTTACAATTCTACGCAACCCCATCGAGCGCCTTTTGTCCAACCACTATTTTTGGAAAAGGCACAGGCCAGAGGTCATTGAGAAGCATAGTCTTGAGGGGCCTAAGGTCATAAAGGATGGAACCCTTTCAGATTTCCTTCGCAGCAATACGGGACATGTACTCGATACGACCAACAATATGATGGCGCGAAAACTTGCTGGACAGGTCTATGCTTGGCCCGATGGGTCATGGCGCGCGCGGGTAGGTGACAAGGGTTTCGAGGTGACAGATTTACAGATAGTGCGTAGGGCGCTTGGGAATCTGCTTTCTTTCGACATTTACGATGACATTTCGGCACTCGAGGACATCTACGCCCGTATTGCAGAAGTTTACGGCATGCCCCCTCTAAATTCCATTGCGCGATTGAATGCAAGGGATTTGATTGATGATAAGCTGGAGCCGGTGCAGGAAGAAACGATTACGCCTGAGATTAAGGAAATGCTCGAACGGCGCACGCGATTGGACAATATCGTTTATCAATTGGCCCTCGATCATGCGTGGAGGACCGGTCGCCGCCCCAAGGAGTGAAGCTTGATCGGCTTTGTTGAGCTATCCAGCAGGGAGCGGCTGGATTGGCTCTCTCTTATCAATAAGGTTATCGCCCCAGACCCACCAGTAATTTTGTGCGCCGGGTCATATGGATGGAATGGAAGGACCCATCGATATGGCAATTGACAAAGCGTTACTGGATCAGCTTTTTGCTGGACGAAAACCACAGGAGCCATTCGCCAAGAACGGGCTGATTGACGAGCTGAAGAGGACTATTTCAGCGTGGATGCTAATTGTCCAATCGCTGCTGCCGGTTCCAGGCAGCAGCATGGATCGGCCCGCCAAACGGGCAACGTCTGGTGCGCGCGGACATTCCGGGGCGGGAAAAATCAGCATTAATTGCACCACTGGAGCCTGATCGGCGCTGTCCCGATGGCGGCAGCTTTGGCGTGACCCGCCTCTGCAGGCCACACCTTTTCGGAAAAGCGAAAAGCGCTCACAGCCTCTATTCCGGCTTCACACCCGCGGCACGCAGTACATCCGTATAGGTCTTCACGCCTTCGCGCACTAGATTCATCACCTGATCGGGCGTTTCATAGCCTGCGCGCGGCACAACGCCGGCCAATTCATTGAGGCGCGGGGCGCTTGGCTGAGTGGCAGCGCGGAAGGCCGCCCCCAACGCAGCCACAACCGGCGCGGGCGTGCCCGTCAGGGCGAGCACCCGCTGCTGATCATCAAGCGGATTTTTGGTTTCACCCATGTCCGCTATCGAGGCTTGGCGAAGAACGGAACGCGCTTTGAGGTTCTCTGTGCGCTTGCCAATCTTTACATCAAACGGTGTTTTGATGCGATACTGTCACGCCTGACCGGCAAATTCTGTCCGAAAGGGGTCAAGGCGCGCGTTTATTCCCCGAAAACAGCGCGCGAACCGATCAACAATAGGCTGAAATCAGACCGGGATCTCCGTGATCACGAAAAACCAATATGCTTGAATGGCTGATTGGGGGTCCTTAAACTAGGTCTTCGCGAGTGAGGCATTGGCATCAATGAAGGCGGCACGCATGGAAGGGCCTTTCAGCGTGGGATCACGCATCAACCTGGAAATGACGCAGCGCCGCCGCATCCCAGTCAAGCCCAATCCCGGGTGCATCTGGCACCAGCGCCATGCCATCCCGCACCACCAAGGGGCGGCGCAGCAAGGGGGCGGCGATATCCAGATGTTCCAGATAATGTGCAGTTGGGGTTGCTTGCAGCAAATGCGCGCTGACTTCGACAAAGATATGCGATGACATCGGCACGCGATGCGCTGCCGCCAAGGCCGCGGCACCCAACCAGCCGGTGACACCGCCAATCTTCATCGCATCCGGCATGCAGAAATCGCAGGCGCCAGCCACCAAGGCGCGCTGCATGCCAGCGGGGCCCCACCAATTCTCGCCACCCTGGATCGGGACATCGAGCCGCGCGGCAAGTGCTGCCATGCCTGCATCATCCTGCACGGGCAGCGGTTCTTCCAGCCAGCGCACATCAAGCGCTTGCAGGGCACGGCCGCGGCGTTCCGCTTCAGGCAGCGTCAGCGCCTGATTGTAATCCACGAAAATCGCAACATCATCGCCGACCACGCCACGCACCGCGCGCACTGTGGCCAGATCATCTTCAAGCTTTGGATGGCCCAGTTTGAATTTCACCGCCCGCGCGCCAAGCCGCGCCACCGCCTGGCCGGCTTCTTCCGAGAGCATCGCCGGCCCCCAGCCGCGCAGCGAGGCATAAATCGGCATGGGTCGCGCCTCGGCCCCCAACATGGCGTAAAGCGGCAGGCCAGCGCGGCGTGAAAGCGCATCCCACAGCGCCAAATCCAGGAGCGAAAGCGCAATCTGCACCAGGCCCTCGCTGCCCAGGATACGAAAGCCATCATGCAATTCGCGCCAGAGTGACGTCGGCGCCAAGGGCCGCCCAATCAGCCCCTCGCCAATCGAACGCGCGAGTGACGCTGTCGGCCCAAGTGCGGCGCGCGTATAGGGAAAGACATAGGCGGTGCCGGTGGCGCCATCGTTGGTCGTGACATCCGCAATCACCAAGGGCGCGCGCGGAATGACATTCAGGCTATTGCGCAGCGGCGGATCAATCGGCGCATCCACACAGTGGATGGTGATGGCGCTGATGGTGGTTTGGGTCATGCGGGGCCTCCGCGCCGATTCTGGCCCGGCCATGCCCCGCTGTCACCACGCCCCGGCTTGCGTCGCCAAAGCCACATTCAACTCGGCACCCAGTAGCACGACATAAACACTGACATAGAACCACATCAGCAAGCCAACCGTGGCACCAAGCGGCCCATACATGGCGTCATAGGTTGCGAAGTCTGAAACATAAAGGCTGAAGGCCGCAGACCCCAAAGCCCAGAGCAGCGTTGCCATGACAACGCCCGGGAGGATGCGGCGGATCGGCAGGCGGCGCGATGCGGGGCCCAACCGATACACCGCCATGAGCGAAAGCCCGATCAGCAGCAAGAGCGTGAGCAGCGACAGCCCACGCAAGGACAGCGCGCGCAGCGCCGGTAAGCCGAATAGCGCCAAAATGCCGGGCAAGGCGACCAGCGCCGCAATCGCAACCACGGCAGCCAAGGTCGCCGCCAGCGTTAACCCAATGGCCAAAGCATGGTAGCGAAAAAAGGGCCGGGTTTCTTCCACATGATGCGCCATATTCAGCGCGCCGATAGTCGCCCGCGTACCGGCAGAGGCGCTCCATATCGCGATGGCGGCGCTCAGGATCGCGCTCCATTCCAGGCGGGGGCGCGGCGCCTCCACCAGATCATGCACCCGCGTTGCGATCATCTCAAAGGTATCTTCGGGGACCAATTCGCGCAGCACTTCAAGCTGCGGTTCCACCGCCGCCGCGTCGAAGACCATGCCATAGAGCGAGATCAGGAGGAAAATGCCGGGAAATAGCGCCAGCATGGCGTAAAAAGCGCAGCCAGCGCTGGTCAGGGCGATACGATCGGAAGCGGAAGCCCGCAGCACGCGCCTGGCAATGGCGGTTGCGCCGAATTGGGCGATCTGAACCTGCGACATGCTCCCTTATAGGGTCAGGTCGGCGGTAACAGAAAGGTTATGCCTCAGGCTTGGCGCGTTCGGGCACCTGATAGGCGCGCTTGGCGGAAGCCCGCAGCTCCAGCGGAGAGATGCGACCATCTTGGTCCGTATCCATCCGCTGGAGCATGGCAGCGAGCGTGTTGCCCGTGGGTGTCCCCGGACCGGCAGTTCTTGCCGGACTGTGCCGCAATTCTTGCAGCGTGGCGGCGAATTCTTTTCGCCCCCCTGCGACGTCAAGCCGAGCCGCGTCTTGCGTGCTCTGCATGCGGCGGGCCCGGATCTCCTGAGGAGCAGTCAAAGACTTTTCCGGAACCACCAGCATCGTCGCAACCCCGTTTTGGTTGACGCCGACGCTTTGGTCGGCGGCACCGTTTTGGTACACCAGTGCTATTGCAGAAGGCGTGCCAGCTTCGGCGCGCGGCGGCGAAAAATTCAGGGCGCCAGCCGAGCGAAGGTCACTTCATGTTTGTTCTGGCTCGCATGAAATAAGATAGCGCCTTGAAATTCCTGAAATTTCGCGATGATGGCGTGGTCGGTGGCGCCTTGGAATTTGATGGTGCAAAAGATGTTGTCGGCCTTTTCCGCCTCGATCCAGCGCCGCACCAGGCCCAAAAGCCGCGCCGGGTAACAGATGACATCGCTGAACAGCCAAGTGACCGGCGATTCTTGCCGGGGGTCCAGGGCAAAAGCGCTCTCGGGTCGGAAATTAACGCCGGGGTGGGCAGCAATGGCCGGGTCAAGCGGCGCCTTATCCACCGCCGTCACCTCAGCGCCCAGCCGAGCGAGCGCCCAGGTCCAGCCGCCGGGGGCAGCGCCAAGGTCAAGGCAGCGATCACCAGGCCCGGGATAGCGGCCAAGTCGGGTGAGCCCTTCCCACAATTTAAGGTAGGCGCGGGATGGCGGGCCGGATTTGTCTTCCACAAAGCGAGGCTCGCCATTCACGAATGGACTGGTCTTGCTGGGGCTGGCCAATATCCGGTCCGGCGCCAGCAGGGTCCAAGCGCCAAGTGGCGCAGTCGGGGCGGGTTCCGGGAAAACCAGCGGGCGTGCCTTTACCGGCGGCAAGCGATCGGCGATCAACCTGCTGCGACGATGATGCAGCAGGGGCAGATGGGACCAATTGCGCTGGATAGCGCGCAGCGCATCGGCAGCCGCCTTGACCGAAGGGGCAGGCACTTCCCGCGGATCGGTCCAGATATCCAGCGCCCAGACGGCTGGCGCGGGCGAGTCGGGTGAAAGCGCCAGCCTGCCATGCCAGGCCTGTAGGCGCCGGCCGCTCAGGCGGAGTTCTTCGGCCAATTCCGCCTCAAACCCTTCGGCGGCCAGATAGGCAGCGCGGATCACCGCCTTGCCGCCGCCACCGCCAGCAAAGCCCAGCCGAGCATTAAAAGCATCCCGCCCGAGGGGGCGATGGGTCCCAGCGACTGGCCGGAAAGCGCGCTGAGCCAGACCGCGCCACAAAACAGGATCATGCCGGCCAGAAAGGCGGCTGCGGCGAAGTGAGCGAGGCGCCGCCCCCGTTCGGCCATAAGCCCAGCAATCAGCAAGGCCAGTGCATGCCAGCCCTGCATGGTCAGCGCGTTTTGCGCCGCGGCCATACGCGCGGGTTCCAGCCTTGCGGGCAGCCCATGCGCCGCCCAGGCGGAAAGCCCAACCGCGATAAGCCCGGCCAGGGCGCCGGTGATAAGCCAGAGGCGATGCATGAAAGGCCCTTACGCCGACCCTGCGCGGGTGGCCAGAGCGCGGTTCAACCGCGCAGGCGCACCCGATTGGCTAAATGACGCATTCGCGCCGCCATACTGGTTTCCATGGCTTCCAACTTGCTGACCATCTCAGGCCAGCGTCCCGCAACCCAGGCCCAACGGCGCGCGGCCCAGATATGCTGATCCCGCAGCACGAAAACACCGAAGGCAAGGAACAGAAAGCCCTGCAGGAAGGGCAGCACCAAGCCCAGCACGCCAAGCGCGAGCATGGCCCAGCCCATGATTTTGCGTGAAGGCGAGGGACGGAGAATGACCATGCGGGGCACATGGTCTCGCCACCGGCGCGGAACAAGGCGGGGCTTGCCGATCCTCCCGGCGCCCGCCCATGGTGGTGCCGAAATCCCGAGGAATAGGTCATGGACCCGCTGACGCTTGTTGTCGTCTCTCGCAATTACTTCAACCTGCCGGCCTGGATCGGCCTGCATGCCGGGCTTTTCGCGGCGGAAGGGATCGCGCTGCAGATTGACCACATCGAAGGCATTGAGGAGGTGAATGAGCGCATCCGCGATGGCCGCGCGCAGCTTGCCTATGGCGTCACCGAACATGTCATTCTGGATGCAGAAGGCGGCGGGCATCAGGCGATCATTGGCGGCAATGTGAATCGCCTGCCGTTTTCCTTCATCGCGCGGCCTGGCCTGGCGCGGCTTGAGGATTTGCGCGGCAAGAAAATAGGCGTCTCGTCTCTCCGCGCCGGCAGTTCATCCCTGATCATGCGGCTACTGGCAGCGCGTGGGCTGCATTGGCCGGGCGATTATGAATTGGTGCCCTGCGGCCCGATCCTCGCGCGCTGGGACATGCTGCGCCAAGGCAAAATTGATGCGGGGTTGCAGGGTGCGCCGCTCAATCACATCGCGCTTGATCTTGGCTTTGTCTCCCTTTGTGAACCGCGCGACGAAGTGCCAAATTTCCAATTCACCAGCCTGGATGTGGATTTGCGCTGGGCGCGCGCCAATCGCGATTTGTTGCTCCGCTTTCTGCGCGGCTTTCTGCGCGCGCATGAGAAATTCTACACCAACCAGGCCTTCGCGCGAGAGGTTGCGATGCGTGAGACAGGGATTGAGGCGCGCTACGCTGACCTCGCCTGGGCGGAATACACACGCGATGCGATCTTTCCGCGCGATGCGGAAGCAAGTGCGGCTGGCGTGCAGGCGCTGATTGAAACCAGCGCCCTGATCCGTGATTTGCCGGCCCGCGCGCGCACAAGGGCTGAGGATTACATAGACCGGAGTTGGCTCACCGAGGCGCGGGCCTCACTCCGATGATTGATTACGGCACCCGCGCGCGGCTTGGGCTGATGGTGCCTTCCGGCAATGCCATTTGCGAAGCCGAATTGCATGCCATGCTGCCTGAAGGCGTGGTAGCGCTGATCACGCGGCTGGAATTGCGCGGCAGTTCGGAAGCGGAATTGTCCAAAATGCTCGATAGGCTCGAAGACGCGGCGGGGTTGCTCGCGGATGCACGCCCCGGGCTGATTGGCTTTCATTGCACGGCGGTATCCACCTTCGCACCCGAACGCGCAGCAGAGATTCCAGCGCGCATGATGAAGGCAACAGGCTTGCCCGCTGTCACAACCGCCGATGCCATTCTGGCTGCGCTGCAAGCCCTGGGCGCACGACGTCTCCTGCTGGTGACACCCTATATTGCCGCCGTGCATGAAAGGGAGATCGCCTTCCTTGCGGCCCACGGCTGCGCGGTGATAGGCGGCGACATGATGGGCATCAATACCAATGCGGAAATGGCGCAAATCCCGCCCAAGGCTATTGCCGATCAGGCCCGCCGCGCTGCGCATGCGTATCCCGGCGCCGATGCGCTTTTCATCTCCTGCACGGCCATTCGCTCCGCCGGGTTGATTGCGCCGCTGGAATCGGAATTGGGCCTGCCGGTCATCACCAGCAATCAGGTCATGGCCTGGCATGCGCTGCGCTGCCTTGGGATGAAGGCTGCCCGCCCCGGCTTTGGGCGCCTGATGGCGCTCTCGTGATGGCGGTTTGCGCGCTGCGCGGGCCGGACTATGCTTACTCATACAAGCCCCGCGCCGAGAGCTGCGGGCATAAGGGAGGATCAAAGCATGACCCACTTCACCCGCAGGGCGCTTGGCGCCGGTATTTTCGCCCTTGGCATCGCGCCCGCCATTCTGCGCGCGCAAGGCAAGACCGTGCTGCGTCTTGGCTGGACCAGCGGTGATGGCGCGCTTGATCCCTATGCCACCGGCGCGCGGCTTTTCAAGCAAGCCTTGGAAAAGCGCGTGGGCGACCGGGTGGAGGTGCAGCTTTTCCCGAATCGCGCCATTGGCGATGAACGCCCGCTGATTGACGGCATGCGCCTTGGCACGGTGGATATGGGCATCATCACCAATGCGGTGATTGCGCAGATCGAACCCGCCTTTCAGGTCAATGACATGCCCTTCCTGTTTTCCAGCGAAGACCAAGGGCATCGCGTATTGGATGGCGCTGTCGGGCAGGCGCTACGCACGCGGCTTGAATCGCGCGGTGTGCTGGCGCTTGGTTATATGGAAGGCGGCTTCCGCCACATGATCAATAACGTCCGCCCGATCGTGCGGCCTGAAGATCTGCGCGGAATCAAATTCCGCGTGCTGCAAAGCCCGATCTATATCGAAATGTTCCGCAGCCTGGGCGGCAATGCCGTGCCCATGGCCTGGGGGGAAACCTTCACCGCCGTGCAGCAGGGCGCGGTAGATGGTCTCGAAATTCCGCTCGGCATTGTTGATCAAAGCAAATACTATGAAGTGACGAAGTTCCTTTCCCTGACCGGGCACATTTATTCCATGATCGGCTGCCTGATTTCCAAGCGCAGCTTTGATCGCCTGCCGGCTGACCTCAAAACCGCCGTCACCGAGGCCGCCGCAGAAGCCACGCCAGCGCAACGCGCCGCGAATGCGCAGGCAACCGCGGGCTTCCGCGATAGTCTGTTGAAGAACGGCATGCAGATCAATGAAGTGCCGGACAAGGCGGCCTTCCGCCGCGGTGTGCTGCCCATGTATGAAAATTTCCGTGGCCAGATCGGTGCCGACATTATTCGGGACGCTTTGGCCGCAGTGCAGTGAGCATTCTGGGCTTCATCGCCCGCTTTCTGGCGGGGGCGACGCGCCTATCCATCGCGCTCGCCGCCGCCTTGATGCTTGCCGCCATACTCTATCAGGTGGTGACCCGCTATGTGCTGGGCGCGGCATCTTCCTGGAGCGAGGAATTCGCCGTGCTGATGTTTTCCTGGAGCGTGCTGGCTGGCCTCGCGCTTGGGGTGCATGAGGGTTTTCACGTGCGCCTGAGCCTGCTGACTGACGCCCTGCCGCTTGCCGGGCGCATCGCTGCGGAACGCGTCCTGGATTTCATCACGGCAGCGCTGGGTGTATTCCTCGCCTGGTCCGGTTGGCGCTTCCTCGACATCACCAGCGGTTCCGTTTCCGCCGCCATGGGCTATCCGATTGAAATCCTCAACGCACTCGCACCAATTGCCGGCGCGCTGATGGCGGTGTTTGGGCTGGAACGCGCGCTTAGGCCCGGCGGCGCGTTACCAGCAGATGAGGCTGCGATAGAATGACCGCCGTTGCCTGGTGCCTGACGGCTGGCTTCGGCGCCCTGGTCACGCTCGGTGTGCCCTTTGCCATTGCGATTGCCCTGGTTATTACCGCAGCGCTGATCGTCGCCGATATCGAGCCCGCCTTTCTGGCGCAATCCATCATCAGCGGTTCGCAGCAATTCAGCTTGCTGGCGATTCCCTTGTTCATGCTGGCAGGGGAATTGATGTCAGCGGGCGGGCTTTCGCGCCGTTTGGTGGATTTTGCGTCCACGTTGGTCCAGCATTTGCGCGGCGGGCTTGCGATGGTGACCGTGCTGGCGGCGCTGGTCTTCTCAGCCATCTCCGGCTCTGCCCCCGCCACCACGGCGGCCATTGGCGCCATCATGATCCCGGCCATGGTGCAGGCCGGTTATGACAAGGGATTCGCGGCATCCATCGCGGTTTCGGCTGGCGTGCTGGGGCCGCTGATCCCGCCTTCCATTGCCTTCGTGATCTGGGGAATTGTCGCCGAACAATCCATCGGGCGCTTGTTTCTTTCCGGCATTGTGCCCGGCCTGCTGATTGCCGCGGGCTTGCTGGTGATTTGCTGGGTCCATGCCAAGCGCGCCAATGTACCGCGCCTGCCGCGCGCGAGCGCCGGGCAGGTCGCGCGCGCTTTTGCCGATGGGCGCTGGGCGCTGGCATCGCCTTTGGTGGTGCTGGGCGGCATTTACGGCGGCATTTTCACGCCAACCGAAGCGGCGGCGGTTTCCTGCCTTTACGCCGTTATCATTGGACTATTTGTCGAACGCAAACTCACCTTGCGTGCGCTGCCCGGTATTTTCGTAAGCGCCATGCGCACCAGCGCCATTGTTTGCGCCATTATCGCGGTATCGGCGGGTTTTGGCATTCTGGTGGCACAGGAACAGATCGCCATTCGCTTTGCGACCTGGATGGCACAGGCCATTGGCGAGAAATGGGCTGCGCTGGCCACCTTGAATATCGCCTTTTTCCTGCTGGCCGCGGTGATGGATGAAATCGCCATTATGGTTATTCTGGGGCCGATGCTGATTGCCATTGCCAATCGCTTTGGCGTGGATCCGATCCATTTTGGTGCCATTATCGTGACCAATGTTTCCATAGGCATGGCCGCCCCACCGATCGGCTATTGCCTGTTCATTGGCATGGCGATAAGCGGCTTGTCCCTGGCGCAAATCAGTCGTGCGATCTGGCCACAAATTCTTTGGATGCTGGTGGTGCTATTCCTGACGACTTACGTGCCTAGCTTTGCCTTGATGTTCCAGCCTGGCGCGCGGTAAGCCGTGCCCGTCAATCAGGGCTGGCCACCCTCGCCCGCCCCTCCTACAGGAAACGCTTTGAGGAATTATCGGAACAATGGCCCCTCTGAATCGCACCGCGCGCCTTTTCTTGTTATTGGCAGCGCTGCTTGGTGCTGTGCCCGCCGCCCTGGCCCAAACGGCTTCTTCAGGAGAAGTTTCCGTGGCCGATCAGGCGCGCGCATTGGCCGATGCGCGGCCTTGGGCCGGCATGATCTTCGCCGGGTCCTCAGTCGCTGATGGCAAGTTGCGCGATATCGTGGTGGCGCCCTGGACCGGTTCCTGGGGCGACGACACCCTTTTGGGCGGCGCTGCCAGCTATCGCTTGGCGCGTTTCTGGCGCTTCTTCATGCTGGATGCGGAATTGGGCGGGGCCTATCGCTTCGGCGATACGGAAGGCGGGGAATTCTGGGCGGCGGCCTATGTGCGCTATGACGGCTTTCCCTGGACCAATTACCTCTACACTACCTTCGGGCTTTCCATGGGACCGAATTATGTCACCCGCCTGCCGCAGGTGGAGCGCGGCACGGATGCGCGGCCCGAGCCAAACCAATCGCACTTCCTGAATTTTTTCTCGCCCGAGCTCACTTTCGCCCTGCCCAGTCGGCCGGATCGGGAAATTGCCATTCGCTACATGCACCGCAGCGGCATTTTCGGCACCTTCAATGGCGTTTATGAGGGCGCGAATTCGCTGGTGGTAGGCTTCCGTATGCGGATCTGAAGGGGGCGTGGTGGGCGCACGTGGGATCGAACCACGGACCTCCTGCGTGTCAAGCAGGCGCTCATACCACTGAGCTATGCGCCCTGACCAATGAAGGGTTCCATAAACGCCCGGCCCCGGCGGCGCAAGCCTCAGCCGCCATCCCCCCCGGTGAAGTGATATTGCTGAAGCGCCACATCCAGTAGCCTTTCCAAGACCTCGGGCTCCTGCGCGCCGGCTATCGCCTGTTGCCCGGCAATGATGAAGCAGGGCACGCCATTGATCCCCAGGCGATGCGCGCGCAGATTTTCCGTATGCACTGCCTCCGCCTCCTCACCCGAGCGGAGAAAGCCAAGCGCGGCATGGACATCAAGCCCAATGCGCCCGGCCAGCATCGCCAGCCGGTCCAAATCCCCGATATCCGTGCCATCGGCGAAATAGGCGTGGAACAGCGCTTCCACCATCATTTCTCCCAGGCCCTCCCGCACCGCATAGCGCACCAGGCGATGCGCATTGATGCTGGATGGTACGCGCCCCATCAGATCAAAACGAAAGCCGATCCTCTCGGCCCGGCCAAGTTCGGTCAACGCGTTTTGCAAGCGCCGTGCGCGATCCTCACCGCCGAATTTCCGCGCCACGAATTCTGCCCGTGAAACACCGCCGGGCGGAATATCCGGATTGAGCAGAAAGGGGCGCCACAGCAGTTCCGGAATGATATCTGGCCGGGCGCGCAAGGCGCGGCGCAGGCGCCTGACGCCCAGGTAGCACCAAGGGCAGATCAGGTCGAAGGCGATATCAATGTCCAGCCTAGGCTGGGGGGGGGCCAGGATATTCACGCCTTTAGTCTAGCGCAGCGCCGCGCCGCGGGCAGCCCCTTTTTCAACCAGACCTACTATTCAGCCACCAGATTGAGCCGACGGATGAGCGGTGCCCAGCGTTCGCCATCGCGTTTGGCGCGGGCGGCAAAATCCTCGGGCGAGGCGGGCTCAGCCGGATCGGCGCCCACGCGCTTATAGGCCGCGCGCACCTTTTCATCCGCCAAGGCCTCACGCAGCGCCGCATTCAGCCGGACCACAATCTCTCGCGGCGTTTGGGTAGGCACGGCCAGGCCGAAATAGCTTGATCCCTCAAAACCCGGAATCGTCTGGCCCATGGTGGGCACACCCGGCCATTCCGGGCGCGGTTCCACGGTGGTGACCGCCACGGGACGCACGCTTTGCACCTGGCGCAGAGGCTCGCCTTCCGGCAGGCCAAGGCAGCGCGCATGCACGCGACCGGCAATCAGATCCGTCATGGCATTGGTGGTCTGGCGATAGGGGACATGCACCATATCCAAGCCAAGCCACGCGCCCATATCTTCCATGATCAGGTGGGTAATGGCGCCAACCCCGGCCGAAGCAAAGGTGAACTTGCCGGGATTGGCCTTGATCCAGGCCACCACCTCATTGAAGTCCCGTCCGGGGATGGAGTTATGCACAACCAGCAGGTTCGAGGTGGTGCAGAACATGCCAACGGGCGTGAAATCGCGCTGCGACTCATAGCCCACGGATTTATAGAGCAGCGCATTCAGCCCGCTATTCGTGCCCATGGTGGCGACCAGCACGGTATAGCCATCACCCGGCGCGCGGGCGACCATTTCTGCCGCAAGATTACCCGCCCCGCCCGGGCGGTTATCGGCCAGCACAGGCTGACCCAGCCGTTGCTGCAAGGCTTCGGCGGTAACGCGGGAGACGATGTCGGTTTGTCCACCGCCGCCGAAGGGAATCACCAGCCTGATCGGTCGATCCGGGTAAGTGCTGGCACGCGCCAAACTGGGCGCAGCAAGCCCTGCCAAGCCCGCGAATAGTATTGGACGACGCTTGATGATTTTCCCCGGCATGGTTTCCCCCTGGCTGGCGCGGCGCGCTGCGCCCCGCTATGAAGCGCTTGAAGATCAGCATGGTTTGCGCCAGCGTCAAAGCGCAGCGCCGGGAGAGGAATGAAGCGTATGTTTCATCGCCGTAGCCTTTTGGCCGCGCCCGCCCTGCTGGCTATCAAGCCCCTGGCCGCGCAGGCGGTTTGGAATCCGCAACGCCCCATTCGTATTCTTGTTGGTTTTGCGCCAGGTGGCGGGACGGATATCACCACGCGCACGCTGACCAATAAGCTGCAAGCGCTTTTGGGCCAGCCGATCATTGTCGAAAACCGCCCTGGAGCAGGGGGAAATCTGGCATCTGAGGCCACAGTAAACTCACCATCTGATGGCTATACGCTGATGATGGGAACCATTGCATCATTGGTGCTGAACCCGATCCTGGCCAGGCTTCCCTTTGATGTCATGACGGATCTAACGCCAATTTCGCGTTCGGTTGAGGTCACCAATATCCTGGTTGTGCCGGTGGATCGCCCCTGGCGTAGCCTGCCGGAATTGATCGCGGCCGCACGGGCGCGGCCCGATCAATTGACCTATGGGTCATCGGGCGTTGGTAGCGCCGGGCATTTGGGCGGAGCCTTGCTTGATTCCATGGCGAAGATCAGCACGGTGCATGTGCCCTATCGCGGTGGCGGGCAATTGATCACGGATTTGATCTCAGGGAAGGTGGATTTTGCGATTGCCACTGCCGCGACGGTGCTGCCACAGATTGAAGGAGGCAAGCTGCGCGCCCTGGCGGTGCCCTTGCCGCAGCGCAGCCGGCTTTTGCCCGATACGCCAACCATTGCTGAAGCGGGACCCTTGCCCGGTTACGAAGTGGCCAATTGGTATGCGTTGATGGGCCCGCGCAACCTGGCCCTACCAATTGTAACAAGGATCAATGAAGCACTGGTCGAATCGCTGCGCGATCCTGAAATCGTCGCGCATCTGGGACGCCATGGGCTGGAAGCGGCCCCGAGCACGCCTGAGGAATTGGCCGGCTTCATGCGCACCGAGACCGAGAAATGGACCCCGATTGTCCGGGCTTCTGGCGCGTCAATCAATTGATGGGTGGCGGCAAGTGCCGCTGAAATCAAGGATTTTCTTACTGTCAACCGGGCAGTTGCGGATTCTTACGGCTGGCGCTTAAAAATTTTCTTGTCAAGAACGCAAAAAATATCTTTCACCTGCTGACAAGTGCCGAATCCTCGGCTATGCGAAGTGATCCTCAAGGGAGAATCGAACCATGTCGAAGAAGTTCCTCACTGACGTTATCGCGAAATCCGGTGACATGTCTGCGGTTGCCGCGGGCAAGCTCGCCGCCGATATCATTGACGCGATCAAGGCTGAAATCGTCAGCTCCGGCCGTTTCACCATTCCGGATTTCGGTGCTTTCGCCGTGCGCGAAACCCCGAAGCGCACTGGCTTGAACCCCAAGACCGGTGAGAAGGTGCAGATCAAGGCTGGCGCCACGGTCCGCTTCAAGGCGAGCCCGGCGCTGAAGGGCGCTGCTCTTGCCGGCGTGAAGAAGGGCAAGCGCAAGGCCAAGGCCTGAAATTTTGCTCTCCAGCAAAGGCGGTGTTCCGATGAGACACCGCCTTTTTTTGTGCCGTTTTTTCTGAATTCAATCGTCTATAGCCCCGCCGCGCAGCCGCTTCACGGCGCCGCGCCGCGTTTTCGCTTCCAGCCTGCGCGCCTTTGAACCAGCGGTTGGTTTGGTGGCCTTCCGGGGTGGGGTCATAAGCTTCTGATGTGCGTTCCTTGCGGCTTCTACGAACCGTGCATCGATCTGCACCGACACGCAGAATTTCGCATCATGGATAAGTGGCGGAACGTAACTCGAAGGGCAGCCCGATGCTCTGCATGGATGTTTACCTACCACCCGTGCTGCCGCATAGGTTTTAACAACAGCGCCCTTTCATCGCGTAGATCATGCGGACCCTGACGATGCTTCGCGGGGCAAGGGGCCACAACACGCCGCTGCCACGACCGGCTTGCGGACAGGCTCGAAGGCACTACTGGGACTGCAGCCGTCACTCGTTGCTGCCGACACCGATGCGGTGCGCTGCGTCGCGCAAACGCCTGTTTCGGGCAGAACGAGTTCCACGCGCCGTGCAGCAGCAATGTCACCGGCAAGGTGGGCAGCAATACTGCGCACCTGCTCGTGACCTGTTGCCAACAAGAAGGTCGGCGCTCGGCCGTACGCTTTCATGCCCGCAACATAGAAGCCCGGCTCATCCGGGTGCCGAAGCTCGGCCTCGCCATGCGGACGCACCGTCCCGCAGGAGTGGAGGTTGGGATCGATTAGGGGCGCCACCGCGGGTGTCGCCTGCACGGCGGGATCAAGCGTAAGACGCACCTCCCCAAGCCAAGACAGATCAGGTCGGAAGCCGGTAGCGACGATGATGCGTTCAGTCAGCACCGTATCGGCGTTGCCGCCTCGGTCGCCATGGACCAGCAGCCGGTCACCTTCGCGCTCGATCCGATCAACCTGAAAGGGCGCCAGCGCCTGTACCTGTTGGGACTCGATCAGCGCCTTGGCATTCGCGCCAAGCGCACCGCGCGCCGCCAGACCGTCTGCTTTGCCACCGCCAAAGTTTATATCGGCTAGCGGGCGCCGGAATGCCCATAGAATGCGCGTGCCCGGCGCTTGACTGGCTAAGGTGACGAGATCGAGCACCGCGTTCATCGCGGAATGGCCGCCGCCGAGCACGAGCGTCGTTGCGCCCGCATAGGTGCTTCTACTGATGCCGAGTACGTCTGGGATGCCATAGGAGATTCGGTCGGCATTTGCGGTCTCACCTGGCGCCGGAAGGCCATGCGCACCGGCCGGGTTAGGGCTGGCCCATGTGCCAGAGCAGTCGATCACCGCGCGCGCCTCGACCACCTGAATGGTGCCGTCAGGCGCGGCTAGATGCAGCACGAAGGGGGCGGCATCCCGCCCACGACCGGCGGCGCGCTGTCCTTCACGCAAGCGATCGTGGTGACGACGAGAGACGCCAATCACCTTCGCATTATAGCGGAGGTCAGCACCCGCCTTGGCGAGCGCCGCAGCCAATGGTGCGAGGTAGACGGCAAAAAGATCAGCGCCTGTGGGAAAGGCGTCCGCGTCTGGGGCTTTCCAACCCTCGGCTTCAAGCAGCCTGCGGGCCGCTGCATCCACGTTGAAGCGCCACGGCGAGAACATGCGCACATGGCGCCATTCGCGGACGGCGCTGCCGGGTTCGGACCCGGCTTCAAAGACGCACGGGCGCAGACCGCGTTCAATGAGGTGAGCGGCGGCGGCGAGGCCGACTGGGCCACCCCCGATGATGGCGACCGGCAAGGAGCGATCAAGGAAGACGGCATCTGGCATCGTCAATTCTCCGGCGATTCAGGAAGTGGGCAACAGGGTGCCGCTGCGGGCGCCAGTGCGGCGTCGAGCAGGGGCGTGCAGACCTCTGGCCGCCCCTTGCAGCAGTCTTGAAGCAAGAAGGTGATTAACCTCCTTAGTCCAGCGTAGTCGGCGGCATAGATCACCGAACGGCCGTCACGCCGCGAGGTGACAAACCCCGCGCGGGCGAGGATGGCGAGGTTAGTGGACATCGTGTTCTGTGGCGTCCCGAAGTGACGCGCAATGTCCCCGGCAGGGACACCTTCGGCCCCGGCCTCAATCAGGAGGCGCAGCACCGCGAGGCGGGTCTCCTGCGAGAGAGCGCTGAAAGCTTCGGCTGCATCTATTATATCCATAATTCTAGATATATCGATGTAAATGGTTATGTCAAGGGCTGGTTCACCCCGTAGGGCATGGCACGGAACGCCGATGAAGTGAGGTTGCCGCACCGACCGTTGGGGATGCTGGTAGCTACTGTCGCTGTCGCTCAATCCATATCGGGTCTTCCGCGCCCGCGCTTGATGACCGCGCGCTGCGCCTTGCCCTGAAGCCTGCGAACCTTCGAGGCAAGAGTTGGTCGCGTTTTCTTGCGAGGCGGAGGCGGTGGGCGCGCTGCCTCCTTGATCAATTCGAGCAGGCGGGCCAGCGCATCTTCCCGGTTCCGATGCTGTGTCCGGTGCTGCTGAGCGGTGATGACGATCACGCCTTCCCGCGTTGCCCGGTGACCTGCCAGGCGAAGAAGGCGGGCTTTCACCGCATCGGGTAGGTTCGGACTGTTTGCGGCATCGAAGCGCAGTTGAACGGCTGACTCGACTTTCTGGATGTTCTGCCCACCCGCGCCACTCGAGCGAAGAAAATCCTCGTGGAGTTCCGCCGCATCTATACTGATCGACTCCGTAACGCGGATCATGGAATTGGCTCGAGTTCATTCACATTCTGCCCCCCGGGGCCGGAGGCGCGCAAAAACGCCTCCTTCAGCTCATGCTCGGCAATGGCGATGGCGGGGGTGATGCGGATCATGCGGGTTTCATAGAACAACCAGCGCCCTCCTGTCTTGCCATGAAGGCCAGGGCGCAGGATGTTGGGCCATCAAGGAACGGGAAAACCATGGACCAGCATTCAATAGACAAGGCGCCCGACGCTGCGGCCGATTGGCCGGATCAGATCTATTCCCTGCTCAAGACCCACAATATCACGCAAGTGGCTTTGGTGCCGGATGCCGGGCATTCCCGGCTGATCCGCCGCTGCCTTGCTGATAATGAAATGACCGTGGTGACGCTGACCACCGAAGAAGAAGGCATTGCCCTGCTGCAAGGCGCTTGGCTTGGTGGGGCGAAGGGCGTGCTGCTGATGCAATCCTCCGGCGTTGGCAATTGCATCAATATGCTCTCGCTTTCCATCATGCATCGCTGCCCGCTGCCGATGCTGGTGACGATGCGCGGTGATTTTGGTGAATTCAACCCGGCGCAAGTGCCGATGGGTAATGCGACGCAAACCGTCCTGGAAGCCATGGGCACGCTGGTGCGCCGCGCCGATACGCCGGAAGATGTGGCGCCCACGGTGAATGCCACCATTCGCCTGGCCTTCAATACCTTCCGCCCCACCGCAACCCTGATTGGCCAGCGCGTGCTTGGCGCCAAGACTTTCGGGAAGGACTGAAAAAATGCTTGCTGCTTCCGGAAAACTCGATCGCCGAGAATTGACCCGCGCACTGCTCGCGGACAGGGGCGAAATGCTGGTGATTGCCGGGCTTGGTGCGCCGGCCTGGGACATCACGGCCATTGGTGATTGCGCGGAAAACCTGCCGCTTTGGGGTGGCATGGGGGGTGCTGCCATGATCGGCCTTGGCCTTGCCCTGGCGCAGCCCAAACGCAAGGTGCTGGTGATTACCGGCGATGGGGAAATGCTGATGGGTATTGGCGCGCTGGCGACGATTGCGGTGCAAAAGCCGGCCAATCTTTCCATCGTGGTGCAAGACAACGAGCATTACGGTGAAACCGGCATGCAGGAAACCGCGACACGCCACGGCGTTGATCTGGTGATGATGGCGAAGGGTGCGGGCATCACGAATACCATGTTCGTCACCAAGCCCGATGAAGTGCCCGCGCTGCATAAGGCGATCCATGCTGGCCAAGGCCCTTTCTTCGCGGTCGCGAAAATTGACGCTACCAGCAAGCCGCTTGTGCTGCCGCCGCGTGAAGGCGCGCTGCTGCAGGCGCGTATGCGTGAAGCGGTGATGGGGCCGGCTGCGCATCATCAATTGTGAGTGACACGTGCCAGCCGGCGAAGAACAGCGGCATTCTAGGAGGATCGAGTGCAAAGACGGCAAATTCTGGCGGGGCTCGCGGCAATCGCGGCAAGCCCTGCGCTGGCCCAAGCGCAATGGAGCCCGGATCGCCCCATTCGCGTCATTGTTCCCTTCGCGCCAGGTGGCAGCACGGATATCACCGCGCGCCTGGTCGCTGAGGCCATTTCGCCTCGGCTTGGCCAGCCGGTGGTAATTGAAAATCGCCCAGGTGCCGCTGGGAATATCGGGAGCGAGGCTGTCGCGCGCGCCGCCCCCGATGGCTATACGCTGGTGATGGCGACAAGTTCCACACACGCTACGAATGGCGCGCTCTATCGCAATATGCCCTTCGATGCGCAGCGGGATTTCGCGCCGATCAGCCAAACCACCTTCATCCCCAATCTTCTGGTGGTGCATCCGGATGTGCCGGCGCGAGATTTTGCCGGGCTGGTGGCAGAAGCAAAGGCAAAGCCGGGTGTGCTCAATTTCGGCAATGCGGGTTCGGGCACGTCGCAGCACCTGTCTGCCGCGCTGATCGCCGCGCGCACCGGGATTGAGGTTACGCATGTTTCCTATCGCGGCGGCACACCGGCGGTGACCGATCTGATGGGGGGCAAAATCCAAGCCATGGCCGCACCCCTGGTGGAAGTGATCGCGCATGTGCAGTCTGGGCGGCTCCGCGCCATTGCTGTCACCACCGCGCGGCGTTCCGCGCTGCTGCCGGATGTGCCGACCATCGCGGAAACCCTGCCTGGCTTCGAAGTGGCGCTCTGGAATGGCTATATGGCGCCGGCGAATACACCGACGCCCATCATCAACCGCATCGCCGCTGAAATCCGCGCCGTGATGCGCACCGATGACATGAAGGCAAAGCTCGCCCAGCAGGGCAGCGAGCCGGTTGGCTCCACGCCCGAAGAATTCCGCGCCTTTCTCGCTTCCGAGATTCCGAAATGGGCTGAACTGGTCCGCATTTCCGGCGCCAAGGTAGAATAGGAAACACCATGCCCCATATCGTTTGCCTGAGACCGCTGCACCCCGACGCCATGGCAAGGCTGCATGCGGAGCCCGATTTCAAGGTCACCATGTTGACCGAGGTGAATGCGGATACCCTGCGGGAGCCGATGCAAACTGCCGAAGCGATCATTGTGCGCGCAACGCCAATCAATCGCGATTTTCTGGCCAAGGCGCCGATGCTTTCCATCTGCGCGCGGCATGGTGTGGGTTATGATGCAGTTGACGTAAAGGCGCTGACAGAACGCGGCATTCCGCTGACCGTGACGCCGGATGCCAATGCGCTTTCGGTCGCCGAACATGCGATGATGCTTATGCTGTCCACATCTCGGCGCACGCTAGACTATGACAAGAATTTGCGTGCACTCGATTGGGGTTCCAAGGCATCGCTGCCCACCTGGGATTTATCGGGACGGAAGGTGCTGATCATCGGCTTCGGGCGCATTGGCGGACGCGTTGCGCGGCTCTGCGCCGCCTTCGGGATGGAGGTGCTGGTGCATGACCCGTATATTCCGCAAAACACCATCAAGGGCGCTGGCTTCCGCCCGGTTAAGGTATTGCATGAAGGCTTGGCAGAAGCCGATATCGTCACCACCCATTGCCCGAGCAATGAAGAAACGCGCGGCATGGTGAATGCCACCTTCCTTGCTGCCATGAAGCCAGGCGGCACCTATATCAATACCGCGCGCGGCACGCTGGTGGATGAAGCGGCTCTCACCGCCGCCCTGAAAACCGGGCATCTTGCGACTGCCGGGCTGGATGTGTTCTGGGAAGAACCCGTCACCACGCGCCTGCCGCTGCTTGATTTGCCGAATGTGATTGTGTCCCCGCATTCTGCTGCCGCGACGGAACAGGGCATGCGCCGCATGGGGCTTTCCTGCGCGGAGAGCATCATCAGCCATTTCAAGGGTCAGCTCGACCCCGATGTTGTGATCAATAAGGAGGTGCTGCGCGGCAACGCGTAGCAATGCCCATGATGGAAAACCCCTTACTTATTCTTGCGGATCACGCCGCTTCCTGGCGCAGCCGCGCGGTTGCTGCCGAGGTTGCGCATCACGCGCGCCGTGCCTTGGTGGATTGGTTCGCCGCCCTGTTGGCTGGCGCTTCCCGCGCGCCCGCGACGCTGATGTCAGCCGCGCTTGAAGATGAAACGCGCGGCGGTGGTGGTGCGATATGTTACGTGAGTGGCCGCCAGGTGCCGTTGCGTCACGCTGCGCTGTTGAATGGCACGGCATCCCATACCGTGGAATTTGACGATATCTATCGCTACGCCGTCTATCATCCGGGCTGCCCCACCATTGCGGCGGCGCTGGCGGCAGCGCAATCGCGTGGCGCGGATATGGATTTGCTGCTGCGTGCGATGATTGCGGGCTATGAGGTTTCATGCCGCATCGGTGTTGCCGTGCAGCCATCCCATTATGATTTTTGGCATACCACCGGCACGGTTGGCACTTTTGGTGCGGCGGCAGCGGTGGCGGTTGCGCTGAATTGCGATGCGGAACGCACCGCACATGCCATTGCCACCTGCGCCACCATGGCAAGCGGCCTGCAACAAGCCTTCCGCGGGGAAGGCATGTCCAAGCCTTTACATCCCGGCCATGCGGCAGAAGCGGGCGCCATGGCAGCGATGGCGGCCGCGCGCGGCATGACCGGCGCTCTGGATGTGCTGCATGGCCCGGCGGGCTTTGCAGCCGCGACCAGCGAAGATACCGGCAAATGGGAAAAGTCGCTCGCCAATATCGGCAAGCCCTATGCCATCACGGATATGACCTTCAAGAATCACGGATGCTGCGGGCATATTTTCGCCGCACTTGATGCGGTGCGCGATTTGCAGCGCGAAGCCGGCTTCAGCGCTGGCGATGTACTTGGTGTGCATGTCGGCGGCTATAAGGCGACCAAGGATGTTTGTGATCGCCCAACCGCTGCAACCGAGCAGGATTGCCGCTTTTCCACGCAATTTACGGTCGCGACCATGTTGCTTTATGGCGGCGTGCGACTGGCCGCGTTTGAACCGGAACGCCTGACCGATCCCGCCATTCGCGCGCTGATGCCGAAAGTGAGCGTAGCGCTTGATCCTGAATGCGCGGCGGCCTTCCCGTCCAAGCGTTCTGCGAAGGTGGAAATCAAGCTGCGCGATGGGCGCGTGCTGAACCGCCATCAGCATACCCGCAAGGGTGATCCGGATGCGCCGCTTTCGGATGCAGACCTGTCCGATAAATTCCTGGAACTGACCGCCGATGCGATTGGTGCTCAGGAAGCCAAGGCGCTGCTGGAAGCGCTGTGGAAGGGCAATGCCCTTCCCGGCATTGTGAAGCTGCGCAGCCAATCGGCGCTGCGCGCGGCGGAATAAAAGCATTGGGCGCAGGTTCAAACCTGCGCCCGTGCTTGCCTATCCCGCCAGCACATAGCCATAGGCCTTGTTGCTGCGATTACCGCCTGCCGCGGCGTATTGCGATTTCACGCGCGCCACGCCATCACCATCAAGCCCAGCGCGGCGTTGATCATAGCGATACATTTTCGCTGAAGTGCCGCCGAAAATCGCGGTCTTCACCGGCCCATCCGCGGGGCCGAGTGGCGCAAAGCCGTGGCGGCGCTGCATGTCTTCTGGAATCTCAAGCCGCCGCAGTGCTTCAATCTGCCATTGCGGAGAACCCGTCCAGATCGCATCCGTGCCCCAAACAACATGATCCGCACCCAGGCCACGAATGAGTGTGCCCATCAGCGCAGCGCAAAGCCCGGGTTCAATTACTGTGGTCTGCGCGAAAATCTGGCCAAGATCACCATAGACATTCGTAACACCATATTTCGCCGGAATTTCCGACAAATCCGTGGTCCAATCCACGCGGCCCGTGCGCGCGAATTGCTCAACCCCCATGCCGGCACCGCCACCACCAGTCCAGCGATAGGCGGAATGGTAGATGACGAAATTGATCTGCGGCCAATCCTTCGCGGCCTTGCCGACATCATCCACGCCAGCAAAGGGGAGCAGATGCGGGAATTGCTGCGTCACCTGCTGCGGGAAAAGCCCCTTATGCACGCAGACAATATTGATGCCGGCCTTCAGCAACCTTTCATAAAAAGGATAGAGCAGCTTTTCATCATCCATCCGCCACGGATGGATGGCCAAATGCTTGTTGGTATTGTCGCCAATCGTATAGCCCTTGAAGCTATCAGGCTTGAGTTGCTCAATGGAACGCTCCACCTCATCCATCCAGCCTGGCTGACCGGGTGTGAAAATAGCGTGGGAGAGAACGCGTTTGGTACCAGCCGCATCATTCACACGTTTGCGCGCATCGAACTTCATGTCATTGGTCAGGAACCAATCAATCGGTTCTTCGGAAGGTGCGCCGCTGATCAGCGCGACCTTGGTATCCGAATCGAGAAACACTTCCTTGAACCAGCTAGCTTCCATCAAATCCTGAATAGTCTGTTCCTTGCCGACCAGATCAGGATTCCACCCGGCTCGTCCCACCGCGCGGCGGGCATTCACAAAAGTCATGATGCGCGTATCGGGGCGAAGGAAATGCGTATGCACATCCATGATGAACTGATCCTTCAGCGCCGCAGCGCGCGCTGCCGCCGCATCCGGCAGCTGTGCCTCAGCGCGGCTCACGGCATAAAGCGGACCATGGACTTCATTCATGGCAAGGAAGGCTGCCGCCATGCCGGAAGCGGTTTGCAGAAAGCGCCGTCTGCCCAAGCCTTGCTTGGCGCCGAGCTCATCAGCCATTTCCTTGATGCGTGTTTCGACGGCTTTCTGCTTTTCGGTCTGCGGCATCGGCCAGAATTCGTCGGATGATACCACCTGCGTTGGGATGGGAGAGGGGAACATCACCTCATCCGCCGGCTGCAATTGCTTCAGATCATCATCGGTCAGAAATCCGCCCATAACCCGTCTCCTGCCCTTGGGGAGTGCTCAGTCTTCCCCAGCCAGGCACCGGAAAGCAAGAAAAACCGACGAGGCTGAAAAGCCGCTTGCCATGCCCATCCGGTCAATCCTAATGAAAGCAAAAGAAATCCCAAAGGAGGACACCATGATATCTCGCCGTCACCTTGCCCTGCTTGCCGCCCCTGCGCTGCTGCCAGCAACTGCGCGCGCGCAAGATGCCTGGCCAAGCCGCCCTGTCACGCTGGTGGTGCCCTGGGCCGCGGGTGGTTCCACCGATGCGGTGGCGCGCATTCTGGCGCAGAAGCTTTCCAGCGATACGGGCCGCAGCTTCGTGGTGGATAACCGCACCGGCGCCAATGGCACGATCGGCTTCAATAGCGTCGCGCGTGCGCGGCCTGATGGCTATACCATGCTGGTCAGCACGGTCAGCACCTATGCTATGGCGCCACATCTGATGCCGCTGCCTTACGACAATGAAAAGGATTTTGTCGGTATCGGTTTGATTGCCTCCATGCCGATCATCATGGTGGTCAATCCAAGCTTCCCCGCGCGCACACTTGCGGAATATGTCGAAATCGCGCGCCGGCCGAATAGCAACCTGACCTATGCCAATTCCGGCACGGGGTCTTCGACACATCTTGCGACCGAGCTCTTTTTGCAGGAAGCGCGGCTTACCATTCAGGATGTCGGCTATCGCGGCGGCGCGCCGGCGGTGCAGGCGGTGCTCGCCAATGAAACGCCAATGGTTTTCCAGGCCGCATCAGGCATCTTGCCGCATATCCGTTCCGGTTCCTTGCGCGCTCTGGCGGTTGCGACCAAGGAAAGAAGCCCCCTCACACCGGAAATCCCAACCTTCGCCGAACAGGGCTTTCCGGGTGTGGAGGTGGTGGAACATATCGCCCTGCAAGCACCAACCGGCGTGCCTGCCGATATCCTGGCGCGCATGCACGCACTCACCAAGGCCGCGATGGAAGCGCCCGATACACGCGAACGCCTCAGCGCGTTGGCCGTGGTGCCAACGGTTGGCAGTACCGCCGAATGGCCGGCCTATTTCGCTGCCGAAAACGCCAAATGGCGCAACATGATCCAGGCGCGCAACATCAAATTGCAGTAGGCGCCTTAGGCCGAGGCCGGCTTGCCAATGCCAGCCGCGCCCGGCCGCCCATAAAGATGCAGCGCCCGCCGTTCAAAGGCGCGCACCATCAGCCGCACCGCTTCATTGAACACCACGCCAATCGCCACTTGCAGAATGCGGCTGCGGAATTCGAAATCCACGAAGAAATCCACTTCCGTCCCGCCCGCTACCGGCGTGAAGCGCCAGTGATTATTCAAATAGCGGAAGGGGCCGTTTTCATAAGTCACGTGAATATGGCCAGGCTTGTTCATGCCCACGCGGGAGCGGAAGGTTTCGCGAAACATGCGAAAGCCAATGGTCAAATCCGCCACCAGCACCTGTTCATCGCGGCTGAGCACGCGCGCGGCAGCGCACCAGGGCAGGAATTCGGGATAGCGCGCCACATCGGCGACCATGTCGAAAAGTTGCTCCTGCGAATAACGGAGCACCTTCTTTTCCGCATGGGTCGGCATATCAGCCTTGCACGGCCAGTTGCGCGTTGCGCGCCGCACTCAGCGCCGCGAAGTCGCGATCCGCGTGGTAGGAAGAACGCGTCAAAGGTGTGGCGGAGACCAACAAAAACCCCTTGCCGCGTGCCGCCTTGGCGTAATCCTCAAACTCATCCGGCGTGACAAAACGATCCACCGCCGCATGCTTTACTGATGGTTGCAGGTACTGGCCGATGGTCAGGAAATCCACCTCGGCAGACCTCAGATCATCCATCACCTGCAGCACTTCGATACGCTTTTCGCCAAGCCCCACCATGATGCCGGATTTGGTGAAAATGGAAGGATCAAGCTGCTTCACACGATCCAGCAGCCGCAAAGAATGATAATACCGCGCGCCGGGCCGAATACTTGGATAAAGTGCCGGCACGGTTTCCAGATTGTGATTGAACACGTCCGGCCGCGCCGCTACCACCACTTCCAAAGCGCCATCCTTGCGCAGGAAATCAGGCGTCAGCACTTCAATCGTTGTACCGGGTGCGGCGGCGCGAATTGCGCGAATGGTTTCGGCGAAATGCGCCGCACCGCCATCGGCCAAATCATCCCGGTCCACGCTGGTGATCACCACATGGCGCAGCCCAAGCGAGGCCACTGCTTCGGCCACGCGGCGCGGTTCATCGGTGTCCAGCGGCTTCGGAATGCCGGTTGCGACATTGCAAAAGGAACAGGCGCGCGTGCAGGTCTCACCCATAATCATCATGGTGGCGTGGCGCTGAGACCAGCATTCGCCGATATTCGGGCAGGCCGCTTCCTCGCACACCGTGACGAGCTTCTTCTCCCGCATCAGGGCGCGGGTTTCCAGATAAACCGGATGTGTCGGCGCCTTTACCCGTATCCAGGCGGGCTTGCGCTGGATGGGGTTGTCCGGGCGATGCGCCTTTTCCGGATGCCTTTCGGCACCCGTCTTGGCGGCGCGATGGTCAATTTCGATGCGAGTCGGAGGCATGACGAGACTTGATTTGAGCGGCTGATTCACCGCTTCGGTCATACGACCTACGCGGATCAGACGCTATATGTGGATCACCCGGCCGTAAGCATCAAGCACGCTTTCATGCATGGCCTCCGAAACCGTGGGGTGCGGGAAGACGGTATGCATCAATTCAACCTCGGTTGTCTCCAAAGTGCGGGCAATGCCGTAGCCCTGGATCATTTCCGTGACCTCCGGCCCCACCATATGGGCGCCGAGCAGGGCGCCCGTCTTGGCATCAAATACGGTTTTCACAAAGCCTTCCGGCTCACCCATGGCAATCGCCTTGCCATTACCGATGAAGGGGAAGCGCCCGACCTTCACCTCATGACCCTTGGCCTTGGCTGCGGCTTCCGTGAGCCCGACCGAGGCCACCTGCGGCCGGCAATAGGTGCAGCCCGGAATATTCAGCGTATCCATGGCATGCGGATGCAGTCCCGCAATGGCTTCAACGCAAATGATCCCCTCATGCGATGCCTTATGCGCCAACCAGGGCGGGCCGGTCAGGTCACCAATGGCGTAAATGCCAGGTTCACCGGTGCGGCCAAAAGCATCGGTCACGATATGGGTGCGGTCCACCTGAATCTTTGTGCCTTCAAGACCAAGGTCTTCAACATTGCCGACAATGCCAACCGCGCTGATCAGCCGATCCGCCTTGATCTCGGTTACCTTGCCGCCGGCTTCCACAATCGCGGCAATCGCATCGCCTTCCTTGCGCACGCCTTGCAGCTTGGCACCCACCAGCACCTTCATTCCCTGTTTTTCGAAAGCCTTATGCACAAAGGCGGAAACCTCGGCATCTTCCACCGGCAGAATGCGATCCATCGCTTCAATCAGAGTCACGTCGGACCCCATATTGCGATAGAAGGACGCGAATTCGGACCCGATCGCACCGGACCCGATCACGATCAGCCGCTTCGGCAAGGCCGGCGCCGTCATGGCTTCGCGATAGGACCAAATGAGCTTCCCATCCGGTTCAATCCCCGGCAGCACCCGCGCCCGCGCGCCGGTTGCAAGAATGATATGCTTGGCGACCAGTTCAGCCACCGGCTTGCCATCCTTCGTCACCGCAAGCTTGCCGCCGCCGGCCAGCTTGCCATGGCCATCAAACACCGTGACCTTGTTCTTGCGCAGCAAATGCTTGACGCCACCAGAAAGCTGCCCCGCCACACCGCGCGAGCGCTTCACCACCTTCGCGAAATCAAAACGGATATTATCAGCGGCGAAGCCATAGGCATCCAGGCTATGCAGTAGATGATTGATCTCAGATGCACGCAGCAGCGCCTTGGTCGGGATGCAGCCCCAATTCAGGCAAATGCCACCCAGATTCTCACGCTCCACCAGCGCGACCTTCATCTTCAATTGGCTCGCGCGAATGGCCGCGACATAGCCGCCCGGCCCACCACCCACCACTACCAGATCAAATGCCTCAGCCATGTCTCAGGCTCCTTCCTCTATTCGGCCAGGCGCTCAAGCGCCGCGCCGTCAACGCGTTGCATGGTCCAGTCATCAAGCCCACGCGCACCCATGGCACGATAGGCGCCAATCGCGGGCTCATTCCAATCCAGCACATTCCATTCCAGCCTTGCGCCGCCTTCAGCCTTCACCTGCTGTGCCAGGCGCCGGAAGATGGCGCGCGCGATGCCACGGCCGCGATAGGCGGGCTCCACAAAAATATCCTCCACCCAAATGCCATGGCGCGCGGTGAAGGTGGAAAAGGTGCGATACCAAATGCAAAGCCCAACCGGTTTGCCATCCGCTTCCGCAATGATGGCCGCCGCACGTGGCGTTTCGCCAAAAAGTGCTGCGGCGAAATCAGCCTCGGTCCCCTTGGCCTCATGCAGCAGCTTTTCATATTCGGCCAAGGCGCGCACGAAATGCACCACCACCGGCACATCGGCCGGTGTCGCATCGCGCAGCGTGAAGCCCGCACCCATCAGAGCATCAGGCTCAGCGGATCCTCGATATTGCGCTTGAGCGCTTGCAGGAATTCGGCCGCCAAAGCGCCATCAATCACGCGATGATCCACGGAAAGCGTGAGTGTCATCACGGTTGCGATAGCGAGCGCGCCATTCTTCACGACTGGGCGCTGTTCACCGGCGGATACTGCAAGTATCCCGGCCTGGGGCGGGTTGATGATGGCGGCGAAATCCTTCACGCCATACATCCCCATATTGGAGATGGAAAAGCCACCACCCTGGAATTCTTCGGGCTTCAGCTTGCCGGTTTTGGCGCGTGCGGCGAGGTCCTTCATTTCATTGCTGATGGCAGCCAGGCCCTTGATATCGGCGCCCTTCACAATCGGCGTAATCAGCCCATCCGGGATGGAGACGGCGACCGAGATATCAACATCATGCAATTGCAGAATGGCATCTTCGGTCCACATCGCATTGACACTGGGGAAGCGACGCAACGTAACCGCCGTTGCCTTGATCACCAGATCATTGACCGAAAGTTTGTAGGCGCCGGGGCCATCCTTGGGGCTGCGCGCATTCAGATCGGCGCGGATTTTCAGCAGCGCATCAATTTCCACATCGGTGCTGACATAGAAATGCGGGATGGTCGCCTTGGATTCGGCAAGGCGGCGCGCAATCACCTTGCGTATGCTGCTATTCGGCACTGCGGTATGCGGTGCGGTGATCGCGACCGATGCCGCGGGCCGCGGAGCTGCAACGGGCGCGGGCGCAGCAATAGGTGCGGCGGCAGCGACAGGCGCGGGGCCACGCGACCGCGCGGCATCCACATCCGCCTTCACGATACGTCCATTAGGGCCGGAGCCGGCGATTTTGCCGATATCCAAACCGGCCTGTGCGGCCATGCGGCGCGCGAGCGGGCTCGCGAATACGCGATCACCGGATGCGGGTGCAGGTGCCGGCGCAGCAGCGACAGGTGCAGGCATGGCAGGTGCAGGCGCGGCGACGGGTGCTGCTTGCGGCGCGGCACCAGCGGCGGGCACGGCCTCGCCGGCTTCCACCAGCACGGCGATCACATCATTCACCTTCACGCCTTGCGTGCCGGCGGGCACCAGGATGCGGCCCAGAATGCCCTCATCCACCGCTTCCACTTCCATCGTCGCCTTGTCGGTTTCGATTTCAGCAATCACATCGCCGGCCTTGATCCGGTCACCTTCTTGCTTGAGCCAGCGCGCCAAATTGCCCTCTGTCATGGTGGGCGACAAAGCCGGCATCAGGATATTCGTTGCCATGATCTTTTCCCTTACCGCCGATAGGTGACGCTACGCGCCGCTTCCACCACCTGTTCCAGGCGCGGCAAAGCGAGTTTTTCCAGATTGGCCGCATAGGGCATGGGCACATCCACGCCCGTGACGCGCACCGGCGGCGCATCCAAATGATCAAAGGCGGTTTCCATGATTTGCATGGCAACCTCCGCGCCGATGCCGGCAAAGGGCCAGCCTTCTTCCAGGATCACCAGGCGATTGGTCTTGCGCACCGAAGCCGCGATGGTTTCCGTATCCAAAGGCCGGATGGAACGCAGATTGATCACCTCCGCACTGATACCCTGTTCCGCGAGCTTTTCCGCCGCCTGCATCGCCATCCCGACCATGATGGAGAAAGCGACGATGGTGACATCGCTGCCTTCGCGTTCCACCTTGGCTTTGCCGATCTCCAGGATGAAATCATCGGCGGTTGGGCATTCGAAACTTTGCCCATAGAGAATTTCATTTTCCAGCACGATCACCGGGTTCGGGTCACGGATGGCGGCGCGCAACAGTCCCTTCGCATCCGCCGCCGACCAAGGCGATACCACCTTCAGCCCTGGGCAATGCGCATACCAGGAAGCATAGCATTGCGAATGCTGCGCCGCGACGCGTGAAGCCGCGCCATTCGGGCCACGGAAGACGATGGGGCAACCCAATTGCCCGCCCGACATATACAGGGTCTTGGCGGCGGAATTGATGATCTGGTCAATGGCCTGCATGGAGAAGTTGAAGGTCATGAATTCCACAATAGGCTTCAGGCCGGTAAAGGCTGCACCCACTGCCATGCCGGTAAAGCCGTGCTCAGTGATCGGCATATCCATCACGCGGCGCGGGCCAAATTCTTCCAGCAGACCTTGGCTGATCTTATAGGCACCCTGGTATTGCGCGACTTCCTCACCAATCAAAAACACATCGGCATCAGCGCGCATTTCGGCCGCCATCGCATCGCGCAAGGCTTCGCGCACTGTCATGGTCTTGGTCGGGCCCCAATCCTTCTCGGGCGTCGCAGCACGCGGCGCAGCAGGCACTGATGCCGGGGCGGGCGCGGCGGCGGGTGCCGCTGCCACCGGCGCAGGCGCAGCCTTCGCACCACCGGCGCCGCCATCCAATTCGGCAATCGCCGTATTCACGGCGACGTTTTCGGTGCCTTCCGGCACGAGGATGGAGGTCAATACACCTTCATCCACGGCTTCCACTTCCATGGTCGCCTTATCGGTTTCAATCTCGGCGATCACCTCACCGGATTTCACCTTATCGCCGGTTTTTTTCAGCCAGCGGGCCAGCTTGCCTTCCGTCATGGTGGGGGAAAGCGCGGGCATCAGGATTACGGCACCCATCTCAATTCGCCTCCACCAGAATATCGGTCATCAATTCGGATTCGGGCGGTTCCGGGCTTTCCTGCGCGAAATCGGCGCTGTCCTGGACAATCGCCTTTACCTCATCATCAATCACTTTCAGATCGGCCTCGGTGACGCCGAAATCATCCAGCAGCGCCTTGCGCGCGGTTTCAATGCAATCCGATGTCTCGCGCATTTTCTGCACTTCTTCGCGGGTGCGGTACTTCGCGGGGTCGGACATGGAATGGCCACGATAGCGATAGGTTTTCATCTCCAGCAGATACGGGCCCTTGCCGGCACGGCAATGCGCCACCGCGCGCTCTCCGGCTTCGCGCACGGAAGCTACATCCATGCCATTCACCTGCTCACCGGGGATGCCCCAGGCGGCGCCATTCTGTGACAGGTCACGCGATGCCGAGGCACGATCAACGCTGGTGCCCATGCCGTATTTATTGTTTTCAATGATAAAAATGCAGGGCAGTTTGAACAGCGCCGCCAGATTCAGGCTTTCATAAACCTGGCCTTGGTTGGAAGCACCTTCGCCGAAATAGGTCACTGCGACCCGCCCATCCTGCCGATACCAATTGGCGAAAGCGAGCCCATTGCCGAGCGAGACCTGCGCGCCAACAATCCCATGCCCGCCGTAAAAACCCTTCTCCCGGCTGAACATGTGCATGGACCCACCCTTGCCCTTGGAATAGCCGCCAATGCGCCCGGTCAGTTCCGCCATCACGCCGCGGGCTTCCATGCCGGTTGCCAGCATATGGCCGTGGTCGCGGTAGGAAGTAATCACCTGATCGCCAGGCTTCAGGCACATTTGCACGCCAACCACGACCGCTTCCTGGCCGATATAAAGGTGGCAAAAGCCGCCAATCAGCCCCATGCCGTAAAGCTGGCCGGCCTTTTCCTCAAACCGGCGGATCAGCAACATATCGCGATAGGCGCGCAGCATTTCTTCCCGCGAGAGTGTTGGGGTCTTGGCTTTGCCGCGCCGCTTGCTGGCGGCTTCTGTGGCCTGGGGCATTGAGTAGTCCTCCGGAACTTAGCTTCCAGGCGCAATTAGCGCCGAGCAATTCCGGATTTCAAGCCTGGAAAGGCTAAAAAATCGTGTTTTTGCAACGCAATAATACAATTAACTGAAAATAAGTTAAGTATTTGTTTCGCCATGCAGAGCCCGATATGGCATCACGCCCTGTACGGCAAGCCGGGTTCCGTAAGGCTTGAAAAACCAGCAAAAACGGCGCGGGGCGCCAGGGCATCAATAAAGCCGGCGCTCCGGCCCATAAGGCACAATCACCTCATCGCGCCCCACCATGTTCAGCAGCGACCGGGCGCGTTCTTCAAGCTGGTCCCGATCCAGCCTATCGCCCCTGAGGCCGGCCACGCGGCGTTCCATGGCGTCACGCTCCGCCTCGGCCCGCGTCAGCTCAGCCCGCGCTGCCGCGATATCCGCCTGGCGCTTTTCGCGCGCCATCAGTCCGCGTTCGCCATGCACGGCGTGCCAGGCGAAATAGCCGGATACGGCCAGAAATAAGGCCGGCACCAGAACCCCTTTCAGGACCCGCTTGAAGCTGGAAAGCAGCGCCATTGGCGCGAATACCCCACAATTGAAGTGACATCTAAAGAATCAATTCTTGCGCCGCTTGTCCAGAGCCAAATGGCAGAAGCCTGTGAAATCGCGCGAAATTCCACCGAAAAGCCGCTCTGCTTGACATTCATCATCTCAGCAAGCCCAGATGCGCGCCAAATTACGACACCAAACCCAAAGCCGGAACCTGATGCAGCCCGCAGCCCCCGAAATCAGCATATTGATGGCTGTCCATGGCCTGCGTCGGGAAATCTCGGCGGCGGTGGCTTCGGTTTTTGCTCATGCTGAAGCTGCTCTGGTTGAGGTGATCATCGCCTCAGATGACGGCACGGATTACCAGGATTGCCTGCCTGCCGACCCCAGGCTGGTGTTTACAGCCATTGGCCCGGTTGCCTCTGGCGCCCCTGCTGCGCGCAACCGGGCGCTTGCCCTGGCGCGCGGCAGTTTCGTCACCATGCTCGACGCCGATGACGCCTATGAAGGGGCGACCCAAGGCCTGGCGCAGGCGCTATCCTTGGCACGGGCGCAGGGTGCCGCCGTGATCCCGAGCATCATCCGCACCCCGGATGGCGCTGAGCTTCGCCGCGTGCCGCCCGCCGGAACGTCAAGCCTGGGCTGGCCTGAATGGCGAGAGGTTTTCGCCTCGCTGCATGTGGTGCAGCCGCGTGCGAAGGCCCTGCCCTTCCGCCCCTTTCGGCTGATTGATGATGTCATCTGGGATTTGCACGGGCTTGCCGAAGCGGGGGGGCGCGCGCCGGTCTGTTCGGCGCTGGCCTATCGCTATCAGCTACGCCCCGGACAGCTCACCGAAACCAGGGCCGCGAGCTTTGATGCCGATTACGCGGAAGCGCTGGCGCTGCTGCGGGAAAATACCGCGCAATTCGGCCTCGCGACGCCGGATGTTGCGCGCATCCTATGGCGCTGGCGTGCGATGAACCGATGGTCCGAGCGTGCTGCCAAGGGCAAGGCGCGCAAGCTTGGCCATTATCACCGCCATGTTGCCGATTACCTGGCGCGGCGCGGGGCAGCGGCTTAACGCTTCAGCACGCCCCGCCCGGCATAGCGCGCCGCCGGGCCAAGCCCTTGCTCAATGCGGATCAGCTGATTGTATTTCGCAAGCCGATCAGACCGCGACAGCGACCCGGTCTTGATCTGCCCGCAATTGGTCGCAACGGCCAAATCCGCGATGGTCGCATCCTCGCTTTCGCCCGAACGGTGGCTCATCACCGCGCGATAGCCGGCGCGATGGGCCATCTCAACCGCTTCCAGCGTTTCAGTGAGCGTGCCGATCTGGTTCACCTTCACCAGAATGGCATTGGCGGTGGCCTTTTCGATGCCCTGGCGCAGGCGTTCCGGGTTGGTCACGAAAAGATCATCGCCAACAAGCTGCACCTTGGCGCCGATGCGCTCCGTCAGCAGTTTCCAGCCCGCCCAATCATCTTCCGAACAGCCATCCTCAATTGAGACAATGGGCCATTTGGCGGTCAGTGCCGCGAGATATTCCACCATGCCGGCGGGGTCGAGCTTTTTTCCCTCACCTTCCAGGGCATAGACGCCGTCATGGAAAAACTCGGTCGCGGCGCAATCAAGGGCGAAGACCACATCCTCGCCTGGCCGATGGCCAGCCGCTTCGCAGGCCTTGGTGATGAAGGCCAAAGCCTCATCCGCGCTTTTCAGATTGGGGGCGAAGCCGCCCTCATCGCCCACATTGGTCGAATGCCCGGCATCATGCAGCGCCTTTTTCAGCGCCATGAAAACTTCCGAGCCAATGCGCACCGCATCCGCGATGGTGCCGGCGGCGACCGGCATGATCATGAATTCCTGAATATCAATCGGGTTATCGGCATGCTTGCCGCCATTGACGATATTCATCATGGGCACCGGTAGGGTGCGCGCAAAAACGCCGCCAACATGGCGATAAAGCGGAATGTTCAAATCCGCCGCCGCCGCCTTGGCAACCGCGAGCGAGACCGCGAGCATGGCATTGGCACCGAGCCGCGCCTTATTCGGCGTGCCGTCCAATTCGATCATCGTCTCGTCTATTTTGATTTGATCGAGCGGATCCAAGCCCGAAATCGCGTCGAAGATTTCGCCCTCAACACTCGCCACCGCCTTCAGCACGCCCTTGCCGCCATAGCGGGCCTTGTCGCCATCACGCAGTTCCACCGCCTCATGCGCGCCAGTGGAAGCGCCGGATGGCACAATGGCATGGCCACGGGCGCCGGTATCCAGCACCACCTCGGCCTCCACGGTTGGGTTGCCGCGTGAATCCAGCACTTCGCGGGCGATGATATCGGCAATGGCGGCCATGGCGTGAGATTCCGGTTGCAGGGGTTTCGGGCGGGTGGCTACACCGGCCTGCCCGGGGCGCCAAGACCCCGGCATGACAGGTTCCCTAAGGGGCGCCCAGGCGCTATGGCTTGCCCCGAGTTGAGAAAGGACCCCCCCATGCTGGATCGCCCGCACCCTACCCCGGCCGCCCCCTCGGCAGACCCCTTCGCCCTGGCCAAGGCGCTATCCGGCCTGCATTTCATCGGTGGCGCCTATGTGCCGGCGCGCAGCGGCAAGAGTTTCGCCGTGGTGAACCCGGCCACGGGGATTGAAGTGGCCCGCGCGGCGGAAGGCGATGCGGCGGATGTGGATGCTGCGGTGACCAATGCCGCCAAGGCGCAGAAGGAATGGGCCAAGCTACCGGCACGCAAACGCGGCGCCTTGGTGCATCAATGCGCCGGGCTTTTGAAGGAACATGTGGATGAGCTGGGCCGGCTGATTGCGCTTGAAACCGGCAAGGCTTTGCGCACGGAAAGCCGCGTTGAAGCCAATGTGGTGGCCGATGTTTTTGAATTCTTCGGCGGGCTTGGCAGTGAATTGAAGGGCGAAAGCGTGCCCTTCGCCCCCAATGTGCTGTCGGTCACGGTGCGGGAGCCGCTTGGCGTGGTCGGCGCCATCATCCCGTGGAATGTGCCCATGCTGCTGATGGCGCTGAAGGTTGCGCCGGCGCTGGTGGCGGGCAATGCCGTTGTCGTGAAAAGCGCGGAAGAAGCGCCGCTGGCGGTGCTGCGCATTTGCGAAATCATGAACCGAGTGCTGCCGCCTGGCGTGTTTAACATGGTGAGCGGCTTTGGACCGGAATGCGGTGCGCCGCTGGTGACGCATCCGCTGGTGAAGAAAGTGACCTTCACCGGATCGGTTGAGACTGGCAAGATTGTCTATCGCGCGGCGGCCGATAAGCTGATCCCCGTGACGCTGGAATTGGGCGGCAAAAGCCCGATGATCGTCTTCGCCGATTGCGATTTCGACAAGACCGTCTCCGGCGCGCTGACCTCCATGCGCTTCACGCGCCAGGGGCAGAGCTGCACCGCGGCATCGCGCATTTATGTGGAACGGCCGATTTTTGACCGCTTCGTCACCGCCATGAAGGATGCGGTGAACAAGATGGTGATGGGCGATCCCTTGGATGAGAAGACCGATATCGGCACCATCATCAGCCAGGGGCAATTCGATAAGGTGAAGGGTTTCATCGCTGAAGGCACGGCCACCGCCGGCGCAACCGCGCATGTTTGCAGCCGCATGCCGGAAGACCCCGCGCTGAAGAAGGGCCTGTTCCTGCAGCCGGTGATCTTCACGGGCCTGACGCGCGAAAGCCGGCTGGTGCAGGAAGAAATTTTTGGCCCGGTGACGGTGATCCAGCCCTTTGATGACCCGGAAGCGGTGCTGTCGGAAGCCAATGATTCCGTCTACGGTCTGGCGGCCAGCCTTTGGACGAATAATCTGAAGGTCGGGCTTGATCTGGCGCATCGGCTGGAAGCGGGCTTGGTGCAGATCAACCAGAATCTGGTGGTGCAGGCCAATCTTTCCTATGGTGGCGTAAAGCAATCCGGCCTGGGCAAGGAAGCGTCCTTGGAAGCCATGCTGGAACATTTCACCCATAAGAAGACCATCATGGTGAATATGGGATAAGGGGAGAGTGTGATGGGGCGGTGGTTGGCGGCGGCGGTGTTGTTGGTGGGATTGGCGGGCTGTGCGCAGCAGGCGCCAGCGCCGGCGCCGCAACCTATTCCTGAACCACCTGGTCCCGGCTTGGTTGGCTGGCGTTCCATTGGCTTCAACAACGAAATTTTTGATAGCGGTTATGTCCAGGAACGCGAATTGAACATCTCGGGCCCGGTGCGGCGGGCCTGGATCATGCTGAATTTGCGCGAATCCATCCCCATTCCGGAAACCGGCGGGCGGGCGCTTTCGGTGCGCTTTATTGGGGAGTATCGCTGCGAAGAGAGGCTCTGGCGCCCGCTTGAGGGGGCTTGGTTCGCGCGGCGCAACGCGCAGCAGCCCGTGCATGCGGAACGCCCGCGCCGTAGCGGCTTCCGGAATGCAGCACCGGGTACGCTGGACGGAGCGTTTTTGGATGCGGCGTGTGGGTTGTAAGGCATAGGGCAATTCCAGACGCTGACGCGGTTTGTCTTGTGCCCATATGAGCCCATGGCTCGAACCGTTTCGGCGGATCACGCCATGCTTCACTCCCGAAGCGAGGTAACTTCCTTAGAGTGTGTTGCGTTCACATGGGTTCACGCATCCCGCTCTACAGCTTTGTTTTTCGAGCATCTTCACACGTTCAGATGATTCCATCTGAACGTTATATGCTCTAAGCAAACTGTTCCCCGAACAACTTGACCTGCACGCGGCGCATCAAGTGCAAGGGCGCCCCCAGCGCTTCCAGCCGACGATACGCCGCAACGGCACCCTTTATTTGCTTTGCCTCGCGATAGGCGTCACACAGCGCTTCCCATGCCTGCATATTCTCCGGGTATTTTTCCGCGAGGGCAGAGAGTATCGCCACCGCTTCCTCAGGCGCGCCCTTGCCAGTCAGCGCGATGCCAAAGGCCAGAAGCAATTCAGGCTGATCCGGTGCATCGCTGCGCAAGCCTTCAAGCAGGGTTGTTGCCTCATCCCATTTCTTGTGGGTGAGCAAGCCGGAAATCAACGCGATTTGCACCGGCAAGGCATTCATCTCCGTGCCCAGGGCCGCCGCGATATCCTTGGCAATTTCGTCCTGTGCTGCGCCATTTTGTAACATTATCTCAGTCAGCAGGGCACCAAATTCAGGCGCGGCGGGATATACCAACATGGCACGACGGGCCGTATCCGCCGCTTCCTCATGCTCTTCCTGCTTGAACAAAGCGCGGATCAGCACTTCCCAGATGGCGCGTGGCATCTCGCCCAGGCCAATGGCGCGCCGATAGGCGATGGGAACCGCATCTTCCCGCGATACCGCACCAGAAAGTCTGGCGAGCTGCTGCAATAAAAACACATCTGTTGGAAAGCGCGCCACCGCGGCTTCCAGCGTGCGGAAGCTTTCATTGGCCCGATCCTGCCGCCAGAGCGCA
This sequence comes from Roseomonas sp., assembly GCA_020249775.1. GTDB lineage: Bacteria > Pseudomonadota > Alphaproteobacteria > Acetobacterales > Acetobacteraceae > Neoroseomonas. The sequence continues at coordinate 91,500 of JADCFA010000004.1, read as the reverse complement.
TCCACCAGCACCCAATGGGCGCGTGTATTTGTGGGGTCAAGTTCGATCACTTCACGTGCCACCGCTGCGGCTTCGCGGGCTCGATTTTCAGCAAACAGGAAATTCGCCAAATGCAGCCTGATCCCCGGCGATTGCGGCATGAGTTCCACGGCCCGCGCCGCCATTTTGCTGCCCACCGCATAGCGCTGCGTCTGCCACAGCGCCGCAAGCAGGGAATTGTGCAGCACCTCCCGTTCCGGGGCCAAGTCCGTGGCGATCTGCAAAGCCTCCACCGCCTCGGCATAATCCTGGGCAAGCATCGCTTGGCGACCGCGCCTCGCTTGCAGTGCAACACTTGCCGGCACTGCCACGCACGCCTCCCGCAGAATAACGCGCGCATCGGCAGCGCGTTCCTGGCGAATGACGGCATCGGCCAGCACGATCCAGACTTCCTCGGCAAGGTCAACCGGGGGGTTGCCGGCCAGGAAGGCCCGCGCCGCTGCTTCCGCCTTGGCAAGCTCGCCGGCTGCCAGCAGAAAATTCGCAAGGCCGACCCCAAAGCGCGGCTCCTCGGGAAAGCGCGCCATGGCGCGCCGGGCCAGTTCAGCGCCTTCAGTGAATCGCCGCTCCTGCCAAAGGCGGCTCAAGGCCGCGCTGGCCACCTCAGGTCCCTGAGGGGGCGAAGCCCTTTCCGGTTCCGTCGGGTTTTCCGCCGCCACTATCTGCCCCGCATTTCAGCCAGAAACCTGATCATGCGACACTTTAAACCACTTTTCTTGCCACAAGCTGAAGCCCCTTAAGCGCGCTTCCCGCGCCCACCCGAAAACGCCACCAGCACAATCGCCACGGCGGATGCAGCCGTAAACAGCCCAAACCCATTCACATAGCCAATCATGGCCGCCTGGCGCGTGATTTCCCCACTCAGCTTGGCCAGCTCCGGCACGGTTTCCATGCCAAAGCCGCCCATGGACCCAGGCAATTGCAGCGTCCGGTTGAAGGGGGAGATCATTTCCGTCATGCGGCTATAATTCATGGCGCCAGAGCGGATGATTTCCGCCACACTCAGCGAAATGAACAGGCTGGAGCCAATATTGCGCAGCAAATGGAACATCGCCATGGCTTCCGGCAGATGCTCTCGATCAAGCGTCTTGAAGGTCAGCACGGTCAGCGGCACCCAGATGATGCCAACCGAAATCCCTTGTAGCACGGCGTTCCAAAGCAAGGCTTCTTCGCTGACATTCAGATCAAAATGCATCAGCCAAAGCCCTGCCGCCACCATGGCGGCAAAGCCGATCGCCATGCCGATGCGCGGATCCCAGCGGCCGATCAGGAAGGTCAGCGCAAAGCCGATGGTGCCGCCAATGCCGCGAAAGCCCACGATTTCACCAATGACGCTATCGGGATAGCCGGCATATTGCTGAAGCAGTGACGGCAGCAGCACAATCGGCGTGAAATTCACCATGCCATAGATGAACACCAGCAAAAGCCCGATGGCGTAATTGCGGTCCAGCAGCAGGCGCAGGTTCAAAAAGGGCTGCTGCGCTGTCAGGCTATGGGCGATGAAAATATAGAAGGCCAAGGCAGCGATGACGGTTTCAATGATGATTTCATTCGATTCATACCAATCCAGCCGCTGCCCGCGGGATAGGATCAATTGCACGCAGGAAATCGCGACCGTCAGCGCCAGAAAACCCGTCCAATCGAGCGGCACGGGCTTGCCAGGCTCATCTTCCGGCAGGGTTGCCCATAGCGCGAAGCTTGCCAGCACGCCCGCCGGCACAATCATGTAAAAGGCCCAGCGCCAGCCATAAGCTTCGGCCAATTGCCCGCCGAATACCGGGCCGATTACCGGGCCCAGCACCACCGTCATGCCGAAAATGGAACTCACCAAGCCTGCCTGCTTGCGCGGAAAACTATCCAGCACAATCGCATTCGCCAAAGGGATCACCGGCGCGCCAATGCCGCCCTGCACAATGCGCCACAGCACCACGGTTTCGAGGGACTCCGCCTGCCCCACCAGATAGGTCGCGATGGTAAAGCCCACCACGCAGAACAGCACCACCCGCCGCCGCCCACTGCGTGCCACCAGCCAACCGGTCATCGGCGTCACAATCGCGGTGGCGAGGATATTGAAGGTGGTGGTCCAGGCGATTTCATCCGCTGTCGCGGCCAGGCTGCCCTGCATTTGCGGCAGCAGGGTGGAAGCGACCAGTAGCGTGGTGGCGTAAAGTGTTGCCCCCATTACCACCGCTGCCAGGATCAGGCAGCGCCGCGTGACCGACAATTCCAATATCGGGTTGGTTTCCGACATCAGAGCGGTTTTCGCCGATAAATATCCCGCAAGCCTATGGCGGACATGGCCTTTTCCTGCCAAGCTGAGGGTGATGAGGGAACGAATACTGCCAAGTCTTGGCGCCGGTGGCGAGCCTATCTTGAGCCTCCCCGATACGCCCAGGGCCTATTGATCATGCAGGGCCGGCTTTTGCGCCTTGTGCTGTTGGTGGGCGTGCCGATGCTGGCGCTACTGGTGGCGGGCGCCTTCTGGCTGACCGGCGGGCGCTACATCACCACCGAAAACGCCTATGTCCGCGCCGATATCGTGCAGATTGCCCCGGAAGTCGCCGGCCGCGTGACCGAAGTGCTGGTGCGCGACCATGCGCGCGTCCCCGCCGGCGCAGTGCTGGTGCGGCTGGACCCCTCCCCCTTCCGCCTGGTGTTGGAAAAGGCTGAGGCCGAGTTGGACGCTGCCCGCACGCAGGTGGAGCTGTCCCGCGCCACCTATCAGGAAACCCAGGGCGAAATGGCGGAGCTTGAAAAGCGCGTGGCCTTCCTGGCCCGTCAGGCCCGTCGGCAGGAAGAATTGGCAAGCCGCGGCATCGCCCCCACAGCGCGCATGGAAGAAACCCAGCATGATGCCCAGGTGGCGCAGGACAGGATGAATGTGCTGCGCCAGCGCCTGGTGCGGCTGCTGACCACACTCAAGGGCGACCCGGATTTGCCGGCGGATGACCACCCGCAAGTGCGGGAGAAAATGGCCGAACGCGACCGCGCCGCGCTGGATTTGGCGCGCACGGAAATCAAGGCGCCGACCGGTGGCACGGTTGTCAATTTGCGCCTGCAAGTGGGCGAGCAATTGCGTGCCTCGACCCCCATTTTCGCGCTGGTTTCAGATAGCCGCCCCTGGGTGGATGCAAATTTGAAGGAAACCACGCTGACCCATGTGGCGGTGGGCCAGCGCGTGGATGTGGTGCTGGATATCTACCCGAAGGTGACCTGGAAGGGCGTGGTGGAAAGCATCAGCCCCGCAACGGGGGCGGAGTTTGCGATCCTGCCGCCGCAAAATGCCTCAGGCAATTGGGTGAAGGTGGTGCAGCGCCTGCCGGTGCGCATCCGCCTTGAACCCCATGCGGGCGAGCCCCCCTTGCGCGCCGGCGTGACCGCGACGGTTTCGATTGATACCGGCCGCGGGCGGAGCATTGCGGATGTGGTGACGGGATTCTTGGACCTGTTCAGGGGAAAGGCGGAGGCGGCGGGGGCGCGTTAGGCGCCCTTCATGCCGTATAGCGGCCATCTTCCAAATGGCGCGCTTGGCCGAGCGGTCATGGGCGTAGCAGCGACATAAGACGCACCAGAAGTCCAAGGAAAAGCGCTATTTTCGAATAGCTTCGTGTGGCGCCCTGAGGGCCGAAAATATCGATTACCCTAATTCGATACAAATCTGCACTGTCTTACGGTAAGGAGGCGTCTTTCTGTCAAGGAGCTTCGGGAGAAAATCGTTGCTTGCATGGCTGAAGGGAACCAAAAATGCTCACCGATGTTTTTTTTCGTAGATATGCCAGTCGCCCTATGTTCCAAAATGTTGGACAAAAGGAGAGTGCTTTTTTTGTTCAGGCATTTCGTATTATTAATGAACAAATTTGGAGATATTATGGATCAAACGGCGAAGTCGATAAGAATACTAAGGCAATTTGGACCGACATTCACGACCGCCTGTCTATGGAAATTGGTATCAGAGAATTATCGTCGCGCTACTTTCTCAACGAGACGCAATGGATGGGTAAAACAGAGAAAAAATGGACCGAATTCCCAATGAATAGGATAGTCGAAAATTGGCTCAACGCGCAGTTCACTGACGATTTGGACGCGGATATGTTCGTCAAGCGTCGGCTGAGCTTCGTGGAATTGGCATTTCGTAAGCGGGAAGAACAGGTAGCTCAAGCAAATGCAGATTTACCTGACAGGCTATTACAAGCAAAACGCTTTGACTCTCCTGGTGCAGGTCGGTTCAACCTATTCTCACCAGATGCCGTACGCGCCGCTCAAGAGGATATGAATAGAGTTTTTCTGGAAAATATGCATGAATTGAATGAACGACTGAAGCAAGCAGGAATGCCATTACATTATCACAACGGCTATTTACAAGTCGCTCAGGACGAACAAATACAAAACCAGATTGAGCAACCATTCTGGAATCTCGTTAAAGATTCAATATGGAAAAATGTCAGTACTAGCATGGCCAACGCCATTGACCTTAGAGACAATGGGGCACCTGATCCTTCTCTTCACGCGGCAAAAGCATTAGAAAGCACAATAAAAATAATATGCGAAATCAAAGGATGGGTTTCAGGTAACGAGAAAGGTATCTCCGATTTTCTAAATCACCTGGAAAACAAGGCAAATGGTCCGTTCATTGAGAATTGGGAGCGGAAAATACTAAATGTTTTTTGCAGCGAAGTACGGAATCCGCTTAGCCACGGTCCCGGTTCCAAGGAAATGCCAAAATTTAGCTCTGAGCAGGTTGATTACACCATCGAGTTCTGCATGTCTTGGATCAAAAGTTTGATAACACGACTAAACAAATCTGGAGGCATTAATTTGCGTTCTTGCAACGAAATTTGAGGTTCCAATAGTTAATCTTCAAACGCGCTGCCACCAGCCCGTCCAAAGCACCGTGACGCGATCCGCGACGCCTCGCGACATGGGCACTGTACTGCCCGCTACCAGCCGCCTCAAATCGCGCCCCAACCAGCACAACCGGCAGCGCGGCAGAAATCAGTGCCTTCCCCACATCACGCGGCGTGGTCCGAGAAGCTTCCAAATCCACTACCGCCATCTCAGCGCAAAGCGCCAAAAGCGCAGCGGTACGGGCGCGCTGATCACCGCCTCCGCGTTCAGCCCGGCAGGGGCGGTGCGGTCACGGCTGAGGCAGCGGGCTTGGCATGTCTTCAGCAGATGTAATGAAGCGCACGCGCTTGGCCAAGGCTAATTAAGGGGGGCATACTCCCCCCACCTCACCCAATCTCAAACATGCCTTCCACTTCTACCGCCGCATCACCGGGCAGCGAAGGCACGCCAATCGTCGTCCGCGCATGGCGCCCGACATCGCCAAAGACTTCCACCGCAAGGTCGGAAGCGCCATTCATCACCAGCGCGTGCTGGGTGAAGTCAGCCGGTGCGGCAATAAAGCCGCCAAGCCGCACCACGCGCGTGACATTATCCAAATCTCCCGCGGCCGCCTTCAACTGCGCCAGCAGATTGATAAAGCAAAGCCGCGCCGCTTCGCGCCCGACTTCGATGGAAACGCCAGCACCCAGCTTGCCGGTATAGGCAATCTTGCCATCCCGCACCGGCACCTGGCCGGAAATCACCACCAGCTTTCCGCTGATATTGTATGGGATGTAATTCGCAATCGGTGCTGCGGGCGTTGGCAATACAATGCCAAGGGCAGCAAGCTTCGCTTCAATTTTCCCAGCCATCATCCTGTTCCTTCAAAACTGCCTGTCACGCCGCCGGGCGCAAGGCGCGGCGCATGCGCGGTGAAGGATGCGCCGGCAATTCCAAGGGAAGCAAGGGCAGCATCGCGGGGCGCGGTTGCAGCGTTTCCTCTTCCACCGGGTCCGGCAAATCCTCCCGCCCCAGGTAATCGCGCGCAAGGCGCCGAAAGGCCCAATCCAGCACGGAAGTCGCGCGGCGTATCCCCGCATCGCCTTCCACCGCGCCGCCATGGCCAGGCGCATAGGCATAGGCATTGACGAAGCTCGCCAAAGGCACGCCCTGCGCCAGGCCAAGCGATACCGCATGGGCCAAAGCCTCCATCAAGGCGCGCGTCATCGCCGCTTCGCGCGGGAGGGAGAAGGAAATCTCCCGCAAATGGCCGCGATCATCTTCAATGGCGCGCATGGCCACGCGACTGCCGGCAATGGCCACGCGCCAGCAGCGATTGACCGGGGCATGGATTGGCCTTGGCGCGGCGCGGCGCGCTTCGGGCAGATCGGCAGGCGCCGGCATGGCGGGCGGCGGCGCATCCAGGAAGGGCATCACCGCCGCTTCCATGGCGCGCCTTGCCTGCGGCGTCACGGCCGTGAGTAACCACGCGGCATCAACCCCGGCCCGCTCGGCAGCGCGGGTTGGCACCTGCACAATGCGCCCATCCTCGCCCCGCGCCGGGCGGCTGGCGCCAGGGGCCGGGGCAATGCCGGCGCTTTCCGCACCCAGCAGCGCTTCCACCGCATCAGCGGGTGCCAGGGCAATGCAGCCGCGATGGCGCAAACCGGGGGAGGCAGCCGCCGCCGCCAAGGCCGCGCGCGCTGCCTGGGCAAGGCCAGGGATGGCGGTTTCCTCGGGCGGCGTTGGGCAGATCAGCGCCACGGCATGGCGCGGGCCAAAACGGGTCGCGAGGCGGCCGGATTCAGCCTCGGCCGCGCCGCGGGTCAGGCCGGCAATGGCAGCGGCGGCATCGCGCGCCTCCTGACTGTCATAGCCAAGGCCGAAACCAGCCAGCAACCCGGCCAGATCGGCAAAGCCAAGGCGGAGACTCTCCGCCTTGCCATGGCCCCAAATATCGAGGGTTTGCACCGCGAGCGCACAGGCCGCGCGATAGGCCGGCGCATCAAACCCCCCTGCCCCATCCAGAAAGGCCGGCAGGTTGAGCACAAAACGCCCCTCAGCACGGGCATCGCGCCAGATCTCGGCCCCAGGTGCGCCGCGCCGGGCCAGGATAAGGGAACGCAGCCCGGCGGCCAGGCTTTCCGCCGCATCGGCGCCATCCAGCAGGCCAAGCCGCCGCCCGCGCAGCATCAGGCGTTGAATCCAAGCCTCTGCCACGCTTGGCAGCGTGGCCGGGCCACTCCCCGGGGCGAGGGCGGCCAGCGCCTCCCCGGCTTCATCTTCCCAAGGCGCGGGTATGGCGACAGCGCGCGGCGGCGCATCAGGATCCGCCCCCGCCTTCAGGCGCCGCAGCGCAACCCCAGCCCAGATGGTTCCGACTATTCCAGCCATGCCGGAATGCTAGGCGCGACTCGAAAGCCTGGGAAGCCTTATTTAGTGGTTTTTCGGGGCCAGACCCACAATATCCTGTGGATAGCTTGCCCGACGCTTTGCTTTTGCGCGACCCGCGCGGCTGTGCGATTATGCGCCACGTTTCGCTTGCACCGGGAAGCCGCCATGCAGTTGCTCAATACCATCTTCATTCGCCTCACCAGCCGCCAGGTTGGGCAGGATCGCTTCGGCAATACCTATTGGGAAGCCCGCGGCCGGCGCGATTCCTATGGCCGGCCCATGCGCCGCGTGCTCTTCGCGAAGGAAGCCCAGGCCTCCGCCGTGCCGCCGGAATGGTGGGGCTGGCTGCATCACACCACGGAACAACCCCTGCCTGAGGACGCGCCGCGCCGCGCCTGGCAGAAGGAACATCGCCCGAATATGACCGGCACGGCCGAAGCATGGCGGCCAGTGAACCCTGCCGCCAAGCGTGGCGGGGATTACGAAGCCTGGACTCCGGGGCGCTAACCACGCCCTTTTGAAAGCCCATTTCGATGCAAAAGCGCAGTCTGGCTGAAATTTTGACCGGCATTGTGGTGCTGGCCATTGCGGCGAGCTTCCTCGGCTATGCCGTCACCAGCACGGGGCGCAGCTTTTCCGGGCCGGGGATGAATTTTACCGCGCGCTTTGACCGCATTGATGGGCTGGGCCAGGGCGCGGATGTACGGATTGCCGGCGTGAAGGTTGGGCAGGTGGTGGCGCAGCGCATTGACCCTGAAAGCTTCCTTGCCGTGCTGACGCTGCGCGTGGATGCCGGGCTGAAACTGCCGCGTGACACCTCGGCCGAGATTTCCAGCGAAGGCTTGCTTGGCGGCAAATATGTCGCGCTGGTGCCTGGGGGCGATACGCGGATTTTGCGCGACGGCGCGGAGATCACCATTACACAAAGCGCCATCAATCTGGAAAGCCTGCTTGGGCGGTTCATTTTCTCGGCGGGTGAGAGCAATCAGCGCGGCAATCAGGAAAACGCGCCGGCCACGCCACGATGAAAGCCTTGCCCAAGCCACCCCCCGCCTGGCCTGGGGCGGATGGCAAGCCGGTATCCTGCAATGAAAAGCTGAAAATGCTTGCGGAAAACCACATGGAGGCGGCGACGGTGTTGCGGGATGTTTTCGAAGACGCCGTGCTGATGGGGGTGGATGAAGCCGCCATGCGCCAAATCCTGAATGAATTGGTCGCGGCGCTGCCCAGCCCAAAGCGCGGCGGATGAAAAGCCTTTTGGCTTTCTGGCTGGTCTGTCTGCCAAGCCTTGCCTGGGCGCAGGAATGGCTGCCGCGCCAGCAGGCGCGCGTTCAGGCACTGGACAAGGTGACCGCGCGGGTGACGGTGCTGGAAGGGCGCGTTGGGGAAAGCCTGCGCTTTGGCACGTTGACCATTCGCATCGGTGCCTGCCATGCGCGACCACCAACCGAAGTGCCCGATGCCGCCGCCTGGTTTGAAATGACCGATAGCCGCGCGCCACAAGGCAGCCCGCCTGTTTTTCGTGGCTGGATGTTCGCCGATGCGCCGGGCGTGAATATGCTTGAACACCCGGTTTATGATGTGCGCATCCTGCGCTGTTGGTGATGTCTCTGGAACGATATGCGGCGCCCTTTTTTCGCGACCCACGATAGTGACCATGGCAGATTACTCGAAACGGAGCAGTGTAGAGCACCCGTTGCAGGATTACCCCATCCGAAGAGGGGACCGGACCTATTTTTTGCGCTAATCTGAGGGGCGTCATTTTGCCAGGACAGACAGCGACTGTTTCTTCAAAGCGATGTTCTTGCGCGTGTTTGCATCGGGCGGGCTGTTTCTCATCCACCAAGTAAGCTCAGAGCAGCCAAGGGGCGGCGGATTGCGCATCGCGGCCAGCGCGGCAGCGGCAATGTCATCGCGATGAATGCGGCCAAAGCTGTGGCTTGGTTCCACCAAACGCCGCGTTACCGCGGCTTGCGCGCCGCTTCATCCATCAGGTTCTGTTGGCGGCGCGCCTCATCCCGCGCTTCCTCGGCCGCACGGTTTTCACGAAGCTTTTCCACCACGCGTTCCGCGGCGCGTGCATCGGCCAGCATTTGTCGCTGGCGATCCGTGGCTTGCCGCGCGCGTTCCTTGCCCTCCTCCGCCGCCGCGCGATCATCAAGCGCCTTTTGAACGAAGGCGCCAAGCTGCGGGTTCAAGCCTTCCGAGCTTTCCTGGCGTAGCCTTTGCTCAGCCGCGGCCAGGGCTTGTTGCGCGGCCGCTTCGGCCGCCAGTTTTTCGGCCAAGGCGCGCCGTTCCGCCTGGGCTTCCAGGCGGCGGAGTTTTTGCAGGGTTGCCAGAGGGTCCTTGGCCATGGCGTCTTAGGTAAAGCCTGCCGCAGCGCGTTCCAAGCCCTAAAACGCGCTGGGCCATTCGACGCCAAGGCAAGCTTGAGGCATGATGGCATAAGCGGCCAGCGATGAGGGAGCATAGCATGACCCGCCACACCCTTTTTGTTCGTCTTGCCGAGGCGCTCTATCGCGTTGATCGCCCCTGGGGCGATGTGCCGATGGGCGCGGGCGTGCCTTCCGATGTGGCTTGCGATCAGGAAGGCAATGTCTATTGCCAGTTGCGGCAAGACCCTTACGCGGGCCCCGCAGGTCCGGCGGTTGTGGTGCTGTCCCCCGATGGCAAGCGCATCGCCGCCTGGGGCGGGGATGAAGTGGCGGATGGCCATATGCTTTCCGTGCATCCTGATGGGCGCATCTTTGTCGTGGATCGCGACGCGCAGGAAATCATCATCTTCGATCGTCATGGCAAAAGGCTTGGCGGGCTCGGCAAGCGGCATTGTCCGGGCGAGCCCTTCAACGCGCCTTGCGATGTTGCCTTTGGGCCCGATGGGTCAATTTACGTGGCGGATGGTTATGGCGCATCGGTAGTGCATCGCTTCAGCGCGGACGGCAGGCCGATGGGCCATTGGGGGCGGCCTGGTGCGGGACCGGGCGAATTCTCCACGCCGCATTCCGTTTGGGTGCTGCCCGATGGCCGCGTGACCGTGGCGGATCGTGAAAATAATCGCGTGCAGGTTTTTACCAGCGATGGCGAATGGCTGGCGGATTGGGATGATCATCACAAGCCCATGTCGGTGCATGGTGGGCCGGGCGGCACGCTCTATGTCACGGATCAGGTGCCGCGGCTTTCGCTGCTGGCGCAGGATGGCACGCTGATTGGCCGTTGCCGCCCGGTGCTGAATGGCGCGCATGGCATGTGGCTGGCGCCCGATGGCAGTATATTCTTGTCGGAACAAAACCCGCCGCGGCTGACGCGGCTTGTGCCCGTTTCGGGCTGAGGGGGAATCCATGCTGGAAAATGTCGGTGGCATTGACCATTGCGTTGTGCTGGTCAGGGATTTGGACAAGGCAGCGGAGACTTTCGCGCGCGCCGGTTTTACCGTGGCGCCGCGCGGTGTGCATTCCGCCCATATGGGCACCGGCAATAATTGCGTGATGCTGGAGAAGGATTACTTCGAAATCCTGGGCGTGCTGACACCCACTGAAGCCAATGCCAAATGGCGCGCCGTGCTGGAAACTCGTGAAGGCATGACCGCCATTGCCATGCGCGCGCATGATGCCGAGAAAGGCGCTGCCGAGGTCGCGGCGCGCGGGATTCCGACCATGCCGGTGATGCGCTTTGGCAGGCCCGTTGACATGCCGGATGGAACACGCACGGAAACGCGCTTCAATACGTTTCATTTGGTTGATCCTGTCGCGCCGGGATTGCGGATTTTCGCCTGCCAGCATCTGACGCCTGGCGCCACTTGGGTGCCTGGCAGCATGACGCATGCCAATACCGCCAAAGGTTTGACAGGCATTGAAGTTTTGGCCGCTAACCCCGCTTCGGTCGCCGCTGCCATCGCGAAATTATTGGACAGCAAGCCCGAAGCGGTCAGCGATGGTGTGCTGCGCGTGCCAACCAGCGCCGCGCCGATTATTGTGCTCAATCGCGCTGCGCTTGCCGCGCGTTATGGTGCGCTTGATCTGGCCGGGCTGCCCGATGCGGGGCCGGTGACGCTTGGCATTACAGTCGCTGATCTGGCGGCGGCAAAAGCCTGCCTGACGCAAGCCAGCCTGCCCTTCAGCGCGATCCCCGGTGGCGGTATTGCCGTGCCACCGGCGGCGGCGCATGGCGTGATTTTGGCGTTTCGCGCGGGATAAAGCTTTGCCATGCCATCCATGGAGACATTGCAGCGCATTGTGCTGGTGCTGCTGGTAATCACGGCGCTGGCGCAGCTGCTGCGCGCGCTGTTTTGAAAAGGAATTCGCTGATGCGCGTTGGGGTGATTGGTTTGGGCAGCATGGGCATGGGCGCGGCGCTCAGCCTATTGCGCGCGGGGTTGGAGGTAACGGGGTGCGATCCCCGCGCCGCCGCACGCGACGAATTCATCGCCGCCGGCGGTGCAGCAGTAGCGAAAGCAAGCGATTTGCCCGCGGGCATGGAAGCGCTGGTGGTGCTGGTGGTGAATGCCGCGCAAACCGAAGCTGCTGTTTTCGGGCCTGATGGCGCGGCGCCGCGTCTGGCGAAGGGCGGCGTGATCATATCCTCCGCCACCATGGCGCCGGATGCGGCGCGCGCGCTGGCCGCCAAGGCGGAAGCGGCAGGCTTGCTTTACCTTGATGCGCCAGTGTCTGGTGGCGCGGTCAAGGCGCGCGCGGGTGAAATGACGGTGATGGGCGCCGGCAGTGAAGCTGCCTTCGCCAAGGCCGCGCCTGTATTGGATGCCATCGCCACCAAGGTTTGGCGCTTGGGCGCCGAGATCGGCATCGGCGCTACGGTGAAGGTGGTGCATCAATTGCTGGCCGGCGTGCACATCGCCGCGGCGGCCGAGGCGATGGCGCTTGGCATTCGCGCTGGCGCTGATCCGCAAGCGCTTTATGATGTGGTGACCAGTGCTGCGGGCAATTCCTGGATGTTTGAAAACCGCATGGCGCGTGTGCTGACCGGCGATGATGCACCGCGCAGCGCGGTGGAGATTTTCGTCAAGGACCTTGGCCTGGTGAATGACATGGCGCGTGGCTTGAATTTCCCGGTACCTCTGGCCGCGCAGGCGCAGCAGCTTTTCACCGCGGCACGCGCCATGGGCCAGGGCGGTGCGGATGATGGTTTTGTCATTCGCGTCTGGCAGGCGATTACGGGAATTGATTTGCCGGGGGATGGAAAAAAGGGCTGAGGTGCGCTTCAGCCCGGCGGTAAATGCACCGCCAGCCAAAGCGTTTCGCCTGCGGAATCGGTCCAGGCAACGCGATGGCGGCATTGCGATGGCAATAATGCCCAGTCGCCGGGCTTCAGTTCGTGCGTGCTGCCATCCGCGAATTCCAAGGCTGCGCTACCCGCGACCAGCAGCACGAATTCAGGCCAGGCTTGTTCATACCAATCACCATGCCTGACAGCGCGGGATGCGATGCGTTCCACGCGCGCCCCGCCCGCGCGTGCCAATTCCACAAAATTTTCAGCGCCCGCAGCCGGCGAGGCGCCTTCCTGCAATGACCCGAAGCGCGGTGCTGTCACGCCGCCAGCACCGCCTCAACCGCCGCCGATACGGCGAAAAGATGCTGATCCGCGCCATGCGCGCCGGTCAACATCAGCCCAACCGGTGCCTCCCCGGGCGCATTACAGGGCAGGCTGATCGAGCAACGATCAAGGAAATTGCCGACACTGGTATTGCGCAGCAGCAGCATATTGATGCGGTTATATTCCTTCTCCTCCTCAACCTCCGCAATGGCGGGCGGGATCAGCGGGCAGGTTGGGCAGATCAACGCATCAAAGGGCGCGGTGCGCGGTGCAACACTTGCGATGAGGCGCGCGCGCGCATTGACCAGATCCACATAGTCTGCTGCCGACATGCCCTCTCCACGCCGGATGCGCTTCAGGATGCGCGGGTCATAGCCTTCTGCCTTTTCCGCGATCAGTCGGCGATGCCAGGCCAGGGCCTCACTCGCCGGGAAGCCGCCAGCGGCCGTGACTTGCGGAATTTCGGCAAGCTCGGCTAGGTCAACTTCGATAATGCGTGCACCAGCAAGCGAAAGCTTGCGCAACGCTTTTTCGAAAGCGGTGGCGACATGGCCATCCATGCCATCGGTGAGATAGGTGCCGCGCGGCAGGCCGAAGGTCAGGCTTTGCATCGGTGGTGGCTTAGGGGACATGGGCGCTTCCCCGCCCGCCATGAAGCCATCAATCAGCGCGCAATCCGCGACCGAGCGCGCCAAAGGCCCGGCGGAATCAAGCGAAGGTGATAACGGCAGAATGCCCGTGATCGGCACGCGCCGCGCGGTAGGTTTCCAGCCAACAACACCGCAAAGCGCCGCCGGAATACGGCAGGAACCACCCGTATCCGTGCCAAGCCCGACAAAGCCCATGCCATCCGCCACCGCCACACCAGCGCCGGAAGAAGAACCACCTGGCAAGCGGCCCGTCGCGCGATCCCAGGGGCTTTTCGGCGTGCCATAATGCGGATTCACACCAAGACCGGAAAAAGCAAATTCCACCATATTGGTGCGCCCAATTACGACAAAGCCGGCGCGACGCAGGCGCTGCACAGTTGGCGCATCGAGCTTCGCTGGCGCGGCCCCCTGCAGCACAACAGAACCTGAGCGCGATGTGATGCCTGCCTCGTCATACAAATCCTTCACGCTGATCGGAATACCGGCATAAGGGCTTGGCGCACGCCCTGCCTTGCGCAGCGCATCCATTGCACTGGCTGTCGCGCGGGCGGTGTCGCCATGCACCACCATGAAGGCGCGGCTGCCTTCCCCTGCCGGATCGGCAATGCGCGCCAGGGCCTCTTCCACCAGGGCGGCCGAGGTGGTGCGCCCGGCAGCAAGCGCAGTGGCGGCTTCAAGGATGGTTTTCGGCATGGGGGTATCCGTTGCTGATGGCGTTTCGGCGCAAATCATGGCCGGAAGCGAAGGCAAGGCCAATCCCCACCCGTCCGGATGTCGCCTATTCGGCTTTCGCATTGACGGGGAAGCGTTCCTCCGGTCAGGATTGTCCATTCAAACCGAAGAACAGGGCGGCAGGACCGCCCGGCTGGAGGAGACATCATGTCCTTGCTTTCAAAACCCCGTCGCCGCGGCCTGCTTGGCGCCGTGGCTGCCGCAGCACTTTCCCTGATGGCCTTCGCGCCGGCTCAGGTTTCAGCGCAGGAATGGCGCGGCTGGAATATCCACGCGGCGGATTACCCGAATGGTCGTGGCATGGACCGCTTTGCGGAGCTGGTGGGTCAGCGCAGCAATAACCGCATTCGCCTGCGCACCTTCCATTCCGCGCAGCTTGGCCAGCAGGATGAAGCCATTCAGCAGATGCGTCTGGGCACCATTGATTTCGCGAATTTCAACCTTTCGCCGCTGAACAACCTCGCACCTTCCACAGCGATCCTGACGCTGCCCTTCCTGTTCCGCGATGTCGGCCATAGCCATCGCGTGGTGGATGGCGCGATTGGTGAGGATATTGCGCGCGATCTGGAAGCGATCGGCATTATCACCCTGGCCTGGTATGATGCCGGTGCGCGGAGCCTTTATACGACCCGCCCGGTACGCGCGCCGGCCGATGTGCGTGGCATGAAAATCCGTGTTCAGACCTCAGACCTTTGGATTGACATCATGCGCGCCATGGGCGCCAATCCAACGCCGCTGCCCTTTGGTGAGGTCTTCACCAGCCTGCAATCCGGCGTGATTGACGGTGCTGAAAATAACTGGCCATCCTATGAAAGCACGCGGCATTTCGAAGTCGCGAAATTCTACACCACCACGGAACATTCCAATGTGCCAGAAATTCTTGCCGTCAGCCGGCAGCGCTGGCAGCGCCTGAATGATGCTGAGCGCGCCATGCTGCGCGATGCGGCACGCGAAAGCGCGGTATTTCAACGCCAGCTTTGGGCGGAGCGCGAAAAATCATCGCGTGATCGCGTGATTGCCGGGGGTGCGACGGTGATTGAGGTTGCCGATCGCGGGCCATGGCAGGCTTTGATGGAACCGGTTTATGCCAAATACGCATCGGCCCCGCGCATGGCGGATTTGCTTAAGCGTATTCGTGAAACGCGGTGAGTATTGATGAAAACCGGCGGCGCGGAGATCTTCCCGCGCCGCTGGCGGCCTTTTCGCGCATTTTGGATGTGCTGGCGCATGTGACGATAGGGCTGGCCGGCACGGCACTTGTCGCGCTGGTCGTGATGATGGGCTGGCTGGTGTTTGGGCGCTATGTGCTGAATGATACGCCAACCTGGATCGAACGCGGCGCCACGCTCGCGATTCTGGCGATTGCCATGCCGGTGGCAGCGGTTGGCGTGCGGGAACGCTTCCATCTTTCCGTACTCGGGTTGCGCGAATCGCTTTTACCTGGTGCGCAACGCTGGATCGCGCTTGGCTGTGATGCGCTGGTTGGCTTGTTTGGCCTTGGCATGGCGATTTGGTCCTGGGAATTGGTGGAAATGGTAATGAATTTCCGTATCCCCTTGCTCGGCATCAGCCAGGGCTGGACCTATGTTCCCATGGTGGTTGGTGGCGCCTTGATTGCCTTATTCGCAACCGAACAAGTGCTGCGCGATATTTTCGTGCCCGAAGCGCCAGAAAAACGCGGCCCAGCCGCCGCCTTTTTGGAATAGGCAGATGGAACCGGGGCTTTTCCTGATTTTCGCGGTTTTCGCGTTTGGCGTCATCGCCGGCGTGCCGGTAGCCTTTTGCCTTGGCATCGCGGCTGTTGTCGGCTTCATCTATGAAGGGCTGAACCCTGCTGTCGCTTTCCAGCAAATGGCAAGCGGCATGAGCATCTTCTCACTGCTTGCGATTCCCTTCTTTATTTTCGCGGGCGAAATCATGCTGCATGGCGGGATTGCTCGCCGGTTGGTGGCGCTGGCTTCCGCCTGTGTTGGCTGGATGCGCGGTGGCTTGGGGATGGTGGATGTTTCAACCTCCATGCTGTTTGGCGGCATTTCCGGTTCCGCGGTTGCCGATACATCGGCCACCGGCACCATCCTGATCCCGGCGATGAAGGCCAAGGGGTATGGGGTGGATTATGCCGTCTCACTCACCGTCACAAGCAGTATCGCCGGCATTCTGATCCCGCCAAGCCATAACATGATTCTCTATTCGCTGGCCGCAGGTGGCGGCATTTCAGTGAGTGCCCTTTTCATCGCGGGAATTGTGCCTGGCATTGTCATGTGCCTTTTCCTTGGCATTGCGGCCTATGTCATGGCGGTGCGGCGCGGTTATCCTTCCGAAGGCTGGGCCGGGTTCCGGCATTTGTTCTGGACATTTATTGATGCTCTGCCCGGCCTGCTGACAGCGGTGATCATTCTGGGCGGTGTG
This sequence comes from Roseomonas sp., assembly GCA_020249775.1. Classification (GTDB taxonomy): domain Bacteria; phylum Pseudomonadota; class Alphaproteobacteria; order Acetobacterales; family Acetobacteraceae; genus Neoroseomonas. Next base: position 74,905 of record JADCFA010000004.1, on the reverse strand, counting down.
CTGTCTGGTGTTTTTACCGTGACGGAAAGTGCCGCCTTCGGTGCGATTTGGGCGCTGGTGGTGACATTGCTGGTCTATCGCAACCTCTCCTGGCCAAATTTCGTGATTGCGGTGAAGGCCAGTGTGCGCACCACCTCTGTCGTGTTTCTACTGGTTGGCACCGCAACAGCTTTTGCCTGGCTGCTCGCGATGTATCGTCTGCCGGAATTGCTGACCGATGGCATGCTCGCCATCAGCGCCAATCCCATTGTTATCCTGCTGCTGATCAATGTCTGTTTGCTGCTGCTGGGCTGCGTGATGGATATGGCGGCACTCATCCTGATCACCACGCCCATTTTCCTGCCGGTGGTCACCGCGATTGGCGTTGACCCCGTGCAATTCGGCATGGTGATGATGATGAACCTTGGCCTGGGGCTGACCACGCCACCGGTCGGCGCGGTGCTGTTTGTCGGATGCGCCATAGGCCGAATACCCATCGAACAAGTCATGCGCACCATCTGGCCCTTTTACGGCGCCATCCTGCTCGCGCTGGTGCTTACCACCTATTGGCCGGCCATGTCGCTGACGCTGCCGCGCCTATTGCTTGGCTATGGAGGCTAAGGCCATGACAGTCCCCGCAAAACCCGTTTTGCTGACTGGCGCTTCCGGCGCGCTTGGGCGCCATCTGACGCAAAGCCTTGGCGCGCTTGGCTGGGTGCTGCGCCTGACGGATATCGCCCCCTTCCCCGACCCACTGCCACCATCGGCGCGCTTCGTGCAGGCCGATTTGAATGATGGCGTGGCGCTGCTGCGGCAGGCGGAAGGTTGCGGCGCCATTCTGCATTTCGGCGGGGTAAGTGTTGAGCGCCCTTTCGAGGAAATCCTCGGCCCCAATCTGCGTGGGCTTTATCATGTATATGAGGCCGCACGGCGCGAAGGGGCGCGCGTGATCTTCGCCAGTTCCAATCACACAATTGGCTTTCATGAACGCCCGCGCGGCAATGATGCGAAGCTTGATGCGGATTGCGCCTTCCGCCCCGATGGATATTACGGCATCTCCAAAGTCTATGGCGAGATGATGGGGCGGATGTATTGGGACAAGCATGGCGTTGAGAATATCAACCTTCGCATCGGTTCCTGCCAACCAAAGCCCTTGGATCGGCGCATGCTGTCCACCTGGTTGTCCTATCCTGATCTCACGCGGCTCATTGAATGCTGCGTGCTGGCGGAGAAAACCGGCCACGCGGTGATCTGGGGGCAATCCAATAACCCGACCGGCTATTGGGGAGAGGATCATCGCGCGCGCATCGGCTGGGCGCCGCAGGATAATGCCGAAGCCTGGCGGGCGGAGCTTGAAGGCATCACTGCCGATGCGGTTTCGGAACGCTATCAGGGTGGCGCCTATACCGCGATTGAATATTCCCGCAGCACGCCATCGCCGCGGGATCACTTCGCGCCGGAATGAAGCTGCAGTGTGGTGATTGGCAGGCGCTGATCTGCCCGGAACAGGGCGCGGCTTTTGCAAGTCTGCAATGGCGCGGGCGCGATGTTCTGGTGCCAGCCCCCGAAGGCGCGCGCCATCCTGGCGCCTATGGTGCCTTTTGGATGCTGCCCTGGGCCAATCGGCTGGATGCAGGGCGCATTGCCGGCCATGTCCTGCCGATCAATCGCGCAGCTGAAGGCACGGCCATTCATGGGCTGGCGCGTGATCTGCCTTGGGAGGTGATAAGCGCCGCCCCGGATCACGCTTTGCTGCAACAGCGTCTGAATGTCGCGCCTTTCGACTATACGGCCCAGCTTGCGGTGACGCTTGATGCCCAGGGCTTAGTTATGGAAATGACCCTGCGGCATGAAGGCGCTGCGCCCGCGCCCTATGGCATGGGCTGGCACCCCTGGTTCATGCGTAGCGCTGCAACCTCACTGCACTTGAACGCCACGCAACGCGCCCATCATACGGCGCGTGGCTTACCGGAAAGCGTCATCCCCTGCGTTGGCATTACGGCGCATGAAGCCGGGCTGATCGGGCTTGATAATTTCTTCGCCGGTTGGGATGGCTCGGCGCGCCTCACAACGCCCGCCGGCACCATCACGCTCTCAGCCACTGGCGATTTCGCGGCGGGCGTTCAGGTTTATGCCCCGCCAGCGCAGCCGATTCTTTGCGTGGAACCCGTCAGCCACATGCCCGATGCGCCCAATCGCCCGGCGCTGGCTGCGGCCGCGCCCATGCGCGTATTGGCGCGGGGTCAAGCGTTGCACGGCACCATCCGCCTCACCGCCGCCTGATCTGGCCTTGCGGCGCGCCGCATGGCAATAGCCTGCCGCAGTGCAGCGTAACCGGACCATACCCCATGCCGCTTTCCGAACCCGCCGAACGTAATCTGCTCCATCTGCGCGACATCCAGTTGCGCGGCTATCAGCGCAAGGATGGGCTTTTCGATATCGAAGCCCATCTGGTGGATACCAAAAGCTACGGTTTCAACAATGAAGGCCGCGGCTGGATTGAGCCAGGCGAAGCTTTGCATGGCATGTGGATCCGCATGACGATCAATGAGGAGTTTGAGGTGCTGGCCTGCGAAGCCGCATCCGATTTCACACCCTATGATGTCTGCCCCGCTGCTGCGCCCAATTTCGCGCGTCTTGCCGGCCTCAAGATCGGGCCTGGTTTTGTGCGCGCGGTGAATGAACGGGTCGGCGGCATTCATGGCTGCACGCATTTGCGCGAAGTGATTGGCCAGATGGGCACTGTTGCCTTCCAAACCCTATATCCCGTGCGCCGCCAGCGGGAACACGAACAGGCGGAAGCGCGCCGCGCTGCCGGTGAGGTGGTGGATGAAAAGAAAGTCAGGCCGGCGCTTATCGGCACCTGCATCGCCTATGCGCCCGAAAGCCCGGTCGTGAAGCAGCGCTGGCCTTGGTATGAACCGGAAAAGGCAGAGTAGCTCGCGCGCAACCGCCCCCGGTTGACCGCATGGCGCCATCACGCCAGCCTGCGCCATCCAATCCATGAAGGAGCATGAGAATGTCCGACGATCAGGCGCTTTTCGACAAGGGTCTGCCCATCCGCCGTGCGGTGTTGGGCCCGGAATATGTGGATTCTTCCATGGCCAAGGCCGATGAATTCATGATGTCCTTCCAGCGCGCCACCACCGCCTGGGCCTGGGGCTGGGCCTGGGGCGATCCGACGCTGGACCGCAAGACGCGGTCGCTGCTGAACCTCGCGATGCTGACCGCGCTTGGCAAAATCCCGGAAGTGAAGCTGCATGTGAAGGGCGCGCTGAATAACGGCATCACCGTGGATGAAATCAAGGCGACGCTGCTGCATGCCACTGCCTATTGCGGCATTCCGGCCGGGCTTGATGCCTTCAAGGCCGCGCATGAGGTGCTGATCGCCGAAGGCGCCATTCCGGGGAAGAAATGATGACGGCGGCATTGAAGCGCATCGCCTTCGTCGGCATCGGCAATATGGGTTGGCCCATGGCGGCCAATCTGGTGAAGGCGGGTTTTGAGGTGACTGTATGTGATGTGGTGCCAGGCCGCGCCGCATCCTTCGCGAGCGAAACCGGCGCGAAAGCCGCCACAACGCCGGCGGAAGCGGCAAGCGGCGCCGATTGCGTGGTGATGATTGTGCCGACCAGCAAGCAGGTCGGTGAGGCGGTGGAAGCCATGCTGCCATCGCTCAAACCGGGGATGCTGGTGATAGACATGACATCCGGCCAGCCAGGCCGCACGCGCGAAATCGCGGCGATGCTGGCAGGTCATGGGGTTGCGATGATTGATTGCCCGGTCTCGGGCGGCGTGCCGCGCGCCAAATCCGGCCAGTTGGCCATTATGGTGGGCGGGCCGGCGGCGGAGATTGATCGCGCTGAGCCTGTGCTGAAGGCGATGGGCACATCCATCTATCGCTGCGGCGATATCGGCGCCGGGCAGGCGATGAAGGCGCTGAATAATCTCGTCTCGGCTGGCGGCTATCTGATTGGCATTGAAGCCTTGCTGATCGGCCAGCGCTTCGGGCTTGACCCGACAACCATGGTGGATGTGCTTAATGCCTCATCGGGCATGAATAATTCCACGCAGAAGAAGTTCAAGGAATATGTGCTGTCGCGTCGCTTCGATGCGGGGTTTGGGCTTGATCTGATGGTGAAGGATCTGTCCATCGCATTGGAAGTGGGCCGTGAAACCACAACACCGGCGCCATTTTCCGCGCTGTGCCGGGAGCTGTGGCTCGCGGCATCAACATCGCTCGGGCCGGGGGTTGATCACACGGCGCTGGCAAAAATGCTGGAACAAATGACCGGCACCGTGCTTGGGGGGAACAAGGAATCATGAATTGGGAAGCCTATGCGATCCGTTACGGGCGGCATGAACGCACGGCGCAGACGAATTTCCTGCTGCCCGTGCCTGATGCGCATGAAGCCATGCCGCTGGATTACTTCATCTGGTTGCTGCGCGCGCCGGATGGGCGGGAAATTGTGGTGGATACCGGCTTTGATGAGGAAACCGCCGCCGCCCGTGGCCGCACCATCGCGCGCAATGTGCGCGATAGCCTGAAGGCCATGGGGACGGATGCCGCCAAGGTATCCGATGTGATCATCACGCATTTGCATTATGATCACGCGGGCTCCCTTGGCATGTTCCCCGGTGCGAAATTCCATTTGCAGGAACGCGAAATGCATTTCGCAACCGGGCGGCACATGTGCGTGCATGCCATTCGCCTGCCTTTCGAAGCAGCGCATGTGGTCGCTATGGTTAAGGCTCTTTATGCCGATCGCGTCGTGTTCCATGATGGCGATGGCGAAGTGGCGCCGGGTGTATCCGTGCATCGCGTTGGCGGGCATTCGGATGGGCTTCAGGTGGTGCGCGTACAGACTGCGCGCGGGCCGGTGGTGCTGGCATCCGACGCCATGCATTTCTACGCCAATGCGCTCAGCGGCAATCCATTCCCGATCATTTTCGATCTAGGGGCCATGGCGGCTGGCTGGCGCGCGGCGAAAAAGCTCGCGGGTGGAGATGATAGCCGCGTGATCCCGGGGCATGATCCGGATGTGCGGCGGCGCTTTCCGGAAGTGGCTGGGCAAGGGGGCGAAGTGGTCGCGCTCCATCTGCCGCCAAAGGATTGACATAAAAGGGGCGCCTGAAATTGCTTCAGGCGCCCGTAGTAATCATTGTTCCATCTTCACGCCGGTGCGTTCCACAACACCCTTGAATTTTGCCAGCTCCGCCTGGAAGAAGGCGCGCGCATCGGCGGGTGTATTCGGCCGCGTCCAGGGCGAAATGCCGGCAATCAGGAAACGCTCCCGCAATTGCGGGTCTGCCAAGGCGGCGTTGATGGCGCGGTTCAGCGCTGTCACGGTGCCCTCCGGCATGCGCGGTGGGCCCACCACAGCGAACCAATTGCCAATGTCAAAACCGGGCATACCGGATTCCGCAAGCGTCGGGATATCCGGGAAGGCCGGGAAGCGTTCCAGCCCAGTGATGGCAATGCCGCGCACGCGATTGTCGCGCACTTGCGCCGCGGCGGAAGCCAATACGGCAACGCCCCAGGAAGTTTCACCGCGCGCAATGGATTCCACCATCAGGCCCCCGGACCGATACGGCACATGGGAGAATTTGCCACCCAGAGCCAGGGAAACTGCCACCGCCTCAGCCGCGAAATGCGGCATGGATCCAACGCCGGATGATGCATAGGGCATGTTATCCTGCGGCCCGGCGCGGAGCTTCGCCACCGCTTCCGCCGCTGTGCCGGCGGGGAAATTCGGCGCTGCCACCAGAATCAATGGGCCATTGGCGGCAATGGCGATATGGGTGAAATCCGCAATCGGGTCATAGCGCGTACCGCCCTGCATGGCGGCGGGGATCAGCCCGTGGGAAGATGCCTCATTCAGCATCAGCACTGTGCCATCGGCGGGCTGCCGACGCAGCCATTCCGCAGCCACCGTGCCGGAAGCGCCGGGGCGGTTTTCCACCACCACGCGCGCATTGGCCCCCATATGCGCCTGCATGCGCTCTGCCAATAGCCGCGCGGTGATGTCGGTGGAACCGCCGGGGGCAAAGCCGCTCACCAGCGTGATGGGCCGATCAGGCAGGCCTTGGGCAATGGCCGGTGCGGCGAGCGCCAAGCCCAGCACCGCCCCAAGCAAAAACCGTCGCATCATCCTTGTTTTCCTCCCTGAAACTTCCTGCCCCAAGGGGCAGCTTTATCTTGAACCCTCACTCAAGCCGGAAGGCGCCGCTTCACGCAAGCCCGGCGCGTGCCTTCACCGGTATCTTCAGATACCGCACGCCATTGCTCTCGGCCTCCGGAAAGCGCCCGGCGTGGATATTCACCTGGATCGAGGGCAACAACAGCGTGGGTGCGGCCAGCTTCGCATCGCGCGCCTGGCGGAAGGCTACGAATTCATCCTCGGTCACGCCATCTTTGACATGCGGGTTATGCGCGCGCCGTCCCGTAATCATGCATGAAGAGCGTATCGTCCACAAAGACAGGCAAGATACACGGATGCCTTGCGCAAGATCCCTTTGGCCTGGCGCAGCTCAGCGTTCTCTCGTTCCAACGCTTTCAACTTCTCGGCCATATCGCTCGGCATGCCAGCCCGCTTGCCGCTTTCAACTTCCGCCCGCTTGACCCAGTCCAGCAACCTATGCGTCGAACAGCCAATCTTGGCCGAAATCGTTAACGCCGCCGGCAATGCCTCATCAGCCCACCATGCCCCGGCGCGCCAGCGCTGCCTCAAGGGTATTTTCCAACAGGCAGGCGATGGTCATGGGCCCAACGCCGCCCGGGACGGGGGTGACGGCGCCGGCATGGCCCACCGCCTCCTGGAAGGCGACGTCACCCACCAGCCGGCCATCCGCCAGGCGATTGATGCCGACATCAATCACCATGGCACCGGGGCTGACCCAATCGCCGCGCACCATTTCCGCCCGGCCCGCCGCCGCGATCAGGATTTCGGCCCGGCGGCATTCGGCGGGCAGGTCGCGCGTTCGGGAATGGGCGATGGTGACAGTGCAATCCGCCCCCAACAGCAATTGCGCCATGGGCCGACCAACAATTTGCGATCGGCCGAGCACCAGCGCCCGCGCGCCTGGTAGCGCAACACCTGATTCGGCCAACAAATGCATCACCCCGCGCGGCGTGCAGGGCACCAAGCCCGGCTGCCCGGCGGCAAGCCGCCCGGCATTAAGGGGATGAAACCCATCCACATCCTTGGCGGGATCCACCGCGGCGATGGCAGCCTCGGTGCGGATATGGTTGGGCAGGGGGAGTTGCACCAGAATCCCATCCACCGCCGGATCCGCATTCAGGCGGGCGATTTCGGCCAGAAGCGTCGCTTCGCTGGTGGCTGCGGGCAAATGCACTGTCGCGCTGTCAAATCCGGCTTCCAGCGCCGCGCGATCCTTATTGCGGACATAAACGCCGCTGGCGGGGTCTTCGCCCACACGCACAACGCGCAGCCCCGGCTTGAAGGACAGCCCCGCGATACGCGCCGCCAAGCCGGCCCGCAGCCGGGCGCCAAGCGCCTTGCCGTCAAGAATATGTGCGGTCATGCCAATGCCTCGATCTTCGGGATAAGCAGGACGGGATCGCCCGAAACACGCAGCGTCTTGTCGCGCGCCGCCAGCCCTTGGGCGATTTCCACAGCGGATGCCGGCAGGCCAAGCGCCTTGGCGAGTGCGGCGCAAACCGCCCTATTGGCGCGGCCATCTTCCGGCGCTTCGGCCACCGCCACCCGAAGCCGGGGTCCATCCAGGGCGATCCGAAGCCCCTCAAGCCCCGGGCGGCGGGATTTCGGCTGAACCTTGACGCGCACCAGAAGCGCTGAGGCCTCCGCGCGCCAGAAGCCGGTCATCGGACGATACTGCTGCCAAGCAGGCCATATTGGATTTCGCCCAGCAAAATGCGCGCGGCCTGCAGCAGCAGGATCAGCACGACCGGGGAGATATCAATACCCCCCAGATTGGGCATGAAGCGCCGAATGGGGCGGAGCGCAGGTTCGGTCAGCCGATGAAAGAAATCGGCAATCGCCCAGACGGCGCGATTGCGCGTATCCAGCACATTGAAGGCAATCAGCAGCGAGACAATGGCCCCGATAATGAGCGCCCAGACAAAAAGGCTGAGCGCGGAATCAATCAGCCAGAACAACGCGTGCATGCAACCTCCTGCCAGGGCCAGTGGCGGCACGTTTTGGCGCGGCCCTGACGCTGCTCCGTTATATCTGCAAGAAAGGCACGGGCCGCAAGGGCTTTTTGGAAAGGCTTGGATTTCGCGGCGATACGGGCTGCTCGATCCCCCCTCTCCAGAATCACGCCTGATTCGGGCGTAGGGGTCACTTGAGCAAGAAGGGAGGGGAAGCTGCAGGGAAAAACTTTCTTTTGTGTTTCATACCACTGGCATGCTTGACGCACGGGAACCTGGGATGGCGATGGCAGGTCGCTGCCGCAATTGCGGCCTCAGCCCCGCGACGCTTTAAGGGCTGAAGGCCAAGCCGGGCGGGTTCTAGGTTTATGATGCGCGCTGGTTGCCGCAGTTTCAAGGCAAGAATGTGAATTTAAGGCTTCTGCAGGCGGAGGTAATGCTGAACAAGCCTGTCCCGAGGGATTGTTTGGGACGAGCCTGACGATACCGATGACGCGGCGGGGGGTGAGGCTGAAGGCAGTGCGCGATTACGATTTTTGCAGCGCCGAGCAAATCAGATTCCATTCGAACTGCAAATACTGAACGGTTAAGCTTCATTGTCCCGCGAATGGCTGGTTGTCGAGCATCAAAACCTGATCCGCGAAGGTGCTACGCCAGGGCGCTCAACCAGTGGCGTGCACATCTTCATTGACGACCCAGCTGCTGACTGCATAGGCTTCTTTGGCAACTCCAGCAAAAGTCGGGAGAAAGCCAATGCGGAGAGAGTTCAAGCGTCGTCACCTTTTGCTCGGTGGGCTGGGCGCTGCACTGCCCCTGCCGGCCATCGCGCAAGGGGATTATCCAAGTCGCGCCGTGCGGGTGGTGATCGGCTTCCCGCCCGGCGGTGGGGTGGACACGATCGGCCGGCCCACCTTTCAGCGCCTTAGTCAAAGGCTCGGCCAGCAGGTAGTGATTGATAATCGCGCCGGGAATAATGGCAATATCGCCATGGATCACGTGACGAAATCGGCACCCGATGGCTATACGTTGTTCTTTGGCAATGTCGGCAATTACACGACGCAGGCGCTATTTCCCAATCCCGGCTTCGATACTTTGCGTGATTTCGCCTTCATCAGCCGCGTCACCCTGGGCCCGCTTGCCATCGCGGTGCCGGCGGATTTCCCGGCGCGTACGCTACAGGAATTACTCGATATCGCGCGTCGCCGCCCTGGTGAGTTGAATTTCGGCTCCGGCGGTTCGGGCGGCGTGCCGCATTTCGCCTTTGAAATTCTGGTGCGCCGCACGGGCGTTGACATTGTTCATGTGCCCTATCGCGGCAGCGGCCCGGCCTTGCAGGATTTGCTCGGCGGGCGCGTGCAGATGATGGTGGATGGCTATGGGCTGATGCGCGGTGCGCATGAAGCAGGGCGCATCCGCGTGCTTGCCATGACATCGCGCCAGCGCCACCCGAACCTGCCCGATGTGCCAACGGTAGATGAGGCCGGGGTGCCGGGTTACGAATTCACCTCCTGGAATGCGCTGGCCGCGCCGGCGGCCACATCGCCCGCCATTTTGCAGCGCCTGGAAGATGCCATGCGCTGGACCATGGAAAATACCGATCTGCCGCAAACCCTGCTTGGCTTCGGCACTTTCCCCGCCTTCGCGCCCGGCGCCGAAGTGCGGGAGACGCTGGTCAAGGATCGCGAAATCTGGACCCGCATCGCGCGGGAGGCGAATATCCGCGCCGAGTGAATTGGCAAGAAGCGCTTAATGCGTGATGATGGGCGTGCAACGCGTGATCCATCACGGCGGATCGCGCGCTTTGGTTTAGGGAAACGCCATCATGCCTGAAGCATTCATCTGCGCTGCCTTGCGCACCCCGATTGGCCGCTATGGCGGCAGCCTTTCTGCCGTGCGCACGGATGATCTTGGCGCGGTGCCGCTGAAGGCGCTGATGGAACGCCACCCATCCGTTGATTGGGCGGCGGTGGATGACGTGATTTTCGGCTGCGCCAATCAGGCGGGTGAGGATAACCGCAATGTGGCGCGCATGGCGCTGCTGCTGGCCGGCCTGCCGCAAGCCATTCCCGGGAGCACGGTGAACCGGCTTTGCGGTTCGGGGATGGATGCGGTGGGCATTGCCGCGCGCGCCATCCGCGCCGGAGAAGCGGAATTGATGATCGCGGGCGGTGTTGAAAGCATGTCCCGTGCACCCTTCGTGATGCCCAAGGCCGAAAGCGCCTTTTCACGCAGCAATGCGATTTATGACACGACCATTGGCTGGCGCTTCGTGAACCCGGCCATGCATAAGCGCTACGGGACGGATTCCATGCCGGAAACAGCGGAGAATGTCGCCGCCGATCACAATATCGCGCGCGAAGATCAGGACGCCATGGCGCTGCGTTCCCAGTCACGCGCGGCAGCGGCGCAGAAGAATGGCCGGCTGGCGAAGGAAATCGTGCCCGTCACCATCCCTTCCCGCAAGGGAGATCCGGTGGTGGTGAGCGTTGATGAACATCCGCGCGAAACCTCCATGGAGGCGCTTGGCAAGTTAAAGCCAGTGGTGAAGCCGGATGGCTCGGTAACCGCAGGCAATGCCTCGGGTGTGAATGATGGTGCCTGCGCGCTGATCATCGCGAGTGAAACAGCGGCCAAGCGCCATGGGCTGACGCCGCTGGCGCGCTTTGTCGGCGTGGCGACAGCGGGCTGCGCGCCGCGCGTCATGGGGATTGGCCCGGTGCCGGCGACGCAAAAACTGTTCGCGCGCCTTGGCATGACACAAGACCAGATGGATGTGATTGAATTGAATGAAGCCTTCGCCGCGCAGGGCCTGGCCGTGCTGCGCGGGCTTGGCATTGCCGATGATGATGCGCGGGTGAACCCGAATGGTGGCGCGATTGCGCTTGGCCATCCCCTGGGCATGAGCGGCGCGCGGCTGATCGCAACCGCCACGCATGAAATGCAGGAACGCAAGCTGAAGCGCGCTTTGGCGACCATGTGCATCGGCGTGGGGCAGGGGATTGCGACAGTGCTGGAAAGGGTGTGATTTACCCTTCCGCGCCATAAGGGGGGCACGGATCAACTTCCCTATGGGGCTTTGCTTGTCCGAGGCATATGAAGGGTCACCGGGCAATGCCGCTGCGTGCCGCGCGTCCCTTCCAGTGGGTTCAAGGACCATCAGTCAAGCTGGGGACACGCGATGATCAAACCAATGGTGTTTGTAATGCTCCTGTGTTCGCTTTCTGCGAATGGCGGAACCTGGGAGCGAATCGACCACAACGCGATTAGGTTTAGAGGCGATATTCAACAGGGTGATTTTGAAAGATTAGAGGCTATCCTTAGCCCAGATGACAGAATTTTGTATCTTGACTCCAAAGGTGGTGATGTCGAGGTCGGGGTCCGTCTTGCAAGCCATTTACTACCTAGGCAATTGACGGTGATCGTGGATGGCATTTGCGCATCATCATGCGCAAATTACTTGTTCACTGCCGGATTAAACAAGGAAATTCGCAGAGGCTGGGTCGGATTTCATGGGAATTTAACGGCTTTGATGGCGCAGGATTGGCATGAGGTGGCAAGAAAATTTAAGGAGGAGGGCGGGTTATCTGATCAGCAAATTTCTGAACTCCATGCGCGCTTCATGGCTTTGGCGGGGATTGAGCAAAAATACTTGGAACGTGCGGGCGTCGATCAAGCTCTTTTTGAACGCACTCAGAAGCCTGATAAGGGCATGGGTGACGGCGTGCCGTATCATTTTTTGGTGCCTCGGCCTGAAACATTTGAGCGCTATGGAATCAGGAACGTACTCGGCCGCCAGGATTTGTCTTGGGGTGCCGAGCTGAACCTCAACAAGATTCATGATTGAATGACGCTATCCGTGAGGGTTGGAGGGGTGTTTTGCGGATTCTCTGGCATCCCTGAATTCGATCAGATCACGGAGGACGGAATAACCAGCGATGACAATGCCATTTATCGAGGACAAGGCGTTCTGCGGTCGTGCCTTCCTGCGCTGCGCTAAGCGTGTCATGAAATTACCCCGATCTGCGGCTTTTCTTGTCTCAGGCAAATGAAGGATCGCCCGATGTTACTCCGCGCTACGTTTCTTGCATTGCTCATCACCGCCAGCGCTGCCGTCGCGCAGCAAATGGTCCCGGCGCATAACGGGTCCTGCCCATCGGGTTCCAGCCATGCGGGGTCCGGCTATTGCCGATCCTCCGCCGGCGCGGGGTTTGTCGCGGCGCAGAACGGGTCTTGCCCTTCCGGCACCAGCCATGCGGGCGCGGGCTATTGCCGGACAGATGGGCGGACGGAATATGTGCCAAGCCGGGGCGGGACCTGCCCATCCGGCACCAGCCATGCTGGTGCGGGGTATTGCAAGGGGCGGTAAACGCGCCGCTAACAAGGGGGAAGCCATTCATGCAAGCCATCGGCAAGGCCTTGGGCCAAAGCCTCGATCAGGCGACCTATGCTGGCTATCGCCTGGGCTTTGAAGCCGCGCGGGAAGAAGCGGCCTTGCTCGCGGAATTGGCCGGGCAGGGGGCGTTGGCCGCGCAGCTTCGCGCCATGCGGCCTTTGCCCGATAAGGGGGAGAGAAAGGCGTAAGGCCCGATCAGGTCTCTGCCGAACCGCCGCTGATCTCTATTCGCCGCGAAATTGATTTCGATCATGGAATGCGCGCGGTGGCCCTGCCAGGAGACACCCCATCAGGCAGAAGACTTCTGCTGTTGAAAGGGGCTGTCATGTTCTTATCCGCTCGGTTTTCGCGGCGCGCCCTGGCGCTGCTTGGCGCTATGGCGCTGGCCGGTTGCACTGTCGCCGCTGTTGAAGGCCTCAACATCGCCCGCGACCAGGCCGCCTATGCCGCCCATATTGATGCCGCCCGCGCTGGCCATCCGGCTGCGCAATATCAGGTCGGCAATGCGCTGTGCTGTTCGCTGACCGAAGGCGCCGGCCCGTTTTACAACACGCCCCAAGCGGTGGCTTGGCTCTGTCGTTCGGCAGCGCAGGATTACGGCCCGGCGGCCTTTCGCCTGGGTGAGATTTATTCCGGCACCACGGTCAAGGGCGTGCGCCTGGCGCGGGAGGCAACGGGCCTGGTGACCGGCCATACCACCAATCGCGCGGTTGCCTATGGCTGGATGAGCCGTGCCGCGGCGCTGAACCAGCCGCATGCCGCGCAACGGCGCGATGAGATTTGGCAGGCCATGAACGCGGCGGAACGCGAAAGGGCGCAACAAATCACCAATGGCCAGGCGCCGCTTTTGTGCGAATGGCAGGAAGTGGGGCGCGCGAGGTGAAGCAAGTCGCGCAGCCTGCCCGAAAACCAGGCGCCGCCGGCATGACCGCGCGTGAGGTGATTGAATGCCCCCATTGCGGGGAGGCGACGCAGGTGAACCGCCTGCCCCAAGGTGAGGCCTTTTGCTCCTGTGCTGCGCAAAAGCCCTTGCCTCCAACAGGTGATGCCGGGGATAAGGCAGTTCAAAGCAACAGGAAAAGCTGATGATCTTGCCGAGACTGGCCTGCGGGCTTGCCGTGATGCGCTTGGGTGGTGTGGCGGCAATTGGCTTTGCCGGGCTGGCGGGGCTTGGCGCGCTTGGGCTTGGTGCGGGCTATCTCCTTCGAAGCCGCATGAAGCAGAGCTCCGATTGGGCGGAAGACTCCCGCGCGCCTGTTGCCGGCCTGCCGCCCGATCCGGAATAAGGTTTTTTACAAACGCCAGCCGCTATGCATGGCGACAATACCGCCCGAAAGGTTGCGATAGGCAACACGTTCCAGCCCCGCGCGGCGCATCATGGCCGCCAGCGTTTCCTGATCGGGGAACATGCGGATACTCTCGGCCAGGTATTCATAGGAAGCGCGATCCTTCGCGACATATTCACCAATCACGGGCAGCGCCTTGAAGGACCAGGCATCATAAAGCGCGTCGAGCGCCGCGACCTCAAGCTTGGAAAATTCCAGGCAATGAAACCGCCCGCCGGGGCGGAGCACGCGCCGTGCCTCGGCCAAAACCGCATCCTTGTCGGTGCAATTGCGCAGCCCCAAGGCGATGGACACACGCTCCACACTGCGATCGGGCAGTGGAATACGCTCGGCATCCACGCACATGAAGGACAGCCCACTGACCAGCCCGCGTGACAGGGCGCGGCCCTGCGCCACTTCCAGCATGGCGGGGTTCACATCGGTCAGGATCACCCGCCCGGCGCCGCGTTCCAGCGCGAGGAAGGAGATATCGCCTGTGCCGCCGGCAAGATCGAGCAGCGTGTCATGCGGCCCGGCGCCAATGGCATTGACAAAAATGCGTTTCCAGACCCGATGCACGCCAAGCGACATCAGATCATTCATCACATCATATTTGGGCGCGACGCTTTCAAACACGGCGCGCACCATGCCGGCCTTTTCGGCCTTGGGGATTTTGCGGTAACCGAAATCTGTCTCTGGGGCGGCGGTGTCGTTCATGGCGTCAACATAGGCGCCAATCGGCAGAAAGGGGAGGGGCAATGCCCGAATTGCCGGAAGTGGAAACCGTGATGCGCGGCCTGCAGGCGGTGCTGGAAGGTGAGCGCATCGCCTGGGCCGAGACGCGCCGCGATGGCATGCGCTTTCCCTTCCCATCGCGGCTGGCGGACCGGTTGCGCGGGCGGCGGGTGCTGAGTTTCCGGCGGCGGGCGAAATACATCCTGATGCGGTTGGAAGGCGGGGAGAGTCTGCTTATCCATCTTGGCATGTCAGGGCGCATGGTGGCGCGGCGCGAAGGCGCGGCCCCGGTGCCGCGCACGCGCAAGCAGGGCGTATTCTCGGACGCGCGCGGCCATAACGCGCCCCCCGAGGCGCATGAACATCTGGCCTTCGGGACGGAGGGCGGCTGGCATATCGGCTTTGTGGACCCGCGCCGCTTCGGCAGCGTGGATCTGGTGGCGACGGACGCCGAGGATCACCACAAGCTTTTGGCCGGGCTTGGCCCGGAGCCCTTGGGGCCTGAGATCACCCCGGCCTGGCTTTCCGCCGCACTGGCAGGCAAGCACACCCCGATCAAAGCCGCACTTTTGGATCAGCGCGTCATCGCCGGGCTTGGCAATATCTATGTTTGTGAGGCGCTCTATCGCGCCGGCATCTCACCGCGCCGTTCCGCCCATACGGTGGCGGGGGCGCGGGCAGCGCGGCTCGCGCCCGCCATCAAGGCCGTATTGCGGGAGGCGATTGCCGCCGGCGGGTCGAGCCTGCGTGATTACGTCCAGGCCGATGGTGAGATCGGGCGCTTTCAGGAGAGCTTCGCCGTCTATGGGCGGGAAGGGGAAGCCTGCCCCGGCTGCCCCGGCCAGCCGGAATGCCCTGGGATTAAGCGGATTGTGCAATCCGGGCGGTCGAGTTTTTTCTGCCCGCGTCAACAGCGCTGAGCCCTCCCAAAGCGGGCGCAAGTCAGCGCAAGAAGCGGATGGTCCGCCGGCTCCTGCTGGGGCAGATACCCAACATGACACGTTTCCGTTGCGTCCCCATGGACCCCGAAGCCGCCCTGCGCTTTCGCTCTTCCCGCCGCGATGACCGCGGCGGGATCATTCAAGCCCGGGAGGTGGACGGGCCGGGCTACCCCTGCCGTGCCTGCCTGCGCCTGGGGCGGCTGGGCGAGGTGATGCTCCTCGCCTCCTGGGATTTGCCCTTGCCGCAGGGGCCGTATTGGACACCTTCGCCCGTGTTTCTGCATGCGCATGAATGTGGCGGGGCAGCGCTTGAAGATGCGCTGCCTGAAACCGTGCTGGTCAATAGCATCATCAGCCTGCGGCATTACGATGCGGTGGGGATGTGCCTTTACGAGCTTGGCATCGTCGTCCCGGGTGAGGAGGCCGAGGCTGCGCTGCGCGCCAGGCTCGACGACCCGCGCGTGGCCTATGTCAATATCCACACCGCGCGGCCGGGTTGCTGGCTGACGCGGGTGGAGAAAATCTGAACCCCAGCCAATTCCTCGCCATGGGCAGTTTTCTTCAGGGCTGTGCTATGGCCTTATGCACCACAACAGATGAAGGAGAACCGCCATGGCCCCTGAAATGATCCTGGTTGAAACCCACGGCAAGACCGGGCTGATCCGGCTGAACCGGCCGCAGGCGCTGAATGCGCTCTGTGATCAATTGATGATCGAACTCGGTACCGCCTTGCGCGCCTTTGATGAGGACCCGGCGATTGCCGCCATTGTCATCACCGGCAGCGAAAAGGCGTTCGCTGCTGGCGCCGACATTAAGGAAATGAAGGATCGCAATTTCCCCAACGTCTATTTCAATGATTTCATCGGCGCGAATTGGGAAACGGTGCTGGAAATCCAAAAGCCCGTGATTGCCGCCGTATCCGGCTTTGCCCTTGGTGGCGGCTGCGAATTGGCCATGATGTGTGACCTTATCATCGCGGCTGACACCGCGCGCTTCGGCCAGCCCGAAATCAATTTGGGCATCATCCCCGGTGCCGGCGGCACGCAACGGCTCACGCGCGCCATCGGCAAATCCAAGGCCATGGAAATGATCCTGACCGGACGCATGATGAATGCCGAGGAAGCGGAGCGCGCCAATCTGGTCTGCCGCGTGGTGCCGGCGGCGGAATTGATCGCGGAAGCGCTGAAGATTGGTGAGAAGATCGCTTCCCTTTCCGGGCCTTCGGTTGCCATGGCGAAGGAAGCGGTAAATGCCGCCTTTGAAAGCAGCCTGACGGAAGGTGTGCGCACGGAACGGCGCCTGTTCCTTTCCCTTTTTGCAACGGCGGACCAGAAGGAAGGCATGGCGGCCTTTGCGGAAAAGCGGAAGGCCGCTTTCACGAATCGATAAACGCGCCTGCCCCCTGTTTCGACCGCGCGCAACAGGGGGCAGAACCTTCGGTTGAATTAAAGTAAAAATATTTTATCTGAAGTTTTATTCGGTAAAATTTAGTCAAAAAAATTTATTGAAAAAACAATGCGCTCAAAGAATTCTTCATAAATTCTTATTTTTTCTAAAAAATTGTGGAAAAAATTTTTAAACTGCCCTAGCCTTCGTTTAACCAAACGGAGACTGGAGCGATGAGCGCATCCACCATCACCCTTCCCGAAGAATCCAAGGCGGCAGAGGTTTTTGCCTTCCCGCAGCGGCCCCAGGATCGGCTGCGCATCGCGTTGCACAAGCTGGATGAGGCGCTACGCGCTCAGGCCCGCGCCACAGCGGATTTCCGCGCCGCCATGGGTGAATTGAAGATCAAGGTCGGTGGCATGCAGACGGGCATGCAATCCTATCGCGAAGCGCTGGACCGCACTGCGGCTGAAATTGATCGCGCGGTAAAGAAGGCAAAGGAATTGCAAGAAACTGCCCAACGCATGTCGCCGCAAGGGTGACGCGCCTTGGCGTGATCCAGGATTGATGGATCACGCCTCACGTATTTTGCTTGAGCCAACGATGTATCTGGTACTTCCGCAGGACTAGTGGTGGGCGGGACCGACCCGGGATCGGGAAAGATCAGCATGAATCGCACTACTCGCCCAGGCTTCCAGCACTGTGCCGTAAACCGAGAAACGCTCGCCTGAACGCAGGACCTTCACCTTCGGCTGCGCCGGTAAGTAGCGCGGCCAGGAACTTCACAGCTACGTTGCCTTCAAGCAGGTGGTCACGGTTCTTGGTGAAGGTCGTGGCATCCCATACCGGGTCATCAACACCGAGGCCCAAGAACCAGCGGAGAAGCAGGGTGCGGAGCAGTCGCTCCAGCGGGATGGAGTCTCGACCGGATGGCGAATAGGGCGCGTCGAAGGTTGTCGAGAGATCAGACAGCGCGCTGTTCACCGGGCCACGCAAACGGGCAGCAGATGGTCAGGACCCACCCGCTTTTCAAAATCAACATAGCTGAACAAGGAACCGGCCACCGCGCCATTGCCACGTATTGCAACCTCAACCAAATGTAGCGACGGTCAATCAAGAATGCGGAGATTGGGCTACCAATTTCAGCAGCCTGATAGATCATGGCCTGTGGGTTGACGCAGGCTTCCGTCCCATTTGTCCCAGCAAGCAGGCCAGATTGCGCGGAACATTTTGACTCAGGTCAATGCCATCAACTGATCCGATTGAGAGAATGTAATATGCGCAACGCGGTACAGGGCCGCGCGAGCTGCAAGGCTGGAGCATTTTCAAGGCAAGTGGATTCACTTGGCGGCTCGGGGAATGCAACCAAACAATGGTCTAGAGCGGCTCCCGTGAACGCATGTGAACGGAAACCACTTAAAAAGGGGGGATGATGCGTAAGGCAATCTCAGCAACCGAAGCCGCGGCACTGGTGCCAGACGGCGCAAGCCTCTTTTACGGCGGCTTCATGGGGGTGGGCACGCCGCAGCGCTTGGTGGACGCCTTGGTGGAACGCGGCGTGCGTGGACTAACCATCATCGGCAATGATACAGCACGCCCGGGGCTTGGCATTGGCCGCTTAGTCGAAGCGGGCTGCGTGGCGAAGGCGATAGTTAGCCATATCGGAACCAATCCCATCACGCAGCAGAAGATGATGGCTGGTGAGATAGAAGTGGAACTCGTGCCGCAGGGCACGCTGGCCGAGCGTATACGCGCGGGCGGTGCGGGGCTTGGCGGTGTGCTAACCCCGACAGGCGTCGGCACCGTGGTCGCTGAAGGCAAACAGGTGATCGAATTGGATGGCCGCCATTTCCTGGTTGAGCGACCTATCCGCGCTGATTTCGCGCTGCTGAAAGCGCATGAAGCGGATTACAATTTCAATCTCACTTATCGCCTCACCGCCACGAATTTCAATCCGGTGATGGCGCTTGCCGGCGCTTGCGTCATCGCTGAGCCGGAAGAAATCGTGCCCGTGGGCGTCATTCCGCCGGATCATGTTCGTACACCGGGCATTCTGGTGCATCATCTTGTCGAAAGGCTACGCTGATGGATGCCAAGGAAATCATCGCCAGCCGTGTCGCGCTGGAATTGCGTGATGGCACGCTGGTCAATCTTGGTATTGGGCTTCCCACACTTGTCGCACGCTATGTCCCGCCTGGCCTTTCGGTCGCTTTCCAAAGCGAGAACGGTATCATCGGCTTTGGTGCACCGCCACCGCATGGCATGGAAGACCCGAACCTGACCGATGCCGGCGGTGGCTTCATCAGCGCCCTGCCGGGCGCGGCTTCTTTCGATAGCGCCATGAGCTTCGCCCTGATCCGCGGCGGACACCTGGACATGACCGTGCTTGGCGGGCTGCAGGTGGATGCGCGCGGGCTGCTCGCGAATTGGATGGTGCCGGGCAAGCTGGTGCCCGGCATGGGCGGTGCCATGGATCTGGTTTCCGGATCACGCCGCGTGATTGTGGCCATGCAGCATAGCGCCAAAGGCGAGAGCAAGATCATCCCAGAACTTACCTTGCCGCCAACCTCCACACGGCCGGTAAGCCTTGTCGTCACCGACCTTGCGGTATTGGAGCCAACGTCTGAAGGGCTGCTACTGAAGGAACGTGCGCCGGGTGTCGCGATTAGGGAAATTCTGACCGCGACCGCGGCAAAGCTGCGGATCCCGAATGAGGTGCCGGAAATGGCGATCGGGGATGCGGGTTAGCGCATCCCCAAAGCGTGACATGATATCCAGAGCGTTTCCCATTCACGTTGGTTCACCGGAAACGCTCTGAACATTGTTTGGTTGCATTTTGCGGAGAGCCAAGGAATTCCACTTGGCGTGAAAATGCTCTGGCCATCGCGATGCCGACACTTGCTGCTCCTTGGCTTGAACAGTGTCAGAAGCGAATGGACCATGATCTGCACCAGCCACAACCTTCTCAAGCTGCAAAAGGCAACAGCGTAAACAAAGGCAGACACGCGTGCGCAACGATAAAACCAGCAGCGCAGCAAGGGCTAAAAACCATTCTAAGACAGGCTGCCCGAGCAGCATTTTCTCAATCCGCCTGCACATTCCCCTGCCGCACGACATCAAACCAACGCTTGCGTTCGCGTGTCACCAGCGCGGCGTAATCAGCGGGCGGGCCGCCGCGCGGGGTGGTGCCGCGCGCGGCCAATTGCTGGCGCACCGCCGGGTCATTCAGCGCGGCCTGCGCAACTTCCGCCATCCGCGCCACAACAGCGTCTGACGCAGATTTATGCGCATGCAGGCCAAACCAGGCTTCAGCCTCAAACCCCACCAGGTTGAACTCGGCGCCCAATTCCGACACCGCCGGCACATTGGGCAGATCAGGCAGGCGTTCGCGCGACGTCACCGCCAGCGCCACCACATTGCCATTCTGAATTTGCGGCAGCGCGGTTGGCAGATTGTCAATCAGGCTATCCACCTCGCCCCCGATCACTGCGGTCATCGCCGGGCCAGCGCCGCGATAGGGCACATGCTGCACGCGCACGCCAGCGAGCTGGTTGATCAACTCCCCGGTCAGATGGGTGGAGGTGCCATTGCCGGCAGAGGCGAAATTGCGTTCACCCGGCTTCGCCTTGGCATCACGCAGAAAGGCGCGGAGATCACCGCCCGGCACGCGGCGCGGATTGGCGACCCAGACATTCGGCACCGTCACCACCAGCGTGACCGCGCGGAAATCCGCCTCCGGATCATAGGCCAGATTGCGATAAAGCGCCGGGCCAATGGCGTGGGAGGCTATCTGGCTCAGGAACAGCGCATGATCATCCGCTTCGCGGGCAAAGCGCCCAGCGGCGAGCGTGCTGCCCGCGCCCGGCTGGTTTTCCACCACAACATTGCGCCCGAGCCTATCCCGCATGGCGGCCGCGACCAGCCGCGCCACCACATCCGTGGTGCCCCCTGGCGGGAAGGGGCAAACCAGCCGCAGATCCTTATTCGGCCAGGCGGCCTGCGCGCGGAGTGCCGGCGCGGCGAGCAGCCCGGCAGCGGCGGCGATGGTGGTGCGGCGTGTCATGCGGTTCATGTGATGTAGCCTTCTTCCCGGTTT
The DNA here is from genome assembly GCA_020249775.1 of Roseomonas sp. Classification (GTDB taxonomy): domain Bacteria; phylum Pseudomonadota; class Alphaproteobacteria; order Acetobacterales; family Acetobacteraceae; genus Neoroseomonas. Next base: position 53,916 of record JADCFA010000004.1, on the reverse strand, counting down.
GGCCGACGCTTTGCCTGAATTGGCGCCCCTGGCAAGATGGCAAAATGGAGTACCCCGCATGACGCAAAAACCCGAAAACCTGCCGACCCATGATGTCGCCGGCCGCTTCGCCGCGCCGATTGACCAAAGCGCCCATGAACCCGCGCATTGGGAGAAGGAGGCTGACGCGATCCGCCTGCTATTGGCCGATAAGAAGCGCCAGATTTTCACCACTGATGAAAGCCGGCGCGTGCAGGAAGCCCTAGACGCTGAGACTTATTGGAAACTGCCCTATTATGAGCGCTGGATTCACGGTTTTTCGAGCTTGCTCAAGGAAAAGGGCGTGCTTCAGGAAGCCGACCTTGTTACTGAGGAAGCGCGGCTGCGCGCCGCCGGGGAAGACAAGGTGGAAGATGCGCCCGGCGGGCATCATCACCACCATCATGATCATGACCACGACCATGATCATGATCACCACCCCTATCAGGAAGATGATGATGCGGGGGTTACCGTACTCTCACCCCTGCAATTGCGCGGGCGGGCGGTGCGCAATCTGCTGATCGCGCGCGGCATTCTGACAGCCGCTGAAATCCGCGCCCAGATTGAGGCAATGGATAGCCGGGGTGAGCATCTCGGCGCGCGGGTTGTGGTGCGCGCCTGGACCGATGCTGCCTTTGCCGCACGGCTTGCCGCCGATGCCGGCGCGGCGGTGGAAGAATTGGGGCTTTCGCGGGGGGAGACAGTGCTGACCGCGCTGTTCAATACGCCGGATGTGCATAACCTTGTCGTCTGCACGCTGTGTTCCTGTTATCCGCGCAGCGTCCTGGGCCGCCCGCCTGCCTGGTACAAAAGCCGCGCCTATCGCGCCCGCGCAGTGCGCGACCCGCGCGGGGTGCTCGCTGAATTCGGCACGCATTTGCCGGAAGGCACCAGCATTCGCGTGCATGATAGCAATGCGGAGCTGCGCTATCTGGTCGTGCCGCGCCGTCCCGTAGGCACAGAAGGTTGGGATGCGGCGAAGCTGGAGCAGCTTGTCACGCGCGATGCGATGATTGGTGTGACGGAAGCACGGCAGCCGTGATTACAGGCCGAGCCTTCCAGCCATTGCGGTCTGATGCCCGCTAGAATCAATAAGGGGAGTTAAGGCTGACTTGATTGGGTCATCGGTTCGCCCTCAACTACAGGGCTGAACTGAATCGAAACGCACTTGTTTCACGCGCAAGTCCTGCGCGTTTGGTATGTCTATTGAAAAGCGGATCACCCCCTGCCGACAGGGACCCGTGGGCTGGGAAAGGCGGAACATGTATCCACGCAAGTCACGTAAACTCGTACGAAACGGGCGAACACATTCAATCGCTCCTGGCACCGGAATGAATCTCGGGCAATTGGCATTGGTAAATTGCTGGAAACGCGTGAACTTAGCCATCGCGTCTCCCTCGCCATCCAACCTACGAGCATTGTTCATAAGATAATTTTCCGGCTCCGCCCAATGTCCTGTGCGTGAGAGTCTTTGGGTCATTAAGGTCGGGAGACTATATTCCAGCCTTGCGATCGCACATGGATCGAAATTCATGTAGCCTATGTACCAACTTGGGTCACATTCGCGAATGTTCTCAAGAATGGGAGGTCCTATAGGTCTGGCCCACCACAAAAATTGTAGTTCCTGAAAGAGAAGATTATCCTCTTCCGATATAGTCGCGCAGGCTGGCAATATCAGCATCATCAGCACCAGAAAACTGCCGTGCAGGCGGCGTTTCAGCCACCGACCAAAGCTATGCTGTGTGCAACCGAAAAAGTCGTACTTCCCGCTGGGAATCGCCGTTCGTTTTTGATTTCGGCTAGCCACCTCACGGCCCAACGGGAGCGCACCCACCGCGCCCTGCGGCGCTACTTTCATCACGGGTGCTGTACCAGTCAGCATATCCCACTTCTCCCAGCCGGGCGCTGTTGTCGGGCGGCAACCTCGGCCAAGCCGTCACGCCCAAGACCGTCACCCGAACGCTAACAGATCAACGGTGTAAAGCGCCAGTCGCTAGATCCCAAGCCTTTCAGCATAACGCCCCCGCCAATCCGCTCCGCTGATCCAGCGCCTGAGTGAAGCCACATCCGCCGCCTCACCGCTCAGCGCCGCCATCGCGCGCCACATCAGCGCCAGATTGCAGGAAATCACTGGCGCGCCCTCCACTGCCGGCTGCGCCAGAATGGCGCCGAGGGAGGGCATGCCGGTGCCCAGCAGAATAATCGCCCCTGCCCCCGCGCCCTGCATGGCGGCAAGTGCGGCGCTGGCATCGCCCTCAGCCAGGGCATAGATCGGGTGGAAGGCCGCACCCGGTGTGGCGATGGCAACAACCCGCGCCACCTCAAACCCCCGCGCCACCCAATAGGCGGCTGAGGCTTCGGTCAGATCAGGTGAATAGGGCGAAACCAGCCCGATGCGTTTCGCGCCAAGCGCGGCGAAGGCGTCACATACCGCGCGCCCTGCAGTGATGAAGGGCGCGCGGGCGGAAAGCCGCGCCACGGCGGCGTCCTCGGCTGCCGGCCCCACCAGATAGGATGAGCCTGTGCAGGCAAAGGCGATGGCACCCAGCGGCGCATTGGCGAATTGCGCGCAGGTGGCATCCAGCCCCGCGACATAATCGCGCAGCCGGTCATTCAGGCTGGGCTTGGTGCTCACTAAGCGCGCGGTCAGCATCGCAGTCGCTGGCGGCAGTAGCAGCGAAAATTCGGGCTCCACCGTGGTATTGGCCTGCGGCGTCAGCACCCCAAGCAGACCCTTCCTCGCATAGGCAAGTGACATGGCAACCTCCGCCACCATGAAGACATGGCGGCGCCTTTCGGTCTATGGAGCGCGCGCATTAGCCCCGGGGAACAGCACCATGAAAACCACCAAGCGCCGCGCCATCCTGGCCACAATCCTGAGCACCCCTGCGCTGGCGGCCGGCGCGCAAACCGCGCGGCCCATTCGCTTCATTGTCCCCTTCCCGCCCGGTGGTACGGCGGATTTGCTGGCGCGCCTCGCGGCACGAGAGATGGAGAACCGCCTTGGCGCGCCGGTGGTGGTGGAAAACCGCGCTGGCGCGGGGGGCGTGGTTGGCAGTGACTCAGTTGCCAAAAGCCCAGGCGATGGCACCACCATTTTGCTGTCCAACATTGCCTCCCAGGGCATTGCGCCGGCCGTTCTGCCTTCCATGCCCTATGACGTGCTGCGCGATTTCACCCATATCGGGCTGCTCGCCGCGGTGCCGAGTGCCATTGCGGTTTCCGCCACCGGCCCCTGGCAGACCCTGCCCGCGCTGATCGCCGCCGCGCGCGACAAACCCGGCAGCATCCGCTTCGGGTCCAATGGCAATGGCACGTCGTCCCACGCCAAGCTTGAGATCCTGAAGCGGCTGGCGGGGGTGGATATTACCCATGTGCCCTATCGCGGCGCGGCGCCGGCGGCGACGGATGTGATTGCCGGCAATATTGATGGGCTGATCGCGGCCATTCCCGATGTCGGGCGCAATGAACGGCTGCGCTTGCTCGCCATGACCACGCCGGAACGCCTGCCGCGCTGGCCAGATGTGCCATCCGTCGCGGAGCTTGGCCTCGGGCAATTGGTGGCGGCGAATTGGTTCGGCATCAGCGGCCCGGCCGGCATCCCGGCGCCGGTGGCCGATCGGCTGAACGCCGCGCTGGTGGAAAGCCTGGCCGCGCCCGCCATGACTGAACGCCTGGTCGAATTGGGCGCGGCCCCCAATCGGTTGGACCGCGCAGCCTTCACCGCCCTGGTGGAAGCGGACATGAAGCGCTGGGCGCAGATTGTGCGGGATGCCGGGATCAAGGCGGACTGAGCTTTTTCAAGCCAAGTGGAACACTTGGCGGCTCGGAAAATGCGATCAAACAATTTTGCTGGCACGGTGATTGCCTAGCCATGAGGCACAGGCGGCAATATCGCGGGATTTCGGGCCATTCTGCCCGTTTTTTAGGCGATAGAGGCCGACTTAGCAGCAAGGAGCATTCGCATGAACCGTCGTCGTCTTCTTGGCCTCACCGGGGGCGCCATTGCCGGCGCGCTGGCAAGCCCAGGCATTCTCTCCGCCCAAAGCGGCGCTTGGCCAAGCCGTGGGTCCATCCGCCTGATCGCGCAATTCCCGCCGGGTGGCCTGGTGGATACCGTAAGCCGCCTTATGGCCCCTGCCCTGTCCCAGGCGCTTGGCCAGACCGTAGTGGTGGAAAACCGCGCCGGCGCCGGTGGTGTGATCGGCACGGATTTCGTCGCGAAGCAGCCCGCCGATGGCTATACGCTACTGGTCTCCCACGCATCGGTGCATGTGTTCTCGGCGGCGACCATGCCGACGCTGCCCTTCAATCCGATCACGGATTTCACCCATATCGGGCTTTTGGTCGAAGCGCCGAATGTGCTGCTGGTGAAGGCAGACTCGCCCTTCAAGACCCTCGCGGATTACATTGATGCCGCGAAAAAGCGCCCGGTACGCTTTGGGTCTTCGGGCATTGGTTCGGCGCCGCATCTGCTGGGTGCGATGCTGTCCGGCGAAGCCAAGCTCACCAATCTGGACCACGTGCCCTATCGCGGCAGCGCGCCCGCGATGCAGGATTTGATGGCCAATCAGATCGAAAGCCTGATTGATCCCATCACCACCAATGTGCAGCTGATGAAGGATGGCGTGCTGCGCGCACTCGCGGTTTCCTCACCGCAGCGCCTGCCGGCCTTCCCCAATGTGCCGACCTTTGCCGAGCTTGGCTTCGGCAAGCTGACCTCGGCGCAATGGCTGGGGCTTTCCGCGCCGAAGGGGCTGCCGCAGCCGATCGTGGACAAGCTCGCTGGCCTGATTGACCCCATCCTGTCGCGGCCGGAATTGATGACGCGATTTGAGGAATTGCAGACCCTGCCGCGGCGTCCTTCACCAATGAACGGCGATTTCGTGAAAATCATGCGCGAGCAGATCACGGAATGGACCGCGGTCGCCAAGCAATTCGATATCGTTGTGACCTGATGTATTTTCCTAGCCCTGGCGCGGAGCATTTTCGTGTCGGGCAAGGTCACTTGGCGGCGCTGAAACTGCCCATCAAGGATATCTTAAATGATCTCGGGGGCTGCGGTGCGAAGCTGACAACGTTGAGTGCGGGGGGGGATTTTCTTCTCCTCCCCCAAACCCAGCGTGTCATGCAGAGAATGGACGACACGACAAGCCGCCCCGCCAATTCGCCCGACTAAACCAGCGCAGCGGAGAGAGCCGGTCGCGCCGATCCCTATTCCGCCTGCCGCAGATTATTCTCCTCAATGATGCGGCGGAATGTATCCGAGTCACGCGCGACGGTCGCAGCAAAATCGCGCGCATTCTGATAGGTAATGGGTGTCTGGATGCGTTCGTGACCCTCACGCATCGCGCCGGAGCCTACCGCGCGTTCGCAGGCCGCTTCGTACCTGGCAATAATGGCGGGCGGCGTATTGGCTGGCGCGAAAAGCCCATGCCAGATGGCAAAATTCACATCATAGCCCTGTTCGCGCATTGTGGGCACATCAGGAAAATCCGGCACACGCTCCGGGTTCAGCACCGCAACAGCATGAAGATTATTGGCGCGCACGGATGAAGGATGGTCATTGAAAATCTCGATATCCTTTGTCCGCATGGCCACCATGACATCACCCGGGCCGCGATAGGCAATATGGTTCATGGTCACACCCGCGATGCGTGCGAAAGTGACCATGGAAAGATGTGGCGTGGTGCCCGGCCCGGTGCTGGCAAAGGGCATGGGCGCCGCCGCGGCGCGGGCGCGCGCTACAACATCAGCCACTGTCCGCATGCCGGAATCAGGCTGCGTCATCATAATCAGTGGTGCGCGATTCACCATGCAGATGGGCGAAAGATCGCTCGCGCGGTATCCGGCATTGCGCATGAAGCTTGGCTGAATGGCGATCGGTCCCACGGGGGTGAACAGCAGGGTCATGCCATCGGGGCGCGCGCGCACCACTTCATTGGTGGCGATCGTACCGGCGGCACCGGTTGTATTCTTGACCACAAAAGGCTGTCCCAGCATGGGCTGGAATTCCGCGGCGATCAGCCGTGCAACGATATCGGCTGCGGAACCCGGACCAAAGCTTGTGACGATAACAACTGCGGATTGTGCGCGCGCAGTGACCGGGGCGACGAGCCCTGTGGCCATGGCCAACATAAGCAAGCCAAGGCCAAGGCGACGCAAATGGGTGAATCGCATGTTTTTGTTCCTCCCTAAATTGGGGCCGAAACAATATCGGCTCAGGGAAAAGCCTGCGCCATTTTGAAGAACGAGGGAAGCCTGATTTGCGCTTTTGAGTGGTTCCCTCGCAGTCCGATTAATTTTTTGCAGCGCAACCCGCAACATGGCGCGTCCCGGTCCTTCAGGCTGGAAGCCATGCGTCTTGTGTTATAAGCTCCTTTCATGAGCATCATGGATCAATTTCGTCTCACCGGCCGCACGGCATTGGTCACGGGCGCACGCCGCGAAATCGGCCGGGCCATTGCGCTGACCCTTGCCGAGCTTGGCGCAAGGCTTGCCATTCATCACGCTGGCAGTGCCGAAGAAGCGGCGGACGCCAATGCCGTAGTGTGTGAGATTGAACAGGCCGGCGGGTCGGCGCGCGCCTTCGGGCAGGATTTTGCCTGCGATGACGCGGGCCGGCTTTTGGCTGCGTCAGTCTCTGCCTGGGCGGCGGTTGATATCCTGGTGCTCAACGCCTCCATCGAATTGCCTGAAGCCTATGAGGATATCAGCCGCGCGCATTTCGATCAGCAGATCGCGGTGAATCTGCGCACGCCGCTTGAGCTTTTGCAGACCCTGGTCCCGCTCATGGCCGAACGCGGTTGGGGGCGCGTCTTGACGATAGGAAGCGTCCAGCAGATGCGCCCGCATCCCAGGATGATGGTCTACGCCGGCACCAAGGCCGCGCAGTGGAATTGGATGCGCAATCTTGCGCGACAATTTGGCGGCAAGGGGGTTACCGTGAATAATCTGGCGCCAGGCGCGATCCTCACGGCCCGAAACCGCGCCCAGATGGCGGTTGAAGGCGCCGCCCTGGTTGAGCGCATTCCCGCGGGCAGGCTTGGGCATCCCCATGATCTACGGGGTGCAGCCGCGCTTCTATGCTCAGATGCGGGCGCCTATATCAATGGCGTCAATCTCTATGTTGATGGCGGCAGGGCGGCAGTTTGAAGGGCGCAGCCGCGCCGCTGCAAATGGTCAAGGAACACAACGCCTAATCAAAAAGATTGGCCAAGCGCAGTTTCATTTGATCGGCGATATAAAGCGCCAGCGCTTGGATGGTGGAAGTTGGGTTCACACCGCCTGATGTGACCCAGATACTGCCATCCACAATGAAAAGATTCTTCACATCATGGCTCCGGCCCCAGGCATTCACCACTGATCTTTCCGGATCATTTCCCATACGACAAGTGCCAAGCAAATGTCCGGGACTGTTCAGTATGGTGCGCGAAGTATAGATGTTTCGCGCGCCGGCAGCCTCAAGCACCTCAGTTGCGCGCGCAATGCCGTGTTCCATCATCCGCGCCGTATTTTCACTGATGGTATAATCAATCCGCGGCGCAGGAATACCGTGACTGTCCTTCAATTCAGGGTCAATCGTCACGCGATTATGTTCCTCCGGCAGATCCTCGCATGCGATACCGATGATCAGCCGGCGATTGACAAGCCCATGATAGGTTTTGTGGTGATCCCGTCCCCAAGGCAGGATACCCGCTGCCGCACTTGTGATGGCTTCATTGACCAGGCCGGTCGTGCGGCCGAATTGCATGGTATAGCCGCGGACAAAGCCGCGTGAACGATCGGTTTCGTAAAACTCCTTACTCCAGATGACATTCATTGGCCCGCGATCGCCATCCAGTTCCTCCTCTACATGGCCGCGGATTTGCGGCCATGGATGAAGCATGAGGTTCCGCCCCACCAGACCACTGGAATTCGCAAGCCCCTGCGGAAAGCGTCCGGACGCCGAATTCAGCAACAGGCGTGGGGTGCCTATGCCATTGCAGGCCAGGACCACCACTTCCGCTGGCTGGAAATGTTCCTTGCCATCAGCATCATAATAGATGGCGCCATTCGCCATGCCTTGCGCGTTCAAGGAAATCTCGCGCACACGACATTGCGTGCGCAATTCCACACCGGCGCGCAGCGCTGCAGGCCAATAAGTGATATCAGCGCTCGCCTTGGCACCTTGCGCGCAACCGGGCGTGCAATGGCCAAGATTGATGCATTTGCCGCGCCCTTCGTAATCCGTTGACGCAAGCGCGGAATCTGATGGCCACCAATGCCAACCAAGCTTGTTCATGGTTTTGGCGTAACGCGTGCCGGTTCGGCCAAGGGCGAGCGGCGGCATGGGCGGATGGCGCGGCGGCACACCTGGGTCGCCAGCCAGGCCCGAAACACCAATGAAGCGATCATTCTGTTCAAAAAAGGGCTCAAGATCCCAGTAGCTGATCGGCCAATCATCCGCGACACCATCCAGGCTTCGGACACGAAAATCGGAAGGATGCATGCGCGGAAAATGCGCGGTCCAGAGAATCGTACCGCCACCAACACCATTGAAATTGGCGATCTTCATCACGGAGTTTTGTTCATTGATCGGGTAGTCGGTAGGTCTGGCACGGCGATTGGGGTGAATGTCGAAATCCGTATAGCGGCGGGCCTCCCAATCGCGGCCATTCGCCGGATAGTCACTGGATTTGACCCAATCCCCTTGTTCCAGGCAAAGAATCCGCATCCGCGTATCGGCCAGACTCCAGGCGACTGCCGCACCAGAGGCTCCGGCACCGATGATGAGCACATCCACCATTTCATGTCGGCTCATGAATTATGCCCCACGATCATCACGCCAGAAGGCTTTTTTCTGTTTGACAGAATCAAGCAAGGTCCAATCGCCTTGCGGCAAGGCATGACCTTTCGGAAAAGGGGCGCGCGGTTCCCGGCCATATGCCTGCATCACGCGACCATCGCGATAATAGGCGGCGACCACAACGCGCGAGAGCGTCTGCACCTCAGCCCGGGTCTCGCTGAGCAATGCCATCGCCTTGGCTTCAGCCTGCTCAATAGGCAGATCAAGAAAACCAAGGCGCATCAATTCGGCAAGAAGAATGCGAATAGCGGCCGCATCTCGCCCCAAAGTTTCAATGCAGTCTTCAAGGATCAAAGGATCATCGGCCGATGGCAACGCCATCTCTGGATCGGCGGGTATCATGATGCCGAGTAAGCGACGAAAGATGGCCCTTGCTTCAGCATTCAGCGGTTCAGGCTTCAAATTGTCCATGCCTAGGTTAACCCTCCGCAATCCTTGGATTCGCCCAGCGTTACGCTTGACCAGGGATCGGCGCAGTCGGCGCAAGCAAACCTTCCGCGCGCAATTCGTGCCATAATGCGACAGGGATGGGTTGGCGCAAATGGCCAAGATTCTGTTGTACCTCTCGGACTGACAAGGCGCCCGGGATCACCGATGCCACAGCGGGATGGGCAAGCGGGAATTGTAGCGCCGCCGCCGCCAAAGGCACCTGATGTCGCTGACACACCGCGGCAATCCGGCGCGCCTTTTCGATCAGGTGTCGCGGCGCGGCCTTATAGTCATGGGTTGCATGATCGGGCACATCACCCGCGAGGATGCCGGAATTATATGGCCCACCAATGATCACGCTGACATTCTTCGCTCCCGCATAGGGCAGAAACGCCTCCAGCGCGCCCTGTTCGAGCAGGGTATAGCGTCCAGCCAGTAGCATGCAGTCGAAATTGCCGGCTTGTGCAAAGCGGAGACACATATCCGCTTCATTCAAGCCGCAGCCAATCGCACCAATCACCCCGGCGCTGCGCAATTCATCCAGCGCACGGTAACCGCTATCCATCAGAGTGCGAAAACGCTGGTCAAGCAGATCCCTGTCCTGAATAGTCCAGAAATCTATGTCATGGACCAGCAGGATATCCATGCGCGAAATCCCAAGGCGCAGGCAGGATTGTTCAAGCGATCGCATGACGCCGTCATAGCTATAGTCGAAGGCGGGAATGAAACCTGGCAGACCATTGCTGCGCAGATCGGCTGGAGCCTCCTCACCCGGGCGCTGCGCATGCATGACACGCCCGATTTTTGTGGAGATAATGTAGTCTTCGCGCGGGTATTGGCGAAGGAAATGTCCAAGTCGCAATTCGCTGCGGCCATAGCCGTAAAAGGGCGAGGTATCGAAGAAGCGCACGCCGCCCTGCCATGCAGTTTCAAGAAGCGCTTGCGCTTCGGCTTCGCTTATGGTGGCACGAAAGCCGCCAATGGGCGCAGCACCAAAGCCAAGCTCCGTGACGCTTAGGCCGGTTGTGCCGATCCGGCGGGCAGCAATGTGATCCATGACGTTCTTCCTTCTGGATTATTGGCACGCGTTGCTTAGCGCGCTGCTGGTGCAGGGATAAAAGCCGACCGGCTTTATTAACCACGGTCTGGCTGATGTGGAGTGGCGCAATGAATTAGAGTATGAAATTCTTCAAACTGCAATTCTTTCGCGGCACTTTCCCAAGGCGCTGGCAGCCCTTTCCTTTGCCCATGCTTGAGAAGGCACTCACCCAAGACGGGGGGGCACGCGCCGACATAATAACTTGAGCTACCTTCGAAGGCTTTGGCGGGGCTGGCGCGATGGAGGTTCAACACCGTTGCGCGGGCGGTCGAATTACGATAACTTCATGTCTGAAAGTCCGGATCAACCGGCCATCTGGGGAAACCGAGGTTCAAGCCATGTCTCAATCCATTCCTATGCGTCGCCGCACTGCACTCGGCCTTGTCGCAAGCGGTGCGCTGGCCTTGCCTAGCCTCGCCCGCGCTCAGGCGGCGCGCGGCCCCGGCAATTGGCCGGACCGGCCGGTCAACTGGATTGTCGGCTTCCCGCCCGGCGGTCAGACCGATTTCGCCGCGCGTATGCTGCAAGCCCCCTTCTCCCGCGCCATCGGCCAGCCTGTGCCGATCGAAAACCGTGGCGGCGCTGGCGGCAATATAGCGGTGGAACAGGTGCTGCGCGCCCGCCCGGATGGCTATACCCTGACGGTTGGTAATGTCGGCACCTTCGTATTGAACCCGCATACCATGCAGGGGGTGAATTTCGATCCGCTGGAGCTCGTGCCCATCGGTTTGATGCTGCAATCGCCGGTGCTGCTGCTGGTGCACCCGGATGTGCCGGTGCGGAATTTCCAGGAATGGGTCACCTGGGTGCGTAGCCAACAGCCGCGCGGGATCGATATGGGGACCACCAGCGCCGGCGGCATCGCCCATGGGATTTCGGAAAAACTGCGCGCGCGGCTCGGCAACCCGGCCATCAATTTCATCCATTACCGCGGTAGTGGGCCAGCCCTGCCGGATTTCATCGCCGGTCGCTACCAGACGCAGTTTGAAGCACCTTCGCTGGTGCATGGCTTCGTTCAGGAAGGTAGGTTGCGTCCGATCATGGTAACTTCCTCCACCCGGCTTCCGGCCTTCCCGAATGTTCCGACAGCCGAGGAGTCAGGCCTGCCGGATTTTGTGACTGGAGCCTGGGTCGGCTTGTTCGGCCCGCGCGGCTTGCCGACCGATCTGGCGCAGCACATCAACGCCATGTTGAATATTGCGTGCCGGGATGAGGAGGCGCGTAACCGCATCGCGGAGCGGGGCGAGCAGATCGGCGGCGGAACAATGGAAGAATTCGCACGCCGCGTCCGCGCCGAGCATGCCGGATGGGGGAAGATCGTGAGGGAAGCGGGCATCCGCGCCGAGTAAGGCGGTGCGATGAACTGAGTGCCAGCAGGGCCGCTGGTCTGCACTGGCCCGCTTTGAATGCGGCGCGCCGGGTTTTGAGCCATGGCCGCAAGCCCCGCGCCCAAGGGCTTGCAGGTTGTCGGCCGGATGAACAAGCATGCCGGAGAGTTCTCGCGGCGTCGCGTCCGCGATCTGCTCAAGCTCAGAAACGATTGGACCATGTTCTGCACCGCCCACAAACCTTCCCAAGCTCCACAAGGCAAAAGCGGGAACAGGCGAAAGGCCGCGTGAAGAAGGCCGAAACCCTCAGGACAGCCACTGCCGACCAAGTTTATCAGACAGGCTGCTAGAGTATCCGTGATGGTCAAGCCACCCGTGGTTGCCAATTTCTACCTTTTTTGAGTAGCGCGTTTGCGAGGATGATGAGCTTTCGCATGACGGCGGTGATGGCCTGTTTTGGGGCTTTCCACGCCTTGATGAGTTGCTCGTATTTTGTTTTGAGATCGGCATTGAAGCGGATGGCGACCAGGGCCGGCATGTAAAGCCCTTGCCGGACCTGCTGGCGCCCGCCTCGGATGAAGGACTTTCCTTTCCAATTGGGAGCATGGCGGCGCTGACCTCGGCGATGCCTGGGATGGAGCACAGGATAGCGAAGCGCTGGGCCAGATCAGAATTGCCTTGGATCAGGGCCTTGTGGCCAGCTTTGGAATTATCGAAACGCCGGCGCTCATTGCCTGGGAGGCGATGCACGTCGAGATGGTCTTTCGAGATATCAATCCCGATGTTAGTTTCTGTCATCTTTTGCCCAGCCTATGCTTGTCATCCGGGGCTAAACCCCTGGTATCCGTTCAGGCCTGAGGGAAAAGACGAGGGTGATCAAACTCTAACTCGGCCCGTCAAACGGCCAGCAGATCCACGATCCGTCCCTCGCCGCTGAGGGGAGGCCAGAACCTCCTCTCGGCGGTTCCATTCTCGCCCAATCAGCGGGAAAAGTCATAAGACGAGCAGATCACCTTCAGATGGAATCATCTGAACGTGTGAAGATGCTCGAAAAACAACGGCGTAGAGCGTGTTGCGTGAACCCATGTGAACGCAACATGCTCTAGTATCCCAGGCTGAAATCCACCAGATTGATCAGCGGCCGGCCAACGCGCATGTTGTGGATATTCTCCACCACTTGTGGCGCCACACTGGAAGGGATGGTGATACTGGCGGCATGCGGCGTGAGAAACACCTTCGGGTGAGACCAGAAGGCGCTTTCCGGCGGCAGGGGTTCGGGTTCGAAAACATCCAAGGCTGCGCCGGCGATATGGCCGGAATCAAGTGCGGCCAGCATATCTTCCGCGACCATATGTCCGCCACGCGCACCATTGATCACATAAGCGCCGCGCGGCAGCGCGGACAGCAGCCTGGCATTCAAAACGCCGCGCGTTTGCGGCGTGAGTGGCAGCAGGCAGATCAGGATATCGCTTTGCTTCGCCATGGCCATCAGCCCATCTGCACCATGGAAGGTCTGCACGCCGGGCAGCGTCTTCGCGCTGCGCGACCAACCCATGACCGGAAAACCAAGTGAAGTCAGCACACGCGCCGAAGCACTGCCCAATTCGCCAATGCCCAGAATGCCGATGCGCCGTTCCGCGGTGCTGGGCGCCGAAAGCTCCAGCCATTCTTTGCGTTGTTGCAGGGCGCGGTATTCCGGATCTTGCCTGTGAAAGCGGAGCACATTCAGCAGCACCCATTCCGCCATGGCGCTGGTCAGCAGCACATCCTTCAGCCGCGCCACCGGAATGCCCGGCGGCGGCCCCGGCGGGCGCAGCAAATGATCAACACCGGCACCCATGGAAACAATCAGCTTCAAATTCGGATAGCGGCGGAGTTCCATCATATCATGCGCGGTCCAAACCACCGCGGCTTCAATTTCGGCGGGATCGCCCGCATCCGGAAACAGCCGAATATCCAGGCTGGGATCAACGGCCAGCAGTGCCGCCTTCCAATCCTGCATGGTATGCGTCTTGGTTGAAAGCAGAATGGCCATTACGCGTTTTCCTTTGACAATGCTTCATCCAGCCGGCGCACAAAGGCGCGCCAATCATCCCGCCTGGTCGCCGCCCATTCCGTGCCATCGGGCAGCTTGGCGTAAAGGCTGAGGATGCTTTTGGACCAGAGGAAATCAAATTGCTGCGGCGATGAAAGTGCCAAAGCGGCGGTGCGTTCAAACACGCCATCCTTGATTTTCGGCATGATCTTCGCAAGCCACCACCAGCAGCCAATGCCAAGCACCACCATGCCGGCCCAGGTGCCGCCTTGTTGCACGCCAAGCGCTTCCAAGGGCGCACCACCCCATTTCAGCGCAATGAAGCTGGTGGTCAGGATCGTTGCGGTTGGCCAGACATTTTCCCAGGTGCGATAGACCGGGGAGCCTGGCGAATTCATCCGACGCAGACTGACGCCGAGCTTCACTTGCTCGGCATCCAGCATGGCTTTCAGGCGTTCCAATTCACTCACTGTAGGGTCGTTGCCTTTTCATTGCTGGTCAGGTCAAAAGCGGCTGCCATCAATTGCCGCGTATAGGCCTGCTTGGGCGCCTGCACCAGCGCTGCGGCCTCACCTTCTTCCACCACAAGCCCATCCTTCAGCACTGCGATACGATGCGCCATGGCGCGCACGACGCGAAGGTCATGAGAGATGAACACGTAAGCCAACCCATGACGCGCCTGCAAATCACGCAGCAAATCCACCACCTGTGCCTGCACGCTGACATCAAGCGCGCTGGTCGGTTCATCCAGCACCACCAGGCTTGGCTTCAACACCATGGCCCGCGCAATGGCGATGCGTTGGCGCTGGCCGCCAGAAAATTCATGCGGGTAGCGTTCCGCCATGGCGGGGTCCAGGCCCACTTCGCGCAAAGCCTCCGCCACACGCGCCAGACGTTCAGCGCGCGGCAGGCCGGCTTCATGCACTTCCAGCCCCTCACCAATGATTTCCGCAACACTCAAGCGTGGTGAGAGTGCGCCGAAGGGGTCTTGAAACACGATCTGCATGCGCCGCCGCCAGGGGCGCAGCGCGCGGGTGGAAAGCGCCTGTAAATCCTGCCCGGCAAAAACGATGCTGCCTTGACTATCCGCCATGCGGAGCAGCGCCAAGCCAAGCGTTGTCTTGCCGGAGCCACTTTCGCCAACAAGCCCGAGTGTTTCACCAGCACGGAGCGATAGTGACACGCCATTCACGGCCTTTACTTCGGCTACTACGCGGCGCAGCAGGCCGCGACGGATCGGGAAATGCACGCGGATATCCCGCGCTTCCATCGTGGTAGCGGCATCGGCGGAAATGGGCGCCGGCGCGCCGCGTGGTTCGGTTGCAAGTAGCATCCGCGTATATTCGTGCTTTGGCGCGGCGAAAACCTCGGCAACCTTACCCTGTTCCACCGCATTGCCATCCTTCATCACCACCACGCGATCCGCATGGCGCCGCACAATGGAAAGATCATGCGTGATCAGCAGCATCGCCATACCAAGCCTTTGCTTGAGCGCGGCGAGCAAATCGAGAATCTGCGCCTGGATGGTCACATCCAAAGCCGTGGTGGGTTCATCGGCGATCAGCAGCTTCGGATCATTGGCGAGTGCGGCGGCAATCATCACGCGCTGACGCTGCCCGCCTGAAAGCTGATGCGGATAGGCACCAAGCCGTTCCTCGGCCTGAGGAAAGCCAGCAAGCCGCAGCAATTCAATCACCCGCGCACGCAGGGCAGGACCGCTGAGTGAGCGATGCAGCGTGATGGCCTCGGCAATCTGCCGCTCAATGCTGTGCAGGGGATTGAGCGAGGTCATGGGCTCCTGAAACACCATGCCGGCGACACCGCCGCGCAAGTCACGGAGTTGCCGGTCATCCGCGTCCAGCACGGAAACGCCATCCAAGGTGATGGAACCCGCCGGGTTGCTGCCGGCGCTGGACAGAAGCCGCAGGCAGGAAAGCGCAGTGACAGATTTGCCGCTGCCGCTTTCACCCACCAGTGCGAGAGTTTCGCCAGGCTGCACATCAAATGTAACGCCGCGCACCACTTCCCGCCCGCGAAAGGCCACCGAAAGATCGCGCACCGAAAGCAGCGCCATCAGCCCTGCCCTCCGGGCAGCTTGCGCGGGTCAAAGGCATCGCGCACCGCTTCGCCGACAAAAATCAGCAGCGTCAGCATGCCGCCCAGAACAAAGAAGCTGGTCAGCGCCAGCCAGGGCGCGGTCAGGTTGTTCTTGCCCTGATTGACCAATTCCCCGAGTGAGGGCGAACCCGGCGGCAGACCAAAGCCAAGGAAATCAAGCGAGGCCAGCACCGTGACACTACCTGACAGGATGAAGGGCAGGAAGGTGAGTGTCGCGACCATGGCATTGGGCAGGATATGGCGCTGCATGATGCGCGCATCGGAAACACCAAGCGCCTTGGCCGCGCGTACATAATCGAAATTGCGCCCACGCAGGAATTCAGCGCGCACCACGCCCGTTAGGTTCATCCAGGAAAACAGCAGCAGAAAGATCAGCAGCACCCAGAAGCTCGGTTCAATCACACTCGCAAGAATAATCAGCAGGAAAAGCTGCGGCATGCCGGACCAGATTTCGATGAAGCGCTGAAACAGCAAATCCGTGCTGCCGCCATAAAACCCCTGCACCGCACCCGCCGCAATCCCAATGACGGAGCTAATCAGCGTCAGCGTAAAACCAAACAGCACAGAAATACGAAAGCCATAAATCACGCGCGCCAGCACATCGCGCGCCTGATCATCCGTGCCGAGCCAATTGCGGGCCGAAGGCGGCGCTGGCGCTGGCCGACCCAAATCGCGCACGACAGTCCGGTAGGAATAGGGGATCAGCGGCCAGATCAGCGTCGCACCCTTGGCTTCAATCTCCTCACGAAAGCCGCGATCATGCCAATCAGCGAGTGTCGGCAATCCATCTTCGATGATATCGCTTTCCGCGTAATCGGCCAGCACCGGCACATACCAGCGCCCGTCAATGCGCGCGACCAGCGGCCGATCATTGGCCAGAAATTCCGCGAAAAGCGTGATGAAGAATAGCGTGCCGAAAATGATCAGCGACCAATAGCCGCGCTTATTGGCACGGAAATTCGCAAGCCGTCGCTGCGTAAGCGGGGAGAGCATTAGCGCCGTGCCTCAAAATCAATGCGCGGATCCACCAGCGTATAGGTGAAATCGCCGATGATCTGCATCACCAGCCCCATCAGGGTGAAGATATAAAGGGTGGCGAACATCACCGGATAATCACGGCGAATGGCGCTTTCAAAGCCCAGCAGCCCAAGCCCATCGAGCGAAAACACAATCTCCACCAGCAGCGCGCCGGTGAACAGAATGCCGATGAAAGCCGCCGGAAAGCCCGCAATGATCAGCATCATGGCATTGCGGAAAATATGGCCGTAAAGCACGCGCCTTTCAGACCCGCCCTTGGCGCGCGCGGTCAGCACATATTGCTTGCCAATTTCATCCAGAAAGGCGTTTTTCGTGAGCATGGTCAGCGTGGCAAAGCCGCCAATCACCAACGCAATGGTGGGCAGCACCATATGCCAGGCGTAATCCAGAATGCGCGCGCCAAGCGACCAGGTCTCAGACCCTGGGCTATTCAGCCCGCGCAGCGGGAACCATTGAAAGAAGGAACCGCCGGCGAAGAATACCACCAGCACAATCGCAAACAGAAAGCCCGGTATGGCATAGCCAATCAACACCACCGCCGATGTCGCGACATCAAAGCGCGAGCCATCACGCACAGCCTTGCGGATGCCGAGTGGGATGGAAATCAGGTAGATCAGCAGCGTGGACCAAAGGCCGAGTGAAATGGATACCGGCATTTTTTCGATGATCAGGTCAATCACCGGCCGATCGCGAAACAAAGATCGCCCGAAATCGAAGCTCAGATAGCCAAGGATCATTTCCTTGAAGCGCGTTGTTGCAGGCTTGTCGAAGCCGAAGGCGCGTTCGATTTCAGCGACAATCGCGGGATCAAGCCCGCGCGCCCCGCGATAGGACCCAACCGGCCCATCGCCACCACCGCCGCCAGTGCCGCGCTGTTCCAAAGCATTGGGTGTGCGGATTTCGCCGCCGCCTTCTCCGGTGATGCGCCCCATGGTCTGGCCTTCGCCGCGCAGTTCCGCGAGCATTTGCTCAACAGGCCCGCCAGGGGCGAATTGCACCACGGCGAAATTGATCAGGATGATCCCGAATAGAGTCGGAATCACCAGCAGCAAACGACGCAGAAGATAAGCAGCCATGCCTAAAGATTGCGCCGGGCTTCTGCCAGCGCGGCATCCCGCGCGGGGTCTATCCACCAGGCGGCGGGAAAGCCCAAGCCAAAGCGTGGCGTTCGCTCCGGCCGGCCGAAGCGCTCCCAGAAGGCGATGCGGAAGCTGCGGCTATGCCAATGCGGTACCATGAAATTATAATGCAGCAATACGCGATCAAGCGCGCGGGTGCGCGCGATCAGTTCCGCATGGTTGGGGGCGGCGATCACCATCTCAACCAGCTCATCAATTACCGGGTCGCAAATGCCGGCGACATTCTGGCTGCCATTTTCGCGCGCCTTGGCGCAGGTCCAGTAATCGCGCTGTTCATTGCCGGGGTGAAAGCCCTGGCCGATGCTGTCAATCGTCATGTCATAGTCAAAGGCATCCACCCGCACCTGATATTGCGCCGGGTCCACAGTGCGCACGCGCGCCGCTATGCCAAGGCGTTCCAGCCACTGCACGTAAGGCAGCGCGACACGTTCAAATGTCGCCCCTTGCAGCAGGATTTCGAATTCAAAGCGCCGGCCTTCGGCATTCACCAGGCGCCGGTCGCGCACATTCCAGCCCGCTTCACGCAACAGCGCCAGCGCGCGGCGCAGCCCTTCGCGGTTATTGCCTGAACCATCGGTCTTCGGCAGGCGATATTCCTCGGTAAATACGGCCTCAGGCACGCGGCCGCGATATTGGCTCAGGATTTCCAATTCGCGCCCTTCCGGCAGACCGCGTGAGGCGAAATCGGAATTGGAGAAATAACTCTCGGTCCGGGTATAGGCGCCATAGAACAGGTTGATGTTCATCCATTCATAGTCAAACACTTCAATCAAAGCCCGACGCACCCGCGCATCCTGAAACAAGGGCCGGCGCAGATTGACGGCAAAGGCCTGCATGCCCGTTGGAATTTCGTGGCGGATTTCCTGCTTGGTCGCCAAGCCGCGTCGTGCCGCCGGGAAGTCATAACCCGTGGCCCAATCGCGCGCGACATTTTCCGTGCGGAAGTCTATCTGCCCGGCCTTGAAGGCTTCAAAGGCCACGGTCGTGTCGCGGAAATATTCGTAGCGGATGGTATCGAAATTCGACATGCCGCGCGTGGTGGGCAAATCTCGCCCCCAATAATCAGCCACACGGCGCAGCACGACGCTGCGATTGGGTTCAAAGCGTTCAATGCGATAGGCGCCTGACCCCAGCGGCAGATCAAGGCTTGGGCGGGTGAAGTCGCGCCCTTCCCAGTAATGGCGCGGCAGGATGGACATCTCACCCAGAATTAGCGGCAATTCGCGGTTTTCATCGGTGCGGAAACGATAGGTCACGCGCCGCGTATCTTCCGCCACCACTTCCGTCACATCCGCCCAATAGGAACGGAAGAAGGGCCGGCCATTGGCGCGCAGCGTGGTGAAGCTGAAGACCACATCCTGCGCGGTGATCGGCCTGCCATCATGCCAGCGCGCTCCTTCGCGCAATTCAAAGGTCACGCCCTTACGGTCCGCCGGCAATTCAATGATGCGCGCAAGATGGGCGTATTGCGACAAGGGCTCATCCAAATTGCGCGACAGCAGCGTGTCATAAATCAGGTTGCTGCCTACGGCTGGCGTGCCGCGCAGGATGAAGGGGTTGAAACTGTCAAAGGACCCGATGGCGGTCAGCGTCACCTCGCCGCCCTTGGGCGCGCTGGGGTTCACCCAGGGCCAATGGGTGAAATCCGCCGGCAAGGCGGGCTCCCCCAGCAGGGCCATGGCATGGGTGCGCGCCACCTGGCCGGGCCTGTCGCCACCGGCGGGATTGGCGGCGCGGGCGCCGATGGGCAGGCTGGCAAAAGTGGCGCCAAGCGCCAGAAGGTCACGACGTTGCATGCTGTGTAGGATGGGGTTTCGCGGCCCGGGCGGCAATGGCGCGGCAGGCCTCAGCCGCGCAGAGTTTGCACCGCCTCGGGCAGCAGTCTGGGATCGCCTAGCGCAATCACGCGCCCATCGCTGCCGGGGTGCAAGGGCGCGCCGGACCAATCCGTGAGACGACCGCCGGCCCCTTCAATCACCGGCACCAGCGCGGCCCAATCCCAGATTTTCAAATCGCTTTCCGCCACCACATCAATCAGGCCAAGCGCGACAAGCCCATAGGCGTAGCAATCGCCGCCCCAGGTAACGCGCCGCGCGCCCTGGCGCAGCCGGTCAAAGCCGGGGCGATTGGCGGGGCTGAACATATCGGGACTGGTGCAGGAAAGCTCGGCTTCCGCCAAGGTAGCGCAGGGGCGGCAGCGGGCGGTGCCGGCGAAGGGGCCGGAAAACCGCGTGGGCTCACCCGCCACGCCCAGCCAGCGTTCACCCGTGACGGGCTGGTCAATAATGCCAAGCACTGGCTTGCCACGATGCAAAAGGCCAAGCAGGCTGCCGAAAATCGGCCGGCCAGTCACGAAGGCGCGGGTGCCATCAATCGGGTCCAGCACCCAGACCCATTCGGCATCCGGGCGTTCCGATCCATGTTCTTCACCGATCACGCCATGATCGGGCAGGGTTTCGGCCAAAAGGGCGCGAATCGCTTCCTCAGCCTCACGATCCGCACGGGTGACAGGGCTGGCATCGCCCTTGGCTTCGACCAGCAAGGCAGAACGGAAAAGCGGCCGGATCACGGCCGCTGCCCGGTCAGCGGCGGCTTCCGCCACCGCGATGAAGTTCCGCGGGATCAGGGCGCGGGCGCGTTCGGCGAAATCGAACGCAGATAGGCGATCAGGTCCGCGCGGTTCTGCACGCTGGCAAGCCCGGCATAGGTCATCTTATTGCCCGGCGCATAGGCGCGCGGATTGGCCAGCCAGGCATTCAATTCTTCATAGCCCCAGGTCTTGCTGGCCATGCCGCGAATGGCGGCGGAGTAATTGAAGCCGTCAATATGCGCGTGCTTGGCGCCCACAATGGCATAAAGGTTCGGGCCAACGCCGGAACGGCCACCTTCATTGAAGCTATGGCAGGAAGCGCATTGGCGCTGCGCCAATTGCTGCCCATTCTGCACATTGGCGGCAGCAAGCAGCGGCTTGATCGGTTCAAGCGCGGGCGCGGCAGGGGCCGCAGCGGCCTGAGCGGGCGCGGCTTCGGCAACCTGAAGGGCGCTTTCATGCGGCATTTTGGGATGCACGATCACGCGGCCAATAACGCCCGCCATGCCGAAGGTGACGCCCGCCGTCAAAATGGCAGCGAAAATCTTGTTCATTTCAAGACTGTTACTCATGGCCAAGCTCTTCCTCACACCGGGCGCTGCCAGCCGGTTTGCACCCGGGGACACGCTTCTTTAGAACGCGGGGAACATACAGATCACCCTTCCCGCCGGCAAGGCGGCAGGAGCCCTTTTCCTTGCGTCCCATTCTTGTCATCCCCGCCCGTATGGCCGCGACCCGTCTGCCCGGCAAGCCGCTGGCCGATATTCATGGCCGCCCCATGATTGCCCATGTGCTGGACCGCGCCCGGGAAGCCGGGATCGGACCCCTGGCGGTTGCCTGCGCCGAGGAAGAAATCGCCGCAGCCGCCCGCGCCGCCGGCGCCCGCGCCGTGGTGGTGGCGGATGATGTGCCATCCGGCACAGATCGCGTCCAGCGCGCCATGAAGGCTTTGGACCCCGCCGGCGAGTATGATGTGGTGGTCAATCTGCAAGGCGATTTCCCGACCATCCGGCCGGAGACGCTGCGCGCCGTGCTGGCGCCGCTGGAAGACCCTGTGGTGGATATCGGCACGCTGGTCTGCCCCATCGCCAATGAGGTGGAAGCGCGCACCGATTCCTTTGTGAAATGCGCCTGCGCCTTTTCGGGCGATGCGCTGGTGGCGCCGGCGCTCTATTTCTCGCGCCTGCCGATTCCCTGGGGGGATGGGCCGCGCTGGCATCATATTGGGGTCTATGCCTATCGCCGCGCTGCGCTTGACCGTTTCGTGACGCTGCCGGCCAGCCCGCTGGAACTGCGCGAAAAGCTGGAACAGCTCCGCGCCCTGGAAGCGGGCATGAAAATCAGCGCGGCGCGGGTGGAACACGGCCCCTTTGGCGTGGATACGCCCGAAGATCTTGAACGCGCCCGCGCCCTTTTGGCCCCTTGAAGGATTGAACCATGTCTGCCCATCGCATTGCCTTCCAAGGCGTTCTCGGCGCCTATTCCGATCTTGCCTGCCGCGCTGCCTATCCGGGCTCGGAAACCCTGCCCTGCCCTTCCTTTGAAGCGGCCATGGCGGCGCTGCGCGATGGGCAGTGTGATTTGGCCATGCTGCCTTGCGAGAATTCCTTGGCTGGTCGCGTGCCCGATATTCACCGCATGCTGCCCGATTCCGGGCTTTTTGTGGTGGGTGAGCATTTCCAGCGCGTGGAGCATTGCCTGCTGGCGCCCAAGGGCGCGAGCCTGGCGACCTTGAAGCGCGCCCATAGCCATCCGGTGGCCTTGGGCCAGGTGCTGCGCCTGCTGAAGGACATGAAGCTGACCCCGGTGATTGAGGCCGATACGGCCGGCGCTGCGGCGCTGATCGCCGAAAGGGGCGGCGTGGAAGATGCCGCCATTGCCAGCGAATTGGCCGCCGAAATCTACGGGCTGGAAGTGCTGAAGCGGAATGTGGAGGATGAGGCGCATAACACCACGCGCTTTTATGTCATGTCCCGCGATCGGGCGGATGCGCCCGTGGATACGCCCAATGTGGTGACCACCTTTGTCTTTCAGGTGCGCTCCATCCCAGCCGCCCTCTATAAGGCGCTAGGGGGCTTTGCCACCAATGGGATCAATATGACCAAGCTGGAAAGCTATATGGTCGGCGGGCGCTTCGCCGCGACGCAATTCCTCTGCGATGTGGATGGCCACCCGGATCAGCCGGCGCTCCGCCGCGCTTTTGAGGAGCTGGCCTTTTTCTCCTCCTCCATGAAGATTCTCGGCGCCTATCGCGCGCATCTCTATCGGCTGGAGCAATCCGCCCCGGCGGAATAGGGGGCGCTTGGCCAGAGAGCCCTTCCCTTCAGGGCGTTGGTCAGGCTAGACGTGTTGTAGGGGACCCGTAGCTCAGTTGGATAGAGCGTTGCCCTCCGAAGGCAAAGGTCGTACGTTCGAATCGTATCGGGTCCGCCAATTTTTCCAACGGGTAGGTGCTGCCGCAAATCGCCCCTTCCCCACCCTCAACAACACCCAAGCCGGTTGAGGTAATGCGCGCAAACAGCATTTTCAAAGCCTGACCAGGCCTGCGCAAAGCCGGCGCGGGATGGCATGGCGGCGCGATAGGCCGCGCGCAATTCGCGCTGCGCCGCATCCAGATCAACACCAACAAGCTTGCCATCCTGCACCAGGCTGCGGCCCGCCACCATCAACTCCCGCACATGGGAACGGCTGCCGCGCGCGAACAATAATTCAAGCGGATCAACCGGCATCAGCGCATCTTCATCCAGCGCGGCACGGTCAATGATCAGCAAATCGGCCGGCTGGCCTTCCGCCAGACGCCCGCCCTCCCCGGCGCCAACTGCCTCACGCCCTGCTTCAAGCGCCATGCGCAGAATAGCGGTAGGTTCAAAGGTACGATCAAACCCCCAACCCGCATGCAAGGACCAAAGCAGCCTGATTTCGCGCAGCGCGTCATCATCCTCATCAAAGGCCTGGCCATCAATGCCCATCGCCACCTTGCAACCGCGCTTCAACATCTCGGCCACCGGCGCAATACCGGAACGGAGCGCGAGGTTGGACGATGCATTGGTGACGATGGTGCAGCCAGCCTCAGCAATCATCTCCAACTCATCAGGTTCGGCGTAGACGCAATGCGCCAGCGTCAAGCGGGGTGACAGCAGGCCAATTTCCTTCCAGCGCTTGAGCATGCCCTTGGGATAGGTTCGATCAGCCCAGGCACGCTGATATTTTGTTTCATAAAGATGTGTGGTGATGCGTCGGCCCGTGCGCGCGGAGGCTTCGGCGATCGCTTCCCACAGCGGTTCGCTGCACCATTGCGGGCCATTCGGCGCATATTGCACATCAAACATCGGGCTACCAAGCGCGGCCGCCACGGCATCCACGCGCGCCAATTGATCCTTGATCGGCATCATGGGTTGGGAGAGGAAGCGCGCTTCAATCTCTGCCCGCGCTGGCGCTTCAAGGCTCGCCAGAAGCTGATCATGCGCACCATAAACCAGCGGGTTGCAATCACGCATGCCAATGCCGAAGGCGACACGTACGCCAACATCACGCGCGGCGCGGGCCATCGCCTCGGCTTCCGTCATGTAATCCGTGAGGCCCATGGGGCGCACATGGTGGATCATGACAGCACCCTGACCACCAAGCGCAGCGCGCGCCAGCGGGGCAAGCGTTGCCAGATAAGGATCAACCGGCGCCATCATCGCGAGGCGATGCAGCCAGCTCTCCAACGGTTTGCCGAAGCCGCCCACTGAACTGGACCGTAATGGCCGCGCGTGATCATGCGCATTCACCAAGGCGGGCATGATGATTACATCTTCAGGCGCGCCCGTCATGCCAGCAATATGCGCAATGCGACCGCCTTCGATCCCAAGGCTGAATTGCGTCTTCCGCCCTGTCGGATCCAGACCTTCAGTCGCATTGATCACGCGCATTGCTATCTCCCCGCTATCAGCTTGGCTTATGCCGTTGGGCGCGGCAAGGCGCGTTCGGTGCGTGGCGGCAGGAAGGAACGGTTGAATACCTCGGCCACTTGCGGCGCACGGGGCAGTTGGAAGGCTTCCTGGATCTGTTCGATCCCCTTCTGCATCCGCTCATCTGAAACATTGCCGGCGCCAAGGTTTTCGGATTCCGGTGTCAAGATATGGTTTTTGTAGGTGAAGGTCACGCGGCGCGCTTCAATTTCCGGATTGATCGTGGGTTCCACCCGCGCCATCACGCGCCCGGCCTCGGCTGGGTTCGCATTCATCTCCAGCATGGCACGATTGATGGCGCGGACCAAGCCGGCCACCGCGCGCGGATTTTCGCGGATCAGGCGTTGGGAAACCATGACGCCATTGGAATAGGCGGCAATGCCATGATCCGCATACATGATGAAGCGATAATCCTTATCGGGATCCTGTCGCATGCCCACCAGATTCATGTAGGACGTTACAGTAAAAACAAAGCCGCCCTGCACCTGGTCCTGCACCAGCATCATTTCCTGCACATTGGGGGCGATGTTCACCACCTCCACCTTGCTCGCATCAATGCCATTCAGCCGCGCGAAAAGCGGAAATAGCCGATGGGTTGCCGCACCGGCGGGAGAGGTGAAACGCTTGCCCTCCAAATCCTTCAAATTGCGGATCGGGGCGCTTGCCTTATGCACAATGGCAAGCGGCGATTTATTGTAGATCATATAGACCATCACCGGCGCCTCATTCGGGCGTGCCGCGGCTTGCTGGATAATGGCGCCCATATCGCCAAAGCCGGCATCATACGCCCCGCCCATAATGCGTGTGACAGTGGCAGCGGAACCCTCACCCTGATCAATCGTCACATCCAACCCTTCGGCGGCGAAATAGCCGCGGTCACGCGCATGGAAATACCAGGCATGAATGCCCTGATAGCGCCAATCCAAGGTAAAGCGCAGCCGTATAGGCGCGGTTTGCGCCATTGCCGGTTGCAAGCGCGCAGCCGCGCCAAGCGCGCCAGCCGCCAGAACGGATTTCAGGAAATTACGGCGCATAGTGGGATCTCCGTGAAAGGGGTTGCAAAAATCAACTTTAGCTTGCGGCCAAATCAGTCTTGCGATGCGCCCAGCCCGTGACGCGATATTCTATCAGTGAGAAAATCGCATAGAGCGAAACGCCAAGACCAGCGAGCACAAAAAGCCCCGCAAAGACCAAAGGC
This sequence comes from Roseomonas sp., assembly GCA_020249775.1. GTDB lineage: Bacteria > Pseudomonadota > Alphaproteobacteria > Acetobacterales > Acetobacteraceae > Neoroseomonas. The sequence continues at coordinate 28,123 of JADCFA010000004.1, read as the reverse complement.
ACATTGAAGGAGGAGGAGGCAATCATCATCATATTGCCAATGCCGCGATTGGAAGCGACGGTTTCCGCGACAACCGAACCAACAAAGGCCAAAGCAATCGCCACCTTGAGGGAGGCGAAAAAATAGGGCATCGCCCGCGGCAGGGAAACATTCCAAAGAATATCGAGTTTGGATGCCTTGAGGGTTTTCATCACATCCTCAAGCTCCGGCTCCACCGTTGCGATACCGGTCGCGACATTCACCACAATAGGGAAAATGCAGATGATCATGGCGGTGAGAATGGCAGGCACCGTGCCGGCGCCATACCAAAGCACGAAAATCGGCACTACCGCGACCTTGGGGATGGAGGAAAAACCAACCAGCAGCGGATAGGCGGTATCATAAGCGAGGCGTGAGGAGCCGATCAGCACACCAATCGCGACACCAATCGCAACGCCAAAGCCAAAACCGACCAGGGTTGTATAGAGCGTCTGATAGGTATGCGGCCAAATCGCTGGCCAGAATTTGATCAGCGCGGCGATGATCTGGGTCGGGCGCGGTAGCAGAATATCGGAAATATTCGCAGCCACGCAGAAGATTTCCCAAAACACAAAGACGCCGATGATCAATGCGGTAGAAGCGGCCTTGTCGCGGGCAATATCAAGAATACGCTGCATGGCTTCAGCCCTGCCCTGGCGGATGGTTGACAATGCCGGTGCCACCGCGCGCACCAACAATCATGGCGCGCAAGCGCTGATTAAGCGCGACAAAATCCGGCCGAAAGGTCATTTCAATGGTGCGCGGGCGCGGCATCTCCACCGGCGAATCATCCAGAATGCGCCCGGGCCGCGCGCTCATCACACAAATGCGATTGGCCAGATAAGCCGCTTCCCGCAAATCATGGGTCACCAGGAGCACGGTGAGCTTCTTGGAAAGCCAAAGATCCTGCATGATGGCCCAAAGTTCTTCCCGCGTGAATTGATCAAGCGCGCCGAAAGGTTCGTCCAACAACAACAATTCCGGGTCATGGATCAACGCGCGGCACAGATTGGCGCGCTGCATCATCCCGCCCGAAAGCTGCCAGGGGTATTTGTCGCCAAATCCGGCAAGCCCAACCTGCGCCAGCAGCGCTTCAACGCGGTCGCGGAATTCGCCCTTACGTTTCGCCGAAAATTCGCCGCGGAAGGGCGGCACAATCTTGAGCGGCAACATCACATTATCGCGGATATTGAGCCAGGGTAGCAGCGTTGGATTCTGATAGGCCATGCCAATCCGGATCGGTTGCGCGCCAATCTCCCGCCCGCCAATGAAGACATAGCCGGAAGACGGTTTCAGCAATTCGCTGACCATTTTCAGGATGGTGGATTTGCCGCAGCCGGAAGGACCGACCAGCGCCACGAAATCCCCCTCAGAGATCGTCAAATCCGTGGGCTGCAGCGCCTGCACGGCCTTCTCGCCACGCCCGAAAGTGACCGACGCCTGTTCGAAGGCAATGAAGGGCCGCGTTATGGGGGCGGCAATGCTTGATGCGGCAGTCATGACATTCATGAAGCGGTCCCGGCAAATACTTTCGTGGGGCCTTGCAAAACCACTGCCAGGGTTTGATCCGTATTAAGCGGCTTCGCTTGCGGCATGCGCTGGATACCCGTTACCTGCCTTCCCCAGCCCGACGTCGCCTCAATCAACTTGCGGTCGCGCTGCACGAAACGGCCACGCACCAGAGTATGGATAGGAATGCCAGTGACGCTGACACCTTCAAAAGGCGTGATTCGTGCGCGCACGGAATGCAGTGCGGCGGTGCGGATCACCTCCGTCCTTTCCATATCCACCACGGCGATATCGGCATGGGCGCCGATTTCAATGCGCCCCTTCATCGGCCAGAGCCCAAAGGCATGCGCGGGATTTTCTGCTGAAATCTTCACGTAATGCTCAAGGCTTATGCGACCCTTTGCCACTTCATTGAGCATCAGCGGCATTTGCGTTTCCACGCCCGGGAAGCCGCAATCAGCGCGCCAGATGATGTCCTGTTGCTTTTCCTCTGGCGTATGGGGCGCGTGATCGGTCGCGATCATATCCACCACGCCATTCTGCAAGGCTTCCCAGATGGCCAGCGAATCAGAATGCTCCCGCACCGGCGGATTGACGCGAATGATGGACCCAAGCCGCGCATAATCGCGCGTATCCAACAGCAGGTAGCAAGGGCAGGTCTCACCGGTAATATCCACGCCGCGCGCCTTGGCCTCCGCCAAGGGCCGCAATTCAAGCGCGGAGGAGATATGCAGCACATGCACGCGCGCCCCAGTCCAGCCAGCCAATTCGGCAGCGCGCGCCACCGCTTCCGCCGCCACAATCGCGGGCCTAGCGGCAATATGCGCCAGCGGGTCATTGCGCCCTGCCGCCATCAGCCTTTCCTGCCGCCAGGCCATGATGGAAGCGGTTTCCGCATGGAGTGAAATGCGCAAGCCCGATGGCGCGATGATTTCAAATCCTTCCAGCATCGCGCCTGTTGAAGGGGATGGAAGATTGCCGAAAGTATTGCCCATGAAGCATTTGAAGGCATTCACGCCACCGGCGATCAGCCCTTCAAGTTCCCCGATATTGTCTTCGGCGAGCAGCCCGTAAATGCCGTAATCCACATGGGCCTTCGCTGCGGCCGCCTGCTTTTCACGCAATTCCTTGACGGAACGCGTCGGCGGATCGGTATTGGGCATTTCGAAGACGGTGGTCGTGCCACCCATGGCGGCAGCGGCGGAACCGGTGCGCCAATCCTCCTTATGCGTATAGCCGGGCTCACGGAAATGCACATGCACATCAATCGCGCCAGGCAGGATGTATTTGCCAGAGACATCCACAACCTCGCGCGCAGACGGCATGGCTTCCGGCGCGCCAATAGCCATGATCAGCCCATCCTTGATGGCGACATCGGCGCGAAAGCGCGCGCGGGAATTCACCACAACGCCGCCGGTGAGAATTGTATCCGCCATAAAAATCTTCTCGTTCATGATATCCTCACAGCATGGCCCAGCCGCCATCTACCGGCAGGTCAACCCCGGTGATCTGGCGGGAAACATCGGAAGCCAGGAAAAGACAGGCATGCGCCACATCCTCATCCGTGGAAACGCGGCGCAGCGCGTAATCGGCAGCATGTTTTTCAACGGCGGCGGCTTCGCTGATGCCAAGGCGCTTGGCCATTTCCGGCACCACCTTGGTGCGAAAGCGCGGCCCATCCACCATGCCGGGGGCGACGCAATTCACATTGATGTTGTAAGGGCCGGCTTCCAGCGCGAAGCTTTTGGTAATGCCGCGCAAACCCCATTTGGATGCAGAATAGGCCATGCGCCCCGCGCGGCCACGCATGCCGAAAGTGCCCCCCACATTCACAATCTTGCCGCCTTGCTGCGCAATCATGGTCGACAGGCAGGCGCGCATGGTGTTGAAGCAACCGCGCATATTCAAATGCACGATTTCGTCGAATTCCTCTTCGGTGGTTTCCCAGCCGGTCTTGCCGATGGGGCCCGAACCGCCGGCGACATTCACCAGAATATCAATCCGTCCGCCAAAGCTTGTGCGGGTTTTCTCCATCGCGGCTTCGCAGGCAGCGCCTGAGGTAATGTCGCAGGCAATCACAATCGCTTCTGCCCCAAGCGCACGGGCTTCTGCTGCCACCGGTTCAATCGCCGCGACATCACGGCCAATCAGCGCCAGCCGGCAGCCTTCGCGCGCAAAGGCAAGGGTCACGGCCGCACCCATCCCCTTCGCCGGGCCGGTGATGACCGCGACGCGCCCCTTCAGATTCAAGTCCATAATGAATTCCTATTCTCAGATCAGCTTCGTGATGCGGTCAGCAAGCGGTGGCAGGAAGGCGCGATTGAACACTTCGGTCGGCGCCGGCGTGCGCGGCAGCGCATCAGCTTCCACGACAATGCCGATGGATTTGGCAAAACGCGCATCATCAATATCACCAAGGCCGATGCGCGCGATTTCCGGATGGCTCATTTCATCGCGCAGCGTCGCCATCAGGCGCTCCTTTTCGACCACCTTGTTGATCAAGGGTTCGCGGCGCGCCACGGCATCAATCGCCGCATCAGGATTGGCGAGCGTATCTTTCAAGCCGCGATCAATGGCGCGCAGCAGGCCGCGCAGTGCCGCCGGATTGTCGTTCACCAGGCGCCGCGCGACGATGATGGCGTTGGAATAAAGATCCATGCCGTGATCGCCATAGTTGATGAAGCGGAAATCCTTATCCGGATCAATGCCGACCAGCTTTGCCGAAAAGCGGATGGTATTCACAAAGCCAAAAACACCGTCCACCTGGCCGCGCTGCAGCATCTGCTCGCGCAGATTGGGCTGCATATTGGTGATCTGCACCTTGGATGCATCAATGCCGGTCATGCGCGCAAAGGCGGGGAACAGCTTCAGCGCCCCATCATTGGCCGGCCCGCCCAGGGTGCGGCCTTCCAGATCCTTGGGCGTGCGGATCGGCCCATCGGCCTTCACCGCAATGGTGAAAGGCGGGCGGTTGAAGGTGGAGGAAATCGCCATCGGCGTCGCACCCCCCGCCGGGCCGCGCGCCACAAGCTGGATCAGCGCATTGATGTCGCCAAAGCCAAGATCATAGGAACCGGAAGCAACCGCCCCCACCGCAGCGCCCGAGCCATTGCCCTGATCCATGGTCACGGCCAGGCCGGCTTCGCGGAAATAGCCGCGGTCATCGGCCAGGAAGAACCAACCCTGAGGCCCCTGGTAGCGCCAATTCAGCACCATTTTGAGCCTGAGCAGCGATTGCGCGATGGCTGGGCGCGCCAGCAGGGGCATAGCTCCAGCGCCCAGCAGCAGGCGCCGGCGGGTGGGGGAAAGGGGCATGGGAACCTCCTCAAGGCAGGCCCGGAGGGCCGTTGAAGCTGAATTTAGGTCATAAGGCAGGAGAAGTGTTGCCGTCTTCTGCTGATTTCGTGCATATGTAGTGCGAAAAATGCACCACTAGGTTCCCGATGCGCCATTTGCGGCTGCTGCACTATATCAATGAGGTCGCCCGCTCCGGTTCCATCCGGCGTGCGGCCGAACAGCTCAACCTGACCCCCTCCGCGCTCAATCGCCGCATCCAGGATGTGGAGGCAGAGCTCGGCACGGCAATTTTCGAACGCCTGCCGCGCGGCGTGCGGCTGAATGCGGCCGGCGAATTGCTGATCCGCCACATCCGCAACCAGATCGCCAATATGGGCCGCGTGCGATCCCAAATCGAAGACCTGACCGGGTTTCGGCGCGGCACCATCGCCATCGCCTCAAGCCAGGCGCTGGCCTATGATTTCCTTCCTTCCATGATCGCTGCCTATCGTGCGGAATTTCCGCTTGTGGAGTTTGATTTGCAGGTGCGCGATCACGGCGAAGCTTTGGCGGCGCTGCTGGAATTTGAAGTTGATCTGGCCATGGTGTTCCGCCCCGAACCGATGCGCGATTTTCAGGTCATCGCTTCCGCCGAACAGCGGCTTGTCGCGATCATGGCGGAAGATCATCCGCTGGCGGCGAAGCCCACACTCCGTTTGCGCGAATGCGCGGAATATCCTTTGGCCATGCCTGCCCAGCGTTATGGTGGGCGGCAATTGCTGGAAGAAGCGGCGGCGCGCAGTTCCTTTCGCCTCCATCCCGTGGTGCAATCAAATTCCTTCGAATTTCTGCGCAATTACGTGCGGTTTGAAAAGGCAATCACCTTCCAGATCGGGATCGGCGCGCCGGCTTCCATCCGCGAACGGCATGGGCTTGTGGCGCGCCAGATTGACCCACGCGATGTGCCGGCAAGCCCCTTGGCGATCGGTCAACTCAGGGGCCGGGCGCTGCCGGTGGCGGCAGCGAAATTCGCCGAGCAGATCGGGCGAAGAATGGAACTTGGCGCGCTGAGCGCGCCAAGGGTTTAGGGTGTTTCAGTCCGCCTAATTCGCCAGGACCATCGCGAAATAACCAAAGACCGTCAGCAAGACCCCGGATACGGCGTAAGCCACCGGGAACCCAATCCAGGGCACATTGGACCCGATTTCCACCGCGGCTTCGCGGCACGGGCCGGAATGGCTGCGCGCCCCAGCCACGCCACCCATCAGCACCGCCGGATTGAACTTGAAGACATAAAGCCCCAGCACCCAGACCAGAATGGGCGGCAGGCTGCAGGCGATGAAGCCCAGCACGAAAATCTTGAGTGCGAGGATACCTGTGAGTTGCGCAAGAAGTGAATTGCCGGCATTGATGCCAACAATCGCGACAAACACGACAAGGCCAAGGTCTTCCAAGATATTGCGCGCCGCCGCCGGCGTATTGCCGAAAAACCGCAAGCGGGAGGTGAGCGATGAAACAATCACCCCCGAAACCAGCAGCCCGCCCGCATTACCAAGGCCGACCTTTGAACCGAAGGCCGGAAATTCAATGGCGCCAATCAGGAAGCCAAGGATCATGCCAAGAGAGAGTGTGAGAAGATCCGTCCCGGTCGAGGGGCGAATGACGCGGCCAAACGCCTCCCCGATTTTCTCGACCGCGCTTTTGAGACCGACAATGGTGACAACATCCAGGCGTTGCAGCGTGGTGTTCTTACCGATGGGAATGGGTACGCCGGAACGTTCAATCGCCAGCACTTGGACTTCATTGGCACCCGGCATTGCGCGCCATTCCTCGCGCGTTTTCTTCAAGGTATCACGATTGGTCACCAGGATTTCGGCACGATCAAGCGGCAGGTCAAGCGCGGTGCGATCTGCGACTTCCGGCCCGATCAGCCCCATCTTGTCGGTAAGCCCGGTCAGCGTGCCGCCAAGCGCAATGATATCGCCAAGCGCCAAAGGCAAATCTTCCCGCGCGCCAAGGGCCGCACCATCGCGCACGATATTGACGAAGCGGTATTCAGGATTTTCGCGCAGCATATCGGCCATGGTGCGGCCAACCCAGCCGGGATTTTCCAGCCGATAGGCGCGCAAACTGCCAGCAACCCATCCGGAAACCGCCGGCGCATCACCGCTCGCGACGCCATGTTGCTTTTCATAGTCGCGCGCTGCCGCCCGCGCATCAATACCCCACCAGGTCGGCAAATATTTCGTAATTAGAATGATACCAACCGTGCCCCAAAGATAGGTAATGCCATAGGAAAGCGCTATCATGGCGCTGACATCACCCGCGCTGGTTCCTGCCGGCAGGGTAATGGCACCAGAGGTTACGGCTTGTTCGGCGGAACCAATCGCGGCCGACATGGTCTGCGACCCAGCAAGGATGCCGCCCGCCGTCCCCGGCGGCAATTCCAGAAACCGCACACCAAACACAACAATCAGAAGGCCACAAAGACAGGAAACAATGGCAAGCCCGGTGAATTTGATGCCATCGCCGCCAAGGCTATTGACGAAGGAAGGCCCAACCCGAAGCCCAACACCATACATGAAAAGATAGTAGAAGAGACTTTTCGTGAAGTTATCGAGTGCAAGCTTTTCGCCATAGACCGAAGCCCAAACCGAAAGCCCGCTGCCTACGATGATGGCGGAGGCCACCATGCCAAGCCCATAGCCTGCAACACTCTGCCGACCGAGCCAAACGGCAAGACCAACCGTGAGAAAGAGCAGGATAAAGGGATTGGTCGCCAGGAAGTGGAAGAATTCTTGCAACATCTGGCTCTCTCCTCAGCGCCGCTTTGCCGCGCCAACGGCATCCGGGCGCAGGAGTTTCAGCCCGCGGGCGCGTTCATAGCCGTGGATTTCCTTGACATCGAGCTTGCGCATGAAGTCAATCGTTTCCTGCGTCAGCACCTGGCCCGGCACCATGATCGGGAAACCAGGCGGATAGGGAATAACGAAATTGGCCGAAATCATCTCGGGCCCTTCCTTCAGGCGCTTGTCGCATTCCGCACCAAACAACGGCACATATTCGCATTGCTCGGCGTGATAGGCACCGAAGAAGGCGCTTCGCATATCGCCTTCGGGCGTTGTCTCCCCGGCGTCACCACGAAAGGCCGCATGGAAGTGGCTGAAATTCGGCAAATCCGGCACATCGGTCATCAGCGACTTCACACGCGCATCAAAGGCGCTGCGCACCTCAGGTCCGCCAACGGCAAGGCGCTTTTCGATCTCCTGACTAATTTCGACCAATACGCGGATCAGATGCGCGGCATCGCTCCGCGTATTATTGATATTGGATTGCAGCAGCACCGAATTGCGCGAAGTCTTGTTGAGTTGGATATTATACTTGTCAGCCAACAGCCCCTTGAACTGCGTACCATCATAGCCGGCCGTGCCGCAGACAAGCGTCATGCGGGTCGGGTCCAGATAGAATTCATCTTCCATCATGGCATGGACGATATTCGCCCAGGTAATGCCGGGCTTGAGGTAATCCACAAAGCCTGATTGCCGAAAGGCGGCTGGGATCATCTCATCCGCGCCAAGGATGCGGAAGTATTTTGAGATCAACGGATGCCGATTGACCATACCGCGGATTTTGAGCGCGATTTCAATCGCATTCATCACCAGCCCATAGCCCTCAAGCTCCATCTGCCGGCGCGCGACATCAAGGCTTGCGATCAATTGCTGATTGGGGCTGGTGGAGGCATGGGTGAAGACCGCCTCGTGGAATTGCGCTTCCACCGTGTGGAAATCAACATCCTTCACCAGCAGCATGGAGCCCTGGCGGATGGATGACATGGATTTATGCGTGGAATTCGTCTGATAGACGCGCAGCCGGATCTGGCGCGGATCGGGGATCAGGCGCGTTGACAGCAGGGTTTCATCGGATGGCGCATCACCAAGCGCGGCCTTTTGCTGTTCATGGGCCGCAACCGATGCCGGATCATGCATCCAGGCCTCAATATCGGCGGCCGCACCCATCGCCGTTCTGGGACGGAGCAAGGGTGAGAAGCGCGCAAAGCCGGACCAGGCTTCATCCCAGAGGAAAATCAGGTCGGGCTTGATGGCAAGGCATTCTTCCATCACGCGGCGCACATTATACATATGGCCATCAAAGGTGCAGTTCGTCAGATCGAGCATTTTCAGCCGATGAAGCCGCCCCTCCGCCTTCAGCGCCAGCATGGCACGCTTGATGGTGGCAAGCGGCACCGCGCCATACATGGAATATTGCGTCAGCGGATAGGCTTCCACATAAAAAGGCTGCGCGCCGGTCAGCACAACGCCGTAATGGTGCGATTTATGGCAGTTGCGATCGACAATGATCACATCGCCCGGCGCCGTCAGCGCCTGCACCGCCATCTTGTTGGAGGTGGAGGTGCCGTTGGTGACGAAGAACACATGATCAGCGCCAAAGGCACGCGCAGCCATTTCCTGCGCGCGTTTGATATTGCCGGTTGGTTCCAGCAGGCTATCCAGCCCACCGGTGGTGGCGCTGCTTTCGGCCAGAAACAGGTTGATGCCATAGAATTCGCCCATGTCACGGATCCAATCGGACCGAAACACGGATTTCCCCCGCGCAATCGGCAGCGCATGGAAGGTGCCAATCGGACGCATGGCGTATTTCTTCAAATTATCGAAGAAGGGGGTTTCATAGCGTTCCTGCACACCTTCCAGAATGGCAAGGTGCTGTTCCAGCAATTCCTCAACGCCGTAGAAAATACGCCTGATGCTGCCCGTGGCGGGATCGCCGGCAAGGGCTTCCACTTCCTGATCCGACATTAGATAGATATCCAATTCGGGCCTGAGGCGCTTCAAGCCCGCGGCCAGTTTCAAGGCAGATTCTTCCGGTGAGCTCGGTTCCGGCAGGGACGCGGTGAGTGAGCGCAGGATCGAAGCATCATGCCGCGAACGATAAGGAAAGCCTTCCACCAGCATCACGGCGGCAAAGGCCGGATTGGCGGCTGCTGCACAAAAGGCATCTTCGAAGGAACCGACAAAGACCGCTTCATAGACAAAGCGATCTTCCTTGCGACGGAGCTTGCGCAATTCATCGGCCAAGGCGGGCCACCGCGCCGCTGGCTGGTTGGACACCACCAATACCTCAAAATACGGGCGGTGATGGCCGTGTTCAGCCATGGTGGGCGGCAGAACATCCGCAACGGCATCAGCCGGGGCTTCATCATGCACATCCCATTCGCCTGGGCGTTCACGATAGGCGCGCGTCAGCAGGGCGCCGGAAATACGCCGCAACAGGGCAACCGCGCCCGCGGCATCATCGCGCGCTACGCGCTCCTGCAGGCCCGCGAGCAGGCTATGGCTTGGATAGGCGAAGAATTCCTCAGTGGGCAGCAGCCGGGCGAGCTTCTCCTCAACCGCCTTGCGGTCAGCCTTGCCGCGGCTCCAGGCCTCCGCGCTATGTGTCAGATCGCGCCAGGCGTCATTCCGCCCGGCATGGATCATGATGAAACGATCAATCTGGACGGGTTCCATTACCATGGCTTTCCTCTCCCTTTGGGGATTGCACTAAATCAGCGAAAAATCACGCCTGTCCCATTAGTCTATCGGGATTTTAGTTTATTGCGATATGTCAAGTTGCACCAAGATTATTGCCTGCCGTGGGTTGTTTTCGCTACGAGAGGATAGCTCACAGGGCGCCTATGGTGGTTTGGACTCGATAGGTCGGCCGCCTGACCATTTCGCATGCCGGGCTTGCCCGCCCGCCGGGATTCGGGCCACCATCGCACCCGGCCATGAACATCCTTCTCGTCTCTGCCCATCCTGTTGAGGATTCCTACAATGTCGCGCTGCGTCAGGCGGCGCTGGCCGCGCTAACACGCGCAGGTCACGTCGTTGATCATCTCGATCTTTACGCTGAGGGTTTTGACCCTGTCTTGAGTCGCGCCGAGCGGCTTGGCTATCATGAAGTCCCCGCCAATCGTGCGCCGGTTGAGCCCTATGTGACGCGGCTATTGGCCGCTGAGGCGCTGGTCTTTGTCTTTCCCGTATGGTGCTTTGGGGTGCCGGCCATTCTGAAGGGTTTTTTCGATCGCGTCTTTCTGCCAGGCGTCACCTTCAAACTTGGCAAGGATGGCGTTGCGCGCCCGGCGCTGACGCATCTCAAGCATGTGGTTGGGATAACAAGTTACGGCCGCCCCTGGTGGGTGGCGACCTTCCTGATGGGCGATCCGCCAAAGCGCCAGATCATGAATTACTTCCGCTTGCTATCGGGCGGGCGGGCACGGCGCAGGTGGCTTGCGCATTACGACATGAACCGCGCCACCGTTGCGTCTCGGCAGGCTTTTCTTGCCAAGGTCAAACGCCAAATGGCGCGGCTTGGCTGAAGCCCGCGCTATTTCAGGCAGGCCGCAACATGCGGCAGGAAATGCTGCACGGGCGGTGTGGCAAGCCCCGCCACCTTCGCACCTTCGTCAAAACGCCTGAGGCGCACGGCATCTTCCGCATGTGGCAAGGCCCGAAAGGCCGCGACTTCATCGGCTGACATTGGGCCGCCTTGCAGCGACAGGCTGAGCACGGAATCAGGCGACAGCTTGGCGAAGTAATCTGCTTCCGTCGCGCAAAGGTAGCGCTTGGCGGCAACATGCAGCCGCACCGGTTCCGTCACTTCCGGGCCGAACCAAGCCTGCAACCATTCCTGGCCCAATTCCTCATGCCGGTCATCCACACCATGCGCGGCGGGATTGTCACCCAGATCATGGACCATATGGCCGATATCATGCAGCAAAGCGGCAGCAATCAGGGATGAGGAACAACCCTCACGCTCTGCCTGCCAAGCGGCTTGCAGTGCGTGCTGGCGCTGCGTGACATCATGCAGTCCATAACGGCCATGGCCCTTGCCATCAATCAGATCGGCCAATTCCTGCAAGCGCGGGTCGTTATCCATATCGTGTCATCCCTTGAAGCTGCATGTCCAGATATCTGGATGGCTCATGCAGGAAAAGCGCGTTATGGCCGTGTCATCAAAATTTCACGGCCATGATGCTGCGGTGTTCAGGCGGCTTGATTCAAACCACCCATCGCCATCAATTGTGACAGGTGATGATCCGAGTCGCCGAACATGGTGTCTATGGTGGTCAGCCGCTTGAAGTAATGCCCGCCCAGATATTCCATCGTCATGGCAATGCCGCCATGCAATTGGATGGCACTTTGGCCAAGGAATTTGCCGGAACGCCCGATCTGCACCTTCACCGCCGACATTTGCCGGCGCCGTTCCAGCGCATCTGGTTCCGCTGCCATCATCGCCGCCAGCATGGCCATGGAACGCGCTTCTTCAAGCGAGACCATCATCTCCGCCGCGCGATGTTGCAGCGCCTGGAAGCTGCCGATCGGTCGGCCGAATTGCTTGCGTGTGCGCAGGTAATCCAGCGTCAGCTTATGCAGCGCATCCATTGCCCCCACGGCCTCACCGGCAAGGGCCGCGATGGTTTCATCCACCACCCGGTCCACCAGCGCCAGGCCATTGCCGGCATCACCCAGCAGCGCTTCAGCGGGCAGGCTCACGCGATCCAGCGTAATTTCCGCCCCGCGCAGCCCATCAGTGGTGGGGTAGCCGCGCCGAGTCACGCCCTTGGCATTGGCCGGCACCAGAAAAACGCCAATGCCCGATTTGTCGCGCCGCGCACCACCGATGCGCGCGGTGACCACGATCTGGTCCGCCACATCGCCATGCAGCACCACCCCCTTGCGCCCTTCCAGCACCCAGCCCGCGCCATCCTTCTTCGCCGTGGTCGCGACATCATGCAAATCATGGCGCGATTGCGGTTCCGTATAGCCAAAGGCGAGTTTCAGCTTGCCCGCAGCAATTTCCGGCACCATGGCCGCACGTTGCGCGGCCGATGCGCCGTGGCGAATGAAGCCGCCACCCATCACCACGGTCGCAAGCCAGGGTTCTAAAGTAATCGCGGCACCCATGGCTTCCGCCATCAGCATCACTTCAACCGGGCCGGCACCAAAGCCACCATCCTCTTCCGCGAAGGGCAGGCCGAGCAAGCCAAGATCGGCATAGGCTTCCCACATTTCCTGCGACCAGCCGGTTGCGGATTTCATGAAGCGCTTGCGGTCTTCGAATTTGTATTTGTCAGCCAGCAGTTTCGTCAGGCTGTCCTGCAGCAGCCGCTGGTCTTCGGAAAGATCGAAATCCATGTCTCAGAGCCCCAAAAACGCTTTTGCCATGATGTTCTTTTGGATCTCATTCGATCCGCCATAAATGCTTTGCTTGCGCCAATTGAAATAGGTTGGCTGCGCAAGCGTCGCCCATTCGGGGGCCAGTTCCGGTTCATTCCAGCGATCACCATCGGGATCAGCGCCGACCATGCCATAAGGCCCGGCGGCCATGACATAAAGATCACTGATCGCCTGCTGAATCTCCGTGCCCCTGATCTTCAGCACGGAAGATGCCGGGTTTGGTTTGCGTTCACTGAGCTGGCGGTTCTCATCGGCCAGCACGCGCATGGTCGTCATCTCCAGCGCCTTCAACTGCACTTCCACTTCCACCAAACGCTCACGGAAGCGCGCATCTTCGATCATCGGGCGCTCGCCGCCCGGCGCATTCTGCGCAATCAGCTTGAGCCGGCGAATACGATCCTTGGAAGCACCAACCCGCGCCTGACCAGTGCGCTCATTGGAAAGCAGGAATTTGGCGCAATCCCAGCCGCGATGTTCCGTGCCGACCAGATTGGCGACCGGCACTTTCACATCATCGAAAAACACCTCATTCACCTCATGCGCGCCATCAATGGTGATGATGGGGCGCACGGTGATGCCGGGCGTTTTCATATCCACCACCAGGAAGGAAATGCCTTCCTGCTGCTTGGCCGCTTCGGGGTTGGTGCGCACCAAAAGGAAGATCCAATCGGCATATTGCGCCAGCGTCGTCCAGGTTTTTTGCCCATTGACGATGTAATGATCACCCTCACGCACCGCGCGCGTTTTCAGCGACGCCAGGTCAGACCCCGCGCCGGGTTCCGAAAAGCCCTGGCAGAACCAAAGATCGAGATTGGCAAGTTTCGGCAGGAAGAACTTCTTCTGTTCATCAGTGCCGAAGGCGATCAGCACCGGGCCCAACATATTGCAATTGAAGCCAAGCGGAATCGGCGCCGGCGTGCCCTGCAATTCCTCAAGCAGAATAAAGCGTTTGATGGCGGACCAATCCTTCTGCCCGCCCCATTCCGCCGGCCAATGCGGCACGCACCAGCCCTTGGCGTTGAGCCTTTTCTGCCAATCCACCTGCATTTCCTTGGTGGGGGTGCGGCCCGCCGCCAGGCGCTCCCGCGTATCAGCGGGCAGGTTGGCATCAATCCAGTCCCGCACTTCCTGACGGAAGGCGCGTTCCTCATCCGTGAAGCGTAGATCCATCGTTCTTTCCCTTCATTCCTGCCTGCCGCAACGCGGCATCAAACCTTTGATTTGCCCATGCCGGCGAAACTGCCGCCCTCATCGGCCAGTTTTTCAATCAAAGCTGCCGGGCGCAGGTTCTTATCCCCCGTCGCCTCGGCGTATTTATTGAGCTTGTCGCGCACAGCCTTGAGGCCGAGTGTATCCGCCCAGAACATCGGCCCGCCACGCCAGGCGGGCCAGCCAAAGCCATTGGTGAAGATCACATCAATATCAATCGGGCGGGATGCAATGCCTTCTTCCAGGATGCGCGCACCTTCATTCACCATGGGCAATAGCAGCCGTTCCAGAATTTCATCGGCTTCAATCTTGCGGCGGCGCACCTGCATTTTCCCGGCGACATCCAGGATGATGCGCTCCACTTCCGGGTCGGGCAGGCGGTTGCGCTTTTCGTCATACATATACCAGCCCTTGCTGGTTTTCTGCCCGAACCGCCCCGCCGCCACCACGGCATCCGCGATGGGTGCGACAGTCCCACGCGCCTTGCGCACCGCCGCACCAATATCAAGCCCCGCGAGGTCACCGGTGGCGAGCGGCCCCATGGCCATGCCATAGCCTTCCATCACGCGGTCAATATCCTGCGGCAGGCAGCCTTCCAGCAGCAGCTTTTCCACCTGCGGTGTGCGCTTGCCGGTCATGCGATTGCCGACAAAGCCATCGCAATTCCCAACCAGCACCGGCAGCTTACCGATCTTCTTGCCGAATTCGGTTGCCGTTGCGATCGCAATCGCATTGGTCTTCGACCCGCGCACATTCTCAAGAAGGCGCATCACATTGGCCGGGCTGAAGAAATGCATCCCCATCACCCATTCCGGCCGCGATGTCGCACTTGCGATTTGGTCAATATCAAGCGTGGAGGTATTGGAAGCCAGCACAATCCCCGGCCGCGCTGCCTTATCCAACCGCGCAAAGACCTGCTTTTTCACATCCATATTCTCAAACACCGCTTCGATGACCAGATCGGCTTCGCCAACGGCCTTATCGAAATCGGTCGAACCGGTCAGCAGCGCGCGGCGCTTTTCATATTCGGCTTGAGACAAGCGGCCGGAAGCGACCGTACGCTGCCAATTCGCTTCACAACGCTGCAAGCCTTTCGCCAGCGCTTCTTCCGTCATTTCCACAATCGTCACGGGCACGCCGAAATTCGCCGCACTCATCGCAATGCCGCCACCCATGGTGCCGCCACCAATCACGACCAGCTTGCCCACGGGCAGTACTTGCGTATCGGCGGGCAGGCCGGGCACGCGCTGCGCTTCGCGTTCACCAAAGAAGATATGGCGGAGCGCCTTGGATTGTTCGCCCGCCACCAGCGTCGCGAACAGATCGCGTTCCTTCTGCAAGCCTTCGTCAAACGGCAAGGTGAAGGAAGCACGCACCGCTTCGACGCAGCCCTTCGGGCTTTCCTGGCCCCGCGCGCGCTTCAGCAAAGCCCCCGCTGCGGCATCAAAGGCTGCCATATCCTGGCCCGCGATCCTGTCCGAGCGGTTGCGCGCCAAGGTGAAACTCTTGCCCAGATTGGCGCGCGCAAAGGCAACCGCACCGGCCTCCAGATCGCCATCAATAATCGCATCCACAAAGCCGAGCTTATGCGCCTCGGTCGCCTTGATCGGGTCGCCGGAGACGATGATTTTCAGCGCTGCCTCCGGGCCAATCAGGCGCGGCAGGCGCTGCGTGCCGCCCGCCCCCGGCACAAAGCCGCGCTTCACTTCCGGCAGGCCCAGATTCGCATCCGCCACCGCCACGCGCGCATGGCAGGCAAGCGCCACTTCCAAACCGCCACCGAGCGCCGAGCCATGAATGGCGGCCACCGTAATGCCGGGGAAGCTTTCAAACTGGTCAAACACTTCCGTCAGGGATGGCGGCAAACGCGGCTTGCCGAATTCAGTCATCTCGGCGCCCGCGCAGAACATGCGCCCGGTGCCAATGATCACCACTGCCTTGGCGCCGGCGGCGCGCGCGGCCTTCATGCCATCATAAAGCCCGGCGCGGATTTCGGTGCGCAGCGTATTCACCGGGGGATTGGCCAGGCGCAGCACATGCACCTCCCCCATCGCAACATGCTGCACGAATTGATTCTCAGCCAAAGCGTCTCTCCCTCATCCAGCTGGGGCCTCGCGCCCCTTTCCGGGTAGTCTCCGGCACTCTGCGCCAGAGGGCAAGCGCCCAGTTGCGGGAAAGCGCCGGTCATGCTGCCTTACCGCATGTCAACCACGCAAAGGCTTGGCAGACACGCGGTAAAATAGTGTTTGGTCGCATTTTCCGAGCCGCCAAGTGAGGCCACTTGGCTTGAAAATGCTCCAGGCCCACAGGTTCAGGAGGAAGTGCGATGTCCCTATTCGATCTGACCGGCAAGGTGGCCGTGGTAACCGGCGGCAGCCGCGGCATTGGCCGGGCGATTTGCGAAAGAATGGCCGAACACGGCGCCAAGGTGGTTGTATCATCCCGCAAGATTGATGCCTGCCAGGAAGTGGTGGAGGCGATCAAGGCCAAGGGCGGTGAAGCCATGGCGATCGCCTGCAATATCGGGCGCAAGAATGAATGTCAGGCGCTGATAGACCAGACCATCGCCGCCTGGGGCCAGGTGGATATCATGGTCTGCAATGCCGCGATCAACCCGCATTTCGGCCCGGCCATGACCATGCCGGATGAGATTTTCGACAAGATCATGGCGTCCAATATCAAGTCCAACCTGTGGCTTTCGCATATGACGGCGCCGGGCATGGCGGAACGCGGTGGCGGTTCCATCATCATTATCTCCTCCATTGGCGGGTTTCGCGGTTCCCCGGTGCTGGGCGCCTATGCCATTTCCAAGGCAGCCGATATGCAGCTGGTGCGCAATCTGGCGGTGGAATGGGGGCCGAAAAATGTGCGCGCCAATGCCATCGCGCCCGGACTTGTGCGGACGGATTTCGCCCGCGCGCTGTGGGAAGACCCGGGCATTTACGCCAAGCGCACCAAGGACACGCCGCTCAAGCGCATTGGTGAGCCTGATGAAATCGCGGGCGCTGCGGTGTTTCTCGGTTCCGCCGCCGGGTCCTTCATGACCGGGCAGACGATTGTGATTGATGGGGGCGTGCTGGCTGGCACGCCCAGCCGTTCGGATGATTGAAACAAAAAAGGGGGGCCGAAGCCCCCCTTCCCGCGCCTGAGCAACGCTCAGCGCATCGGCAGCGCATACATAAGGCCACCCGGCGTGGTCCAAAGATGGTTCGGGCCGCGCGGCAATTGCACCTGGCTCTTGTCGCCCATGGTGCGCTCATAAAGCTCACCATAATTGCCGATGGCGCGCACCACATTATACGCCCAGGCCGGGTCAAGCTTCAGCGATTGGCCAAGTTCCGGCGTTACGCCAAGCAGGCGGCGCGTATTGGGGTTGGTGCTGGTGCGGCGCCGTTCTTCGGCATTGGCCTGGGTGATGCCCTGTTCTTCCGCTTCAATGATGGAATAGGTGTACCAGCGCACCACATCGAACCATTGATCATCACCGCGGCGGATATAGGCGCCGTAGGGTTCCTTGGAAAAACGCTCGGGCAGGATGGTCCAATCCGCAGGGCGCGGCATGGAAGACCGCACGCCGGCAAGCTGGGAAGCATCGGTGCCGAAACTGTCGCAGCGCCCGGCTTGCAAAGCGGCAACTGCCTGGTCGGTCCGTTCAAACACCACCGCCTGGAAGGGCGTATTGATGCTGCGGAAGTAATCCGCCGTCACCTGTTCATTCGTCGTGCCTTGAATCAGGCAGATGGTGGCGCCGCGCATTTCGGCCACCTTATTGATGCCGGCATCCGCCTTCACCATGAAGCCGTGACCATCATAAAAATAGGTCACCGCATGGCGCAGGCCGAGCGTGGTATCGCGCAACATGGTCTGGGTGGAGGTGCGGAACAGCACATCCACTTCCCCCGCACCCAGCGCCGTGAAGCGCGTGGAAGATGACAGCGGCACGAAGCGCACTTTTGTCGCGTCATTGAAAATCGCCACCGCCAAACCGCGGCAGAGATCAACATCCAAGCCCTGCCAGACGCCGCGGCTATCGGGCAAGGCAAAGCCCGCAACACCGGTATTGATGCCGCAAACCAGTGTGCCGCGCGCCCTGATGGCATCAAGCGTTGGGCTGGCGGAGGGTTGGGCGAAGCTTGGCGCGGCGAAGGTTGCGAAAAGCGCGGCGAGCGCGGCTTTCAAGCCGAATTTACGCATGGGGGGCCTCTTTTTCCTGTTGCAGAGACGCCATGTCACCGCCGCATCCGGGCCATGTCAATCAAAAGCGCGGCGGGTTCGCAAAGATTACGTTTTCTCCACAATACGCCCGTCTTCCATGGTCACGACACGGTCCGCGATATCCAGAATGCGCGGGTCATGCGTCACCATCAAAATCGGCACGCCACGGGATTTCGCCAAATCCCGCAGCAGACGCGCCACTTCCGACCCCGAAACCTTGTCCAAGGCCGCGGTTGGCTCATCGGCCAAGACAAGGCCGGGGTCACCCACCAAGGCGCGGGCAATCGCCACGCGCTGGCGTTGCCCCCCCGAAAGCTTGGCCGGAATACGATCCGCATGCTCAGCCAGACCTACCGAGGCCAGCATCGCACCGGCGCGGTGCAGGCGTTCGGCTTCCGAAAAGCGCGGCGCAACTTCAAGCGCCATGGCCACATTCTGCCGCGCGGTCAGGGCACCAAGCAGATTGTGGTTCTGAAAAATGAAGCCGATACGTTGCCGGAGCAAGACTCGGTCGCCTTCGGAAGCATCCAACAGCTCCTGCCCCAACACTCGGCAAGAGCCCTCCTGCATGGACCGCAGCGCGCCGATCAGCGTGATCAAGGTGGTCTTGCCCGAACCGGAGGGGCCGGTCAGCAACAGCACCTCCCCCACGCCCACCTGCAAGGCAACATCGCGCAACACCGGGCGAAGTAACTCACCTTCACCATAGGCGTAGTTCAGCGCCGCAATCCGAATGGGGTCGGCCTGCATCAGAACAGATCCGCAGGATTGGCATCACGGAGCTTGCGCATGGCAAGCAAGCCTGCCAGCGCGCACATG
The DNA here is from genome assembly GCA_020249775.1 of Roseomonas sp. Lineage (GTDB taxonomy): Bacteria > Pseudomonadota > Alphaproteobacteria > Acetobacterales > Acetobacteraceae > Neoroseomonas. The sequence continues at coordinate 8,840 of JADCFA010000004.1, read as the reverse complement.
CCAAAGATCATGAGGAAAACGGTGATGGCGCGGTCCCAGGTCATGCCAAGCGGTAGGAAGGTGGCGGCGCCGACGAATTCATACACCCAAAGCGATGCCAAAAACCCCGGCGTAAATCCAAACACCGCCAGGATCAGGGCCGAGGCCATGACCACCCGCGCCAAGTAGAAATTGGAATAGCCAATCGCCTTCAGCGTCGCGTATTCGCGTAAATGATTGGCGATATCGCTGAACAGGATCTGATAGACAATCACCATACCGACAATCAGCCCCATGATGCTGCCAAAGCCGAAAATGAAGCCGATCGCGGTGGCGTTTTCCCAGTAATGGCGTTCATGTGCCACCAATTCCGGCTGCGTCAGCACCATGACATCGCCTGGCAATAACGCCTTGAGCCTTTCCTTGGCGGCCTGAATATCGGCACCGGGCATCAGGCGAATGGCAATCAGATCAACATTGGATTGATTGCGGTCGCGCACCAAGCGGCGGAAATTCACCTCGCTCATCACCAGATTGCCATCGGCACCGAAGGAAGGGCCGATTTCCACAAGACCCACAAGGCGCATCATGCGATTGCCGATCTGCACCTCAAACGGTCCATGATCGGCCAGTTTCTTGGCGACATCACCAAATTCCGGGCGGGAACGCACGTCAAAACCGACCGCATCCACCTGCCGCAACGCGTCCGAAATCTTGTCGAGGCCCGGAAAACGCATGGCACCCGCTTCAACATCAAAGCCGATCAATTGAATGGCGCGTTTGGCGCCGGTTTCCGGATTGCGCCAGGAAAGCTGTGTCAGATAGACCGGCACGGCCTGTGCCACTTCCGGGAGCGCAAGCGCCTGATGGGCACGGATGCGCGGCATGGTCTCTGGCCGAAAGCTCGCCATGGTGAGCGGATTCATCAGGAACAATTCCGCTTCCATCGCGGCATAAAGCCGCGTGGCGCTGTCAAACAAGGCTGCGCGGAAGCCAAGCTGCATGAAGACCAGCACGGCCGCGAACATCACGCCCGCAATGGCGGAAAGCAGCCGCGCGCGTTCAAAGAAAAGCTGGCGCGTCGCCAGCCGCGCGGGCAGCCAGAACCATTCAAGCAGCGAAACCTGCCCCTTGCTGCGCGGTGCCGGCGCGGAAGCCACTGGCGGCGCAGGCAGATTCTCCGTCTGCGCATTCATGGCCGGATCGCCACTTGCACTTGCATATTGGACCGCCGACGCAAGGCTGCCGCCCCGGCCTCATTCAGCGTCAGGCGCACTTCCACCGTGCGCGCATCCACCGCCGCCACGGGATCATTGCTGGCCTGGGTCTGGCGCCGCACCGTCCAGCCAATATCACTCACCCGCGCGGCGAAGCGCTGCGCTTCACCGGGCACCACCACTTCCGCCGCCGCACCAAGGCGCACGCGCGGCAGATCCGTTTCATAGACATCGGCTACCACTTCAAGCCGGGAAAGATCAGCGATTTCCAGTACGCCATCCGCGCCGACCTGATCACCGGGACGGACGAAAATCCGCAAGACCGTGCCCGCAATCGGCGCACGCACCCGGGCCAATTCGGCATCCGCCTGCGCCTTGGCCGCTGCCGCGCGTGCGCCGGCGACACGCGCCTCGGCCAGGGCGATATCCTCCGGCCGGGAAGACAGCAGCGTATCCAAGGCTGCCATCGCTTCGCGCTTTTCGGCAGCAAGGCGCGTGGCAATGGCGCGGCTGCGATCGGCGGTGGCGACAGCGCCGGCACCGGTTGGCACCAGGCGCTCTGCCCGCTCCGCATCTCGCAAGGCGATTTCTTCCTGCGCGGCGATTGCTGCCACGCGGGCGCGTTGTGCCTCGATCTCTGAAGGCCGGCCGGCAGCGCGCAGCCGGGCGAGCTGCGCCTCGGCCTCGGCCAGGGCGGCTTCGGCCTGGGCGGCGGCGGCATCCTTCATGGCGGCATCGGCGAATTCGGCGAGCAATTGGCCGGCGGTGACCTCGGCCCCCTCGGCCACCAGCAGGCGATCAAGCCGCGTCACGGCCATGCCGCCTGGCTGATTGAGCCGGCGGATGCGCGACGCGGGTTCAACCCGCCCCAAGGCGCCAACCCCTATCGGGCCAGAGGCAGCGGCGGGCGCCGGCGCCGCGGGTGGCGGCGGGCTGGCGCGCAATTGCCAAAAGGCGGCGCCGCCAAGCCCGAGCAGCAAAAGCCCCGTAATGATCTTGCCGCGCAATGTCATGGCTGCGCCCCCAAAAGCCCAGAGAGTGCTGCGCGCATTTCCGCCAATTCAGCCGCGCTAGGCGTGTAGAGGCTGAATAGCCGCGCCATGAACAGCCCATCGCCGGCGGCCATGATGGCCGCACCATGGCCAGGCGGCAGACCATCAGCGGCGACAGCCGCGCGCATTTCCGCAATCACGGCACGAATGGGCGCCAAAAGTGCGGGGTCATGATGGAAGGCTGCAAGGAACACCGCGCCAGCGCGCTGATGGCGTTCATCGCAGGCCATCTCACCCTCAGCAAAGCCCCATTCCAGCATGGAACGCGCGACGCGCCCCGGCCCTTCCGGCTGGGCAGCAACGCAGGCGGCGAATTCCTGCGCAATGAAGGCGGAAAGCCGGCCAAGCAGCGCTTCCAACAGCGCTTCCTTGGAGGCGAAGTGATAAAGCAAGCCGCCCTTGGAAACGCCGGCCTCCCGCGCAACGGCTTCAAGGGTCATGGCGGCGACGCCGCGCGCGATGATCAGGTTTTCCGCCGCATCAAGGATGCGCGTTGGGGCGTCAGGGGGCGGGGTTTGAGTATCCATGCCCGCTAACTATACCGTCCGGACGGTTTGTCAAGTTTTTGGGATAATAGCCTTATCCAGCAGCGCCTCAATCTCCGCCGGGTCGTCCCAGGCAAGGGCAATGCTCACCACCTGAATGCCGGCGCGCAAGGCGGGCGGGATGCGCACAATATCCTTGCGCGTGGTCACCGGCGTGGCGCGGAGCTTCTCAGCCTCGGCCAGGATGTCGCGGATTTCCTGATCATCGAAGGGGTAGTGATCCGCGAAGGGATGGCGCGCGGCCAGCACGGCGCCGGCTTCCTGCAAGGTTGCGAAGAATTTCCGCGGATTGGCGATGCCGCAAAAGGCGACCACGGGCTTGCCGGCCAGCGCAGCCGCTTCCGGCCCCGGCACCAGCCGGGCACGCAGCACGGGCAGGCCTGGCGGAAGTTGCGCGAGTGCACCGGTTTCATCTTCCCCGATCAGCACGGCGGCCTGGCAGCGTGCGGCGGCGGCATGAACCGGCTCACGCAAGGGGCCAGAGGGGATCACGCGACCATTACCGAAGCCATAGGACCCATCAATAATCAGCAGCGACAACGTTTTTTCGAGGGTTGGATTCTGCAGCCCATCATCCATGATGATCGCCTGCGCGCCAGCCGCTTGTGCCGCCGCGCCACCCGCGGCGCGATTGGCGGAAACCCAGGTGGGGCCAAGCGCGGCCAGCAACAAAGCCTCATCCCCCACCGCGCGGCTGTCATGGGTCATGGCGTCAACCCGCGCCGGGCCCTTCAGCTTGCCGCCATAGCCACGCAACAGGAAATGCGCCGCCAGCCCGCGCGCCTTGAGCCTTTCGCCCAAATCAAGCGCAACTGTGGTCTTGCCCGCGCCACCCGCCGTGGCATTGCCGCAGCAAATTACGGGCAGCGGCAAGCGCTGACCCGGGCGCGTCATGCGCCGCGCCGTGGTCGCGGCATAAAGCGCCGCAATGGGCGAAAGCAGCGCTGCCACCACACCAGGCTTATCGCTCCAGAATCCAGGCGATCGCATCAGATGAAACCGTTCAAACCTTCCATAATGCCCGCACCGCGCAACAGGTGGGCAAGGCTGGGATCATGTGCCTCGGGCTTTCCGATCCGCGCGGCTTCGCCGTCTTTGCGGTAAGGCCCCCGAGAAAATTGTGGTTTGGTCCTCCCCGGTGGGGGGATGCTACCGCGCCTCGTGGATCAAGGGCAACAGGCTTGTCGCGATGCGCCCCGGCAGGCCGGCCTGATCCTGGGCGAGCGCTGCTGCCGCCCCTGCCATGGCCTGCCCCGCCGCGGGATCGCCCAGGAAGCGCGCAACCTGGGCCGCGAGCGCCTGCGCCGCCCCTGGCCCGTCCGGGGTTTCGGCTAGGGCATGGGCAGCGCGCAGTCGTGAGATGATTTCACTGAAATTGAAGTGGTGCGGGCCGATCAGGATGGGGCAGCCAAGCCGCGCCGCTTCCAGCGGGTTTTGCCCGCCATGCGCCACAAGGGACCCGCCAATCAGCGCGACCTGCGCCAGGCGATAAAACAACCCCAATTCGCCCAGCGTATCAGCGACATAAATGGCAGCCCCCTGCCCCGCTTCCTGCCCGGCGCCGCGCCGTGCGGCGGGCAAATCCCCGGCCAAGGCAGCGATATCCGGCCCGCGCGGCGGGTGGCGCGGCACGATCACTGTCAGCAAGCGGGGTTGCTCTGCCGCAAGCAGCCGATGCGCGGCGATGATGATCTCATCCTCCCCCGGATGGGTGCTGGCGGCGAGCCAGACCGGCCTTCCCGCCCAGGCAGCTTGCAGCCGCGCCAATTCAGCCGAATCAGCCGGCAGGGGCGGCGCGGCGTATTTCAGATTGCCCCAGCAGGGCGCCTCTCGCCCGGCCAGCGCCGAAAACCGCGCCGCATCGGCTTCTGTCTGCGCCAGGATCAGCGCAAAGCGCGCGAGCAAGGCCCGCGCGAAACCGGGCGCCCAGCCCCAACCACGCGCGGAACGCGCCGACATGCGCGCATTGATCAGCGCCATCGGCACGCCCTGCCGGCCCGCTGCCGCCAGCAAATTCGGCCAAAGCTCGGATTCCACGATCACCGCCAGATCAGGCCGCCAGCCTGCCAGAAACCGTGCCACCCAGCGCGGCACATCCAAGGGCAGGAAGCGATGCTGTGTGCGCGGCGCCAGTTCCGGCGAAAGCCTTTGTTCCAGTAAGTGCGCGGAAGTGACCGTGCCGGTGGTCACCAGAAAGGACAAGGCCGGGTCCTGCTTCGCCAGGGCCTCCAGCAGCGGCAATAGGGAAAGCGTTTCCCCATTGCTTGCCGCATGGCACCAGATCAGCCGGCCCGGGGGGCGCGCCGCAGCATGGCCCTGGCGCTCGGGTAGACGCTCGGCGATTTCCTTACCCTTGGCGACACGGCGCCGCAGGTAGAACGGGAGAAACGGCGCGAGCAGGCTGGCAACCAGCGCCCAAAGCGCGGCAAGGAGCTTCGCTGAAAGGCCGGGTGGCTTCATCGCGCCACCGCCTGATCGGCGCGTTCCGTCGCACGATTGAGCGCTGCGGTAATGGCCGGCAAGGCGCTGGCCGGATCCTCACGCGGCACGGAGATCGGCGCTTCAAGCACCACCACGGCGCGAGCAAAGGGCAGCGGAAAGCGCATCCGGTCCCAGGAACGCGCCCGGCGCATGCGTGAAGAAGCGGCGCCGCAGGCCAATACCGGGAGCCCCGCCAAAGCGGCAAGCTGGGCGATGCCGGGCGCGGCTTCCCGCGCCGGGCCGCGCGGCCCATCGGGCGTGATCACCGCAACCCCGCCGCCATCCAGCACGCGCAAAAGCTGGCGCAGCCCCGCCGCACCGCCTTTTGAGGATGAGGCATGCACCACCTCCACCTCAAAAGGCGCCACGGCACGCGCGATCAGCCGGCCGTCGCGATGGCGCGAAATCAGCGCCTGCGCCCGGCGCCTTGGGGCTACCGGCGTTTCGCGGGCGATCAGCCGCCAGCCCTGCGCGGCCAGCGGCAGGCATTCATGCCAAAAGGCGAGGATCAACGGCTGCCCAGGGTTCACCTTGGCGTGTTCGGCGCCTTCAAGCTGCCAGCGCGTGGTGGCCCAGATCAGCCGCAGATAAAGCCCAACGAGCCACGCCAGCAGCGCCTGGGCGGCAGGATGGCGGATCAGCCGCTTGAGCATCGAGGATGGGCTTCTGGCGTCATCGCGCATCCTCTAGCCCGGTTTGGGATACTGGGAAACGGCGCCAGCATAGCGCTACCCATGCCCGCGCAACCCTGTTAGCGTTCAGGTAAGCTTTATGGCGCGGCCTTTCGCCGCGTGATCGTTGAGGGAGAATGACCACCATGGCTTTGCGTGACCAGAAGGGCGCGGCGCGCTTGGCGCTACCGGTGATCTTAACCCTGACTCTGCCGATCCCGATCCTGATGCTGCCTGGCTGCAAGGAAGAAGCCACCCCCGCCCGCCAGCAAGCCGCTGCCCCACCGGCCGCGGTTTTTGTGAGCCGCGTGGAACGCCAAGCCATCAGCCGCGGCGCGGATTTCATTGGCCGGGTGGAAGCGATTGACCGCGTTGACATTGTGGCGCGCGTCACGGGGTTTTTGCAGGCGCGCCACTTCGCGGAAGGTGATGCGGTGAAGGCCGGACAATTGCTGTTCACCCTGGAACAGCCGCCCTTCGCCGCCGAAGTCGCACTCCGCCGCGCCCAATTGGACAGCGCGCGCGCCGATCTGGCCAATGCCACCACCCAGGTGACGCGCGGGCGGGAATTGGTGAAGACCAACGCCATCCCGCAAGCGACATTGGATGACCGGATTACCGCCGAGGCGGAATCGAAAGCGAAGGTCGCGGCTGCCGAAGCGCAATTGCAGCAGGCCCAGATCAATTATGATTACACCGAAATCCGCGCCCCTTTTGATGGTCGCGCGGGTCGGTCACCGCTCAGCCCCGGCAATGTGGTCAGCCCAAGCAGCGGCACGCTGGTTACGATTGTGCGCGATGACCCGATCCGCATCAGCTTTCCGGTCACGCAGCGGCAATTGCTGCAATTCCGCCGTGAAGGCGGCGCCGGCGCCTCTGATCGCATCAAGGTAAGCGTGCGCCTGCCCGATGGGTCCATGCTGGACAGCACAGGCCGCTTTGACTTCATTGATGTCACCACCAATCGCGCCACCGATTCTGTTCTTGTGCAGGCGATGATCCCCAATCCGCAAAAGCTTTTGGTGGATGGCCAGGCAGTGACGGTGGTGGTGGAAACAGGCGACCCGGAACAGGCCATCGTCATTCCGCAATCCGCCTTGCAGATTGACCAAGCCGGCAGCTTTGTGCTGGTGGTCGGCGCCGAGAACAAGGTGGAAGTGAAGCGCGTGAAGACCACGCGCGGGCTTGGTGGCCAGCTTGTGGTGACCGAAGGGCTTGAGATCGGCCAATTGGTGATCACGGAAGGCGCGCAACGCGCGCGCCCTGGCGCGGTGGTGGCGCCGCAACCAACGCCAAGCTCGCCAAGCGGCACCGTGCCTGGCACAGCACCAAGGCGGGGCTGAAGCGCCATGATCTCAAAGCTATTCGTTGACCGCCCGCGCTTCGCCATTGTCATCGCCATCCTGACCACCATCGCGGGGCTGATTTCGCTGCTGCGCATCCCGGTGGAGCAATTTCCCGATATCGTGCCGCCGCAGGTATCGGTGACCGCCAGTTTTTCCGGCGCCTCGGCCGAGGTGGTGGAAGCCACTGTCGCTCAGCCACTCGAAAGCCAGATCAATGGCGTGGATGGCATGATCTATATGCAATCCACGAGCGGCAATGATGGTTCCTATACGCTCAATGTTTCCTTCCGTGTGGGATCGGACCCGGACCAGAATACTACCAATGTGAATAACCGCGCCCAATTGGCGCTGGCGCAATTGCCGCAGGAAGTGCAGCGGCTTGGCCTGTCGGTACGCAAGAAATCCTCAGCCATGCTGCAGGTGATTACGATCCGCTCCACCGATGGGTCACTCGATCCGCTGTTCATCAGCAATTATGTCACGATCAACATTCTGGATGCGCTGCGGCGCGTGCCCGGTGTGGGTGACGCGCAGATGTTTGGCACGCGCGATTATTCCATGCGTATCTGGTTCCAGACCGATCGGCTGACCGCGCTTGGCCTGACACCGGCGGATGTTATCGGCGCCATCCAGAAGCAAAACCAGGTGGCGCCGCTTGGGCGCGTGGGCGCCCAGCCCATGAGCCAGGACGCGTCCTATCAGCTCAACATCACCACCACGGGGCGGCTGGTTTCTACCGATGAATTCGGCGCCATCATCATCAGAGCCAATCAGGATGGCAGTGTGCTCCGTGTGCGTGATGTCGCGCGGTTGGAACTCGGCGCATGGAACCAGGATGTGGATACGCGGCTTAATGGCGGTGCGGCGCTGCTGGTGCAGGTCTTCCTCTCCCCCGGCGCCAATGCTGTTGGTGTGGCAGAAGGTGTTGGCGCCACCATGCGGCAATTGTCCACGCGCTTTCCGGCCGGGCTTGGCTATGAAGTGACCTATGACTCAACGCTTTTCGTCAAGCTCACGATCCATGAGGTAATCAAGACCTTGCTTGAAGCCTTTGTGCTGGTGGTGATTGTGGTCTTCCTGTTCCTGGGCTCGATCCGCGCCACCATCATTCCATTGATCGCGGTGCCGGTGAGCCTGATCAGCACCTTCGCGGTGCTGAGCGCCATGGGCTATTCGGCCAATACCATATCCTTGCTGGCGATGGTGCTCGCGATTGGCATTGTGGTGGATGATGCGATTGTGGTGGTGGAGAATGTCGAAGCCACCATGGAACACCACCCGGAGCTTTCAGTGCCGGAGGCAACCAAGCTTGCCATGGAGAGCATCACCGCGCCGATTGTCGCGATCACCATGGTCCTGCTTTCGGTCTTTGTGCCGCTGGCTTTCATCCCCGGGATTTCGGGCGAGCTGTTCCGCCAATTCGCGGTCACCGTCAGTGTCAGCATGTTGTTTTCCGCGATCAATGCGCTGACGCTTTCGCCCGCCCTTTGCGCCATATTGCTGAAGGCACATCACGGGCCGAAGAAGGGCATTATGGGCCGGGTTTCGG
>JADCFA010000039.1 GCA_020249775.1 Roseomonas sp. | reverse complement strand
ATGCTGAGTGCCTGGCCTGTTTCGCCAGAGGCAGGGCGTGCTCACGGTCAATCATCGCTTTGCGCTCAGCAATCCCGCCTTGGTGAGCGCGCCTGCTAAAAAATCATTCGTGAGCGTCAGCTCCCCTATCTTCGCGTGGAGTCCTTTCACATCAACCGGTGGCGGCGCTTCCGGCTTGCCTTCGCCGAAAATCCCGGCAGCCCCTTCAAGAAGCTGATCTCGCCATGTCTTGATCACATTCGCGTGGACATCGACTTAGGCAGCCAGTTCGGCGAGCGTCTTCTCGCCCTTCACAGCGGCAAGCGCCACCTTCGCCTTGAAGGTGGGGCTATGGTTCCGGCGGGGTCGTCTCGTCATGGTGTCTCCTGTTCACGGCTTCATGCCGCTCTCAGGCAGAAAATACACTTATACCAGATGTGCAGATTATCCGAGCCAGGTCTCTTGACGAACGTGATCCCCTTGGCCGCCGCCGGCGGTCAGTTCAGGCCTTGCCGGCGGCAGCGGCCACTTCGGCGGCGAAATCGCCCTGCTGCTTTTCAATGCCTTCGCCAAGGTGGAAGCGGGCAAAGCCAGCGAGCTTCACGCCCGCCTTCTTGACCACTTCCTTCACGCGGCTTTCCCCGTCATGCACCCAAACCTGCTCCAGCAGTACCACTTCCTCGTAGTATTTGCGGATGCGGCCTTCGACCATTTTTTCGATGATCGCCTCAGGCTTGCCGGAAGCGCGCGCCTGGTCAGCCAGCACATCGCGTTCGCGGGCGAGGGAAGAAGGATCAACAGCGGAAATATCCACCGCTTCCGGGCGGGCTGCGGCGACATGCATGCCGATCTGCCGGCCAAGCGTTTCCATCACCGCCTGTTCGGAAGCGCCTTCAAGCGCCACCAGCACGCCAATCTTGCCAAGCCCAGGCTTCACGGCGGAATGCATGTAAGTCGCAACCGTGCCTTCCGCGACCTGGAAGCGCTTGGCGCGGCGGATGGACATATTCTCGCCAATCGTCGCGATCAGGGAGGTGAGTTGATCCGCCACTGTCTTGCGCACGGTGGTTTCTTCCACCAAATCCACCGCACCCGGCCAGGTGGCGTTCTTCAGCGCTTCGATATCGTCACCAACCGTCAGCACCAATTCGGCCACGGTTTCCACGAAATGCTGGAAGGTTTCATTGCGCGCGACGAAATCCGTCTCGGCATTCACTTCCACCATGGCGGCCACACCAGGGGCCGATGCAACGCCCACCAAGCCCTCCGCCGCGACGCGGCCGGATTTCTTGGCAGCGGCCGAAAGGCCCTTCTTGCGCAGCCAATCAATGGCGGCTTCCATATCGCCACCATTTTCGACCAGCGCCTTTTTGCAATCCATCATGCCCGCACCGGTGCGCTCACGCAGGTCGCGCACCATACCCGCTGTAATTTCAGCCATTGTTCATCCCCATTTGCTGGATGAGTGAAGGAAAAGGGGCCGCCCAAAGGCGGCCCCCGGAGGATCAGGCCTGGGCCGGCGCCTCAGCGCCTTCAACCGGAGCCGCGACTTCTGCCGCCACTTCCGGCAGCGCTTCTTCCGGCAATTCCTCAACCGCGCCAAGGTCAACGCCGGAAGCCTGCATTTCCGCCGAAATGCCATCCAGCACCGCGCCGGCGATCATGTCGCAATAGAGCGTGATGGCGCGGATCGCGTCATCATTGCCGGGGATCGGGAAGGTCACGCCCGCCGGATCGGCATTGGAATCAACCACCGCAATCACCGGAATGCCAAGCTTATTGGCTTCCTCAATCGCGAGCTTTTCCTTGATGGTGTCAATGACGAAGATGATATCGGGCAGGCCGCCCATTTCCTTGATGCCACCCAAAGCGCGGTCAAGCTTTTCCTTGTCGCGCGACAGCATCAGCACTTCCTTCTTGGTCAGACCGGCCGTGTCGCCCGACAGGCGCTCATCCATCTGGCGCAGGCGCTTGATGGAACCGGTGATGGTCTTCCAATTCGTGAGCATGCCGCCAAGCCAGCGATGGTTCACATAATACTGGCCGCAGCGCGTCGCGGCTTCCGCCACGTAATCGGCAGCGGCCTTCTTGGTGCCAACAAACAACACGCGGCCACCGCCAGCGACGGTGTCACGCACGGCGCGCAGCGCACGGTCCATCATCGGCACGGTTTGTTGCAGATCGAGGATATGCACCTGGTTGCGCACGCCGAAGATGTAGGGCGCCATGCGGGGATTCCAGCGGCGCGTATGGTGGCCAAAATGCACCCCAGCTTCGAGCAGGGCACGCAGAGAAACGACGGGCATCGCCATGAGCGATCTCCTTCCATGTTGGTCCGGTTGAGCCTCCGCGGCGCCTTCCCCGGTGAAGGGGACCGGACCCTGCCTGAACAGGAAGGGTGCGCCGCGTGCGGATTACCCCCGGGCACGGCCCGGAAGAGGTGCCTAAATGGCGGAAATGCTGCGGCAGGGCAAGGGGGGCGGGCGCTATTCCGGCTTGATCCCGGCGCGATCCGCAATGGCGCGGATTTCCGCCCTTTCGCGCCTGAGCCAGGCGGCGAAGCCGGCCGGGTTCTGTTCAGCCTCAGCTACGATCTCGGCACCGAGTTCGGCCTGGCGGGCGCGATAGGCAGGCTCCCGCAGCCCTGCCTGCACGGCTGCCGCCTGGGCGGCCACGGCTTCGGGCGGCGCGCCGGCGGCAGTGACCAGCCCGGCCCAGGACCCGCCGGTCAGGTTCAGCCCCTGTTCGATCAGGGTCGGGATGTCGGGCGCAATTGGCATGCGCCCGGCTGAGGACATGGCCAGAATGCGCGCCCGCCCTGATTGCCAGAGCGGCAGGATGGTCGAGATTTCCGCCATGACCAGCGGGATATTGCCGGCGATCAGATCGGGCACGGATTGGCTCGATCCGCGATAGGGCACATGGGTCAGGCGTATCCCGGCAGCCGCCATGACCTGTTCGATCAGGAAATGCGTCGCACTGCCCTGGCCGGAGGAACCGATGCTGAGGTCGCCCGGCTTGGCGCGGGCCGCTGCCACCACATCGGCCACCGTGCGGAAGGGGCTATCGGCGCGCACCGAAAGCGTCACGGGGCTGCGGCTGATCATGGCGACGGCGGCGAAATCGCGATCTGGATCATAGGGCAGGCGCGCTTGCAGCACGGGCGCATTGGTAAGTGGCCCATTGGACCCCAGCAGCAGCGTATAGCCATCGGGCGCTGCCTTCGCGACCGCATCGGCGCCGACCACGCCGCCCGCCCCGGCGCGGTTTTCGACAATAACGGGCTGGCGCAGCATTGGCGCCATGCGTTCGCCGATCATGCGCGCCTGGGAATCTGAGGAGGTGCCGGCAGCGAAAGGCACAATGATGCGCACCGGCCGATCAGGGAAGGCAGCCAGCGCCGGGCGCGGCAGCAGCGTCAGGGCTGGCAGGGCGAGGGCAGAACGGCGGGCGAGTTTCATGGGCAGCCTTCCTCAAGATTTTGGAGGATGCTGCCCGTTTTGCGCCGCGCCGGAAAGGCGGCCGGTTAGCTGCCGACCTTCAGCGTGGACGTCAGGCCCCTCAGGCAAGCAAGGATGGACAGCGGCGTGATCTTGCCGGTGCGGGGGTTTTCCTCGGAAGGCACGTTTTCAATCGTCATGGTCAGCCGCACCGTGGAAGCCTCCACCCGGATGGTATGCGTATTGCGGGTCACGGCAGGGTCGGCCCAGATTTCCACCATGGTGCGCTCCGGCCCAATGCCAGCCAAAGCGAGCGCGGCGGCGACATTCACATTGGCCGGGAAGCCCTGCGCGGCATCAAAGGCATTGCCCTTGAAGACGCGGGTCGCGCTGGTGATGGCGCCGACATCAATCCTGTTCTTTTCAAGATAGGGGGCGCCGGCCAGGCCACGCGGGGGCTTGCGGGTTTCGATGGTCACACTTTCCACATCGCCCTCAGCCGCGGCGCGCACGGCATCCAGGCCAAGCAAGGCGCCGGTGGGGACGATGATGCGCGCCCCCTTGGCCCGTGCCAGTTCCACCAGATGCATGCGCGGCAGCAGCGCACCGACGGACGACGGCACGAAAATCCGCCCGGCTTCAATCGCGGCGGTGGCGATTTCTTCGAACACCGAAGCCGGTGCGGCTTCCACCACGATATCGCAGGCGGCGAGTTCGGCGTTGGAGACAATGCGCGGCGGGCGCTTGAAACCCGCCACATTCGCGCTGGCCTTGGCGTGATCCCGCGCGCTGGCCGCGGCAAGTTTCAGCCCCGGCACGCCGCGATCCAGCGCGCGGGCCAGATGCAGCCCAATTGCGCCCAAGCCTGCAATGCCAACCGTCAAATCCTGCGCCATGAAAGCCTCCATCCATCCACGGCTCGTCTAGGACAAAACGGCGCCGCGTCAAACGGGGGCTGGGGCTTGGCAGGCGCCTTCTGAGCATCCCGCATCGGAGGAGCGGGTTGCATCCGACCTCGGCCCCTCTGCGGCCAGCGTCCCGAGCAGCACACCCAAGGCCAAGTCATCAACCTGCCCAAAGGCGTGTTCAACGATGCGGCCTGCTCGGTCGATGATGATGGTCGTCGGCGTGCCGCGCATATTGAAGCGCCGCATCGTCACTGGGATCGCCTCATGCTCGTCTGGCTGATCAACGCTGATGGGAAAGGTCAGCCGGTATTCATGGATGAAGGCTTCAAGCGAAACCGGCGTCATTGCGGCGTGATGCTCGAAAACCATGTGGAGCCCGATCACAACGACATCGGGCCGATCCCCGAACAGACGATGCAGACGTTCGGTCTGCGGCAAGGCATGCGAGACACAGCCCGGACAAAGCATTTGGAACGCATGAAGGACAATGATCTTGCCGCCTAGGCCAGCCAAGGATAGCGGGCGCGCGGTATTGAACCAGCAGGTGACGGCGAGTTCGGGTGCGAGGGTAGTCATGTCGGTCTCCGAATGCAGGCTTGTCGAGGGGCGGTCATGGCTAAGCCACGACCGCCCGCCCGATCAGGCGCTGCGGCTGAGTTTCACTGCGGGGAAATCCACCGGAACATCGAAGGCGACGTTCACATAATTCGTGAACAGGTTGAGAGCGACATGGGCCAGGATTTCGACAATGGCACCATCGTCGAACCCGGCTGCGCGGAGCGCCTGCACGTTGGCTGCGGTCACCGCTGCACGGTTCTCAACAACATTGATCGCGAAGGCGAGCGCGGCCCGCGTCTTTGGATCGGTCGAGCGGCCGGTCTGCGCCTCAGTCATTTCGGCTGCGCTGGCGCCAGCCTTCTGGCCAAGCACCGTATGGGCCGCGAGGCAGTAGTTGCAGTCGTTGCGATCGGCTACCGCAACGGCGATCTGCTCGCCAAGCTTCGCGCCAATTGTTCCTGCGCCAAGAGCGCCGAAGGAGCCCCACATGCTCTGCAGCGCGGCGGGTGAATTCGCAACCGCCTTGAACATGTTCGGGACCATGCCGAAGGCGCCCTGGATCTGATCCAGCGCCGGCCCGGAGCCCACGGGGGCTGAGGCTTTGTCAACAAGCTTCACACGTGCCATAAGAAATCTCCTTCTCTGTTGCTCGGAGGGGAATGATCGGGCGGTCCGGCGATGGCAGTCGCCGGGCCGCTTTTTTCTCAACGCGCCTTCAGCGCGCCGGAACCACGCGGCCGGGCAGGCTCAGATTGCCCGAGGCGACCTTGAAGACGTTCTCAACGCACAGCAGCGGCGCATGCAGATTGGCATTGACCCTTAGGCCCGCCGTCACGCCATCGAAGCGCGCTGTCGCCAATGCGCCGATCTGGGCGAGCGGCACCTGCACTTCGACCACATCGCCCATGAAACCAGTCTTGAAGTCCGGGCTGTCGATCAGGATCGGCGCGCCTGGCCAGTCCGGCGGCAGCCTTGGTGAGGTTCCCGCCGGAATATCCTTGACCTTCAAGCCGCCGGGGCAGGCAGTGTCCTCATTCAGGATGACCCAATGCGCATGCCAGCGGTCGCGGTTGGTCGCGCTTGATGCCCGCTTCGATGCATCGTCGAAATCCGGATGGAAGGTCGCGGCCAGTGCAACGATCCCCTGATCCTTTTCGAAGCCGATATCGGCCGAGTTGAGCGAAGTCGGCCAGACATAGGCGAAGACTTGCGACCCCTCGAACTTGCCTGTGGCGGCCGGCCGCGCACTTCCGGCTTCGCCGCGCACACGTGTGCGGAAGGTTGCTACGCCATTCGCCGTGGTGATCCTGGTTTCGATGATGTCGAAGGAAGCGTTCACCGCCTGGTTCGGGTCGGGCCTGATTTCATTCGCGCATGCGGCTGTGCCGAGGCAAAGCAGGGCCGTTGCTGCAAGGCCAAGGCCTCGCAGGTTCCTGGTGCTCATGTTGAAGGGTTCCTCTCTAGGTGTCTTGGGTTGCTCGGAAGGGCGGCCTTCCCGTGTCGAAAACCATCCAGTTGGCAGACTGGATGGACGGGTCGGCCGCTTCATGCTCGCCGCAGTCGAGCCGGAGATCCCGGTCGCCTATTGCGGCGTTCACGAAGGCGCAATGATGGGGCTGGGCCGCGCCTGGATAGGCGTTTGGCCGAAAATGGCGGCAGCTCACGCATATGCGTTGTTCGGGAATGGCGCCAGCCAGTTGAAGGGAGCGGATGATCCGTATTTGAGACAGCAGCAGATCAGCCTGTTGGTTGGGTGAGAGCATGGCCAGCGCCGTGGTCACCTGTGATTTGGACTGCGCAAGCGCACGCCCAACTTTTCGGCCCTCATCCGTCAAAATCACGCGCATGGCGCGTGCGTCGGCGGGGTCTGGCGCGCGCGCAACAAGGCCCTTTCGTTCCAGCGCGGCGAGCGTATCGGCGATGGTTGGCGGCGATACGGCCAGATGAGCGGCGATTTCCTTGGCGCGTAGGCCGCCCGCCCGTTCCGCCAGCAAGGCCAAGGCCTGCGCCTGTGTCGGGTTGAGACCCGCCTTGCCTGAGGCCATCCAGAGGTCAGACCGCAGGACGAGGGCGATTCTCTCGAACCCCTCGCGCAGGCGCGCCGTGACGGAATCGGGTGTTTCGGCTTTGCTCATGACATATGAGTAGGAGTCCTATTTATTATTGTCAAGCCTTTTTTTGACCCGCCAGTTTCGTCGGCAAGCGAATAACCCAGGCCCGTTTGCAAAGGAATCCTGGCCGCTTCAGTTCATCCAGTCCGGCAATCGCCTGCACCACTTCATATTGCAGCGGAGCAGGGGAGCAAAGGTAACGCGCCTGCGCGGCATGATGCCGCGCAGCATGTCGGGAGCAAAGCGGGCCCTTATTCTTCCTTGAAGCCGTAATCCGGGATGCCCTGTTCATTCCCGTAATACTTATAGGGTAGGAACTTCCCGGACATGGTGATCTTCACGCGATCACCCTTGGGGTTGGCTTGCCGTTCAAAATCGAAATCGAAATCAATGGCGGACATGATGCCATCGCCGAATTCTTCCTCGATCAGCGCCTTCCAGGCCGGGCCATTCACCATCACCATTTCATAGAAGCGATAGATCAGCGGGTCCGTGGGGGGCATTTGTGTGCCGCGATAGGGCACTTCATTCAGCATGCGCTGTTCAACCTCAGAAAGGCCAAAGAGCTTCGCGGCCTTGGCGGCGAGCGGCTTCACCAGCTTCATCTGCCCAAGCAGCGCACCCACCACAAGGGTTGGCGACATGCCGCCGATTTCCTCGCAGATGTATTTCCAGGTCCAGCCTTTCTCGCGCTTGATGTCGAGGATTTTTTCAGTGAGTTGGGCGCGCGTCATCGCGTTTCTCCAGCTTTGGTTTGGGAAGGATCACTCCGCCGCAAGCGGCGGTGGGGAAAGGGCAGGGCTGACTTCCGGCACGGCGCGCGCCGACCAGCCGGCCGGCGGCGCATCAGCCTTGAAGGCGCGTGAGCGCGCAATCAGGAAATCGAGGATATGATCACGCAGCGCATGATAGCCCGGCATGTGGTGCAGATTGGCGCGCGTGCGGGGCTTGGGGAGTGTGTTCAACACAACCTCTGCAATGCGTGCCTCCGGCCCATTGGACATGAGCAGAATACGGTCCGCGAGCAAGATTGCCTCATCCACATCATGGGTGATCATGAAGCCGGTCTGTTCGGATTCAGCGACAAGTCGCGCAACCTCATCCTGCAAAGCGCCGCGTGTGAGGGCATCAAGCGCCGAGAAGGGTTCATCCATCAGCAGCATTTTCGGATGGATGGCCAGCGCGCGGGCAATGCCAACGCGCTGCTTCATGCCGCCGGAAAGCTCAGCCGGTTTGCGATCTGCGGCGTGATCAAGGCCGACGCGCTTCAGCGCTTCTCGTGCGGCAGCGTCACAGGCAGCGCGCGACCAATCGCGATGGCGGCAGGAAATGGCGAAGGCGACATTGCCGGCCGCCGTCATCCAGGGCATCAGCGCATGGCCCTGAAAGACAACGGCGCGATCAAGGGATGGGCCGGAAATCGCCTGACCATCAACAATCACCGCGCCATCATCGGGTGCTTCAAGCCCGGCCAGGATATTCAGAATAGTGGTCTTGCCGCAGCCCGAATGCCCAACCAGACAGACGAATTCGCCGCGCGCAATGCCGAACCAGACATCCTGGAAAATCGTGGTCGGGCCATAGCGGCGCGCAACACCTTCGATGGAAACATAGGCTGTCATGGCTTTATTCCCGCCAGGCGACCGCGCGCGCGCCAAGCCCAAGCAGCCGGTCCAGCGCAAGCCCCACCAGCCCGATCATGAGAATGGCAATCACGATATCGGCGATGGAAAGATTGTTCCATTGATTCCAGACCCAATAGCCAATGCCGGTGCCGCCTACCAACATCTCAGCCGCCACAATCACCAGCCAGGCAATGCCAATTGAAATACGCATGCCCGTCACAATGGTGGGTGCGGCGGCGGGCAGGATGACGCGAATGGCGGTGCGCCAGCGCCCCGCTTCCAGCGTGCGCGCCACATTCAGCCATTCGCGCCGCACGGTTGCGACACCAAAGGCCGTATTCAGCAGCATGGGCCAGATGGAACAGATGAAAATCACGAAGACCGCTGAAATCGCGCTATCCTTGATGGAATAGAGTGCCAACGGCATCCAGGCGAGGGGCGAGACCGGGCGCAGCACCTGAATGAAAGGATTGAGCGCGGCATTCAACAAAGGCGACATGCCGATGATAAAGCCAAGCGGAATGGCGACCATGGCGGCAAGCCCGAAGCCCGCGCCAACACGCAGCAGCGAATAGGCGATTTGCACGCCAATCCCCTGATCATTCGGCCCGCGCACATAAAAGGGATCGGACAGTAGCTCCAGAAGCCTTACACTAATCGCGCTGGGTCCCGGCATGGGCGTGGTGCCGCCCTGCGCGGCTGCCTGCCCCAAAAGCGCGGCATATTCAGGGTCAAGCGCGGGGCCGCCGCCGCCAGCCTTTGGCATGACGGCGATTTCCCAGGCGCCCAGGAACAGCGCCAGGATCAGCAGGGAAAGCCCGGCTGACCGCCAGAAGGATACGCTGGCAGACATCACGAACGGCGAATGGCGAAGCTATTGAGATAGGCTTCGGGCTGCGCCGGATCAAAATCTCGCCCGAAAATGCGATGCGTGCGCGAAGCACTCGCCGGCACTGCCATGCCAAGATCACGCATGGCTTTCGCGGCATCGGTTGCGAGGAACACCTGCTGCGCGACGCCGGCGTAATCCACATCACCGCGGATTTGTCCCCAGCGCTTCATTTGCGTCAGGATCCAGGTCGCCATGGAATGCCAGGGGAAGGGATCGAAATTGATCCGGTCCGGCACGCGCTGCACGCGGCCAAGCCCATCGGCGAAGGTGCCGGTCAGCACCTGTTCCACCACCGTGGGCGGCTGGTTCAGGTAATTCTGCCCGGCAATGGCTTGGGCCACTTCACGCCGGTTTTCCGCCTTGGAAGCATAACCGGTTGCTTCCACAATCGCGCGCATCAGCGCAGAGAAGGTATTGGGCGTTTCGGTCATCATGCCGCGCGGCACGGCGAAGGCGCAGCAAGGGTGACCATCCCAGAATTCCTTGGTCAGCACATGAATAAAGCCAACGCCGTCAAACACCGCGCGCTGATTGAAGGGATCGGGGCCAAGGAAGCCATCAATATTATCGGCGCGCAGATTGGCGACCATTTCAGGCGGCGGAACCGATCGGATTTGGATGTCGCGGTCAGGATCAAGCCCCGCTTCGGCGACATAGGCGCGCAGCAGATAATTATGCATGGAAAAATCAAACGGCACGGCGAAGCGGAAGCCCTTCCAATCCTTGGGGTCGCGCTTGTCCTTATGCTTATTGGCAAGCGTAATCGCCTGGCCATTGGTGTTTTCAATCGCCGCCACCGCCCAAGGCACGGGCTGCGCCACGCCAACACCCAGCGACATCGCAACCGGCATCGGCGAAAGCATATGCGCCGCGTCATATTCGCGCGCGATGGATTTGTCGCG
Organism: Roseomonas sp.; assembly: GCA_020249775.1. Taxonomy (GTDB): domain Bacteria; phylum Pseudomonadota; class Alphaproteobacteria; order Acetobacterales; family Acetobacteraceae; genus Neoroseomonas. The sequence goes on along the minus strand of JADCFA010000039.1, from coordinate 13,016 downwards.
AATCACGGCCCAACCCGCAGTGCGGATCACTTCCACATTCAAGCCATTGCGCCTGTAGAAGCCCATGGGATCGGCCATGATGATCGGCGTGGCGCAGGTGATGGGGATGAAGCCGATTTTCAGGTCGCGCTTTTCCGGCGCACCGCCGCCCTGCGCCAAGGCTTCGCGCGCGCGGGCCAGCGGGAAAAAACTATCCAGCGCGGCAAACAGCGTGCCGGCGCCAAGCGTATTGATCAGGGCGCGCCGCGTCGCAGCCTGCGGGAAGGCCGCGCGCAATACCGCTTCCTGCGCGACTTCCCCGAAAGCCCCGGTGCCATCGGATGCTGCCGCATCGCAGGTGAAGCCGGCTTCATGGCTGGCGCCGCAACCGCAAGGGGCAAGGCTGCGCGCAGGGGGGCGAGGGTGAAAGGCCATGTGACATCTCCCGTTTTGACAGCGCGGGGCGCTGTTCAATCCGATTGATAGCAAGGCGTATGCCGTGATTTTGGGCGGCATGACCCGTGCCAAGGATCAAGATAGCCCATCCAACGCGCAGATTGCCGAATTTTTTGGCAGTATTCCTAATATGGCAGCGGCTATTCAGCCCGGATGCCTGCCGCGCGAACCACCGTGCTCCAGCGTTCCCATTCTTCAGCCACCATTTGCGAAAAGGCGGCGCGGCTGATTTGGCCGGGCTCGGCGCCGAGTTGGTGAACCCGCGCAATAACCTCGGGCTGGCGCAGCGCTTCGGAAACCTCGGCATGGATACGGTCCAGCAAGGGCGCAGGCGTGGCGCGGGGCGCAAAAAATCCGCCCCAGAACATCAGCGCATGTCCGGGCACGGTTTCGGCGAAGGTCGGCACCTCGGGCATGATCGCAAGGCGCTGCGCGCTGCTCACCGCAATCGGGCGCAACTGGCCGGAATCGACAAAGCTGCGGGCGGATAACGTGCTGTCATGGGCCAAATCCACATCGCCGCGCACCAGGGCGGTCAATGAGGGCGCATTGCCCGTATAAGGCACCAGGGTGAATTCCGTCCCGGTTTCCCGCTGGAAAAGCGCCATGGTCAAATGGTTGATCGCCCCGGTGCCAGGATGCGAGACGGTAAGGCGGCCTGGCGCGCGCCGCGCGGCTTCAATCATCTGCGCAACCGTGCGTATCGGGCTATCGGGCCGCACCAGCAGCAGCATTGGCGCTTCCTGGGCCAATACGATGGGCGCGAAATCGCGCATGGGGTCGAAGGTGGCACCCCTATTCACCAAAGGCGAGATGATGGTGGAGTTGGAGGTATACATCAGCGTCGCGCCATCCGGCGCGGCGCGTGCCACTTGATCGGCCGCGACCAGCGTTGCCGCGCCGGGTCGGTTTTCGACAATGAAGCTGGTGCCTGGCAGGCGTTCATTCAGCTTGCCCGCGACCAGACGCGCCATGATGTCATTCGCCCCGCCCGGCGCGAAGCCAACGATCACGCGCACTTGGCGCAGCGGAAAATTCTGCGCCAAGGCGGGTGCCGCAGCGAATAGGGCGGATGCGCCAAGCAACGCGCTGCGACGATGAATGGCGGTCATGGTTTTCTCCCTGATAGATTTCTTGGTCGTTCATTAAGGCAGCCCTGGTGGCGTGATCCTTCAAACCTGATCACGCCTGCGCCGCAAAGACCCTGGCGTTATTCCACCCGGCCAATCCGGTTCACCGCCGCTTCCACACGCTTGAAATCGGCATCCAGAAAATCCTGAAACGCCTTGCCATCGCGGTGGTCCAATTCAAGCCCGGCCGCTTCAAGCTGACGCAGCATTTCGGGGTCTTTCGCGACTGCGGCTGTCGCTTGGCGCCAGGTTTCGCGTTCAGCAGCCGGCGTGGCGGGCTGGCCGAAAATGCCGACCCAAAGATAGAATTCCACCTCAGCGAGGCCGAGTTCGAGCGCGGTTGGCACATCCGGCAGCAGCGCCACGCGGCGCGCGCCCGTATTGACCAAGGCGCGCATGGCGCCAGAGCGGATTTGCGGCGCCATCACCGCCGCCGTGCTGGCGGTTGCCGCCACATGCCCGCCCAGCACGGCGGTAATTGCGGGGCCACCGCCGGAGTAGGGCACATGGTTCAACCGGAAGCCACCGGCATGGGCCAGCATTTCAAAAGGCAGATGCACGGCGCTATAGGGGCCAGAGGATCCATAAGCGATCTGCCCTGGCCGGCGCCGCGCATCTTCGGCGAATTCCTGGAAATTACGCCAAGGCGCATCCGCCTTTACGACGATGATCAAGGGATCGGCGGTGAGTAGCGCAATCGGCGCCAGGCTTGCGCGTTCAAAGGAAGCCGGGCGCTGGAACAGCGCATCCGCCGCCGGGATCGAGGAATAGGAGACATGCGCAATCACGCCGGTATAGCCATCGGGCCGCGCCATTGCGCCGGCATTCATGCCAAGCGCGCCGCCAGCGCCACCACGGTTTTGCAAGACGACTGATTGGTTCCAATGCCGTTGCAGCGCCGCGCCATAGGGCCGGGCAATCAGATCCGTCGCCCCACCCGGCGGAAAGGGGATGATGATGCTGACCGCCCGGTTCGGGAAGCCCGGCTGCGCAAGAGCAGGGGTCGCCGCGCCAGCCAACGCCAGGCCAAGCGCCGCGCGGCGCGTGATTGCGCTGGTCATGCGTTCCGCCCCCCATCGGTCAGCCCCTCGACCTCGCCCTCCGCATTGCGTGAGACGCCTTGCGCCGCGGCGCGTGCCAGCACGCTTGGTTCCCAGGCGACCTTGCCGGCATCCGGGCCGCCAATCAGCGTCAGCAGCGTGCCGCGCCCTTCGCCGACATAGCGAAAACCGCGATAGACGCCGACCGGAACATGAATGCAATCAAAAGGTTGCAGGATGATTTCCTGCTCCCCGGCCTCATTCAGCCAGGTCACCGCCCAGGGGCCGACCAGGGGCATGAAGACCTCCTCAGTCGTGTGGGAATGGAGCGAAGCGCCATTGCCGGGATCGCATTGAATCATGCCGAGATTGAAGCCAAGCGCCGGCAGCGGGATATTGGGCCGCAATTCCGGCAGGCTGGTTCGTTCCACCACCCCCATGCCAATCAGGTTGATTTTGAAGCGCCGCGCGCCAGGCAGGCGGGAGTCGACGAATGCTTCTTCCGAGCCGCGCAGCTTGTGAAAGCGGGCGACATAGCCCTCCATCTCAGTCGGTGAGATATTGGGGGTGGGGGCGACAGGTCCCTCCGGCATGGTTTCCTCTCCAGGTGGTTGTTTTGGAGGGAAAGCTCAATCGGCTTGCGGGTGGGTGTCAATGGTGTGGGGTAGCGCATGATTGCCTGATGCCAGCCGTAACCTGCTGCGCACTGGTCGGCGGGCGACGATTAGCGGACCGAAACCTCAGGCAGGCATGATCGCCGATAGCGAAGTAGGCAGGGCAAGTGATGCTATATTCCGCCCAGGCAAGGGCGATTGAAGCGACATTAATTTCGCCTGCCGCAGTCAGCATCACGCCACGAGGGCCTATCAGTAATTTTGTGCGCGGGGTCATATAGATGGAATGGAAGGACCCATCGATATCGCCATAGACAAAGGTTTACTAGCAGGCTGCTGAAAAGCTGTCATTGAGTATCGTCATTTTGTCTCGCAAGGATTTTTTCAACGCTGCCTGCGCCTGGGCTACGAATTTCAGCAGCCTATTAGGCCTTCGATCAGGCATTTCATTTTGTTGCTGGACTGGCCCGGGAATTGCTGCACAATCCCCCCATGAACAGACGCAGCCTCCTTGCTGGCCTTGGTGCCGGCCTTCTCGCCCAGCCTGGCGCCGCTTCGGCCCAGGCCTGGGCGCCCAGCCGGCCCGTGACAATCATTCTGGGCTTCCCGCCCGGTGGCGCATCGGACGCCGCGATGCGCATCATGCAGCCTGTTTTGCAGGCAGCCTTGGGTCAGCCGGTGGTGATAGACAATCGCGCCGGCGCCGGCGGCAATATCGGCGCGCAGGCAGTGGCGCGCGCCGCACCCGATGGGCATACCATCGGTTCTGCCAATATCGGCACGCTCGCGGTCAATCCCGCTTTGGTGCGCAATATGGGCTTTGATCCCATGGCGGATCTGATGCCGATTTCAACCATCTTCAACGCCGTGAATGTACTGGTCTGCCCCGCCAATCGGCCCTTCAGATCGGTCGCTGATATCATCACCGCCGCCAAGGCGCGGCCAGAGACGATCAGCTACGGTACGGGCGGCGTGGGTTCGCCCGGGCATCTTTGCGGCATTTTGTTTGACCATATTGCGGGCACGCGCAGCGTGCCGGTGCCCTATCGTGGCGGTGGGCCGCAAATGCTCGCACTTGTGGCGGGCGAGCATGATTTTGGTTTTTCCCCCATGGGCACGGTGCTGACCCATGTGCAGGCCGGCACCATTCGCGCGCTAGGTGTCGCGACCAAGACCCGCGCGCGTGAATTGCCCGATGTGCCGAGCATGATCGAAGCCGGCTTGCCGGATTTTGAAGTGCTGAATTGGGATGGCTTTGTGGTGCCCGCCGGCACGCCTGCGCCCATTCGCGCGCGCCTGGGTGAGGTAATCCGCGCCGCTTTGACTGATCCATCGGTGATCGCGGATTTCCAGCGCCGTGGCCTGGAAGCCTGGCCCAGCACTGAAGCCGCCTTTACCGCGCAATTGGCCGCCGATGCCGCGAAATGGCAGCCCTTGATCCGCGCGGCGGGGATTGAACCGAGCTAGAGCATATCACGTCCAGCTGGAAGCATCTGAACGTGTGAAGATGCTCTATAAACAAAGATGTAAAGCGGGATGCGTGAACCCTTGTGAACGCAACACGCGCTAGAGAGTCAACATAGCCCCTATTCCACCCTGATCTTGCCGGCGCGTGCAATCGCGCCGAATTCTTCACGCTCGGCCCGGATGAAGCTCAGCATTTCGGCGGGCGTGGTGATGCGGGGTGCGGCGCCAAGATCGCGAATGCGGGTTGCGATGGCGTCTTCGCGGAGCGCCTGATTGATCACGTTGTTCAGCCTTTGAATGATGTCTTCCGGCGTGCCCTTGGGCGCCATGAAGGCATACCAGGCAACCCATTCGCGCTGATCAAGGCCAAGTTCCATCATGGTTGGCACATCGGGCAAGCGATCCGATCTTTCACGGCCCGTCATGGCAAGCGCACGAAGCCTGCCGCCCGCGATATGCCCGGCACTGGCGCCAAGGCTATCCACGGTGATCGGTACTTCATTGGCGATCACCGCGGTCAAGGATTGCACCGTGCTGCGATAGGGCACGCCCGGCATATCAATCCGGTGGCGTAGCTTGGCTTCTTCCGCGACCAGATGTGGAATACTGCCCGAAGATGGATTGCCATAGCGCCAAACGCCGGGTTCAGCCCGTGCGCGCGCAATGAATTCCGGCATGGTCCGGAAAGGCTGAGACGGGTTCAGCAACCACACCAAAGGCGAAGTTACCGCCACGGAAATCGAGGCGAATTCCTCCACCGGATCAAAGGGCATATTGGGGTAGATGCTGCTGCCGATGGAAATCGCGCCGATATGGGCGAACATGAAGGTATTGCCATCGGGTCGGCTCCGCTGCAAATCCTGCATGCCGATAATGCCATTTGCGCCAGGCTTGTTTTCCACCACCACAGGCTGGCCGAGCAATTCGCCAAGCCTGGGTGCCAGGATGCGCGCATAAACCTCATACCCGCCAGCGGCGCTGGGCACGATGAGGCGCAGCGGGCGGTTCGGCCAGTCGCGGCTTTGGGCGAGAACAGGCGGCGCGGCCAAAAGGCCAAGCGCGGCGCGGCGTGTGATGCGCATGGATGCTTTCTCCCTACCCCTTTGATGACAGTGTTACTGCCATGGGGCTTGCAGGGTCCAGCATATGCAGCCCTTGCGCGGCGCGGCAAGCTTCAGCGCTTTTGCACCGCAGCGCGACAGGCAGCCGCATCGGGACGCGTCAACCCCATGATGTCGCGCAAAGTGCTGCCAGGATATTCCTTGTGGAACACGCCTCGGCGCTGCAATTCCGGCACGACCAGGCGCACGAAATCCTCATAGGCGCCGGGGATATGTGTGGCCGCCATGACAAAGCCATCGCAGGCACCGCCATGGAACCATTCTTCCATCTGATCCGCGACCTGCTTTGGTGTGCCGATAAAGGCGTGATGTTCATGCACGGTGCCGCGGCCTGAAACCTCGACAAAATCGCGCACGCTCGGGTTCTTCTTGCCCGAGAGCATGATGACGCGATCACGGAAACCATGCCAGGAAAGCCCTGCCAATTCATCATCTGTCAGCGGTTCATCATAGGGCTTGCTACCCAGATCCCAATTCAACACCTCTGACAGTAGCGTAAGACCATCAATGGGCCTTGCGGTGGCTTCAATGACCGCCTGTTTTTCGGCGGCCATATCGGCGCTCTCGGCGGGGATGGCGTAGCAGGCGGGCAGGATTTTCACGCTATCGGGATCACGCCCTTCAGCGGCAACGGCAGCGCGGAATTCGCGATACTGTTTCTTGCCATTTTCCAGATTGGGATAGATCACGAAAACGGCTTCACCCCAACGCGCGGCAAAGCTGCGGCCGCGGCCACTCTGCCCGGCCTGCAACAACACCGGATGGCCTTGCGGTGAACGCGGCACGGTAAAGGGACCGCGCGATTTGAAATATTTTCCCTGATGATCCAGCCGCCGCACGCCATCGGGCTTGGCGAAGGCGCCCGATTCCTTATCCACGATCAGCGCGTCATCATCCCAGGACCCCCAATGGCCCATGACCACTTCCATGAATTCATCGGCGCGATCGTAACGCAGATCATGTTCAAGATGTTCGCTATGGCCGAAATTCAGCGCCTCACTATTGTTCAGCGACGTCACGATATTCCAGGCCACACGCCCGCGCGTCATCAGATCAGCGGTCGCGAAAAGCCGCGCAACGTGATAGGGTTCGTAATAGGTAGTGGAATAGGTCGCACCCAGGCCAATGCGCTTGGTGGCAGCCGCCATCATCATCACAATGGTCAGCGGATCCAGCTTTATCGCGCGCACGCCATGCGCAACCGTATTGCGAAAATCATTGGCATAGATGTCGGGCATCGCCAGCCGATCATCGAAAAACGCCATGTGAAATTTCCCATCTTCCAGAATCCGCGCGATGCGCTGGTAGTAATCCGGCGTCAGAAAGTCACTCATGGAAGCGGGGTGCCGCCAGGAACCAGGCAGGTTTGAGCAATTCTGCGCCTGCAGGAAGGCCACCATGGTCATTTGGCGATTGGCATGCGGCATTGGATAAAACCCTTCGGATCAAACGGGGATTTCAACATCAAGCAAAGGTGCATGCTGCTGGCAGCCATAGACATCCGTATCGCCAATGCCGCCCGCCGGCACCAGGCGCGGAAATGTCGCCTTGATCGCCATGGCCGCATCATAGGGTGTCAGCAGCACATCTTCCGCGGCCACACCATAAAGCCTGGCAAACAAGGCTTCGGTAATCACCCCAGAAGCGCGCAGCTTTTGATAGAGCGCGGGATCATCGAACACGATATCAATCGTCAGATCAAACGGCCCGGCATTCTTGCTTTTGCAGACGCGCGCCAGATCACGGATGCGTGGCATGATCGTCCTCAGATATTTTCATAGTTGATGGGGAAAATCTCGCAGGGGTTATCCAATTCCAGCACGTGATGGATGCTGAAGCGATAAACGGGCCCGACTGGGATATCGGATGGCGAGAATGGGAAGGCCATATTGCCTTCGCGGCAAAGCCGGCCTGGGAAATCCGTATGCAGCATATTGGTCCGCGCAATCCCAAGCACGGCTGCGGCGATTTCCGGTGTTTCGGCGATGACGTCAATGACGAAGCCAACCTCATGGCCCGCCACCTGCTGCACGGGTTCGCGCGCGCCCATCACGCCATCCAGACCATAGGTGCGGATGATGAGCGCATAGCTTTCCGGCGCAGCACCAAAGGCCGCCGCCTTTTCGCGCACAATGCCGCGCACTTCTTCCAGAAATAAGGGCAGGCGCGCAATCAGCAACGGGTCGCGCGTGCCGCAAATGGAAATGCAGCGATGCCCCGCAAACTCCACACCTTCCAGCTTGACCGTGTATTGCGAAGCCGGTGTCCAGCGCATGCCGCTGATGCGTACCGTGCGATCGCTCAAAGCATCAAAGCGGCAATCGGATGTATCCAGCATGCCACCCGGTTCAATGTGGTGAATGGGGCTGCTGTTTTCATGCAGCGAATGATTGGCAATCGAAAGCGGCGTGCAGCGCCGGATGGGGTTCATCGCCTCGCATTCAACGCCATCTTCGCGCACCGTCACCAGCAGGCAATCATGGCCCTTCGGGATGGAAGGTGTCGCGCCGCATTCCAACATTTTGCCGGCATACCAGGCGGGCGCCGGCGGCAATTGTGCGCGAATGGCAGCGCCGGCCCAGGGCGCGGGATCGCTCGCGCGGCCGGCCAGGATCACCTGCGCGCCGTTATCCAAAGCCTCCATGAAGGGCTCAGGCCCCATCATGCCGACCACGCGGCTCGCGCGATCCAATGCCTCGGCGGTCAAGGGCGGTTGCTTGCCAAGCGGGCGGATGCGCCCTGCCGCGAGGCGGCGCTGCAATTCCGCGCGCGGCGGTTCGGCTTCAATCAGCGCCAGGCGGAAATGCAAGCCTTCCTCGGCGGCGATTTCGCGCACCAGCCGCGCGGTCAGTTCCAAATGCGGCGCGCCGCCCGCACCACCCGCGGTGCCGATCATGAGTGGAATGCGCGCCGCAATCGCCGCGCGCAGCATCAGGCGCAAATCGCGCCGGATCGCCATGACAGAACAAAACGGCACACCGGCGCCAAGGTAATAGGGGCCGGGATCAACACTGCCGCCATCAACGCCAATCACATGTGGCGCACGCGCCATGCCGGCCTGAAGGCTCGCTTCCGGGAAGCCGTAACCCAGAATCGCACTGGTCGAGAGAAGGCGTATTTCCTTCATGCCGTTCCTTGCCCTTGAGCGGCGCGGCTTATGCTGCGCTCAGGCTCAAGGCTGCCATGAAGCATGAGGCGCGTATAGCGCCCCGCCGGCCTGTTACAGCAGCACCATATCGTCGCGGTGGATGATTTCATCCCGCCCGCGCCAGCCAAGGATTTCTTCAAGCGCTTCGCTGCGATGCCCGGCAATCAGCCGCGCCGCTTCCGCATCATAAGCACTAAGCCCGCGTGCGATTTCAACGCCTTCAGCATCGCGCACACTTACGGGATCGCCGCGCGAAAACTCGCCCTCCACGGCGCGCACCCCGGCGGGCAGTAGCGATGAACCGCGCTTGAGCGCGCGTGCCGCCCCCGCATCCACAATCAGGACGCCAAGCGGCGCCAGGCTGCCCGCGATCCAGCGCTTGCGCGCGCTGCGGCCTTCCGGCAGCGGCAGAAACCAGGTGCAACGCGCCCCTTCTTCCAGCGCGCGCAGCGGATGGTCACGCTGGCCAAGCGCAATTGCCATGGCGGTACCGGCACCGGTCGCGATGCGCGCGGCGATCAGTTTGGTGCGCATACCGCCCGAGGAATAGCCTGGCGGCGGTTCGCCACCCATCGCCATGATTTCCTCCGTCAGGCGTTCCACCACGGGCAAATGCTGCGCGTCAGGGTCCTTGCGCGGATCGGCGGTATAGAGGCCATCAATGTCAGAAAGCAGTAGCAGCGCATCGGCCTGGATCATTTCGGCCACGCGCGCCGCCAGCCGATCATTATCACCGAAGCGGATTTCCGCTGTCGCCACCGTGTCATTTTCATTGATCACCGGCACGCAGCCAAGGCTGAGCAAGGTGGCAAGTGTCGCGCGCGCATTCAGATAGCGCCGACGATCTTCCGAATCTTCCAAAGTCAACAGCAATTGTGCCGCATTCAACCCATGCGCCGCCAGCGCTTCCTGCCAGGCGCCCGCCAGGCGAATTTGCCCGACCGCCGCCGCCGCCTGTTTTTCTTCCAGCCGAAGCCGCCGCCGTGTCAGGCCAAGTGCCTTGCGCGCCAGGGCAATCGCACCGGATGACACCACCACAATCTCAGCCCCGCGCGCGCGCAGCGCCGCGATATCAGAAGCCACCGAGGCAAGCCAGGCAGCCCGCGGCGCGGCGGTGGCGTTATCCACCACCAGCGCCGAGCCGATTTTCACGACAATGCGCTTGGCATCCTTGAAGCGGGGCTCGGCCGGATTGATCATGGAGTGGCGCTTACCACGCGAAAGCCTTGCCTGTCAGCGCGCCGCCGCAATCATATCCGCGACTGCGCGCAGCAATTCCGGCACGCCCTCACCACTCGCGCCGCTGATCAGCATGACAGGCTTGCCCGCGGCGCGGGACAGCGCCTTCAAGCGGGAAGCACGGGCCTGGGGTGTCATGGCATCGGCCTTGTTGAGTGCGACCAATTCCGGGCGATCTTCCAGGCCATGGCCATATTCGGCCAATTCCCGGCGAATGGTGCGATAGGCCCGCGCAGGATCAGCCGCCGAGCCATCCACCAAATGCAGCAGCACCTTGCAACGTTCCACATGGCCAAGAAAGCGCGTGCCAAGCCCCGCCCCTTCCGCCGCGCCTTCAATCAGGCCGGGTAGATCGGCCAACACGAATTCCTCGGTCGCGTTCAGGCGCACCACACCAAGCTGGGGATGGAGCGTGGTGAAGGGGTAATCCGCAATCTTGGGGCGCGCGGCGGAAACGGCGGCCAGGAAGGTGGATTTACCGGCATTGGGCAGACCGACCAGCCCGGCATCGGCTATCAGTTTCAGCCGCAGCCAAAGCCAACGTTCTTCCCCAGGCCAGCCCTTATCGGCGCGGCGCGGCGCGCGATTGGTCGAGGTTTTGTAATGCGCATTGCCAAAGCCGCCATCGCCGCCACGCGCCAGCACCACGCGTTTGCCGAGCTTATCAAGGTCCGCGATCATGGTTTCACGGTCTTCAGCGAAGATCTGCGTGCCCACCGGCAATTTCAGCAGCACTTCTTCGCTGGCCGCGCCGGTGCGATCTGAACCGGCGCCATTGCCGCCCTTGCGCGCCTTGAAATGCTGCGCGTAGCGGTAGTCAATCAGCGTATTCAGGCCGGCGACGGCCTCAGCCACCACATCACCGCCCTTGCCGCCATTGCCGCCATCCGGGCCGCCGAATTCGATGAATTTTTCACGCCGAAAGGCAATCACGCCATCGCCGCCATCGCCGGCCTTCACCCAGATTTTCGCCTCATCAAGGAACTTCATGGGTCAATCCGCGGGGCATTGGGGCCCCAAAACAAAACGAGGGCCCCAAGGGACCCTCGCTTTCAGGGATAGGTTGAAAGTTAGGGTTATTCCGCGGCCTGCGGCAGGGCCTGAACCGTAACATGAACGCGCCCTTCGGATTTGCGTTCAAACACCACACGGCCATCAACCGCGGCATGCAGGCTGTGCTGACGCCCGGCATAGACATTCGCGCCCGGGATCATCTTGGTGCCGCGCTGCGTCACGATGATGGACCCCGCATTCACGGTCTGCCCGCCAAACAGCTTCACGCCGAGGCGCTTGCCCGCCGAATCGCGACCATTGCGCGATGAACCGCCTGCTTTCTTATGTGCCATGGCTGGGTTCCTTTCCGATCAGGCTGCGTTGATGGAGGCAATGCGCAGCACCGTCTGGTGCTGGCGATGGCCATTCTTGCGGCGGCTATTCTGCCGGCGTCGCTTCTTGAAAATCAGCACGCGGTCGCCGCGGTTCTGTTCCACCACGGTCGCCGTCACGCTGGCGCCAGGCACGGTGGGCGCGCCAATGGCAAGCCCGGCTTCGGTCGCGATGGCGAGCACATCATGCAGCGTCACCGTGGAGCCCGGTTCGGCATCAAGCCGTTCAACGGTAAGCACGGCGTCTGGCGTGACGCGATATTGTTTCCCGCCGGTGCGGATTACTGCGTAGGTCATGGGGATGCCCCGAAACTCTTTCAAAAGCGTGACTGCCCAGCCTTTACCACTGGCAAAGGCCACCCGCCCCGGGCGCGGAGCGCCGGGCCGGAGAAGCCGGGCATATAGACGGGCGCCCCCCCCGGCGTCAACGGCGGAGATTGCGCCCCGGAGCGGGGGCAACTATAGGAACCCAGTGCGCAAGGGGAAGCCCGCTTCCCCAATACGCTGGAGAGGTGCCGGAGCGGTCGAACGGGTCGGTCTCGAAAACCGAAGTACGGGCAACTGTACCGTGGGTTCGAATCCCACCCTCTCCGCCAGAAAATTCCCATTAGTTATTGATATTATTTGATAATTCCGGATCGCAGAAAATTCGGTCCCAATATTGGTCCCAACACGTGATGCTGTCTTGTCTCGGAGGCTTTACCCTGCTTCGGAAGGGCAGCATTCCGCTTTCATCAAGTCAGGCCGCTTATTCCCTTGATACCACTTCAATCGCGTCCTGGACGCGCCACGCATCCAGATTTTTGGCGAATAGACAGAAAAAGACAGTAAAATCATATAAAAACAGATACTTAGATTGAAATTAGGAATTTAAGCACAATATAATCTGTGCGGGAGCTCCTCAGCTGACCGCAGCGGCTTTCCAATCTCGGAAGTCGATAACACTCTCAAAATGGACATCCTAAATGAACGAAGGGACCAAATCCCCTCGCGCGTACACGCGCGCGGAGGCGATCAATATTGCCATCGCCCTTGCGGCGCTGAGCACTGGCACGGAGTCACTCTCCAGCCTTCTGCGCTTCCTCCATGATGACCGCGGATGCGAGCTCGAAAGCCAAACCGGCAGGGTCGCAAATCATCTCGGCCAGTTGGAGACGGTGCTGAAGTCTTTGCAGGATGCGAATAGCCGCTTCCAGTTCCTCGGCAAGGAAATCATCCTGTCGCTCAGCCCGAACGGCTGGAACGAGCCGTTTTCCATCTATCTGCCGCCGCCCTCGGCAAAGTGATCAGGGCAGCCTGTTGAATGCCGCTGAGAAGTGACCCGGTTTGGGGTGAAGTTGCTGCTGAGATTTGACCCATGTTCGGACGCTAGCCTCTGCCCTTTGGGCGGGGGCAGCTGGAGTGTTGGACATGGCTTTATTGAGCGTTATCCGGCGT
>JADCFA010000038.1 GCA_020249775.1 Roseomonas sp. | reverse complement strand
GCGATCTTCGCGGCAAAGCTCGACCGCTACCTTGGCGGCGAAGAACTCGCCTCATCAGCCGGGCTGCTCACATCCTTGCAGCGCCATCCCGTACGGCTGTTCCAGGTGGATGAATTCGGCCAATTCCTGAAGGCCGTCTTGAGTCCGCGCGCGCCGACGCACAAAGCAGCCATCTGGGCTGAACTGACCAAGCTCTACACCTCGGCGGCTGAGCCATACATCGGCACAGAATACGCTGACCAGAAAACCAAGCCGCGTGTCACCATTGAACAGCCCTGCGCGTGCCTTTGGGGCGTCACCGTGCCGGGACCATTCTGGGCGGCGCTGGAAGGTGGTGCGCTGGGCGATGGGTCCATGGCGCGGTTCATGGTGTTCCTGACGGACGAGGATTATCCGGCCCGCGATGGCGCGCCCGCACCAATGGAACCGCCAGCCAACCTTGTCGCCGCCCTCACCGGTATCGCGCGCGGCGTGCCTGGCCATAGCCATGGCGGCAATCTCGCCGATCTGATGGGAGCCACGGCACCGATGCATGCCTATACGGTTCCGCTCACGCCCGAAGCCGAGACAGCCATGGCCGAGATACGGCGCGAGGCAACAGATCTGCTGCGTGCGCATCGCGGCACCTATGCCACCGCGCTTTTTGGGCGGTACGCCGAGAACACCGCCAAGCTCGCCATGATCGCCGCCATCAGCCGCGATCCGGCCGAGCCGGTGACGCAGCTGCGCGACGTGACCTGGGCCGGCAAGCTGGTCGAGCACTGCATCGGGACATTGGTGCGCGAAGCCGACCGCTTTGTCGGGGTGAACGATAATGAAGTCCGGCACAAAAAGGCTCTGAATGTCATTCGTGACGCAGGCAGCGCTGGCATCACGCGCACAAAGCTGATCGAGAAGACTCATTTCCTGGGTGAGCGCCGGGACGCCGTGTTTCAAGCGCTCTGCGAAAGCGGACAGATCACGATCGAAATCGTGAAGGGACGGACCAAGCCCACTCAGCTCTATCGCTTTGTGGCGCCCGAGCAGCGTCAGGACGAGGAAATAACCGAAAATCCGGGTGGGGAGCTAAGTCATTGATTTCGCATCTCCTTTCGCGAATAACCGAAAAACCGAATAACCGCGCGGGGGTACATATGTGCGCGCGGGTGGGTGCCGTTCGGTTATTCGGTTATCTCAGTTATTATTTTTTTCTATATATATCATATAGAAGAGAGTCGGTCTGTCCCTACCCGAAACGAGATAACCGAAAGGTTATTTCTTCCCCCTTCCTCCGCGAGGGATTGATGGGTGGGGTGCCATGACCCTCCCAGGCTCTCCGGCGCAGCCACGCTCGTCCCTGAACCGCGGCACACGCAGCCCCACCACCACACCCGAGATGGAAGCGCTGCGCCGCCGCGTCTGGCAGCAGCAGGGAGTGGTCTCACTCGCGATCGAGGACATCCACGACCCCAGGCTGCGCCAGGCGGTCCAGAACGAAGCCGTGCGCCGCTGGGGGCCTCGGCAGCAGGAGAAGAACCATGGCCGCTAAGCGCAAGCAGAAACGCACCAAGACCCCGGATACGATGGGCCCGTCCCAATGGCGCCTGCAGCATGGCGACTTCACGCCGCCAATCCGGGAAGCGGATCCCGAGACTGGGCGACCCGTTCAGCATCGCCGCGCGGTCGATACGCTGGGCATGATGCTGGCAAATGGCACGATCACGCAGGAGATGCACGATGCCGGCGCGACGTTCCGCGCCCTGTTCTACGTGGCTGCGCTGGATGGCGTGACGCGGTCAGCCCTGCTGCGCCAACCTGGGGGACCGGGCAATGACCTCTCCGAGCGCAGCCTGGACGCGCGGCGTCGGGTGGCGGCTGCGCTCAATGCCCTGGGTGGCCACGACAGCGCGGCAGGCTCCTGCGCCTGGTATGTAGTTGGGCTGGAGATGTCGGTGCGCGAGTGGGCCATGCGCCAGGGCTGGGGCGGCAGGCCCGTACCGCCGCCGCAGGCGCAGGGGATGCTGGTGGCCACGCTCAGCGTGCTGGCGGGGCATCTCGGGCTGGCGGGGCGGCAGAGGGCGGCGTGAGGCGCGCCACGACTATTGCCTACCCGCTCAGCTTCCAGTGATACCCGCAGCGGCCACAGTCCGCGCAATGGTCTCTCGTTGCGCGGATAGAAAGCTGGCAAATGCACCTGGCGACGAGCCCACTGGCACAGCACCAAGTGTCGCAAGACGATCACGCACCGCTTGTTGATTTACAGCGTGCTGCGCCGCTTGATGAAGCCGCGTTACAGCACCTTCCGGAGTACCGGCCGGAACAAACAAACCATTCCACTCCTGGAAAATAAAGCCTGGCACTGCCCCTTCGTTGGCTGTGGGAACATCTGGCAGAGATGCCATTCGTTCAGGGCTCAGTATACCAAGGGGTATGACCTTTCCTTCTCGGGCAAGCGCGACCGTCGAACCCGCAGTCACGACTGCGAATGCTAGGTTGCCAGACATCACGTCCTGCAACGCCGGTGCAGCACCGCGATAAGGCACGTGAGTAGCGCGAACGCCCGCTTGCCGAAGCAGGCTTTCAGCCGCGATGTGAGGGCCCGTTCCATTGCCCGACGAGCCATATGAGAAATCTGCGCCGGGCTGCTTCAGTCGCTCAAGCAACTGTGCGAGCGAACGCATAGGTAAGTTTGGATTGCCAACAACAATGATCGGTTGGCTCACGACCAACGAGACAGGGGCAAAGGCGCGCGCGTAATCGAAGGATAAATCACGGATCAAAAGCGGATTGATCACGTGTCCCAAGGCATCGAGAAGAAGTGTGTGCCCATCGGGCTGAGCCTGCGCGGCTGCGGCAGCACCGATCGAACCACCAGCTCCGGCTCGGTTTTCCACCACGACCGATTGCCCGAGAACTTCAGACATCGGACCGGCAATCAGACGTGCGACCGTGTCGATTCCGCCACCTGGTGGGTAAGGTGCAATGATACGCACTGGACGGCTTGGGAAGCTTTGAGATTGGCTCAGCGCGGGCGTGGCAAGAGCCGGAGCACTTACAAGCAAAGTGACAATTGATCGGCGATTCAGCATTGGAAAAACCTCCCGTTTATCAACGCTTCTTGGGCAATTGAAGGACAGACCGTAGATGCGGTAGCGCTTTGTCGCAATCCCGAGCGATCATGGAAGGCGGCGAATACTCGTAGCCTTTCCGCATTTTTCATGGGACGTCATCTTGCCCATCCACGTTCCAGCTTTGCCTCGGCATCAGAAAAATCATGATCAGCGAAAAAAAAGGTAGTGCAGCGAAAGATTGTCGTGTTGCACAGCGGAATTCGCTTCGGCTATTATGCCTTCACCTTAAAGAATTGTGATCGCGATTGATCGTGAGGTCGTCGCAGGTCACGTTCCTGAAGGCCAGAGAGGAATAGCGAAACCAAGAGTGAACCTGATGGTTCCTTCCTGGCCATGTCGTATGCGGGGGGCGGAAGCGCCCGACCCCTCTAGCGTCAGAATAAAAATATGGGTTGCAGTTTGCACCAGAGCGACGCGAATTCAATAACTTAGGTGCAAACCTAGGCCCCTCAGGTTTGCACTTGGTTTGCACCTAGTTTGCACCAAACCCCCGCCCAACCCCTCCCGGATACCCCCCATGACGCTTCCCTGGATGGCCGAGCGGATCCAACTCCGCGCGATTGCATCGCTGCGCCCGCATGCCGGCAATGCGCGCGTGCATGATGCAGCGCAGCTCGCCCAGATCATGGCCAGCATGCAAGCCTTCGGCTTCACCAACCCGCTGCTGGTGGACGAGGATGGCGTGCTGATCGCGGGTCATGGACGTCTGGCGGCGGCGGAAGCGCTCGGCATCGCCAAGGTGCCGGTGATTGTGCTGAAGCACCTCGCACCCACGCAAAAGGAAGCCCTGCGGCTTGCGGATAATCGCATCGCGGAGAACGCGACCTGGGATCAGGCGCTGCTGCGGGATGCTCTGGCGAGCGTCCAGGCGGCGGAAATTGACCTGGCTGCGCTTGGTTTCTCGGCGGATGAACTTGCGGGCATCCTCGCGGCGGCTGGAGATGCCGTGTCCGACGGCGATGCGCCCGAAGCACTGCCCGCAGACACCGCCGAGAACCCTGCCGCGCCGGCGATCGGCGAAGATGCCGAGGATCCTGCCGATGCTGAGCCCGAGGCACCGCGCCAGGCAGTCTCTCGCCCCGGCGATCTTTGGCTGATTGGCGCGCATCGTCTGTTGTGCGGCGACAGCACCGACGCGGCGGCGGTCGCGCGCGTCATGGAAAGCAATCGTGCCGCGATGCTGTTCACCTCGCCCCCCTATGGCAATCAGCGTGCCTACACCACCGGCGGTGTGACGGATTGGGATGCGCTGATGCAGGGCGTGTTTCAGCACGTGGACGCGGCGCTGCGGCCCGATGGCCAGGCGCTGGTTAATCTCGGCCTGATACATCGCGAGAATGAATGGCAGCCCTATTGGGAGGGTTGGCTGGAATGGATGCGCGCGCGGGGCTGGCGTCGCTTTGGCCTCTACACCTGGGACCAGGGGCCGGGATTGCCCGGTGATTGGAATGGGCGTTTGGCGCCGGCGTTTGAGCTTGTATTTCACTTCAACCGCACGGCGCGGCAGGCGAACAAGATCATCCTCTGCAAATGGGCCGGTACGCCGAACAAGGGCAGCGGCCTTCGCGCCGCGGATGGCAAGGTGAAGGCGTATACGCATATCGGTCAGCCGGTGCAGGACATGCGTATCCCTGACGCCGTGCTGCGCATCACCCGCCACAAGGGGCGCGGGATTGAGACAGAGCATCCGGCGGTGTTTCCGGTGGCGCTGCCGGATTTCCTGATGCGTGCCTACACGGAGGTTGGCGAGGTGGTGTTCGAGCCCTTCGCCGGTAGCGGCACGACGCTGATTGCAGGGGAACGCACGGGCCGCGTTGTGCGCGGCATTGAATTGGCGCCGGCCTATGTAGATTTGGCCATTGCGCGTTGGCGGATGCTCTATCCGGATCAGCCGGTGACGCTTTCCGACGATGGGCGCGATTACGATGCTGTAGCAGCAGCGCGGGCGGAGGTAGCAGATGCAGCCTGAGCTTGCCGTTGTGTCGCTGCCGGTCGCGGCGCTGGTCCCCTATGCCGAGAATGCGCGCACGCATTCGCCGGCGCAGGTGGCGCAGATTGCGTCCTCGATCGCCGAATTCGGCTTTGTGAATCCGGTGCTGGTGGATGGCGCTGGTGTCCTGGTCGCTGGCCACGGCCGTGTCATGGCCGCGAAGCGGCTGGGCATGGCGAGTGTCCCCGCCATTCGACTGGCCCATCTCACCGAACCCCAGGCGCGTGCACTGCGGCTTGCGGATAATCAGATCGCACTCAATTCCGGCTGGGATGAGGCACTGCTCGCGGCAGAAATCGCGCGCATCCGCGATGACGCAGCCGTTGATCTCGACGTGCTGGGCTTTTCCGGCATGGAATTGGATCGGCTGCTGGCGGCCGCCGATGCCGGCATCGATGGCGAGGATGCCGACGAAGCCCCGCCGCTGCCAGTCAATCCCGTCACGCGCGAGGGTGATCTCTGGTGTTGTGGAGAGCATCGGCTGCTCTGCGGTGATGCGACCAAGCTTGCCGATGTACAACGCGCCCTTGGCGCCGGCCACCTGGCTGACATGGGGTGGCAAGACCCGCCCTATAATGTTGCTTACGAGGGCGGCACCGCTGCCAAGATGACCATCGCAAATGATGCGCTGGGCAAGGGGTTTCTGGATTTCCTGCGCCCGGCGCTGACGAACCTGCTCTCGGTCACCAAGGGCGCCTGCTACATCTGCATGTCATCTTCCGAGTGGCCGACGCTGCATCGCGCCTGGCAGGAAGCGGGTGGCAAATGGTCCAGCACGATCATCTGGGCCAAGAATACCTTTGCGCTGGGCCGCGCAGATTACCATCAGCAATTCGAAGCGATGCTCTATGGCTGGAAGGCCGGCGCGCAGCATTACTGGTGCGGCGCGCGCGACCAGGGAAATGTCTGGCATTTCGACAAGCCTGCCAGGAACGATCTGCACCCGACGATGAAGCCGGTGGCACTGGTCGAGCGTGCCATCCGCAACAGCAGCAAGCCCCGCGATACGGTGCTGGATTGCTTTGGTGGATCGGGGACCACGATGATCGCGGCCGAGCGCACTGGGCGGCGCGCAGTGCTGCTGGAGATTGATCCCGCCTATTGCGATGTGATTGTGCAACGCTGGCAGGAAGAAACAGGGCAAGCGGCGGTGCTGGATAGCGAGGATCGAACCTTTGCCGATGTTACTGCAGCGCGCGCAACCAATAGATCATGATTGCAACTCGCCAGTTATAGCAACGAAGTTACGCTCATTCTTGCTTGGCTCGCCCCCCGCTACAGCGCGAATGGTCCCTCAGGCGCAGGGGATTTCCCCCGCCGATGACGGAGACAAACACATGAGCACGATCCTTCCCACCGAAAACCAAGACTGGGGTTTCTGGGGCACCATGCGCGAACACGCCGCAGAAGCCTGGCCGATCGCCTTCACCGCGATCCACAACGCGACCAGCACGGATCCCGCCTCGGTCCGCGCCTTCCTCGACAGTCGCTACGGGCGCCACTTCGCGGATGGGGTGAATAGCCAAATGCATTACGGCGCGAGCCTCGCGGACGCCATCGCCAAGACCACCGCGGAATGGATGGGCTGGCGCATCACGCAGCGCACCAGCCGCGAGACGGGCATCCCCGCCGGCCTGCCCTACCTGACGGGCTTCGTGATCAACGAAGGCATCGCCGCAGAAGCGCAGGACTGAAGCGCAGCACGCCGCAAGGCGGCGCCGCACTGCCCCGCAGGGTCCGCCCGCGGGGCTCCCGGCAGTAGGGGGCCGATGGTCGGCGCCCGCAACCGGAGACGAAGACGATGAAGCTTTCAGACACGCAGCGGATTGTATTGAGCCATGGCGCGCAGCACCCGCAATTGCTGGCGATTGCGCCGAAGCATTTGCCTGTCGCTGCCT
>JADCFA010000037.1 GCA_020249775.1 Roseomonas sp. | reverse complement strand
GAAATCGGCTTGTGCGGCGATGCGGGGCGGCAATTCGCGGGCCTCGGCGGCGCGAAGGACATCAACCGCGCGATCGGACAGGCGCTGTGCTTCGGCAGCGTCAAAGGGCACGGCCTCATGATGCAAAGCGAGGCTGTCGCGGTTCACGGCGGTGAGGAGTGCGACCTCCAATTCGAAATAGGCCATGTAAAGCTGCACCTGCGCGAAATAGATCGGCTTTGATTGGCGCAGCCCGTGCTTGACCAGATCCGTCCAGGATTTCTGGCCAAGCGCTTTTGATTCCCAGAGCGCCGGCCAGCGAATGCCGATATCGGGCCCGGCGACGATCACACCATCGGCATGGCCACGCAGCTTGCCGCCGGCGGCGGTAAAGCCGAATTGCGTGCCCTCGGCATTGCGGTCGCGGAGGTCAAAGCCAGCCTGACGCAACCAGCGAATGGCGAGTGCTTCTATCTGATGCCCGGCATCAAAGATGCGTAGAATACCAGCGGGGAAATCCCGCCCCGCATCCTTGGGCGTATGCGTCACCTCATAGACAAGCTTGCGTGCGCATTCCTCGCCAATACGGCTGCCGCCGAGATAGTCGCGCGGGGCCTGACGCTGGTTGCGTGCGGTGATGGCTGCATCGATATGGGCATTGACGCGCGCAGTGGTATCGGCGCGGCCATCGGCGGCAAGGCCATAGATCAGCCCTGAGTGGTGGTTCAGATCAAGCATCTTTGCCTCAAAAAGGGATCGGGTCTGAAAGGGGATCGCGCTCGGCGACTTGGCGCTGCATGGCGGCTTGAAAGCCATCCACGCAGGCTTCGATGATGCGATCGATCTCGGCTGCGCTGCGGTCATGAAAGGCCGTGAGCAGGCCAAGCTCCTGCAGCACCTCTGCCAGCGGTCGGCGCGCGGCCTTGATGGCGGCTTCCTCCAAGGGGGTCTTGTCGATCATGCCGCCCATCCGCCGCGCGAGCACGCTGCCCGCTTTTGAACAGGCCATGCTGCAAAAGCGGTAATGCGGAAATTCGCCGATGCGAAGTTGGTGGATATAGCCAAAACCCCGTGCCTCACGTGCGCAGAGCGCGCAGGTAAGGCGCAGCACCTGATCCTCGGGCGTGCAGCCCGGCAGTGCTGTTGGGGGCTTGGCCGCGACGCGCGGTGTTGCGCGGCGCGACCAGCGGCGGGGCGGCATGGGCGCATTACCCGTTCAGCCAGGCAGGGCCACCATTGGCAAAGGCAGGGCTTGCGGCGGGCGGTGGCGCCGGTTGCGTGGCGGGCGCGGGTTGTGCGGGCGCAGCCCAGGCAGGCGCCTGTTCGGGCGCGGCTGCGGGGCTGGGCGCCGGTTGTGAACCCCATGCCGGTGCGGCGCTGCCTGGCGCGCTGGCCGTCGCACGCTGCGGTCGCGGCGTTGGCGCGGCTGGCACGCTCTCACCGGCCATGACCTTGGTGTATTCAGGATCGCTCGCCAGCAAAATCCGGTCGATCTTGTTGGTCTCAGAATACCGGGCGTCGCTCGCAGGCTCGACACGCAGTTTTGCCGCGAAGGTGATGCCATGCAGGTCAGAAAGCCCGCGCAGCATGCGCTTGCCGCGTGCCACCTCGCTCATACCCTGCGGATCCAGGCCCAAGGCACTGTCGATCATGGCGCGGAACATGCCCTTGGAGATCTTCCAGCCGATCGAGACGCCATTCTCGTCGAGCTTGCCGCCGATCACAGTAAATGTCTGCCAGAATTTGCGCCGCGCCAGCGGGCCATCCGTCACGGTGAATTCGCAATCCAGCATACGCACATCGCTGCTCGGCGATTTCGCACCCTTGAGCAGCCCGCGATCAGCCTCGTTATGACCATCCAGCCCGCCACGGCGGATTTGCATGATGACTTTGACAAAGCTGCCATCGGGCAAAAGGTCAGTATTGCGTGGCAATTCCGCATCATTCATGTCAAGCATGGGGGCTTCCTTTCGGCTCAGGCGGAGGGGGTGGTGTTGATTTTGTGGAGCAGGGCAGCGAGATCGGCGGGCTCGGTTTCATCCAGCCGGCCGGAGCGATCCTTCGCGGGCAGGCCGAAGCTATTGCCTGCACGGCAGACCAATCGGCGCTCGCTGCCGCGTTCGGGGTCGTGGCGCCAGGCATCGCCCTCGCGCTGAAACAGGCCCATGGACACGACCTGATCGACAATGCCCGGCAATTCGCGCGCGGCCTTGCCGCCTTCCATTTGCGGCTGCCAGGTGACGCGGCCGAATTCATCGGTGACGCGTTCCAGAATGCCGACCATGATGGTGGTCTTGCCGGGGGCGTGCTGCAGATGCTTCAGCAGCCCGATCACTTCACGCGCCAGCAAGCCATAGGCGCCGCGCGTATCGGGCTTGCCGGTCTTGTCAGAAAACGCCTCGGGCCGCGTCTTGGCCCAGGCCATGGCTTGGCGCGTCAGATCGGTGATGCTGTCCAGAAAGACAATGGACTTGCCGGCGATCAGCCGTACCAGATCGGGATGTGCGGTGGCGAGGTGCTGGTAATGCGCCTCGGAGAAAAACCCATTCGGATCGGCGGCCGGGTTCACGCCGCCAATCAGGCAGGCGATGGCGATCGCATCGTCAAAGCGGCGGATGGGGATGCTGTCGCCCCGCCAATCCTGGACGGATTTCAGACCGGCTTCGAGGTCGATGCAGATCGTCTCGGCAGCAGGCAGTGTTTTCAGTTGCGAGGTTTTGCCGACACCGCTTGGGCCAAACAGCGCCAGTGTGGTTTTATTGGCCGCGCGCGAAAGGCGCTCATCGGCCGTGACAATGCGCAATGCCATCAGTTTGACCCTTCGCTGCTGAGGTTGGGGCCGGCCAATGCGCTGCCATCGCGCTCGGCAGTGTCGCTGAGCAGCGTCAGGCGATAGGTCGGGCGGCCGGTCTGGACGGTGCGTGCCGGTTCGAAAGCTTTGCGGATGCGCTCGGGCCAGGCGGTATAGGCGCGCTCGGGAACCTTGAAGGCGATCTCGAGGTAGTCGAGCGGGTTCTCACCGGCAGTGCGGATTTCCTCGGCAAGCCGAGCAAGCCGGGCCTGGTCCCATTCCACCTTCTTCGACAATTCGGCGGTGATTTCCACCGAGCCATCCTGAAAGCGCACCGTGCCGGTGTCCTTGCCGGCCATGCCGCGTGCTGCGATGGCGCGCTGCTGATAGCGAAGGGCAATCGCACTTTCGATCCAGGCCTGCATGCGCTTGGCTGCATCAGCCGCCTCGCGGGCATCGGATTGCAGCAAGGCAAGGTGTTCCGCCGGCAGGGCGACAATATCGCCGAGTGGCATGAGGCGGATTGCTTCGAGCGTAGGGCGGTTGGGGAGCGCGTGCATCAGGCGGCCTCCCCAAGGATCATGGCGATCAGCTTCCGGTTGCCATTGCGCGGACGGGGGCGTGCGATGATGAGGTATTCGTAATCCTCAAAGCCGTGGCGGATTTGCACGAGGTGGACAAAGCCACCTGTCCGTCGTCAAATCATTTGAGACTGCTTTGCGCGCTGTCTAACGGAGTATCTGGCCCATCTGTGGTTGAGGTTAAGCTGCGTTTTGGTGATGCATCAAGCGGCGATGCTGGATG
>JADCFA010000036.1 GCA_020249775.1 Roseomonas sp. | reverse complement strand
CCACGTCGCCTTGCAACAGGCGGTCGCGGTTTTTGGTGAAGGTCGCAGCATCCCATAGAGGGTCATCAACGCCGAGGCCGACGAACCAGCGAAACAGAAGGTCAAACTCGATGCGTTCGACCAATTGGCGCTCCGAACGGATCGAATAGAACGCCTGCAAAAACAGGGCGCGGATCAGCCGCTCCGGCGGGATGGATTCACGACCGAATGGCGAATGGAGCGCGTCGAAGGCTGAAGAAAGATCAGCTAATGCACTATTCACCAGGCCGCGAATAACGCGCAGCGGATGGTCAGGACGGACCCGCATTTCAAGATCAACATAGCTGAACCGGGAACCCGGCATCGCGTCATTGCCACGTATTGCAACCTCGATCAAATGCGAGGGCAGTGAATCATAAGTGCGGAGATCAGGCTACGAATTTCAGCAGCCTGCTAGACCTTTTCCGCCTTCGGTGAAATCGCCCCCTGCCGTGCGCACCAATCGCGCCAGATAAATCGCCAGCCGGCCTCTAGGCCCCGGGCATAGGTTGCAGCATCAATAAGCGGCCCAGGCGAAAGCTGCGCCCTTAGCGCCGCCAAGACGCCGGCGTCCCGTGCAAAAGTCACGGCCTTTTCGATATAGGCATCCGTATCCGCTGCGATCCAGTCCTGCAGCCCAACCGCGCTCAGCAGGGTTTCGCCATTACGGCTGATCATGCCGCCGCGCCCGCACCGCGTCAGGGTTGGCACGCCGGCCAGGATTGCCTCGGCTGTCGTGGTACCGCCCGGGAAGGGAAAGGGGTCAAGCATGAAATCCACCGTGGCGTAGCGCGCGAAGTAATCCGCGCGCGGGCTATGGCCTTCAAGGTCAAGCCGCGCGGCATCGCCGCCAACCGCGATAAAACGCGCGCGAAGTTTTTGCGCTGTTGCGGCCTCGCCCAGCACGGCCGTCTTCAGCAAAAGCCGGGCGTCAGGCAGGCGCGGCAGAATCCTAGCCCAAGCGGTCAAAACCTCGTCATTGATTTTCGCGAGATTATTGAAGCACCCAAAGGTCACATGGCCCTGGCGCAGCATGGGCGGCGGGCTTGGCGCCGCGGGCCTGCGCGGCGCGGTGTAACACAAATAGCAGCCAGGCAGGCGAAGCGGCTTTTCGATATAGAGCGGCTCATCTTCCGTTGGCAGCACCACATCATCGGCAATGATCCAATCCATCGCCGCGACACCATTGGTATTGGCATAGCCAATCCAGCTTACCTGCACCGGTGCAGGGCGATATTCCATCACACCAATGCGGCTCGCTTCGGTATGGCCTGTCAGATCCACCAGAATATCAATCGCATCGGCGCGAATTTGCGCGACAATCGCTTCATCTTCCAGCGCACCCACGGATCGCCAAGCATCGAAAACGCCGCGCAGCCTGGCCGTAGCGGCATCGGCGCGCTTGCCGACGTCATAGGCGGTAAAATGAAAGCCTGCGCGCCGATGCTGAGCAATGGCCGCTTCCAAAAAATACCCAACGGGATGCTGGCGAAAATCGCCCGACAGCATGCCGATGCGTAGTCGCCTTTCTGTGTCTGGCGTATTGGCGAAGGGTGCCGGGGCAGGGCGGGCAAAGCGCGCGGCATAGGCACGATGCGCTGCCGCCACTTCCTCTGCCGTAATGCCCGGCATGTAATTCAACCCGAGCAGAAGATTCTGCCAGGCCGGGCGGCAGAGCGGGTCTTGCGCAATGGCGCGGCGCTGCACGGCCATGGCTGCGCTAATATCGCCCGATTGTTGCAGGGCCAGGCCATAATTCACCTTGGCATCGGCGCGATCCGGCATCTCAGCCGCTACACGCGCCAGATGCGGAATGGCCGCACTAGGCTGCCCAAGACCCATCAGAGTTGTGCCCAATTCACTGCGCATCAAGGTATCGCCTGGCGCTGTTTCAAGTAGGGCCTGCAAATGGACTATGGCGCGGTCGGGCCGCCCGGCATCGCGCCAAACCCGTGCAACGCTGCGGTGCAACGCTTCCCCCGCGCCTGCGGCAAGTGCGGCGGCGATGATCTCAGCTGCGGCATCAGCGCGCGCGGGCAGCAGCATCTCCACCAAATTGACAACGGCGCGCACATAAGCAGGGCGCTGGCTGAGCGCTTCACGAAACGCGGCCTCAGCCCCCGCCTTGTCACCAGCATGGCGCAAGGCATTGCCAAGATTATTGCGAATTTCTGGTGCATCGCGCCCAAGAGTAATGGCGCGGTTGAACAGCGTGGCGGCGGCGCGAAAATCCCGCGCCTGCAGGCGCGCCATAGCCTGATCAAGCAGCGTTCCGCGATCGGGCGTTGCAGAAGCGGCGCTCATCCTGCAATCGCATAAGCGGGTCGGCGTGGATCGGCTCCGGCGCGTACCAGGCCTGCCGCGGGGTCGGACATCACCGCCTCAACACTGCCCGCAAGCCAAGTCATATCCGGCCATTCCTTGATGTCATGCCCGCGTCCGGCAAGCGCATTGCGCGTTTCCTCCGGAATGCGTGTTTCCACGGCAAGCCGGCGCGGGAAATAATCAAACGGCGCGAAGGATGATGGGAAGGCATAGGATGAAACGCGCGGCGCTTCGATCGCTTCCTGTAATTCCATCCCAAAATGCAAGACGTTCAATATCACCTGTAACATGGCCTGGATTTGTACATCACCGCCCGGTGTGCCGAAAGGCATCACACCACCGCCACGCGTCACCACCATGGCGGGGTTGGGTGTCAGCCGCGGGCGCTTGCCTGGGGCCACGCCGGCCGGGTGCGAAGGATCCGGTCGGCTCTGACTGCCACGATTGGAAGGGATCAGACCAAGCCCCGGCACCACGGGCGAATTCCAGGACCCATCGGAAGGTGTGGCGCTGAAGGCATTGCCCCAACGATCCACCACCGCGACATAGGATGTATCGGCTTCAATCGTCGGCAGATCGCGCCGCACCGGCCCATCCGCTGCGCGCCCCGCGCCGAGCAAGGGCGGATACATGGCAGGATGCGCCCGCACCGGGTCCATTTCCGCCACGCGTGCCGCCAAATGCGCATCCGACAACAGCTGATCTAGCGGCACATCAATGAAGGCGGGATCACCAAAATGATACTCGCGATCCGCCATGGCCGCTTTCACACATTCGGTAAAAAGGTGCAGATATTCAGGCGAATTATGTTCCAGCCCATCCAGACCGGCGCGTTCCAACAGCAGCAGCGCTTCCAAAAGCGCCGGGCCTTGGCACCAAGGGCCGCAGGTAATCACCTCATGCCCACGCCAGCGGCGCGTGATGGCGGGTTCCAGCCGAGAATGGAAACCCGCCATGTCCGCCATGGTCAGGAAGCCGCCTTCGCGCTGCTGAAAGGCTACGATCTCTCGCGCGATATCGCCGCGATAAAAGGCCGCATGCGCGGCGGCAAGCCCCGCAAGCCTGCCTTTACCCGCTGCGCGCTTTTCCTCATCCACCATATAGCTGAGGCTGCGCGCCAGATCTCTTTGGAAGAAGCGTTCGCCAATTTTGGGCGGCGCGCCGCCTGGCAGGAAAATCGCCGCATTGGATGGCCAGCGCGCATATTCCGCCACATGCGCGGAAACGCTTTCCGCCAGTAGCGGATAAACCGCGAAGCCTTCCGCTGCGTAGCGAATGGCATATTGCGCCACATCGCCGAAGCCCATGGTGCCATGGCGCTCCAATGCCGTGATCCAGGCATCCGGCGCGGCCGGTACTACGGTGCGGCGCACGCCTTGCGGAATCTTCCCGCCATGTTCACGCATGAAAATATCAGCCGGCAGAGACGCCGGCCAATGGCCAAGCCCCGCGATGGTTTCCACCTGGCCATTGGCCAGCCGGATCATGATGGGTGCCACACCCGCCACATTCACCAAATCCGGCAGCAGCACACCAAGCGCAATCCCTGCGGCGCACCCCGCATCCACCGCATTGCCGCCGGCTTCCAGCACCGCGTAGCCGGCGGAAGCCGCCAGATAATGCCCCGCTGAAATCGCATGGCGCGGGCCACTGAGCGTGGGACGGGAAGCGGGCATGGCTGATCTCCGCGGATACGGTTGCAACCCTTAGCCCGCCCGGGTCTGGCGTCAACGCCCGCATGGGGAGAGAATGCGCCAAAGCCCAGGAAGCACTGCGATGACCGAAACCGAAAAGCCCGTCCTACTCACCATAGATGCGCGCGGCATTGCGACCGCCACGCTCAATCGCCCGCATAAGGGCAATGCGTATAACGCCGCCATGCTGGAAGGGCTCATTGCGGGGCTTGATCAGCTCCGCCCCGATGCCGCGATTCGCGGCCTCGTGATCCGCGGCGCCGGGGCGCATTTCCAAGCGGGTGCGGATATTGATTGGCTGGCGGAAGTGGCGGCCTATCCGCCGGAGCCCGCATTCGCTGCATCGCTGGCCACTACCGAGGCGATGCGCAAGCTGAATGAATTCCCCAAACCAACCTTCGCCGTGATCCAGGGTGCGTGCTTTGGCGGCGGTGTCGGCATTGCCTGCTGTGTGGACGTAGCGCTGGCCGCCCCGGCTGCGCAATTCGGCATTACCGAGGTGCGCGTCGGCGTCGCCCCAACGCCGATCAGCACGCATATGGTGGATGCGCTGGGCCTTCGGCAAACCCGCCGCTACGCCATCACCGGTGAGCGCTTTGACGCGGCCGAGGCGCTGCGCATCGGCTTGGTGCATGAGGTTGTGGCGGCTGAGGCCATCGAAGCAAGGCTCGCGCATATCATTGACCAGATGATGCTTTCCGCGCCCTCCGCGATTGCGGTCACCAAAACCTCCTTCCTGGAAGCCAATGGCCTGACGCTTTCCCCCCGCCAGGTCGCGCAATTGGCGCAGGAAGGCTGGATGCAGCGCGCCGCGCCGGAGGGCCGGGCGGGTCTGGCCGCTTTCCAGGCCAAGCGCCGGCCGGGCTGGTATCAATAGGCCTGTGGATAACGCCCTGACTTGTCCGGGTGCTTGTCACAAAAGCTTCATCGAACTGCAATCGAGGCGTCGCAGTACGCCATCTAGAACCCAGGCGCTGTCCTTTTCGGGGCGGCAAGGTTCCAGCATTCGGAGCATTCCCGTGGATAGGCGATCCTTCCTTCTCGGCGCCAGCGCCGCCCTTACTTTTCCCGCCCTTGGTGCCCAGGCCCAAGGCGCGCAAATCACTGGCGCGGGGGCGACCTTCCCTAACCCTATCTATCAGAAATGGGCGGAAGCGGCGCGTGGCGCGATTGGTGTTCAGGTGAATTACCAATCCGTGGGCTCGGGCGCGGGCATCAACCAGATCCGCAACCGCACGGTGGATTTTGGCGCCACTGATGCGCCGCTGAATGCCCAGCAATTGACCGAAGGCAATCTGCTGCAATTCCCGACTGTCATGGGATCGTTGGTAGCGATTGTTAACATCCCGGGTATCACTGATGATCAGCTGCGCCTGACTGGGCCGATTCTGGCCGATATTTATCTTGGCAAGATCACGCGCTGGAATGACCCGGCGATTGTTGCGATCAACCCAGGGCTTCCGCTGCCGAATCTGGCCATTGCGCCGGCCTATCGCGCGGATGGCTCCGGCACGACCTTCGTATGGGTTTCCTACCTTGCGGCGGTATCGCAGGAATGGAAGGAAAAAGTAGGCGTTGGCACTTCTGTGCGCTTCCCGGCCGGTACCGGCGCGCGCGGCAATGAAGGTGTCGCCGGCACCGTGCGCAATGTGCGCGGCGCGATTGGCTATGTGGAAAACGCCTATGCCATCACCAACAAGTTGGTTTCCACGCAAATCCGGAACAAGGCCGGCAATTTCGTGAAGCCCGATCATAAATCCTTCATCGCCGCGGCATCCGCCGCCGATTGGTCCGTGCCGGGCTTCGCTGCCAATGTGATTGACCAGGCTGGCCCGGAATCCTGGCCGATTGTGGCGCCCACTTTCATTCTGCTGCCGACCAACCCAACGGATGCCGCGCGCAATGCCA
Source organism: Roseomonas sp. (assembly GCA_020249775.1). Classification (GTDB taxonomy): domain Bacteria; phylum Pseudomonadota; class Alphaproteobacteria; order Acetobacterales; family Acetobacteraceae; genus Neoroseomonas. The sequence continues at coordinate 53,346 of JADCFA010000036.1, read as the reverse complement.
ATGTGCGTCGCTTCTTTGATTGGTGCTTTGCCAATGGCAGCCAATTGGCAGCTGATCTTGAGTATATCCCGCTGCCCGAATCGGTGCATAACGCCATCAGGGCTTCCTGGCGGCAAAGCTTTGGCGCCTGAAGGCCCTTGCCTGCAGGTCATTTGCGGCTTGCGGGCGGCCATTTCCTCCTAACCCCCGGGGGTGATCCTTGGCGTCAGAAAGCGTAATGCCCCCGAAAGCCGCGCGGCGTTCCAGCAGCCTGGGCGATAGGGTCTTTGCCCTGGTTTGTCAGGCCGCCGGTATTTTTGTGCTGATCCTATTGGGCGCGCTGATCATTGAACTCTTCATCGCGGGCCTGCCGGCCTTTCGCGCCTTTGGTCTTGCCTTCATCACCTCCACAGATTGGGACCCGGTGCGTGAGGCTTTCGGCGCCGGCGTTTCCATTTATGGCACCATTGTCACCGCGGTGCTCGCCATTATTCTGGCGGTGCCCTTGGCCTTTGGCGTGGCGTTTTTCCTGACCGAATTGGCGCCGCCATGGATGCGCCGGCCGGTCGGCACCGCGATTGAGCTTTTGGCCGCGGTGCCTTCCATTATTTATGGCATGTGGGGCTTCTTCGTCATCGCGCCCGCCTTTGCACAAAATATCCAGCCCTGGATCATTGATAACATCGGTGAATGGCCGCTGATCGGCTTTCTGTTTCAGGGCGCGCCCTTCGGCACCGGGCTATTCACCGCAGCCTTCATTCTGGCCATCATGATCCTGCCCTTTATCGCCGCCACCATGCGCGATGTGTTTGAACAAGTGCCACCTGTGTTCAAGGAGAGTGCCTATGGCCTAGGCGCCACCACCTGGGAAGTCATGAAGGGCGTTGTCATTCCATATACGCGGGTTTCCGTAGCGGGTGGCATCATGCTGGGCCTTGGGCGCGCCCTGGGTGAGACCATGGCGGTGACGTTTGTGATCGGCAATGCGAACCGCATTTCCACCTCGCTTTTCGGGCCAGGCAATACGATTGCATCACTGGTGGCGCTGGAATTTGGCGAAAGTGAAATTGGCAGCCTGAAGCTGGCATCTTTGCTCGCGCTTGGCTTTATCCTGTTCCTGCTCTCCTTCGCGGTGCTGGCGACCTCGCGCTATTTACTGCGCTCTCGGCTCAAGGTCTGAACCATGTCGGTCGCACTTTCCTCTCTGCCCCATCCCGGCCCGCGTAAGGATGCTGCCATGGCCGCCAGGCTCGGCCGCAGCCGCCAGCGCAAGGATCGCTTCATCCGCACGCTCTGCATCGCGGCCACGGTGATCGGGCTGGTGCTGCTGGCTTCCATTCTGGCGACACTTTTCTACCGCGGCTTTGAAGCCATGTCGCTGCGCGTCTTCACGCAGATCACGGCGCCGCCCGGGTCTGAAGGTGGCTTGCTGAACGCCATTGTGGGCAGCCTGATCCAATCCCTGCTTGGCACCGCGATTGGCACGCCTATCGGCATGCTGGTTGGAACTTACTTGGCTGAATACGCCAAGGATTCCTGGTTGGGTAATGCGGTGCGCTTTGTCTCAGATATTCTGCTTTCCGCGCCTTCCATCCTGATCGGGCTTTTCGTTTATCAAATCCTGGTGCTGCCTTTCGGTGGGTTTTCTGGTTGGGCCGGTGTTGCTGCACTTGCCATCATCGTCATCCCGATTGTGGTCCGCACCACGGAAGACATGCTGCAATTGATCCCGAATACGCTGCGCGAAGCGGTCATGGGGCTTGGTGCGCCGAAATGGAAAATGATTACGCTGATCTGCTGGCGCTCCGCCATGGCGGGCATCATCACCGGCGTGCTGCTGGCCATCGCGCGCGTGGCCGGTGAAACCGCCCCGTTGCTATTTACCTCACTCGGCAACAATGCCTGGTCCACCGATCTCTCGAAACCGATGTCGAGCCTGCCAGTGACCATCTATTCCTTCGCCGGTTCACCGTTTGAGGATTGGATTGCGCTCGCCTGGGCCGGCGCTCTGCTGATCACGCTTGGTGTTCTCGCCCTCAATATCCTCGCGCGCACGCTGCTGCGCAGCCGCATCTGACCGGAAGGACGGAACCATGAGCCTTTCCACCGAAACGACAAGCCTGGCGGGTGGAGCGAAAAGCTTCGGCGGCATGCAGGCGCGTTCTGAAGCCGTGCTGAATGATGCGCGTATTGCCATTCGTAATTTGGATTTCTTCTATGGCGACAACCGTGCGTTGAAGGGGATCAATCTTGACCTGCCAGATCGGCAAGTCACCGGCATGATCGGACCTTCCGGCTGCGGTAAATCCACGCTGCTGCGCGTGCTCAATCGCATGTATAGCCTTTATTCCGGCCAGCGCGCGACTGGTGAGGTGATGATGGATGGCGAAAACATCATCTCCGATTCCGTAGATTTGAATACGCTCCGCGCCAAGGTAGGCATGGTGTTCCAGAAGCCGACCCCTTTTCCGATGACGATTTATGAAAACATCGCCTTCGGTATTCGCCTGCATGAAAAACTCTCCAAATCCGAAATGGGCGAACGCATTGAATGGGCGCTGACCCGCGCCGCCCTTTGGAATGAAGTGAAGGATAGGCTCGATCGTTCCGCCCTTGGGCTCTCTGGTGGCCAGCAGCAGCGGCTTTGCATCGCCCGCACCATCGCCGTGCGGCCTGAGGTGATCCTGTTTGACGAACCAACCTCCGCCCTTGATCCCATCAGCACGCTTAAGATCGAGGAGCTGATTGACGAGCTGAAGCGCGATTTCACCATCGCCATCGTCACGCATAACATGCAGCAGGCGGCACGCTGCGCGGATCAGGTGGCGTTCTTCTATCTGGGTGAATTGATTGAGGTGGCGCCGGCGGCGCAGCTATTCACCGCGCCCAAGCATCCGAAGACGCAAGAATACATCACCGGCCGGTTTGGCTGAGCCAGGCAGGAGCAAGATAAATGCCCACAGAACATATCGTCCGCAGCTATGATGAGGATTTGCGCAAGCTGCGCGACATGATCGCGCGCATGGGCGGGCTGGTGGAGCGCCAGGTGGCTGATGCCACGCGCGCTTTGGTGCGCCGGGATAGTGATTTGGCCGGTGAAGTGGTGCAGCGCGACGTGCAGATTGACCAGCTTGAACGCGAAATTGAGGCGTTTTGCGTCCGCCTTCTTGCGCTACGTCAGCCTATGGCCGCGGATTTGCGGCTCATCATCGCCTGCATGAAGGTTTCCAATGATCTGGAACGCATTGGCGATTACGCGGCAAATGCAGCCAAGCGGTCTATTGTGCTTGCATCCCTGCCTGGGCTTGGCAGCATGAATGGTTTTGAACGCATGGCGCATCTGGTGCAGGAAAATCTGAAGGCCGCCATGGATGCGCTGGTGCAAAGCGATGCCGATGCAGCCGAACGCGTCTGGGCCGCGGATGAACCGGTGGATGAGATCTATAACGGCATTTTCCGCGAAATGCTGACGCATATGATGGAAGACCCGCGCAATATTACCGCCGCGACCCATATGCTCTTTATCGCCAAAAACCTGGAACGCATTGGCGATCATACCACGAATATCGCAGAGCGTATTCACTTCGCCGTGCGCGGTGAAACCCTGCCGGAGGACCGGCCGAAGGGCGATACCTCGGCATTCGCTGTGGTGCGCGCGCCGGGCGATTAGTCATGGCGATGATGGCTGAAAACTACGGTAGCCTTGCCAAGCCCACGGTGCTGATCGTGGAAGATGAGGCGCCGCTGCTGACTCTGCTGCGCTACAATCTCGAAAAACAGGGCTTCCGCGTGGATGAAGCAGCGGATGGCCAGGAAGCGCTGCTGCGCGTGGCGGAAGCGCGGCCTGATGTCATGCTGCTGGATTGGATGCTGCCGTCGCTTTCCGGCATTGAGGTTTGCCGCCAGCTTCGTCGCCGTGCCGAAACGCGCGACCTGCCCATCATCATGGTGACAGCGCGCACGGAAGACCAGGATGCGGTGCGCGCGCTTGATATCGGCGCGGATGATTACATCGCCAAGCCCTTCGCCATTGAACATGTAATCGCACGCATCCGCGCCCTGCTGCGCCGGTCCGGGCGTGTCGCGTCCAAGGGCACCCTTGCCTATGCGGATCTTGCCATGGATCAGGATGCACATCGCGTGACACGCGGCGGGCGGCCCTTGCATCTGGGGCCGACGGAATATCGGCTGCTTGAATTCTTCCTCCAGCATCCGGGCCGCGTATTTGCGCGCGAACAATTGCTGGATGCCGTGTGGGGCCGCGATATCCATGTGGAACCGCGCACGGTGGATGTGCATATCCGCCGCTTGCGCAAGGCGATCAACCAAGGCAATGAGATTGACCTGATCCGCACCGTGCGTTCTGCCGGCTATGCCTTGGATTCGGACCCGGACGGGCTTGGTTAAGCGCCACCTTGGCGTCACGCAGCGCAAGGCGTAATCAACGCCCCGCGAATTGATCGGCGAGGGGTGCGATGCGCGTTCTGGTAGTGGGTGGCGGTGGCCGCGAACATGCGCTCTGCTGGGCCTTGGCGGCATCGCCGCTGCTGACCAAGCTTTTCTGCGCGCCGGGCAATGCCGGCATTGCTGAAGTGGCGGAATGTGTGGCGATTGGCGCCGAGGATATCTCCGGCCTTGTTGCCTTCGCCAAGGACAATGCCATTGACTTGGTGGTTGTTGGGCCAGAAGCGCCGCTGACGCTTGGCTTGGCCGATGCCTGCGCCGCCGCTGGCCTGAAATGCTTCGGCCCTTCTGCCGCTGCCGCACGCTTGGAAGGCAGCAAGACCTTTACCAAGGAAGTGGCGGATGCCGCCGGCGCGCCGACCGCTGCCTGGACGCGCTTCACCGATGCTGCCGCCGCCCGCGCCTATATCCGCGAAAAGGGCGCACCGATTGTGGTGAAGGCCGATGGGCTTGCCGCCGGCAAGGGTGTGGTGGTGGCCGCGACCATCGCTGAGGCTGAAGCCGCCATCGCCGATATCATGGAAGACCGTGTCCATGGCGCAGCGGGCGCCTCCGTGGTGATCGAGGAATGTCTGGTGGGTGAGGAAATCAGCTTCTTCGCGCTCTGCGATGGCACCACCGCCTTGCCGCTCGGTGCTGCGCAGGACCATAAGCGCGTCGGTGATGGCGATACCGGCCCCAATACCGGCGGCATGGGTGCCTATTCCCCCCCGCCGATATTCACTGAGACACTTCAGGAAACTGTCATGGCGCGCATCATCCGCCCGGTGCTGGCCGAAATGGCGCGGCGCGGTGCGCCCTTCAAAGGCGTGCTTTTCTCGGGGCTGATGATGACGGCGCAAGGCCCGAAGCTTATTGAATTCAATGTGCGTTTTGGCGATCCGGAATGCCAGGTGCTGATGCTGCGCTTGAAATCCGATTTGCTGCCCGCTTTGCTTGCGGCCTGTGATGGCGAATTGGCGCGGTTTGATCTGCGCTGGGAAGCCTTGCATGCCATGGTGGTGGTGATGGCGGCGCGCGGCTACCCCGGCAGCTACGCGAAGGGGAGCGAAATCGGTGGCCTGGAAGCGGCAGGGCAGGTGCCAGGCGTGCAGGTATTTCATGCCGGCACGGCGCGGCGTGATGATGGCGCGCTGATCGCAACCGGTGGCCGCGTGCTGGGTATTTCGGCGATAGGCAAGACGCTGCACGAAGCGCGCGATGCAGCCTATGCCGCGGTGGACCGGCTTGATTGGCCGGGCGGGTTTTGCCGGCGGGATATTGGTTGGCGGGCGTTAAAATAAGGCCCTCTTGCCGACTCGGGGCGGTTCCGGCCATGGAAGCCTTGTGCTGAACCTCATTAAACTCTCGGTCGGGCCCAAGGATGTCGCGGCGCTTGCGGCCTTGCAGGCGCTCCGCCTCAAGGAAGACCCGCCGCTCCGCGCCTGGACGCGCATGTTCCCGAAGCGCGTGGAAGAACTCTGCAATGGCGGTTCGATCTATTGGGTGATTGGCGGCTTTGTGCGGGTGCGCCAGCGCATCCTGGAAATCCGTGAGGAGGAATGGGACGACCAGACCCCCTGCGCCGCCCTGGTGCTGGACCCGACGCTGGTTCTGGTGGACGCGCGCCCCATGAAGCCCTTCCAAGGCTGGCGCTATCTGAAGCCGGAAGAAGCGCCGGCGGATGTGAACCAAGCCCGCCCGCCGACACGCGGCCTGGATGCCCTACCGCCCAAGCTCCGGCGCGATTTGGCCGAGCTTTGTCTGATCTGAGCCACCCCCGCCATTCTTGATAAAAATTAAGCTGGTGCTCACGGTGCCGAGAGGTGAGGGCTGCAACATTGTCGATGTTGCGCGGCTCATTCCCGGCATGCCGCGCCGCAACTGGTCCGTCCTCGGATGGGTCTTTTGGGCTGGCTGGTTTAATCCGGCCGGCCCTATTTTTTTGCAGACTCTGCTTCCAGCAGGGCAAGCAGCCCTTCAAGTAATTGCGCGGGCGAAGGCGGGCAGCCGGGGATCAGCAAATCTACCGGTAGTACGGAAGCGATGCCGTTTTCCACCGCATAGGAACCCTTGAAGACGCCGCCATCCACGGCGCAATCGCCAACCGCCACCACCCAGCGCGGTTCTGGCGTGCTGGCCAGCGCGCGTTCCAGGGCTTCACGGATATTGAGGCAGGCGGGACCTGTCACCAACAATACATCGGCATGTTTGGGTGAGGCGACAAAGCGCAGCCCGAAGCGTTCCAGATCATAGGCGACATTCTGCAGCGCATTCACTTCCAGCTCACAGCCATTGCAGGAACCGCTATCCACCTCCCTGATCGCAAGGCTACGCCCCAAACGCGCGCGGCTGCTGGCGGCCAGCCTTTCGCCGAGCGCCTGAATGGTCTCACGCGGCACCAGCGGCGCATTATCCGTGAGGGGTTTCGCGAATAGCGCACGGGCGAGCTTCGGCCACAGCATCACAAATCCACCCCGCTATAGGAACAATTGAAGGATTTATTGCAGAGCGGGAAATCGGCGACGATGTTGTCTTCGACCGCTGCTTCCAGAAGTGGCCATTGCAGCCAGGAAGGATCGCGCGGGAAAAGCGCGCGGATCAGCCCGCCATCATCAAGGGCAATCCAATGCAGGCATTCACCGCGAAAGCCTTCAATCATCGCTATCCCTTCGCCTGCCCGCACGGGCAATGGCGCCATCAGCTCACCGGTTGGAAGGCTGGCCAGGATTTGCCGCACAAGCGCGATGGATTGGCCGAGTTCGGTCACACGGATCCGCACCCGCGCATCCACATCACCCGCCTCCAGCACCGCTACATCGAAAGCAAGCGTTGAATAAGGCAGGTTTTGCGGCAGGCGGCGCGCATCAAAACCGCGACCAGAAGCGCGGCCCACATGTCCGCCGGCGGCGAAGGCGCGCGCCAAATCGGGGCGCAAATATCCCGTGGTCACCACGCGATCCTGCAAGCTGGCATGGGCCTCATAAATCTGCATCAGCGCGGGGATTTCCGCTTCCACTGCGTCCAGCGCGGCCAGAATCGCCTCCGCCCCGCGCGGCGCGATATCGGGTGCAACACCGCCGGGCAAAACGCGGTCCATCATCAACCTATGCCCAAAGGCGGCGGCTATGGCGCGCAGCACACCTTCGCGCAGAAAGCCGCAGCGTGCATGGGGGAAGGCAAAGGCTGCGTCATTGCAGACAAAGCCCCAATCATTCAGATGATTATGGATGCGTTCCAGTTCCAGCATCAATGCGCGCAAATGCAGCGCGCGTGGCGGCGGTGTCACGCCAAGTGCCGCTTCCGCCGCTGCGGAAAATGCCCAGGAATGCGCAACCGTGGTATCGCCCGAAAGCCGCGCAGCATAACGCACCGCCGTGCGCGGTGATGTGCCAAGCATCAGCGAAAGCGTGCCCTTATGCTTATAGCCAAGCCGCTGTTCCAGCCGCACCACGGATTCCCCCTGCACGGAAAAGCGGAAATGCCCTGGTTCAATCACGCCGGCATGGATCGGGCCGACCGGGATTTGGTGAATGCCCTCACCTTCGGTGGGCAGGAATTCTATCTGCGGCGCTTCTCCTGCAAAGGGGATGGTCTTGGCGGCGAGCGGGTGGCGCAAGGGCCAGCGGCCGTGATCGAGCCAAGGGCGCAAATCCACCGCACCTTCAGCGTGATGGCCCCACAATTCCAGGATCATGCGTTCAAACCGCACCGCGCCGGGGCGCGCGGGGGAAAGCGCCGCGTAGTTCCAGCCTGCCGCCGGGGTTGAAGCCAACGCGGCTTCGTTGCTTGGTTCATGCAGGAAGCAGGCATGCACCTGCGTTGCATCGGCCCAAAGCCCAAGCAGCGCCAAGTCTGCTTCCTGCCGCAAGGCCGCCGGCAATTGCCCCCAAGCGGTGGGCGAGAGCAAAAACCGCTCATAGGGCTTGGCACCTTGCGGATTGCCGCTGCGGATCAGGCTGGAAGCCGGCCCCATCATCCGATCATCCCCGCTGCGGCCTTGAGGAAACTGCTGAATACGGATGGCATCGCAAGCCCCAGCAGAAGCGCCACCGCCAGATGCAGCCAAAGCGGCACCAGCACCGCAAGCCCATGCCCAGCAACCGCCATATCAGGTGTTGCCGTCCCAAAACAAAGCGCTTGCAGCGTATGGATCAGCGCCGTCATCGCCAGCACCAGACCAAGCGCGAATGCGGCAGTAAGCCAAGGCTGCGCCGCCATGGCGGCAGTCAGCACGGCATATTCGGATGCAAACAGCAGAAAGGGCGGCAGCCCGGCAATGGCGCCAACTGCCAAGGCAAGTCCCCAACCAAGCCACGGATCACTCGTCACCAGCCCTGAAATATCCGCGAGCTTCTGGCTGCCCTTCTGCTGCGCCGCACGGCCAATGCCAAAGAAGATCGCGCTTTTCACCAATGAGTGGCCGATCATATGCAGCAAGCCCGCGAGAGTCGCCGCCGGGCCACCAACACCAAAGGCAAAAGCGGCAATGCCCATATGTTCGATGGAGCTCCAGCCGAAAAAGCGCCGCCCGTCACGTCGCCGCCAAAGCGCCAGCGATGCCAGCAGCACGGAAGCAAGCCCCAGCGCCATCAGCAAAGGCCCGACTGCAATGGTACCGGGATGCGCGCCGACAATGGCTTTTGCGCGCAGCACCGCGAGCATGGCAGCATTCAGCAAAAGCCCCGATAGCACGGCGGATATCGCAATCGGGCCTTCCGCATGCGCGTCGGGCAGCCAGGAATGCAGCGGTACCAAGCCAGCCTTGGTGCCATAGCCTACCAAGAGAAAAACGAACGCCAGGTTCAGCGTATCCGCATCACAGCGCGCGGCCACACGCCGCAGCGCTGCCCAGGAAAGGCCGCTTTCAGCATCCAGCAAGGCTTGCGCAGCGGAATAAAGCAGGATGGTGCCAAATAGTGCCAGCGCGATGCCAAAGCCGCACAGCATGAAGAATTTCCACGCTGCTTCCATCGCTGCCGGCGTGCGATGCACCGCCACCATCAGCACGCTGGCGAGGGTGGCGATTTCAATCGCGACCCACAATACGCCGAGATTATCAGATAGCAACGCGAGGTATTGCGCGCCGAGAAACACCTGAAAGGCACCGTGATAGGCACGGATGCGCCAGTGATCAAAACCCTCCGCCGCAAGCATCGCAGCCGAAAAAATAGCGGTGGTCAAAGCCACAAAGGAAGCCAGCAGCACAAAGGGCAGGTTCAGCGCATCAATGCGCGTCCAACCTTGTTCGCCATGCGGCAGAGTGAATAGTGCGAGCGCCAGCAGAAAGGAAATGCCCGCACAGCCGATATTCACCGCCGCCGCGATGCGGAGCCTTGGCAAGGCAAGCAAGATCAATGCGCCCACCCAGGGAAAAAAAACCATCATCCAGGGTAGCGGCATCATTCGCCTTCCCCCCGGTGCGATTCAAGGCTTTCAGTATCGAGGCTTTGGAAGCTCTCGCCCATTTGCAGCGCAAAAACGCCGGCGATCACCGCCAGCATCAGTACCAAAGCGGCGGTGGAAAGTTCCACCACCAGCGGCATGCCGGCGACACCCACGGCCGCCAGGATCAGCCCGTTTTCCAGGCTGAGCAACCCGATCACCTGACTAATCAGATTGCGCCGCGTGATCATCATCAAGCCGCCCAGCAGCACAACGGAAAGTGCCAGCGCCAAATCTTCTCGCGCCAAGGCGCGCTGCCCGGCGGTGGCCGGCAGCACCACCAGCATGGCGAAGCCCGCCAAAGCGACGCCGGCAACCAGCGAAACGCCAATGCCAAGCGCAGGATCAACGCCGCGCTGCAAATTGAAGCGCCGCACCAGCCGATGCAGCGCTAGGGGAATCAGAACAGCCTTGGCGCCGAAGGCAATCGCCGCCGTTACGTAAAGCCCGGCGGCGCCCTGGACATAGCCCTGCCAAGCAGCCGCGAGAGCCAATAGCGCGCCTTGTGTAGCGAAGGCATTGATCACGGCGGCAATGCGCCGCTGATAGAGCAGCACAAAGGACAGCAGCAGCACTGCCCCTCCCAAAAGATGCGCCAGATCATAGGGAAGCTGCCCGAAACTCATGACAGCCCCGTTGAGACAAACAGGAACACGGCACCCAACAATCCAAGCAGCAGCGCCGCGCCCAGAAACTCCGGCACGCGAAAGACGCGCATCTTGGCAATGGCGGATTCAAATACCGCGAGCGCCAAGCCGAGCGCTGCCATTTTCGCGATAAACACCACAAGCCCCATCACCCAAGCGATCGGTCCCGCGGCCGGCGGCGCCATCCCGAAGGGCAAAAACACCGCCGCCAGCAGCGCCAACCAAAGCGTGAGGCGCAAGGATGCCTGAAAATCCCATAGCGCCAAATGCCGACCGGATGCTTCCAGGATCATTGCCTCATGCACCATGGTCAGTTCCAGATGCGTGGCGGGATTATCCACCGGGATGCGCGCATTCTCTGCCAACGCCACCGCCAGCAGCGCCACCGCGGCGAAGCCAAGCGATACACGAAGCCCAAGTGAGCCCTCCTGAAAAATGCCGATAATCACATCCAGATTCGTCGTACCGGCCAGGATGGCGAAGATCAGCGCCGCCAAAACCAAGGCAGGTTCCGCAAGCGCGGCGAAGGCCATTTCGCGCGTCGCGCCAATACCGCCAAAGGCGGTGCCGACATCCATCCCCGCCAGCGCCATGGCAAAGCGCCCCAGCGCCAAAAGCCCAGCAATCAGCAGCAAATCCGCAAAGGGGGCGAAGACCATACCGCGCGCAAAACTCGGCACCAGCGCCGTCGCCAGCAGGGCCGAAGCGACCGCCACATAAGGTGCGGCGCGCGAAATGACGGAGGCGTTTTCCGCCAGCACCGGGCGCTTTTTCAATAGCTTCAGCAAGTCACGCCAAGGCTGCAAGGGATGCGGCCCGCGCCTGCCCATCAGCCGCGCCTTCAGCCAGCGCACACACCCCGTCAGCACCGGCGCCAGCGCCAGCATCAGCGCCAGATGCAGAAGCTGCGTGACAAGGCTGGTGAGGATACTCATGCCCGTTCCAGCCATAACAGCAGCGCCATCAGCGCCAGCAGCACCGCAAAGCCAAGCCCGAGACATTGCCGGAGCGAGAAATCCCGCAAACGTTCCGCGAGCGCCGCCAACCTGTCACGCGCGCGGGGCAGGGGTCCGGTGATCAGCGCCAGCACGGGATCATGAAACCCTGCCTGCAAACGCGCGGGCGCGGTGTTGCCTGGGGGCGGCATTTCCACGCGCTCTCGCGCCGCCAGTAATGTCTTGCCCAGCATGCGGCGTAGCGGCTGCGCCATGCCGGCAGCCGAGACTTGCGTTGCGGGATCACCAAAGGGCAGGTGATGCGGCGGTGCGATGAAGCCGCAATCCCAGGCGGGGCCGCGCGTAATGCCTGGCGCTTGTCGCCGCGCGAACCACACAACGCCGCCGCCAAGTAGCAAGAACAACACAAAAACGATCAGCGGTGCATAACCCGCGCCGCCTTCGGAAACCGTCACCGTGACGCCACCAAGCGCAGATAGTCCCGCGCCAGCACCGGTCAGCAGCCGCAGCGCCGGCGCGGCGAGTTCCAGCAAATGCCCGGGCATCAGGCCAAAGATCACTGTCAGCGCGGCAGGCAGGATCAATGCGGCACGCGCCATGCCAGAAAGCTCAGTAGCACCTGCGGCGCGTGGGCTGCGGGGGCGACCCAGAAACACCATGCCGTAAAACCGCAGCATCGCCGCAGCGGCGAGCGCGACCGCCAAAGCCGCCAAGGCCGTGGCTGCTGCCGCGCCAATCTGAAAGGCCAGATCGCCGACGCGCCAAGCGGCAATCAGCGCCTGCAACAGCAACCATTCGGAGGCAAAGCCCGACAGTGGCGGCAGTGCCGCAGCAGCGGCAGCGCCCAGCAATACCAAGCCGGCCGTCCAAGGCATGGCATGGATCAAGCCGCCCAGCCGATCCATGCGCCGCGATGCCGCGCCGTAAAGCACCTCACCGGCGCCCAAAAACAGCAGGGTCTTGAACATGGCGTGGTTCAGCGCATGCAGTAGCGCAGCCCCCGCCGCAACCGCAGCCAGCGCGCCCAAATCCGCCGCGCGAAACGCCAGCGCCAAGCCAAGCCCCAAAGTGATCAGCCCGATATTCTCAATGGTGGAACAGGCGAGAAGCGTTTTGGTGTCTTCCTCCAAGGCGGCGCGCAAAGCGCCCATGATGGCGGAGGCGATGCCAAGCGCCATCAGCACCGCGCCCCAAAATAGCGGCTGCGCCGGGCCAGCCAGATCAAACACCACGCGCGCCAGCACATAAAGCGCCACCTTGGTCATGGCGGCTGACATCAGCGCACTCACATGGCTCGGCGCGGCGGGATGCGCCAAGGGCAGCCAGACATGCAAAGGCACCAGCCCGGCCTTGGACCCGGCCCCCACCACCACCAGCAGCAAGATCGCAAGCGCGCGCCACCCATCCGGCGGCGCCGCGCGCAGCGCGGCGAAACCCGCCCCCGCCGAAGCGCCGGCAGCCAGCAGGCCAAAGCACAGGATCAGCGCCGCCCCACCCAAAGCCGCAAAGCCTAGATACAACCGCGCGGCGCGGCGATTTTCCGCATCTTCATGGTCATGTGCCACCAGCACCCAGGACGCGAAGGACATGAGTTCAAACCCAAACACCAGGGTAAAGCCATCGGCGGCGAGCAAGCTCAGCGCCATGCCGGCGAGAAACAGCGGATAGGGCACTAGGCGGCGCGGCGCCTCTGGCCCCTTCACATGGCCGAAGGCGAAGGCGGAAGCGGCCAGGCCGCAAAGCCCGAGGATGAGCAGGAACCAGGCGGAAAGCGGATCAAGCGCGAGTCGCATCGCCCCCCAAGGTGGGCCGAAGGGTAAAGCGAGCGCACTGGGCGTGGCCATGAGCCCGACTATTCCACCAAGCGCGAACACCAAAGAAGCCAAGGCTGCGCCCACATAAAGCGCCCTGACGCCAAGCGCCGCCCGCGCCAGCAAGGGCGCCGCCAACGAAAGCATCGCCAGCACCACCAAGATGAGGGCGAGGGCGATCAGCACGACTCGGAATCGCTGCCTTGCATATGCGAAGGCTAGTCCACTTGCCCCTTTGGGGGAATCACCGTGGCGGCACGCGGTTCAAAGCATCGCCAAGGGCCGCTTGCGGCGTGGCGGCGGAAATGCTTCATCCAGCGCGGCCAGATCATCCGCGCTCAGCACAATTTCCCGCGCCGCCGCGTTTTCCCGCACATGGGCAAGCTTCGCTGCCTTGGGGATGCTGACGATGCCAGGCTGGCGCAGCGTCCAGGCAATGGCGATTTGCGCGGGGCTTTTGCCATGCCGCGCCGCCACCGCTGCCAGCGCCGGATTGCGCAGCATTCGCCCGCCCTGGCCCACTGGCGAATAGGCCATCACCGGCATGGAGCGCTTGGCGCAAAAGGGCAGCAGATCAAACTCGGCGCCGCGATGTTCAAGGCTGTAGAGCACCTGATCCGTCGCGCAATCGGAAAGCGACGCGCCCAATTCCTCCAGATCATCCTGATCAAGATTGGAAACGCCCCAGCGCCTGATCTTGCCGGCCTCGCGCAGCGCTTCAAACCCGGCGACTGTTTCCGAAAGCGGCACGGAACCGCGCCAATGCAGCAGATAAACGTCGATGGTCTCGATTTTGAGGCGCTTCAGGCTGCGCTCACAGGCTGCCACCACGCCGCGGCGCGACGCATTATGCGGATAAACCTTGGAGACGATGAAAACCTCATCGCGCCGCCCGGCGATGGCATCGCCAACCACTTCCTCGGCTCCGCCTTCGCCATACATCTCGGCCGTATCAATCAAGGACACGCCAAGATCGAGCCCCGCACGCAGCGCATCGGCTTCTGCCGCGCGCTTCGTGCGATCTTCCCCCATGCCCCAGGTCCCTTGCCCGAGGCGCGGCATGGTGAAACCGGCTGCCATATCAGGGAATGGTATAGCCGCGCGCCTTGCCGACGCTGTCATTCCAAACCCGCGCGCAATCCGCCCAGACGCGGTTGCAGCTATCGCGGAAGCTTGGCAGCACCACCGCCGTCACGGCTTCACGCACGCGGCGTTCATCTTCCGCCGGCGGCGTCACCACCTGCACATTGAATTTGCGCGTGGTGCAGGCATCCTGGCCCTGGAAGCAGGCAAAGGCCTCATTGCTGGCGGTGCGTGCCAGATCCCACATTTGCTTTTCCAAATCAGCAAAGGCGCGCGTGAGTGCCGCTTGCTGTTCCGGGTTGAAACGGCGCCACGCCGCCAGCGACATGAAATGCCCCTGCACGCCTGATGCAAGCGATACCGGCAGGATGGTGCGGATAACCTCGCCCCAATTCGCGGTATAGGCCGATGTGGCCGAGGTGATGCCGCATTCCACCGTGCCGCGCTGCAAAGCCTGATAGGTCTCAGAAAGCTGCAAGGTCACGGGAGTGGCGCCCAAGGATTGCAGCAGCGCCGACATGGTCGGCGTATAGGACCGCACCTTCAAGCCACGCAGATCGCCCATGGAAGCGACGGGGCGATTGCAGAAGAACATCTGCGCACCGAAGGGCCAGAGCGTCATGACCTTGGCATTGAAGCGTTCCTGCAAGCGCCGATCGAGCGCCTCGCGCCCGCCGGCAATGGCCTGCTGCGTTTCTTCGAGCGTGGTCGAAACCCCCATCAGATCAAGCGAATCGATAAAGGGCTCATCGCGCGCGGTCTGGCCGATCAGCACGCTCATGACATCAAAGGTGCCATTGCGGAGATGCCGCAGCGCATCAGGCGCAGCGGCACCCACCTGGTCCATTGGGTTGAAGGTAATGGCAAGGTTGATGCCCGTGGCCTGCCCCAATCCGGTGAAGAAAGGCCGTTCAATGCCTTCCGTATGGCGGGAGTTGGAGGTGAAATGGCCCGCCACGCGAAGCTGAATGGGGCTTTGCGCCAGGGCCGGGGTAGCGGCGAGCAAGGCGCCAAAGGCCGCGCCGAGCAGGGAAAGGGGGGTGCGCATCAATTCTTCTCCCGAAAGGGCGGCATGGATTTTGCGAACCCTGCCGCCATGAGTGACGAGTTTTGCCAGTCTGCGGTCTCTGTGCAACACGGCGTCCGATTTGCCAAGCAACCGGCGCGCCAAGGCGGGCCGTAGCGTTTTGAACAAGGCCCCGCCGCCCATGACCCCGAAAGATCCCAACCCGGTCAGCCGCTTTTTCGCGCCACCTGCCCGATTTCTCGCCATTCTGTCCGGCTGGTGGCTGCTTGCGCTGTCCTTCCTGACGGTGGCGGAAATCCTGCTGCGCAAATTCTTTTCCGTATCCCTGCAAGGGGTGGACGAAATCGGCGGCTATACCACCGCCATTGTCTCGGCTTTCGGCTTTGCCTGTGCGCTAACGGTGAAGGCGCATACGCGCGTGGATTTTCTGCTGGGGCGCATGCCGGCCTTGCTGCGCGCGGTGTTGAATACGCTCGCTTACGGCTTGCTCGCGGCCATGGCGATTTATGGCGCCTGGCGTGGTTGGTCTGTTTTGGAAGAGAGCATCGAATTCCAGGCGCATGCCAATTCGCCGCTGCAAACGCCGCTTTGGTTGCCGCAGGGCGCCTGGTTTATCGGGCTTTTGCTGTTTGCGCTTTCAGCCGGCGCCATGGCTGCGCATGCCTTCTGGTTGCTGCTGTCAGATCGCCGGAAGCTCAATCTGTTCTACGGCCCGCTGACGCTCGATGAGGAGATCGAGGCCGAAATGGGCACCATCCTTGAACGCGAAGGCAAACAGCCATGATCGGCGTTACCGAAGCTAGCATTGGCTTTCTGCTGCTGATCGCCTTTCTGTTTTTGGGTCTGCATGTGGCGGTGGCGATGTTTCTGATCGCTCTGCTGGGGGCGGCGCTTTATCTCGGCCCGCCCTTGGTCGCTGCCTTTGGCACGCAGCTTTGGGGGGCGATGGAAGATTATGTGCTGCTCTCCATCCCGCTTTACATTCTGCTCGGCGAGATTCTGGTGCGCTCAGGTTCGACGGATCGGCTCTATCGCTCACTGGCGGATTGGTTGAATATTCTGCCCGGCGGCTTGCTGCACACCAATATCGGCGCATCCGCCGTATTTTCCGCCGTATCCGGTTCTTCCGTTGCCACAGCTGCAACGATTTCAACGGTGGCGCTGCCTTCCTTCCGCAAGCGGCGTTATGATACGCGCCTGGTATTGGGGTCCATTGCGGCGGGCGCTTCGCTTGGCAATCTGATCCCACCTGGCATTGCCCTGATTGTCTATGGCGCCATGACCAATACCTCGGTCGGGCAGCTTTACGCCGCCGCTGTTATTCCTGGGATTGTGATGACGGTGCTGTTCATGGGCACCATCATCCTGATCGCGCTGGTGAAGCCCGATCTGGTGCGGCAGAAGGAAGTGGCCGATCCCCTGCGCGAAAGGCTGAAGCGGCTGGTGGATTTGATGCCGCCCTTGGTGATTTTTGGCATCATCATGGGCTCCATCTACACGGGCTGGGCGACCGTGACGGAAAGCGCCGCACTTGCCGTAGTGGTGGCGCTGCCGATTGCCGCGCTGTATGGGCGGCTTTCCATTCGCATGCTGCATGAATGCTTCATTGCGACCGCCAATCTGACGGCGATGAGCCTGCTGATCCTGGCCGTTGCCTTCTACCTGAATTTCGTCATGGGATTGCTCGGGGTCACGCCGGCGCTTGGCGCTTTTGCGACGAGCATTGGCGCAAGCCCGCTGGAGCTGATTATCGCGCTTACCATATTCTATTTGCTGCTCGGCATTTTCTTCGAAACCCTGCCCATGCTGGTGGGCACCGTGCCGGTGGTCTTTCCGGTGATTGTCGCGGCTGGCATTGACCCGGTCTGGTTCGGCGTTTTCATTGTGCTGATGTGCGAAATCTCACTCATTTCGCCGCCTGTTGGCATGACGCTTTGCGTCATTCAGGCGGTCAGGCGCGAAGGCACGATTGCCGAGGTATTCCAGGGCACCGTGCCTTTCTTTATCGCCATGGTGGTGATGACCGCGCTGCTGATTGCCTTTCCGGAAATGGCGCTGTGGCTACCCCGGATCAGCTTCGGGCCTTAGTGCGGGGTCGGTTCACATGCGTTCACCGGACACGCACTAAGGTTTTTAGTGTGGTCGCATTTTCCGAGTCGCCAAGTGAAGTCACTTGGCTTGAAAATGCTCCGGCCCAATCAAGCATCCGCCACTTCCACCATCACTAATTCAGCATCTTCGCTGGCGGTGATGGTGATGGCATCCTCTGCCCGAACGGCGATCCCATCGCGCGCACGCGCTTCCACGCCATTCACACGCGCCGCACCGCGCGCCAGCACCAGATAGGCCGCACGGCCTTCCGCCAAGGGCTGCGTCAGGCTTTGCCCCTTGCCGAGGGTGGCCGCCATTACCGCACCATCCACATTGATGGGCAGCGCCCCCAAGCCCGCATCGGCCGGCCGACCAGAAGCCAAAACCTCAAACCCTGCCTCGCGCCTTTCCTTGGGGAATTTCTTCGCCCCCCAGGATGGCGGCAGGCCGGTGCGGTCCGGCATGATCCAAATCTGAAACAGCGTGGTCACACCTGGTTCCAGATTATATTCGGAATGCACCACGCCGGTCCCGGCACTCATGACCTGCACATCACCGGCTTCGGTGCGGCCTTCATTGCCCATGCTGTCCTTATGGGTGATGGCGCCTTGGCGGACATAGGTGATGATTTCCATATCCCGATGCGGGTGCGGGTCAAACCCCTTGCCCGGCGCGATTTCATCATCATTCCAAACCCGAAGCCGCCCCCAATTCATGCGGCCGGCATCGCGATAATGCCCGAAGGAGAAATGGTGATTGGCATTGAGCCAACCGAAATTGGCCTTGCTCAGGCTTTCGAAGGAACGCAATTCGATCATGGTTTTTCCGAGTGGCCGCTTGTGGCCTTGCCCCATGAGATGGGGGCGCGCGGCGGGCGGCGCCATACCGCCCGCGCAAGACTGCTATGCGCAGACCAAAACCTCAACGACACATCAGCACGGGAATTTCCGCATTCTCCAGCACATGGCGCGTCACACCACCCAGGATCAATTGCCGCAGGCGCGAATGGCTATAGGCGCCCATGGAAAGCATATCGGCGCCGAAATCGCGCACCGCGCCCAAAAGCCCCGCGCCCACATCGCGGGTTTGCGGCTTGAAGGGCGCTATTTCCGCATCAATGCCGTGCCAGCGGAGATAGGCCTGAATGCCCTCGGCCTTCGGGCCGCGGCGCTGATATTCATCGGCGCAGAGAATGCGCACCGCCTTGGCCTGATGCAGCCAAGGGAGTGCTGCCGCCACCGCCGCCGCACTTTCCGCCGTGCCGTTCCAGGCCACGCAAATCCGCGTGCCAATCGCCGACGGCGGCGTGCGCGGCGCAATCAGCACGGGCCGGCCCGAATCGAACAGGATGGCGTGCAAAGCATCGCTGCTGGAGACATCCTCACCCGCTTCGGGGTGCGGCACCACGGCCAGATCGTAAAGCCGCGATTGCTGCGCGACGATATCTTCTTCCCGACCCACCATGGATTCGAAGGAAAGCGTGGGCCCCGCGGTTTTCGCCGCGGTATCGGGATTATCGGCCAGCGTCACATCGCCCAGATTGGCGGTGAATTTCTGGAACAGGCTTTTGACCCGATCCGCCCTTTCACCGCTTTCGCGTTCGGTGGCGGCCATCATTTCCTCAATCATCGCGCCGGAGAGCCCTTCCCCGGCGAGCGGCGCGACATCCCGCGCATCCACGCGCACATGCAGGCAATGCACATGCGCACCCCAAATGCGCGCGGCGATCAAAGCGGTGCCAAGCGCGGATTCACCCGCAGCGGTGCCGGTCAGCGGCAGCAATAGACGGCGATAGGCCATGGCCATGCCTCCTCAGTGTTTTGATCTTGATTTACGTCTTCCCAGATATGGGACGGATTAGCGCATTTTCAGCCCGCCACGCCAAGGGCCTTGCATGCGGCTGCCAGCGCATCGCCGGCCGCATCCAGCCTCAGCCAATCAATCGGCCCCGGTTCGGCCTGTGCGGCGCGTTCCAAAACGGCGATGGTCGCGTCAGAGGCATCGCCGCGCCGCGCCAGGATGCGCGATTTCAGGATTTCCATAGGCGCTTCAAGCCAAAAACCCTGAAAGGGCGCGCCCACACGCGCCGCCATTGCCGCAGCTTCGCGCCGATGGCGCGCATCCAAAAACATCGCATCCAGTGCCACCGCATGGCCCTGGCGCAGCGCGGCCTCTGCAATCATGAATAATTCTTCATGTATGGCTGCGCTGATGGCCTCGGTATAGGCGTCGGGCGGTAGCGGTGCCTCCGGTGTAAGGCCGAAACGGCGTTTGCGGAGTTCATCCGTTCGCAGCAGCACAGCACCTGGCGCGGCGCCCAGTGCGGGCGCCAGACCGCGCGCCAGGGTGGATTTGCCTGTGCCTTGCAGCCCGCCCACCGCAATCAGCCGTGGCGGCGGAGGCGCCAGATAATCCGTAGCGGCGCGCAGCAGCGGCACGCCATCCCGCCCGCGCGCTGCTTCCACATGCGCACGCACCAGGGCGCGGAGCCCAAGCCAGAACGGCAAAAGCCCAAGCACCCCATAATCACCCGACCGCGCCACATAGCGGTTGAATACGCGATTCGCCGCCGCGCGCCCTGCCTGCCGGTCCAGATCCATCAGCAGGAAGGCAAGGTCATAGCCCGTATCAATCCGCGCCAAGGCCTCATCAAATTCCAAAGCGTCAAAGGGGGTGGGCTTGCCCTGCCACAGGCAGAGATTCCCCAAATGCAGATCGCCATGGCAGCGCCGGATGCGCCCTTCCGCGGCGCGGCCGGCAAGCATCGGTGCCGCGCCTTCCAGTGCTGCCTGAAACTGCGCCGCCAAAGGCGCAAGGGTCGCTTCCGGCAAACCCGAAGCACGGGCAGCGCGCAGATTGCCGGCCAGCACTTCCGCCATCGCCGCCGGCGCATCCAGGCCCGCTACCAGGGGTGCTGCTTGATGCAGGGCAAAAACCGCATCGCCCAAGCCATCCAGGATTTCTGGCCTCAGCGCGCCCCGCGCCGCGACCGCATCCAGGAAATCGCCAGCCGGGATCGGCGCCATGCGGAGCACCCATTCCACTGCCTCCCCATCGCCGCCTTCCTGCAAGCTGCCATCCTGGGCGCGGGTGATGGGCACCACATCGCGGTAAATCCCGGGCGCGGTGGGCTGGTTCAACTCCAATTCTCGCCAGCAGAAATGCTCCCGCGCTGCCAGGGTGCTGAAATCCAGAAACCCCAGCGCGACGGCCTTCTTCATTTTCCAGGCGCTGTTGCGCCCCACGAAAATCGCCGAAATATGCGTTTGGATGGGCGGGGTGCCGGCCAGCCCCGCCAGGAAGGTGGCCACTTCCGCCTGGCTTTCGGGAATGCTGGCCGCAAGCGTCACGGGTAGAGGGTTTCCAGCCGCCACCCCGCGCCATCGCGATGAAAGACCCGGCGTTCATGGAGCCGGAAGGGCATGTCGCGCCAGAATTCAATCCGCGCCGGCAACACGCGAAAGCCGGACCAGAAGGGCGGGCGCGGGATCTCGCCCACCGCATATTTCAGCCCATATTCGGCCACTGCCTTTTCCAGCGCAAAACGGCTTTCCAGCGGGCGGGATTGCTTGGATGCCCAAGCCCCCAGCCGCGATGTGCGCGCGCGGGAGGCATAATAGGCATCCGCCTCAGCATCCGAGACCTGTTCCACCTGGCCTTCAACGCGAATGCTGCGCTGAAGCGTCTTCCAGTGGAAACACAGCGCGGCGAAGGGATTGGTGGCCAATTCGCCGCCCTTGCGGCTATCCAGATTGGTGTAGAAAACAAAGCCCCGCGCATCCACGCCCTTCAGGAGCACCATGCGGGCCGAGGGCCTGCCATCCGGCGTGGCGGTGGCCAGGCACACGGCATTCGGGTCATTGATCTCACCCTTGGTGGCTTCGGCCATCCAATCCTGGAACAGGGCGAAGGGGTCTTCGGTGGTGGTCGCGGTGCCGTCCATGGTATTCTCCTTGTCATGCCCTGTATCGGGACGCTTTGCGAAAGGGCAAGGCCCTTGCCCGACATCCTGTGCCATGGCAGAGGGCGCATATAGTTTAAGCCGGATGGTCCATCACCCGATGAACGACGCGGAACCAGCACCCAGCATCCCCAAAGGCACTCTTATGGCCGGCAAGCGCGGCCTGATCATGGGGGTGGCGAATGACCGTTCCATCGCCTGGGGCATTGCGCAGGCAATCGCCGCCCAGGGAGGCGAGGTTGCCTTCACCTATCAGGGTGAGGCGCTTGAAAAGCGCGTGCGCCCGCTAGCGGAAAGCCTGGGGTCAAGCCTGGTGCTGCCTTGCGATGTGGCGGAAGATGCCAGCATGGATAGCGCTTTCGGCGCGGTGGAACAGGCCTGGGGCGGGATGGATTTCCTGGTCCATGCCATTGGCTTTGCCGATAAGCAGTATCTGCGCGGGCGCTATCTGGACACGCCGCGCGAGGCATTTCTGCAGGCAATGGATATTTCCTGCTATTCCTTCGTGGCCGTTGGCCGCCGCGCTGCCGCGCTGATGAAGCGGGGCGGTGCTCAGTTGACCCTTTCCTATCTGGGCGCCGAACGCGTGACACCGCATTACAATGTGATGGGTATCGCCAAGGCCGCTTTGGAAGCGAGCGTGCGTTACATGGCGACCGATTTGGGAGAGGCCGGCATTCGCGTGAATGCCATCAGCGCCGGCCCCATCAAGACTTTGGCGGCGAGTGGCATTGGCGATTTCCGCTACATCCTTAAGTGGAACCAGTATAATTCGCCACTGCGCCGCAATGTGACGATCGAAGAAGTGGGTGGGGCGGGCCTGTATTTGTTGTCCGAGCTTTCCGCTGGTGTCACCGGTGAAGTGCATCACGTGGATAGCGGTTATCACATTGTCGGGATGAAGAACCCGGACGCGCCGGATATTTCCACGGTGTGATCTTGGAAACCGCGCAGGCGCCATGGCCTGCGCGATCCGGCTTCGGCCTATCTGCCGCCAGGGCGGCGATCCTTGAAGGTTTCGCGGAGCTTCGTCTTCAGGATCTTGCCTGTCGCGGTATGGGGGATTTCATCCACCACCACCAGATCATCCGGCAGCCACCATTTCGCGACCTTATCAGCCAGGAAGCCATTCATGGCGGCAAGGTCCGGCGCGGCGGCACCCGGCTTCATCACCAGGATCATCAGCGGGCGTTCATCCCATTTTGGGTCATGCATGGCGACAACAGCTGCTTCCGCGACACCGGGATAACCAACCGCGGCGTTTTCCAGCGCGATAGAGGAAATCCACTCACCACCTGATTTGATCACGTCTTTTGATCGGTCGGTCACTTCCATGAAGCCATGGGTGTCAATGGTTGCGACATCGCCAGTATCGAAAAAGCCATCATCATCCAAAACGGGTTCATCTTCGCGCCGGAAGTAATTGCGCGTAATCGCCGGGCCGCGGACCTTGAGGCGGCCGAAAACCTCGCCATTCCAGGGCAGATCGTTACCACTATCATCGGTGATCTTCATCTCCACCGTGAAGGGCGGGCAGCCTTGCTTGGCTTGCAGCGCAAGCGCCGCTTCGGGATCAAGCCCGCTGATTTCGGGCTTGCGCTGATAGGTGGTGCCGACAGGCGACATTTCCGTCATGCCCCAGGCATGGATGACGCGCACGCCGTATTTTTCCTGATAGGTTTTCGTGATGGCGGCAGGGCAGGCGGAACCGCCAATCACCACACGCTTGAGTATATCAATGCGCGTCCCCGTTGCTTCCATATGTTGCAGCAGCATCATCCAAACCGTGGGCACGGCGGCGGAGAAATTCACCCGTGCTTCGGTGATGATTTCATGCACCGAAGCACCATCCAGCTTGGCGCCAGGCAGGATCAGCGCCGCGCCGGCCATGGGGGCGGAAATGGGCAAGGACCAGCCATTGGCATGGAACATCGGCACCACGGGCATGACGCGATCAGCAACACCTAGCCCCAGGCAATCCACCTGATTGGCGGCCAGCGCATGCAGAATATTGGACCGATGCGAATAAAGCACGCCCTTGGGATCGCCCGTGGTGCCGGAGGTATAGCAAAGCCCGGCAGCGGTTCTTTCATCAAAGCTGGCCCAGGCGAAATCGCCATCGGCTTCGGCGAGCCAATCTTCATAAGCGACCACATTGTGCAGACCTGTTTCGGGCAGATGGGCGCCATCGGTCAGGATGATGAAGCGTTCAATATGCTGAAGCTTCGGCGCCAATTGCTGGATCAAGGGGATGAAAGTCAGGTCCAGCATCAGCACACGCGAACCGGCATGGTTCAGGATCCAGACGATCTGATCCGGAAAAAGCCGCGGATTGACGGTGTGATAGATGGCGCCAATGCCGGTGATGCCATACCAGGCTTCCACATGCCGCCAGGTATTCCAGGCGAGTGTGGCAACCCGATCACCAAGCTTGATGCCATCACGTTGAAGGCGCTGCGCCACCCGCAGCGCCCGGCCCCGCACGCCGCGGTAATTGGTGTGATGGAAGGGGCCTTCGACGGACCGGCTGATGATCTCCCGCCCTGGGTGCTGTATGGCGGCGTGGTCCAGCACCTTATGCATTAATAAGGGCCAATCCTGCATCAATCCCAACATGGCTTCCCCCTTTTTTCTGGACCTGCTTCGCCCAGGCTTCCCAGGAAACCCTACACGCAAAGCCCCAGTCTGTGGCAAGATACCAGGTATTCCCTCAACAGGAGAACGCATCATGCCCCCAGTCCCCGATATCAGCCCCAAGGATACCTGGGAGGCTTTGGCCGCCGATAAGGATGCCGTGCTGATTGATGTGCGCACCGATGCGGAATGGAATTTCGTGGGCCTGCCGGAACTCGCGGCACTCGGCAAGCAGGTGGTGCTGATCCCTTGGCAAATGTATCCCTCGATGCAGGTCAATGTCGGTTTTGCCGAGGATTTGCAGGCGGCGGGGCTGACGCCAGGGCAGAAGCTTTACTTCATCTGCCGGTCTGGCGCGCGGTCTCAATCCGCCGGGCAAGCAGCGCAGGCGGCGGGCTTTCCACATGCCTTCAATGTAGCGGATGGGTTTGAAGGTCCGGTGGATGGCGCAGGACATCGGGGAAGTGCTGCCGGGTGGAAGGCCTCCGGCCTGCCTTGGCGGCAGCGTTAAGCCGGGCCATGCTGGCGGCATAAGGAGAACGCCCATGACACCATTGCCTCTGCAATCCGAATATCTGTTCCGCATGACGTTGGGTGTGGGAACGCCACAAATGATCGGCGCGACCCGCAATGGGGAGCTTCGCATTGTGCCGGTGACGGGCGGCTCCGTCCTTGGCCCGAAGCTGAATGGGGAAATCATGCCAGGATCGGCGGCAGATTGGCTGCGCGTTGACCCGGATGGATCGGCACAGATTGATGTCAGGCTCACTATTCGGGCCGCTTCAGGCAGCATGGTGTATGCCGCCTATAATGGCATTCGCCATGGCTCGCCGGCTGCGCTGGCGAAACTCGCCGCCGGAGAGACGCTTGACCCGTCAGAGATCTATTTCCGCACGCTGATCCGCTTTGAAACCGGCGCGGCTGATCTTGCCTGGATGAACAAGATCGTCGCGGTGGGCGTGGGCCAGCGCCCGCCAAGCGGGCCTTGCTATGACGTCTATGCGGTGAAGTAAGCGGCGCTTGTTCAGCGCCGCGCCGCCAATTGCTTGTTTTCAAGCCTGCTCAGCAACCGCACCACGGGCCAGAGCAGGATGAAATAAATAATCGCCGCCGCGACGATGGGCGATGCGTTATAGGTCACGCTCTGCGCCTGCCGTGCCTGGAATAGCAATTCGGGCAAAGCGACGACGGAGGCGATGGAAGTGAGCTTCACCACCTCCAGCGTATTGGAAATAAGATCGGGTAGCACATTGCGCACCGCCTGGGGCAGCACGATGAAGCGCATGGTCTGGGCTGAGGTCAGCCCCGTGCTGCGCGCGGCTTCCACCTGGCCGCGGGGGACGCTTTCAATGCCAGCGCGCAAGATCTCGCCGTAATAGGCGCCGGTATTGAGGAAAAACCCAATCGCCACCGCACCCCAGGCGCTGATTTCCAGGCCAAGAAAGGGCAGTCCGGCAAAGATGAAAATCAGCAACACCAGGGGCGGCAGGGCGCGGAAAGTATCCACCCAAATGCGCAGTGGCCAGCGCAGCCAGGGGGAAGGCAAGGTGGACAGCACCGCCAGAATGATGCCCCCCACAAGCCCAAGCGGCACCACCAGCAGCGAAAGCAATAGCGTGGCGCTGAGCCCTTGCCAGAGAATGGGCGAGGCTTCGCGCATGATTTCCCAATTCAGGAAGGCTTCAAGGAAATCCTGCATGTTCAGCGCTTCCAGGCAAAGCGCGTTTCAATCCAGCGGCCCAGCAGGACCACGGGAAAGAACAGCACCAGATAGGCCAGTGCCCCAAGCGTGAGCGGCGATGGGTTGAAGGAATGGGAAAGCCCGGAACTCGCCGCGCCCAGAATATCCGGCACCGCCACCACGGAAGCGAGTGCGGTGCCCTTGGTGATGGCGATGGTGCGGTTCGTCAGCGGCGGGATGGTTAGGCGCAAGGCCTGCGGCAGCACCACATAGCCCAGCGCTTGCAGGAAATTGAGCCCCGTGGAGCGCGCCGCTTCCCATTGCCCCTTCGGCACGCTGGTAATGCCGGCCCAGAAGATTTCCTCCGAAAACGCCATCAGCACCAGCGTCAGCGCAAGCCAAGCGGAAGCGAAGCCTGATAGCTCCATCCCCATGCTGGGCAGGCCGAAGAACAGCAGCACGATGATGACCAGCGGCGGCAGGGCGCGGAACAAATCCACCACGAAAATGATCAGCCAATTGAGCGGGCGTATCCCCATGGCGCGCAGTACCGCAAGAATTAGCCCCGCGATCAGCCCAGCCGCGATGATGCAAAGTGCGAGCACAATGGTCAGCCCAAAGCCTTCAACGATCTTTGGCAGATATTGCGCCATGACGCGCGCATTGAAGAAGCTGTCGGTAAAGCGATCCCAGCCTGTCATGGCAGATCAGTGACGCTCGATCTGGCTGATGAAGGCGCGCAGCCTTTCGTGGCGCGGCGCGCTGAACAGCTCAGAAGGCGGGCCTTGTTCCAGTATTTCGCCATCCGCCATGAAGACCACGCGATCTGCCGCCGCGCGGGCAAAGCTCATTTCATGACTGACGACGACCATCGTCATGCCGTCTTCACGCAATTCCCGCATCACAGCGAGCACGCCGCCGACCAATTCGGGATCAAGCGCGCTGGTGGGTTCATCAAACAGCATCACACGCGGTTCAAGCGCGATGGAGCGCGCAATGGCAACGCGTTGCTGCTGCCCGCCGGAAAGCTGGCTTGGGTAGTGATCCGCGCGATCGGCCAAATGCACGCGATCCAAAGCGCGCTGGGCGCGGGCTTCGGCTTCCGTCTTGTCGAGCCCCTGCACCTTGCGCAGCGCCAGCATCACATTCCCAAGCGCGGTCATATGCGGATAGAGGTTGAAGGATTGGAACACCATGCCAATCCGCTGCCGCGCCTTGTTGATATCCGTCCGCGGAGCCAGCATGTCTATGCCATCCACGATGATGGAACCGCTGGAGGGTTCCTCCAACCGGTTCAGGCAACGCAGCAGGGTGGATTTGCCGGACCCGGATGGCCCGATCACAAAGACAAGCTGGCGTTCTTCCACGGTGAAATCCACGCCACGCAACACATGCAGGGCGCCGAAATGCTTGTGGATGGCACGCGCTTCTACAATAGGGCGGGCGGGGGTCATGCCCGCCGCGCCCTTCCGTTAAACCGCATCAGCAGCGCGGGTTCTGCGGTGTGGGGTCGTAGCCGGGCAAATCCGGCGGGCCATAACCCGGGAATTCGATCACCTCGGCCTGATCGGGCCCGGGGCGATTGCCGAACCATTTTTCGGAAAGCGTCGCGATGGTGCCATCGCGCTTCATGCAGGTGAGCACATCTTCCACCTGATTGCGCATGGCGGCGCTATCCTTACGGAAGGGCGTGCCCCAATGCATGCGTGTGCCGGGCAGCACGAAATCCGCAACATATTGCGGTGTCCGAGACGCCGAATAGCGCACCACCGTATTACCGGACAGGTTGGCATAGGCGCGGCCCTGGATCACGGCCTGCACCGCATCGGGCTGGGTATCAAAGGCAAGCAGCGTCAGATTGAGGCGCGCCGCATTGGCCGTGACCCAGTTTTCATAGGGCGTGCCCTTATTGACGCTGATGGTCTTGCCGCGGAGATCTTCCTCGGACTTGATCGGCGGCGTGCCGCGGCGGATACCGAATTGCAATTCGGTCCAAATATAGCCTTCCGTGAACAGCAGCGCTTCGGCGCGTTCGCGTGTAACCGTGGTGGGCGCGCAGAGGAAATCATAGCGCCCCGCATTCATGGCCGGAATAAGGCCGGAGAAGGACGCGCTTTCGATCACAATCTCCCGCCCCATGCGCTTGGCGACTTCGCGAAACAGGTCAATCTGAAAGCCCTGCACGCCGCCTTGCAGTGAGGGGAAGGCATGGGGGGCAAAAGTGCCATCCACGCCGCAGCGAAGCGGCGGTTGGCCTTGGGCCAAGGCAGGCCCGGCGAGGGCTGCGGAAAGCAGCGCGGCAGCCAGAAAACGGCGCATGGGGGAACTCCTTTTACACGGTCCATGACCGGAACAGTCTCAGATGCGAGGGCTTCTGTCCATGGTGTCTTGCCACGAAACTGCCTTTCTCTGGTCGCGCTGCTGCCGCGCTGGGCAGCTTAAAGGAGCGCTGAACGAAGCGTGAGCAGGTAAATGTTTGCCCTTATCTTGATTGGTGCTGGTGTGCTGTGTGATCTGGTGTTGGTGGCGCTTTTGCTGGGCGATGCCACTGCGCCAGCACGGTTTTCGCATGCGGCGGTGGCACTGCTGGCGCTTGGCGGCGGTGCGCTCAAGCTTGGTGGGATGATGATTTTGGAGCCGCGCCGCCGGGTGGGGTGAAGCCGCCCCGCTTTATAATTTGGCGAATTGATCCTTCAGAAAGCCATCCAAGGCGGCGATCAGGCTTTTATCCGCGTAAAGCGCTTCCTTCCGCTGCCCCAATTCTTCCCGCATGGCCCGGCGGCGGTCTGGCTCCTGACCCAGGGCCACAAGTTTGCGCACCATTTCATCCGTATCGCGCGCGATGGCCGATGGCATGTCCATCATGCGGAACATGGCATAGCTGTGCCGCCCCCGCATAAAGGCGCCGGGACAGGTGATCAGTGGCACGCCCGCTTCAATGGCGCCGAGCGTGGAATTCCCGCCGCTCCAACCGAGCGAATCCACCAGAATATCCATGCGGCGCGTGAGTGCATCGAATTCCGCGCCACTCATGCGTGGCAGGAACACGACATGTTCGGCTGCCGATAGCCCTGCCTTGGCAAAGCCGGTCTCCAGCCTGGCGCGGGTGATGCCTGTCATATGAGGCGACATGCCCTCAATGAAGACGAATAGTGCCCTTGGTACCTCGGCCGCGATGCGCGGCAGAATGTCATCATAGCGCGGCAGGTATTTGAACAGTGATTGCAGGCAGCCATAAAGTACGCGCCCTTCGGGCAGCGGAAAATCCTTGGCCGGCGGTATGGTGCTTGCCGGTTCGAGGTAGAGCGCCAGATTGGGCAGGCGGATCAGTGTTTCCGAGTAATGCGAAGCGGCATCATCCTGTTCCATCAGATCACTCGACAGATAGAAATCCATCACTGGCGAACCGCTGGTGACGGGATGGCCCCAGGCAGAGAATTGAACAGGCGCGATGCGATGCAGCGAAAGAATGCGGCTTGAAGGTGTCATGCCAATATCGGGCAGCATCAGAAAATCCAAATCATCAGCGTGGATGGTGGCGATCGTCTTTGAAAGCGCGGTTGTATCGAAGGACAGGCGGCGCTGCATCCCTAGCGCGGCAAAACCCTCAGAGACGTCATCATGAATGCCGTGAAACGCATAGGAGAAAAATTGATAATCGGGTGGCAGCTGCCTCATCCAGGGCAGTGCCCAACTTGCACCATTATGGCGATAGAGATTTTCTGAAGCGATACCGAAACGGATGGGGCCTGGCTTGCGCGGCCCCTCTCGTGCTGGGCGATCAGGGATGGCCAGCATGTGTGTTAGGCATTCGGAAAGAAGCCTGTTCGGCTGAAGATCATTTTCCTGCTGATAGGCGATGTAGAAGCCAGTTGTACCATAGGCGACAGTCTTGAAGGCGGCAGAGGCGGTGGCGCTGTGCGGGGCGGCTTCAATCAGCATGGCGTGGGCCTGGTGCAGATCAGCCAGAAGCTCCGCGCGCCTTTCGCATATCTCTGCTTCAGTTTGATAAACGGCAGGCAGCAGATTTGCCTTATTCACTGCAGCGCAGGTTGCCTGGATGATTTCAGCCTTTTTATCCGTGCCGGTCATTAGCGTGATGGCCCGCCTGAGCGCGATATCCGCTTCCTTCCGTCGGCCAAGTGCCCCCAGGGCTTGTGCCAGAAGGTTTTGTGCCTGTGTGTCATCCGGGCGGAGAGCGAGGGCGTTTTCAAACGCCGTCCGCGCATTTTCCGGCCTGTTCAATTCGAGGAGAATCTCACCCTTGCGAAAATAAGCGGGGTGGTAATCCGGCCGTAGCGCCAAGGCCTTGTGCAAAGCCTGCAACGCAGCTTGATATTCATGCAGATCATACAGCAAGGAAGCGTAATTGGCATGGATCAGCGCGTTGTCTGGCTGCAAAGCAAGAGCTTGATCATAGCTCTTTCGGGCCTCTGCATGGCGTTTGGCTTCGCGCAGCAAATTCGCGCGATTGTGATGGGCGCTGGCGAAATCCGGCTTGACGGTAATGGCCTTGTCGAAGCAGTCCAGGGCTTCGGCGATTTGACCTAATTTGTGATGGGCGACACCAAGATTTGTCAGTACCGGCGCGTCATTGCTGCGCAATGCCAAGGCGCGCCGGATCAGCTTGACCGCATCGCGATAGGCTTCCTGCTGGATGGCCACCACGCCGCAAAGCTGCAATGCGTTGAAATTTCGCGGATCGCGGGCGATGATGCTTTCATATTTGCGACGCGCTTCCTTGAAATTGCCTTGCTGTTGCAGGGCCAGTGCGGCTTGCAGCATGGCAGCATGAGGATCGGTTGCCATTCAGCGCTCCGCCCGCCGATCATCCATGCCGCGAAACACGATCAAGTCTCGCTCAGCGCGCGCCGCTTCGGGCAGTGCAAGCCAGGCCAAAAACTCCCCCATCACCCGCGCCGTGATGGTTGCAACATTATTGGCATGCGCCGCTTCCGGGCTGTACCAGCCAAGCTTCTCCAATTCACCCGAACCTTGTATGGCGCCATGCACGGCTTCCGCTGGTGCCACCAGAAACCGCGCATGAAAGCGAATCGGCCGGCCGGTGGGCGTGATGGCACGGCAGAGATAGTCCAACGCACCAAGCGCCGCCGCCACGCCATCGCCGCGCTTTTCGCCCAAGACAAGCCCGGTTTCCTCAAATAACTCCCGCGCTGCTGCAATGCCCAAGGCGCGCGCCCGCGCCGGCGTCGCGCGCCGTTCCAGCAAGCGCTGCGGCTCTGCGCGTAATTCACTGATGGCAGGACCGCGATGATCATCGGGGTCCACGCGGCCACCAGGAAACACCATGACATCGGGCATGAAGCGATGCCCGGCATGGCGCTTGCCCATCAGCAATTCCGGGCCTTTGCGGCTTTGGCGCCACACAATCAGGCTGGCGGCATCGCGCGGGCGCGCAGTGCGGGCGCGCGGGCTGCGCTTGCCTTCAACATCGGCGCCACCGGGATTATCGGCGGTCGGGTCTTCGCGGTGGGGGCGGTCAGTCAAGGTCAAACCCCCTGCTGCGCAACCAGGCGCGGAACCCGAAGCGCTCCGGCACCGATAACTGGCGCGCGGCGTTTTCGGACCAGGTACAGCCTTCCGGCGCAGGGCCATGAATTTCTGGATAGCGCGGCTTTTGCCGGGGACGCAGCGCATCATAAGCGGCAATCGCTTCCGTCTCTGCTGCGCTCGAATAGGCTTCGCGATGAACAACCACGGATGGCGGCAAGCGCGGTGTCACCTCATTACGCGCCACGGGCCAACCAAGCGAAAGCCCGGCCACGGGATAAACCCCCTTGGGCAGCGCAAAAAGCGGTGCGACTTTTTCGATATGGCTGCGCACATAGGATATGGGGCAGGTGCCAAGCCCGGCTGCCTCGGCCGCCGCAATCGTCGCCCCCAAGGCCAGCGCCGCATCCACCGCCGTATTCAAGAAAGTGTCCATATTGTTGTTGGCATGCTCGCGGCCATGAAGCGCACAAGCCGCCTGGCCGCGCCGCATATCGCCGCAGAAAATCAGCAGCACCGGCGCATCCTTGATCCAGGGCATGGTGCCGATCCAATCCGCCACTTTCCCAATCTTCACCGGATCACGCGTCACGATGATGGAATATTGCTGCAAATCGGATTTGGAGGGCGCGGATTGCGCCGCCGCCAATACCGTATCCAATAGCGCCTCATCTACGGCCTCAGCGCTGTAGCGGCGCGTCACGCGCCGATTCAATAGCGCCGCAAGCGCGGGTGGAATCGCCTCAGGCGGGGTGAAGGGCAGGGCGCCGTAGCGGGCGCGGATCAAATCTTCAGGCGTCATGGCCACAAACTGGCACCGCAAGCCATCAAGGGGAAGCGGGCACCAGCCAGGCATCCGCCACGGTCACGCCCTGGCCTTCGGCATGGATGATCAGCGGGTTGATCTCCGCCTCGGCCACGCCTGGCAGCGCCGCCAAACGTGACGCCGCCACCACCGCCTTTGCCAAGGCATCCAAATCTCCGCGTGGCAGGCCGCGCCAGCCGGCCAGCAGCTTCAGCCCCTTCACTTCGGCGATCATAGCGCGCGACTCTGCCTCATTCACCGGGGCGATGCGCAGCGCGGTATCGCGGTGCAATTCCGCCATGATGCCACCAGCACCAACCAGGATCACCGGCCCTGCCTCCGGGTCCCGCCGGAAGCCGATAATCGCCTCGGCCAGGCCCTTCACCATGGGCTGCACCAAAAAGCCAGTGATGCGCGCTGCCGGGGCGCGGGCCCTGACGCGTGCCAGCATTGCAGTTGCTTCCGCTTTCAGCGCCGCCGCATCGGCGATATTCAGCGCCACACCGCCCACTTCCGTCTTATGCGCGAGATCGGGCGAGAGGATTTTGAGCGCGGCGGGATAACGCAGCCCCCCCGGCACGGCATCGGGTGCCTCCATCACCGCAAAGGGGCTATCCAGGCCGAAAGCCGCGAAAAGCCGCCGCGCATCAGCCTCATCCGGTCCGGCGGGGATGGAATGGCTGATGGAAGGCGCTGGCGTCTCGGCCCGTGGCGCGCGCCACTCGAAAAAGGCGCGGATCACATCGGCGCAGGATTCTGGGGTGCGGAAGGCGGGGATGCCGGCCTCGCCCAGCAACCGCAGCGACGCATCGGCCTGCGGCACCAGAAAGGCCGCGATGGGCTTGCCAAGCCCTGCCTTGACCGCGCCGGTAATCCCCGCCACCGCATCATGCGGGCGGAATTGCGCGGAAGAACCAACAACAGAAAGCACCATATCCGTGCCCGCATCGGCGGCGAGCGCCGAAAGGGCCGCTTCCACCTTATCGGCGCGCGTGCCGGCGAGCGTCACATCAATCATTCGCCCATGATGCGGCAGGCCAGCGGCTTCCAGCCCGGCGACGGCGGCGGAATCGGGCGGGCAGGTTTCTATGCCGACAACGCCCAAGGCATCCACGGCCATGGCACCACCGCCACCGGTGGTGGTCATCACAGATATCGTGCGGCGTGGCTTCGCCAAGGGTTTGCGGCCAATGAACAAGGCGGGCGCTTCCAATAGCGCTTCAATCATCGTCACGCGCGCAATGCCATGGGCACGGAAGAAGGCATCCGCTGCCGCGTCCGAACCCGCCAGCGCGCCGGTATGGCTGCCGGCCAGCTCCGCGCCAAAGCTTGAACGGCCAAGCTTGAAGGCAATGATCGGTTTGCCCAGCGCATGGGCACGGCGCGCCGCCGCGGCGAGTTTTTCCGGCGCGCGAATCGCCTCCAGAAACAGCAGCACCGCATCAACGCCCGGGTCTTCCACCAGCATGCCGGCGATTTCACTCGCGGTCAGATCGGCTTCATTGCCAGTGCCGATCAAATGCGAAAAGCCGATCCCGCGCGGTGCACCGCGCGCCATGATGGCACCCATCATGGAACCGGATTGCGAAACCAAGGCGATGCGCCCGGCGGGCAGGCTTTCGGCTTCCAGCGCGGCATTCACCGAACAGGCGGTGCGCGCGTTCAGATTGACCAGGCCCATGGAATTCGGCCCCAGCAACCGCACACCCGCTGCTTTCGCAGTCGCCAGCAATCTTTCCGGCAAGGCGCGGCCTTCCGGCCCGGCTTCGGCAAAGCCATCGGCCAGAATGGCGGCCACCGGAATGCGCTTTTCCGCCACCGCCGCAATCTGGCCTTCCACATGCTGCGTGCCAAGCAGCAGATAGGCCAGATCAATCTCCCCCGGCACATCGGCCAAGCGCGGATAGGCGCGTTCGCCAAGAATGGTCTCGGCACTCGGATTGATCGGGAAAAGCTCTCCGGTGAAACCGTGCTTGCGCAAATAAACCTGCGCGCGCGCGGTCAGGCGCTTCGGGTCCGATGATCCACCAATCAGCGCAATGCGGCGCGGGTTAAGCAGGGCAGAGGCAAGGCGATCCATAACGTCAATCCATCAATTCAAGGCGGGGGCCACACAGCCCTCGGGTCGTGCTTCAGGCCGCGCGACATGCAGTGCCATGAAGGCGATTTCTTGCGCGGTTTCAGGCAGGGTTTTCAGGTCATGATCATGCAGCGAAAGGCGCCCGGCTTGGATCCGTTCGCGCACGGCGTGGCGCGCAAGCAATTCCCGCGTTGGGCGCAGCAGGATGGCGCGTTCGCCTTCCGGCACGCCGGCCAGCCCGCCAAAGACCACCACCACCGCCGGGCGTGACCAGGCACGCCGCACGGGCAAAGGGCCAAGATGGCGTGCATTGGGCGCGAAGGCACAATCCGCCGCGCTATCAATCGCTTCCAACGAGGCACTTGGTGCCAAGCGCTGCGCCGCCGCGACAAGCTCCGGCGTGGAGGCGGCTGCGCGCCCTGATCCCAGGACGAGCAGCGCCAGCGCGGCAAGAAGGTAGGGCTTCAGACCGGGTCCCAGCAGAAAACATCGCCGGAACGCTCAAGCGCCGAAAAGGCGGGCTTCAGCGCCGGTAGCGCATATTCTTCGATCATTTCCGGGGTCCAGCCTTCGCCGCGATGAATGCCGCGGATCGGGCGGGATTGGCTGTAGATGAAGATCTCATTCATGCGTGGCGAGAAGATTTGCCCCGTCACATCCTTCGCGGCATCGGAGGCGAGGAATACCGCAAGCGGCGCATTCTTGTCCGGCGTCATGCGCATGATGCGTTCCACGCGGCGCTTTTGTTCCGGCGTTTCAGCAGGGATCGAGCCTGTCATGCGGCTCCAGGCGAAGGGGGCGATGCAATTGGACCGCACGCCAAACCGCGCCATATCGAGAGCGATGGATTTGGACAGCGCCACAATGCCAAGTTTGGCCGCCGAGTAATTCGCCTGGCCGAAATTGCCAATCAGGCCAGAGGTGGATGACATATGCACATAAGCGCCCGATTGCTGCGCGCGGAAATGCGTCGCCGCGGCGCGGGAGACATAAAAGGATCCGGAAAGATGCACAGCAATCACCGCATCCCATTCTTCCGGCGTCATGCGATGAAAAATCTGATCGCGCAGAATGCCCGCATTATTCACAACGATATCAATGCGCCCGAAATGATCCATGGCCGATTGCACGATCTTTTGCGCGCTGGCCCAGGTTGCCACACTATCGGTGCAGATTTCTGATGTGCCGCCATTTTGGGCAATGATTGCCTTGGTTTGCTGCGCCGGCGTCGCATCCTGGCCTTCACCGGACAGCGATGCGCCGACATCATTGATGATCACCTTGGCTCCCTGGCCCGCCATCATAATGGCGATTTCCCGGCCAATCCCGTTCCCGGCCCCGGTGACGATGGCAACCTTACCTTCAAGCATATTTGGCATCTGGCATTCCTCCTGCTTCTACACCGGCCGGAGACTAGACCCGGCTTGCCGGGTCGTGAAGCCGGGTTGCTGGTTTGGGCGCCGGCGCCTAGATGGAGTTCGTAACACAGGGGGCAGAAGTGGCGTTGGTATCGCTACAGGGCGTGGGCAAGACATTTTCGGGCCGAACCGGCGCCTGGGAAGCCGTGCGCGACTTCAGCCTTGACCTGGCAGAGGGCGAGTTCTTCTGCCTTTTAGGCACATCGGGCTGCGGCAAGACCACGGTGTTGAACATGGTGGCGGGGTTTGAAGCTCCAACCGCGGGCAGCATCTTGCTGGATGGCGCGCCGGTGGAAGGCCCGGGCGCTGATCGCGGCGTGGTGTTTCAAGGCCATGATAGCCTGTATGACTGGCTGACCGCGCTGGATAATATCGGCTTTGGCTTGCGGCTACGCGGCATTGGCAAGGCCGAACGCCGCGAGAAGGCAGAACATTTCCTGCGCATGGTCGGCCTGACCGGGCAGGGGGCGAAGCATCCATCCGAACTTTCGGGCGGCATGAAGCAGCGTATTCAGATTGCGCGCGCCCTGGCGAATGACCCGCGCATGCTGCTGATGGATGAGCCCTTCGGCGCGCTGGATGCCATGACACGCGCGGTGCTGCAAGGC
The DNA here is from genome assembly GCA_020249775.1 of Roseomonas sp. GTDB lineage: Bacteria > Pseudomonadota > Alphaproteobacteria > Acetobacterales > Acetobacteraceae > Neoroseomonas. The sequence continues at coordinate 17,166 of JADCFA010000036.1, read as the reverse complement.
GAACTCAGCCGCATCTGGGCGGAGACAAAAAAAACCGTGCTGTTCATCACGCATGACATCGAAGAGGCCTGCGCGCTCGCGACCCGCATCGGCGTGATGCGCCGCGGGCCGGGGGGCACGCTCAAGGCCATTGTGCCGGTGGATTTGCCCTTCCCGCGCGAACGCACATCGGATGCCTTCATGCGGGTCTTCCGCGAGGTGCACGGGCTTATCCATGATGAGATTCACGGTGCGCACTGAACGCCTGACCACCATTGGTGGATATATCGCGGGCTTCGCTCTGCTATTCCTGATCTGGCATCTGGCAGCGAGTTTCCTGGTGCGCTCCACCCTGTTTCCACCGCCACTGCCGGTGCTGGAACGCGGCTGGATGCTGATTGAAGATGGCATTTTGCAGGAACAGATCATCGCGTCGCTGAAGCGTATCGCGCAGGGGTTTTTGCTGGGTTCGGCCATTGGCATCCCGATCGGGCTTGCGATTGGGTCCTTCAAGCCAGTGCGTTGGCTGCTGGAACCCTGGACGGAATTCTTCCGCTTCATCCCGGCGGTCGCCATGATCACGGTCGCGGTGATCTGGTTCGGCATTGGCGAGGAAAGCAAGGTCTTTCTGATTGCCTATACGACCATCTTCGTCGTGATCATCTCAACCGCCGCCGGTGTGGGCGCGGTGGGGCGGGACAAGATCAGGGCCGCGCAATGCCTGGGTGCAAATCGTTGGCAGGTGTTTGGCCTGGTCGCGCTGCCGGCAACCGTGCCCTATATTCTGACCGGGATGCGGCTTGCGATGTCCAATGCCTTTGTCACCATTGTGGCGGCGGAGCTGATCGCTTCCAATGATGGGCTTGGCAAGATGCTCTGGGATGCCAGGCTTTTCATGCAGATCGAGGATATTTTTGTGGCCCTGGTGGCGCTTGGGCTGCTTGGCTTCGCAACCGATCGCAGTTTTCGCTTTCTGATCCGCGCCTTTGCGGGGCGCTTCAACGCAACCGTCTGAGACAAGGGAGACTTCACCATGCTTCGTCGTTCACTTCTGGCGCTACCTGCGGCTGCCGCGGGCGCTTATATCCTGCCGGCTTCCGCGCAGTCGCCAACCAAGATCACCATCGCCACCGGCGTTGATCCCTCATTCGCGCAATTCTACATCGCGAAGGAAGGCGGCTTCTTTGAACGTAATGGCCTTGATGTTACGGTGAATACCGGGCCATCGGGCAGCGCCATGATCGCCTTTCTGATCGGCAATCAAATCAATTCCGCCTATGGCGCCGAACAGGCCGGCGTTTCCGCCCATGTGCGTGACCCCAATGTGGTGGCTGTTGCCGAAGGTGTGGCGCTGATGCGCTGGCTTTCCGTCGTGGGCCGCAATGTCGAGAATATGGAAGCGCTGAAGGGCAAGCGCGTTGGCGTGGCGCGCGGCACCGGCAGCGAAACCTTCTGGCTTTCCGTGGTGGCGAAGCTTGGATTGAATCAGGCCGATTACACCATTGTGAATGTCGAAGCGCCGGAAATGGTCGCCGCCATGGAACGCGGCAATATTGACGCTTTCGTGGTTTGGGAGCCCTGGCCAACCCGCGCCATGCGCGCCATCCCGGGCAGCAAGATCCTACTCAGCAATGATCAGATCGCGATCCAGAGCAATTTCATCTATCTGAATAAGGGCTGGGCGGAAGCCAATCGCGCCACCACGGAACGGCTCATGCGGTCCCTGGTGCAGGCGACCGAATTCGCTGCCAGCAATCGCGACCAGGCGGTGCAGCAGGTGGCGCGTTTCCTGCGCCAGGATCGCGCTTTTGTCGCCGAACTGATGGGCAAGGTGGAATATCGCATGAACCTGACCGGTGACAGCGTTTCCTTCATCCAGCGCGCCATTGATCAGCTGCGCGGCATGAACCGGCTGGATCGCCCTGTCACCACCGATCAGGTGATTTGGAAGGATCCGCTGAGCTGGGTGGCGGCGGATCGCGTGAAGATCTGAGTATTGTGGGCACGGCGCTGATTTTTCGCCGCGCCACGCTGGCGGATTTGCCGGCCATCATTGCGCTTCTGGCCGATGACATACTGGGTCAGGGGCGTGAAGATGCCGCTGACCCACCGAACCCGGCATATATCGCGGCCTTTACCGCCATTGATGCTGACGCCAACCAGTATTTGGCGGTGGTTGAGGATGCCGGGCAGGTGATTGGCTGTCTGCAACTCAGCTTCATCCCAGGGCTGTCACGCCTTGGCATGTGGCGTGGCCAGATTGAAGGGGTGCGCATTGCGGCTGAAAGGCGCGGTGATGGGCTTGGCCGGCAGATGTTCGCCTGGGCCATTGCGGAATGTCACGCGCGGGGTTGCGGCTTGGTGCAGCTCACCACGGATAAAACAAGGGGTGAGGCGCGGCGCTTTTACGAAAGCCTTGGTTTTGTCGCGAGCCATGAAGGCATGAAGCTGGCGCTGTGATGCGTTTCAGCAGGCAATGCCTTTGACGCGCAGTGCTTGCAGTACCTGTTCAGCGCACGCCTCTGCGGTGAAATCGCCCGTTTTCAGATGAATGTTGGGATTTTCCGGCGCCTCATAAGGACTGCTGATGCCGGTAAAATTGGGGATGAGCCCGGCCTTGGCCTTGGCGTAAAGCCCCTTGGGGTCGCGCGCCATGCAGGTTTCAAGCGATGCATCAACATGGATTTCCAGGAAATCTTCGGCGCCGATCAATTCCCGCAGCATTTGGCGTTCCGCGCGAAAGGGCGAGATGAATGAAGCAAGCACAATAAGCCCAGCATCCAGGAAAAGCTTCGCGACTTCGCCAGCGCGGCGGATGTTTTCCACACGATCCGCGGCCGTAAAGCCCAAGTCGCGACAGAGCCCGTGGCGTAAATTATCGCCATCCAGGCTGTAGCAAGGCCGCCCAGCGGCGAACAACGCCTGTTCAACCAGATTGGCAATGGTGGATTTGCCCGAACCGGAAAGCCCCGTGAACCAGAGCAATACGGGGCGCTGGCCGTAACGTTCGGAACGCGCGGTCTTGTCAATGCTGAATGCGGCGCGATGGATATTGGTCGCGCGGCGCAAGCCATGCCGGATCATACCGGCAGCGACCGTTTCATGCGTAAAGCGATCCACCAGAATGAAGGCGCCGGTGGCACGATTTTCGGCATAAGGGTCGAAGCTGAGCGGTTGCAGACTGGCAAGGTGGCAAAGCCCGATATCATTCATTTCAAGCTGTCGCGCGGCTTTGTGCTCACGTGTCGTCACATCAAGGCGATGGCGGAGCGACGTCACGCGCGCAGTAGTCCAAGCATGACCGATGCGCAGCAGGTAATCCCGGCCAGGCAGCAAAGCTTCTTGGCCCATCCAAAGCATATCGGCGGCAAACTGATCAGCCGTTTCAGGCCGCGCGCTTGGCGCCACCAGCATGTCACCGCGGGCGATATCAATTTCATCAGCAAGCGTCAGCGTCACAGCCTGGCCTGCAACGGCTTCTGCCAGATCGCCAGCCGCGGTGACAATGCGCGCGACGCGGCTTTGCGCGCCGGTCACGGCAAGCATAATCGCATCGCCCGCAGCAATGCGCCCTGACGCGACAATACCAGCAAAGCCACGAAAACTTGCATTGGGCCGATTGACCCACTGGACAGGAAAGCGGAAGGGCTTATCGGCCTGATCCGCCGCCACATCCACCGCTTCCGAATGCGCAAGCAGATATGGGCCGCGATACCAGGGCGTATTGTTTGAAAGTGACGCGATATTATCGCCCCGCCGCGCGCTAATTGGAATGGCGGTGATGTCCTGAAAGCCAAGTGCTTCGGCAAAGTGGCGATATTCGGCAACAATTGCGCCAAAGCGCGCGGCGTCAAAACCTACCAGGTCCATCTTATTAATGGCCAGCACAATATGGCGAATGCCAAGCAATGAGCAAATAATGGAATGCCGCCGACTTTGCGGCAAAAGCCCCTTTGTCGCATCCACCAAAATGATGGCGAGTGACGCGGTAGAAGCGCCCGTTGCCATATTGCGCGTATATTGTTCATGGCCTGGCGTATCGGCGACAATGAAGCTCCGCTGCGGTGTTGCGAAAAAGCGATAGGCGACATCAATGGTGATGCCTTGCTGGCGTTCAGCTTCAAGCCCATCCAGCAGCAGCGCGAAGTCCAGCGCATCACCGCTCGTGCCGTGGCGTTGACTATCGGTTCTAAGGTTGGAGTAGGTATCTTCAAATATCAGGCCGCAATCATGCAGTAACCGCCCGATCAGCGTGGATTTACCATCATCCACGGAACCGCAGGTGATGAAGCGCAGCAAATCGCGTTTCGCTGCCATCAGAAATAGCCTTCACGCTTTTTGCGTTCCATGGAGGCTTCACCATCGTGATCAATCAGCCGGCCCTCGCGTTCACTTCGGCGCGCGGCGCGCATTTCCGTGATGATATCAGGCAGGGTTGCGGCCATGCTTTCGATGGCGCCGGAAAGCGGGTAGCAGCCAAGGGTGCGAAAGCGCACCATTCTGGTTTCCGGTGTTTCGCCAGCCTCAAGCGGCAGGCGTTCATCATCCACCATGATCCAACCGCCAGACCTTCGGACCACGGGGCGTGGCGCTGCAAAATATAGCGGGACCACGGGGATGTTTTCTGCCGCGATGTAATCCCACACATCATATTCGGTCCAGTTGGAAAGCGGGAAAATCCGCATGCTCTCCCCCGGATGAATGCGCGTGTTGAACAGGGACCATAATTCCGGCCGCTGCAGCCGTGGCTCCCAAACATGGCCAGGGCCCCGGAAGGAAAAGACGCGCTCCTTGGCGCGTGATTTTTCCTCATCACGCCGCGCGCCACCGAAAGCGGCATCAAAGCCGTATTGATCCAGGGCCTGGCGCAGCGCTTCGGTCTTCATCACCTGAGTATGCAGCCCGGAGCCTGAGGTAATGGGGTTGATGCCGCGCGACAGGCCCTCCTGATTGGTATGCACCAGCAATTCCAACCCATGACGCTTCGCGGTGGCATCACGAAAGCTGATCATTTCCCGGAACTTCCAGGTGGTATCAATATGCAGCAGCGGGAAGGGTGGCGTGCCCGGATAGAAGGCCTTCAGTGCCAAATGCAGCAACACGCTGCTATCCTTGCCGATGGAATAGAGCAGCACCGGGCGGCGGAAGGCGCAAGCCCCTTCGCGCAAAATGCCGATGGCTTCCGATTCCAGGCGCGCAAGATGGGGTGTGAGGCGTTGTTTGGCCGACATAGCCCTAAGATAAATCGGTCTCCGTTGCTTTCAACCGCGCATCATTTCGCCAGCCACCCGCCATCTACCGGCAGCGCAATGCCTGTCGTGAAACTTGCGGTATCGCTTGCCAGATAGAGAACGCCATCGGCCACTTCCTCTGGCCTGCCGAAACGCCCCATGGCATGCCGTGCACGCGATGCCGCCCGCGCCGCTTCCGGGTCCGCACGGCGGCCCATGCTGCGCGCGAGCAGGGGCGTATCAATGGCGCCGGGCACAATCGCATTCACGCGAATGCCATCAGCCACGAAATCCAGCGCCATCACGCGCGTAAGGCTCAATATCGCCCCCTTCGCAGCGATATAGGCGCTATTGCCGGCACCGCCAGCGATGGCGAGTTGCGATCCGGTAGTGATGATCGCCCCACCCCCCTGGCGCTTCATGGCGGGAATGACGGCGCGCGCCCAAAGCCAGGTGCCGCCGACATGCACGCGAAACACCGCATCCCAATCCTCAGGCTTGGTATCCAACACCGTGCCACCAACCGAAAACCCCGCCGCTGCGAATAGGATATCAATGCGCCCATAATGCCGCAGAATGGCCGCCGCATCGTCCTCTGCCGAACCGGGCGCACCGACATCGGAAACCCGGGTCATGGCACCTCCAACCAGCATTGCGGTTTCCTCAACTGCCGCCGCATCGCGGTCCACCAAGGCAAGCTTGGCACCTTCTTGCGCGAATAATACCGCGGTGGCGCGACCAATACCGGAACCTGCGCCGGTAATGACCGCAATCTTGTCCTTCAATCGCATGGCATACTCCTCAATGTGATGCTCATTTCGGCAAGCGCTTGGCGTCACGCCGCTGTTCATAGGCTTTGGCATGTAAAAATGCCGCTTCGTGCAGGCTGCTTGGCAACCCATGGCGCCGCGCCGCTTCCAGCAAAAAGCCAAGAATGTGATCGGCTTCTATCCGTCCACCCGCTTCCAGATCACGCAGCATGGAGGCTGTATAGGCGCTGGCACTGTCACCAAAGACACCACGATATTGCTGCATGAAAGCAGCACTCACCGGGAAACCTTCCGCATCTGCAATGGCCGCATTGGCTTCGAGGACACCATGCATGAAGGCAATGCCACCTGGCGCGCGGGCGATTTCCCCGACATTGGCGCGCATCAGTACGGTGCAGCTGGCACTGGTGCCAAGATGCACCAGCTTTTCCCACATCTGCGCCATGATATCAGGCGCGGCGGTCGCCACCATGCCGGGTGCCGCGCTGAGGGCCGCTGCAATGCGCTCAACCCGCGGGCTCATGCCGCCCGCTATCTCACCAAAGGTCAGCCAGCGCCAATCATTCAAATGTCGGATCGTGCCATCCGGCGCGAGGCTCGCCTGGATTTTCGCAAGTCCGCCCAACACGCGCTCAGCGCCGAAGGCGCGTTGCAGAGTCTCAATATGGCTGATGCCGTTCAGCACGGGCAGAATGGCGGTGCGTGCATCCACGGCGGGGCGGATCGTTTCAATCGCATCGGCCAGATCATAGGCCTTGCAGGTCAAGATCAGCAGATCCCAGCCACGGTTCAACGCCTCTGGCGTGAGGGTGGTCACCTTCGCCCGGTAATCGCCAAGGCTGCTTGTGATCTTCAAGCCATCATGCGCAAGCGCTGCCGCGCGGCCGGGGCGCACCAGAAAGCAGGGATCAAGCCCAGCCTGATGCAGGCGCCCACCGAAATAACCGCCCAAGGCGCCCGCTCCTAAAATCAGAATTCGCATCGAACCCCCATGACCCGCAGCGCTGCCAAGCCTAGCCCAAAGCATGCACGCTGCGAATGGCGCGGCCCGGGGTTACAGAGCGATAAGTTTCGGGGCATGCGCGTTGCAAAATCCCTGCTATGCTGCGCCGATGCGGAAATGGCTGATCGCCCTTGTTCTATTGATTGGTGCTGGCGCTGCCTGGTGGGGCGTCGGCATGCCGCGCTCTGGCTTTCTGGAAGCCGATAGCCGCGCTGGTGCGCCTCGGCTTCGGACTGCAACGCTTGATCGCGGGTCCATCACTGCCGTGGTAGCGGCGACCGGCACGGTGAATCCGGTGACGCTTGTGCAGGTGGGCAGCCAGCTTTCCGGCCAAATTCGCGAATTACTGGCGGATTTCAATTCGCAGGTGAGGGCCGACCAACCGATTGCGCAATTGGATACTGCGACGCTCGAAGCCCGCCGCGCAGCGGCCGAGGCCGATGTCCATGCCGCCGCCGCGCAAATTACTGTCTCCCGCGCGCAGGCGGAACGCGCGGTCGCGGATCACGCACAAGCCAAGGCGCAGATCGACGCGACGCGCGCCGCGCTTCTGGGCGCTGAGGCCAGCCTGCGTGATGCGGAGGTTGAAGCCGCACGTACCGCCGAATTGCGTGCCCGAGGTGTGGGCACGGAACGTGAAGCCTTGCGCGCGGGCTTCACGGCCGATCGGCTCCGCGCCGCGGTGGCGCAAGCCCAGGCTGATATCGCGCGCGCCGATGCCGGAATTTTGGCCGCTGCTGCCGCCGCCCGTACCGCTGAAGCACAGGTGGATGCAGCCATCGCCGCGCGCGAACAACGGGTGGCGCAGCTTCGGCAGGTGGAGGTTGATCTGCGCAATGCCACCATCAAGTCGCCAATTGAAGGCGTGGTGGTATCGCGTAATATTGATGTAGGGCAAACCGTCGCGGCTTCCTTTCAATCGCCCATTCTGTTTCAGATCGCCGCCAGCCTGGATGAGATGGAAGTGCATGCGACGGTAGATGAGGCCGATATCGGCCGCGTGCGTGCGGGCCAGGAAGTGACCTTCACCGTCGCTGCCTATCCCAATGAAACCCTGCGTGGGCGCGTGAAGGAAATCCGTCTGGCCGCGACCACGGTACAGAATGTGGTGACCTATACCGTGGTGGTGAATACGCCCAATGCTTCAGGCCGATTGCTGCCGGGCATGACGGCAACTCTACGCATCATCACTGATATCCGCAATGATACGCTGCGCGTGCCCAATGCCGCGCTGCGCTGGCGCCCGGCGGGCAGTGCCGGCACTTCAGGCGGCGTCACGCAGTCACCCGCCGGCGGACAGCAAATGGATCAGGCGCTGGCACAGCTCACGGATTTGACCGAAGCGCAGCGCACCGAAATCGAAGCCGCGCGTGCGGAAATGCGCAGCCGTATGGCAGCGCTGCCGCAGGACCCCGATGCCCGGCGCCAACAGGCGCAAGCCGCGCGCCAACGCCTGATCGCGCGCTTGAATGCGGTGCTGACACCTGATCAACGCGCGCGCCTTGCCGCACTGCGTGGCAATGCAGCAGCCGGCCAGGCCGGCACGGTTTGGGTGCAGGAGGGGGAGGCACCGCCACGCGCCGTCCAACTGCGCATCGGGCTTTCCGATGGCAGCGTCACGGAAATCCTCAGCGGCGATATCGCCGAAGGTGCTGCGGTGATTATCGGCCAGGAACGCGCCGGCACTGCGCCTGCATCCAATGCGCGGCGGCTTTTCTGATGCCATGACGGCGCTGATTGAAACCACTGGCCTTACCAAGCACTACCCGGCCGGTGAGGGCGTGGTCGCCGCGCTGCAGGATGTATCGCTTGCCATTGCACCGGGGCGCTTTGTCGCTGCCATGGGCCCGTCGGGTTCCGGCAAATCCACCTTCCTCAATCTGATCGGCTGCCTGGATCGGCCCACACGCGGCAGCTACCGCCTGATGGGTGAGGAGGTTGAGGCGCTGTCGCATGACCGGCTGGCTGGTCTGCGCAGTCGGCGGCTTGGTTTCGTCTTTCAGTCCTTCAACTTACTGCCGCGTGCCGATGCGCTGGCCAATGTCGAATTGCCGCTGATTTATCGCGGCATGCCAAGGCGGCAGCGGCGCGAACGCGCGGCGGCGGCGCTTGCTGCGGTGGGTTTGGCGGATCGCATGCATCATCGCCCCACGCAGCTTTCCGGTGGGCAGCAGCAGCGCGTGGCGATTGCACGCGCCATCGTCGGCAGCCCCGATCTGATTCTGGCCGATGAACCCACCGGCGCCTTGGATACGCGCACCGGGCTTTCCATCATGGCGTTGTTTCAGGCGCTCAATCGCGATGGTGTTGGCATTCTGATGGTGACACATGATCCCGATGTCGCGCGCTTTGCCGAACGCGTGCTGCGTTTCCGTGATGGGCGGCTGATTGCGGATGAAACGCAAACCCCCGCCGATGCTGAAGCGGCACTTGCTGCCTTGCCGGAATCGGATGCGGCAGCATGAGCGTGACCCTGCCCCCCATCACCGCAACCGCCAGGCGCGGCATTGATGTGTTGGAAGCCTTGCGTGGGGCGCTATCCGCCCTTTCGGCGAATCTTCTGCGCTCCATCCTGACAGCACTCGGTATTTTCATCGGTGTGGCGGCGGTAATAGCGACAGTGGCCGTTGGGGAGGGTGCTCGGCGGCAGGTGCTGGCACAAATCCAATCTCTTGGCGCCAATCTGCTGATCGTCTGGGGCGGCAGCGCCACCATGGGGGGTGTGCGGCTTGGCGCGGGTGGGCGTTCCAACCTTTCCTGGGATGATGCGGTGGCAATAGCGCGCGAGATTTCGGAAGTGCAGGTGGCGGCCGGTTCCATTCGCCAGACCTTTCAAGTTGTGGCCGGCAATCAGAACTGGTCCACCACGGTGCTTGCGACTGAACCTGATTACTTCATCGCGCATGAATGGGTCGCCGATAGCGGGCGCCTATTCTCCCCCGAAGAATCTGCTGGCGGGCGCAAGGTGGTGATCCTGGGCGCGACCGTGGCCGAAATGTTGTTCGCCGAAGAAGATCCTGTGGGGCGTGAGATTCGCATTCGCCAAACGCCGTTCGAAGTGATTGGCGTCATGGCGCGCAAGGGCCAGAACCCTATGGGTCAGGATCAGGATGATACGGTTTTCGTGCCCTATTGGACTGCGCGGCGCAGTGTGATGGGCGCATCGCGCGCCAATGCGCGCCAGGTCGGCGTCATTTCCGTCAAGGTCCATGAAGGTGAGAATATGGCCGCGGCGGAAGACGCCATTCGCGCCCTGATGCGCCAGCGCCATCGCGTCGCTGCCAATGAACCGGATAGCGTTTCCATCCGTAATCTTTCCGATATCCAGGCCACGCGCGATGCCTCGGCGCGTACGCTTTCAACCTTGCTTGCTTCTGTCGCGGCGGTGTCGCTGCTGGTGGGCGGGATTGGCGTGATGAATATCATGCTGGTGAGTGTCACGGAACGCACGCGCGAAATTGGCCTCAGGCTCGCGATTGGGGCGCGACGACGCGATGTGCTGGCGCAATTTCTGTTGGAAGCGGTGATGCTGGCGCTGCTGGGCGGCGCGGCCGGGGTGCTGGCGGGGATCGCGCTATCGCATATTCTGGCCGATGTGGCGGGCTGGCCAGTCCTGGTCCGGGCCGATGCGGTCCTGATTGCGGTTGGGGTTTCGGCGCTCACGGGTCTGTTCTTCGGCTTCTGGCCGGCACGCCGCGCCGCTCATTTGGACCCGATAACGGCGCTCAGGCACGAATAACCCCCTTCCGTTCCGGCGCTACGCGCGGCAGGATCAGCCAGAAGCCAATCAAGGGGAAAGCCATGACCAAGGTCATCATTACCTGCGCCGTGACGGGTGCCATCCACACGCCTTCCATGTCGGATTACCTGCCGATCACGCCGAAGGAGATTGCGGAACAATCCATCGCGGCGGCGGAAGCGGGCGCTTCCATCATCCATTTGCATGCGCGCGACCCGCAAAATGGCCAACCCACGCCTGACCCCAAGGTCTTCATGCAGTTCCTGCCAGTGATCAAGCAATCCACCGATGCGGTGATCAATATCACTACCGGCGGCGGGCTTGGCATGACCTTGGATGAAAGGCTTGCGGCGCCTTTGTTGGCCAAGCCTGAAATGTGCAGCCTGAATATGGGTTCGATGAATTTCAACATCGCGCCATCGGCAGCGCGGGTGAAGAAATTCAAATATGATTGGGAAAAGCCCTATCTGGAAGGCACCACCAATTACATCTTCCGCAATACCTTCCAGGATATCGAACAGGTCGTGGAACGGCTTGGCAAGGCGCATGGAACGCGCTTTGAATTCGAATGTTACGATGTCGGGCATTTGTACAATCTGGCGCATATGCTGGATCGCAAGATTGTCGAACCGCCGCTCTTTACTCAAACCATTTTCGGCATTCTGGGTGGGATTGGCGCCGAACCGCGCAATCTGATGTTCATGAAGGAAACAGCGGATCGGCTTTTCGGCAAGGATTATGTCTGGTCCGTGCTGGCGGCGGGGCGCAACCAAATGCCCTTCACCACCATGGCCGGCATGCTGGGCGGCAATGTGCGCGTTGGCCTGGAAGACAGCCTATGGCTCGGTAAGGGTGTGCAGGCGAAATCCAACGCCGAACAGGTCGCGAAAATTCGCCGCATCCTGGAAGAACTCAGCCTGGAAATCGCCACACCCGCGGAAGCGCGAGAGATGCTGAAGCTCAAGGGCGGCGATCTCGTTGGTTTCTGAAGCAAAAAATTAGGGAGGCTGCGCCATGGCTGAGAAATACACCGTCGCTGATCTGGTGGCGGAATTCCTGCCGCAGATTGGTGTTTCGACCGTCTTCGGTATTGTGTCCGTGCATAATATTCCCATGCTGGATGCAATCGGCCAACGCAATCGCCTGCGCTACGTGAAGGCGCGTGGTGAGATGGGCGGCGCGCATATGGCCGATGCCTATGCGCGCGTTACCGGCCATTTGGGCGTGATCTTCACCAGCACCGGCCCGGGCATGGCCAATGCCATCCCTGGCCTCGTGGAAGCGCGCTTCGCCGGCAGCCCCGTGCTGCACGTCACCGGCCAGACCGCGACGCGCTTTATTGATCGTGATGTCGGCACGGTGCATGATGTGCCGGGTCAGACACAGGCGCTGGCCGCAGTTTGCAAGGCCGCCTATCGTGTGCGCAGCGCCGGTGAAGCCTTTGGCGTATTGGTGCGCGCGGCGGCGGAAGCGCTCTCAGCGCCGCGCGGTCCGGTTTCGGTCGAAATCCCGATTGATCTGCAACGCACGCCCATCCCGCGCCCCGCCGGGTTGGATGCGCTGGTGCTGCCCATCACGGCACCTTTGCCGCCCAATCCGGCGGAATTGGATGAGGCGGTTGCCATCCTGTCCAAAGCCAAGCGCCCAATGCTGTGGCTTGGCAATGGCGCGAAGCAGGCGGGCGCTGAAGCGGCGCGCTTGATGGCGCTTGGCTTTGGTGCGGTTTCTTCCTGGAATGGTCGCGGCATCATCCCTGAAGACCACCCCATGACGCTCGGCGCGCTGCATGGCAATGGATCACCGCGCGTGCAGGAGTTTTATGGCAGCGTGGATGCCATGCTGGTTGTGGGATCGCGGCTGCGCGGGCATGAGACGATGGATTTCAACATGAAGCTGCCTGAGACGCTGATCCGCGTTGATGGCGATGCTGCGGCCAATGGGCGCGGCTATGCTTCTTCTTTGTTCCTGCATGGTGACGCGGGTTTGACCATGGCGGCACTCGCCAACCGGCTGGCGGGCAAAATATCCGTTGATCCGGGTTTCGCCGCTGATTTCGCGGCGCTGAAATCCCGCGCCGGGCAGGAATATCGCGAAACGCTCGGCCCCTATCAGGGCTTTCCAGATGCGGTGCGCGCGGCCCTACCGCGCGATGGGGTTTGGGTGCGTGACATTACCATTTCCAATTCCACCTGGGGCAATCGCATTTTCCCGATCTATGACCCGCGTAATGCCGTGCATCCGGTGGGTGCGGCGATTGGGCCTGGCCTAGCACTTGGCATTGGCGCCGCGCTTGGTGCGGGTGGGCGGAAGACCATCGCCATGGTTGGTGATGGCGGCTTCGCGCTCGGCATGAATGAGCTTTGGGCCGCAACACAGGAAAAAGCCGAATTGGTCACCATGGTAATGAATGATCGCGGCTATGGCGTGATCCGTCACATTCAGGATGCGCTCGCCGATGGGCGCCTTTTTGGGGATGATATTCTGAACCCGAATCTTGAGGGCCTCGCCGCCCTTGCCGGCATGCCCTTCTTTCGCATCAGCAAGGCCGATGAAGTGACCGAAGTGCTGCAAAAGGCGCTCGCGGTATCCGGACCTGCCTTGGTGGAGGTTGATATGATCGCGATCGGGCCATTCCCGCCCTATGCACCCTTCAACACTATGGGCAAGCATGCGGAACGCGCGGCGCGCTGATGGCGATGAAGCAGGTGCAGATCATTTCCCATCGCGGCGGCGCCTATCTTTGGCCTGAGAATAGCCTGCTCGCCTTTCGCCAGAGCCTCACCTTGCCGGTGGAGGTTCTGGAATGCGATGTGCATCCCTCTGCCGATGGCGTGCCCATGGTGCATCATGATGCCACGCTTGAACGCATGACCGATCTCGCCGGGCCTTTGGTGGCGCGCAGCGCTGCTGAACTTGGCAAGGCACGGTTTCGCGGTGCGCCACGGGAAACCATTCCAACACTCGCCGCCCTGGCACGGCTGGTTGCGCCAAGTGACAAGCTACTCCGCGTTGAGGTGAAGGGTGATCGCAACCACGAGCCCTATCCGGACTTCCTGCCGCGCGTATTAGGCGTGCTTGAGTCGGAAGGCATGCTCACGCGCAGCATCATCATCGCCTTTCATGGCGGCACGGCGGCGGCAGCGGCTGAGGAAAAGCGCCTGGCCGGGGCGATTTGGCTGGTGAATAGCGCCATTCTGGCAAGCCTTGGGCCGGAGGCCTGCATGGCCGCAGCGCGCAGCCTTGGCGTGACCGGCTGCGAATGTTCCATGGGCGATGTCACCCCGGCCTTCATCGCGGCGGCACGCAAGGCGGGTCTCACCACCGGCGTCTGGTCGGCCAATCACCGCGCAGAAATTGAAAAGGCGCTTGATCTCAGCATGGATGCTTTTGCCACCGATGATCCGCCGCTCGCGATTGAACTCAGAAAGGCGCGCGGCTGATGCGCATTGCCGCACTTGATTTCCTCGGCGTCAATGTAACGCCCAAAACCAATTGGTGCTTTGTTGTGCTGCGCCTGGAAGATGGCCGGTCTGGTATTGGCGAAATCACTCTATCGGATCACGAGGCACTGCTGGAAGCGGAAGTTGCGCGGCTATCGGCAGCGCTGAAGGGACAGGATGCCAGCGCGCGCAATCGCCTGGCGCGCCTGCTACCGCACACGCCGGCGGGCCTTGTTGCGCATACGGTGATCTCCGGTCTGGAACAGGCGCTCTGGGATGTGGCGGGGCAGGAAGCAGGCCAGCCCATCCACGCGATGCTTGGCGGTTCCTTGCGTGAAAGCGTGCCGCTTTATGCCAATATCAATCGCGGCGCGTCACCCCGCACGCCGGCAGGTTTTGCCGATGCTGCGAAGCGCGCATTGGCGGCAGGGTTCCGTGCGGTGAAGCTCGCCCCTTTTGAGCCCATGGTCTGGGAAGATGCGGCGGAAGCATCACAACGCGCCGCTTATGCCGAAGGTCTCGCGCGCATTGCTGCCGTGCGCGATGCGGTAGGCAGTGCGATTGACGTCATGGTGGATGCGCATTGGCGCTTTTCACCCGGCGGCGCTGCCGCGCTGATCCGTGATGTGGCGCCCTTCAACCTGTTCTGGCTTGAATGCCCGGTGGCCGAGGCAAATCACACTGCCATTGTGCGGCTGCGCGGCATGGCGAATGATCGCGGGATGCGCCTTGCGGGCGCTGAAACGCTTGCCGGGCTTGGCGCCTATCGGCGTATCATCGAAGCCGGCTGCTATGATGTGCTGATGCCGGATATCAAATATGCCGGCGGGCATGAGGAAATTCGCCGCATCGCCGCGCTTGCCCATACTACGGGGATTGAGATCGCGCCGCATAATCCAACAGGGCCGATCTGCCACGCCCATTCGGTGCATCTTTGCGCCACGATCCCCAATCTTTTGCCGCTGGAAGTGCAATTTGGCGAAACGGAGCGTTTCTTCACCATGATCACTGGCCACGATCTGCGTTTTCAGAACGGGACAGCCAGGCTGTCGCAAGCACCGGGCCTTGGCGTCGGCTTGGATGAAGCCAGCGCACGGCTTTCCCCCTGGCAGCCCATGGCACAGCCCTGGCTGGACCCGAGGCTTGGCTGATGCCGCTTTGGGTTGCTGCTACCCTTACCGCTGCGCTGTTTCAAACCTGGCGCACCGCTTTGCAGCAAAGGCTGCGCGGTCAGCTTTCCGTCAATGCGGCTGCCGTCGTGCGCTATCTTTACGGTGTGCCGGTCGGCATGGCGCTGGTTGGGTTTTATGTGCTGATCTTTGGTGGCGCGCTGTCGGCGCCGACACCGATGTTCTTTCTTTATGCCACACTCGGCGGGCTGGGGCAGATCATCGGCACGAATCTGCTCATCATGTCTTTTGCACATCGTGGTTTCGCGGTTGGCACGGCTTACGCCAAGACCGAAGCGGTGCAGGCCGCCTTTCTTGCCCTGTTGCTGCTCGGTGAGAATTTCGCGCCGCTCGCCTGGGCGGGCATTGCGGTTTCGGTCGGCGGCACGCTGTATCTTTCGCTTGCCGGGCGGGTCGGTTCACTTGGTGAAATGCTGCGCGCCACGGTGCAGCCCGCGGCACTCTGCGGCCTGGGTGCTGGTTTTGCCTTTGCGCTTTGCGCGCTGGCCATTCGCGCGGCGACGCAAGAATTGCAGGGGCCGGATGTGGTGCTGCGCGCGTTGGAAACCCTGGTGGTCATCAATGTCATGCAAACCATCATGCAGGGCGGTTGGCTTGTGCTACGCGAACGCGAAAGCATCCGCACGGTTTTCTCAACCTGGCGATCTTCGGCCCAGGTGGGTGCGCTTTCCGCTTGCGGTTCTGCCTGCTGGTTTACGGGCTTCGCACTCGCCCCGGTCGCGCTGGTGCGCGCGGTTGGTCAGGTGGAGATTCTGTTCACGCTGCTGTTCAGCAAGTTTTTCTTGAAAGAAAAAATGAAGCGCAGCGATATCATCGGTGCGCTTGCCGTTGTGGCCGGCGTGGTACTGGTGCTGCTTGGTAGGTGACTAAAGATAGTCCCGTTTTGCGCTCACTGACCCGACACGCAATGAAATTTTTTTGAATCCTGTTTGCCGGGTTGTCAAGCAATGTCGCTCGCCTAGGAAGCTCTCGTCGTGCGGACGCCGCGGCTCCCCTTGACGCGGGGAGGAGCGCTTGAGGGTTCGAGAAAATAGCCTTGTAGAGAACGATCCTCTCGGTTCGACTCGCCGAAATGGCTTCCCCGACGCGGTAGCGATATGATGCATATTGTCTGCTGGGTGGGGGCGGGCGGAGTTGGCCAAGTCCTTAACTGCTGCCCTATTCACTCGGCCTGAGCCCGCTCGAGGATGCCTTCACCAAGCTCAAGGCCTTGCTGCGCAAGGCCGCAGCTCAAACCATCGAAGAGCTCTGGCATGCCATCCGCTACGCCTCGCAAGGGTTCACGCCAGACGAATCCGAAAACGACTTCACGGCAACATGGAATGGGTCAGATTGAGCCGATTCCATTCGAGCAGGCTGCTGAAAAGCTAACATTGAGCATCGTCATTTTGTCTCGCGCGGATGTTTTCAACGCCGCCTGCGCCTGAACCTGGCCAATTTCAGTGCTTTCTTGGCCCAGTCGGCACGCTCAGGATAGACTCCCGGCATCACGCCGCCACCACCAGCAGCTTCGGCAGGCGCACCAGCTTGTACGCTGCCATTGCCAGGGTGAACCGCCAGCCCACCTTGGGCAGCCCGCGATGGCGCGCCTTGCGTAAGCCCGCCACCGTCTTGGCCCAGCCGAAGGCCTCCTCGATCCGCCTGCGCATACGCAGGCTGATGGCATAGCCGGCATGGCGCGTGGTCCGGCCATCAATCGCCGAGCGCCGCCCATGGGTATTCTGCGCTACATGCGCCGTCACGTTGATCTCGCGGAGTTCGGCCACGAAATCCTGCGTATCAAAGCCTTTATCGCCGGCCAGCGTGACCTTCTG